>NZ_QGDQ01000086.1 GCF_003149145.1 Quadrisphaera granulorum | reverse complement strand
GACGTTGACGTGGGCGAACGCTGCTCACACCAACGCTGTTGATCTCTTACGAGGGAGGGCGCCCGCGGTGCTCACCTGACTATGACCGCGCCCTGGGGGTCACCCGCAGGCGAACCTGAATATCCAGAAGGACGGCAACGTCGTCATCAGCGACGCCGACGGCTCGGTGCTCTGGCACAGCGGCACGTGGGGGAACCCCGATGCCACTCTAGTCGTCCAGAACGACGGCAACGTGGTGCTGTATCGCGAACGCGCAAAGCCCAGCACCGCCGTCTGGTACACGGGCTGGGACCGCTGACTTAGGTCCTCTGAGATCTACCGACCGCCCTCGGCAGCCTTCACCGGCCGTCGGGGGCGGTCCTCGTTGCCCGTCGCTTCACCTTCGCGGCCTCCTCCAGCAGAACGCTCCGCACCCATGTCTCAGAGGCCCCCAGGGCTGAGGCGATGTCGGCGATGGGGACTCCGTTGCGCGCCGCCACGCGCACCTTCCTGGCGCGCTCTTCCCTTTCCGCCCCTGTCCATCGTGGCCCCTGGCCGATCTGCAGCGGGCGGGCCAGGATCGCCTGCACGGCGTCCAGCCTCATGCTCATGTGCACGGCGATGTCGGCGGCCGACGAGCCGTATTCGGACAGCCTGTGGACCTCGCGGTGCACGGCGAACGTCTCCTCCGGGTCCCTGTCCGTAGGACCTGGGCGCCGCCGCTGAGGCGGGCGCTCAGGGTCTGCCGGCTTCTCGGTGGGCGCCGGTGCGGGCCGTGCGGCCTGCTGGCGAGCTATCTCGCGCTCTTGCGCTGCTGCGGCGGCCTGCGCCCTGCTGGCGGCAGCACGACGGCGCTGCTGCGGGGTCATGTGCTCGCACAGGGCGCACCGGGTGCCTTCGCGTCGCACCGGAGCGCGGCACTCGATGCACCGAGGCCTCGCAGCCTGGCGGGAGAAATTGTCAAGACCTGTGGATGAAGATCGTTTAGGCGGCGGTCGGGAGGGCCTGCTCAGCCGCTGACGCGCCGGCTTCACCGAGTTCGTCG
>NZ_QGDQ01000085.1 GCF_003149145.1 Quadrisphaera granulorum | reverse complement strand
TCGTGTTCGCCGGGGTGGTTGCGCGCAGGGCGTCCAGGGTGGCCTTGACCGCGTCCACTGACTCCGGCAGCTGGTGATGATCAGTGCCGTCCTGAGAAGCGCGGGCATCCAGCACGATCTGATCCCCGACCCCACCCGGATCAGAAGCGACCGCGTACTGCACGTTGTAGCCCTGCACGAACCCCGCCTTGGAACTCTTCATCCGCCGCGAGTCCGCATCCGTCACCGACGCCCGCGGCGCTTGATCACGCCCAGCCCGGGTGATGGCCACCTCGTCCCTGGGGCGCGGACCCAACCTGGCCGAGGTACCCGCCGCGGCCGCCTTCGCATCCCAGGCGGCCTGCTTGGCACGCTGCGCGGCCCGCATCGCCTCCTGCGCGGCGGCCTTACGCGCCGCCAGATCATCCAGGGCCGCCTGGATCCGGTCGCGGCGCTCGGTGGCGCCGCGCAGCTTGCGAGCCAGGGACTTCAACTCCTCGGTCATCCCCTGCCCGTCACCGTCATCCCCGTCATCCCCGCGCCTGCGGCGTGCGGCTTCGGCGGCGTCCTCGGCCTCATCGATGCTGGCCTGGCGGGCGCGTAGTCCCCGCGCCACCTGCAGCGCCTGCTGCTGGGCGGCGACCTCGGCTTCGGCTTCGCGCAGCTGGTGGGCCAGCGCATCAGCGGTGTGAGACTTGGCGAAGGAGGCGTCCGCGGCGACCTTGGTGCCATCGATAGCGACCACCCCCGCGCGGACCATCCCCAGTGCCGCGCACAGCCGCAGCACCTGGGCGAACAACTCATCCACGACCGTGTCGTCATAGGAGATGAACCGGTTGAGGGTGGTGTGGTCCGGCACGCGGGCCTGCCCCCCGACGCCGACGATGGACATGAAGCCGATGTCGCGGCGGCAGGCAGCTTCGATCTTGCGGGTGGAGAAGATCCCGTTCATCGCCGCGTAGATCCACAACAGCAGCAGCATCCGCGGGTCGTACGCCATCCGCCCGGTCCCGCCGCGGCGGTAGCGCTTGTTCAGGGCGGTGATGTCCAACTGCGCGACGATGTCGCGCAG
>NZ_QGDQ01000084.1 GCF_003149145.1 Quadrisphaera granulorum | reverse complement strand
CCCGCCGCCGGACCAGCGGGGAGTCCGGTCGGGAGTCCAGCTGCGGGTTCGGCAGCGTCCTCGGCGCTGTCGGCGGCCGTGTCGGGATCAGCGTCGGCATCGGAGTCGGCGGTCGCGTCGCCGTCGTCGTCCTGGTCACCAGTGTCGCCCTCACCGGCGGCGGGTGCGGGGTGCTGGGGTGGGGCGGTCAGGGCGGCGGCGAGTTTGACCTCGGTGTTGGCGCGTTGGGGGCTGGAGCCGGTGTGGGTCAGCACCAGGTCGACGAGGTTGGTGGCGCCCACGGTGCGTAGGTCTTCGGGGGTGAAGGTGGCCAGCAGGCGTAGCAGGACGGCGTCGGTGAGGTCGCGGGCCTCAGCGACGCGTTGGAGGGCTTCGACGCGCTGGTGGGCGCCGGTGCTCGAGAGGTAGCAGGCGGCGGTGGCCGCCTCGTCCAGGGCGATGCGGGTGGTGTGCAGGGCATCGGCCAGGGGCCCGGTCAGGGGTAGTGGGGGGATGTCAGCGAACAGGCCGGAATGTGAGGTGGGGTCCGCGCCTGCCTGCCTCGCAGGAGCAGTGGGGGCGCCCAGGGCGCCGGGGGCCAGGGGCTCCCACCCTTCCCAGGGCTGCTCAGAGGGCGGGTGTTCAGCGGTTGGGGGTGGGGTGCTGCTGCCGGTGGGCAGGCCGGCGTCGTCGGCGCCGTGGTGGGGCGCTTCGGTGCCGGTCCAGGTCATGCAAGAGACGTTAGGGGGCACCACCGACAGTCCGATAGGCGTTCGAAGCGGCTGCATGGGGCGGCGTGTCGAGCAATCTGGAGTTCACCCGTTCGGAGTAATCACACCGGCGGACTTCGCGCGTTCGGTGAGGCTCACCTACCAGCGAGGGTGGCCTCCGGCAGCTAGAGACTGCTGACGCCGGGCCGGCTACCTGTCAGGCCGGCGTCCGCCTGGGTGTGTCGGGCAAGACAGGCCCGTGCGCTGGTCACCTCTCTCGTGGCCGCAGCTGTAGCGAGGGCTCGCTGTCGTTCTTCGTCGACCGCTGCCCGGCGTGCGTCCGCCCCGGTCACGTCCCTCGGAGTGGTGTACTTCCGTTGTCACCTTGCGAGGTCAGCTTCGCTGATCATGCCGTCATTGCTGGTGCAGCGTCCAGAGCGGT
>NZ_QGDQ01000083.1 GCF_003149145.1 Quadrisphaera granulorum | reverse complement strand
TGAGCCTTTGCCACTAGCGCGTCTGCGGTGACGCTGCGTGACCTCGGGTTGCGGGTCGAGGATGGAACTCCGGAGGATGGATCGGTCCGCTCAAAGATCGACTCTTCCCCCGGAGTCCCACCGTGCTCGATCGTGCCATCTCCACCTCGACCCGCAACGACAACGAGGCCACCCAGGTCCCTTCTCTGCTGGAAGCGGTCGCTGCCGCCGTCGACAACCAGGACCGTGACCACGCCCGCAGCGGCGTCGACACCGCCGTTGACACCCGACCGGTGACCTACCAGGCGGTGCTGCCACTGTCACGCCCCACCGTCCAAGCCATCGCTGCTCACCTGCGCGACCACCGCGCCCATCTGGGTACCCGCACCGGACGCCGAGCGTTGGGCTGCTTTGCCCAGGCGGTGATGTTCGCCCGCTGGCTGATCGATCAGACTCGCATCGTCCAGCTCGCCGTCGACAACGCCGTCAGCCTGCGTACGGCCTACCGCTACGTCCACGAGGTTCTTGACGTCCTGGGCCAGAAGGCACCCGATCTGCGCGCGGCGCTGGCTGCGGCGCGTGAGGCTGGGCATGAGCACGTCGCCATCGACGGGACTCTCATCGAAACCGACCGCTGCTCCATCCCCGGCCCGACCAGCCGCAAGAAGCGCAATGGCGAGCAGAGCAGCCGCAAGGTGGACTTGTGGTGGAGTGGGAAGCACCACTGCCACGGCGGGAACGTCCAGGTCATCACTGCACCCGACGGGTGGCCGATCTGGACCTCCCCGGTACGCCCGGGCCGGGAGCACGACATCACCTGCGCCCGCACCCACAACGACCTCCTCCAGGCCCTGGCGGACTTCAGCGACGACGAGCACCAGGTGCTGGCCGACCTGGGCTATGAGGGGGAGAACGGCACGCTGGTGTGCGCCGTCAAGGCGCCCACCGACGGCTCCGGCCTGCCCGAGGACGTGGCCGAGGCGAACAAGGCCCACAACGCCCGCCGGGCCCCGGCGGAGCGGGGCAACGCGCTGCTGAAGTACTTCAAGGGCCTGCGCCGGGTGAGCCTGTGCCCCACCCGGATCGGGACCATCGTCGCTGCGGCGCTGGTGGTGCTGCACCTGGAGCACCACCACACCGTGTGACGCAGCGTCACCACTCAAAGTCCTAGTGGCAAAGGCTCA
>NZ_QGDQ01000082.1 GCF_003149145.1 Quadrisphaera granulorum | reverse complement strand
TGAGCCTTTGCCACTAGCGCGTCGGCGGTGACGCTGCGTGACCTTGGGTTGCGAGTCGAGGGTGGGACCCCGAAGGATGGATCGGTCCGCTCAAAGATCGACTCTTCCCCCGGAGTCCCACCGTGCTCGATCGTGCCATCTCCACCTCGACCCGCAACGACAACGAGGCCACCCAGGTCCCTTCTCTGCTGCAAGCGGTCGCTGCCGCCGTCGACAACCCCGACCGTGACCAGGCCCGCAGCGGCGTCGACGCCGAGGTCGACACCCGCCCGGTGACCTACACCGCGGTGCTGCCACTGTCACGCCCCACCGTCCAGGCGATCGCTGCTCACCTGCGCGACCACCGTGCTCATCTGGGCACCCGCACCGGACGCCGAGCGCTGGGCTGCTTTGCCCAGGCGGTGATGTTCGCCCGCTGGCTGCTGGACCAGACTCGCATCGTCCAGCTCGCCGTCGACAACGCCATCAGCCTGCGCACGGCCTACCGCTACGTCCACGAGGTCCTGGACGTCCTGGGCCAGAAGGCCCCCGACCTGCGCCGCGCGCTGCAGGCCGCCCGCGAGGCCGGGCACGAGCACGTCGCCATCGACGGCACCCTCATCGAAACGGACCGCTGCTCGATCCCCGGCCCGACCAGCCGCAAGAAGCGCAACGGCGAGCAGAGCAGCCGCAAGGTCGATCTGTGGTGGAGCGGGAAGCACCACTGCCACGGCGGGAACATCCAGGTCATCACCGCACCCGACGGGTGGCCGATCTGGACCTCCCCGGTACGCCCGGGCCGTGAGCACGACGTCACCTGCGTCCGCACCCACGAGGGCCTCCTTCAAGCCCTGGCTGACTTCACCGACGCCGACCACCAGGTGCTGGCCGACCTCGGCTACGAAGGGGAGAGCGGCACGCTGGTGTGTGCCACCAAGGCTCCCTGCGACGGGTCGGGTCTGCCCGAGGACGTGCGGGAGGCGAACAAGGCCCACAACGCCCGCCGAGCCCCAGCCGAGCGGGGCAACGCACTGCTGAAGTACTTCAAGGGCCTGCGCCGGGTGAGCCTGTGCCCCACCCGCATCAGCACCATCGTCGCCGCAGCGCTGGTGGTGCTGCACCTGGAGTACCACCGCACCGTGTGACGCAGCGTCACCACTCAAAGTCCTAGTGGCAAAGGCTCA
>NZ_QGDQ01000081.1 GCF_003149145.1 Quadrisphaera granulorum | reverse complement strand
GTGCCGTGGGCGTGGGTGTCACCGAACAGGGAGTTCTTCCACCCCCCGAAGGAGTAGTACGCCATCGGCACCGGCACCGGCACGTTGATCCCGATCATCCCGACCTGGACCTCGTTGGCGAACCGCCGCGCGGCGCCACCGTCGTTGGTGAAGATCGCCACCCCGTTGCCGTACGGATTGGCGTTGATCAGGTCCACGGCCTCGGCGTAGGAGGCCACCCGCAGCACGCTCAGCACCGGACCGAAGATCTCCTCGGTGTACGCCGCCGACGTCGTCGGTACCCGGTCCAGCAGCGTGGGGCCCAGGAAGAAGCCCTGGTTGTCCACGCCGCCATCAGCGTCGGGGGTGATGGCGCGCCCATCCACCACCACGTCGGCGCCGTCGGCGGCGGCGACGTCGATGTAGGAGGCGACCTTGTCGCGGTGGACCTTGGTGACCAGCGGACCCATGTCACAGCTGCGCCGCCCGTCACCGGTGCGGATCTTCCCCGCCCGGTCGGCGATCTTGGTGACCAGCTCATCACCCACACCACCCACGGCCACCAACGCTGAGATCGCCATGCAGCGTTCCCCGGCCGAGCCGAACCCGGCGTTGACGGCGGCGTCGGCGGCGGCGTCCAGGTCAGCGTCGGGCAGCACCACCATGTGGTTCTTCGCACCGCCCAACGCTTGGACGCGCTTGCCGGCGGCGGTGCCGCGTTCGTAGACGTACTTCGCGATCGGGGTGGAGCCCACGAAGGAGACCGAGGCGACGTCGGGGTGGTCCAGCAGCCCGTCCACGGCGACCTTGTCGCCCTGCAGCACGGTGAAGACCCCGTCGGGTAGGCCGGCGTCCTTCCACAGTCCGGCGATGAACAACGCCGCTGAGGGGTCCTTCTCGGACGGCTTGAGCACCACGGTGTTGCCGGTGGCGATGGCGACGGGGAAGAACCACATCGGGACCATCGCGGGGAAGTTGAACGGGGAGATCACCGCGACCACGCCCAGCGGCTGGCGCACCGAGTGCACGTCCACCGCCGTGGAGGCGTTCTCGGTGAAGCCGCCCTTGAGCAGGTGGGGGATGCCGCAGGCGAACTCCACCACTTCCTGACCGCGGGCGACTTCACCGGCGGCGTCGGAGAGGACCTTGCCGTGCTCAGCGGTGATGATCGCCGCGAGTTCGGGGGCGCGGGCGTTGAGCAGTTCCCGGAAGGCGAACAGCACCTGGG
Source organism: Quadrisphaera granulorum (assembly GCF_003149145.1). Lineage (GTDB taxonomy): Bacteria > Actinomycetota > Actinomycetes > Actinomycetales > Quadrisphaeraceae > Quadrisphaera > Quadrisphaera granulorum. The sequence continues at coordinate 52 of NZ_QGDQ01000081.1, read as the reverse complement.
TGCGCTTGGCCAGGGACGTGTCACGCCAGGCGGGGAACGCCGCCTTCGCCGA
>NZ_QGDQ01000080.1 GCF_003149145.1 Quadrisphaera granulorum | reverse complement strand
GACGCTGATCCCGACACGGCCGCCGACAGCGCCGAGGACGCTGCCGAACCCGCAGCTGGACTCCCGACCGGACTCCCCGCTGGTCCGGCGGCGGGTCCTGCGGCGGGGTCCTCCGCCGTCGCTCTCGGGTTGCTCGGCGAAGCCCACGCCGCAGGGCGCCTGCCCACCGATGTGGCCTCCCTGGCTCAGCGCACCATCGCCAGCCTTCCCGCCCGCGTCCGCCGTGAGCACGGCGCCACCGCTGATGCCACCCTCGCGAAGTCCCTGCCCGGTTTGACTCATGCTCAGGCCGCGATCGTGTGCACCACGTTGGCGCACACGTTGGACCCTGACCGCGCCGACCGCGGCTTCGACCCCGAAGACCTGGACCGGCAGTACTTGAACGTCACCGTCCACGCCGACGGCACCGTGGAGTTCCGCGGCCGGTTGGACCCCGTGGCCGGGGCGGAGTTCAAAGCCGCCATCGACGCCGCCTCCAAACCGCTACCGACCGTCCACGCGCCGGTCGCGCCGGACCAGAGCCCCGACCAGAGCCCTGACCAGATGCCGGGCCAGGAACCTCTCGACGGGCTGGAGGGGGACGTTGTTGACGGCAATCCCAACGGCAGCGCGGGTGCCTCTGCCGCTGCGCCCTCCGCCGATGACTGCTCTGGCGCCGACACTGCCAGTGGCGGGGCCACGAGCAACTCCACGGCCGACTCGGCGGACAGCGCTGGTGCTGGTGCCGGTGCTGCGGGCGCGGGGAGTGTGCCGGTGCGTGACCTGCGCCCGGCGCCGCTGCGCCGCGCGCACGCCTTCGCCGAACTGGTCCGCCTGGCCCGCGGCAGCGACGGCACCATCGGCGGGGAAGGTGCCCGCGTCATCGTCACCACCACCAGCGACGCCCTCGCGGGAACCCCAGGCGCGGAACCGGGCCACTGCGAGACCACCAACCGGTCGTTGTCGACGGCAGCGCTGCGGATGGTGGCGTGCACCGGGTCCCTGCAGGCGGTGGTGCTCTCCTGTGAAGGCGCCGACGCCAAGGTGCTGACGTTGGGGCGGGCGGTGCGACTGTTCACCGCCGGTCAGCGCCGGGCGATGCTGGCCCGCGACGGCGGGTGCGCTATCCCAGGCTGCACCGCCCCACCGGGGATGTTGGAAGCCCACCACGTACTGGAGTGGGCCGCCGGAGGCCTGACCGACGTCGACAGTGGGGTGCTGCTGTGCATCCGCCACCACATCCTGGTCACCTTGGGGGTGTGGGGGGTGCGGATGGTCGACGGGGTGCCGCACATCCGGCCGCCGCGGGCGGTGGACCCGCTGCAACGGTGGGTGATCAACCCG
>NZ_QGDQ01000079.1 GCF_003149145.1 Quadrisphaera granulorum | reverse complement strand
TTTGAGCGGACCGATCCATCCTCCGGAGTTCCATCCTCGACCCGCAACCCGAGGTCACGCAGCGTCACCGCAGACGCGCTAGTGGCAAAGGCTCAATGGCCACTGCATCAGCCTCAGCGGTAGACGCGCAGGCGACCAGCGATGCAGGGGCGCAGGGCACAGCCGGCGCAAGCGGCAACCCCGACCTTGACTGGGTGCCCTCTGCTGCGAAGGCAGCGTCGACTTCCGCCGCCCCGCAGGCCGCTGCGGCCGCGGCACCGGTCTGGGCTGTCGCTTGCACGGGCAGCGGCAAGCGCGACAAGATCGTTCGCAGCGGTTACACCCGCAAGAGCGTGACAGCCCGCAATAACAACATGTACCTCCGTGGTGGCACGACCAACCTCACCTGCGGTTTCCAGGACAACGATCGTGATACGGGCATGGGGTACCTCCACATCGCCCACGATCACGGCCAAGACTGGTCCAACCTTGCTGCCCTCACTGGCGAGAACTGGCGCGACGTCGCGGATGCCGGCATGGTCGCGTCGCTCGGTTACACCGATTACGCCGGATCCGATCCCCGGCGCGACGCCATGTGCTTCTCCGGCGAAATTTCACTCATCAACAAGCGCACGGGACAGACGGTGAAGCGTCAGGCGGTTCGGACCATCGTGCAGTACCAGAGCCCGAACAACGTTATCACGGCAAACCCCGGAAAGTGCTGATCAAGACGCTGCTCGCCTCGTCACCGATGCACGGAGAGGTGCGTATGACGCCCGGTCATTGTGGAGGCAAACTTCCTGGACCGTGTACGACCGGAGTGGCCGGTAGTAAGGGCGTTGCCAATACCTGAGTAGCCGCAACCACCGCGCCCCGACGAGCTGCAGTGCTCGCCGGGGCGCGGTGGTTGCGGCGCGGGCGAGTGATTTTTCACCGAGACTTGTGGCTTCTGCTTGCTGTTGGCCGATGAGCACAGGGACGCTGTGAATCGCATCAGACACCACCGAGCAGGAGAACCTGAGTGCCGCCGTCTGCCGTGCAATCGCTTGTTGCTAAGGAGAACTTAAGTAGGCAGACTTTCTATGCCTTGATATAGGCCAGGTTCGGGTCACCAAAGAAACCCCGCACCAGCCCCGGGTGACCCACTAATCGCTCCAATGCTGCAACAGCCTTATCCATCAAGTCCTGAGCACTAGAAAACCCCGCTCGACCTACCCGGTCGGCCTTCACGTTCTTCCAGACCCACTCGTCGGGATTCAACTCCGGTGAATGAGCCTTTGCCACTAGCGCGTCTGCGGTGACGCTGCGTGACCTCGGGTTGCGGGTCGAGGATGGAACTCCGGAGGATGGATCGGTCCGCTCAAA
>NZ_QGDQ01000078.1 GCF_003149145.1 Quadrisphaera granulorum | reverse complement strand
CTGATCGTGGGGTGCTGGGACCGGTACCGCTGGGAGAACCGGCCTCGCTCCAAGCGCATCCGCGCAGCATGATCACACCTACTGGCGGACGTTCTTAAGTAGAGGCTCTGATCTGACGAGGACTGAGCCATGCCGGCACCACGCAAGTACCCCCCGGAGCTGCGGGAGCGAGCGATCCGCCTCGTGCTGGATGCCCGCGCCAGCGAAGCCGAGCTGTCCTTGAACGCTGCCTGCCGCAGGATCGCCCCGATGGTCGCGATCCCCGTGGACACCCTGCGGGGCTGGTGCCAGCGCGCGGAGGTCGACGCCGGCAAGCGCCCGGGGCTGACCACCGACGCGGACCAGCAGATCCGCGCCCTGCAGCGTGAAGTGAGCGAGCTGCGCCGCGCCAACGAGATCTTGCTGGCAGCGTCAAGTTTCTTCGCGCGGGAGCTCGACCCGCGTCTTCCCTGGTAGCAGCCGGTGAGGTCGGTCTGGGTGAGCAGGTGAACACCCTGCTGACCCAGGCCGGCGACCGTGCTCACACCCCTGCTGACCCTCCTGCTGACCCTCCTGCTGAAGAGCCCGCGCGCACTGCCGCGGAGCAGGACGCCAGCACTGAGGAACCCGCCGTCGATCCTGCCGTCCACGAGGCCGCGATCGACCTTGCCGGCGAGCCCGTGGGTGGGCCTGGTCTGCAGGTTCGTGCTCGCGGTGCTCGTCGGGAGTTCCCCGTCCTGCTGCTGGTGGCCTTCATCGACTCCGTGCGCGAGCGGCACGGGGTCGAACCGGTCTGCCGGGTGCTCAGTGAGTACATCGCCCCGATCCATCCGAGCACCTACTACGCCGCCAGGTCCCGTCCGGCTTCGGCGCGGGCGCTGCGCGATGCCTACCTGGGCGGGCATATCAGCCGCCTGTTCCACGACAAGGACGCCGGTCGGGGGCTGGCCGGGGCCCGCAAGATGACCCACCTGCTGTCCAAGGAGGGCATCAGCGTGGCCCGCTGCACCGTGGAACGGCTCATGAAGAGCGCTGGGCTGAAAGGAGCCCGCCGGGGCCGGCGGTATGTCACCACCCGCCCCGGGCAGCCCTCCACCACCGCCGCACGGCCCGCTGACCTGGTACGACGCGACTTTGACGCGTCCGCCCCGAACGAGTTGTGGCTGGTCGACTTCACCTACATCCCCACCGCGACGGGGATGGTGTTCACCGCGTTCGTCTCTGATGCCTGCACCCGGGCGATCCTGGGCTGGCGCACCACGGCCCGGCACGACACCGACCTGCCGCTGGACGCGCTGGAGATGGCGCTGTGGGTACGCGCCAACCCCACCAGCGCCCTACCCGAGGGCAGCAGCAAGCAGGAGGAG
>NZ_QGDQ01000077.1 GCF_003149145.1 Quadrisphaera granulorum | reverse complement strand
TCCTCGGCGTCGGCACCGGAGAAGCCCTCAACGAACACGCCGTCGGCGCCCCCTTCCCCGAAACCCGCGAACGCTTCGCCCGCCTGCGCGAAGCCGTCCGCCTCATCCGCAAGCTCTGGACCGAAGACCGCGTCACCGTCGACGGCGACTACTACCGCCTGCACGACGCCACCATCTACGACAAACCCGACGTCCCCGTACCGGTCTTCATCGCCGCCGGCGGCCCCGGGGTCACCAAATACGCCGGCCGCGCCGGGGACGGGTACATCTGCACCTCCGGCAAAGGCATGGACCTCTACCAAGACACCCTGCTACCCGCGCTGCGCGAAGGTCTGGAGGCCTCCGGACGCACCGAATCCGACATCGAACGCACCATCGAGATCAAGGTCTCCTACGACCGCGACCCCACCCGCGCGCTGGAGAACACCCGCTTCTGGGCGCCGCTGTCGCTGACGCCCGAGCAGAAGTCGCAAGTGCACGACCCGGTGGAGATGGGCCGCCTGGCCGATGAACTGCCCATCGAGCAGGTCGCCCAGCGCTGGATCGTCACCGACGACCCCACCGAGGTCTCCGCCGCCGTGGCGGGCTACGTCGACGCAGGCTTCGACCACCTCATCTTCCACGGCCCCGGCCACGACCAGACCCGCTTCCTAACCCAGTTCACCGAAGACGTCCTCCCCCTCCTGCGCAGCTGAGCCCGCCCGCGGCCGACACGCGTCAGCCTCGGGCGGGCAGCTGCTGCAGCACCCACGCGTTGCCGTCGGGGTCGTTGAAGAAGACGAACCTGCCCCACGCCATCTCGTCGATCTCGGTGCACTCCACGCCGCGCGCGAGCAGGTCGGCGCGGGCCGCATCGGCGTCGTCGACCACCGCCTGCAAGCCCTTCTGCTCCCCGGGGCGCATGGGGGTGATCCCCTCGCCGAAGGCGAACGAGCACGCGGAGCCGGGCGGCGTGACCTGGAGGAACCGCACGCCGTCGGTGACGCGCTGGTCGTGGTCGCAGCCCCAGCCGAGCTGCTCGGCGTAGAACCGCTTGGCGCGGTCGACGTCGGAGACACCGATGAAGATCAGTTCCAGGGCGGCCTTCATCGTGCTGCTCGCTGGAGTTTCCATCGGCTCGCCGGAGACGAGGGTGGTCCTCGGGGTGGTCTGCGCGTCACTGCTCATGCGTCGGGAGCCTGCCACCGCCCACCGACACCCCGAAAGACCAGACCCCTCCGTGATCATGGGCAGTTGGCCACCATGGTGGCCAACTGCCCATGATCGAGCCTGTTGCGGTTTGTGTGGGCCGTGATCGGGGGTGCGTAGCACCCCCGTGAAGGGCCTGTGCTCGATGCTGCGGCCCTGACCGGCCG
>NZ_QGDQ01000076.1 GCF_003149145.1 Quadrisphaera granulorum | reverse complement strand
GCGCCGTTCTTGGTGCGGGCGGGGTTGCGTTCCCCGGGGTGCCGGTTGCGGCGGGTGCTGAGCGATCCGTTCACCGGTGACCTGATCGCGGTGGATGGGCATACCTACCCCGCGTCCTGGCTCACCACCCCCGACGATGACGGCCCCGACACTGACGACGACGACCCCGCCACCTCCGATGACGGCCCTGACAGTCCCGGCCCCACCACCCCAGAGGACGGCCCCGATCCCGGTAGCCCCGGCGAACCCAGCCCTGGCGACGGTCCGCAGGACGACGGCGACCCCGACACTCCCGCCGGCGGCTCCAGCGACACCGGAGGCGGCTACGAGGACACCGGCGGAAGTGCTGGCGGAAGTGTCGGTGGTTGTGGCGGCGCAGGTTCCGCAGCGCCACCGGCTATGCCACCGTCCGGCTCGACGGGCAGCTCGCCGGCTCAGCCGTCGCCACGATCAGCGACGGGGTCGGCTGCGAGGGGCAGGGCGGGGCGCTTCCGTGGCCACCCGATCCAGCAGCTCCCCCCGAAGGCTGCTGCCACCTTCGAGACCGTTCCCGTCCGGGACAGCGGTCCCGCTAGCGACCCCGCCGCCGCCGACCCCGCCGCCGCCGACCGAGACGACCGACGAGACGACAGACGGGACGACCGCCGAGATGCCGACCCGGGCGTCGGCTGGGGCGACGGTTGGGATCACGGTCCCGAACCCGACGCCGATGTCGACCTCGATCCGGACCTCGAGGGCGGTGATGCTTGCGCGGCCGGTGAGTGTGAGCCGGTCGATGCTGACGCCTGCCCCCTGAACGCCATCGGCGGCGGCCCGCACGACCCACCGGCTGCGCTGCGCCGGTACGTCACCGCGTTGTGGGGGACCTCCACCGGGCCGGGGGACACCCTGCCGGCGGAGCAGGCAGACCTGGACCACGTCACCCCCTGGGGTCCGGGCCCTGGGCAGGGCGGGCCGACGTGTGCGTGCAACCTGGACCCCAAGTCCCGCTCCACTCACCGCCGCAAGCACGCCGCCACCGCCCACGACGCGCCGTGGACCGCGCGGTGGGAGCACTGGAGGTGCACCGCCGGGCACGCCCACTGGCGTTCACCGCTGGGCATCGAGCACGTCACCCGCCCGAAGTCGTACACCGACCCTGACCCGATGTACCGCGCCTGGGCGCCACCACCGCGGGTCACCGCCCCGGACACGTTCCAGCAGGCCAAGCCCGCACTGAGCTTCCCCACCGAGCCGCCCTTCTGAACCGGGCGGCTCCACGGGGCAACCAGCTCAGAGGACCCCTAGATCGAGATGTACTCGGTCGCGTGCTGGCCCTTGAACGGCTCTGGCCGGGGGCCGTCTCGGAGGAGGAAAATGGGGGCGGGTCGGGGCGGTTCGACGTCGGTGACGATTGGTGCTGACGAGCCCGTC
>NZ_QGDQ01000075.1 GCF_003149145.1 Quadrisphaera granulorum | reverse complement strand
GGTCACGTCCCTCGGAGTGGTGTACTTCCGTTGTCACCTTGCGAGGTCAGCTTCGCTGATCATGCCGTCATTGCTGGTGCAGCGTCCAGAGCGGTACCTCCGTTCGGGGTCGTCAACTCGGTGATGTTGGCGCCGGTCAGGGCGGCCATGGACGCCTCGGACAGGTAGCGGCGCTCCCCGGCGGCCCACTCGTCGTGGGTCTCGATCAGCACGCAGCTGGTCAGGCGCAGCAGCGCGGCGTCGTCGGGGAAGACCCCGACCACGTCGGTGCGGCGCTTGACCTCCTTGTTGAGACGCTCCAAGGGGTTGGTCGACCAGATCTTCTTCCAGTGGCTGGGCGGGAAGGAGGTGAAGGCGAGCACGTCCTCGCGGGCGGCGTCCATCACCGCGGCGACCTTGGGGTGGGTGGGCGCCAGCGTCGCGGTGACCGAGTCCCACTGCGCTGCCACTCCGGTGGCGGTGGGCTGGGCGAACACGGTCCTGTAGGCGGCGGTGACGACGTCGCCGTCGGTCTTGGCCACGTGGGCGAGCAGGTTGCGGGCGAAGTGGACTCGGCAGCGCTGCCAGCTGGCCCCGGACATCGACTTCGCGATCGCGCGCTTCAGGCCCTCGTGGGCATCGCTGATGACCAGCTGCACACCGGCCAGCCCGCGGCGCTTGAGGCCGGTGAGGAAGTCCTTCCAGAACGTCTCGTCCTCGCTGTCGCCGACGTCGACGCCGAGGACTTCCCGGTGACCGGCGGCGGTCACGCCGGTGGCGATGACCACGGCTCTGCTGACCACGCGCCCGCCCGCGCGGGCCTTGCAGTAGGTGGCGTCCAAGAAGACGTAGGGGTAGGCGTGCTCGCCCAGCGGCCGTTCGCGCCAGGCGGCGACCTCGAGGTCGAGGTCGGCGCAGATGCGGCTCACCTCACTCTTGGAGATGCCGGTGGTGGCGCCCAGGGCGAGCACGAGGTCGTCGACCTTGCGGGTGGAGACGCCGTGGACGTACGCCTGCATGATCACTGCGAAGAGTGCCCGGTCGATGCGGCGGCGTCGTTCCAGCAGGGAGGGGTAGAAGGAGCCGGTGCGGGTGCGGGGGATGGCCAGGTGCAGGTCCCCGGCGGTGGTGGACAGGGTCTTGGCTCGGGTGCCGTTGCGCAGCGCGACGCGCTCGTCGGTGCGTTCGTAGCGGCCGGCGCCAATGACGGCGGTGGCCTCGGCGTCGATGAGCTGCTGGTAGGCGTGCTCGGTGATCAGGCGGATGCGTTCGTTGTCGGTGGCGGCGTTCGCCTCCGCGAGCAGGGTCAGCAGGGCAGAGTTGGTGGTGGTCATCGCGTGGTGTCCTTCGTGAGGTCCTTGGTCGGTTCTCACTGACATCGCGCGGTGACCGCTCAACTTGATCTTTGCGAGCCGTCGATGTGGACGGCCCGTTGATCATCGGGAGCGGCTCCGGG
>NZ_QGDQ01000074.1 GCF_003149145.1 Quadrisphaera granulorum | reverse complement strand
CGACGAACTCGGTGAAGCCGGCGCGTCAGCGGCTGAGCAGGCCCTCCCGACCGCCGCCTAAACGATCTTCATCCACAGGTCTTGACAATTTCTCCGGAGCGTCCGTCGTTTCCCCGCCCCGGACTGGGCATCTCACCTCAGCCTGACGGGGAGAGCGGGCGAGTACAGAAGAACCGAAGCAGAAGATGCCCAGGATGAGCACAGCTATCCGCGCGTTCATCGGTGTCCCCTTCCGTCACGTCTCACGGGTCACGAAGTCGTGGACTGGCCGTCAGCCGGTGATCGCCTCGTAGACGGCTGGAACTGCGGTGATCCCGTCCGATGCCAGGAAGTGACCGGCGCCGGGAACCACGCGCACCGGCACGCCGAGAAGGTCGGCGACATGATCGGTCAGTGCCGGTGGGACGAACGGGTCCTCGTCGGAGCGGATGACGACGAGGCGACGTATGCGCACTTGCAGTCCTTCGACGTCGCAGCCGTCACCGATGTAGCCGTCGAGCTCTGGCAGCGCAGGCAGGCGCTCCAGGAAGCCGGAGACCAGGACGAGGGTGCCCAGCTGCCATGGATCGGGCAAGGAGCGCAGGTACCGCACGAGCGTGAGGCAGCCCAGGCTGTGGGCGACGACGATCGAGTGCTCGTCCGGTGTTCCCAGTTCGGCTGCTACCGCTTGTTCCCACCGGTTGGGGTCAGGATCCAGCGGGTTCGGTAGGGCCGGGACCGCGGTCGGGATCCCGTCGGCTTCGAGCTGGTCGGCGAGCCAGTCGAACCAGTGATCTTGAGGGGTTGCGCCGAAGCCGTGGATGATGACTGCGCGCTGGTGCGCTGCTCGGGAGATCACGGCGCGAGACGGTAGGGACTCACGTCAGCGTGAAGGTCAAGTCGAGCAGGAGGGCGCCGCGGTGCACATCGGTGAGGTCGCTGCGCGTACAGGGGTCAGTGCTCGGGCGCTGCGCCACTACGAAGACAGCGGACTGCTGGTCCCCGAGCGCATGGGCAACGGGTACCGCGTCTACGCGGAGGCCGACATCGTTCGCGTAGCCCAGATCAGGGCGATGATCTCCGCCGGTCTCGGAACGGCGGTGATCAAGCGTTACCTCGACTGCGCCCGCCTCGGCGATCACGGCACGTCGTTGGAGATGTGTCCCGACTTGCGCGCAGAGCTGGACTCGATCGCTGAACGTCTCAGTGTGAAGCAGGCCGCCCTTCGTGAGACGCAGCGGCGCCTCAGGGAGCTGACTGCCGCAGGCTGAGCCGAGGATCGTCCATCGGGCGCGTGTGGCTGGGCTCAGCAACAGCTCATCCCCTGGGCTGCCCGCCCGCGTCCTGCTCAGGTGAGCATGGCTGGTCACGTCCCTCGGAGTGGTGTACTTCCGTTGTCACCTTGCGAGGTCAGCTTCGCTGATCATGCCGTCATTGCTGGTGCAGCGTCCAGAGCGGT
>NZ_QGDQ01000073.1 GCF_003149145.1 Quadrisphaera granulorum | reverse complement strand
CCCGTTACCTTCTTGATCACCCCAGCGATGGGGTGGCAGGCCACCGCCGCCGGTATGACTGAGTCCCCCTGTGCACCGATGATCTGGGGGGTGTTGTCACCGGCGGCGGGTGGGCACTGGTGATCGCTGATAGGGACCCGTGGACTGGATCGCTGTACGTAACGTGGCTGCGACGCGGGTGTCCGGGCTGGTCTGCCGCACGCAGATGAAGCGCGACCCGGAGGACGCGATGGCCCCATCCGAGCACCACTACGACGTCTACCTCGGCCTGGACGTCGGCAAGGCCGACCACCACGCCTGCGCCCTGGACCCGGCCGGCCGCAAGATCCACGACAAGGCCCTGACCAACGACGAAGCCGCCCTGCGCGCGGTCTTCACCAAGCTCACCGAGCGTGGGCGTGTCCTGGCGGTGGTCGACCAGCCCGCCGCCATCGGCGCCCTGGCCATCGCCGTGGCCCGCGACCTCGGCATCGAGGTGGCCTACCTGCCGGGGCTGACGATGCGGCGCCTGGCCGACCTGCAGCCCGGTCAGGCCAAGACCGACGCCCGCGACGCCTACGTCATCGCCGACGCCGCCCGCTCCCACCCCCACACCCTGCGCCGGGTCGGCACCGACGATGAGACCCTCGCCGACCTGGGGGTGCTGGCCGGCTACGACGACGACCTCGCCCAGCAGGCCACCCGCCTGACCAACCGCCTGCGTGACGCCCTCACCCACGTCCACCCCGCCCTGGAACGGCTCCTGGCCAGGCACTTCGACCGCGACGGGGTGATCGACCTGCTCGCCGCCGCGGGCACTCCCGCGGCCCTGGCCGCCCTCGGCACCGACGGCATCGCCGAGGTGCTGCGGCCACGCTCACCACGCCTGGCGCGCACCCTGCCCGCCCAGATCACCGCGGCGCTGGCCACCCAGAGCGTCACCATCACCGGGACCGGCGCGTTCGGTCGGGTCATCACCGGCGTCGCCGCCCAGCTGCGGGAGGTCCGCGACGAACGTGCAGCGCTGGCGGTCGAGCTCGAGGCGCGCCTGGAGTCCCACCCTCTTGCCGAGGTCCTGACCTCGATGCCCGGTGTCGGGGTCAGGACCGCCATCAAGATCCTCACCATCGTCGGGGACGGCAGCGCTTTCGCCAGCGCCGCGCACCTGGCCTCCTACGCCGGGCTGGCGCCCGTGACGCGCAGGTCAGGCTCCTCGATCAAGGGTGAGAGTCACTCCCAGCGCGGGCACCACGCGTTGAAGTCAGCGCTGTTCCTGTCCGCGTTCGCGGCGCTGTCAGACCCGGCCAGCCGGGCCTACTACGACCGCAAGCGCGCCGAAGGCCGCCGCCACAACGCCGCCCTGATCTGCCTGGCCCGCCGTCGCGTGGACGTTCTCTTCGCGATGCTGCGTGACCGTCAGCCCTACCGCCCACGGACGACGCCGACGAGCTCTGAGGTGGCCCTGGCCGCTTGACAACGACATAGGGACACCCCCC
>NZ_QGDQ01000072.1 GCF_003149145.1 Quadrisphaera granulorum | reverse complement strand
TGAACGGCTCTGGCCGGGGGCCGTCTCGGAGGAGGAAAATGGGGGCGGGTCGGGGCGGTTCGACGTCGGTGACGATTGGTGCTGACGAGCCCGTCCTTGAACGTGACGCGGGAGCACCCTCAGGAGTTTCGGATTGTCGCCCCGCACACCAGCCCAGGCCGCTTCGGCTGCCGGTGCTGGTAGCGGTGAGCACGTGAGTGATCGTCGTAGACCTGTGGTGGTCCCAGCCGCACCGACCCACCCCAAGCAGGGGCGCGTCAGAGCCCCGGCACCACACGAGATCTGGCGGTTGAAGGGACCACGGGCATGGACGTCATCCACGAACGCGTCGCCGGGATCGACATCAGCAAGTCCGACATCAAGGTCTGCGTGCGCATCCCCGCACCGGCGGGCAAGAAGAACACCCGCGCCTTCAGCCACGAGGTCCGCACCTTCCCCACCACCCATTCGGGGTTGACCGCTGCCGCGGAGTGGGTCGGGTCGGCCGGGGTGAGTGTGGTGGCGATGGAGTCCACCGGGCAGTACTGGAAGCCGGTCTTCTACACCTTCGAAGCGCTGCTGGGCACCGCCGGGGTGAAGGTGTGGCTGGTCAACCCCTTCCACATCAAGAAGGTCCCCGGCCGCAAGAGCGACGTCACCGACGCGGTCTGGATCGCTCAGGTCACCGCCTGCGGCCTGATCAATCCCTCCTTCGTGCCCGACCCCATCACTCGCCAGGCCCGGATGCTGTCCCGGGCCCGGGAGGGGCTGGTGGTCGACCGCACCCGCGTCAAGCAGCGCATCCACGACCTGCTCACCGAAGCGGGGTTCCGCCTGTCCAGCGTGGCCACCGACATCTTCGGGATCTCTGGGCGGGCGATGCTGGCCGCGGTCATCAACGGCGAGGCGGACCCGGTCGCGCTGGCGGGGTTGGCCCGAGGCAAGTTGGCCGCCAAGACCGATGGCCTCATCGAGGCGATGACCACCTTCGCTGGCGCTTTCGATGAGACCACCCGCTTCCTGCTCAAGACCCAGCTGGAGCGTCTGGACGCCATCACCGCTGACATCGCCAAGATCGATGCTCAGTTGGAGGTGGTGCAGGCGCCCTTTCGTTGCACCATCGCCCGAGTGATCACCCTGCCGGGCGCCGGCGTGATCAGCGTGCGAGCGGTGCTGGCCGAGACCGGCGCGGACATGGCCGCGTTCGAGTCCGCGGAGGCGTTGTGTTCCTGGGCGGGGGTGTGCCCGGGTAACACCCAGTCCGGGGATCGGCGCGGTAATGGGGCTACCCGCCCGGGAAACCCCCACCTGAAGCGGGCCCTGCATCAGATCGCTGAAGCGGCGGTGCGAGTCAAGGACAGCTACTACCAGGGCCTGTACCAGCGGTTGAAGGCCAGGATGGACCGGGAGAAGGCGCTGATGGTGATCATGCACAAGATCCTCACCGCAATCTGGCACATGGTCAGGCGCGAACAGGAGTTCAACCCCACCCAGGTCCAAGCCCGCCCGATGGACGCCAAGGCCAAGGCCCGCGCTGCGCAGCGGTTGACCAAGAAGCTCGAAGGCCTCGGCTTCCACGTCGCTCTCACCGACGCCGAAGCCCAGGCCGCCTGAGTCACCTCCCAGCGCACCTCTCGGTCATTTTCGAGTGATCG
>NZ_QGDQ01000071.1 GCF_003149145.1 Quadrisphaera granulorum | reverse complement strand
CCCAGGGCGCGGTCATAGTCGGGCGATGACTGTGTGACCTGCAGTGATGACCCTCGGTGATGCGACGGCGGACGTGACCCGCGACGATCGAAGCTCTCACACAGCGCCCGTCGACAGGTCACGCCCGTGCACCCATCATCGCCGCTTCCCCCGGCGAAGCCCACCACCACGACAACCAGCAGCCCGACCAGCAGCCCGACCAGCAGCCCGACCAGCAGCAGCGACAACAGCCTCAGCGCCGCCGCTGACGCTCACGCTGACCAGCGGAAGATTGATCCGTGGTGTCCCGACGCCACCGCCCTGCTCGCAGGCCTGGACGACCACCGCCACTACCGCGGCAGACGCCACGACCTGGCCTACCTGCTCACCATCCTGCTCGCCGCGGCCTGCACCACCGGGTTCGCCGGCCTGGTCGGCGCCGCCCGCTGGGCCGCGACCGCCCCCGATGAGCTGCTGATCAGCATCGGAGCACGCCGGGACCGGCTGGGCCGAGTCCGCCGGCCCAGCGTGCGCACCCTGGGACGAGCCGCCGCTGACCTGCCACCGGCCCACCTGCAGAAGCACCTGGACGACTTCACCGCCACCGCCTCGTTGACCCTGCTGCCTGACGCCACCGACACCGCCACCGACACCGCCCACGCCCCCGGCACCGACGTAGCGACCGGCACCGGCACCGGCACCGAGGCTGACGCCGTGACCGGACAGCTGCGAGGCGTCGCGATGGACGGCAAGGCGATCAACGGTGCCCGCACCGCCACCACCGCGGCCCCGTTCCTGGTCGCGGTCGTCACCCACGCCACCAGCACCTGCGCCCCGATCGTGCTGTCCCAACGGCACGTCGACGCCATCACGACCAGCACCACCACGACCAGCACGACCAGCACGACCACGACCAGCACGACGACGGCGAATACGACGAGCGGCAAGAAGGGAGAAGCGCCCACCGGACGGGACCTGCTGGCCGGGATGGACCTAAACGGAACCGTCCTGACCGCTGACGCCGGGCACACCTACGCCGCCACCGCCGAAGCCGTCCGCGCCGCCGGCGGGCACTACCTGTTCGTGATCAAGGGCAACCAACCCAACCTGCTGGCCTTCGCCCAGGCGGTGCTGGCCGGCCCCGACCGGAACTTCCCCAGCCCCTCCCAGCGCGCCGTCGACGGCGCGGCCAGTCCGCTCAGCGGGCCGGTGGCCCACGGCCGGCGCGAGCAGCGCTCGCTGCGCACCGTCGCAGTCAGCCCCGAGCAGCTGTCCGCCGCCAAGGTCGCCTTCGGTGATGCCGCCCAGGTGGGGCGCCTGGTCCGACGCCGACGACAAGTTCGCGCTGGTGAGGGCGGGGTGGCGGTGTGGGACTCCAAGGAGGTCATCTACGTGGTGACGTCCCTGAGCCCTGCCCAGGCCGACGCGGCGATGCTGCTGGCGCTGGTGCGCGGGCACTGGGGTGTGGAGTCGGTGCACCACGTGCGTGACACCTCCTACGCCGAGGACGCCTGCCGGGTCACCACGGCCAGTGCGGCGGTGAACCTGGCGGCGCTGCGCAACTGCTCCCTGCTGCTGGTGCGGTGCGCGGGTGGGAAGGTGAAAGCGACGTTGACGTGGGCGAACGCTGCTCACACCAACGCTGTTGATCTCTTACGAGGGAGGGCGCCCGCGGTGCTCACCTGACTATGACCGCGCCCTG
>NZ_QGDQ01000070.1 GCF_003149145.1 Quadrisphaera granulorum | reverse complement strand
CCCCGTGCTCGACGTCGGTGGGACCACCTTCGGCCCAGTCGTGCACGTGGTGGGCCTCCCACCACCCCGGCGGGGAGGTGCAGCCGGGAATGATGCATCCGCCATCACGGGCGAGCATCGCGCGGCGCTGAGCGGGGCTGAACAGGCGCACGCTGCGTCCCAGCGCCAGCGCAGCGGCGGCCGGTCCTTGGCAGGACAGGGTCACGGTGTGCAGCACCGCGGTGCACGCCAGGTGCCGCAGCGCAGTGGTGCTCAGGGGCCGGTTGGTGGTCTCACACGTCGCCGCTCCGGCGCCGGGCAGCCCGGTGAGCTGGTCGGCGGTGGCGGTGGCGATGATGCGTGGGGGTTCCCCGCCGCGGGTCTGGTCCCCGGTGCGGCCCAGTCGGGTCAGCAGCGCCAGGGCGTCGGCGCGGCGTTGGGCAGGGGTGCGTTCATCACGGACCGCCACCCCGCCGCGCGGACGGGTGTCGCTGTCGGGGGTGTCGACGCCGGGAAGTGGCACGTCATCGCCGGTGTCGTCGGCCAGGGGTGCGGTGGTGGTGGGGTCGGGGGCGGAGAGGTGGTCGATGGCGGCTTTGACTTCGGCGCCGGTGACGGCGTCCAGACGGGCGCGTAGGTCGACGGTGCCGTCGGCGTGGACGGTGAAGTTCAGGTAGCGCCGGTCAATGTCGTCGGGGTTGAAACCACGGTCGGCGCGGTCGGGGTCCAGAGTGTGCGCCAGCGTTTCGCAGGCGGTGACCGCTTCGGGGTAGGTCAGCCCCGGCAAGGTGGCGGCCAGGAGGGCGTCGGCTTCGGGGCCGCGGGCGCGTTGGATCCGCCGCGGCAAAGAGCCCACGACGCGGCGGGCCAGGGAGGCGATGTCGGTGGAGACCCGTCCGGCGGCATGGGCTGCTCCCAGCCGGCCCAGCCCTTCACCGGTATGCAGCCGCACCGGGCTGGTCGCGGCGGTGGCGGCGCGTTCGGCGTCCAGATCGATCCCGAACCCCACCCCAGCACCCTCAGCGCCCTGATCGCTGTCGGCATCGTCGTCGGTGGGGCCGGTGGTGCCGGTGTCCTGGTCGCAGCCGGTGGGTGGGAAGGGCAGGGGGGCGATGGGGAAGGTGAGGGCTTTGGCGAGGTGGACTTCGCTGGTGGCGCGGCGGGGGTCGACGCCGGTGTGGGTGGTGAGCAGGTCGGTGGGGTTCTTGGCGCCGACGGTGATCAGGTCATCGGGGGTGAAGGATGCGGTGAGCAGCAGGAGTGTGGCGTCGGTGACGTCACGCACCTTCGCGGCCTGCTGCAGGGCTTGGACCCGCTGGTGGGCGGACAGTGAGGCCAGGTAGCCGGCGGCGTGGACGGCGGCGTCTGCGGCGGCGCGGGCGGTGGTGAGCGCTTCGTCCAGGGGTCCGGTCAAGGGCGGCAGGTCGGGCAGGTCGGATGCGGCGGCGCCGTCGTCGTCCTGGGCGGTGGGGGTGGGGGTGGCGCCGAGGGCGCCGGGGGCCAGTGGTTCGGGGACCCAGTCGTGGGCGGCGGGAGCGGCGGGACCGCCAGAGCCGCCAGCGCTGATGGGGCCGCCGGGACCGGTCGTGGGGTTGGGGTGGCCTGGTGCGGCGGAGGCGTCCTCGTGGGGTGTCTCGGAGGCCGTCCAGGTCATGGGTGGGACGTTACTGGGCGCCACCGACAGTCGTACAGGTGTGCAGAGTAAATGCTTGTTACGGGGTTTTGAG
>NZ_QGDQ01000069.1 GCF_003149145.1 Quadrisphaera granulorum | reverse complement strand
TCAGCCTCGATCCACCGCGTCGTGACCTCGCGGCGAGGTGATCTTGGCGGAGGGGGCTTCGCGGTGCTGGTCCACTCGGTGGGCAGCAGGTAGCCGCCGGTCTGCCCGGCCCTTCCACTGATGCCCTGCTCGTCGGGGCCCCGCCGCGGCAGCGGCGGGGCGTGGTTCAGATCGAGGCGTTCAGACCCGCCGTCGCTGCGAACCGACTCCAGTGCGCCCCCCAGCGCCACCGCGCTGCCAGGCGCAGCCGCACACGCCGACCACTACGCACGACCCGCGCGGGTACCGCGACCAACCGTGCCCGCAGCGTCGCCGCCCTGGCTCGCACCAGGGCGCCGCCGGCGACGTGACCGGCCGCCCGTAGCAGGTTGTGGCAGATGACCGCGCACACCAGCCACGCGGCGTTCGCGGTGAACTTCCCCGAAGGCAGGTGCGCCATCGGCCCGCCCTTCAGGTCAGCGATGACCTGCTCGACGATCGCGTGATCCCGGTGAGCAGCCTCCACCTCCAGGGTGTCCCCATCAACGTCGGTGAAGATCACGTGGTAGCGCCACAGGGTGAACAGCTCACCCTGCTCATACCTGTGACCAGCAGAAACAGTCTTCGGGTTCAACCGCTTCACCCGCCGCACGATCAACCGCCCGCGCACGTGCTCGGCCTTCTTGCGGCTGGTGAACGCCGTGTAGGTGACCTCGGCGACTTCAGCATCGGAGATCCACCGTTGGTCGTCCTCGTCCCAGATCGCCTGGGGATACTCGATCGACGTCCAGGCGTCTTCGTCGATGCCGGCGATCGCGGCGCGGATGGAAGCGTTCATCCGCGCCGTCACTGAGAACTTCACCTTCGCCTTGGCCGCGGCGGCGGCCAGGTCGAACCCGTAGTAGGCGGAGTCCGCCCGCACCACGATGGTGTGCGCGCCCGCGGCCTTGGCGACCGCGACGGCCTCACCAACGATCTTTCCGGTGCCGCGAGAGGAGGTGGCGTTGCCCTTCCTGAGCCGGGCCGCGGCGATCACCGGCGCCACCCCCGCGTGACCAGCGCCACCGCCAACACCAGCGACCGGTGGGGTGGAGATGGTCGCGACCTGCGCGTTCAGCCCCTTGACCTTGGAGTATCCGAACGCAACGCCCTGCTGGGCGTAGCCGTGCATCTCCTTGACGGTGTCATCGACGTCGACGTACGTAACCGCACCGGTGGCGGCCAGGGCATCCAAGAGCCCGGTGCAGCGGTGCAACCCGAGCAGCAGCCGCCAGGAGACAGCGTCCAGCTGGCGGATGTGCCCGAAGGTGTAGGCCCGCAGGTGCGAACCGATGGTGGAGGGCGCCTTCACCCCGCCAAACACGTCCGCAGTGGCACCGTGGCGCAGCACGTCGAGGTCCTCGATGCAGTCCGCACCGGCGGCCATCCCCGCGATGACCGAGACGATCTTGGCGGGGGCGTCGTGGCCGACGCCCTTGCGGCCGGCGACGGTGAGCCGCTCATCGAGCAGGCCGTGAAGGCCGGCGCGCTCGGCCAAGGCCAGCAAGGGCACGAGCCCGGCGTCGGGCAGCAGGTTGGTCTCGTCGAAGGCGGCATCGACGGCGTAAGTGGGGTGGGAGAATCGCACCTGGCGGGTGTCCTTCTTCTGGTCGTGATGGGTTCCTTCGCAAGTCCCATCGTTCCAGGTAGATCGACACCCGCTCCTACGTGATCAGCCCCTCACCCGCACCGACGCGGTGGATCGAGG
>NZ_QGDQ01000068.1 GCF_003149145.1 Quadrisphaera granulorum | reverse complement strand
TTCCAGCTGATCGCCGCCCGCTATGAGACCGGAAGTGTGCTGGTCACCAGCAACATGCCGTTCAAGCGGTGGGGGGAGATCTTCGGGGATGAGGTAGTGGCCGCGGCGATGATCGACAGGTTGGTGCACCACGCCGAGGTGATCGCCCTGTCTGGGGAGTCCTACCGCACCCGCGCCCGCCGAGCCGCCATCAGCGCCGACCCGGCCGCGGCGATGCGCGCCACCCCCACCCCCGCACCCGTCGCCGCCCCCGCAACGGCTGTCGTCCCCGCCGGTGCGCCCGGTGGCACGGGCGGGTCGGGTCAGGCCAGCGCCGCCGGGCTGGAGGGACAGCGATGAGCACCGCGACCAGCCCCGACCCGCAGCACGAGGGCCAGAACGGCCCCGAGCACGAGGAGCGGCACGCCGCCGAGCACGAGGGGCGTCGTCGTGAGTCGTGGGAGTACGGCGCCGTCCACGAGGTTCTCGTGGACGAGCACACCGACGGCATCGCCGACCCCGCCAGCCGCATCGAGCACGAGCGCGGGCGCCCGTTCGCGCCCGAGCCGACGCCGGACCCAGGGTCAGAGCCGATACCAGACCCGATGCCGGATCTGGTGACGAGCCCGTCGCCGGCCGGCGGGTGGGACCCGGCCCCGTTCCCGCACTTCTGAGCCACTGCGGCGGCGCGGAGCCACCCGGGCCCGCGCCGGCCGCGGCCACCCGGGGGGTCAACGCCGCCGTCGAGGGGTCAACCGCCGCCGTCGGGTGGGGTCAACCTCGTCCGACGCCGCCCGCCACGAGCTCACCGGCCGCCGCCCGAAGCGCTGCCTGAGCTGTCACGAACCGCTACACACCGCATCTGGGGGGTCAACTTTGGCCGTCGCAGGGGGTCAGACATCCCAGGGGTTGGGGCTGTCAAGCGGCGGCGGTGACCGCAGCAGCGGACGCTGAGTTGGGTGCTGCGGGCTCGGCGGTCTGGACGGGTGCCAGCGCGGGCCAGGCGGTGGCCTCGTCGTACAGGACGCGGTGGCGCAGGCAGCCGTGCAGGATCCCCACCAGACGGTTGGCGAGCTGGCGCAGCGCCGCCTCGTGGCTCTTGCCGCGCTGGCGTAGCTCGTCGTAGTAGGCCCGCGCTCCTGGTGATCCGCTCAGGGCCGCGAACGCCCACGTGTGGGTCGCATCGCCCAGACGCTTGTTGCGGGCGTAGCGAGCTAGGACCGCGCTCTTCCTGCCCGAAGCGACCGTGATCGGGGAAGTGCCGGCGTAGTTCTTGCGGGCCTTGGCGCTGGCGTACCGGGTCGGGTCGTCCCCGAACTCACCCAGCGTCCGCGCCCCGATGATCGTCCCGATGCCCGGCACGCTGAGGTAAATCTCAGCGTCCGGGTGCGCCCCAAAAGAGTCCGCCACCACCTGCCCCAATGCCTCGATCTCCTCGTTCATCGACCGCAGCAGCCGCACCTGGGAACGGGTGATCGCCGCGTACGCTTTCTGCACCTCCGCCGGCTGGCGCAGCGCCGGGGCGGCCAACACCGCGCGGATCTTCTCCACCTTGCCTTCGACGTCGCGACGCCGCGCGCGCTGCAGGGCCTTGCTGACCTGGGAGCGGGTCAGCGCCGCTGCCGCGTCGGGGTCAGCGGCGCGCTCCAGCAGCTCCAGGGCGTCAGCGTCGGTCAAGTCCACTCCGGCGGCGGCGAAGGCGGCCAGCGCGCCGGGGAAGTACTCCTTCAAGGCCGCGACCAGACGCTGGCGAGTGCGCACCCGCGCCCAGATCGCGCTCTGGTGGGCTCGGGCGACCAACTTGATCCCCTCGGCCTGGGCTGAGTCCCCCGCGACGGGGCGGTGGTGGGCGCGGTCCACGCGCACGATCTCGGCCAACACCGCCGCGTCCCCGGTGTCGGACTTGGCCCCTGAGCTGGTGTGCCGGCCGCGGTAGG
>NZ_QGDQ01000067.1 GCF_003149145.1 Quadrisphaera granulorum | reverse complement strand
GGCCGCTACGGTCGATCCTCGTGAAGGGGATCATCCTGGCGGGGGGCTCGGGGACGCGTCTGCACCCGCTGACTCTGGGTACGTCCAAGCAGCTGGTGCCGGTCTATGACAAGCCGATGGTCTACTACCCGCTGTCGACGTTGATCGCGGCGGGCATCCGGGACGTGCTGGTGATCACCACCCCGCACGACGCGGCGGCGTTCCAGCGGCTGCTGGGGGATGGTTCGCAGTTCGGCATCGCCATCAGCTACCAGGTGCAGGCCCAGCCCAACGGGTTGGCGCAGGCGTTCGTGCTGGGGGCCGACTTCGTCGGGAACGACACGGTGGCGCTGGTGCTGGGCGACAACATCTTCTACGGCCCGGGTCTGGGGACGCAGCTGGCGCGGTTCATCGACATCGACGGTGCCTCGATCTTCGGGTACTGGGTGGCGGACCCCACCGCGTACGGCGTGATCGAGTTCGACGCGGCGGGGCGGGCGGTGTCGCTGGAGGAGAAGCCGGCCGCGCCGCGGTCCAACTTCGCGGTGCCGGGTCTGTACTTCTACGACAACGACGTGCTGGCCATCGCCCGCGACTTGAAGCCCTCCCCGCGGGGGGAGTACGAGATCACCGACGTCAACCGCACCTACCTGGAGCAGGGGCGGTTGTGGGTGGAGGTGCTGCCGCGGGGGACGGCGTGGCTGGACACCGGCACGGTGGACTCCCTCATGGACGCGGGGGTCTATATCCGCACGATCGAGCAGCGGCAGGGGTTGAAGATCGGGTCGCCGGAGGAGGTGGCCTGGCAGGTGGGCTTCCTGAGCGATGAGGAGCTGGCCGAGCGGGCGGCGCCGCTGGTGAAGTCGGGGTACGGGACCTACCTGCTGGGGCTGCTGGAGCGCCGCCACACCGGTAGCACGACGAGGGAGACGCTGTGAAGCTGCTGGTCACCGGGGGCGCTGGGTTCATCGGCGCGAACTTCGTGCACGCGACGGTGCGTGAGCGGCCCGAGGTGGAGGTCGTCGTCCTGGACAAGCTCACCTACGCCGGTGACCGCGCGACGTTGCACGACGTCGCCAGCGAGATCACCTTCGTGGAGGGTGACATCGCCGATGTGGCGTTGGTGAGCAAGCTCGTGGGTGGGCTGGGACGTGACGGCGCGGTGGTGCACTTCGCGGCGGAGTCTCACAACGACAACTCCCTGCACGATCCGTGGCCGTTCGTGCACACCAACCTCATCGGGACGTACTCCCTGCTGGAGGCGGTGCGGGCGCACGGGGTGCGCTACCACCACGTCTCCACCGACGAGGTCTACGGCGACCTGCCGCTGGCGGAGCCGGCGGATGACCCGGCGCGGGAGAAGTTCACCCCGGACACCCCGTACAACCCCTCCTCGCCGTACTCCTCCACCAAGGCCGGTTCGGACCTGCTGGTGCGGGCGTGGGCGCGGTCGTTCGGGATCGAGGCGACGATCTCGAACTGCTCGAACAACTACGGGCCGTGGCAGCACGTGGAAAAGTTCATCCCGCGTCAGATCACGAACATCCTCGACGGGGTGCGCCCAAAGGTGTACGGGGCGGGTACCAACGTGCGGGACTGGATCCACGTCGATGACCACAACCGTGCGGTGTGGGCGGTGCTGGAGCGCGGTCGTACGGGGGCGACGTACCTCATCGGTGCTGATGGTGAGGCGAACAACCTGCGGGTGGTGCGGGCGCTGCTGGAGATTGCCGGTCAGGACGCCGATGCGTATGACCTGGTCAGTGACCGCCCGGGGCATGACCTGCGGTACGCGATCGATGCGTCGCTGCTGCGGGATGAGTTGGGGTGGCGTCCGCTGCACTCGGATCTGGAGTCGGGGTTGAAGGCCACCTTCGAGTGGTACAAGGAGAACGAGGCGTGGTGGCGGCCCCGCAAGGCCGCCACCGAAGCCAAGTACGC
>NZ_QGDQ01000066.1 GCF_003149145.1 Quadrisphaera granulorum | reverse complement strand
GTCGGCACCCTGACGTACCCGTGGCTCACCGCGACGTCGGCATCCTCAGTGACGCCGCCCGCCCGATCCGTCGACTTTCTCAGCGACGTTCAACACCACACCCCCGCCCAGCGACTGGGCTGGGACTCCAAGGAGGAGGTGCACCTGGTGACGTCCCTGCCCGCCGAGGTCGCCGACCCAGCCACTCTGGCTCGTCTGGCTCGTGATCACTGGTCCACCGAGGTCGTCCACCACCAACGCGACACCCTGCACCGCGAGGACCAGCGTCGGGTGATCACCGAGACGATCGCGGTGAACCTGGCGGCGCTACGCAACGCGGTCCTGACCGGGATCACTCTGCTGGGGCAGGCCTCCAAAGCGATGATGACCTGGGCGAACGCCCATCACCGCAACGCGGCAGCGCTCATCCAGGGCAGAGTGGCGCCCTCACCAGCCTGACTTTGTCCGCGCCCTGCCTGACTCGGGAAGCCTTCCACCCGGAGTGGAACTACCGGAGCGCCCCTGGCCCGGAATGATCAACTGATCACCTTGTTCTGTTACAGGCCCCTACCGCCCGAGACCTACCCCTACGACCCGGCCTGGGTCCTGCCAGCGCTGTGGGCACCCGCTCCTGCCGTCAGCGCCGTCCCTTGGGGCTTCAGCCGCGCCAGCGACACCGGCCACGCCAAGAAGGTGCCCGGCACCTTGCCGTCGAAGTGCAGGGACACTACCTGGACCTCGTCGCCTTCCTCGACGGCGACGCGCTCGTCTTCGTCTTCGCCGACGGCACCACCGGCATCAAGGCATACGCGCCAGGACGCTTCCTGAGGCTCGACCGACCCAGCGGCAGCGAGGCGGTGCTCGACCTGAACCGCGCCTTCATACTGCCGTGCGGCTTCTCGGACTGGTACTCCTGCCCTCTGCCACCACCCGAGAACCGAATCGAGGCGCATGTCCGAGCTGGTGAGCGTCGCGTCCTGTGGAACGACAGGCTGACGTCGTGAGCCGTGAAGGAGCGCGTTCTTGTCCGTTCTCGTGGGCGGGCTCGTGGAGCCTGGCTCAGGCTCGGCCGATCAGCAGTGGGAGCTCTGGGTCGGCGCTCCACTCCTCCAGGGAGCCGTCGTAGACGCGTACGCGGCGGAGGCCGGCGTGGGCTAGGGCGGCGGCGTTCGCACAGGCGGAGATGCCGCCGCCGCAGTAGAGCAGGATCTCGCGATCGAGGTCGACACCGGCAGCGATGTACTGCGCTCGGACCTCAGCGGGGGAGAGGACGAGGCCGTGTTCGTCGAAGAGGCCGCGGGCGGGGACGTTCTTGCTGCCGGGGATGTGCCCGCGTCGGGAGTAGCGCGTGGGCTCGGTGCCGTCGAACACGGCCTCCGCGAGTCCACAGACGAGGCAGACCTCGGCAGATGCGGGAGCGGGCGGGGTGGTACCGAGGCCAAGCCGGCGGACCAACTCGTCCTTGTCCACCCACGCCTGCCGGGTGGTGCTGACCGTCCAGCGGGCGGCGGGGGCGTCGCCGAGCCGACGGAGGAGGCCCCTGCCGGACCGGCCACCATCGGATCCTTCACTGGCACCCACGACGACGGGCAGGCCCGCGGCCTGCCAGGCGGTGAGGCCACCGTCGAGGATTCGCGCGTCGATCCCGATCCAATCGAGCAGGTACCACAGGCGCGAGGCCCACAGCCCGCCCACCGAGTCGTAGGCGACCACGGAGTCGGCCTTGCTCACGCCGAGCGCGGCCAGCCGGTTGGCGAGAGTCTGCGGCGGCGGGTGGTGGTCGTGGGTCGCGTGCGGCACGGAGAAGTCCTTGTCGACGGCGACGTGCCGAGACCCGGGGATGTGAGCCTCGGCCCACCGAGGCTGCCCGCTGGAGGAGCGAAAGTCGCCGTCGAACCGGGGCCTCGACAGGAGGAGCGTGGCGTCGAGGACGACAGGGGGGCACGGGGAGTGCAGAGCGGCATCGAGCCACGCCGCGGACACGAACGGAGAGCCGGTCACGGGGCGGGTACCTCCGCCTCGCACTCCGGTTGCGCCACTGAGTCGATCACTGAGTCGACGACGGCGTCGCTGGAGATGGCCGCGCGCCACTCCTCGGGCCGGGTGAGGATGCTGTGCTGCGCCAACCAATGGGCATAAGAACGTCCGCCAGTAGGTGTGATCATGCTGCGCGGATGCGCTTGGAGCGAGGCCGGTTCTCCCAGCGGTACCGGTCCCAGCACCCCACGATCAG
>NZ_QGDQ01000065.1 GCF_003149145.1 Quadrisphaera granulorum | reverse complement strand
CCGGTCCCATTCCGAACCCGGAAGCTAAGCCCACCTGCGCCGATGGTACTGCCCGGGAAGCTGGGTGGGAGAGTAGGTCACCGCCGGACATCCTTTGTGAAGGGGGCCGGGTCGCAGCGATGCGACCCGGCCCCCTTCCACACACCCAGACGAACGTACTTTAAGAGACGGTTCCTTTCCTGCTGCGTGCTGTGGATGAAATTCTCCGGGAACGCTCATGTCAGGGAGTCGGCACGGTTAAGCTCTATCCGGGTCGTCAAGGTCCTTCTTGAGCGGTGCCCCGATTTTCTGCGCGTTGTCGGAGGCAACCGGAGGCCGTGGTGAGAGGTAGCGAGGGCTGCGCGCGCGGATTCCTGTCCGCCCGATGTCGAGTGACGAGGCAGTCTCGGACTCATGGCGCCGAGTCGGCGCGGTGGCCTCTGGTTCCTAGCTTGGGCGCACTTAGGTCTCCCTGTGCGGCGGCCGAGGCCCCGCAGCGAGGTGCACGTGGTCGGGGGCTAATTCTTGCTCACCATCGGTGAAACCACGTAGCCGGATCGACCTGGCCGAGCCTGACGGCGACATGGTGAGCGGACCTTCGTCGACGCGTAGGGCACGCGGGGACGCTGTGGCGCCCATGGCTTGAGGTTGATGTTGCCGCTCGAGGAGCCTGCCGGTGGCCGACGACCGTCTCCGGCTCTCGCACCTAGATTCTGATCAGCTCCAGCGGCACGGAGCCAGGCATCGGTGAGACCGATAGGTGTTGCCGCTGACGACGTCGACACCACGAAGAGGGCAACAGCCGGAGTCCTCGTCGGGTCAACCGACTGTATTGGCTCGTCGGCACTGCACTTGATGGTCTTGGAGGGTGGTCGGCGGTGCCGGCGGCGTCGTGACTGCTCCTGCACGCTGGTCGCCGGTGGGTGGCGGGCCGAGCTTCAGGCGAGGGCTGCGTCGCCAGGATCGGTTGCGTGGCTCGGAGTGAGCCGTCGGGACGATGTCGCGGGAGTGGAAATCCCGACAGGCGCGCGAGCCCTTGCTGATGCTGGTTACCTGCGGGCTGGCGTGACGACTTTGTCGCACCCTTGCTAGAGCCCGCCCGCCCGAAGACTCTGCGGGGATCGAGCGTCTGTACGAGCAAACCGCCACCCACCTGCACCACAGCTACCGCGACGACCCCGACCACGACGAGGACGAGGAGCGCGAGCCGCAGACCGGATTCGTGCCTCCCGAAGCGGTGATCGTCGGCGTCGAGACCTTCCCCGGCACCTGGGTGCAGGCGCTGATCGGCGTCGGGTACACCGTGTACGCGATCAACCCCGCCCAGGCCGCCGCCTACCGCGGCCGGCACACCAGCTCAGGGGCCAAGTCCGACGCCGGGGACGCGGCGGTGTTGGCCGAGATCGTGCGCGTGGACCGCGCCCACCACCGCCCCATCGCGGGGGACTCCGCCCAGGCCGAGGGCATCAAGCTGGTCGCCCGAGCCCACCAGAGCGCGGTTGCGCGCCCTCCAACGTTTGGACGCGGGGTTGAAGGAGTACTTCCCCGGCGCTGGCCGCCTTCGCCGCCGCCGGAGTGGACCTGACCGACGCCGACGTCCTGACCCGTCCAATGAGCCATTCCCAGTTGCGACTTGGTGGTGACGTTCGGTCAGGTCGTGCGGTCGTGCTCCCGGTGCAGCGGCATCAACGCCGCCGCGGCGATGGCTCCGATGCGCCAGGGGTCCTGGCTGACGCGACGTAGGGCCTCAAAGGTGACCTTCAGGCGGGCGTTGCCCTGCTCTGCACGAGAGCGCAGCCTGGCGTGCAGGCTGTTGATGACATGCTCAGCTTCGGTCAGCGGGATCTTCTTGAGCTTCGCCAAGCCCTTCTCCTTCGGCACCGTCTGCTGCTGGCTGTACGGCGAGAGCAGGCGCTGGTCCGAGCCCTCGTAGCCAGTTGCTCGAGGAGTCAGCCAGCACGACCGGGCCGTCGACGCTGAACTCCTGAGGCGGGTCGAGCAGGTCGGTGTGGGTGCGCGCGCAGGTGACGTCGTGCTCACGCCCGAGGCGCACCGGTGAGACCCACCACGGCCACCCGTCGGGGGCTGCGGTGATCAACTGAGCACCTGGATGTACCCGCTGTGCCACCGACCGGACGGCGGTGCATGCCGCTCCACCTTCCCCCGCAAGTGGGCGGTAGCCCCAGGTCCACGCCCCTGGTCAGGCCTGGTGCCAAGGAGTGGTCGATGGTGATGAGCGTCCCGTCGAGCATGACGTACGGGTGCCCGGCGATCTTCGCTGCCAGCAGGCCCCGTGCAGGCCCGGGGCCTGCACGGCCAGGACGTCGAGGACTTCGGCGAGGTAGCGGTAGGCCGTGGACAGCGACAGGCGGTGGTCGGCGGCGAGGTGAGGCACGCGGGTGGCCTGCAGCGTCCAGCGGCAGAGGAGGAGGCCCTGGGTGAAGCAGCCCAGCGCTCGGCGGCCGTTCCTGGTGCGCAGCTGGCGGCGGCGGGCGTGCAGCAAGACCGCGATGCGTTCGACGGTGTCCCGGCTGATGGGAAGGGTCGCTGTGTAGGTGACAGGATCGGACACGGCAGGACTCCGGGGGAACACGGCAGGACTCCGGGGGAAGAAGTCGATCTGTAGGAGGACCGCCCATCCTCCGGGGTTCTGCTCCCCGGCTCCCAGCTACCTGCTCCTGCGCGTCACCGGCGACGAGCTACCGGGAAATAGCTCAAGGTGCTCTCTCCGGACGCTGACGCAACAGACGGCCGGCGGATCCTCATGCCGCGGAGCGTTGCCGTCGACAACATGACCGGGTGCCCCGCTGGCAGAGCGTCGCGTCAAGCACCTCGGGCCTCTGGAGTGAGACGTCGGCCTCAGTGCGGACGGAAGGGCGCGGTAGGCGTCGATTCAGGAGGCTCATGGCGAGACAGACGCATGCGGGTGTGAACCTCTCAGCGCAGGCTGACGGGGGCGTGACACGCCCTTGGACAGGGTTCAACGCTCCGATTCTGCGCTGATCGAGTGATCGGTGCCAGCGGCACCGATCACTCGATCCCTGGTGTTTGTGCTGGTCAGGGGGGCGATTTGGTGTGGGGCTGGGGTGGGGGTAATGTTTCATCTCGCTTCCGGAGGGGAAGAGCGGCCCGG
>NZ_QGDQ01000064.1 GCF_003149145.1 Quadrisphaera granulorum | reverse complement strand
GATCTGGAGTCGGGGTTGAAGGCCACCTTCGAGTGGTACAAGGAGAACGAGGCGTGGTGGCGGCCCCGCAAGGCCGCCACCGAAGCCAAGTACGCGACGTTGGGACGCTGAGCAGAAGATGACCACAGTGGCTGCGTTAGCTTCCCTCCTAGGGCGCAGGCCGCGGATCGCCATCATCGGTAGCCGTGGCTACCCAAGCTATTACGGCGGTTTCGAGACCCTCGTGCGACGCATGGCGCCGTACCTGCATGACGAGGGGTGGGACGTCACCGTCTACTCCCGTCCTGGCGCGACCCGCTCCGACGACCCGGGCCTCCGACCCGAGGTTCGTAGCGTGGTCACGCGGGGACTTGAGTCCAAGTCCCTCAGCACCCTGTCCTATAGCTGCACCTCGAGCGTCCACGCCGCCTGGGAGAAGCCGGATGTCGCGTTCCTCATGAATGTGGCTTGCGGCTACTGGCTTCCGCTGCTGAAGGTGCGGGGCATCCCCACGGTCCTGAACGTGGACGGCATCGAGTGGGACCGCGCCAAGTGGAGCCGCCTGGGCAAAGCTGTCTTCCTCAACGGCGCCCGGATAAGCGCAAAGTTCGCCGACACCCTCGTCTACGACGCCGACGAGCTCGAGCGCATCTGGCGGGAAAAATTCCACCGAGACGGTGTGGTCATCGCCTACGGCGGAGACATTCCCGCTCCGCTGCCCGTGGTCGACGGCCTGGAGCGCCGCGGGTACGCGCTCATGGTGGCGCGCTTCGTACCCGAGAACACCGTTAACGAGTTCTTTGACGCAGCCAAGATCATTAGCAAGGCGGCGGACGTCGTTGTCGTTGGGTCCTCCGGGTACGGCGGCGAGCTTGACGAGCGCGCCAAGGCTCTCGCTGACAGCAACGAGCGCGTCCACTGGCTCGGTCACGTCAGCGATGACGACAAGCTTTTCTCCCTGTGGCAGCACGCCGGTGCGTACTTCCACGGGCACAGCGTTGGCGGCACCAACCCAGCCCTGGTACAGGCTCTCGCCTGTGGCGCACCCGTGGTCGCTCGCGACACCCCCTACAACCGCGAGGTGCTGGGCGGCACGGGAACGCTCGTGAAGCCCGAGGCCCCCGCCATCGCTAATGCAGTGCTCTCGCTTCTTGCCGACCGCGAGCGGCAGGAGCGGCACTCTGCTGAAGCGGTGCAGCGCATCCGCGATGCCTACTTGTGGGACAGCATCTGTGGCGCCTACTGCGCAGCATTCGTCGACGCGGCGAGCCCGGGCACCAGGAGTCGGCGCCCGGGCTGACGCCGTTCTGACAGGGGAGATTCCGTGCGGTAAGTCTTGCCCGCCCCTACGTCTCGGGGCGGGATGGGGCACAGACGAGGGGCGAGCGCCCTGCCGCGCAGCGTGCAGGTCACCCGCCCCTTGTCGTTATCGCTCGGCGACTTTCACGGCTTGCAGTAAATGCGGTTGTGATCGGCGTACCAGCCGAGGATCACGGGGAAGCTCCGCATCGTCAGCCACTGCTGGGGCGTTCCGCTCATGCGGATGCGGAGGCACCCCTGGGAGTCCGCGGCGCGCGAGACGGCGCTCTTGAACCTGTTCCCGTGCGCCATCATCACCACGGTGCACCCGGCCCCCGGGATGGAGACCCCGAGGATGCGGCAGGCGCGGCTGGCCTTGGTGGCCAGCTGCGGCGCCACGGAGTCGGCCAGCGACCGCGTCTCGCTCTGCGACAGGTAGACGCTGCTGGTGAACACGCCGGGGTTGAAGGTCAGAGCCTGCGACGGGGCCGCGTTGCTGACGCCGAGCGCGCCGGTCACGGCCAAGGCGGCTCCGACGAGCATGAGGCGGAAGCGGGGACGGCCCGCGGTGCACCGGCCCTTCTCCGGCGAGGCGAAGGACGAACCGGGGGACGAGGTTGTCGAGGGGATCATGGGTTCACTAGCCTTTCGATCACGCTCCGGCAACGTCGTAGGTACCGGAGCTACTGGTCTGGGGTTGCGGCCGCGAGACCAGATTGGCAAGGCGTCGCCTACGACAAAACGCATGTCCTTGCACGGCTTGCAGCGGAGGAGATGTCAGTGCCCCTGCGCCCTGTGCCCTGTGCCCACCGGGTTCGTCTGTAGCCGGGAGTTCTCGCTGCTGCGGGAGTACGTGGAGGTAGATGGCCTCACGCTCAAAGAGCTCGGCAGGCTGCTCGGTGTCACCGAGGGCACCGCGTCGAAGTGGTGCAGTCCGACCTCGCCGTGGTTCATTTCCGCCAAGCGTGCGGCTCGCCTCACGGGCGAGCGAGGGGCGGAGATTGCCCGCTGCATCGCCGAGGCGGAGGCCAAGAACGATCCGCGCTGGAAGGTCCAGCCCGAGGAGCTCCCACCGCCGTCAAGCTACGAGGCGTTACGAGAGCGCCTGCGCCGCTGGGAGACCGAGAAAACGTTCGTGCTCTCGGCGCACAACATGGACTACCTGCTCGAGGTCCGGGCCATCGCTGGCGACCATGAAGAGGCTGTGGGGGAGACCCTGCGTCTGCCAGGTGGGTCTGGAGCCAACACCGGATACGCCCTGGCCAAGTTGGGCGGCACGGTCAGTTTCGGCGGAATCGTCGGTGACGACGATGATGGAAAGGATCTGCGGGAGGACCTTGAGAGGCACTGCGTCGGGTCCACCAAGCCCCTTGTCATCGCGCCGAATGCCCCCACTGGACGCGCCACCATCCTGTCGTTGCGTGACGGCACATGTCGTGCCATCTACGTGCAGGCCGGTGTCAACGCTCACCTCGCCCGGGCGCTGGACGGCGAGGGGAACCCCGCGGCAGCGCTCACCGAGGCAGCGGTGCAGGGGGCGGGAGTGGTCCACGTGTCCTCGTTCACGGGCAGGGCCGAGCAGCAGATGATGCGTGGGCTGCCCCGGAGGCTCTCGCCCGACCAGGTGCTGTCGTTCACGCCCCACAGCCACGTCTCCGAGCTCGGGCTGGACAGCTCTCCGGAGCTCTTCGCCCGGGTGAACGTGCTTTTCGTCTACCAGGGCCACCTCGACTTGCTGGTGCGCAGGTCCCGCAAGGTCCGACGAGGAGAAATTGTCAAGACCTGTGGATGAAGATCGTTTAGGCGGCGGTCGGGAGGGCCTGCTCAGCCGCTGACGCGCCGGCTTCACCGAGTTCGTCG
>NZ_QGDQ01000063.1 GCF_003149145.1 Quadrisphaera granulorum | reverse complement strand
GGCTACCTGCTGCCCACCGAGTGGACCAGCACCGCGAAGCCCCCTCCGCCAAGATCACCTCGCCGCGAGGTCACGACGCGGTGGATCGAGGCTGAACGCGTCGCCGTCGTCGTCTTCAATCACGAAGCTCACCACGGACAAGCCCTCGAAGAGGGCGTGGACGGCATCCACGCTGAGGTACGTCTCGCCCGGGGTGCCGGCCCAGGAGTCGTGGTCGCCGAAGAAGTTCCCCGCGAACCAACCGCCGGGGCGCAGGGCGCCGCGGATGGCCGCCCAGACACGGGGGAACGCTGAAGGATCGCAGTACGGCAGGGAGTACCCGGCGTAGACGAGGTCCGCCTCGGGCAGCGCGTCGAGGTCGGCGAACGGGGCGTGGTGAATCGTCAACCGGCTCAGGTCCTGGTCGGCGGCGGTACGGGTGACGACGGCGCGGGTGTCCGGCGCGCTGTCGATGGCGTGGACGCGCCACCCCGCGGCGAGGAGCGCGCGGGTTTCGACGCCCGCCCCGCAGCCCAGGTCGATAGCCGTGCGTCCGAGCCCCGGTCCGGCGAGGGCGAGCACCTGGCGGCACAGCTCACGAGGCTCCCGGCCCGTTTGAGCTGCGTTGTACCTGGCCCAATGGGCGCCGTCGTGGGGCACTCTCGCGGTCATCGCCGTCGCCAGGTCAGCCAGCCCGGGCGAGCAGCACGGTTTGCTGATCAGCCTCGTGGCCGTGGGCGCTCCGGACGAGACGGCAGGTCTCGCTCATGCCCACGGCCTCCAGCAGGGGCACGACCTCGTCGGCGGTGGTGAGGTAGCGGTGGAGCTCGACGTCGTGGCCGAGGCGGCGGTAGGCAGGGGAGACGTCGCGCGTTCCGGAGCCCGACTGGAACGCGACGAGGAGGTGGCCTCCGCTGCGGAGCACCCGAGCCGCCTCTCGGAAGACCGGGCCGAGCTGCTCCGGCGGTGTGTGGATGGTGGAGTACCAGAGCAGCACCCCGTCGAAGCTGTCGTCGGGATACGGCAGGTCGGCGATGGACCCGACCGTGAAGGCGATGTCCGCGTGGGCGCGCTGCGCTGCGGCGACCATCCCGGGGGAGAGGTCCACCCCGGTGACCGCGCAGCCCCGGTCCGCCAGGTACCGCGAGATGCGCCCCGCGCCGCAGCCGGCGTCCAGCACAGCGCCCGCGCCGCTGGCGCTGACGGTCGCCGCGAAGTGGTCGAGCATCGCGAGGTCGAGCGGCGCCTCGGCGCGGGTGTCCGGGAGGCGGGCCGCGTAGTCGTCCGCGACGGTGTCGTACGCCGCGCGGACAGGCGCGTAGTCGACGGGCGCCGCCGTCCGCTCCGGGTCACTCACCGTGGGATCATCCACCCGCGCCGACGGACGACGACGGCGGGCGGCAGCCATCCTCCACGGATGACAGAACTCCAGCCGAAGGTCAGCGCCGTCATCGCGGAGATCGAGCGCACGGCGGTCGAACACGACGCCGCCCAGACCGACCGCCTACAGCGCTGGCGGATCATCGAGCCTGACGCTGGTCGCCTGCTGTGGTTCCTCGTGCAGGCCCTCGGCGCTTGGACCGTCGTGGAAGTGGGAACCTCCCGCGGAGCTTGCGCACTGTGGCTCGCCGGCGACCTGCGCCGCACCGGAGGGCACCTGACCTCATGGGACCTCGACGACGACGCCCAGGCCGACGCGCGCCGCTCGCTGCGCGCCGCCGAACTCGACGACGTCGTCGACGTCCAGCTCGGTGACGGGGGAGCGGCGCTCGCGGCGCTGCCCGACGCGAGCGTAGCCCTCCTCTTGCTCGACTCCGAGCGCACCCAGTACGCCTCGTGGTGGCCGCCCCGGTGCGTTTGCTGGCCCCCGGTGGGGTGCTCGCCGTCGACAACGCCCTCTCCCACGCCGAGGAGGTCGCGCCGCTGCGCGCCCTGCTGGAGGCGGACGAGCGGTGCGCCGCCGTGTCGGTGCACCCGGTGGGCCAGGGGCAGCTCCTTGCCTCACGGCGGAACTGACCGGGGTCAGGTCGGACGGTGACCGCGGTCAGTCGCCGTGGCGTCGGCCCAGGAACCCCTCGGCGCAGGTGACCTCGGTCAGCCGGCAACCGACCGAGGTCACCTGCAGTGTCACGCCAGGTGGCGGAGGAGGAAGTGGTTGACGTCCACGCCCTCGAACGCCGGCGTGCCCGTGTGGCCGCCGGTGTTGGCGTGCAGCGTCTTCTCTGATGAGCCGATCGTGTCGAAGAGGTTGAGGGCAGCCTGCCGCTCGTTGTTCTCGTCGTCCCACTGGAGCAGCGCGAGCACGGGCTTGGTGAGCCGGCGGGCGTCGACGTAGGTGGCCTTCGGGATGGCACTGCCGGCGAAGAGGACGACGGCGGCGATCCGCGGCTCGACCAACGCCAGGCGAACGCCGATCGCGAGCACCCCGCCCGAGTACGCGGCCGCCTCGCCGATCTCCGGACGGGCGAGGAGCTCGTCCAGCGCAGACCGCCACTCGGGGACGGCGAGCTCGACGAGCGGCAGGACGAGCCTGTCGACGACGTCGTCGGTGAGCGGCTCACCGGCGCGGACGGCCCGCTGCAGGTCGGCGCGGGCAGCATCGACGTGGGGCAGCCGGGGACGGCTGCCGCTGCCGGGCAGCTCGATCGCGGCCGAGGCGAAGCCGGCGGCTGCCGCCTGCCGGGCGCGAGCGGCTAGGCGCTGGCGTATCGCGTCGAGGCCTCCGGGGTGGCCGAGCAGCAGCAGCGGTGCAGGGGCCTCGGCTGACGCGGACGCGGGTGTCCACAGAACGCCGGGCACGCCGGCGAGGGCGAGCGCGTGCTCGGTGACGTCAGGGGTGTCGGGGATGAGGTGGTTGGTCATGGCAGTGCCTCTCGAGAGCGCGGGTGACGGCGCTCCCGGGCGCTCTACCGCCCGTGCGTGGCCCCGAGGTGGAGCGCCCACATCGACGTGTTCACGGCGCACCACCTCCTCGCTCGACTCCAGGGCCTGCCCGCAGCCTGGGCCCGTGCTCGCGGGGTGTCAACGGGTTTTGCGGCAGGAGCGCTTCGACTGAGGCGGGCGTCGGCCAGCGAAGACCCCGCGCCGGATCTGGCTGCTCCTTGAGTCATGTCCCGTGAAGTGGTGTAGGTCCCAGGGCCGCTCTCGGTGATCAACACCACGTCACGGGACATGATCTCCGTGCTCCGACCGCCAGCTGGAGACCTGGTTCAATCGCCCGGTGGATCGGCGCACGTGCCTGGCGCAGCTGCCCGGCTCTTGCATCGAGTATCGCCTCGAACCCGTCACGAGGAATGATCAGAACCTGTGGATGACCGGGCGGGTCGTACCTTCCCGGTGATCTCCACACCCAACGAGAAGAAGATCAGCGTTGCAGCGCTGTT
>NZ_QGDQ01000062.1 GCF_003149145.1 Quadrisphaera granulorum | reverse complement strand
ATCGGGATCAACGTGCCGGTGCCGGTGCCGATGGCGTACTACTCCTTCGGGGGGTGGAAGAACTCCCTGTTCGGTGACACCCACGCCCACGGCACTGAAGGGGTGCACTTCTTCACCCGCGGCAAGGTCGTCACCACTCGGTGGGCTGACCCCGCCGCCACCCAGGCCAGCGCCGGCATCGATCTGGGTTTCCCCACCAACGCCTGAGCGCAGTTGCTGGGAGGGTGGCCAACGCCCATGATCACGGAGTTCTGAGCGTGATCATGGGCGTTGGCCACCCGGGACCACCGACCCGTCGCCACCACGGACCACGAGGACGCCGCCATGACCCTGCTCGAGACCTCCGCCACCAGCACCCCCGAGGACCTGCTCTCCCCGGAGGAGACCTACCGCCTCGACCGCCAGCACGTCTTCCACTCCTGGTCCGCCCAGGGCGCGCTGAAGCCGATGGTCATCACCCGGGCGGAGGGCTCCTACGTCTGGGACGGCGCGGGCACCCGCTTCCTCGACCTGTCGAGCCAGCTGGTGAACACCAACGTCGGCCACCAGCACCCGAAGGTGGTCGCGGGCATCGTCGAGCAGGCCCAGCGCCTATGCACCATCGCCCCTCAGCACGCCAACGCCGCCCGCTCGAAGGCCGCGCAGCTCATCGCCGAGGTGGCGCCCGAGGGTCTGAACACCGTCTTCTTCACCAACGGCGGCGCTGACGCCATCGAGCACGCGGTGCGCATGGCCCGCCTGCACACCGGCAAGTACAAGGTGTTGTCCCAGTACCGCAGCTACCACGGCGGCACCGCCACCGCCGTGAACCTCACCGGTGACCCGCGCCGCTGGCCCAACGACTACGGCTCCGCCGGAGCGGTGCACTTCTTCGGTCCGTTCCTGTACCGGTCGCACTTCCACGCCACCACCGAGGCCGAGGAGACCGAGCGCGCGCTGGCCCACCTGGAGCAGCTCATCGCCTTCGAGGGACCGGGCACCATCGCCGCGATCGTGCTGGAGACCGTGCCCGGCACCGCCGGGATCATGACGCCGCCGCCCGGCTACCTCGCCGGAGTGCGCGAGCTGTGCGACCGCCACGGCATCGTCTACATCGCCGATGAGGTCATGGCCGGGTTCGGTCGTACCGGGCGCTGGTTCGCGGTGGAGCACTTCGACGTCGTCCCCGACCTCATCACCTTCGCCAAGGGTGTCAACTCCGGGTACGTGCCGCTCGGCGGCGTCGTCATCAGTGACGCCATCGCGGCCACGTTCCGCGACCGGCCCTTCCCGGGCGGCCTGACCTACTCCGGTCACCCGCTGGCGTGCGCCGCGGCCGTGGCGACCATCACCGCAATGCACGAGGAGAAGATCGTCGAGAACGCGGACCGGATCGGGCGCGAGGTGCTCGGCCCGGGCCTGCGCGAGCTCGCGGAGCGCCACCCGGTGATCGGAGAGGTTCGGGGTCTCGGTGTCTTCTGGGCGCTCGACCTCGTGCTCGACCGGGAGACCAAGGAGCCGATTGCTCCCTACGGCGGCACCAGCGAGGCGATGGCGGTGCTGGTGGCGGCGTGCAAGGCGAACGGCGTGCTGCCGTTCACCAACTACCACCGTCTCCACGTCGTCCCGCCGTGCACGGTCAGCGACGCCGAGGTCCGGGAAGGGCTGGCAGCGCTGGACGCGGCGTTGAGCACCCTCGAAGCTCACCTCGGCGCCGCCTGAGCCTCCGGCGGCGCAGCACGGAAGGCCGGGGGACCGGCTTCAGACGTCGCCGCGGTGCTTGCGGTCGAGAGAACGCAGGAAGTCCTCGTCGTCGTCGGGTCCCTTGGGTGCCCAGCCCCGCGTGCTGCCAGTCGGCGACGACGCGTGGCCGGTGTGCGTGCGTCCCGCGAGGAGCCACGCCAGGGGCCCGACGACGGGGAGGAGCACGATGACCGCGACCCAGATCGGGAGGGGCAGTCCGCGGGCTTGGGTATCCGTGGTGCGCAGGCAGTCGACCAGCGCGTAGATCCCCAGGACGAGCGCAACGAGGGCGACCAGCATCGGCACCTGACGATGGTAAGCACGCCGTCCACCTACGCTCGTCGTTGTGGCACCTTTCCTCCGCTACGGGCTCCTGCGGATCTCCCTGTTCTTCCTCGTCGGTCTCATCGGGTACGCGGTGGGCATGCGGCAGCTGCTCCTCGTGGCCTTCGCCGTCATCGTCTCGGCGGTGCTGTCGTACCTGCTGCTCGGTGGGCCGCGGCAGGTGCTCGTGGAGCGGTTGGAGGCGCACACCGCCCGCCGCCGTGAGCGCGCGGCCGCCCGCGAGGAGGAGCGCCGACAGTCCGGCAAGGTGTCCGCGGCTGAGCGCGACGCCGCCGTGGAGGACGCCGACGACGACGCCCAACGCCGCGCCCACTGAGGTCACGGCACGGGCCCGATCGGCCCGGCGCGGGCCGGGCGAGCTCGATCAGCCCGTCAGAGCAGCGGCGTGAGGGCCAGCCCCAGGGCCAGCAGCAGGGCGTAGACGAGTTCGAGGCGGCCGGTGGCGCCGAGCACCGGCACCAGGGCCCGTCCGGCGGCGCCCCGCAGCACGGTCCGTGCAGCTCGCACCGCCAGCGGCACCGTGAGGAGCGCAGCCAGCGCCAGCGGCGCCCGCGGTGCGACGAGCACCGGCACGGCCAGCAGCACGTAGGGCACCACGAGCAGCGCCGCGTACAGCGTGCGGGTGCGCGGCTCGCCGAGGCGCACCGCGAGGGTCCGCTTGCCGGCGACGGCGTCGGTGGGCACGTCGCGCAGGTTGTTCGCCACGAGGATCGCGCAGGCCAGCGACCCGACGGCCACGGCCCCGGCCCAGC
Organism: Quadrisphaera granulorum; assembly: GCF_003149145.1. Taxonomy (GTDB): domain Bacteria; phylum Actinomycetota; class Actinomycetes; order Actinomycetales; family Quadrisphaeraceae; genus Quadrisphaera; species Quadrisphaera granulorum. The sequence goes on along the minus strand of NZ_QGDQ01000062.1, from coordinate 825 downwards.
TCGCCGCACTCAGCGACCCGGTCTGCGTGTAGGTGGTGCCCAGCGTGGCCACCAGACCGAAGAAGAGGAAGACGAACACCTCGCCCAGGCCCGCGTACCCGTAGGGGCGGGGGCCGCCGGTGTAGGTCCAGGCGGCGACGACGGCGAGCGCGCCGACCGCCAGCAGCCACCACGTTCCCGCCAGCGCGACGAGGGCCACGCCAGCGACGCCGGCCACCCCGAACGAGACCAGCGCAGCCCGCAGCACCGCCTTCGGGGGAGCGACGCCGGACGCGGTCAGCCGTAGCGGCCCGACCCGGTCCTTGTCGGTGCCGCGCACGCCGTCGGAGTAGTCGTTGGAGTAGTTGACGCCCACCTGCAGGGCCAGGGCGACAAGCGCCGCGAGCAGCGCCCGGCCGGCGTGGGCCGACTGCCCCAGCACGGCGGCTCCGGTGCCGACCAGCACGGGGGCCAGCGCTGCGGGGAGGGTCCTCGGACGCGCACCGGCCACCCACTGACCCGCGCTCGCCACCCGAGGACTGTAGGTGGCCAACCGTCCATGATCACAGTCGGGGTGGAGACCCTTCGTGATCGAGCCTGTTGCATAAAGCGGGGTGCGTCCCCGCCGCGGTAGCGGCGGGGGCGCGATCATGTTCTGGTGGCGCGCCAGTTCCGGTCCTTCGATGTGGATCAGCCGATGCTGCTGGCCCCCGACATCCGCGACTGGCTGGTCGAGGACGTCGTGTGGGTGCTGCGCGACATCGTCGCGCAGTTGGACATCACCGCCCTGAACAAGCGCTACCGCCGCGGCGGGACCGGGCGGATGGCGTACGACCCGCGGATGCT
>NZ_QGDQ01000061.1 GCF_003149145.1 Quadrisphaera granulorum | reverse complement strand
TGTTGAACGTCGCTGAGAAAGTCGACGGATCGGGCGGGCGGCGTCACTGAGGATGCCGACGTCGCGGTGAGCCACGGGTACGTCAGGGTGCCGACGGGCGCCGTCACGATGACGACGCCGCAGACATAGCAACGGCCCCCCTCGTTCACTTCGCGGGTGCAAGGGGGGCCGTGCTCGGCGCTCGGAGGCACCGTTGATGACCGTAGAGCTCGACCCCGCCCACGTCGAGGCACGCCTAGCCGCCGGGGCTTTGACGTGCCCGGCGTGCACCGCCGTGTTGGGTGGTTGGGGCTGGGCCCGGCCCCGGATGATCCGCAACGGAGACCGCCGGGTCCGCCTGGCCCCACGCCGGGCCCGCTGCACAGGCTGCGCCGTCACCCACGTGCTGCTGCCGGTGATCGCCCTGGTCCGCCGCGCTGATGCCGCGGTGGTGATCGGGTGGGCGTTGACTGCTCGGGCTGCAGGTCGGGGGCACCGTTGGATCGCTGATCGGCTCGGGGTGCCGGCGGGCACGGTGCGGGGTTGGCTACGCCGTTTCGGTGCCCGGCTGGCGGGGGTGGAGGCGTTCTTCACCGCCGCCGGGATCGGCATCGCTGTTGACCCGGTGCTGCCCGGCACTGGCGGGTCGGGGTGGGCGGACGCGGTGGGAGCGCTGCTGTGGTTCGCGGGTCTGGCCGCGGCCGGCTTCACCCCCGCTCCTGTGCGTGCCCCTGCCGCGGATCATGACGGGGCTGTGCCCGCTGACCTGCATGAGGCGGACCCCGCGAGTCGGGCCTGGGTGTGGGCGGCCATCAGCGCGGCCTGTCACGGTCAGCTGCTGAGTCCGGCCTGGCCCTCCACATCGGGCTCGTTGGGCTCGTCGACCTCGTGACGTCCCGAGCGCCGTTGGGTCCGCAGATGTGGATCAACACGAGTTGCCTCTGATGCCGGCGGGGCGCGGCCTGGTCAGGTCGACGTTGACGCGTCACTCGACGTGTCAACGAACGCGTCGCAGCACTGGCTGGCCCCCTCCTCCTGGGTGCTGCGCGTACCGGCCAGGAGGAACCCGTGACAGCTGCGCCCCCACCACAGCTCCCGCCGTCGACCCCACCGTCGACCCCACCGTCGACCCCACCGTCGACCCCGCCGTCGACCCCACCGTCGACCCCGCCGTCGACCCCGTCATCGGACCAGCCGTCGGGGCGGGCGGGTAGGAGCCCTCGGCGACGGTTGCCGGCCCCGGGCGCAGCCGGGGCGGCGATCAACGCCCGCGACACCGCCCAGAAGATCGCGATGTTCCGTTACCTGCTGATCCGCGACGCCGCCGGCTCCTCCTTGACGCCTGGTCAGCGGGGCGCTGCGGTGCGGGCACTGGCCGCGCGTACCCATACCGATCCGTTCGGCAACCAGGTCACCTACTGCCGCGACCACATCGACCGCTGGATCCGCGCCTGGCGCCAAGGCGGCTTCGATGCCCTCCTGCCCGCCGCGCGCACCCCGTATCTGCGCACTGACGCCGACGTACTGGCCACCGCGGTCGCCTTGAAGCGTGAGCAGCCCGGGCGCACCACCGCCCAAGTGCAAAGGATCCTGGTTCAACTGGACGGGTGGGCACCCTCGGCGTCCACGTTGCAGCGTCACTTCCGCCGCGTCGGGCTGGCCGGGCCCCACGCCAGCGTCGCTGGCGCAGGGCAGCAGCCGCAGGTGTTCGGGCGGTTCGAAGCGAGGCGGCCGAACGAGTTGTGGACCGGTGACGCCCTGCACGGCCCGAAGATCGCCGGACGCAAGACGTACCTGTTCGCGTTCATCGACGACCACACCCGCCTGATCACCGGGGCCCGGTGGGGTCTGGCCGAAGACACCGTGCGCCTGGCCGCAGCGCTACGCCCAGCCCTGGCATCCCGTGGAGTGCCGGGCGGGATCTACGTGGACAACGGCTCAGCGTTCGTGGACTCCTGGCTGCTGGCCGCCTGCGCGAAGCTGGGGATCCGCCTGACCCACTCCACCCCCGGACGCCCCCAAGGCAGAGGCAAGATCGAACGGTTCTTCCGGACCGTGAACGAGCAGTTCCTCATCGAAGTCGCCCCCACCATCACCGCCCACCACGCCCAGGACGTCCCCGAGGACGCCATCCGCGTCGCGGAGTCGATCACCGGGCCGGGGGTCGCGGTCGCTGACGGGCTGGCGGCGTTGAACGCCGCGTTCACCGCCTGGGTCGAGCAGGTCTACCACCGCAGGCTGCACACCAGCACCGGCCAGGCGCCGCTGCAGCGCTGGGCGACAGGGTGGGCCGCCGATCCCGGCCGCCAGCCCCAGATGCCGTCGGCGGCGGCACTGAGCGAGGCGTTCAAGTGGCGCGACCACCGCCGGGTGACCAAGACCGCCACGATCACCGTGCACGGCAACACCTACGCCGTTGACCCCTCCTTGGCCGGGCTGCGCATCGAGGTGGCCTTTGACCCCTTCGACCTGACCGTGGTGGAGGTCTCCTATAACGGCACCGCGATGGGCACCGCCATCCCCACCGTGATCCGTCGCCACGCCCACCCCAAAGCCCGCCCCGAACTACCCCCGCCGTCCCCGCCGGCGCCGACCGGCATCGACTACCTGGCGTTGGTCAACACCGCCCACCAGCAAGCGACCCGCACCACGATCAACTACGAGGCGATGGCAGGACTCACCGACCCCGACGACGGCCAGGACGGCATCGACGGCATCGACGGCATCGACGGCATCGTGACGCTGCCGCTGTTCCCCGCATCGGCAGCACCGCCAGCACCGGCGGCCACTGGTGAGCAGGAGGCCCGGGCGTGAGCATCGAACGACTCCAAGCCCACTACGGCTTCACCCGCATGCCGTTCGGGCGTGATCTGGCCCCCGGGATGCTGCACCGCCACCACTCCCACGGCGAGGCTGCCGCCCGCATCACCTGGGTCATCCAGCAACGCGCCCTAGGGATCATCACCGGGGAGGTCGGCGCGGGTAAGACCGTCGCCGTGCGCGCGGCGCTGGCCGGGTTGGACCCCGCCCGCCACACCCTGATCTACCTACCCAACCCCGCCGTCGGGGTCCGCGGGCTGCACGCCCACATCGTCACCGCACTCGGAGGGCACCCGGCGTATCAGACCGCGGCGCTGCTGGCTCAGACCGCCGACGCCCTGGCCGCTGAAGCCGACGAACGCGGCCGCACGGCGGTGCTGGTCATCGACGAAGCGCATCTGCTGGAGCCCGCCCAGCTGGAAGCACTACGGATGTTGACGAACCACGACATGGACTCCACCAGCCCGTTCGCGGCGCTGCTGGTCGGCCAGCCGACCCTGCGCAGGATGATCAAGCATGGGGTGCTGGCGGCGTTGGACCAGCGGGTCGCGCTGAAGTACGCGATGCCGGGCATGACCGCTGCCGAGACGGCCTCGTACCTGAAGCACCACGTCACGTTGGCCGGACGCAGCGACACCCTGTTCAGCGACGACGCCGCCGCGTTGATCCACACCTCGAGTCGGGGGTACCCCCGGGCGGTGAACAACCTGGCGGTGACGGCGTTGACTGCGACGTTCGGCGCGGGCAAGGCGATCGTGGATGAAAGCGCAGCGCGTGCTGCGGTGGCGGAGGTCACCGCCGACTGAGCGCAACCAAGGCCGGGTGCGTCACCACGTCGAACGTGACCGTCACCACGTCGAGCAAGGGCCCCACCGCAGTCGCGGTGGGGCCCTTCTGGCGTCGATGGTCGACATCGGCGGTGACGCCAACATCGACATCAGAAGCGACGCGCAACA
>NZ_QGDQ01000060.1 GCF_003149145.1 Quadrisphaera granulorum | reverse complement strand
GATGCTGCGTGACCGTCAGCCCTACCGCCCACGGACGACGCCGACGAGCTCTGAGGTGGCCCTGGCCGCTTGACAACGACATAGGGACACCCCCCGTCCCGCCATGAACCCGATCGCCCGTGGCGCCATACGCACGGGGAGCACTCGGCACGGAGACCATCGGCCGCCGTCGATCAACCTCGCGCACGGCCGCTAGCGTCGCAGAGTGCTGCGGCTTCAGGCCGGGCCGCACGCCCTTCGAGCTGTGGGGCCGCGCCTGATGCACCGCGACTCCGGGTAGCGACTCCTGACGTCATGCGACGATCGACGCGTGGCCGAACCCCGCAAGATCGACCGCGCCGAGCGCGCCGCCCGCGCCGCAGCAGCTCGGCAGGAGGCCGAGCGCCGTGAGAAACGGCACCGTCGGCTCGTCATCGGGTTGACGGCGGGCGCTGTCGCCGTCGTCGTCGCCGTGGTGGCCACGGTCATCTACGTCGACACCGCGGACGAGCGTGCCCTCGCGGCCGCCGCCGAGAAGCCCATCGAGGGCGTCAAGGAGTACGGCGGCAAGTACGGCAAGGACCTCGGCCGGGACCACGTCACCACCGACGTCACGTACGACCCGCTGCCTCCGGTCGGCGGGAACCACGACCAGTACTGGCAGAACTGCGGCGTCTACACCGACCAGGCGCAGGTGAAAGACCGCAATGCCGTCCACTCCCTGGAGCACGGAGCGGTGTGGGTCACCTACGACCCGTCGCTGCCCGCCGCCGAGGTCGCGAAGCTCCGCGAGGCGGTCTCCGTCAGCGACTACACGCTGCTCAGCCCGTACGCCGGCATCCCCAGCCCGGTCGTGGCCAGCGCCTGGGGCGAGCAGCTTCAGCTGCCGAACGCCGACGACCCGCGCCTGGCGGTCTTCATCCGCAAGTACGTCAACGGCCCGCAGACCAAGGAGCCGGGCGGGGCGTGCAGCGGCGCGGTCGGCACGCCCGCGTGAACCTGCCCGCCGACACCCTCCCGGAGAACGACGACGAGGGCGTCTCGGACGACGACGACGAGGGCCTCGCAGACGACAGTTCCTCCGGACAGCGTTCGGGCCTCGTCACGGCGCTGGCGATGTTCGCGGCGGTCTGCCTCGCGGCGGCGGTGGGGCTCGGTGTGGCGCTCGTGGCGCGCGCCGGACCGTCGTCGTCGTCGGCCAGTGCTGTGGCCGCACCGACGGACGAGTCGGTGGAGGCCGGCTTCGCCCGAGACATGCAGGCGCACCACCGGCAGGCGGTGACGATGTCACTGTCCGTGCTGAACAGCACCGACGACCCCGAGGTGCGCCAGCTGGCCACCGACATCCTGCTCACCCAGCAGCAGCAGGCCGGGCAGATGCACGGCTGGCTGGAGCTGTGGGGGTTGCCGCAGACCGGGTCGCAGCCGGTGATGGCGTGGATGGCTCGTGCTGGAGATGGCGGGGGCGGCGGCCACGACATGGCCGGGATGCACGGCATGAACGCTATGGACGGCATGGGCAGCACGAGCGGGTCGGGCGCCGGGTGGAGTGTCGGAGTCAGCGGCGTGGACTCCATGCCCGGCATGGCCACCGCCGACCAGCTCGCCCGGCTGCAGGCCGCGCGGGGTACCGACGCGGAGCGGCTCTACCTGCAGCTGATGATCCCCCACCACGAAGCGGGCGTGGAGATGGCGCAGGCTGCGCTCGGTCTGCTGCCAGCGCGTGACACCGCCGAGCGCACCCTGGCGCAGTCGATCGTGGCGTCGCAGACCAGCGAGCTCACGGTGCTCCATGCCCTGCTCGACGCGCGTGGCGGTCCGCCGACGTCCTGACGCTTCGGTGCGTCCTCGAGGTCTGCTGGGACGTCTGCGCCGCTGCCGGACAGGTGCTGGGTGACGGGCCGCCAGGCTCGCCGGCACCCGAGGAGAGATGGACACCGTGGACGACGAGCACCTGCACCGGCTGCTGGCCGACGCCGAGCCGCCCGCCCCCACCGCTGACGTGGCGGTCTTGGCCTCCCTGGCGCAGCTCAACCGGAGGGTGGCAGCCCAGGAGTCGGCGCAGCAGTCAGCGCGAGATTCAGCGCAGCAGTCAGCACTGGCCTCCGGCACGAGCACGGCCGCCCTTCCCGGCGACGAGCTGTCCCGCCGCCGCGGACGGCGCCGCCTGTCCCGCGGCGCGCGCGTCGGGCTCATCGCGCTGGCCGGCACGCTCGCCCTCAGCGGCACCGCTGCGGCAGCCGTGCACGCGGCGCGCACCGGATGGTTCGGAGCGCCGGGCATGACGGAGAACGACACCACCGAGTGGCTCGACAGCAGCGCCCCCGACTTCCCGGACGTCGTCGAGTCGCTGCGTCCGGCCTACGTGACGTTTGCGCCGGGCACCGACGCCGCGTCGGCCGCCGCCTGGACGGTCATGGCGTCGCGAGCCTCCGGCGGCATGCTCCAGGAGACCCTGGTCGCGCGCAGCTACGCGACCTACGGGCAGTGCTCCTGGGCTGCGGCGTGGCTGGCCAGCACCCCCGGCGATGCCGCGCACACCACCGCCACCGACCAGCTGGCAGCGTCCGCCGAGTGGCCGGTCTTCGCTGCGACCGACGGCGGCGGCATCGTCGCCGAGATGCGGGAGATGGCCTCGGCCGCCCGCGCCGAGAACGCCCCGGAGGTGGAGCGCCTCGCGGAGCTGGGCTGCAGCGATGCGCTGCTCCACCCGCACGGCGGCGACTCCGCCAGCCCCAACGGCGCGACGACCCAGCCGTGATCGCCAACCTCGACCGCGACGAGCGCGGCCAGCACCGTCCGCGCCCTCTGACGAGCACCGCCCGGGCCTTCCCCGGACGCGATGACGCGGCGCTGGAGACGTTCCTCGGAACGGTGGCGCCGAGACTGCTCGCCTACGCCTTACGCCGGGTACAGCCGAGCGAGGACGCCGCCGACGTCGTCGCCCAGGTACTGCTCACCGCCTGGCGCCGCCGCGATGATCTTCCTCAGGACAACGACGCCGCCGCGGCGTGGCTGTTCGGCGTGGCCCGCAACGTGCTCGCCAACCACCGGCGTGGGCAGGTGCGGCGCGAGGCGCTCGCCGACCGGCTCCGCGACGACCTCACACGCGCCGAACGCTCCTCCGCCAGCCACGCCGGCCACGCCAGCGCCGACGGGCCTGCCGAGCGCGTGCGCGAGGCGCTGGAGCTGCTGCCCGAGGATGACCGGGAGCTCCTCACGCTGGTGGCGTGGGACGGTCTCGGTATCGCCGAGGCCGGGGCGGTGCTGGGGCTCGGTGCGTCGTCCGCGCGCAGCCGGTGGGCCCGCGCCAAGCAGCGCTTCGCTGCCGCGCTGGAGACCCTCGGCTGACTGGCCGGCCGCCGCCCAAGCACCGCCGCGCCTGCGCACTTCAGGGGCGTCATTCGCGCCGCGACGCCCCTGAACTGCACCAGCGCCCACCCCCCTCCTCCTCGACGATCAAGGAAGTTCTGCACGCCACACCAGCCCGTGACCTGCACAGTTTCCGCGGCAACGGGTTGCAGATCTTGGCGATCGATCGGGATTTCCCGCACGGGGAGCCGATCGATCGCCAAGATCTGCGTGATCTGTGATGAGCACCGCAACGTCAGCGCTGTGACGCTCACGTCCTTGATCTCGGTCAAGGGGATGCGGTGACCCGTCCACATCTTCCGGGCCCGAGACAGCCCCTCCCCGCGACGATCACTCGAAAATGACCGAGAGGTGCGCTGGGAGGTGACTCAGGCGGCCTGGGCTTCGGCGTCGGTGAGAGCGACGTGGAAGCCGAGGCCTTC
>NZ_QGDQ01000059.1 GCF_003149145.1 Quadrisphaera granulorum | reverse complement strand
CGACGAACTCGGTGAAGCCGGCGCGTCAGCGGCTGAGCAGGCCCTCCCGACCGCCGCCTAAACGATCTTCATCCACAGGTCTTGACAATTTCTCCGGTCCGGTTGCCCGGTCGCTTCAGCGGCTGTGCCGACGAGCCGGCTTCGTCACCAGGCAGAGAGCCGTCGAGACACCCGATCTCCCTGCCCGACCGCGCCGGTCGGGCATCAGCAGGCAACCGGGTTGGGTCACCACTCCGTATACCTTGCTCCGCCCTGGGACCCCAGCCGCTCGCTGTCGCGGCCCTGATCGTGAGCCAGTGAAGGTCGATCTCCAGCATTGCACCGGTAGATTGCTAACCAATCCGCCGTTCTTCCGGAAGGCAAATGAGGCGTCCAGCTCAAAAATCCAAATTATTCAGGTCAGCAACTTTCGCTAATCAGCTTGCATGAACGCATTAAGCCAAGGGGAAGCCGTTCCCCCGCTCTCGAAATCCGGCTCAGAATCTACCGTGAAGCCGACCCGCTCTTCTTCGAGAGAGATCAACGCCACCCACTTGCGTCGACCATTCAATACCGCTGCCTGAATGGTTAACTCTGCTGGAGCGCCAACCTGACCGATAATTGCCAGTCGACCAGCGACCAGTTGATCGCAAGAACCTTCGATGCGCCACTTAGCTCCGACACGAAGTCCGCGATCGACGATAACTACGGCCTGATCATCTATCCCGCGCCGCGAAGAAAACGCCGCACGCCTATTCTCAAGCCTACTGAAAATACTGGCTGCCATTTTGACGAATTCCCTCGATGGGTTTTGCCGCTCCAATAGAGCCTCGAGAGCGGCGGCATTGAGACTCCCGTACGCCCCTCTGGACCGCAGCACCTTGACGTTGGCATAGTTGGCCGCCACTGCCTCAATTGAAGATTCATTGCTGGCGGAAGCGGTCACTCCCGCCTGCCCTATCCCATAGGTGCCTCCCGATCGAAAAGCGCCCACGGCACGCTCGATGCCCCGGAACCAGCGGGGTCGATTTAATACCTCGGCGTAAAGGATGCTACGAAGGAGCACAGGATCCAAGCGGTGAGCCCAGGCGCAAGAATCAATATATGACTCCAAGCGAGGACCAATATCACGTGACAGTCTCTCAAGATCGACCTCATCAGAGTCCGACCTTACAAAGTTTTGCAGCAGCACTGCCAAAACGGCGGCGACCAGTCCCGTCCAAAGGGCTGACACAAATTCATCCAGCCCGGGCACAAGGAATGAAAGGCGCTCGCCATACCTGAGTATCAGATACGCCAGAGCGGACAGCCCGAATGCCGTAGCAAGGTTGCTTAGAATGCCATTGGCGGCAACCCGACCAGCCTTTACCGAGTTAATGAAACTACGCCCGTTCGTGGCCGCCAGATGACTCAGCAGTAGCGCACCCAGAGCAACGGAGCCGTCGATTTTCAGACGTTCGGAACTAGCCGAAACAGCCAGCCCCACGAGCAGGAAGGGGCCTGCACGAAAAATGGCATACCGAAGAGGACCTCGAGCCACGGCCTCCTCGGCCTGATTCCTCAAAGTGATGTAGCTATTAGGCCACTTCACACGGACACTCGAGTAGAACAGAAAGAGCAGGACACTTCCGCTCAGGCCAGTCAGCACGGCGAGCACCAGTCCAGCATGAGCGAGCGCGCGCCTACACGCAAGCGAAACTTGAATCCTCCCGAAAGGAAGACTTACCTAAGGGACGCAGAGCTTCTCCAATCCAAATCTGCACGGGCAACATCTCGGCTGATCTCGCGAGCAGCAAGGAGCTGCTCGCGAGATTTGGATAGCACCCGAAAGTTGCCATCACGGCTGACCAATCATGGCCCTGGACCCCGGGCTGGCAGGCCAAGGAGGCCGACGCCGCGACCGCGCGCGGGGAGGGCACCAACTTCGGCATCCCAGAGGTTCTCATCAGCCACCTGGTCGACCTGGACCGCCAGGCCACTCAGGTCGAGGAGCCCACCGCAGGCGCTCTCGGGTGAGATGCAGGTCAAGGGGAACGTTCGGAGTGTCGATGACTAGACGCAAGGAACGCAATCCGTTACGTTTCTTGCGTTTGAGGAGGCTCCATGAGCATCACACCGCTCACTCAAGAGACGTACCTGCCCGAGGCCACCGATCAGGTCGCTGAGGTCTACGACTTCCTAGCCGCACGTGAGGCAGCGGGCCTGGGCACGCCGCAGACTCGCTACTTCCTCGCGGGAGCACAGGCAGGCGAGCAGGTAGAGCTGCCCACCGAGGTCTACCGCGTGCTGCGCCAGGTCGTGGAGGCGATGCGTCAGAACCTCGCGGTCACCGTCGTACCGCAGCGCCGCACACTGACCACCCAGGAGGCAGCAGACCTGCTGGGCATCAGCCGTCCGACAGTCATCAAGTTGCTGGACGAGAGCAAGGTCGCTTACGAGCGGGTTGGTACTCACCGGCGGATCGCGCTCAAGGACCTACTGGCCTTTCGTGAGCAACGCCGCCGGGAGCAGTACGCCGCCCTGGAGGACATGAACCCCGGCCTGAACGACGTCGGAGACGACGTCGACATCGACGTAATGCTGGAAGACCTCAAGCGGGTTCGACGCACCGTCGCCGGGCGGCGTCGAGCCGGGAGTCGCTGACCCCCAGCACCCACCGAGGAGCAGTCCACAGCCATGCCCCCGCGGCATCTGCAGTGCAGAAGTACGCCATAGCTGAGATGGAGAGGGTGCCGAGGTGTTCACCGGCCTGCTCGACACGTGCGTGCTGTGGCCGAGCACCCAGCGCGACTTCCTCCTCTCCTTAGCCATCGAGGGCATGTACCGGCCGGTGTGGAGCTCAGCAATCCTGGCCGAGCTGGAGGAGCACGAGGCGATCAAGCTGGTGCGAGCAGGGCTGCCCCAACGCGTGGCCGCTGAACGCGCGGGCCGCTTGATCGCGACGATGCGGTCGACGTTCATCGACGCCGAAACGCAGGGATGGGAACCACTGGAGGGGACCTTCGGCCTGCCTGACATTGATGACGAGCACGTCGTGGCGGCCGCGGTAATCGCCGGGGCGGGAGCGATCGTCACCCACAACGTCAAGGATTTCCCCACCTCACAAGTCCCCTCCACGGTGCAGGTGCTCACCCCCAGCGTCTTCGCCTACAACACCGTGACCCTTGGGCCAGCGAGAGCGGTCCGCGCAATCCACGCCATGGCGTCCCGTTCGGGCCGCAAGGGCCCGATACGCACCACCGGCGAGGTGCTCGACATACTCGAGCATCGCTACGCCATGACAGAGGCAGTCGCAATGCTGCGCGAGGTCGTGAATCAGGGACCGTAAACGTCTACCGCGTCCGCAAGAACGCCCGTCAGCGGGCCTCCTGCGACAAGTCCACAGAGATCACCTCTCGCTGATGGAGGCTTCGCGCTAATCAGCCACGCAGGCGACATCTCACCTCGATGCCTGGTTGGTCAGCAACGGGAGCGCGGACGCGTCGAAGACCTCACAGTGAGGGGGGGTGCTCCCTACTGCTCGTCGCCAGCGACTGCCGCACGTCGCCGTTCCGCGATGAGCTCGTCACTGAGACTCTGCCCGTGGGCGCCGGCCTTGCGGAACTCCTCCCAGACGTTCTCGAGAGCAGCGCAGCGACGCGGGTTCCAGCCCTTCAGGACTTCGCCCGGCATGATCGCCTCCCCCACCCGCGGAACGCTAGCCGCCGATGGGCACCGACGCCCCTCCGCCACACGCGCCGCGCAGCCAGGCGGCAGGCACCCCCGAGCGCTCTCCCGCTCGCAATCGAACCCGGATGAGCGCCAGACCGCTGGGCTCACCGCCGCCCGACGGGTGGTGCCGCTCGCCGGGCAACCGAACGGGCAACCGGTCTATGCCTCGCCCCACCCACGCGGGCGCGACCGCCTCACGCCCCCACCAGCGGACCTCATCGAACACCGTTCAGTCCGCAGCTAGTCCGCAGGAGGTTCGACAATGACCAACACCACCCAACACTTGCCAACGGCAAATGTTCATTTCAGGGGCACTTTTGGCCAGATCAGCCCTGCTCAGAACTGAGCACAACTTGTTCCGCCGCAAGTCCGGCTGAACCGCATCGGTAGGGGGCCAGCGCGGTCCTAGTGCGTTCCTGCGCGCTCGATCATGTGTGGCTGGGCAGCGCTGCTGGCGCCGCGGTAGCCAGGCAGCCTCTGGACGGGCGACGCCGTCGTCGCCGGCGGCGATCAGCCCCGCGGCGGGGCGGCACCTGAGGCTGTGAAGCCGCGTGTCCGTGCCCCTGTCGACGGCGCCGCAAAACTAATGGGGGTTACCGGGCCGGTTCCGCAAGGGGCAGGCTTGGTGCCGGTAGCGACCGGCAGGGTCAGCACTCAGGAAAACTGGACCTGTG
>NZ_QGDQ01000058.1 GCF_003149145.1 Quadrisphaera granulorum | reverse complement strand
GAGGGGCGCAGGTCGCCGAGCCCGCCGCGCCGGTCGAGCAGCCGCTACCGGCAGCTGCCTAAACGATCTTCATCCACAGGTCTTGACAATTTCTCTTCACCGGGCCTGCGCTGACGTGGCCCTTGACGGTCTCCCAGCTTCGCCGCACGATCGCCACGCCGGGTCTGTTGGCCTACACCCTCATCGACAGCGACGCGGGGGACGAACCGCTCGGACACGTGGAGCTGGTCACCGTCCCGACCACAGGCACTGAGCCGCGGCTCGCCCGGGTCCTCCTAGCACCCGCCGTCCGGGGCCGCGGCTGGGCCGCCCGACTGGTTGCTCTGGCGCTGGAGGAAGCACGCGCCCAAGGCCTGAGGTCCCTCGCGCTGACCGTGATCGCCACCAACGAGGCGGCCATTCGTACCTACACGAAGCTGGGCTTCGTCATAGTCGACCACCCCCGTCCCGACGCCTTGGCGATGCGCCTGGACCTGTAGTCGCCGCCGCGCCCCTGGGGGCGGGAACGCCTAGCTGCCCTCCACATGTGTCTTGCTGAATGACCCGTCGGCAGGAGCTTGCGGCTGCCGGACGTTGACCATCACGAAGCGCTGCAGGCGCCGGAGAGCCTTCCGCAGAGCAACTCCGTGCTGACCTACGTTGACCGGAGACGTCCGGGCAGGCAGGAGCGGGAGATGGGCAGACGAGCTTGGGCGGCGAGGCTCGGTGCCGCAACCGTCACGGTCGCCGTCGGCGCCCTGTCGCTGCAGGCGCTGGAGTCTGGTGATGCGCCCGCCGATGGGTCGAGCTCATCGGTTGTGCAGGCTGGTGACTTCTGGTCGCCAGCCGAGAAGGAGCACGCCGACGCTCAGGCGAACCCCTGGACCGAACGTCACGACGGCACGGTGGGTCGCTCACCGAACGATTGAGCCGTCGGCGCTGCCGCAGAGGGACCGCCGACCGGCACGCAAGAGGCCCTCGTCGCCGCCACCGCCCTCGACGGCGATCATGTTCCGCGCGGGATCGTCTACCGAGGGCGTGTCGCTGCGGATCGACCTTCGGTCAGCGTGCCGATGACGATCCGCGAGTCTCACCGACGGCGAGCGGGCCGTGGCGCGACTCGTGGCGCGTGGGCTGCCCAACGCGGAGATCGCCGAGCAGCTCCATCTCGCGTACGGGACGGTCAAGAACGCGGTGTCGGTGCTCCTGCGCAAGCTCGGGCACTCGGATCGCACCTCGCTGGCGCTGCACCTCGCGAGCCAGGCGTGGGATGTCGACATGTGAATGCGCATCGAGATGCGCGACGTCCTCGTGTTGCGTGTCCGGTGCGACCGCTCTGCCCTCGTTCGCAGGAGCCACGACGCCGCCGCAGCCGCCGGGACAGCCGCGCCGTCTCCACCTCTCGCGGGCAGCGTGCCGCTGACCATCGTCTACCGGTCACCTCGCGCCGCTGAGGAAGATCGACGAGGGACGGCCCTCGACGAAAGGGCCCGTCCATGTCACCGGTCGTGGGAACTGGCCCCTCCAAGCCGCCTATTGCACGAGGAGCTGAGCGAGGACTAGGCACCCGTCCACAAGGTGGGAAGCGCCTACGGGGTGCCCCTGGCGGCGGCTCACTCGCCGAGCGGCTTGCAGCCGATGAGGCTGGCCAGTCCGGTGGGATCGCGGGTCCGGTCGTACTGCCGCAGGAGTGCGATGTAGTCGGCCTTGTCGACGTCCCAGTCGAACAGATCCGGTGACTCGGTGCCCTGGGCGGCGGCGAACACCAGATCAGCCAACAAGCGCGTCGTCCGCCCGTTTCCGTCTGTGAACGGGTGGATCCGGACGATCTCGGCGTGCACGGCCATGCCGAGCACCCGCGGTGTCCAGTCATCGGTGTGCTCCCAGCGGTAGGCGATCGAGTCCAACCCCTGCCGGACCTCAACGGCGACCAGTTCGGGAGCGACGCCGATGTTGATCTCGTGGCGGCGGTACGTGCCGGCCCACTGCCAGATGTCGTTGTAGAGCGAACGATGGAGATGGCGAAGGTAGGTGTCGCTGAGAAGTGACGAGACGCCCAGGTCGCCGGCGATGACGCTGCTCAGCTGTGTCTGCGTGAGGTCCTGCTGGATCGCTTGCTCGTAGTCGTAGATGTCGAGCAGTGTGACCGCCGAGCCGAGCAGTTCACGGACCTGCGGTTGTAGCCATCTCAGCTCCTCGTCCGGGACTGGCGTCTCGCCGTATCCCGGCTGCAGGGGCATCAGGAGGATCGACGTCGCTTGTCGAGGAGTTCGGTGATGCGGGGGGAGCGGACGAAGTCCGGCGGAAGGATGCGGTCCTCCAGCTTGGCGGAGGCCTTGGTGGAGCTAGCCGCAGACCGAGCGACCTTGCGCTCGTCAACTGTGTGGCGTTCCATGCGCTGCCGTCCCCTCCTAGACAGGACGAAGATACCGCTCGGGTCACCGCGTCCATCGAGGTCGTGCGGAAGCGCCCCACTAACTATCGCTGCCCGGTACGTGTCCGTCGATCGGCGACGCTGGAATGCTGGGGTCGTGATCGATGCGAGCGACCTGACTCTCAGCGAAGCGCAGCGTCGTGAGCTGATGATGTGGACGAGTTCATGCGTCACGCGGCTGCTGCCGGTTCGCATCCGACCGACCGCACGACGCGCATCTTCGTGAGGCTCTCGAGGGGGCGCAGTTGTTTGCCGCCGGACAGCTCAGAGTGGGGCAGATGCGCAAGCTCGCCTTCGGTTGCCACGCGGCCGCTCGAGAGAGAGGCTGGCGCGGCGCAGGCCATCGCCGTAGCGCGCGCGGTTGGTCAGGCAGTTGCGGTGGCGCACATGGCTGGGCGCAGTCGAGAGATCTCGCGCTACACCAAGAAAGCCTTGGCGGGTCCAGCTCTGAACGTTGCGTTGTCGTGGCAGCGTGAGCACGTTCCTGCTGCGTTCGCCTCGTACGTCTACGCCTCCGAAGCCCAGTAGCCCCCGCCCGCTGACCAGCCCGCCACTCTTCTGCGGGAGCGTGCCGCTGCGGATCTTCGTCCGGGAGGCACCCGCCGCCCAATGCACTGGACGCTGAGGGCTCTCCGGGCAGTCGAACGGGATAGCGACCGTCTGGCTGATGGCTACGACGGCTCAAACCATGCACCGCACACCTGCGCTGCAGCGGGCGGCCCATGCGCGGTGACGTCGACGACGCCGGCATCGGACATGACCTGCTCGCGCGTCCTCAGATCGCGCCCGGCCTTCAGCGGTGACGAGAGGTCAGGCCCCTGGGGAGGGCGTGCAGTCGCTCCCGAGAGCCCAGAAGGCGACGGCGCTGGCTGCGGCGACGTTGAGGGAGTCCACGCCGCCGTGCATGGGGATGCGGACGACGGTGTCGGCGGCGGCGACGCTGGCCGGGGTCAGCCCGGCGCCTTCGGTCCCGAGCAGGAGGGCGAGCTTGTCGGGGCGCTTGGCGGCGAAGTTCTGGAGGGGTACGGAGTCGTCGCTCAGAGCGAGGGCTGCGACGTGGAAGCCGGCGTCCTGGAGCTGGGTGATGCCGGCGGGCCAGGGCTCGATGCGGGTCCAGGGGACTTGGAAGACGGTGCCCATGCTGACGCGGACGCTGCGCCGATAGAGGGGGTCGGCGCAGCGCGGCGTCACCAGCACGGCGTCCACGCCGAGGCCAGCGGCTGACCGAAAGACGGCTCCGGTGTTCGTGTGATCGACAATGTCTTCGAGGACGACGACGGTGCGCGCCTCGCGCAGCAGCTCCGCGACTGGCGCCAGAGTCGGCCGGTGCATGGAGGCGATGGCCCCGCGATGCACATGGAAGCCCGTGATGGCTTCGAGCACCGGCTCCTCGGCGACGTAGACCTCGGCGCCCGATCGCTCGCAGGCGTCGGTGACGTCGGTGATGTCGGGCAGCCAGCGCGGTGCGACGAGCAGGGACCGCGGCCGGTGTCCGGCGGCGAGGGCTCGACGGATGACCTGGGTGGATTCGGCGATGAAAAGGCCCTCGGCGGGTTCGCGGACGCGGCGCAGAGCGACGTCGGTGAGGTCGGTGTAGTCGACCAGGCGCGGATCGTCGGGAGAGTCGAGGTGAATCACGGGTGCTCCGCAACTGCCGGCCGAGAGGCGATGGTCGGATCCGCTGCAGGAGCGGGCACGGCGACGCTACCCGTAGCGCGAACTCGCGCCCGGACAGTGCTTGCCCAGCAGCGGGAGCGGGGGTGGCCAACGCCCATGATCACGCCGGAGGGGGTGGCCAACTGCCCATGATCACGCCCAGAACTCCGTGATCATGGGCGTTGGCCACCCTCCCAGCAACTGCGCTCAGGCGTTGGTGGGGAAACCCAAATCGATGCCGACGCTGGCCTGGGTGGCGGCGGGGTCAGCCCACCGAGTGGTGATGACCTTGCCGCGGGTGAAGAAGTGCACGCCTTCGGTGCCGTGGGCGTGGGTGTCACCGAACAGGGAGTTCTTCCACCCCCCGAAGGAGTAGTACGCCATCGGCACCGGCACCGGCACGTTGATCCCGAT
>NZ_QGDQ01000057.1 GCF_003149145.1 Quadrisphaera granulorum | reverse complement strand
AAGGATGTCCGGCGGTGACCTACTCTCCCACCCAGCTTCCCGGGCAGTACCATCGGCGCAGGTGGGCTTAGCTTCCGGGTTCGGAATGGGACCGGGCGTTTCCCCACCGCTATGACCGCCGTAACACTATCGAGTTAACGAAACCACCCAACCCACCAGCTGTACCCACAGGTACAACCCGGTAGTGGTGGCGCCCGTGACTCGGGAACCGCACAGTGGACGCGAACAGAACACCCCCCAAAGGAGAACGCTCTTAACTTTAGTTTCTCACTTGACCGCACCCCAACCACGTTGGAAGGTGTAGCAAGTCATCGGCTTATTAGTACCGGTCAGCTACAACCATTACTGGTCGTCCACATCCGGCCTATCAACCCAGTAGTCTGCTGGGAGCCTCTCAGACTCAAAGTCCATGGAGACCTC
Source organism: Quadrisphaera granulorum (assembly GCF_003149145.1). Classification (GTDB taxonomy): domain Bacteria; phylum Actinomycetota; class Actinomycetes; order Actinomycetales; family Quadrisphaeraceae; genus Quadrisphaera; species Quadrisphaera granulorum. The sequence continues at coordinate 5,294 of NZ_QGDQ01000057.1, read as the reverse complement.
ATCTTGAAGCAGGCTTCCCGCTTAGATGCTTTCAGCGGTTATCCCTCCCGAACGTAGCCAACCAGCCGTGCTCCTGGCGGAACAACTGGCACACCAGAGGTTCGTCCGTCCCGGTCCTCTCGTACTAGGGACAGCCCTTCTCAAGTCTCCAACGCGCGCAGCGGATAGGGACCGAACTGTCTCACGACGTTCTAAACCCAGCTCGCGTACCGCTTTAATGGGCGAACAGCCCAACCCTTGGGACCTACTCCAGCCCCAGGATGCGACGAGCCGACATCGAGGTGCCAAACCATGCCGTCGATATGGACTCTTGGGCAAGATCAGCCTGTTATCCCCGGGGTACCTTTTATCCGTTGAGCGACCGCGTTTCCACAAACCACGGCCGGATCACTAGTTCCGACTTTCGTCCCTGCTCGACCTGTCAGTCTCGCAGTCAAGCTCCCTTGTGCACTTACACTCAACACCTGATTGCCAACCAGGATGAGGGAACCTTTGAGCGCCTCCGTTACTCTTTAGGAGGCAACCGCCCCAGTTAAACTACCCACCAGGCACTGTCCCTGATCCGGATTACGGACCGAAGTTAGATGTCCAGAACGACCAGAGTGGTATTTCAACGATGACTCCACCGACACTGGCGTGCCGACTTCACAGTCTCCCACCTATCCTACACAAGCCGTACCGAACACCAATACCAAGCTATAGTGAAGGTCCCGGGGTCTTTCCGTCCTGCTGCGCGTAACGAGCATCTTTACTCGTAGTGCAATTTCGCCGAGTTCGCGGTTGAGACAGCGGAGAAGTCGTTACGCCATTCGTGCAGGTCGGAACTTACCCGACAAGGAATTTCGCTACCTTAGGATGGTTATAGTTACCACCGCCGTTTACTGGCGCTTAAGTTCTGAGCTTCGCTCCCAAAGGAACTGACCCGTCCCCTTAACGTTCCAGCACCGGGCAGGCGTCAGTCCGTATACATCGTCTTGCGACTTCGCACGGACCTGTGTTTTTAGTAAACAGTCGCTTCTCCCTGGTCTCTGCGGCCATCGCGCCTAACCCGCAAGGGTTTCAACGCTCCGGCCCCCCTTCTCCCGAAGTTACGGGGGCATTTTGCCGAGTTCCTTAACCACGATTCTCTCGTCGCCTTGGTATTCTCTACCTGACCACCTGAGTCGGTTTGGGGTACGGGCGGCTTGAACCTCGCGCCGAGGCTTTTCTAGACAGCATAGGATCACCCTACTTCCCGCATACGCGGTCACCATCAGGTCTCAGGCTTCATGAGATGCGGATTTGCCTACACCTCGCCCTACACCCTTGGACGTGGACTACCATCGCCACGCGGTGGCTACCTTCCTGCGTCACCCCTGTTAATGCGCTTACCTACTACCGGATCGGGTCACGCGCTCCACCAGATCCATCCGAAGACGTCACCAGCTTTGGGCGCTTAGCATCCCCGGATTCGATATGGGCGGTTCTTCGCCGGTACGGGAATATCAACCCGTTGTCCATCGACTACGCCTGTCGGCCTCGCCTTAGGTCCCGACTTACCCAGGGCGGATGAGCCTGGCCCTGGAACCCTTGGTCATTCGGCGGACGGGATTCTCACCCGTCTTTCGCTACTCATGCCTGCATTCTCACTCGTGTAGCGTCCACGACTGGATCACTCCGCCGCTTCACCCGCCACACGACGCTCCCCTACCCATCCACACGACTGAACCACGAAGGCTTATCGATGTATGAATGCCACAGCTTCGGCGGTGTGCTTGAGCCCCGCTACATTGTCGGCGCGGAATCACTTGACCAGTGAGCTATTACGCACTCTTTCAAGGGTGGCTGCTTCTAAGCCAACCTCCTGGTTGTCTGTGCAACTCCACATCCTTTCCCACTTAGCACACGCTTAGGGGCCTTAGCTGGTGGTCTGGGCTGTTTCCCTCTCGACTACGAAGCTTATCCCCCGCAGTCTCACTGCCACGCTCTCACTTACCGGCATTCGGAGTTTGGCTGACGTCAGTAACCTTGTGGGGCCCATCGGCCATCCAGTAGCTCTACCTCCGGCAAGAAACACGTGACGCTGCACCTAAATGCATTTCGGGGAGAACCAGCTATCACGAAGTTTGATTGGCCTTTCACCCCTACCCACAGGTCATCCCCCAGGTTTTCAACCCTGGTGGGTTCGGTCCTCCACGCGGTCTTACCCGCGCTTCAACCTGCCCATGGGTAGATCACTTCGCTTCGGGTCTAGAGCACGCGACTCAAACGCCCTATTCGGACTCGCTTTCGCTACGGCTTCCCCACACGGGTTAACCTCGCCACGTACCACTAACTCGCAGGCTCATTCTTCAAAAGGCACGCCGTCACCCCAACCAAGGAGGCTCCGACGGATTGTAGGCACACGGTTTCAGGTACTATTTCACTCCCCTCCCGGGGTACTTTTCACCATTCCCTCACGGTACTGTCCGCTATCGGTCACCAGGGAGTATTCAGGCTTAGGGGGTGGTCCCCCCAGATTCACACGGGATTTCTCGGGCCCCGTGCTACTTGGGATACCCATCAGGAGGCCACGCCATTTCGTCTACGGGGGTTCCACCCTCTATGCCGGGCCTTTCAAGACCCTTCGACTATGACACGACTTTCTTACTCCTTGATGAGGTGCTAGCCCCATCCGATGAGTCCCACGACCCCGACCATGCAACGCCTAGCAGCTATCACACATGACCGGTTTAGCCTCATCCGCTTTCGCTCGCCACTACTCACGGAATCGCGGTTGCTTTCTCTTCCTGTGGGTACTGAGATGTTTCACTTCCCCACGTTCCCTCCACGCACCCTATGTGTTCAGATGCGGGTCACTGGACATAACTCCAGCGGGGTTTCCCCATTCGGAAATCCTCGGATCACAGTTCGGTTGCCAACTCCCCGAGGCTTATCGCAGGCTCCTACGTCCTTCTTCGGCTCCTGGTGCCAAGGCATCCACCGTATGCCCTTAAAAACTTGACCACACACAAAATGCGATCAGCAAAGACTAAAGATGCTCGCGTCCACTGTGCAGTTCTCAAGCAACGGGCGAACCCACACCCAGATCCCAGCGCCTACCCCCACCACCACACCCCAAACCAAACCCCAGATCAACAGACCCAAGACCCAGCCCACGACGCAGCACCAGAAGCGGTTCAACCGACCAGATGCAGCCCATTCAGAAGCAACGAGATGCTCGTTCCCTCAGGACCCAACAGCGTGCCCGACACCACCACCACCAACCCACCGATCCAACCCACCACCACCCCACCCCCACTCCGAAGAGCACAGGCAAGAACCCCACCCCCACTCCGAAGAGCGACGGTCAAGAACCCCACCCGAAGGCAAGAGCTAGTAGTAGGCGTACGAGGAGAAGCTCGCAGCCGTGATGCCATGTCGATGTTCCACCCTTGAGCACCACCCACGGGGCGTTCGCCCGCAGCATGGCCCTAGACCACCACACGCCCCCACCCCACGAAGGAGGCGAGAAGCCTGAGCGCGATGGCCAGATGCTCCTTAGAAAGGAGGTGATCCAGCCGCACCTTCCGGTACGGCTACCTTGTTACGACTTCGTCCCAATCGCCAGTCCCACCTTCGACGGCTCCCCCCACAAGGGTTAGGCCACCGGCTTCGGGTGTTACCAACTTTCGTGACGTGACGGGCGGTGTGTACAAGCCCCGGGAACGTATTCACCGCAGCGTTGCTGATCTGCGATTACTAGCGACTCCGACTTCACGGGGTCGAGTTGCAGACCCCGATCCGAACTGAGACCAGCTTTTTGGGATTCGCTCCACCTCACGGTCTCGCAGCCCTTTGTACTGGCCATTGTAGCATGCGTGAAGCCCAAGACATAAGGGGCATGATGATTTGACGTCATCCCCACCTTCCTCCGAGTTGACCCCGGCAGTCTCCTATGAGTCCCCGCCATCACGCGCTGGCAACATAGAACGAGGGTTGCGCTCGTTGCGGGACTTAACCCAACATCTCACGACACGAGCTGACGACAACCATGCACCACCTGTGCAAGATCCCTTGCGGACCCGACATCTCTGCCGGATTACCCTGCATGTCAAGCCTTGGTAAGGTTCTTCGCGTTGCATCGAATTAATCCGCATGCTCCGCCGCTTGTGCGGGGCCCCGTCAATTCCTTTGAGTTTTAGCCTTGCGGCCGTACTCCCCAGGCGGGGCGCTTAATGCGTTTGCTGCGGCACGGAACTCGTGGAATGAGCCCCACACCTAGCGCCCAACGTTTACGGCGTGGACTACCAGGGTATCTAATCCTGTTCGCTACCCACGCTTTCGCTCCTCAGCGTCAGTTACAGCCCAGAGACCCGCCTTCGCCACCGGTGTTCCTCCTGATATCTGCGCATTCCACCGCTACACCAGGAATTCCAGTCTCCCCTACTGCACTCTAGTCTGCCCGTACCCACTGCAGGCGCGGAGTTGAGCCCCGCGTTTTCACAGCAGACGCGACAAACCGCCTACGAGCTCTTTACGCCCAATAATTCCGGACAACGCTTGCACCCTACGTATTACCGCGGCTGCTGGCACGTAGTTAGCCGGTGCTTCTTCTGCAGGTACCGTCACTTGCGCTTCTTCCCTGCTGAAAGAGGTTTACAACCCGAAGGCCTTCATCCCTCACGCGGCGTCGCTGCGTCAGGCTTTCGCCCATTGCGCAATATTCCCCACTGCTGCCTCCCGTAGGAGTCTGGGCCGTGTCTCAGTCCCAGTGTGGCCGGTCACCCTCTCAGGCCGGCTACCCGTCGTCGCCTTGGTAGGCCATCACCCCACCAACAAGCTGATAGGCCGCGAGCCCATCCCCAACCGAAAAACTTTCCACACCACCCCATGCGAGGCAATGTCATATCCGGTATTAATCCCGGTTTCCCGAGGCTATCCCAGAGTCAGGGGCAGGTTGCTCACGTGTTACTCACCCGTTCGCCGCTGATCCCCCCGAAGGGTTCACCGCTCGACTTGCATGTGTTAAGCACGCCGCCAGCGTTCGTCCTGAGCCAGGATCAAACTCTCCATCAATGCGTTACAACCCCACCCACACACCAAGCACACCCACCCACAAGCCACAACCCCAAGGACAAACCCCAAGGCCACAACCCACCAGCAGACACACCCAGCACACAAGCGAGATCAAACACCAACCAAGGCCGAAACCGACCAAGGCCAGAAAGTGATCTGGCACGAAAAAGACGTCATCTGACATCCAACTCGAGCCAACATAAAGCTGGCATCGACATTCGGCACGCTGTTGAGTTCTCAAGAAACGAACACACACC
>NZ_QGDQ01000056.1 GCF_003149145.1 Quadrisphaera granulorum | reverse complement strand
CCGGTCCCATTCCGAACCCGGAAGCTAAGCCCACCTGCGCCGATGGTACTGCCCGGGAAGCTGGGTGGGAGAGTAGGTCACCGCCGGACATCCTTTGTGAAGGGGGCCGGGTCGCAGCGATGCGACCCGGCCCCCTTCCACACACCCACACACATCAAAGCCGTCGGCGCCCTCTGGGCGAGCGAGCTGTCACCCAGCGAGTGCGTCGTCGATCATCCTGCGCAGGTCGGTCTCGTCCTTGGGACGGATGAGCGCTCCGTCCAAAAAGTAAGTCGGGGTACCGGTCACGCCCAGTGCGAGACCGTCCTCGAAGTCCTGGCGCACACGCGCTGCCGTGGCAGGATCTTCCACTGCAGCGTCATACGCGGCCATATCGAGGTCGAGTTCAGCAGCGAAGCTGCGGAAGAGCGACGTCTGCGGAGTCCTCGAGCGTCCCCAGTGGCCGTGGGTGTCCCACATGACGGCTGCCATCTCTTCGAAGGTGCCCTGCTGTGCAGCCGCTTCCACGGCGATCGCGGCGTGGGTCGAGTTCACGTGCCCGGGGAGCGGAAAGTACCTGACCACGAAGTCGACCCTGCCTGCGTAATCGGCGCGTAGTTCGTCGATGAAGGGCTGGGTCGCGCGGCAACGGCGGCACTCGAAGTCGATGAACTCGACCAGCTGCACCGTCGCGGCGTCGGTCGCGGACGTCTTTGACGGAGGCGTTGTGGCGAGGCGGTGGCTGTCTCCACGGACCAGTGACGGCGGCGTGGCCTCTGCGTCAGCGCCGGACGTTCGTCCAGCGACCGCGACCGTGACGATGCTGCTCGCCGTCGTGAGGGACACGATGCCGGCCAGCAGCCTCGTGCGAGAGAGGCTCCGGCGCGCCGGCTGCGTGCTGTTCGCGTCCGGAGGGCTCTGCCGGGGCGCGCTCATGCGTGGACTCCGTGCTCGTGATCGGCGTGGCTGGCTGGCTCGACCTGGAACGTCGAGTGGGTGATGCTCACGGGGAAGTGACCCGCCACGCAGGCCTGGAGCTGATCGAGCACCTCGGGTGCGTGGCCATCGACGAAGCAGGAATCGTCCAGCACGATGTGGGCTGACAGCACCGGCAGGCCGCTGCTGATCTGGCTGGCGTGGAGGTCGTGGACCGCGAGCACGTGGGGCTGCTCCAGCAGGTGCTGACGCACGGCGGTGAGGTCGAGCCCCCGAGGAACCGCCTCGAGCAGCACGTCGGTGGCTTCGCGCAGGAGCACGAGCGTGCGGGGCACGATGAGCAGACCGATGAGCAGGGACACCAGCGCGTCGGCGCGAGTCCATCCCGTGAGGGCGATGACCCCCGCTGCCACCAGAACCGCCACGGACCCAAGCCCGTCACTGATGACCTCCAGCACCGCGGCGCGGCGGTTCAGCCCTATCGGCCGGTCGACGTGAGCTTCGGCGTCGGGGCGGGCGTGCCCGTCGTCGTGATGGTCAGCGCTCCGGCGGGTGAGGATCCACAGTGAGATCGCATTGCCGACCAAGCCGATTGCCCCGAACACCAGCATCCCCGCCGAGGCCACCTCGGGTGGGGCGAGCAGGCGGCGGACGCCCTCGACCGCGATGAGGACGCCGACGGCGAGTAGCAGCGCTGCCTGCAGCACGGCGGCCAGCACCTCCGCCCGCTGTAGCCCCCAGGTGCGGGCGGCCGTCGCGGGGCGCAGGGCCAGGCTGGACGCTAGGAGGGCGATCCCCAGGCCTGCCGCATCGGTGAGCATGTGGCCGGCATCCGCGAGTAGCGCCAGTGAGCCGGTGACGATCCCCCCGATGACGCCGGTGACGAGCACCACCAGTGTCACGGCCAGTGCGAGTGCCAACCGCCGGCGATCTCCGCCGGCAGCGGCGCCGTGGGAGTGTCCGTGGCTCACAGGTGCCCCTCCTTCGCCAGCGGGTCGACCGCAGCAACAGCGGCGAGCAGATCCCCGAGGGCATGCCCGAGCGCGGCATCGGTGAGGGCGTAGCGGACTCGCCGTCCTTCCTGAGCGGTCACCACGAGGCCGCAACCCCGCAGGCACGCCAGGTGGTTGGAAAGGTTCTGGCGAGAAACGCCGAGCTCCTCGGCGAGATCGGCCGGGTATCCCGGTGAGCTTCGCAGCGACAGGAGCAGGCGAGCTCGCGTCGCATCGGAGAGCGCGTGTCCAAAGCGGGCCAGCACTCGGGCCGCAGCGTCGCTGGGTGCCCGGTTCTCGGTCAGCGCGCTCGTCGTCGTCGCCATCTCCCCGACCATACAGCAGATGATGAACTGTGGGAGGATCGTGGGAGCCCCGCCGCCACCAGACCCCCACCCGCCGACGGAGGAGAGACCAACGATGTCCGACCGCGCTCCGGTAACGAGCCCCAGTGACCCCGTCGACGACGCCCGGACCGGGCGTCCCGACCGCAACCTCGCCCTCGAGCTCGTCCGGGCGACCGAGGCCGCCGCCATCCGCGCCGTCCCCTACATCGGCAAGGGGGACAAGATCGCTGTCGACGGCGCAGCTGTCGATGCCATGCGTGCGTTCCTGTCGACCGTCTCCTTCGACGGCGTCGTCGTGATCGGCGAGGGCGAGAAGGACGACGCGCCGATGCTCTTCAACGGAGAGCACGTCGGCAACGGGCAGGGACCGGCCTGCGACGTCGCCGTCGACCCCGTCGACGGCACTTCGATGGCGGCCGCCGGACGGCAGAACGCGCTCTCGGTCATCGCCGTCGCCGACCGAGGAGCGATGCTCGACGCCTCGAGTGTCTTCTACATGGACAAGCTCGTCACCGGACCCGAGGGACGCGGTGTTGTCGACATCCGCAAGCCCGTGGGGGAGAACATCCGCGCCCTGGCCGCGGCGTTGGACAAGCGGCCCGAGGAGATCGTCGTCGCCATCCTCGACCGACCCCGCCACGAAGAGCTCGTCCGACAGATCCGAGAGGCGGGTGCGGGCACGCGGCTGCTGCTCGACGGCGACGTCGCCGGCGGCATCAATGCCGCGCGCGGTGGCACCCGCATCGACATGTGCGTGGGCATCGGCGGTAGCCCCGAGGGCGTGACGACGGCGTGCGCGGTCAAGGCCCTCGGCGGGTTCATGCAGGGCGTGCTGGCCCCCAAAGACGACGCTGAGCGTGAGCGCGGGCTGGCTGCAGGTCTGACGATGGACCACGTCTACGAGGTCGACGACCTCGTCGCGGGTGAGCACTCCTTCTTCGTGGCGACCGGCGTCACCGACGGCGGACTCCTCGACGGAGTGCGGCACATCGACGGGATCATCCGCACCGAGTCGATCGTGCTGCGGTCTGCCTCGGGCACGGTGCGGCGCATCGTCGCCGAGCACCAGGCGTCGAAGTGGCTCTGATGCTGTGAGCTCCCGGGGGAGTGGTGCCCGCTGAGGGCCGGCACCACTCCCCGGGCCGTCCGTTCTACTGCCCTGGCAGCGCGTACGCGCGAACCCAGTCCACCTGCATGGTCGACCCGTCGACCACGCCGCTGACTGGCCAGCCGCCGCCGAGGCCGTAGTCGACCATCATGTAATAGGGGCCCGTCACGAAGTCCTTCGGCGTGGGCACCTGGTTGGTGCGCACCCCGTCGATGTACCAGGTGATGAACTGGGGATCGATCTGCACGCCGTACGTGTGGAAGTCCTGCCAGGGGTACCCGCCGTTGGGGATCTCCACGCGCGTGTCATAGAGGTGCGTGCTGTCGTCCTGGGTGCCGTCGGCCCGGTAGTTGTGCGAGGCCTGCTGGACGAGCGCTTCCTTGTTGGTCGCGGTGTTGGTGGTCCCGTACCACTCGAACACGTCGACCTCGTGCGTACGCACCTTCGTCGGTGACACCGCGGGGATCGTCGTGGTCGTCATGAGCCAGAAGGCAGGCCACGACCCGATCCCCGAATCCGGCATCTTGACGCGTGCTTCGAAGTACCCGTACTGCTGGGCGAAGCCCGCGCCCGTCTCGTCGACAGAGGAGATGTTTCCGGAGTACCAGTTCCCGTCTGACCTGTAGGCGCGGTTGTACAGCACGCCCCCGTTGACGGACAGGGCGTCGGGTGTCCAGCGGGATGCCGAGTAGTTGCCGGCCTCGCCGTAGGGCGGGAAGGCGTACCAGGTCGCGCCGCCCTTGGGGTGCGCCGTGGTCACGCTGAGGGTGTTGAACTCCTCGCTGAACGTGCGGCGGTACTGGCTGAGGTCGAGCGTCGGAGGCGCGGTGGCCGTCGGGGTTGCTGTGGATGTGGCGGTGGGCTTCGGGGTCGACGTCGTCGTCGTGGGTGTGGGGGTTGCCGTGGAGGTCGCGGTGGGTGTGGTGGTGGGGGTGGCCGTGGTGAGGCGGATGTTGTCGATGAAGGTGGTGCGGTCTCCGGTGGGGTCGGTGGCCGACAAGGTCAGTTTTTGGGTGCCGGCGCGGACGGTGAACTTGGCGGTGGTGATGGTGGTGAAGCTTGATGAGGTGGGGGTGTAGGTGCCCACGGTGGTGCCGTTGATGGTGACGACGATGGGTTGGATGCTGTTCCAGCGGCGGGCCGCTTGGAAGGTGAGGGTGTAGGTGCCTGCGGCCCAGGTGGGGGTTTGGGTCATGGAGCCGAGGGAGCCGTTGCCTTGGAGGAAGGCGGTCTGGGTTCCTTCGGGGGCGTCCAGGCCGGAGGAGTAGGCCGAGCCGTTGTGTTGGATGCCGGCGTTGTTGGTGAAGGTCCAGGAGGAGCTGGGCGCGTTGGTGGTCCACCCGCCGATCTGGGGGGACTCGAAACCACCATTGGCGATGGACGTACTGGTCGGCTGAGTGGCGGTTGCTGTCGGGGTGGCTGTGGACGTGACGGTGGGCGTTGTCGCCGTCGTCGTCGTGGGTGTGGCGGTCGCCGTCGGGGTCGTGGGTGTTGCCGTGGAGGTCGCGGTGGGTGTGGTGGTGGGGGTGGCGGTGGTGAGGCGGATGTTGTCGATGAAGGTGGTGCGGTCTCCGGTGGGGTCGGTGGCCGACAAGGTCAGTTTTTGGGTGCCGGCGCGGACGGTGAACTTGGCGGTGGTGATGGTGGTGAAGCTTGATGAGGTGGGGGTGTAGGTGCCCACGGTGGTGCCGTTGATGGTGACGACGATGGGTTGGATGCTGTTCCAGCGGCGGGCCGCTTGGAAGGTGAGGGTGTAGGTGCCTGCGGCCCAGGTGGGGGTTTGGGTCATGGAGCCGAGGGAGCCGTTGCCTTGGAGGAAGGCGGTCTGGGTTCCTTCGGGGGCGTCCAGGCCGGAGGAGTAGGCCGAGCCGTTGTGCTGGATGCCGGCGTTGTTGGTGAAGGTCCAGGAGGAGCTGGGCGCGTTGGTGGTCCACCCGCCGATCTGGGGGGACTCGAAGCCACCATTGGTGAGCGCCGTCGACGCTGCTTCAGCGGGCGGTGCGCTCAGGGCTAAGGGGCTCAGGACCCCGAGCAGAACCCCGACGACGACCATCCATCGCAGCCATCGACGTGGGGGGCGGTGAGCGGGGGCGAGGTGCAGAGGGGTGCGTGCGATGGGCATCGTCGTCTGCCTCAAGTCGGGCGGCTAGGCGCTCGACGGCGTTCCGGCCTCGCCTCGAGCGTCGGAGCAGGAGGGGCCTAGGGCGTTTCGCCCCTTCCGCGACGATCGTAGGGGTTCGGCATGTCTCCCTAGGGATACTCAGAGTGAAGTGATGTCCCTTCGCCCCCTACGAGGGACGCCGACGGCGGCCACTGGTGTCGCGCTATCGAGGAGAAGCGAGGGCGGCGGTGGCGCCGGGCAGTCGGATCTGCAGCGCTCTCGCCCGAACGTCCTCCAGGGCCTGCTGTGCCGCCCCCAGGGCAATGACGCCGTCGCCGAGTTCGGACGTCACGAGCTGTGGCACCGGCTCGTCGAGGAGCTCGGGCAGCAGTCGCACCGCGACGTCGACCACCGGGGCCAGGTCGGCGGCGAGGCGGCCTGCCAGCACGACGACCTCGGGATCGACCATGCCCGCCGCCGCGGCCACCACGAGGGCGACGTGACTGCCGGCGCGCTCGGCGACCGCTAGGGCGCGCGGGTCACCTGCGGCGGCTTCACGCAGCACGCGGTGTGCTCGCTCGAGGTCGGCCTCGAGGTCGCCCGTGCCCGGCTCTACCTCCAGTGGGCCGTACCGATCGGGGAGCGCGTCGAGGCCCTCGGCGTCCCACACCGCCAGGAGGGGCCCGAGTCCTACGGGCGCTCCCACCCCGGTGACCAGGTCTAGCCAGCGCATCTCGCCGCCGCGCCCCCAGCGGCCGCGGACGAGGGTCCCCGCTGCCACCACCCCGGCACCGAAGGCTCCGTCGGCCAGCACCGTGAGGTGGTCCTGGACTCCAGCGGCGGCGCCCCGATGCCCTTCGGCCAGGGCGGCGAGGTCGGCGTCGTTGGCCAGGAGCACCGGGCACGGGAGCAGCCTTCCCAGGTGTTCGGGCAGGCCCGCCTCCATGAGTACCCAGTAAGGGTTGCTGCGCACCTCGACACGCCCTGAGGTGGAGACCGGCGCGGGGACGGCGACCGTGCAGGCGAGGACGTCGTCCGTCGAAGCGCCCGCCTCGGTGAGCGCCGCGGTCACCGCTTCGGCGGCCGCCGCGCGGCGCTCGCCGGCGTCTCGCCGGCAAGCGCGCTCAGCGCTCCCGACAGCCACGCCCAGGAGGTCGGTCACGAGGGCGCTGCAGCGCGCACTGAGCCTTTGCCACTAGGACTTTGAGTGGTGACGCTGCGTCACACGGTGCGGTGGTACTCCAGGTGCAGCACCACCAGCGCTGCGGCGACGATGG
>NZ_QGDQ01000055.1 GCF_003149145.1 Quadrisphaera granulorum | reverse complement strand
CTGATCGTGGGGTGCTGGGACCGGTACCGCTGGGAGAACCGGCCTCGCTCCAAGCGCATCCGCGCAGCATGATCACACCTACTGGCGGACGTTCTTAACCAGTCAGCGGCCCTCCGCTGCGCTGCGTGGCCTCGCACGACCGAGAAGGTGGTCGGCACGCCTCGGCAGAGTGACGAGCAGCGACCTCGCTCGGGTCGACGTGTCGAGGTCACCAGGATGGGCGTGTGTACGAGCAGGTCCACCTCCCCAGTGGCGCTGTGGCGTGGACGTCCGCCGGCTCCCCGGCGACCACGCTGGCGGCCGACGGGTGCGTGGACCTCATCCTGCGTCACGACGTCGTCCTCGTCGCCGGTCCCAGCACCCGCTGGCTCACCACCACCGCTGACGCCAGCAACCTCCCGACCGTCGGCCTGCGGTTCTCGCCGGGGTCAGCCGCGAGCGTGCTGGGTACCGACCTGGGCGCCCTGCGCGACACCGCCGTCGCCCTGGAGCAGGTGGTGAGCCGTCCTCGCGCCCTCCAGCTCATGGCCCAGATGCGGGATCTTGCGGGGCAGCTGCCCGATCGTGACCCGCAGCGCCTGGTCGAGCTCGCCCCACGGTCGACGTCCCCGGAATGGGCTCAGCTGGTTCTGGCCGCTGCCCGCAAGGGGAGCCCCGTCTCGGAGGTCCGCTCCGAGCTGGGATGGTCCGAGAGCACGCTGCGTCGAAGCGTGCTCGCCCAGTTCGGGTTCGGCATCCCCGTGGACGACTCCTGGCTGCCGTTCTGGGCGTTCTTGTCTGGAGTGCTCGTGCCGGTGATCGGGCTGGTGGTCGCCGTCGTGGCGCTGCGCCGCCGTGGCATGGGCACCGTCGCGCAAGGGCTCGTCTGGGTGGGCGTCGCTGCAGCGCTGGCGCACGTGGTGGCTGCGCTCGTCGTCGTCCTGCTCCACTGACGGTGGATCTCGTCGATCCGTAGCGGCACCTTTCCGGGCGGAAGTTCTGCGCGGAACTCGATCGTGCCTCCGAGCAGGTCACCGCTCGATACCTGCGCCGCCGACGGGGAGCGTGAGCGAGCTTGCGCTGGAGCGAACTCCAGGACCTACCGTGCCGGACGTGTCGATGACCACCACGAGCGAGCGGACGACACCGCAGCTCGGAGCCACCTCGGAGATGTCCAGCGCGGTCGGCAGCTCTGACGTCGAGGAGCTGCTGGGCATCGCGCAGATCGCGGCGATCAGCGGGTTGAGCCAGGACACGCTGCGCTGGTACGAGCGCCAGGGCCTGCTGCCGCAGGTGCCCCGCGGCAGCGACGGGCGCCGTCGCTACAGCCCGCGGCACGCAGCGATGGTGGTGCTCCTGGCCCGGTTGCGCGCCACCGGCATGCCTGTCGAGGAGATGCGTGCCTTCTCCACGCTGGTCAGCGCCGGTGCAGCCACCCACGGGCGTCGCCTGGCGCTCCTGCAACGCCACGAAGAACGCATCCACCAGCGCCAGAACGAGTTGCAGCAGGCGCTGGACCTCGTGCGGGCCAAGGCAGCGCACTACCGCGAGCTCATCGCTGCCGGTCTGGACTGCGACGGCGCACCGGTGGACGCCGACACCGCCGTACAGCAAGCCCGCGGCACCCCCTGACCGCGCCGGTCCGACAACTCACCCTGCCCCCGCCGAGGACGTCGCCTCAGCCGCCCCGCAGCTGCCTGGGCACGCGCTGAGGTACGCGCTGACGCGACCGCGGCGCCATCTGGTCGCACACGACGACACTGTGAGGTTCTCGATGTCTGACGAATCGCTCTTCCCATCACCTGCCCCGGACGCCACCTCGGACACGGGCTCAGGACCATCCGTGGTGCCCGCCTCCCACGAGGACCTGCTGCACCGACCACTGTTCGGGCACGTCGCGACGCTGCGCCCCGACGGCCAGATCCAGGTGAACCCCATGTGGTACCTCTGGGACGGTGCGCGCCTGCGACTGACGACGAGCACGCCACGGCAGAAGTTCCGCAACGTCACCGCGGACGACCGGCTCACGATGAGCGTGCACGACCCCGACCAGCCCTACCGCTACCTCGAACTGCGGGGCCGAGTGGAGGCTGTCGAGCCCGATCCGCAGGGCGCGTTCTTCGACGTGCTCGCGGACCGGTACCAGTTGACCATCGACGAGCTGGGAGATCGGCCGCAACGCGTCGTCCTGGTTGTGCGCCCGGAGAAGGCTTCGAGTCAGTGAGCACACTGCGGCGCCGACTCCTCCCCGACAGTCCTCTCGTCCACCCGGTCGGACTGGGATGCATGGGCTTCTCGTGGGCCTACGAGAACTCCCGCGCAGAGCCTGCCGTGGACGTCATCCGCGCGGCGCTGGACGCGGGTGCTGCACACCTCGACACCTCCGACATCTACGGGCCCTTCACCAACGAGGAGATCCTCGGGCGGGCCCTTCGCGACGGTTGGCGGGAGCGGGCCGTCGTCGCCACCAAGGGTGGGCTCGCCACGGACGGTGGAGTCGCCGGGATGCGCCGCGACGGACGGCCCGAGCACATCACCGCAGCGTGCGAAGCGTCGCTGCGCCGCCTCGGCGTGGACGTCATCGACCTGTACTACCTGCACCGTGTCGACGAGCGGGTGCCCGTCGAAGAGACGTGGGGCGCGATGGTCGAGCTCGTCCGCGCCGGCAAGGTGCGGGCGCTGGGCATCTCCGAGGCGAGCGTGGAGCAGCTCGACGTCGTCCAGGGCATCCACCCCGTCGCCGTCGTCCAGTCCGAGCTCTCGATCTGGACCCGGGATCGGCTGCACGACGTCCTGCCGTGGTGCCGCGAGCACGGCACGTCCTTCGTCGCGTTCGCGCCGCTCGGGCGCGGATTCCTCACTGGGGCCCACGGCCCGGAGAAGGTTTTCGACGACGACGACTTCCGCTCTCGCCTGCCGCGCTTCACCGACGAGGCTCGGACTGCAAACCAGGTGATCGTGGACGGCGTTAGTCGCATCGCGCAGCGCCATGACCTCACGCCCGGGCAGGTCGCGCTCGCCTGGGTGCTCGCCCAGAGCGAGCACGTGCACGTCATCCCGGGGACGACGCGCCGCCAGCACCTCGCGCAGAACCAGGCTGCCGCGCAGGTGCGACTCCGTGCGCAGGACCTCGACGAGCTCGCCGCGCTGCCCGAACCCGTCGGCTCGCGGTACTGACGACCGACGCGATTGATCACGTGAAGTAAAAGCAACGCTGCGGGCCCGCTGGAGAGTCGCCAGCGCCAGCACTGGCGATGCCGGAGCGGATGACTGCTCAGGCGTGGCCAGCGCGGCGCACGACTGCTTGGACTCACCGGTCGTCTCCGGCGTAGCTCGCCAGCAGGTGTCGTCCAATGTCGCCGTCGTCTCCGATGGGTGCCATGTCGGCGACGCTAGATCCTCACGCAGCGGCGGGGTCCAGTGAGCATTCGGGCGCCGTCGGCAGCGGGACGGCGGCGGCTGGACGTGCTCTCGAAGGCGCTGACGGGACCGCCGTCCGAGGTTCGGCGACATCAAGGGGATGGTGGAGCGGGCCCATCGAGCTGGCTGCTGCGAGCATCCGTCGGTGAGCACCTCAGGAGGCGCCGGCGAGCAGCCGGCCTCGGCAGCCGGCAGTCCTTCGCCGGTCGACCTCCTGCTGGCCGGCCCCCGTGGTCGCCGGACGCTGAGCAGGCTGACCGACCACTCTCCGCACCTGCTGCGCTGGCCACCGTTCTGGTTCGGAGACCATGTGGTGCAGGACCTGGGCGCGGGGCGGACCGCTCACGCAGCGCTGGTGCAGGAACTGACAGACGCGGTGGCAGCCACCAACACCACGGCCCTAGCGCGGACTGCCGACCCTGTATCGCTGCTGGGTGCGGTCCTCGACGCGGTGAACGCCGCCCGGTACTGGCAGGAGCCCGATGGCGACGACGAACTGCTCGCCGACCCTCACCTGGGCCCACTGCTGCGTCCGGCCGCCGAGGCGGTGCTGCGCGCACCGGCCGCCGCATGGTGGAGCGACGGGGTTGACCTGACAGACCAGCACCACGTGCAGCGCCACCACGACTCCGACGACCTCAGCGATGACCCTGACCCCGTCGCCCTGAACGCAGCCACAGCTGCCGAGCACCTGGCCCGTTGGCGCCGCGACACCGTCGCCGACGAGCAACGCGCCGCCCGGGAGCGTCCTCAGGAGGTGACCGCCAGTTCTAGCGGGTTCTGGTGGTCGACTCCCGCGCCCTCCGATCTCCTGTGCACCACTCCCAGCATCCCGAGCGCTCGATCAACCGGAGGCCATGCGCCCGACCTGGCGGTGCCCGAGGTCCCGGGTGGGCACCGGCCGCCGGTGGGAGTGGTCCTCGTCGAAGACTCCAGCGGTTGGCCCACGCTGACCACCCGTCAGGTGCGCCTGCGCCCGGGCCTGCGGGTCTACGAGATCGATGGTCCGGCGGCCTGGATTGCCTTGGTCGAGGCGCACCCGCTGCGCGTCACCCGCTCGCGGCGTCACGACTGGTACCGCGCAACCGGCTGGTCGGGGTCCTGGGTGATGCCCGACTGGGTCAGTGTCGCGCGCGAATGGGACGGGGTACACCCGAGCGTGCTGGGCTACCTGAGTACCGCGGGACGGGCGCTGGTCACCTCGCTGCTCGGTGAGAGCGGGCCGGCGGGGGCCGGGTTGGAGGCCGGGACAGCGCGGACGTTGCTGGCGGGGTGGGACCCGGGAACGACGTGGTGGCTCACCGACGCCGTCACCGGCTTCCTTGACGCCATCCGGTGGCGCATTGACGACACCCAGGAACTGGCGCTGGGCTGGCAGCCGACGTCTCGCTGACGTCCTCCGCGCAACGCGTCGGGCGCTCATCAGCGTCCGCTGGACGAGCGCGGCAGACAGCTCTTCGTCAGGCCGCGTCTCCACCGCGAGCAGCACCGCAGGTCCGCCGAGCAGGTGGCGCGGGACCGCGGCGACCAGCACGCGCTGTGGGCCTCCCCGGGCCAGGTCGGAGGGACGGGTGCGATGGAAAAGCGGATGGCGGCCGTCGAGCTGCTTGCCCGGCTGCCGCCACGCCAGCGAGCCGTGGTGGTGCTGCGCTACCTCGAGGACGTCCCCGATCCTCAGATCGCCGAGCTCTTGGGGATGAGCCCGGTGACCGTGCGCAGCACCGCCTTGCGCGCACTGCGAAGCCTGAAGGTCTTGGCTGCGGTGTCCGACTGAGCAGGCAGCGTCTGACGAGTCCCGCCGCTCGCCAGGTGCGCTGATGACGTCACGAGCGCACTCCTCCCTCAGGCTCCGGGCCGGCATCGCCTACATGACGTGCACGTTGTAGAGCGTCGCCGTGCCGGACGGGTCGATCTCGATCTCGGCGGTGAGCTCGCTCGGGTACTCGGTCAGGGTCCACAGCTGGACCTCTACGGACCACCCGCCGTCGTCGTGACGGTGGACATGGGACTCCGGGTGCTCCCAGATGTCGTCGGGCTGGACGACCAGGGTCGCGCCGTCGTCGCCGTACTGCTCCACCCAGACGAGCTGGTCGGGGCGATCCCCGCGGACGAGGGCGTCGAGCTCGGCGCGGATGGCGGCGCGCAGGTGTTCCCGCACGGGCTCGTGCGGAGCGCTGGCGGGTGGCGGTTGCCCCGAGACGAGCGTGGTGTGGGAGGCGCTCACCTCCAGCTCGACGAACGCTCCAGGCAACGGCAGATCGTCGACGACGACGAAGTACACCTGCTCGCGCGCGCCGGCCTGACGCAGCCGGCGTGACAGCGCACCGGCCTGGTCATGGGCGGCGGCCAAGTCCGTGGTTCGCACGGTGACCTCGTCGATGTCGGACGGCGTCAGCTGATCCCCACGCAGCTGCTCCGCCGCGTCGTCCCAGCAGGCGGCGAGCTGGGTCACGACGTCGCCGGGGGTGTCTGCGGGCGACAGCGCCACAACCCGCGCGCGGCGCGTGTGCCAGCGGGGTGTGCGCCCGAACAGGCGGCGTCTCGACGTCGCGGTCTTCCGGGTCATCTCGGCCTTGCGCGCTCGGCGGGTCCACTCCACGGGCAGCTGCACCGCCGGCTCCTCCGCCTCGTCGGCCACGGCACGTCCCCCTTGATCCGGATGCGGTCGTGTGTGGGCGAGCCGCCCCTCCACGGTGGCACCCACCATCTCGCCGTCCCTCGCCGGAACCGCCAGCAGGGGATGGACACCCGAGCCGGTCGTCATCGACAGCACACGACGCTCCAGGGCCGTAGCCGACCCGTCGCTCAGTCGGTCCAGGCGGCAGCACACACCTCGAGCCAACTGGCCAGGTCGGGCGCCTCGTCGATCGTCATGAGCGAGTACTCCGTAGATCCAGGTAGAGGGGTGACGCCGTCGAAGTCGTGGTCGGGCGCGAACAGGAGCAGAGCGCCGTTGTCGCGGTGGACGATCGTGAGGTTCCCGTTCGCCTCGACGGCCACCACGTAGTGGTCTTGCGGGTCGATGGGGACCGCCTGCCCCTGCTCTTCCCAGGGCCAGGCGTAGGCCTCCAGGCCACCGGCCAGGTCCTCGGCAGCGGCGGACAGAGTCCACACGTCGTTCTGGTTCAGCAGCCAGGAGTCCGGCTCGCCGAATCGCTCGATGATCCCGCCGCACACCCCGAGCAGCTGTCGGTGAACAGGATGGAAGTCGTCTGCAGCGTCGACGACAGGCGGCAGACACAGCCAACCGCGTCGCTCCTGTGCTGGCCCCCAGGCCAGCAGCTCAAGGTGCTGCTCACCGATCTGGACCGGTGTGACGTCCGCCTGCGCCAGGAGGTGGCTGAGGATGGGGAGGCCGTCGACTGTCCCACGGTCCCAAGCACCGGTCTGACCGATCTGCGCGGTCTGACCGGGGCGCAGGAACCATGAGCAGTCAGCGATGAACGCTTGCCAGTCATCCACGCCAGCGATCATGTCAGGGGACAATCAGCTCCGAGGCGGGCGTCCCCTCGCTCCGTCCGACACACTGCGGGCAACGAAGCGAGCCGCGACGCTTCAGGGGCTCTTGTAGATCGTGTGGGTTCCGATGCGTCGCCAGAGAACCTGCAGCTCGCCGTCGATCTGCTGGAAACTGAACGTAGCCCGCCCATCGGGTGAGGCGAACGACCACGTCATTTCCCACACCCGGGAACGTTCACCATGGGCGTCACAGGCAGCTTTTGTGGCCACACGTACGTCCCCCTGCTGGCGGCGTAGGCCTCGCAGGCCGCGGCGTAGTCGGGCACGACTCGCCGGAACAGCCGTCGGTGCACTTCGGGCAAGGACGTCCAGTCAGCCGTGAAGCGGGGGTCCGGGCGTGCTTCATTCCGCGTGACCAGCATCCTGAGAGCTCTGCTCGCTGCCCTCGGGTGCATCCAGGTCGGCCATGAAGTCCGCCATGGACGCGAAGCTGATCACCGCACCGCGTTGTACATGCTCCTCGAACTCGGCCTCGCCAGCCTGCCACTCCGGGGTCCAGAACCCGGCCTGCCTGACAGGCACCGCGATCATCGGGCGCATCTCCAGCACGCCGTCTTCACGCTCTGTCAGCTCCAGCTGGGCACCAGGGGCATCCAACCCGAACCGCTTGCGCAACTCAGCCTCGATCCACCGCGTCGTGACCTCGCGGCGAGGTGATCTTGGCGGAGGGGGCTTCGCGGTGCTGGTCCACTCGGTGGGCAGCAGGTAGCC
>NZ_QGDQ01000054.1 GCF_003149145.1 Quadrisphaera granulorum | reverse complement strand
AGCTTCGATCGTCGCGGGTCACGTCCGCCGTCGCATCACCGAGGGTCATCACTGCAGGTCACACAGTCATCGCCCGACTATGACCGCGCCCTGGGTGACGTGCCGGGTCTGCCGCCGGGACTCGCGCACCTCGTGGAGACCTTGCTCCTGTATCTCGCGTTCCTCGGTCCGCTTCTCGTCCTCGCTGCTACCGGGGTTGCAGCCCCCTCGGTGGGGCGGAGCGTGGAGACGCGCACCGCGCCGCAGGCCTCCGCCGTCGTCGTCCTCGTCACGGCCGCGGCCCTGCTGGTGCTGCAGCTGACCTGGGGCGACGAGCTGTGGGTGTGGCTGATCGACTGAGCGGTAACGGGCGGCTCGGTTCCAGCGCGACGAACCCCTGCTCCGCTCACACCTCGACGGTGAAGAGCACGTAGCCGTACGTCAGCCCCAGGGCGTCGGGGCGGGAGCGGAGCCACGGCTCCGCAACATCAGCGGGGAACTCCAGGCGGAGCACCGCCTCGAGGTCGTCACGTCGGGCGAAGCGCCACTCGCTCATCACCTCCCGCCGCACCGCGCCGCGCTCCGCCCACCACTGCGCGGTCGCTGCACCGTTGCCCTGGTAGGCCGCCCACGGACTGATCGCCAGCAGCTGCGCGAACTCACCGTGGTGGTGGTCGTTGTCGACCACCACCAGCCGCCCGCCGGGGCGGAGCACCCGCCGGACCTCGGCGAGGCCCGCGTCGCAGCCGGGCGGGAAGAAGTAGGCGAAGCGCGCGTGCACGACGTCCACGCTGTCGTCGGGCAGCGGCAGGTGCTCCGCCGATCCGTGGAGCACGCGGGCGCCTCCGGGCCGCGCGGCCGCCAGCGGCAGGAGCGAGGGGTCCGGCTCCACGCCGACCACCGTGGCCGCCTCGGCGGCGTACCCGGGCAGCCAGTAGCCGGACCCGCAGCCGAGGTCCAGCAGCGTGCGACCGGCCCACGGCGCCAGCTCCCGCATGGCGTCCAGCAGCACCCCGTCCGGGTCCATCGCGGCGTTCTCCAGCTCGTACACCGCGGGGTGGTCAGCCTGGTTGGGGCTGCGCGTGAAGTCATCCGGTACCTGACCGACCAGCGGCTTGTCACTCACGGTGGCCCTCCTCAAGATCGGTCATAGCGAGCACCCAGACGTGCGGTCCCGCCGGCAGGTCAAGCTCCGCCGTCACCGCGAAGCCTCGCGCCTCGTAGAAGGGCACCGCGTCGGGGTTGGTGGTCTCCAGGTGGACGCCGATCTGTGCGGCAGCGGCCCTGTCCAGACCCGGCTGCAGCGCCACGCTCCCCAGACCTCTCCGCTGGTGGCCCGGGTCGACGGCGAGGAACTGCACGTACGCCGAGGGCGCCTGCGGCGCGTGCGGCCGCAGCAGGGCCAAGCCCGCGCCCACCCGAGCGGCGTGCTCGCTGCCGACCAGCGCGGCCAGGAGACCCGCCACGGTCGGGGCGCCTGCATCCCGTGGCGCTGGGTTCTGTGGCGCTGGGGTCTTCGGCGCTGGGTCCGGGGGGCGCCAGGCGCAGGCTGCGATGACGTGTCCGTCGTCGTCGTGGACGACGTCGACGGCGCCCTGCTGCAGAGCGGGTTCGAGGAAGAGTCCCAGCCAGGCGGCCACGGCGTCCGCCCGATGTGTCGGCTCGCGGAAGATCCACGCCATGAGCGCATCGGCGCTGTAGGCCGCGGCCAACAGGCGCCGGAGTCGGGGCAGGTCCTCCCACGTACCCGTCCTCACCGAGTGCGTCGATCCGGGAGACGCCGAGACATCAGCCACGAGCCGCAGTCAACTCCACGGGTGCGGAGAACGCGCTGACGCCAGGGCGGTCGCGGTGCTCAGCACGGAGGGGCGTCCGAGGTGAGGTCGAGGCGGCTGCCGCGCCAGCGCTCGCGCAGCCAGCGGTCGTGGCTGGCGAGCACCACCGCACCGGGGTGGTCTGCCAGCGCCGCCTCCAGCTCCTCCGCGAGGCCGAGGGACAGGTGGTTGGTGGGCTCGTCGAGCACCAGCACGTCCGGTGGGTCGGCGGTCAGGACGGCGAGCGCCACTCGCCGCTGCTGCCCCACCGACAGGGATCCGACGGGCCGGCCGGCATCGCGAGGTGAGATCAGCCCCGTGCTCGTGAGCGGCGGGGCGTGCTCGCCGATGGCCCGCAGGTAGACCTCCTGAGCGCTGCGGCGCGGGTCCTCCCACACGACGTCCTGGGTGAGCAGGCCCAGGCGAATCCCCGGGGCGAGGCGGCGCAGCCCGCGGTCGGCGGCGAGGGTGCCGACCAGCACCCCGATGAGCGTCGACTTACCGCTGCCGTTGGGGCCGTCGAGCAACAGGTGCTCGCCGGCGCGGACCGTCAGGCTCGTGGGCCGCAGGCGGCCGGCCACCTCGACGTCGTCGAGCTGAACCAGCACGTCCGGCAGGTCCGGGAGATCCGGCAGCTCGTGCCGCACTGACGGCCGACCGCCACGACGCTGCCCGAAGCCGGCGAATCTCAGCAGCGGCGGCGGCGCCGAGACCTGCGTGCGCTCGAGCTCCTCCAGCCGACCGCGGGCGGACCGGACCCGTCGGGCGATGACTGTGGCTGCGCGGTCGGCGTAGAACTTCTTGGCGATCCGCGACTCGCCCTTGGGGACCGTCGTGTGCATGACGTCGCGGGCGCCGACGGCCACCTCGTGGCGCAGCACCTCCAGCTGCTCCTGCTCGGCGGCGTACCGCTCCTCCCAGCGGCGCCGGGCCGCGGCCTTGGCCCGCAGATGCTCGCTGTAGGCGCCCCGGTGGCTGCTCACGGATGCTCCGGCGGCACGCGCGTCGCCGTCGTCGTCCTCCTCCTCGGTGGCGGTGGCCGGGCCGACGACGGGGTCGAGGTCAGCGACGCGAGTCGCGACGTCCTCGATGAAGCGCCGGTCGTGGCTGGCGAAGAGCACCGGACCGGTCCAGGAGCGCAGCTCCGCGGCGAGGAAGTCGGCGCCCGCGGCGTCGAGGTGGTTGGTCGGTTCGTCGAGGAGCAGCGCGGTGGGGCGCGCCACCAGAGCCGCCGCGAGTGCCAGGCGTGTGCGCTGGCCACCGGACAGGGTGCCGAGCTGTCGGTCACGGCTGACGTGGCCGAGACCCAGCCCGGCGAGGACGCGTTCGACCTCGGCGTCCAGCGACCAGACGCCCGCGGCGGTCGCCTCGGCGAGGGCCACGTCGTAGCGGTGGGCCGCCGCCCCCTGTGCATCGAGGTGGCGCGTCTGCTGTCTGGCGCTGGCTTCGGAGGCCGCGGCCAGCGCTTCGGCAGCGGCGGTGAGCTCGCGCTCGACGTCCCGGGCGCTGGCGACGGCGTCGTCGAGGACGTCCTCGACGCAGGCGTCGTCGCCAAAGGGGAGCACCTGGTGCACGAGCCGGGTGCGTTCAGGGCGGGTGACGGTGCCCGAGTCGGGCTGGTCGACCCCGCCCGCCACGCGCAGGAGCGTGGTCTTGCCGGAGCCGTTCTCCCCGACGAGGGCGACCCGGGCGCCAGGCGCGACGGCGAGCGAGACATCGCGGAGCACTACCCGGTCCGGGTAGCGGCGGTCGACGTGGTGCAAGGCGAGATGGGGTGAGCGGGAGAGTGCTGACAACGCGAGGTCCTCGGGGTGAGGAGGGCTCCCGCCGGGTCTCCGCAGCTCCACCGGCAGGGGTGGCGGCGGATCCGCTGGCGCGGGACGGTCGCGGTGTCAGCTGAGCACGCGTCGACGGTAGACGTGCTCGCGCGCCGGCGTCGACGGGTTTTCTGTCAGCGACTTCGTCGGGCGAGGCGCCGGAGGAGGGCGTCAACGCGAAGGGGCGGCGCCCACCCGGAGGTGGGCACCGCCCCTTCGACGAGCGATGAGTCTCAGGCGCGCAGCTGCGAGGCCAGGGGGCAGCTGAACGGGTCTCCGGCGCGCAGACCCACCTCGTTGAGGTGGCTGATGATCGCGCGGTAGGAGCCGACCAGCGACGTCTCCGTGTAGGGGATGCCGTGCGTGGCGCAGAACTCGCGCACCATCGGCTGCACACGGCGCAGGTTGGGGCGCGGCATGCTCGGGAAGAGGTGGTGCTCCACCTGGCGGTTGAGGCCGCCCATGAGGAAGTCGATGACGAGGCCGCCGCGGATGTTGCGGGACGTCAGCACCTGGCGTCGCAGGAAGTCGATCTTCGCGCCCCGCTCGACGATCGGCATGCCCACGTGGTTGGGCGCGAACGCCCCGCCCATGCACAGCCCGAACACCGCGAGGTGCACGCCCACGAACGCCGCGGCCTTGCCCGGGCCCATCGTCGTCAGCAGCACGGTGGCGTAGACGCTCCAGTGCGCCACGATGAAGCCCAGGTCCGCCCAGCGACCCTTCACGGGGGAGCGGCGGGCGAGCGCCTTGACGCTGTCGACGTGCAGGTTTGCGCCCGACAGCAGCAGCAGCGGCAGGAAGAACCAGCCCTGGTGGCGCGTCAGCGCTGCGCGCAGCCCGCGACGGCGCTGGGCCTCCTCGGGGTGGAAGGCCACCACCACCGACTCGATGTCGGTGTCCTTGCCGATCTGGTTGGGGGCCGCGTGGTGGCGGGTGTGCTTGTTCATCCACCAGCCGTGGCTGAGGCCCGCGCACAGCCCGGCGAACACGCGGGCCGCCCACTTGTTGCGGGTCGAGGACTCGAACACCTGCTGGTGCGCGCCGTCGTGGCCCAGGAAGGCGAACTGGGTGCCGATCATGCCGAGGGCCGCCGCCGGCAACAGCTGCCACCAGGAGTCACCGAGGACGACGACGCCGGCCACCAACGCGGTGATGGCGAGCGCCGCCGCGCTGATCCGGACCGCGTAGTACCCGTGGCGCCGGTCGAAGAGGCCGCGCTCCTTCACCATCCGTGACAGCTCCGCGTAGGCGCTGACCGCACGGTCACGCTCGCGGACGCGGGGAGCCCCAACGGTGGGCTCAGGGGCGGTGGTCGTCATGGGGCAGGGGCTCCTCGGGGGACGCGGTGCGTCACCGCGAGCGCGGGACGCGTGCCGTGCTCCGCCGCTCTCCTCGTGCCCTCTGCGCGTGGCAGGTGGGGTCGCAGGTCGCGCGCGAGCGACAGCCACTGACCACCCGCGCGCTGTCTCTTGCTCCCCTGGCTGGGAAGGAACGGCGTGTCCGACCGATCAGCGAGGGACCTCAGGTCCCGAGTCCACTCTCACACACGTCGCGCCCCTCCATGAACACTGTCACCGCACAGGTGTGCCTCCACCGACGGCGACCACCTCGCGCACCCCGTGCCCGGTGAGCCATGACGTCGCACTGCCCCACCCCGTGGGGCGTACGAGCAGGGTCACCGATCCCGCGGCACCCGCGACGAGCGCGTCAGCGAGGCGCGCGTCGTCGCCGCTGGCCACGAGAACGCGGCCCACCCCGACGCCGTGCGTCACAGCGTGATCGGCGACGGCGGTCGCGGTGGCGTACCGGTCAGCCCCGGCCAGGCGCTCGTCGACGCCGATCGCGGCCGCGACGTCGGCGGACACCGACTCCGTACCACCGACCACCACGACCCGGCGGCTGCCCAGGGCCGCCGCGAGGGCGGTGGAGACGTCTGCTTGCCTCGGCGGCAGGAGGAGGACGGGCACACCGAGCGCCGCCGCCGTGCCGCCCACAGCGACAGAGTCGGCGAACGTGCCGGTACCGCGGGCCGCGTACGCGGAGGTGCTGCCCGACAGTTCCGGCCGGGCCGCGACCGCGAGCGCGGTGGCGTACCTGTCGACACCGCCGACGCGCTCGACGGTCAGTCCCCGCGCCAGCAGGTCGCTCACCACCTGCGGCGTCACGCTGGTCTCCCCGCCGACCACCACGGCCTTCGTTACCGACGGCGTCGCCGCCAGGTAGTCGGCCACCGACGACGACAGCGCGGCCGAGCGCGTCAACAGCAGCGGCGCCCCCAGCTTCCGGGCCAGCGGTGCCGCCGGGATGCTGTCGACGAGGCGCTCACCGGACGCGATGACCACCGCCGTCGGTGAGGGGTTGACCGTGGCGGCCAGGGCGGTGCTCGTCGCGTACCTGTCGTCGCCGATCACCGCGCGGGTGGGCACGGCCGGGGCGCTCGTCCCCGTGGGGGTGCTTGTCGGGCTGGCCGTGGGGCTGCCTGTGAGGCGGGCGGTCGGAGTGCTCGTGGGGCTGGCTGTCGGCGTCGCGGTCGGGATGGAGCTACCCGGCCAGGCCCCGTTGTAGTAGTCACCGAAGACGACGATCGCCCACAGCCGCCCGTCGCTGCCCCGGGCCGCGCCGTAGCCGGCAGCGTCGAAGGCCGGGTTGAGCATGTTGGCGCGGTGGCCGGAGGAGTTCATCCACATCCACACGAGGTCGCCGCCTCCGGCCCAGTGCTGGGCGGCGTTCTCCGCGGCGCCGCGCCAGCCGCCGGGGATGTGCGTGCGGTAGTCGTAGGCAGGGTCGACGTCGGAATGGCGCAGCGACGAGCTGTCCGCCGCGAGCTTGTCCGCCCAGGCCTGCGCCACCGCGTCCATGCGGGAGTCGCGGTGCAGCGGGTCCAGCCCGCGGCTGGCACGTTCGTGGTCGTGGCCCGCCTGCATGTCGGTGATGACCTGCTGGTCAGGTGCCGCCTGTGCGGCGGGGGCCACCGCGACTCCAGCTCCCGAGGCGCCCGCCAGAAGCACGGCCAGGGCCACCAGCCCGCGGGTCGTCGTTCGGAAGCGACGGCGCGTGCCGAGCGTCCCCGGGCGCTGGACTACCTGGGTAACAGGGGTGGGCGTCATGGTGGGTGCGGGCACGGTTCCTCCTCGACGACCCGATCGGGGTGATTCCTCCGCGCAGCGCCGCCGGGTGCCGACGCTAGGGATCAACGGTGCCCGAGCGCAGGCGTTTCGCCGAGTAGCGCCCCATCCGTCCGATCTGCCCTTCGCCCCCCCGGGATTACCCCGGGTCCCTGTCGGCTGACCGTGCGATGTCGGTCGCCTGTTCGATGTCGGCTGACCGTGCGACCCCGCAGCGCGAAGGACCCCGCCGCCGAGCCTGGCTGGTTCACTGGAGCGGTGGAGATCAGCCCGCACGGCGGCTCGGGGGCGGAGACGAGTCCGCAGCCCGCGGGGGTGCGCGTGCTCGTCGTCGACGACGAACAGCTGGTCCGCACCGCCCTCACCACCGTCCTGGGATCCGCGGACGACATCGAAGTGGTCGCCGCCGTCGACGGTGTCGGCGCAGCCAGCGCCCTGGCGGCGCGCCGGGTCGACGTCGTCCTGACCGACCTGCGGATGCCGCGTGTCGACGGTCTGGCCGTGGTGAGGCACGTCGTCTCCCTGCAGCCACCGCGACCGGTGGTGGCGGTGCTCACCTCGTTCGCGGACGACGCGCTGGTGGCGGAAGCGCTGGCCTGCGGCGCTGCCGGCTACCTGGTGAAGGATTCGAGCCCCGACCAGCTCGTGGACGCGGTGCGTCGCCTCGCGCGCGGTGCGTCCGTGCTGTCGGCGGAGGTGACGCCTGCCGTCATCGACGGATTCCTCCGTAGCCGGCCCGACGTCGATGCGGCTGCCCAGGTGGCGCTGCTGTCGCCTCGTGAGCGCGAGGTGCTGGCCCTTCTGGCGTGCGGCGAGGGCAACGGTGCGATCGCCGCGCAGCTGCACCTGTCGTCGGCCACGGTGAAGTACCACGTCAGTTCGGTGATGACCAAGCTCGACGTCGAGAACCGGGTGCAGGCCGCGCTGGTCGCCGTGAGGGCGGGCCTCGTCACCCCTGGGGCGTGAGCGACGGTGCGGATCGCGGCACGACGCCTCCTCGTCTCCCGTGTGGTGCGGGCGGTGGCGCTGGACGCCCTGCTGATCCTGGCCTGCTGGGCGGAGGGCTTCGCCAACCAGACCCCGGGGTGGAACCGCCCTTTCGTCCTGTCCGTGCTGACGCTGGTGGCGATCCCGCTGCGCCGCTGGTCACCGGAAGCGGCCGTGGTGCTCGGTGTGCCCGCGCTCGGGTGGGCGCAGAGCACGCTGGCTCCCGCGGTGCTGCTGTTCACCCTCGGTGAGCGCCAGCGCCGGGCCTGGGTGCTGTACGCGTTCACGGCGCTCGCTGTCGTCGTCGTCCTGTGGCCGCAGTGGGACCCCGGTCTGCTTGCCGCGAACACGTCGGTGGTCCTCGGCGAGCTGGTGTTCGTGGCGGGTGCCGTCGGCCTCGGGGCACTCCGCCGGTCGCTGGCCCTGGAGCGGCGGCAGCGGCTCGAACTGGAGGAGGCTCGTGCCGCTGAGCGCGCGGCGGCGGCCGCCACGGCGAGGGCCGAGGAGCGCGCGCACCTCGCGCGGGAGATGCACGACGTCGTGGCGCACCACGTCTCGCTCATCGCCGTCCAGGCTGGGGCGCTGCAGGTGAGCACGCGCGAGGAGAGCACCCGCGAGGCGGCGGCGGGGCTGCGCAGCCTCGCCTCCAGCGCCATCAGTGAACTCCGGCAGGTGCTCGGCGTGCTGCGCTCGCCGACCGCGACGGGGGCCCCGCTCCTGGGGCATGGGCTCTGTGAGCTGCCACGGCTCGTCGACACCGCCGCGCCCGGGAGCCGGTGGAGCATCGATCCGCGGTTGCTGAGCGACGACGACGGGGCGTCCGTGCGCGTGCCCGATGCCGTCCACGGCACGGTGTACCGCGTCGTGCAGGAGGGCCTCACGAACGCCCGCAAGCACGCGCCCGGCTCTCCCGTGGCGGTGGACGTGTCGCTCTCCGAGGACTCCCGCCAGCTCCAGGTGGAGGTCGTGACCCAGCTCAGGACGACGACGGCGGCCGCGGGCTCCAACCCGGCCCCTCGCGCAGACCTGGGGATCGGTGGTGCGGGTGTGGGACTCGTCGGGCTGAGGGAGCGTGCGGAGAGCCTCGGCGGCAGCGTGCACGTCGAGAGGACCGCTGCCGAGCACCGGCTGCGCGTGCTGCTGCCGTTGGGCGCCGACGCCTGAGGGTTCGGGGCGCTGAGGCCGTCGTGGTTGCTTCGCTCTGAGGCACGACGTCCAGCCCTGACCTCACCGGGGGTGTCCGGGAGGCAGGGCTAGGCGTCGTGACGCTGAGGGGACTGTGCTGCTGGGGGACGGTGCTGGGTTGGTCTGGGTCAGCAGTCGCAGGTGCCGCGGGGTGAGGGGATGTCCGGAGGCGGGCCCTCATCGGACCCGGATGGCTCCTGCGGGTCGCTGCCAGGTCGTGGTGGCGGCACAGACGACGTAGCTGACGACGTAGCCGCTGACGCTGGTGGTGACTGAGGGTGAGCGGTGCTGGCAGTGCTGGCGCGATAGCAGTTCTGGTGGTGGGGGTGCTGGGGGTCTGAGGGCACGGTGGTGACCAGCAGCAGCTGCTCCGCGCGGGCTCGGGTCGCGGCCGTCAACGCCCGCCGTGGGGAGGCCAG
>NZ_QGDQ01000053.1 GCF_003149145.1 Quadrisphaera granulorum | reverse complement strand
GACGGGCTCGTCAGCACCAATCGTCACCGACGTCGAACCGCCCCGACCCGCCCCCATTTTCCTCCTCCGAGACGGCCCCCGGCCAGAGCCGTTCAAGGGCAGGGTGCTCCATGGTGGCTGGGCGGCGGCCAGCCACGGCAGCGAGAGCTAGGAGACGAGGCGCTCGCCGTCGTCGTCCTGAGTGGTCAGGGAGGCAGGGGCGCACAGCTGCGCCCACAGCGCGTCGAGGGAAAGTCCCAGTACGCCGGCGACAGCGGCGACCGTGGGGAAAGCCGGGGTGGCGATGCGACCCGTCTCGATCTTGCGCAGCGTCTCGGGGGAGATGCCGGCGTCCAGGGCGATGGTGAGCACCGTGCGGTCACCGCGGGCCTCGCGCAGGAGAGCGCCGAGGCGCTGGCCGCGTGCCAGCTCGTCTGGGGTGAGGGGTACCCGAACCACGACCACAATCTATACCGGTATTAGTATCCCAGGGTGATGAACCGGTGATCGAGGTCATGGACGCCACCCAGCTGCCGCACGCGAGGGCGGCGGGCGCGTTGGTCGGGCAGATCCTCGCCGAGCTGCGCTCGCGCACCCGCGCGGGCGTCAACCTCCTCGAGCTCGACGCGTGGACCCGCGAGATGCAGGCCGAGGCCGGCGCGGTCTCCTGCTACGTCGACTACGCCCCCTCCTTCGGGCGCGGCCCGTTCGGCCACCACCTGTGCACCTCCGTCAACGACGCGGTGCTCCACGGCCTCCCGCACGACAGGAGACTGGACGACGGCGACCTGCTCTCCCTCGATCTCGCCCTGTCGATGCACGGGGTGGTGGCCGACGCTGCGATCAGCTTCGTGGTGGGGGAGCAGCCGTCGGCGGAGGACTCCGCGCTCATCGACGCCACCCAGCGGGCGCTCGCGGCGGCGATTGCCGCGGTGCGCCCGGGCGCGCGCATCGGCGACATCTCGCACGCCATCGGCACGGTCCTCACGGGCGCCGGGTACCCGGTGAACCTCGAGTTCGGCGGGCACGGCGTCGGGTCGACGATGCACCAGGACCCGCACGTCCCCAACGCCGGCGCGCCCGGCCGGGGGTACCGCCTGCGGCCCGGACTGCTGCTGGCGATCGAACCGTGGGTCATGGCCGACACCGCCGAGTTGATCACCGACGACGACGGCTGGACGCTGCGCAGCGCCACCGGCTGCCGCACCGCGCACACCGAGCACACCGTGCTGGTCACCGCCGGCGGTGCGGAGGTGCTGACGCTGCCGCCGTCGTCGTCCTGATCCGGTGTGCAGAACTTCCTTGATCGTCGAGGAGGGGTCGGGGATTAGGCGGGGCGCAGTCGGACGGCGAGCAGCGCGACGTCGTCCTCGGGGTGCGCGGGCAGCAACCGGCGGACCACGGCGTCGCACAGCTGCGGCAGCGGCAGGGCGCGGTAGTCCTCCAGGGCGCGGCGTAGCTGCTCCAGCCCGGCGTCGAGTGGCGTGCCGCGTCGTTCGACGAGGCCGTCGGTGCACAGCAGCAGGGTCGTGCCCGGAGGCAGTTCGGCCTCGAGGTCGGAGCGCGGCGTGCCGCCGGTGAGCTGCTCCACGCCCAGCAGCAGGCCGGTACGTCCGGGCAGCAGCCGCGCCGACACCCCCGGTTCGACCACGAGCGGGGGCAGGTGACCAGCGCTGCACCAGCGCAGCACCCCACCGCCCCGCCGCAGCCGGGCCGGGTCGCGCTCGAGGCGCGCCACGAGCGCGGTGGCCGTCGTGTCCAGGCGGAGGCGCGCCATCGCCGTGTCGACGGTGGCGAGCAGCTGCGCCGGGGAGGGGGAGCCCGAGACACCGAGGCCGCGCAGGATGCCGCGGACCTGGCCCATGTCGGCGGCGGCGCGGCTGTCGTGCCCGACGACGTCGCCGATGACCAGCACCACCTGCTGTGAGTCCTGGGCGAAGGCGTCGTACCAGTCACCGCCGACGTGCGCGCTGTGCGCGGCCGGCACGTACCGCACCGCCACCTCGCAGCCGGGCAACTGCGGTGGGGCCGTGAGCAGGGAGCGCTGCAGCGCTTCACCGAGGCGCTGCTGCTCGTCACGGAGCCGGGCGGCCTCGATGGCGAGCCCGCCGCGGCGGGCCAGGTCGGTGAGGAGCGCGATGTCCTCGGGATCAGGGGCGGGGCGCCCGCGATCGGTGAAGCAGGCAAGCAGCCCGACCAGCCCGTAGCGGCCGCGCAGCGGAATGATCACCACCGACTCGGGATCGAGCTGCGCCAGCGCCGCGCGCGCCTCCGGGTCGGCCACCGAAGGGCTCATGAGTGCGGCCGCCCCGTGGGCGATGACCACCGGGCGTCCCTGCCCGAGGGGGCCGAACAGCGCACGGGCCTCGTGCAGCTGGGCCGCGTCGAGGCGGGGGACGGGCCGTGCGTCGTCGTCGGGGTTCGAGGGACGCACCAGCACCCCGACCAGCGGCAGGCAGCGACTGTCTCGGTGCCACCACCCGGCGGTGCTGACGACGCCCCGGGCGAGCTGCTCGTCACCCTCGACCTCCATCACCACGCACCAGTCGGCCACGGCGGGCACCACGAGATGGGCCAGCCGCTTGCTGGCCTCCTGGACGCCGACGGCGCCACCCAGCTCCGCACCGGAGCGCGTCAGCAGGCTGCTGCGGCGGGCACTGCGCTCGACCTGCTGGTGGGCCCGGTGGCGGGCGGTGACGTCGACCGTGCTCGTGGCGAGCCCGTCACCGTCGGGCCACGCGCGCACCTCCAGCTGTTGCGGCGGGTCTCCGGGCAGCTCGACCTCGACGACGGTCTCGCGGTGCTCGGCTCTCGCCGTCCGCCACGCGGCCTCGACGGGGGTGCCGCGCAGGGGCAGCACGTCCCACGCGACCTCGCCGATCATCGCCTCGCGCGTGGAGCCCGCCAGCCGCGCCGATGCATCGTTGACCCACGTGAAGCGCCAGTCGGCGTCGAGGAGGGCGAAGCCGTCGGGCAGGGCCTCCAGCAGCGCCATCGCTCGCTCCGGCGCCAGGGTGCGATCGTCTGCCAGCGCGCGCTCCGTTGCCGTGCTGCGGGTCCCCACCACACGCACAGTGTGCTGCCCGTCACCGACAGCCCACCAGCTCCCACCTGCTGGACCACGCGTCGGACGACACGCGGCAGGACGGCGGCCCCCGTCGCCGAGGCGCAGCTCAGCCGCCGCGTAGGGTCGCGCCACGTGAGTTGGCTCGACGTCTCCCTCATCCTCCTGGCGGGGCTGTGGGCCGGAACCATCAACGCCGTCGTCGGGTCGGGCACGCTCGTGACCTTCCCGGTGCTCGTCGCCCTGGGCTACTCCCCGCTGGCGGCCACCGTGAGCAACGGCATCGGCCTCGTCGCCGGTGGTGTCTCGGGCGCGTGGGGGTACCGGCGCGAGCTGCGCGGTCAGGGCCGGCGGCTGGCGATGCTGCTGCCCGCCTCGATCATCGGCGGTGCGCTCGGCGCGGTGCTGCTCCTGCAGCTGCCCGAGTCGTCCTTCGAAACGATCGTGCCGGTCCTGCTGGTCATCGCCCTCGTGCTCGTGGTGGTCCAGCCCCGGCTCCAGGCGCGGCTGCGCCGCCGGGCCGAGGCCCGCGCCGCCGCGCTAGGCGCCGAGGGGGGTCCCGTGCGCGCCTCGCGGTGGCTCCTCGGGACGACGATGCTCGCCACGTTCCTCATCGGCGTCTACGGCGGCTACTTCACGGCCGCGCAGGGCGTCATGCTCGTCGCCGTCCTCGGAAGCCTCCTCGACGAGACCCTGCAGCGCGTCAACGGCCTCAAGAACGTGCTGACCCTCGTGGTCAACGTGGTCTCGGCTGCCTTCTACATCGTGTTCGGGTACGACCAGATCGACTGGCTGGTGGTGGCGCTCATCGCGGCGTCGTCGCTGGTCGGCGGGGCAGTCGGCGCCCGGTACGGACGCCGACTGCCCCCCAACGCGCTGCGGGCGGCCATCGTGGTGCTGGGTCTGGTGGCGCTCACGCGGATCCTCGGCTCGCAAGCCGGCTGGTGGTGATCCGGCTGGTGACGCTCAGCCGGTCTCGCGGGAGCGGCGCGCTCTGACCTCCTCGGCCAGGGCCGGCAGGAGGGTGGTGGCGTCGGCCACGACGGCGATGTCGGCGTGCTCGAAGATCGGCGCGTCCGGGTCGGTGTTGATGGCCACCACCGTGCCCGACGCAGCCATCCCGCCGCGGTGGTGGACCGCTCCGGACACCCCCGCCCCCACGTAGAGGCGCGGGCTGATGGTCACCCCGGTCTGACCCACCTGCAGCGCTCGCGGTGCCCACCCCTCGTCGGTCGCCACGCGTGTGGCGCCCACGGCGCCGCCGAGAGCGTCGGCAAGGTCTTCGACGCCGGAGAAGTCGCCACCGGTGCCTCGCCCCCCGACGACGACGACGTCGGCCTCCGCCAGGGCCGGTCGATCACCGGCGGGTCGCGGCGAGCGGGAGAGCACCTCCACCGCGGCGCCCGCGGGGCGGGGAGCGCGGTGGTGGTGCACCACGGGCGCCACGGCCGCCGAAGGGGTGTCCTGCGGGAGCGATGCTCCGTCGGCGCTACCGGCGGCCCCGGTGTCCAGCGCCACGATCGCCAGCTCGCTGGTCACGGCGCATCGCGTGTGCCACGAGCCGGCGAGCACGCTTTTCTGGGCGACGACGTGACCGCTGCCGCCGTCGTCGTCCTCCTCGACCGTGACACTGGACGCTCCGACGACCACTCCCGCGCCCGTGGCTGCCGCGAGCCGCGCGGCGACCTCGCGGCCCTCGAACGTCGAGGGCAGCAGCACCAGCCGCGCGGGCCCTGTGGCGTCGAGAGCGGCGACGACCGCTTCGAGGGCGGCGCTGACGGTGGAGGCGAGGTGCGGGTCGGCGCCCTCGACGTCGACGACGTGCTGGACGGCGGCTCCGAGCTCGCCGCCTGGCCCGTGGTCGTGACCGTGGCCGTGGTCGTGACCCACCCACGCGGTGTGCACGTCCCAGCCGTGGTCTCGGGCAAGCCGGTGGGCGGCGGCGAGCAGCGCGGACGCGCTGCGGAGCCAGCGCGGGTCGCGGTGGTCGATCAGGACGACGACGGCGGGCGCGGCGGCCATCAGCAGAACCCCCGCTGCGCGAGGTGCCCGGCCAGCTCGGCGGCAAGCTCAGGGGCCAGCCCGGGACCTCCGGTCAGACGCACGGCATCGGAGCGCTCGGGGCGCGGGGTGGCCTCCAGCACGCGCGTGGCCGACCCGGCCCGCCCGACCGACGCCGGCTCCAGGCCGAGGGCCGCCAGGTCCAGCACGGTGACCGGCTTGCGACGGGCCGCGAGGAGCCCCCGCATGTCGGGGGAGCGTGGCCTGAAGGTGGCATCGGTGACCGACACCACCACGGGCGCGGGAGCCTGGAGCTCCTCGACGTGGTGGGCGGTGACCCGCCGCGCTCGGACGGTGGTCCGGCCTGCCTGGGACGTCACGGACACCCGGTCGGCGAGGGTCAGCTGAGGCCAGTCCAGCAGCGCCGATACCGCCGAGGGCACGAGCGACGTCAGACCGTCGAGGGCGGCCATGCCGGCGATCACGACGTCGACGGGGTGCTCGGCGTGCAGATGCTCGACGGCTGCGGCGATGACGCGGGCGGTGGCGATGGCATCGGATCCGGCGATTGCCTCGTCACAGACGTGGACGGCGCTGGTGGCGCCCATCGCGAGAGCGCGCCGGAGGGCGCCGACGGCGGCCGGTGGGCCCACGGTGAGTGCGGTCACGCGGTGGTCGACGCGATGCCCGACGGGGTGCGCGGCACCGGGGTCGGCGCGGCTGCCGTCGTCGTCCTCATCGGCGACGGTCGAGGGGACGGCCTCGACGATGCGGAGGGCCGCTTCGAGGCAGTCTTCGTCGAGTTCGTTGAGGGTGTCGTCGGGGCCCCCGCGGGCCAGCAGACCGCTGGCCGTGAAGGAGCGCGCGGACTGGATGTCGGGGACGTGCTTGACCAGCGCGATGACGTGCACGGGAGCCTCCGGCCCGCCCGTCAGACCGTGGTGCGTAGCGCGCCGCCGGGCAGCTGCACCGGCACTCGCGGCGCTCGGGAGCGGACGACCATCTCCTCGCGGGAGACCACCTTGATCCGTTCGCGGCCGCGGGCCTCGCCGAGCTGCCGCTCGTGGCGGTCCAGCTGCTGCCACCCGGACCAGGTCAGCACGTCCACGCCGCGAGAGGTGAGGAGGTCGACGACGGCGGCGGGGTTGGGCTCGCTGGCGCGAGGACCCTGGCAGCCGAGGGGCCCGTCGAGCACCTGGGCGCCCTGGGTGAGGTCGGCCACGAGGTGGCGCACGGTCTCGGCGGCGTCGGACTTGGTGTGCCCGATGAGGCCGACGGGTCCGCGCTTGACCCACCCGGTGCAGTACAGACCCGGCAGGTGCTGGCCGGTCTCGTCGAGCACGCGGCCCTCGGTGTTGGGGATGACGGCGGCGCGCTCGTCGAACGGCACGCCGGCCACGGGGGAGCTGGCGTAGCCGACGGCCCGGTAGACGGCCTGCACGTCCCACTCGTGGAAGGTGCCGGTGCCGCGCACGGTGCCGTCACCGGTGAGTTCGGTGCGCTCCGTGCGGAGGCCCACGACGCGGCCGTCGTCGTCGCCGAGGATCTCGACGGGCGCGTGGAGGAAGTGCAGGTGGATGCGGCGCGAGGCGGTGCCCGGCTCCTCGCGCATCGCCCAGTCAGTGAGCGTGCGCACCACCTGCTTGGTCTGGTTGCTCGACTCGATGGCGGCGAGGGAGGCGTCGTCGAAGTCGAAGTCCTCCGGGTCGACGATGACGTCGACGTCGGGCACGTGCCCCAGCTCGCGCAGCTCCAACGGGGAGAACTTCGCCTGGGCCGGGCCGCGGCGAGCAAAGACGTGGACGTCGGTGACCGGAGACCGCTCCAGGCCCGCGTGGACGTTGTCCGGGATCTCCGTGGGCAGCAGGTCGGCCGGGTGCTTGGCCAGCACCCGGGCGACGTCGAGCGCCACGTTTCCCGCGCCGATGACGGCGATCTCGCGGGCGTGCAGCGGCCACTCGCGGGGCACGTCGGGGTGGCCGTCGTACCAGGAGACGAAGTCGGCGGCGCCGTAGCAACCGTCGAGGTCGACCCCGGGGATGTCGAGCACCGCGTCGCGGATGGCGCCGGTGGAGAAGACGACGGCGTCGTAGTGACGCTGCAGGTCGCTCAGGGTGAGGTCGGTGCCGACGTCGACGTTGCTCAGGAGGCGGATGTCGCCGCGGCCCAGCACCCGCTCGAGCGCGACGACGATCTGCTTGATGCGCGGGTGGTCGGGGGCGACGCCGTAGCGAACCAGGCCGAACGGCGCGGGCAGGCGCTCGAGCAGGTCGATGCTCACGCCGTCGAAGGCGGTGGCGGACAGGTCGGCGCGGCTGAGGATGTCGGAGGCGTAGATGCCGGCGGGACCGGCGCCCACGACGGCGACGCGCAGAGGGCGCTGCAGGATGCTCACGAGTCTGGGGTTCCTTCCGGGCGCACCACGGATCAAGTCAGGCGGCTAGCTTAGCCTTACCTAATCGTGGATGCCGAAGGGCGCTGGGTGGTCCCGGGTGCGGCCGTCGAGACTCAACCGGGCAGGTCGGCCTTGATGGTCTTCATGGCGAAGCGCGACTGCAGCCGCAGCAACCCCGGCAACGCCATCAACGTCTGTGTCATGAACTGCTCGTACGCCGCCAGATCCGCGGTGGCCACCAGGGCGTAGTAGT
Source organism: Quadrisphaera granulorum (assembly GCF_003149145.1). GTDB lineage: Bacteria > Actinomycetota > Actinomycetes > Actinomycetales > Quadrisphaeraceae > Quadrisphaera > Quadrisphaera granulorum. The sequence goes on along the minus strand of NZ_QGDQ01000053.1, from coordinate 1,648 downwards.
GAACCGTCCTGGGTGAGGATGTCTCATCGATGAACCCCCGGTCAGCGCCGGGTCCGGTTCAGCCACAGCCCGATCGCGGACGACTACGGGCGCACGAGGCCGAACAGGATGAGATCTTCAGGGCCGTCCTCGCCGAGGTACCAGCGCCGGAGCAGCGCCTCGCGCGTGAACCCAGCCTTCTCGGCGGCCCTCATCGACACCTCGTTGTCCGTGTTCGTGTACAGGTCGAGCCGATTCAGGCCCAGCTCTCGAAAGCTCCACGCGCTCAGCGCGCGTACCGCCCTGACGACGTAGCTGTGCCCTCGTGCTTCGGGCAAGAGCCAGTACCCCACCTCTGCGCGGCGGTGCCTGTGCACGACGTCGATCAGGCCAACGCCTCCGACGCACTGACCGTCTGCGATCAGCGCGAGGTAGAGGGCGTCACCCCGCAATCGGGCGGCCTCGAAGTCACGAATCCATGAGCGAGCCTGCTCGAGGTCTGCGCCGCGCGTCACCGAGGTCCACCGGCGGATAGCGGGGTCGGCGCCCGCTTGCACGCGCGCCGGCGCATCCTCCGCACGCCAAGGGCGCAGGACCAGCTCAGCGTCCTGCAGCATGACGGGGGGCAGTTCGGCCTTGGCCAGTGGACGCACGACCGGAGCGTGCCAGACGCTCTCTGATCGACGAGGCTCGTCGTCGCTACCAGGTGAGCGGTTCGCTTCTGATCGTCGACCCGAAGAGTGCTACTGCGGGGGATCCTCAACCGGGCCGCGGGTCCGACCAACGCCGACGAGTCAGTAGCCCTCAGGCCGAGGTAACGCGAACCGTGCGGCCAGGGCGACGACGTCGGCTCGGTCCTCTGGTTGCGGCTCGTAACCCATGTGGGCCCGCAGCTGGGTCTCTGCACTCACGCACGGCACCCCTTGGCCGTCCAGGAAGCCGGTGGTCGGCGGCCCGTAGTGGAAGGGCGGGTCGGGTGCGAAGAGCTCCTGATCCCCGCCGCCGTCGGCAGTCGGTGTCACCGGGTGGAGGTCGACCTCACGTCCATCGGGATGACGCATCGCCAGAGCGGTGGGTAGCCACTCCCTCAAGGCGACGAAGCCGGCACCTGAGAGCACCTCCCGCGCGCGGGCGAGATGGGTGGCAGGCAGCACGATGTCGAGGTCGGCGTGGGGGCGGGTCTGCTCACCGAGCAGTGCGTCCACGCCCCAGCCGCCGTCCACCCAGGCGTCGATGCCGGCCCCACGGAGCATCCGCAGGAGGTCGAGCGCGACCGCGGCGGACATCACGTCGTGATCTTCTCCGCTGGGCGGCGATACCCGCACCTCGTTTACTCGGTGCGGGCGATGAGTGGCGGGCGGCTGCGGAGCGCTGATCGCGATCATGTTCCGCTTGGGATGGTCGTGCAGGAGCGTGCCGCTGCGGATGGTCGTGCGGGAGCGCCCCCAGTCGAGCATCAGCAGGGCACCATGAACACGTGGTTGGACCCGTAGCCGGAACTCTGCGTCTTCGCCCTTTTCGCGATGAGGACCTGGACGCTGTCATCACCTGGGTCCGCGACGCCAAGGAGCTCGAACGAGAAATAATCAAAACCTGTGGATGACCGGGCGGGTCGTACCTTCCCGGTGATCTCCACACCCAACGAGAAGAAGATCAGCGTTGCAGCGCT
>NZ_QGDQ01000052.1 GCF_003149145.1 Quadrisphaera granulorum | reverse complement strand
CTGATCGTGGGGTGCTGGGACCGGTACCGCTGGGAGAACCGGCCTCGCTCCAAGCGCATCCGCGCAGCATGATCACACCTACTGGCGGACGTTCTAAGGACCGAGTCACTGGACAGGCTGGACGCCGAGCAGCTGGCGCAGGCCTTCGCCGAGCAGTACCTGTGGGTGCACGCTTCGTGGTCGCCGGTCCCGGCCGGAGCACCTCGGCGTGCGCTGGAATCGGTCGCCGCCGCGACAGTGGCGGAAGCGGACCGGGGGTGCAGCTCGGGAGTCTGGTGGAACGGTCGCCTCATCGCGATGGTGCTGGTCTTCCCGGCTGAGGTTGGGTGGGAGGTCGTCGCGGAGACGGTGGTGCGTGATGTCGCGGCGGCCGGCGTCCCGCCTCAGCTGACTGGGGTGGATGTGCTGCGCGGTGCCTTGGCTCGGACCATCGCTGAGGTCGCCGGTCGGGGCGGGGGCCTGCTCGAGCTGGACGGTCACGTGGACGACCCGCACCTGCAGTCTGCGCTCGACGGACTACCGCTTGCGCAGCTCCGACCGTTGCTGCTGGTGCAAGCCCCGTGAGTTGACACGGGCCGACCTGGCCCCGGTCAGCTTCGGGCTTGCGCACGATCTCTTGTCAAGGCGTCTCACCCAACGACCGCTGACCGGACGCCTCGGTGTACGTCCAACACCATGACGCTCGGGGTCGGCGTCCGTCGCAGAAGGGATCGCTGACCGGACAGGTGCGACCGTTACCGAACAGCGTCAGCGGCGACAGCCATGCTGCTGCTAACGCTGATCAGTAGAATCCCTCGTACGCCGTCGACCGACGGACGGGGCTGCGAAAGCCGAGCTCGGTGCTGATGCGATCGGCGGCCCGGAGGAGCAGCGGGACCGTCTCAAGGCGCATCACTTGCTCGCTGGCCCGTCCGCTGCTGGTAGAAGACGCCAGCGCCGCGACCACTGTGCCGGAGCGGTCGCGCACCGGAACGGCTCCGGAGAGCAAGCCGGGCTCCAGCTCACCGGAGACCACGGCATACCCCTGGGCGCGCACCTCGTGCAGGGCGTCGCGCAGAGCCACCGGGTCGGTGGTGGTCTGGGAGGTGAGCGCCCGCGGGGGGTAGCGGGTCAGCACGTCGTCGACGACGTCGGCGGGGGCCCAGGCCAGCAGGACGCGCCCCATCGAGGTGGCGTGGGCAGGGACCCGAGTTCCCACCTGCACGTTGATGCTCATGATCCGGCGGACGGGAACACGGGCGACATAGGCGACCTCGCCCCCGTCGAGCACGGCGAGCGAGGACGACTCGCCGGTCTGCTCGGCGATCGCCAGCAGGTGCGGCTGGGCGACGGCGATGAGGGCGTGCGACTCGGTGTAGTGCTGGCCGATGAGCAGCACGCGCGGTGTCAGCGACCAGCGACCGCCGTGCGCCGTGACGTAGCCGAGGCGCTCGAGGGTGATGAGGAAGCGGCGCACGGCGGGACGGGAGTAGCCAGTGAGCTGCGCGAGCTCGGCGAGCGTCGGGTCCGGGTGCTCTGCGTCGAAGGCAAGCAGCAGGGCGAGGCCGCGCTCCAGGGACTGGACGTGGTCGCGGTCGCTCCCCTCGCCGCCAGTCTCGGTCCGCACCACGCACCCAGCCTCCCAGCCCCAGGCCCTGCCGGTCATCAGAGGGGGTTGACGGCGCTGATCCGACGTGTGCAAACTCGGCTGCACGCACAGCGTGCATGTTGTACGCATAGCGTGCAGGGAGATGCAACGATGCTAGCTCCAGACCTCCTCCGTGACGCCTTCAACAGCTTCGCCAGTGGTGTCACGGTGGTCACCTGCGCCCGCGAGGACGGTGCTCCGCACGGTGCGACCATCAGCGCCTTCACGGCCGTGTCGACCGAGCCGGCCCTGTGCCAGGTGACACTGACCCGCACCGCCAAGGTCTGCGCCCACCTGGACGGTCAGCCGTTCGCGGTGAACGTCCTGGCGGCCGACCAGCTGCGGACGGCCCTGCACTTCGCAGGGCGCCCCCGCGACCCCGAGCCCGAGTGGGCCCAGGGGTCGGTGGCACCTGTCCTCACCGGGTGCGCCGCCACCATCTCCTGCCTGCCGTGGCGCACCTACGACGGCGGTGACCACGTCATCGTCATCGGCGAGGTGGTCGACGCCGTCGTCACCGGCGCGGCGCCGCTGGTCTACCACGGCGGGCGCTTCCGCGAGCTGAGCGCCCAGCTCAGCGACGGGCACTGGCAAGGCTCCATGGACTCACCCGAACTGGGCTGGTTCGACGCCAGCACCACCTTCACCCGGCTGCGCCCGCACCAGCAGCGCGCGGCCTCCTAGTCGCACCCCGGCTGACCGCGCCCATCCACCCGGCCGTCCAGCCCCCCCAGGTCACCGGCCGACCAGCCGGCAGAGCAGGTCACTCACCTCCGACGACGAAGGGACCACCATGACCCTGCAGGAGAACCCCACGCCCACCACCGCGGAGGGCGACGCCGACGCCGCCCCGACGCAGCGCCCCATGACCGGTGACGAGTACATCGAGAGTCTCCGGGACGACCGCGAGGTGTGGATCTACGGGGAGCGCGTCAAGGACGTGACCACCCACCCCGCCTTCCGCAACCCGGTGCGGATGACCGCGCGCCTCTACGACGCCGTCCATGCGCCCGAGACCCACGACATGCTCACCGTGCCCACCGACACCGGCAACGGCGGGTACACCCACCCCTTCTTCCGCAGTCCCCACAGCGTGGACGACCTGCTGGCGGACCGCCGCGCCATCGAGGGATGGGCGCGGATGTCCTACGGCTGGATGGGCCGCAGCCCCGACTACAAGGCCAGCTTCCTGGGCACCCTCGGCGCCAACGGCGACTTCTACGCGCCGTTCGAGGACAACGCCAAGCGCTGGTACAAGGAGTCCCAGGAGAAGCTCCTGTACTGGAACCACGCCATCATCAACCCTCCGGTCGACCGCAACATGAGCCCCGACGAGGTCGGCGACGTCTTCATGAAGGTGGAGAAGGAGACCGACGCAGGGCTGGTCGTCTCCGGCGCCAAGGTGGTGGCCACCGGCTCGGCGATCACCAACTACAACTTCATCGCCCACTACGGCCTGCCCATCAAGAAGAAGGAGTTCGCCCTCATCTGCACGGTGCCGATGGACGCACCGGGCGTGAAGCTCATCTGCCGCCCCTCCTACACCCAGCAGGCGGCGGTCATGGGGAGCCCCTTCGACTACCCCCTGTCCAGCCGCATGGACGAGAACGACACGATCTTCGTCTTCGACAAGGTGCTCGTGCCGTGGGAAAACGTCTTCCTCTACGGCGACATCGAGAAGATCAACGGGTTCTTCCCCGTGTCCGGCTTCATCCCGCGCTTCACCTTCCACGGCTGCATCCGCCTGGCCACGAAGATCGACTTCATTGCGGGCCTACTGCTCAAGGCCCTCGAGATCACCGGTAGCAAGGACTTCCGCGGCGTGCAGACCCGCGTCGGGGAGGTCATCGGCTGGCGCAACACCTTCTACGCCCTCGCCGACGCCATGGCGCGCAACCCCGACGAGTGGACCAACGGTGCCCTGCTGCCCAAGCTCGACTACGGGCTGGCGTACCGCATGCTCATGATCCAGGCCTACCCGCGGATCAAGGAGATCATCGAGTCCGACGTCGCCAGCGGCCTGATCTACCTCAACTCCCACTCCATCGACTTCAAGACCCCCGAGGTGCGGCCCTACCTGGACAAGTACGTCCGCGGCTCCAACGGCTACGACGCCGTTGACAGGGTCAAGGTCATGAAGGCCCTGTGGGACGCCGTCGGCACGGAGTTCGGCGGTCGACACGAGCTGTACGAGCGCAACTACTCCGGCAACCACGAGAACGTCAAGGCCGAGCTGCTCTTCTCCGCCCAGGCGCAGGGCACCACCGCGGCGATGACCGGCCTGGCGGAGGCCTGTCTGGCCGAGTACGACCTCGACGGCTGGACCGTCCCGGACCTCATCGGCAACGACGACGTGTCGATCTTCACCGGCCGGGGCCGCGGGCGCTGACCGCGCGACGTTCCGTTCCCACCCACACCCCAGATCACTGCAGGAGCAGACATGAGCACCTTGGACAGGACCGACGAGGAGATCGACACCCTCACCAACACCGCCGCCGCCGCTTCGGGAGCGTCGGCCAGCGCCTCCTTCCGCACCAACGAGGTCTACAGCGGCGCCGCCGCGGGAAGCTCGACCGAGCGGGTCGACGCCGTCGCCCGGGCCCTCCTCAAGGCCGTGCACCGCGTCATCGACGAGCACGAGGTGACCTACCCCGAGTTCCAGGCCGCCAAGAAGTGGCTCATGGACGTCGGCGAGGTCGGCGAGTGGCCGCTGTTCCTCGACGTCTTCGTCGAGCACGCGGTGGAGGAGGTGGCATCCCGCTCCCAGCACGGCAGCAAGGGCACCATCCTCGGCCCGTACTACCTGCCGGGGCAGGTGCAGCTGACGAGCCCGGCCACCTTGCCCGCCCGCCCCGACGAGGTGGGCACCCCCCTGGTGTTCACCGGCCGCGTCACCGACCTCGACGGCTCCCCGCTGACCGGCGCCACGCTGGACATCTGGCACGCCGACTCCGACGGGCTCTACTCCGGGTTCGCCCCGGGCCTGCCCGAGGGCAACCTCCGCGGCGTGGTCACCGCGGACGCCGAGGGTCGGTTCGAGATCCGCACCATCCAGCCCGCGCCGTACCAGATCCCCACGGACGGGCCGACGGGCGCGCTCACCCGCGCGGCCGGCTGGAGCCCGTGGCGCCCGGCGCACCTGCACCTCCTGGTCAGCGCACCGGGCCACCGCACCATCACCACCCAGCTGTACTTCGCCGGCGGCGAGCACCTCGAGGACGACGTCGCCGAGGCGACCAAGCCCGAGCTGGTGCTCGACCCCGTCGAGAACGCCTCCGGCGAGCGCGTGGCGGAGTACGACTTCGCCCTCGAGCGCGACTGATCCCCTGCACCCCGGGGCGGTCCACCACACGGTGGGCCGCCCCGGGGCCCTCCCCGAGGAGCCCCCCGTGCACGACCTGACCATCGACAGGGTCCAGACCCGTCTGCTGGACGTCCCCCTGGTGCGGCCGCACCGCTTCGCCCGCACCGGCATGACGGCGCAGCCGATCATGCTGCTCACCATCTCCACCTCCGGGGGCGCCACCGGCACCGGCGAGGGCGTGGTCCCCGGTGGCCCCTGGTGGGGCGGGGAGTCGGTCGAGACCATGCAGCTGGTCGTCGAGCGCTACCTGGCGCCCGTCCTCCTGGGCCGCAGGGCCGACGACATCGAGAACCTCCAGCGGGACCTCGGCGACGTCGTGGCCGGCAACCTGTTCGCCAAAGCAGCCGTCGAGGTGGCGCTGCACGACGCCTGGGCCCGCGCCCTCGGCGTGCCGGTGCACACCCTGCTGGGCGGCCTGGCTCGCACCAGCGTCCCGGTGACCTGGGCCCTGGGCACCGAGCCCGCCGGGGAGGTGGTCGACGAGGCCCTCGCCAAGCTGGACGGCGGAGGGCACACCAGCTTCAAGCTCAAGATGGGAGCGCAAGAGCCGGCGGCGGACGTCGCACGGGTGGTCGAGGTGGCCGAGAAGCTGCGCGACAGCGCCGGCGTGCGCGTGGACCTCAACGCACGCTGGGACCTCGCGACCTCCCTGCGGTGGCTGCCGGCGCTGGCCGACGCCGGCGTCGAGCTCGTCGAGCAGCCCGTGCCGGCCGCCGAGGTCGACTGGCTCCGGCAGATCAGCGCCGCCCTGCGGATCCCGGTGATGGCCGACGAGTCCCTGCGCACTCCCTCGGACGCCTTCCGCCTGGCGAGCTCCGGCGCGGCCGGGGTCTTCAGCGTCAAGACCACCAAGTCCGGGGGGCTGCGCCGCAGCGCCGAGATCACCGCTATCGGAGCCGCTGCCGGAGTGCCCTGCCACGCCGGCACCTCGATCGAGGGACCCGTCGGCACCGCGGCCACCCTCCACCTGGCGTGCGCAGCCCCGGGCATGACGTGGGGCAGCGAGCTCTTCGGTCCGCTGCTCATGACCGAGCAGCTGGCCGTCGAGCCGCTGCGCTACGCCGACGGCCACCTGCACCTGCCCGACGGCCCCGGGCTCGGTGTGGACCTCGACCCCGCCATCGTCGAGCGGCTGACACGCCGCTGACCCTCGACGGGCCACTGCCCCGTCGCTGACCACCTGACCCACCGGAGGCCGCTGTGCTATTCCACGTGCGCATGGACGTCGCCGTCCCCCCGGACCTCGACCCCGAGGTGCGAGCGGACCTTCTGGCGCGGGAGAAGGCCCGCGCCCTGGAGCTGCAGCGCGCGGGGACGTGGGTGCACCTGTGGCGCGTCGTCGGCCACTACTCCAACGTCTCGGTCTTCGAGGTGCCGGACGGCACGGCCCTGCACGACCTGCTGTGGTCCCTGCCGCTGTTCCCCTACATGACCATCGAGGTGACGGCCCTGACCGCGCACCCCTCCGCCCTGTCCGAGAACCCGTGAGCGCCGCCACCCTCTCCGCAGCAGCCGACCCGCTGCCGGTGCACGCGCCGTCGCGGGTGTGGTGGGGCCTGGAGCAGGTGCCGGCGCGTCCGGGGCCGAGCGTGGTGGCGATGGGCGTCTTCGACGGCGTGCACCGGGGGCACGCTGCGGTCGTCGCCGAGGCCGCGCGGCTGGCCGGCAGCCGGGGCGTGCGCTCGGTGGTGGTCACCTTCGACCCGCACCCCGCAGTGGTGCTCGGGCGGCGCCCGGAGCCTGATGCCCTAGTCTCGGTGCGGCGCCGGACCGAGCTGCTCCTGCAGGCAGGCGCTCACGACGTCCTCGTCCTGCCCTTCACCCACGCGCTGGCAGCCGAGCCCGCCGAGGCCTTCGCCGAGCGCGTCCTGCGCGCAGCCCTCGACTGCCGCGCCGTGGTGGTCGGTGCCGGCTACCGCTTCGGAGCCGGCGGCCGGGGAGACACCGCCACCCTGCAGCGGACCCTCGGTCCCGACGCCACCGTCGTCGCGGTCGCTCCGGTCCGCCGAGAGGACGAGCGGTGCTCCTCCACGCTCGCCCGAGCACTGGCCGCTCAGGGGCACGTGCAGGCCCTGCAGGAGCTGCTGGGCCGGCCACACCGGGTCGAGGTGGCCGTCCGACGAGGTGACCGGCTCGTGGCAGACGAGGGCGGACCGCGCCGCGGAACCGGCGTGCACCTCGACCCCCTCGACGCCGGCGCGGCCCGGCTGGCGCCGGGGCGCTACCGCGCCCGGGTCCTGCCCCTGGGCTGCGACGTGGGCCCGGTCCTCGACGTCGACGTCCTTCCCTCGGGTGCCGGCCCCGCGCTGCGGGTGCTGACGGGCAGCGCGTGGGTGCTCGCCCAGCGCGGACCGCTCGCCGTGGACCTGCTGGACCGCCTCGACGGGGCGACCGGCCCCGGTGGCCGGCGGGACACCTGATGCACGTCGTGGTGGACGGGCCCACCGACGGCCCTCTGGTGGTGCTCGGCCCGTCCCTGGGCACCGACCTCGGCCTGTGGGACCCTCAGGCCGCAGCTCTCGCTGACGAGCACCGGGTGCTGCGCTTCGACCTCCCGGGCCACGGGCGCAGTCCCGTCCCGCGCGGCCCGGTCACGATCGCCAGCATCGCGGCCGACGTCCTCGCCGCTGTCGACGAGCTGGGCGTCCACCGCTTCAGCTACGCAGGTGTCTCCATTGGAGGTGCCATCGGGCTGCAGCTGGCGCTGGACGCCCCCGACCGCGTGGACCGGCTCGTCGTGCTGGCCTCGGCGGCCCGCTTCCCCGACCCGGCGTCCTGGCCGCTCCGAGCCGCCAGGGTGCGCTCACAGGGGACCGAGTTCCTCGTCGACTCGCGTACCGGCGCCTGGTTCACCCCCGACTTCGCCGCGCGCCACCCCGGCGAGGCCGAGCGGCTCCTGGCGATGCTGCGAGCGACAACCCCGGAGGGCTACGCGGCCTGCGCCGAGGCCGTAGGGCTCCACGACGTCCGAGACAGACTGCCAGCCATCACCGCAGCAACCCTGGTTGTCGCTGGCGGAGAGGACCCGGTGACCCCTGTGCCGCTGGTCCGGGAGATCGCCACAGGCATCGACCATGCGCGTTTCGAGGTGGTCAGCGGTGTCTCGCACCTTGTGAACGCTGAGCTTCCCGACGTCGTCTCGGGCCTCCTGCGCGAGCACCTGCGCGTCGCGTCGATGAGACGGAGACCGACGTGAGCTCCGCGTTCGTGCGAGGTCGCTCAACAAGGCCCGGTGACCGGTCTCGGCCACCGGGTGCGCTGCTCCGACCGCACGGCTCCCACCCCGAGCAGAGCCGCCGTGACGGGCTGTCTCACGCAGCCCGTCCCAAGCCGACGAGATGCGCGACCATCAAGCTGCGCGCGAGTGTCGTCGGTTCGGAACAGGCCGTCACCGACCTCTACGACGACTGGACCCAGCTGCAGGAGGACGGCGTGTGGCTCGTGCGCCCCGACAAGATCGTCACCTGGCGGTCGAACCACCTCCTGGAGGACCCGGCCGCCGCCCTCGAGGGCGCGCTGCGCCAGGTGCTGAGCCGCGGCGCATGAGCGGCGCCCAGTCCGACGTCCCTTCCCCCGGGCTCACGTCGTTCGACCACACCTCGCTGGGCCAGCGGGTCCTCTTCGGCTCCCACCGGGCCGCGGAGAACATCGCCCGCGCGGTGACCGACCTCGGGGCCCAGCGCGTGCTGGTCGTCGCCGGGCGGTCGTCGGCGCTGGTGGCGGGAGACGTTACCCGCGCGCTGCCCGTCGTCGCGAGCATCGACGAGGTGGCCCAGCACGTGCCCGCCGAGCGCGCCGCCGCGGCGGTGGAGGTGGCCGAGAGCAGCGGGGCGGACCTCGTGGTGACCATCGGCGGCGGATCGGCCACCGGCCTCGGCAAGGCCGTGGCCCTGCACACCGGGCTGCCGCTGGTGGCCATCCCCACCACGTTCGCGGGCTCGGAGGCCACCGACGTGTGGGGCATCACCACCGACGGGGTCAAGAAGACCGGCTCCGACCCGCGCGTGCTGCCGCGCGCCGTCGTCTACGACGCCGCCCTCACGCTCGGGCTGCCGCGCGGCTCCGTGGCGGTGTCCAGCCTGAACGCGGTGGCGCACGGCGTCGACGGGCTGTGGGCGCCCCGGGCCGACCCCATCAACCGAGCGTTGAGCACCGAGGGCCTGCGGACGCTCGTGCCCGCGCTGCAGCGCCTTGCCCAGGCCGGCTCGCAAGACGACGACGAGGCCGGCGGACAGCTGGCGCTGCGCGAGCAGCTGCTCCACGGAGCGCACCTGACGGCCGTGGCGTTCGCGTCCGCGGGCTCGGGCCTGCACCACAAGGTCTGCCACGTGCTGGGTGGTGCCTTCGGGCTGCCCCACGCGGAGATGCACGCGATCGTGCTCCCCCACGTCACGGCCTTCAACGCTCCTGCCGCGCCTGACGCCGCGGCGCGCCTCGCCGAGCTGTTCGACGGCGTCCCCGCCGCCACCGGTCTGCGGCAGCTGCTCGCCGACCTCGGCGGTCCGCAGGCATTGCGCGACGTCGGGCTGACCGAGCGCGACCTGCGGCGCGCCGCGGAGCTGGTGCTTCCGAACGTGCCCCCGAGCAACCCCCGCCCGGTCGACGTCGACGCGCTGGAAGCCCTGCTGCGCGCGGCGTGGGCGGGCGACCCCGTCACCGAGGAAGGAGCCGACCGGTGAGTCCGTCGGTGAGTCCGTCAGCGAGCCCAGCAGAGGTGTCCGACGAGCAGCGGGCGCGCGAGGAGGAGCTGGTCGAGCTCGTCGTCGCGTCCTTCGACGGCGCCCCCGACGAGCGCCTGCGCCACCTGCTCCAGGCGCTGGTGCGCCACCTGCACGCCTTCGTGCGCGACGTGCGGCTCACCGAGGCGGAGTGGGGCGCGGCCATCGCCTTCCTCACGCGGGTGGGCCACACAACCAGCGAGAACCGCCAGGAGTTCGTGCTGCTCAGCGACGTGCTGGGCCTGTCGATGCAGACCGTGGCCGTTAGAACGTCCGCCAGTAGGTGTGATCATGCTGCGCGGATGCGCTTGGAGCGAGGCCGGTTCTCCCAGCGGTACCGGTCCCAGCACCCCACGATCAG
>NZ_QGDQ01000051.1 GCF_003149145.1 Quadrisphaera granulorum | reverse complement strand
GACGGGCTCGTCAGCACCAATCGTCACCGACGTCGAACCGCCCCGACCCGCCCCCATTTTCCTCCTCCGAGACGGCCCCCGGCCAGAGCCGTTCAAGGACGTTGTGCACGCTGGACGTGCACAACGTCCTTGATCGTCGCCGGTGACCGGGTCAGACGCTGGCGCGGGCAGCGGCTCCCTGCGAGTCGTGGCGGCCCGGGGCGGGGATGAACGGCGAGGCGCCCGCGCCAGCGGGCGCACTGACGGGGCGGTCGATGTGCACCGGCAGCAGCTGCTCGTCGAGGGTCCGCAGGTCGACACGCAGGACGGTGTCGGCGGCCAGCGGCTCCCATCCGTCCACGCGCAGACCGGAAGAGGAGACGACGACGGCGCCGTCGTCCGCCCGGCGACGCCACAGCTGGTAGTAGCCGGTGCGGTGTCCCACCGGGAGCTCCTCCTCGGCGATGCCGCTGGCGTCGAAGTCTTCGTGGGGAGTGCGCGCCCCGGCGCTGACGTGCACCACCACGAGCTCGCGCGGAGAGACCAGCACGGCGTTGAGGCTGGAGGTGGGGAACAGCGGAGCCAGGCGAGCGGCGGCAGCCGCTGCTCCGCGGGCCAGGTCGCCGCAGGCGAGCGTCTCGGCACGCACGAGCGCCGCGTACCGCTCGCTGTCGGTGTTGCCGCGCAGCGCGGCGCGGGCGTCGTCGTCCAGCAGCTCCTCGATGCGAGCCGCCGGCTTCATCGCCCCGTTGTGGGCCAGCGCCACGTCGCCGAGACCGGCGACGGACCCGATGAACGGGTGGGTGTTCTCCGGCTGCACGGGCATGCCCGAGCTCGCCAGCCGCAGGTGCAGCAACCCCGCGCGGCTTTGCACCGTCTCGGTGACCCGCTCCAGCGCGGGGTCGTGGTAGCCACTGCGCGGGCTGCGCTCAGCGCGCACCGCGCGGGCGCCGCCGTCGTCGTCGCCGTCCTCACCCAGCCAGGCCGCGCCCCACCCGTCGTCATGGAGGCGAGCCATCGCGCGGAACGCCGCCACCTGGGCGCTTCCGAGCGCCTCGGCCAACGAGCGGGGGGATGGAGCGGCGAAGCCCAGCAACCTACACACGACTCCCACGGTAGGCACCGTGGGTGACGTCCATGTGACACGACACGGCCCTGGCGATGAGTTCCGGCGGGGTCCGCAGTCTGATGTGCGTCCGGCGGCACCAGTCGCCCACAGCAGCAGGAGGCAGTCGTGGCCTACACGCTCAACCCGTACCTCAACTTCCGCGGCACGGCCCGGGAGGCCATGGAGTTCTACGCCTCCGTACTCGGCGGGGAGCTGTCGCTCATGACCTTCACCGAGGGCGGCATGCCGATGGGCGGCGAGGAGGACGGCTGGATTATGCACGGGCAGCTGACCCTGCCCAACGGCATGGTGCTCATGGGCTCCGACACTCCGTCCTCGATGCCGTTCGACGAGGTCAAGGGCTTCGCGGTGGCCCTCACCGGCGACGACGGCGACACGCTGCTCGGCTGGTACCGGGCGCTGGCTGCCACCGGTCACGAGGACATGCCGCTGGCGAAGGCCCCGTGGGGCGCCTGGTTCGGGCAGTGCAAGGACCGGTGGGGCACCCCGTGGATGGTCAACGCCGACGGCGTCACAACCCCCTGACGATCCCGTCCGTGATCATGGGCTTCCGGAACAGTGCTCAAGGCACTGTTCCGGAAGCCCATGATCACGAAGGGAGAGCGCTTCGGAGGTCCATGATCACGGCGAGAGGGACTTAGCGGCGCAGCCAGACGGTGGTGTCGGAGGGCAGCAGCACCGCGCCGTCGGCGGTCTCGTCGAGATCGCCGCTGGACAGCAGCACCTCGACGCCGTCCGGCAGCTCCACCGGCTGGGGCGAGAGGTTCACCCAGCACGCAAAGCCCGGCTCGCGGGTGAACGCCAGCACGCCGTCGAGGGATCCGTCGGCGGCCTGCACCCAGCTCATCGAGCCGTCGCCGAGGGCCTCCAGGGAATGCCGCAGCGCCAGCGCCGAGCGGTAGAGCTCGAGCGTGGACGTCGGGTCGCCGTCCTGATCTGCCACGGTGAGCCCCGCGAACGAGGCGGGCTGGGGCAGCCACGGCTCGCCGGTCGGCGCGGCGCCGTCGGCGCGCTCGCTGAAGCCGAACGGCGGCTGCGACCCCGACCACGGCAGCGGCACGCGGCAGCCGTCGCGACCGCGCAGCTGCCCGCCGCTCTGGAACCACGTCGGGTCCTGCAGGGACTCCTCGGGCAGGTCCTCCACCTCGGGCAGCCCCAGCTCAGCACCCTGGTAGACGTACGCGCCACCGGGCAGCGCGAGCATGAGCAGCGCCGCCGCGCGGGCGCGGCGCAGGCCTAGCTCCAGGTCGGCGGGGCGGCCCTTGACGTCGGCCTCGTCGCGCACCTGCGGGCGGTCCTGCTCGCGGGCGTAGCGGGAGACCTCACGGTAGACGTCGTGGTTGCTCAGCACCCAGGTGGGCGGGGCGCCGACGGCTGCGTGCGCGGCCAGGGTGGCGTCGATGACGGACCGCAGCTCGCCCTCGCGCCACGCCGAGACGAGGAAGTCGAAGTTGAAGGCGGTGTGCAGCTCGTCGGGGCGCAGGTACATGCCCAGGCGGACGGCGTCCCCGGTCCACGCCTCGGCCACGAACACCCGCGGCGGGTCGTAGGAGTCGGCGATGGCGCGCCAGCCGCGGTAGACCTCGTGGACCTCGTCGCGGTCGAGGAAGGGGTGGTCACCCGAGCCGAACGGGATGTGCGGGCGCTCGCGCTCGCCGAGGTCGGGGAAGTCGGGGTGCTTGATCAGCCCGTGGGCGACGTCGATACGGAACCCGTCGACACCGCGGTCGAACCAGAACCGGAGCACCTCGTCGAACTCGGCACGGACCTCGTCGCTGGTCCAGTTGACGTCGGGCTGCTTGCTGTTGAACAGGTGCAGGTACCACTGGCCGGGCTGGCCGGCGGGGTGCTCCTCGTCTCCGACGGCCTCGACCACACGGGTCCACGCGGGGCCGCCGAAGTGGCTGGTCCAGTCGTTGGGGGGCAGCTCGCCGGACTCGCCGCGCCCTCCGCGGAAGATGAATCGGGCGCGCTCCGGGGAGCCCGGCGCGCTGGCCAGCGCCGCCTGGAACCACGCGTGCTCGTCGGAGAGGTGGTTGGGCACCAGGTCGAGGATGATCCGCAGCCCCAGCTCGTGGGCCTCGGCGATCATCACGGACGCCTGGTCGAGGTCTCCGAAGAGCGGCTCGATGCCGCGGTAGTCGGCGACGTCGTAGCCAGAGTCGGCCATCGGCGAGGGGTACCACGGGTTGATCCACAGCGCGTCGACGCCGAGCGAGGCCAGGTACGGCAGGCGGGCGCGCAGGCCCGCGAGGTCACCGGTGCCGTCGCCGTCGCCATCTGCGAAGGAACGGATGTAGACCTGGTAGACGACCGCCTCTCGCCACCAGGGCGTGGCGAGGCGGGAGGCGGCGCTCGCAGCGCCGGTGGCGGGTGCCGTGAGAGTCACGGAGCGCTCCAGGAGAAGTGGGGAAAGACGAGCAGGGCGACGACGATGCTAGATCGATCCAGCAACCCTGTCACGGACATCCGCACGACTGGCGCACGACGAGCTGAGGAGGCACCCGCAGCTCCTGCGTACCGCCCTCGGCCGTGTCGCCCTCGGCGAGGGACCCTCGGAGCCGACGCACGAGCCCGTCAGCGGCCGTGCGCCCCAGCTGCTCGCCGTGCGTGGAGACCGTGGTCAGAGGCGGTTCGTAGAGGGCGGCGGCGGGAATGTCGTCGTAGCCGGTCACCGGCAGGGCGCCCGGGCGGCCGGCCACGCGCATCGCCCGCAGAAGGCCCGTGGCGTGCACGTCGCTGAAGCAGACGACGCCGTCCGGCGGCGGTCCAGCCGGCCACGAGGTTGCCGACGACAGGGGCGACAACAAGGGCGACGACGACGCCCCGCCCAGCACGTCCGCCGATGGGCCCGATGGCGCGCCCCCCAGGCCCGCCACCGCCGCCCTGCCGACGAGCAGGCCCGTGGAATCTCCCGGCTGCCACTCCAGCGCCCCCACCACGCAGGCGCCGTTGACGGCAGCGACGGCGTCGCGGACGCCGGCCTCGCGCAGACGGGAGCTGGCGACCTCGGGCGAGACACCGACGAGCAGCAGGCGGCGGCAGCCGTGGACGGCCAGCAGGTGCTCGGCGGCAAGCCGTCCACCGAGCCGGTCGTCGGGGGCGACGGTCCAGGTGGTGGCCCCGTCGACGGGCTGGGTGAGCAGCACGTGCTCGAGCGGCCACGCCCGCAGCTCCTCCACGAGGGAGGCGGGCGTTCCCGCCACCGGAGCCAGGACCAGCCCGGCCACCCGGTGCTCCCGCAGCAACCCGAGGAGCTCGCCCTGCTGGGCCAGGTCGTGGGAGGCGTTGGCCAGCAACGGCAGGAAGCCCTCCTCGCGTAGCGCCGCCTGCACGCCGACCAGCGCCTGCGCGAAGAAGGGGTTGGTGATGTCGCTGACCAGCACGCCGACCACCGGGGCGTGGTCAGCGCGCATGGCCGCGGCCACGCGGTCGTAGACGTAGCCCAGCTCCCCCATGGCGGCGTTCACGCGCTCCCGGGTGGCTTCGGAGACCCGTCCCTCACCCCGCAGCACGAGCGAGGCCGTCGCCCGCGACACGCCGGCGCGCGCGGCGACGTCGCTGAGGGTGACCCGGGAACTCACGCCGTCGATGATGCCCCGACGACGCGAGCGGACCCAGCGGTTCGAGCCGGACGCAGGACGAGCCACGTGGCCACCCCGGCCAAGATCGCCCAGAAGGCGCTGCCCACGCCGAGTGCCACCACGCCCGAAGCGGTGACCGCGATGGTGACCAGCGCGGCCGTGGAGGTGGCCGGTCCCTCGGCCAGCGCCGCGCCCAGCGCACCGGCCAGGGCCGGGAGCAGCGCGACCGCCGCGAGTGCCGCCACGACGGGCGCGGGCAGGGCGCTGTAGGCCCCGACGAGCCACCCGGCTCCGGCTGCGGCGAGGAGGTTCGCGCCGCCGCAGACCAACCCGGCGACGTAGCGGCGGCGCGGGTCGGGATGGGCGTCCGGGCCGGCGGCGATGGCTGCGGTGATGGCGGCCAGGTTGGTCGCGTGCCCCCCGAAGGGGGTCAGCAGCACCGAGACCGCCGAGACGGTGCCGACCAGCAGCCGGTCCGGCGGGGTGTAGCCCGCGGTCCGCAGCACGGTGAGGCCGGGGGCGTTCTGCGCGGCCATCGTCACGAGCAGCAGTGGCAGGGCGATGCCGAGCAGTGCGCGCAGGTCGAAGGTCGGCGTCGTCCAGACCGGCTCTGCGAGGCCCACCAGCTGGAGGCCGGTGCCGGTGAACGCCGCCGCCTGGAGCGACCCCGTGAGGGCGGCCACCAACGCACTCACCACCAGCGCCGCGGGCACGGCGTACCGCTCCAGCCAGCGCTTGGCCACGAGGAAGGTAGCCACCACGGCACCGGCAGCCAGGGGCTGCGCCGTGACGGCGGTGGCGCCGTGGATGACGAACGGCAGCAGCACCCCGGCGAGCAGCGCGGACATCAGCGCGCCGGGCACGAGGGTGAGCAACCGCCCAAACCAGCCGGTGGCGCCGAGCATGCAGGCGGCCACGCTCGCCACGAGGAAGGCGCCGACGGCGTCGGAGAACGCGAACCCTCCGAGGGAGGCGATGAGCAGCGCGGCGCCCGGCGTCGACCAGGCCACGATCACCGGCATCCGCGTCACCCAGGACAGGACCAGGCCGCTGATCCCGCTGCCGAGGGTGATCGCCCAGACCCAGGAGGCGGTGTGGGCGGGGTCGAGACCGGCGGCGCGGGTGGCCTGGACGACGACGGCGAACGGCCCGGCAAAGGACACGAGCGCGGCCACGAGGCCTGCCACCACCGCGGTCACTGAGACGTCGCGCTGTAACGATGCATGCCCCGCGGCTGTAACGGTACTGTTTTGCTTCATGGATGACGATATCAGCGGCGGCCGCGTCACCGCCGTCGTCCGACACCTCCGTCACCTGGCCGCCGCAGCGCCCCCCGGGCAGGCGATGCCCGGCGTGCGTCAGCTCTGCAAAGACCTCGGCACCAGCCCGGTCACCGTGGGGCGCGCCGTGAGCGAGCTCGTGGCCCAGGGCGTACTCGTCTCCAGCCCCGGCCGCGGCACGTTCGTGGCCCCGCGCCGCCCGCGCTCCGCGGGAGACCCGTCCTGGCAGCCCGTGGCGCTGCCCCCGGCGCGCGTCGACCACGCCGACGTCGCCGCCCTCGACCCGGCCACCTCGGCGACGACGACGGCGACCCCGCCCATCGCCGGTAGCGCCTCCGGCGAGGCGTCGGCGGCGGGCCCGGCGACCGTCGTCCTGTCCAGCGGCTACCTCAGCGCGGACCTGCAGCCCCGCCGCGCACTGCAGGCCGCCACCGCCCGGACCGCGCGGCGCAGCGCGGTGTGGGCCGCGGCTCCCTCGGCGGGTCTGCCCGAGCTGCGCGAGCTGTTCGCCGCGCAGGTCGGCCTCAGCGCTGGCGACGTCCTCGTGACCAGCGGCTCGCAACCCGCCCTCACCAGCATCTTCCACACCCTGGCCACCCCCGGTGATGCCGTGGCGGTGGAGAACCCCACCTACCCGGGGGCGCTGGCGGCGCTGCGCGCCGCGGGCCTGCGACCGGTGCCGGTGCCCACCGACTCCTCCGGGGTGCGCCCGGACCACCTCGAGAGCGTGCTGGAGCGCACCGGCGCGCGGCTGGCCTACCTGCAGACCCACGTGAGCAACCCCTCGGGCGCCTCGCTGACGCTGGCGCGGCGTGAGCAGGTGCTGGCCGTGGCGGCGCGGCGCAGCGCGCTGATCATCGATGACGACTGGGCCCGTCACCTGTCCCTCGGCGAGCCGGCGCCTCCGTCGCTGGTTCAGGACGACGTCGACGGGCACGTCGTCCACGTCTCGTCCCTGGCCAAGCCCGTGGCGCCGAGCCTGCGGGTGGGGTTCATCGCGGCCCGCGGCCCGGTGCTGGCGCGCCTGCAGACCGCGCGTACCAGCGACGAGCTCTTCACGAGCCGGCTGCTGCAGGAGGTGGCCGTCGAGCTGCTCACCTCACCGGACTGGCCGCGGCACCTGCGTCATCTCAGCAGGGAGCTGGTGGTGCGCCGTGACCACCTGCTGACGCTGCTGGCGCGTCACTGGCCCGCCACCGAGGCTCCCCTGCACCGGCCGACGGCCGGGCATCACGTCTGGGTGCCCTGTCCACCCGGGACGACGGCGCAGCAGGTCACCGCGGTCGCCCGGAGCGTCGGCGTCGTCGTCGGTGACGGCAGCGCCTCCTACGCCGACGAGGCCCCCTCTCAGCACGTCCGCCTCAGCTTCGGCGCGTGCACGGAGGCCGAGGCCAGCGCCGCGGTGATGCGCCTCGCGGCGACACTGCCCTGACCCGCCGCCCCCTCCGCCACGATCAAGGAAGTTGTGCACGCCGACAGGCCATGAACATGCCCACGGGTCATCGGGGAGCGGCACCGCCCCGAGGGGGTCACCGAGGACGACGGCGACCGCCGCGCCACCACGGACTGCGCGACGCCCCAGCCTCGGCAGCGCAGGCCGGCCCGTCTGCCGCGCCGGGAGCCGGCTTGGCGGGTTCCGACGGGTGCGCCTCGCGCCACCGCGCGAGCTGCCGGTCGACGTCGACGAAGGCCAGCGCCACCGGTGGCACCTCCTGCGGACGCCGGTACGCAGCGTCGAGACGCTGGTTGAACTGCTCCACTGCGGCCCGCACGGCCTCCTCGGAGGGCCTGCTCGGCACGGAAGCCACGAGTTCCTCGCGCTCGCGGCGCAGCGCCAGCGCGGGCGGGAGGGCCACAGTCATGTCGGCGCCCTCACGGCGGGCCCACTCCACGGCCCACTCGCCGGCGGTCTGCGCCAAGGCCGCCTCGTCGAGCGGCTTGCCAGCGGCGCCGAGGCCCTCGAAGGCGCCGCGCTCGGTCGCCTCGCGGATCTGCCGGTCCACCCACGTCTCGCGGCTCATGCCTGGCGGCTTGCGCTGGGTCACCCCTGCATGGTGACTCGCCGCGGCCCGTGGGGCGCGCGGCGTTCGGCGACGCGAGTCCTCAGGCGGCTCGGCGGCTGCGGTGCTCCCAGACCCGAGCGAGCCGGGTGGCCGCGCGGGCAGCCCGAGTGGCCGAGGCGGCGCGCTCGACCTCCCGCTCGGCGTCCAGAGCTGCCTCGGCAGCCACCTTCGCCGCACGCTCGTGGGCGATCAGGCCGCTCTCGACGGCGGCGCGCAGGTGCTGGGCGCCAGCGGCCCGACCCACGGCCTCCAGCAGCTCGGCGGCGCTGGGCTCGGCGCCCGTGCGGGCGGCGATGCGCTCGGCGGCGCGGCACAGGTCGGCGAGGAGATCGTCGGCGGCGGACGCCCCCAGCGCCCACACCTTCACCACGAGGGCGCGCGCGGCGGCGGGATCAGCAGCTCCGTCGACCAGCCGGTCGCTGGCCTCGCGGAGGGCGTCGACGTCCAGTGCGCTGCTCACGCTCCTGCATCGGCAGCACCTTGAGCCGCCGCGAGGTCTCTGCCGCCGGTCCGCCGGAGCACCAGCGTCCCGACTGACCTTCCTTCGTCCGGCCGCTCAGGCCGGAGCCGCTCCGTGCCGACACCTGGGTCATGCCGACCGCGCGCCACCGCCTCGTCACCCGGTCCGACTTCGACGGACTGGTCTGCGCCGTGCTCCTGAAGCACCTGGACCTCATCGACGAGATCACGTTCGTGCACCCCAAGGACGTGCAGGACGGTTCGGTGGAGATCACCAAGCGCGACCTGCTGACCAACCTCCCCTACGACCCTCGCGCGCACACGGTCTTCGACCACCACCACAGCGAGGCGCTGCGGAACGGCACCCCGGCTCCCGGCGCGGCCGCGCACGTCATCGTCGAGGACGCGCCGTCGGCAGCGCGCGTGGTCTTCGAGCACTTCGGCGGCGCGGAGGCCTTCCCCCGGGTGCCGGAGTCGCTCATGGCGGCGGTCGACCAGGCAGACTCCGCGCAGTACTCCCTGGAGGAGGTGCTGCGTCCCACCGGGTGGGCGCTGCTCAACTTCATCATGGACTCGCGCACCGGCCTCGGGCGCTTCCGGGAGTTCACGATCTCCAACTACGAACTCATGATGCAGATGATCGACTCCTGCATCGAGCACGCCTCCGCCGAGGAGATCCTCGCGCTGCCCGACGTCGCCGAGCGGGTGTCGCTCTACCACGCCCAGGCTGAGCAGTTCGCGGCGCAGCTGCTGCGGGTGAGCACGCTGCACGAGGACGTCGTCGTCATCGACCTGCGCGACGAGGAGGTCATCCACGCCGGCAACCGCTTCCTCGTGTATGCGCTGTTCCCGCAGGCCCGCGTGTCGGTGCACGTCATGTGGGGCCGCGCCAAGCAGAACACCGTGCTGGCGATGGGTCGCTCGATCCTCGACCGGACCTCCACCGCCGACATCGGCGCGGTGGCCCTGCGTCACGGCGGCGGCGGCCACGAGGCCGCGGGCACCTGCCAGGTGCCGCACGCGGAGACCGAGCGCGCTCTCGCCGACCTCGTCGCGTCGCTGTCAGGCTCGCGCGCCGCCGTCGTCGTCCCCGTCTGAGGGGCTCGCTGACGGTCCCAGCGGCGGGGATCCGGCGAGGCCCGCGCCCGACCGGCGCCCCGGCAGCGCGGTGACGACGACGTTCGCCAGGACGACGAGCGCCCCGCCCACCACCTCGTGGGCGCTCACGCGCTCACCCAGCAGCACCACGCCCGCCAGGAACGCCCACACCGGGTTGACGCTCAGCAGGGTCGAGTACGTGGAGGCGGGCAGGCGCCGTAGCGCGGCCATGTCCGCCGGGTAGGGCAGCGCGGAGGACATCACCCCGCAGACGGCCGCCAGCACGAGCGCCTGCCACGGCGGGTGGGCCAGCAGGACGACGACGAGCACGGGCAGCGCCCAGGCCGCCGCGAGCACCGTCGCGGCGGCCGCCGCGCCCTGCAGGCCCGGGAGCCGCGCGCCGAGGGCTCGGCTGAGCAGGATGTACGTGGCCCACGTGGCTGCGGCGGCCAGCGCCAGGAGGATCCCCGCCACGTCACTGGAGGGGCCGGGCGCGACGAGCATCAGCACACCGACCGCTGCGGCGACGGCGGCCAGGACGTCCAGCAGGCGCCGCGACGTGCCCACGGCCACCGCGAGCGGCCCCAGGAACTCGATGGTGACCGCCAGACCGAGGCCGATCCTGTCGACGGCCAGGTAGATCGTGAGGTTCATCAGGCCCATCACCGCGGCCAGCGTGCCCACCAGCGCCCATGTGCGGCGGTCCAGTGACCGCGGCGACCACCGGACCACGGCGTTGACGGCCAGTGCTGCCACCACCTGGCGGACCGCGACGACGCCGGGCACGCCGAGGTCGGCGAACGCCATGGCCCCCACGGCGGCGCCCGTCTGCCCCGAGGCGCTGGCCCCCAGCGCCAGGGCGGTGCCGGCCGCGCGGCGGTCGTAGGGGTGCTCGGCGCGGGCGGCCGCGGCGTCGTCCGGTGCTGCGGCCACGTCCCCATCCTGACCTCGGCCTACCGTGGTCGTGTGGAGGGGCAGTCGCTGCGCGAGGTCGTCGTTGTCGCGCAGGACCAGGGCCGGCGCGTCCCCCAGCTGCTGGGGGCCCTGCGCGCCGCGCTGGAGGGCTCCGGGCCTGCGCTGCTCCCCCTGCCCGCCGACTCCGCTGCCGCCGACCGCCTGCGCGCCGCCGCGCACCCCGACCTGCCGCTGTCAGGCGGGGCGGCCCTCGTGCTGGCCACCTCGGGCTCGACGGGCGAGGCGAAGGCCGTGGAGCTGTCCGCGGACGCCCTTGTGGCCTCCGCGCGCGCCACCGCGACCCGCCTCGGCGGGCACGGCCGGTGGCTGCTGGCGCTGCCGCTGGAGCACGTCGCGGCCTGGCAGGTGCTCGTGCGCAGTGCCGTGGCGGGCACGCAGCCCGTCGTCGCCCCACCGGGTAACCCCATTGCCCTGCCCGGCGCCGTGGCCGCCCTGAGCGCAGACGCCCGAGGACTGCCGCTGTACGCCTCCCTGGTGCCGACGCAGCTGGCCCGCGCCCTGGAGCTGCCCGAGGCAGCGGCCGCCCTGGCGCGGCTGGACGCCGTGCTGCTGGGCGGCGCGGCGGCGCCCGCCCCGCTGCTGGTCCGCGCGGAGCAGGCGGGGGTGCGCGTGGTGCGCACCTACGGCTCCACGGAGACCTCCGGCGGCTGCGTCTACGACGGGTGGGCGCTCGACGGCGTCGCCGTCGCCCTGGAACCCGGCGGCGAGGGCGAGGAGGACGACGACGACGAGGGCCGCGTCCTGCTGAGCGGACCCGTGCTCGCCACCGGCTACCGCGGCTGGCCCGACCTGACCGCGGAGACGTTCGTGCAGCGCGACGGGCGCCGCTGGTACGCCACGAGCGACCTCGGCCGCGTGGACGCCGACGGCAGGCTGTCCGTGCTGGGCCGGCTCGACGACGTCGTCGTCACCGGCGGCCGCAAGGTCGCGCCGCTGGCGGTCGAGCGGGTGCTCGCAGGGGTCCCCGGCGTCGCCGACGTGCTGGTCGTGGGCGTGCCCGACCCGGAGTGGGGGCAGCGTGTGGTGGCGCTGGTGGTGCCCGCCCCCGGCAGCGCGGTCCCGTCGCTGGACGCCGTGCGCGGCGCCGTCCGCGAGCGCCTAGGGGCGGCCTCGGCGCCGCGGGCGGTGGTGGCGGTGGACGCGGTGCCGGTGCGGGGCATCGGCAAGCCCGACCGCCGCGCCGCCGCGGCCCTCGCCGTCCGTCTGCTCGCCACCCCCTCCTGACCGCCCCCCTACCCCGCGACGATCAAGCACCTGCGCGCCACATCGGCCCCCTCACCACGGGCACCCTCAGGACGACGATCAAGCGGTTGAGCGCCACGTCGTCCGTCACCGTGGCTGACGTGACGCGGATCGGCATGATCGTCGTCAGGGGAATCTGCGACGGGGTGGCTCGTCAGCAGCTCCCACGACGGGGCAGGCTGGAGGGGTGAGCACCCAGAACCCTCACGCCGACGCCCCGCTGCCCGAGCGCGCTCGCTCCTTCGGGGCGGCTGCGGCCGGGTACGCCGCGGTCCGTCCCACCTACCCGGCCGAGGCACTGGACTTCCTGCTCGACGGCCTCGCCGGCGGCTTCGGGGAGCGCAAGCTGCGCGCCGCCGACGTCGGCGCGGGCGCCGGAGCGCTGACGGCCCGGCTCGTCGACCGCGGGCTTGAGGTGGTGGCGGTCGACCCCGATCCGCAGATGCTCGCGCAACTGCACGTGGACGTCCCCGGCGTCCCCACCTTCGTGGGCACCGCGGAGCAGCTGCCCCTGCCGGACGCCTCGCTCGACCTCGTGACGCTGGGGCAGGCGTGGCACTGGGTGGACCCCGCACCCGCCAGCGCCGAGGTGGGCCGGGCACTCGCCCCGGGTGGCCGGCTGGGGCTGCTGTGGAACCGCCGCGACGAGACCGTGCCGTGGGTGGCTGCGCTGGGAGACCTGCTGGCTCCCGCTCCGCACATGGCGGCCCTGTCCGAGGACCCTCAGATCGGAGCGCCCCTGGACGACGTCGAGCTGTTCGTCACCGGTCGCTGGACGCACGAGCTGGCACCGGAAGACGTCGTCGGGTTGACAGCCAGCCGCAGCTACGTGCTCACCGCAGCCCCGGCGGAGCGGCGTCGGGTGCTGGACGCGGTGCGTGAGCTGCTGGCCACGCACCCGGACACGGCGGAGCTGGAGCGGATCCCGGTGCCGTACACGACCACCTGCTGGCGGGCCCGCCGTCCCTGACGCCCGGACCGGGTGGCCAACTGCCCATGAACGGCTCTGGCCGGGGGCCGTCTCGGAGGAGGAAAATGGGGGCGGGTCGGGGCGGTTCGACGTCGGTGACGATTGGTGCTGACGAGCCCGTC
>NZ_QGDQ01000050.1 GCF_003149145.1 Quadrisphaera granulorum | reverse complement strand
CTCGCGCAGGTGGAAGCGGCGACCGCGGACTGGGCCGAGTGGTTCAACCGGTCCCGGTTGCACTCATCGATCGGGTACGCCACGCCGATGGAGTATGAGAAGGCGTGGGCGCAGGCCAGCAACGACATCCAGCACGAGCTGGACCTGCAGCTGGAAGGCGACCACGCTGACCTGGGAACACCGGCCGTGAACGCTGCCGTGTGAACCCTGCTGGATGAACCCCCGAGGCACCCGCCGCCGGGAGAACCCAGCCTCTACCAAACCCAGGGCGTTTCAGGAAGCCAACAGCATCACCCAGCGCACCGCAGGAGCCCACTTCCCGGCCGTGAAGACGTTGGCGGAGTTCAACTGCGACCACCAACCCTCCCTGCGCCGCGACGTCCTGGGACACCTGGCGACCGCGGCGTGGGTGTCCCGCGCGGAGAACGTGGTGGTGCTCGGCCCACCCGGCACCGGCAAGACCCACCTGGGCATCGGCCTGGGCGTGGCGGCCGTGCACGCAGGGCACAAGGTGCTGTTCGACTCCGCGGCCGGGTGGATCCGGCGGCTGTCGGATGCTTACCGCGGCGGCAACGGCGCCCTGGACGCCGAGCTACGCAAGCTGGCGCGGTACAAGCTGCTGATCATCGATGAGGTGGGGTACATCCCGATCGGTCCGCACGCGGCGAACTTGTTCTTCCAGCTGATCGCCGCCCGCTACGAGACCGGAAGTGTGCTGGTCACCAGCAACATGCCGTTCAAGCGGTGGGGGGAGATCTTCGGGGATGAGGTGGTGGCCGCGGCGATGATCGACAGGTTGGTGCACCACGCTGAGGTGATCGCCCTGTCTGGGGAGTCCTACCGCACCCGCGCCCGACGCGCCGCCATCAGCGCCGACCCGGCCGCGGCGATGCGCGCCACCCCCACCCCCGCCCCCGTCGCCGTCCCCGCAACGGCTGTCGTCCCCGCCGGTGCGCCCGGTGGCACGGGCCAGACGAGTCAGGCCAGCGCCGCCGGGCTGGAGGGACAGCGATGAGCACCGCGACCAGCCCCGCCCCGCAGCACGAGCCCCAGCACGAGGGCCAGCACGCCGCCGAGCACGAGGGCCAGCACGCCGCCGAGCACGAGGAGCGTCGCCGGGAATCGTGGGAGTACGCCGCCGTCCACGAGGTCCTCGTGGACGAGCACACCGACGGCATCGCCGACGCCGCGCTGGCGCAGCTGGCCAGCGTGCGACAGGCGTGGCTGGGTGACCCGCTGACGTCGATCGCGCTGATCACCGCCCTGGTCCAGCAGTACCAGCGGTACCTGCCGGAGCTGGTGGACGAAGCCCGCCAAGAAGAGGCCAGCTGGGCGCAGGTCGCCGCCGTACTCGGGATGCCCGCGGACGTGGCCGCTGAACGCTACGACCCCGACCGCCGCGCCGACCCCGCCAGCCGCATCGAGCACGGGCACGGGCACCAGATCGAGCACAGCCGCCCTGTCGAGCGCGGGCGCCCGTTCGCGCCCGAGCCGACACCGGACCCAAGGTCAGAGCCGATACCAGACCCGACGCCGGATCTGCTGACGAGCCCGCCGCCGGCCGGCAGGTGGGACCCGGCCCCGTTCCCGCACTTCTGAGCCACTGCGGCGGCGCGGAGCCACCCGGGCCCGCGCCGGCCGCGGCCACCCGGGGGGTCAACGCCGCCGTCGAGGGGTCAACCGCCGCCGTCGGGTGGGGTCAACCTCGTCCGACGCCGCCCGCCACGAGCTCACCGGCCGCCGCCCGAAGCGCTGCCTGAGCTGTCACGAACCGCTACACACCGCATCTGGGGGGTCAACTTTGGCCGGGCAGGGGGTCAATTTGCGAGCGCCGTTGACAGTTGTACCCGTAGGCCACCCCCTGCTGGGCGTAGCCGTGCATCTGGCGCATCGTGTCGTCGATGTCGATGTAGGTCACCGCCGCACACGAGGCCAGCGGCCTCAGCAGTCCACTGGCGCGGTGCAGCCGCAGCAGGAAGCGGCTGTTCACGGCGTCGAGTTGGCGGATGTGGCCGAAGGTGTACGCCCGTAGGTGGGTGCCCAGGGTGGAGGGCGCGCGGATGCCGGTGAAGGCATCTTCGGTGGCGCCGTGGCGCAGAAGGTCCAGGTCATCGATGCAGTCGGCGCCGGCGGCCATACCCGCCACGATCGAGGTGACTTTGGCGGCGGCGTTGGCGCCGGGGCCCTTGCCAGCGGCGACGCTGAGGTGCTCGTTCAGCAGTGCGGTCAGGTCGGCGCGCTCGGCCAGGGTCATCAGGGGCGCCAGGCCTGCGGCGGGGATCAGGTTGGTCTCATCGAAGGTGTGAGGTGAGGGATTGATTCCGGACCAGGGACCCCAAGTAGAATTGGGGAAACGGGAAGGAAAACATGTCAGGTCGGAAGTACACCCCAGAATTCCGAGAACAACTCGTCCGCGAAGTCATCGACACCTCACGCACCATCGCCGAAGTCTCCCGCGAAAACAACGTCCCCGGACAAACACTCGGAATCTGGGTCAACGACGCTCGCCGCGCACGGCAAGAAAATTCCGAAAACGGCGACGGGCAAATCACCGAAACGGAAGTGGCTGAACTGGCGCGCCTCCGCAGAGAAGTCCAGAAGCTCAAAGCCGAAAAGGAGTTCCTGGGAAATGCGGCAGCCTTCTTCGCGAAGGAGTACCGGTGAAAACCAAGTACTCATTTATTCTTTCCGAAGAAGGTAACTACTCCATCCGCGACAGGTGCACCTGGTTGGGCGTTTCACGATCGGGCTACCACGACTTCAAGACCCGCCCCAAGAGCTTCACCGCCCGCTGGCGCGAAGGACTCACCCGGATGATCATCAAGGTGTTCCACGCCAGCGACGCCACCTACGGCTACCGCCGCGTCTGCGCCGAAGCCGCGCGCAAGGGCTGGCCCGCCGACCCCCAGACCGTGCGCACCATCATGGCCGAGCAGGGCCTGGTCAGCGTGTGGACCACCCGCCGGCGCCGCGGCCCGAAGACCACCGTCCCCGGCGCCGGGAACTACCCCGACCTCATCAACCGCGACTTCACCGCCACCGAAGTCGGCACCAAACTCGTCGGAGACATCACGTATATCCCCACCTGGGACGGGTTCGCCTTCATGGCCACCGTCATCGACCTCGCGACCAAGAAGTGCGTCGGATACGCCATCGCCGACCACATGCGCACCGACCTGGTCATCGAAGCCCTCGCCATGGCCCGCCGCAACGGAGCCGTCAAACCCGACGCCATCTTCCACTCCGACCGCGGCACCCAGTACATGTCAGCCCAGTTCGAGAAGTACTGCGACACCCTGAACATTCGACGCAGCGTCGGACGCACCGGCATCTGCTACGACAATGCCGCCGCCGAATCCTTCAATGGAACCCTCAAAGTCGAACGGTGCGACCGCACCGCCTACCCCAGCGTCGAACATGCCCGAAAAGACGTGACACGCTGGGTCGAATTGCGCTACAATCAGACACGCATCCACTCCTCGTTGGGATACCGCACACCCAACGAGATGGAGAGGGAACTACTGCTCACCGCCGCGTAACTACGATTATCAGCGGTCCGAAATTGATAATTCACCTCAGTGACATCGACGGTGTAGGCAGGGTGGGAGAATCGCACCTGGCGGGTGTCCTTCTTCTGGTCGTGACGGGTTCTGTCGCAAGTCCCATCGTCCCAGGTAGATCGACACCCGCCGCTACGTGATCAGCCCCAGGCCCGCACCGACGCGGTGGATCGAGGCTGAGGGCAGCCGGAGCCGGGAGATGACGGTTCGGGTGGGAGCAGCCCTGACAAAGCCGGGGTGGGCCAGCACTGCCAGATGGTGCGCGCCCGGCGAGCGAGGTGGAAAGGAATACGCGAGGAACCTGCGCGATTACGTCCCTCAACATGTAACCGACCCGGAACCTGGCGGATGCGGGTCGGATGCAGCATGCATCCCCGTCATGGCAGTAAAGGAATTCGCGAAGACGGGGAGAACTCACAGGCTGTTCTGAGTCTGACGGCCAGGAGACCACGGTGAAGTGCTGCGGGGTAGTCGTGGTGATGCTGCTGGGACATAGTGGGGCTCCTCATCCACCGAGAGATTCACAGTGAACACGGGAACCACCACCGGTTTCCCGTCGCCGCGTGCGTCCAGTGCGCCGGCTGTCAACGGCGGCTAGAAATTGACTCCCTGCAACGGGGCAAGCAACTTGACGCCATGGTGACGTGGAGAGCCCGGTGCGATGAGAGTTGCACTCCGGGTTCGGCGAGCGGCCTGGGGAAACGGACCAGCGTGAGCTGGGACCGCGCCCCAGGCCGACTCAATGCCACGTAGCTTAGTTTGATCTTGGTGTTGTGGGGGCTGCCTGCTCCGCTGGCGCGGACGGTGCTGTGATCGAGGGGTGGCTTCCCCCACTTCCCCAGCTGGCCCCACCCCTGACTCACCGGCCCTGTGGTCTGCCCCGGCGGTGCCGGGCGCCGGATTGCCCGCCCCGACGGGGCCGGGTGATCAGGACCGGGCCCGGTATGCCGGCCCGGACGGGCCGCTGGCGATCGGGGCGCTGGCCGGGGTCGTGGACCGTGACGTCGTGGACACCGCGATCGAGAATCACCACGCCGGTGCCCGCCGTGCCGGAGGCCGCCTACCGCCGTGGGTGCTGGTCTACCTGCAGCTGCTGATGTGGCTGTTCCCCACCGACGACTACGAGGAGGTCGCCGAACGGTTGACGGGGGCGTGGCGGACCTGGACCGACCGCGACCCGTGGTGGGCGCCGGTGACCGCCTCAGCGATCAGCCAGGGCCGCACCAAACTGCCCTGGCAGGTCATGGCCGATGTCTTCACCCAGATCGCGGTCCCTGTCGCGGCGCCGCTGGCGGCCGGTTCGTGGTTGGCCAGCCAGGGCGGCGCCGACCAGCGCCGCCTGTTGATGGTGGTCATCGACGGGTTCGACCTGGACGTGTGGGACAGCCCCACCAACGCCGGGTTCTTCGGACGCTCCGGGACCGTCACGCGCGCCGACGGGTCCTCGGGTTCACCGTTTCCCAAGGCTCGGGTGGTGGTCATCACCGAGGTCGGCACCCACGTCCCGTTGCACGCCGCGACCGGTGCGATCACCACCGGCGAGGCGAGTCTTGCCGCGCAGCTGTACCCGCGCCTTCAGCCGGGACAGGTCCTGCTCGCCGACCGCAACTTCCCCTCCTGGACAGCGTTGGGTCAGGTGGCCGCGGCGGGTGCGGAGGTGGTGTGGCGGGCGCGTACCGATCAGCGTCTGCCGGTGCTGGTCGAGCATGCTGATGGGTCCTACACCTCGGTGATCATCAATCCGGAGGTGCGGGGCACACGGCGCGATGCCGTCAAGACCGCCGCCAAGGCCGCGGCCAAGGCCGCTGTCGAAGGTCTCAGCGCGCAGGGCGCTGCGGGTGGTCAGGGCACTGCGGGGGCTGCGCTGGACCCTGCGCAGGCTCGCCTGGTGCGGGTCGTCGACTACGAGATCACCAACCGGGGTCCGGGGACCCCAGGCTCGGTCACCGTCGATGCCGACGAGCGGGAGATCATCACGGTGGTCACCACGCTGCTGGACCCGGTTTCCTTCCCCGCGGCCCTGCTGGCGCAGACCTACCACGAGCGGTGGGAGGCCGAGACGGGCTTCGCGAAGGTCAAGACCTGTCTGCGGGACAAACGGGAGGTGCTGCGTTCACGGTCCCCTCAGCTGGTGCTGCAGGAGATCTGGGCGTTGATGATCGTGCACTACGTGCTGGCTGCGACCGCCGCCCAGGCCGCCGAAGCGGTCGCTGTGTATGACGGAGCACCGCCGGCCCCACCCGCATCGCATGGTCGCGTGATCCGGACCCACCCCCACGACGACCACGACGACCACGAGCGCGACGACCACGACGACCACGAGCGCGACGACCACGACGACCACGAGCGCGACGACGAGGAGCGCGAGGTGCCTGTGCGTGCCGAGGCGCCCACCGCATCCTCGACCGCGCCGCCCCAGCCTGACCAGCAGCAGCAGCAGGCTGACAGGCACCGGCAGCAGGAGCGACAGGACGAAGACGAGGAACACGAAGGTCTGGACCCAGACCGGGTCCGCTACAGCCGGGCCCTTCGCACCGCGCGCCGCACCGTCACTGACGGTCCGGCGTCTTTCCCCCCCTGAGCAGGCACAACGCCTGCGCCCAGTGGTCTACGCGGAGATCACCCGCAAGGTCAACGGTCCTCGCCGCCACCGCAGCTGCCCGAGGGCGCTCAAGAGCACCCACGCTGCCTACCCGACCAAGAAGCCGAGCGCGCCTGCCAGCATCCGCCACGACAGCCCACCGCAGGTCCACGTCTTCGGGGCACCCACCGCAGCATGATCAAACTAAGCTACGCGGCATTGGCCCCTGCCCTGGGGGGTGGTTCGCCTGCACGGAGAGAGAAACAAATACGAACAAATAGAGACTCACGCTCGGCCACCTCAAAAAATCAAAAACAAAGCCCATGTACAGGAAGGCAAGCACGACAGTCGCGACCACTCCCTGGCTACTCAGGGTCTTCAATGCCAGAATGAGTGCCAGAATGAGCAGGCAAGCGATACCGCCACTCGCAAGAGTCGTAACCCACTGGTTATCAACTACATTAAAACCGTTGCGTTGCAAGAGGCCAATCGATCGCAAGTAATCCTCAGACCCGAGACCGTTGCCGATGAGAGTCTGCAGGAATGGCCGATCCAACAGCCCAGGAACCGCTTGCAACGCCGCAGAGCGGTTTGTGTATGAACCGGTGCGTTCGATGTTTGAAGACGCCCTGCCCAGGATATTGGCCAGGATGGAGATCCCGGCAGTTGATGCCAGAATATAAACTATACGCGTAGGCCACGCGCCTACGCGCGTAATCCCCTTCAAGAGACCCAAGACGAGAAGACAAAGTACTGCACTTCTCGTCCCGGAGAGCACTAGGAACGTAGCGAACCAAACCGTAAGAAAAAATTTGAGTGAGGGTCTGCGTACAGGTGCGTTGCTGGTGTGCAGAACTGCGAGACAGAGAAGCACGGCCAAGGAAAAGGGGATGGGGTGGCCCAGTGAACCTGTTACCCGAAACGAGTCAAAAGGAAGAAGAGGGTTCTCCAACAGTACGCTGGTGCCATCAGCATAGCGCCCATATCCCCCTATAAGCGGTGGATTACCTAAGGCCTCATAGCCGGCTAGGAGCGTCTGCACGAAACCGGCGCAGAGCGCAAACATCTTAAGCCCCTGAAGTTCTTGAAATTTCATGCGCGCTCCATGGAGTGCCCCCAAAACGTATACGCCGAAGAGGCAAATGTAATAGATGACCGCAGCCGGATTCTGGAAAGCTGTCGAAAGCAAAAGGAGGAAAACCAACAAGACCAAGGAAATCAACCACTTCCTGGTGTCGCGAGAGCTCCTCTCTCGCGACAGGCACAGCCCGAAAAGAAGCACGGCCAGTGCCCCGTACACGCAAATGAAACGAAGTGACTCAGGCAGCACCGGAGATCCAAATAAACTAAGCAAGGACACCGCACCACAAACAGCCGCCATACCGCTGAAGCCAACGCGGGCTGTTCCCACCACAAATAGTAGACAAACTGCCGTGCTTGCGACCAAAAGTGCAGTCATGACTGGACTCCAGTTCGGCCGCTGAATCGGCGGAAGATGCGCACACCGCTTAAGAAGTACAGTTGAATAGCGAGTCCTAGCAATTCAGCCGAGAGTACGCCTAGCATTGCGCCTGATACCCCTCCGTAAAGGGATCCTACCGATACTCCCACCACGCCAATCAGAGCTGATGGGAGTATTGCATGCGTTGTCCGATTCTCCAATCCCCGAGCAATTAGACCTAAGCCCGCTCCTCGAGATGCGCAGATCGTAGAGACGACAGCCCCGGCCAGCCAACACTGGAGATCGGTGACCTCCACAACACCTGAGAAGATGTGCGACAGGGCCCAACGACTAAGGAGGGCCAGTATCACTCCGGCCATTGCCCCCAGGCCAGCGTTCAGCCAGAAAGCTTGCCGAGATCGCTTCAGCCGAATGGCCAACTCTCGCGGATGGCCCACCCACTGCTGCATGCGAGTGGGAGCGACGGCAAGGAGACTCAAGAGCATTCGCGTTAGTCGATCGAGAGCTGCGTAGATGGCGGTGGATTGCGGGGAGATGGCGCTCACGATACTTACCGGCAGCGCAGTGTATAGAGAGCTAGTACCCCGACCCACGATTAGAACTCCCTGGGCCCGAAGAAGGGCTGGGGCTTCTCTCCAGTTGCCGACGCGGGGCGCGTTGTCCCAGCCCACAAGCTTGAGTGCGATGACCACGGAGACAAGGACCTGAACAATGGTTAAGAACCCCCAGCTCCAGAGTGGAAGCCCCAGCCACAGCAGGCCCGCAATGCAAGCCGAGAACCCAAATTTTGGGATTGAATCCGCCCATACAATCCAAAGCGGTCGATTCATGCCAATGAAGAACCATGCGCTGCTGAGGGCCGCTAGAGTGGAACCAACTGCCGCAAGCGATGCACTCAGGGGATTGTTAGCAACCAGCAGCGGCGCAGTCACCGACACGACGGTGCAGCAAGCCGCAGCAGCCAGTAGCTTACTTGCTAGAGCTCGGCGATACAGGAGACTGCGATACTTCGGCCCGGCGCGCGCAACCCGCTGCGGTCCTAGCACGCCCCAGCCCAACTCTGCCAAGGCACAAGCCGCGATGCCAAGGGATTGGCCGACGGCAACGCTTGCCCAGCCTGCCGCGCCAAAGCGGGAAGAGGCGACAGGAAGAATCATCAAGGGAGCCAGTAACCCTGCGCTGGGGACTACAACGTACAAGGCCATGTCGGCCAGGTGCTTCCGGTAAGTGGCAGCCCGGCTCCAAGAAGAGCGTTTCGTTGAAAACTGGACGCGGCTAGCCAAAATCGGCGCAGATCTTTGTGATCACGTCTTCCAAGTTTCTCTCCCCGAGGAGCGAGAGAGAGAATTCATCGCCAAGGTTTGTAATTGATGACCCGCTAACGATCTCATAGATTGCTGTGCCAAGCTCAATGGGATCTGATTGCTTGGCGATTAGACGAGGATGACGGCCGCTCCGAACCGCCGATAGCTCGTTCGTAATCGCAATCCCACCGGTGCTAACCATGTCCAGCGGAGGGTGAGACGGATGCGGGCTGGCTTGCAGTGACAGTAGAACCTCCGATGAAGCTAGAAGATCAAAGTAATCATTCCAGTCCAGTTGGCCAAGGGAATCTAGGAACGCGGACTTACTCAGTCGGATTCTCTGGTGAGCCTCGCCAATCGATGCGTACGTTACCTGCAAGCCCGCTTGGTCAGACAGATAGGCGCAGTATCTGAGGGCACTGATGCCAACGGAAAACATGTTGCGTGGCTTGGATGGGCGCCCATAGAAAAGAACACGATGTTTCCGTTCTCTTCTGATTTCCGATGTCAGCGTCCCCAGTCGCCCAACCGAGGGGCTAAATACTTGAAGCGAATCTAGCGGCAGCGATTCGCTCTTTGAAAGGTGCTCGGCGAGGTCGACGGAATTGACCATCATCGTGAATCCTGCATGGTAGGTAGCCCGAGCGAGTTCTGAATCCGTTGATGCCGGATGAAAAACTGGCTCATAGTCCTGGATCAAATATAAGACCCGCTGGCCATCCATGACGCCGAGGTTGCATGAGATTTGGATCGCGTGTGCAGTCGTCCAGTGAGTGGCTATCCAAAAGTCCATCGGCGAACACATCGCTTTGCGGGTCTGTGACCAAGTGCAAATCTCTAATTCAACTTCGATCGGACGCATTTTCTGGGAGACCATGTTCTTGAGCATTGTGGTGTCATCCTTGAACCAGGGACCGCCAAGCGTCATAAGCCTCAATGGGACACCTAATGCTCCGGCCAGATAGTAGCCAGCTCTGATCGCCGTCATGATACCGGCGAACATTGCATCCGCCTTCAACTCAGGCAGGAGTAGGTTCACCCTTGCGGATTCCCGTGGATCGATCTTGATTCGCGCCAAACTCAACGAGCTGCCAGAAAGGTCTCGGAAAGGATAGTGCCGAGAACCGGGACTGCAACTCATGGTTGTGACATAATGTGATGTCTTAGCCCTAATCCTGCCAAACTGATGCTTAACTTCTGCAACGGATGCTGATGCCATCAAGGTTCTCCTGCCGTATCGAGAGCGAGGCGCAGCGCTGTGTACCTATCATTCACGTAATCCTCTAGGCGCGGCCCTATAGTTCGAGCCAGCTTAACCCGTTCTGTAGACCAGTACGACGGATTCGAGATTAGCCCGATTAGACGCTGCGCCAAATCCTGGGGGCTGCTGACCTGAATGAGAAAGCCTTCCGCTGATGGCTCGATTTCACTCAGAGCACTGGTTCTGCGAGTCAAGACGGGTCGTCCCGCAGCCAGCCCCTGCCAGACTTTGTTTGCAATTACTGAGCGAGCTTTCGGGCTATCGCCAAAGATGCCCAGAACAATTGAACTCTCGCTGATGTATCGAACTAACTGATTTTCGCTGACTGGCTCGTGGAACGTGCAGCGTTCTGAGTACCGGGCCCCTCGAACTCGATTCTCAATGCGCGCCCGCTCAAGGCCGTTTCCAACAAATCGAACCTGCCAGTCAAGTTCTAGCGGCAACTGTGCTAGTGCATCCAGCACCCAGTCGAGTCCATGGAGCGGAATGTAGTTTCCGTAGTACAGAATGGTCCATCGGCCACTAGTCGGCGCGCCGACGTCATGGGAGTAGATTGATGAGGCGCCTACGGGCAATACTATTGGAGTCGTTCGCGCATAATACTTTCGTTTCAACATCTCTGCCCGACTATCGGTGTCCGTTAGTAGAGGGTTGCCGAAAATGGCCGCCAGTATGTCTAGCGCCTTAGTTGCAATTGCCTGGACCGGCGTTGCTCCGCCAACATCTTGAACGCGAGTTTCGTAGAGGCCGACGAACCAGTCAATCGCTAAACGTGAATTCATGAGAATCCGCAGCGTAAGGGCAACCGGGAGGTACTTCAATGAGAACTCGGCCAACAGTATGAGATCAACGCCTGGGCCTTTGTGAGCAAGTCCCGATCTCAAAAGGTTGAGACTTTTTCGAAGGTACCCAGGTCGATCATCGATGGTTATGCTGTGAACTGTCCATTGAAGCCGATCCTCAAAATAGCATCTGATGCGCTGATTTCTTGGGTAGGATGTATCAAGAACCCCCAGGTAGAGCAGATGCTTCATTTGACTCCCTCCTCGGATGGATAACTAGCGCAGCATGCAAGACTGACTATTTGCGGTTATATTCTGAATACGCTTGGCCTGCAGCTGCATAAAGATAGCCAGTGCCACGAATTATCATTCGCAGGGCCTTTGCGCCGGTGGCGCTCTGGTTGATATATGGGTGGGTGACTAGCAGGGCGACGCCAGCCCAAAGGCGGAGGAAGCCAAGGCCGAAGACTCGAACGTGCGCGGCGATCCTATTGTCCAAAGCAAGTTGAACGCGGGCATCGGTATTGCCGGCCCGAAATGCTCGCTTGATAAACCATCGGGCATTTGCTCTCTCTGGTGGAATTTCTTCATGCACTCGAGCAGTTTTTTCGAAGAAGATAAGACCGCCAGCCTGGGTGAAGCGCCGAGTGAGCATGATGTCGGATCCACCGGTTAGACCGAACTTCTCGTCGAAGCGAAGAGTGATTGGATCATATAAAGCCTGGCTCTGGATTAGCAGGTTGTTCGTTGAGGCTGCGCTTACCATGCGAGACTCATCACGCATGTCCGCCATCATGAAATTGCCAAGGATTGCCCACGGCGGAGTCTCGGCGGGGTAGGTGTAGAATATCGGGCCCGTAATCATCCCTGCGCCACTGACTTTTTGGGCTTCAATGAGCCGTTGAAGCCAGTCGGGATCAACCGTTTCATCGTCATCCACGAAAACTAGGCGTGGGTACTCCTTTGCCTCGTCGAGAAGTCGGTTTCGCGCGGCGGCTATGCCAGGTCTAGGCTCGAGGACCACTTTGATCGATAAGCCCGTTGGCCAATTCGTTCTTGCCGCCAAAGGCGTAGTGGACCCCGGGTCATTGTCGGCGACGATAATGTCGAAATCGATGAAGGCCCGACATTGAGCCAAGGATTCCATTAGCTTTGCGAGTTTATCGGGCCTGCGATAGGTGGCCACAAGGACCGCCGTGTCAGCCCGGGTTTCGACGGTCATCTAGTAGCTCTTGTGAGGTAGGTCTTGATTATCTTGGTTACCTGAAGTTCTTTTTGCACTTCGACGTCAGTTGACTCGGCCTGCAGTCCTCGAAGATCGATTACTTGCTTCGCGGTGCTAAGGGCGGTTGGAACCCGTCCGGCTACCCAGGCCGTTCGCGATGCCGACCGCAGATTCATCGCACCCACCGATTGTCCCTCGTGAATTCGATAGGCAATGACTGGTTCGGGTTGGAAGTGGAACTGACCAGAAACCACGGAATGTACACTTAGCCACCGATCGTGGAGCCAGCCGGGGGGGATTGGAAGGGTGCGCTTGAGGTGTCGACCCGCTACTGCCATAGTGGCGCCAGTGGCAAAAGGATTAGCCAGTATGTATCGGAGCCGCGCAGCTGGGGACAGGTCATGCCATTCGGGATGGGCGGGGAAAAGCTCCTGAAGCGTGCGACCGATGGGTGTGCCTTTTTCGCCTATGAGAGTCGCACCAGCCGCAATGACCTCTATGCGTGGATTCAGTGTAAAGATCTGCAACTGACTCTCTACCCGATTTGGCAGCCAGCAATCATCCTGGTCTGATAGAAATATATAGTCATACTGCTCCCTTGTCTGATTTAGGGCGTAAGAAAAATTTGCCCCGATGCGCGCAGGGATTGTCTTTGCGTGAGTCAGGCCAGGAAGGCGGTGGATTGTGAAGATCTCGGGGTAGGCAGATCGGTAGGACAATAAAATATCCCAGGTCTTGTCACTCGACTGGTCGTCAAATATATGGACTCCGTCAACTGGGAATGTCTGGTGGACTATGGACTCCAACTGCGCCTCAAGATATCGCTCGCCATTGTGAGTGACCATGACTGCGCCTACCGTGGGATGGCTTGTAGGGGTTCCTGCTGCGCTCAAGAGGCACTCCCTCGTAACTTCGGGTTCCGTTGGATTGAGCTGCTGGCACCTTGGCGCAGGGCAGCTGTCGGGCCGGTGACCCTAGGCTGCCGTCAGCCCACTCCGCTCCGCGGCTTGGAGTGAAGGTAGCGGCGTTAGGCAAGGGTCGTCGGCCGCTACGGTCGATCCTCGTGAAGGGGATCATCCTGGCGGGGGGCTCGGGGACGCGTCTGCACCCGCTGACTCTGGGTACGTCCAAGCAGCTG
>NZ_QGDQ01000049.1 GCF_003149145.1 Quadrisphaera granulorum | reverse complement strand
AAGGTCACCAAGGGGCCAGGCAGCGCCAAGGCGGGGTTGGCGATGGCGTTCAAGCTGATCGAGGCTGCTCAGTGCCGGTGGCGGGCGATCACCGCGCCGCACCTGGTGGCCCTCGTGCGAGCTGGGGTCGTCTTCGAGGCCGGCAAGCGTGTTGAGCGTCCCGAGGCACGAGGGGCGCAGGTCGCCGAGCCCGCCGCGCCGGTCGAGCAGCCGCTACCGGCAGCTGCCTAAACGATCTTCATCCACAGGTCTTGACAATTTCTCGGAGACAACTCCTGGAGGGGCTACGAAGGGTCTGGCGCCTCCCGCGCGGGGCCGTCCGGAGTGTTTGCCCTGGTCAGATGGGCGCCCCCGGCTGGATTCGAACCAGCGACCATCGGATTAGAAGATCTCTGCGGAGGTCGGAAAAAGCGTCACTGACCAGCGACGATAAGTAACTACCGCAGCCCACACCCACAGGACAACCGTTGACAGGGGAGTGGGGGAGGCGACGGCGGCTGGCGGACGCATGCCGCGTTGTGGGGACACCTGTGGGGACGGTGTGGGGAGGGCTCGGGAGATCTGTCCGTCCCCATCAGGAGCCAGGCGGATGCCGCACGTCTCAGACCGCCTCGGCCGTAATCTGCCCCTCCCACAGCGCCAGGTGCCGCTGCTCGTTGGTGAGGTCCCCACCGTGCCTCTCACGGGCGCGTCGTAGAGATTCGTGCTCCATGCCCTCCACCCACCGACGGCGCTGCTCATCGGGGGAGAGGCGGCCCAGCAGCCTCATCACGCGGCCAGCGCAGCAGCGGCCTCGGCGCGCGCGATGGCCAGGTGGCGGGCAGCAGCGTCGCGGTCCCCGATGTGGAGGATCGTGCCCAGCTCGGCGAGCGTGAGCTTCTGGTCCGGGTGCGCCAGACCCCACGCGCGGCAGGCCAGCAGGAGGGCCTGGCGGGTCTCCAGGCACCCGAGGATCGTGTCCGCCAGGTCTTCGACCTCGACGGCTTCCAGCGCCCGCACCGCGTCGTCGTCAGCGACCTCGGGGGCGTGCTCCAGCGTCACCTCGGTCACTTGCACGTCCCGCACCCAGCGTGCCCCACGTGCTGCACGGTCTGCCCGCTGCACGGCGTGCCGCATGGCCACCACGGCCATCGCGCGAAAGCCGTCGGCGTCCAGGTGCTGCCAGCGCCCGACGTGCTCCAGCAGGCAAATGACGGCCTCGCTCCTGGCCTCATCGCGCTCAATGCTGAGACGCCCGGCCGTCCGCACCGCGATCTCGATCTGGGGCTGCATGGCTCCCACGAGCGGACCGGGGGAGGGGCGGCGGCGGCGCAGTGCGCGGCGGCGACGGAGGTCGAGTTCGGTGTCTGCGGTGACGTTGGTGCTGGCCATGAGGTGCTCCAGGGGCGAGAGGGGGAGTGGGAGGTGCTGCCGGGCCTCGGCGTGCCAGGTCGTCCTGGCTCATCTCGCTCCATGCGGGCGGTGTCCGCCTCGCTCCCCCACCAGCCGTGGCCAGTGGTTGCCCCTCGCGGCCCGTGATGCCCGGGGGGCCGCTGTGTGACCAGGGTGGCCGGCCGAGTCGTGCGGCGCAAGCACCGATTGGGAAGGCGCCAACTGGTGCCACCAGTTGGTGGATGCGGACTGGTCAACGCCGGCTGTCGTACGACCCCGCTTCACTGCGCGCATGGACGACGAGACCACTGTGCGGGCCGCTGATGCTGAACTCACGATCCAGGGGTGGGCCAATCTCCTGCTGCTCCAGGCCGCGCTGGGGGAGGGCAACGTGGCGGAAGCGAAGGAGATCGTGGAGCAGGCGATGAGCCTCTGGCGAGGGCACCCCTGGTTCGACGACATCGACCACGAGGCGGCGCAGCGACTGCAGGACATGCTGAACAGTGCCGAGCGGCGCTAGGCGGCCAGGGCCATCTCCGTCCAGACGCGGGGCGCAGGAATCACGGTGGCAGCAGCATCCTCGGCCGGCTTGACCGCCACGACCTTGTGCACCGTGAACTCCCGGACGCGGTTGTCCCTGCGGTAGTCCTCTCCGCTGCGCCACACGTGCTCGCCGGTGCGCGTCAGCAGGCCCTTCTTCTCCAGCTGTGCCAGCCAGTGCCCGGCGGACTTGTGGTTGGTGCCCATCAGGTCGCCGAGCCAGACCTGGCCGATGCCGAGGTGCGTGGTGCGCTGCTGGTCCTGCACCAGAGCCACGACGTGCCCCCAGACCGTGGGGAGCTGGCTGTTCTTCTGAATTCTCTCTGCCACCACGGCAGCCCCCTCTGAGCCGTCCCACACCCACCGAGTTCGTGCCGCCGCTCCATCCAGATGCGGCTTCCTGTAGACCCGCTCGGCGTCCTGCAGTGCCCACCGTCGAGTCCGCTTCTCCGAGGTGATGCGGACAGCCAGAGCCGGCCTGTAGGCCAACACCGCGTCCACCGCCTGCTCCGGTGTCAGACCCATCCACTGGGTGATCCGCCAGCAGGCCATGAGCTTGGCTGAGTCGCTGCGCTGAGCGCCCTTCTCCACCCCTGCCCCGCGCTGAGGGTCTGCCTCGTAGGCGTCCCACAGCATCTGCCAGCGAGCCACACAGTTCGCCACAGCCCCGTCCAGTGAGGAGCCCTCCAGCACCTGCTGCTGACCCCATAGCTTCCATCTCTCAGCACAGGGGGGCTTGGTGGCGTTCGTCCTGATTTGCTCTCCGTCCACCGCTCCCTCCTCCACCCACCCCAGGTAAGTGAGGACCTCAGGAGGACAAGCAGCGACGGTGCCCCAGACTCCGTAGAGGACCACGTAGGAGCCACCGTCTGCTCGGGTCTGCTCGGGACCCAGGACGAAGCAACCGACGCTGCTGCTGGCGTAGCGCAGGTCGATGCCAGGGCGACCGTGCAGGGCCCCGGCAGGCAAGTTCACAGAAGCGCGCATGTAGCAGTGCCACCCCTTCGCAGTGCGCACGACAAGGTGGTCTCGCAGAACGATGCCTGTGGCTTCCACGAGATCAGCCAGAGCCTCCTTGGTGTCCACGTCGATGACGAGCAGGCTGCCGGTTGGCGCGATGCCGACCAGAGCCTGCGGGTGATGCGCGAGGACGCGAGTCAGCAGCTCGAGGTCGTCGGAGACGCAGTCCTCCTCGT
The DNA here is from genome assembly GCF_003149145.1 of Quadrisphaera granulorum. Taxonomy (GTDB): domain Bacteria; phylum Actinomycetota; class Actinomycetes; order Actinomycetales; family Quadrisphaeraceae; genus Quadrisphaera; species Quadrisphaera granulorum. The sequence continues at coordinate 10,658 of NZ_QGDQ01000049.1, read as the reverse complement.
CGTGGAACTCGACGCACGCGGCGTGCTCTCGGCGTACGCACATCAGCGGCTCCTTGCCTCGCTCGGGGTCCACCAGAGTCAGCAGGACGCCTTCCAGGCTCAGCAGCGCCTGCAGCGACAGATGACCCGGCCCATCCCATCCAGGGGCGTCACAGCGCTCCTCGCGTGCCTCACGCAACAGGACGACCGCGAGGTCCTCAGCGGCCTGCTCAGCGCGCAGCTGCTCGACGAGCTCCTGCCACTCGGCCGGCCAGGTCTCGGGACCGTCACCATCGGCGGGAGTCCAGTGGCGGACGCCCTCGCTCGGCCACTCAGGGATTGGGTCGTGGCGGGCAGCCCAGCGGGCGTCGTCCTCAGCCAGCCAGGCGGGGTCAGCCTGCGGGGGGTGAGCGTCCCAGTAGGACCAGTCGACCTCTGGCGCGGGATGGGTGTCGAGCCTGCGTAGCGCCCATCCGTCAGGGTCGTCCTCGATGCGGATGGGGACAATGCGGCCCAGGGCATCCAAGCCCCAGAAACATCCGTCTGGCAGGTGCAGGCCGAAGGCTGCGAGCAGCTCATCAGAGGCGACTGCGCGGGGTGAATCTGCGATGATGGACACGGTCACTCCGATGGTCTGAATCGGTGCGGCTCGGCCCGTCAGCGTCTCTAGCGCTGGCGGGCCACTCGTTTATCGAGGTGCTTGCATCATGCACCACATCGCGACCCGTGACGACATTATCCAGGGTGCTGTTCGATTTCTACAGAGTTTGCCGACGGTAGACAACTAGAAACAGGTTACCCAGCGTGACCTGCGGGTTTGCTTGTCTGACCGCTGAAGTCGCAGCAGCAACCCACCAGTTGGTGGGTTGAAAATAACTACGGTGAAATCTGCTCTTGCAGCAGTATTTTCGCGCGTGTCATCGTCGTCTTATCGCCAGCCGGGCAGTCCGGCCGGACCGATAAACGGAGGCATGCAAAATGACCAGCACCGTCGCGTTCCAGCTCCCCAACCACAGTGGCTACGGAGGGCGCACCTTCGGCCTGGAGGAGTGCCTCTACGGGGGCGAGATCGACAGCGAGCCCGCTGAGGTGCAGGAGGACCTGCGCACCGAGTTCGCCGCCGTCCGGGCTGTCATCGCTCGCACAGCGGCCACGCTCGACCAGGCCGGCTACACCGTCATCGGCACCGGCGAGGTGCTCGCCAGCGTGATCGACGTCGAGAACCCGTGGAGCAGCGACCTGGCGGTCTCCATGTCGCCGGAGGAGGCGCTGGAGCTCATCGAGGCCGCCCACGACGAGATCGCGCGAATCTTCTGATGGCCACCTGGAGCCGCCGAGGCGACGTGTGGGGCGTGCTGGTCCCCACCGACCAGGCCACTCCCGGCGAAGAGGTGGTGGCTACCCGCCGCGACGGCACCGAGAAGCTCGTCGTGATCGGCACCGACCTCCGCCACGACCGCGACGACGACTTTGTGTGGTGCTCAGTCGAGCCGCTGCGTGACCAACTGCTGGGCTCGGACGGCTCTTGCGCCGAGTGCGGCCGAGGTGGCGCGCGGTTCTACCGCCGCGACTCTTCGGGCATCGGCGGCATGGTCTGCGGCCGGTGCAGCGCGGAGCCGGACTACTGCCTCAGCTTCGCCTGAGACCCCCACTCAAGCGGTGCCGAGCCCGTCCGAACCGGGCTCGGCACCGCCACCTGACCACCTCATCACAGATCAGGAGCACAACGATGAGCCTCAACGACGATTTCCCGCATCACCCCATGTCGCAGGCGCCCTACAGCGACGAGCCCGCGCCTGCCGAGGACGGCGAGGCTGAGGCTCCCGCGCCGCCCCCGGTCGCCCCCGAGTTGGACGGGGCGCCGCTGTGAGCGGGTACGAGTGGCCCGGGACCTGGCGCGAGGTCGGGCCGCGTCTGACCTCGCTCCTGGTAGAGCGAGAGGTGTTCTCGGGCCCCGGCCAGGCCCAGATGGCCGTCGAGCAACTCAGCCAGGTCACAGTCCTCAGTGACCCGGTCGAGTTCGTACGCAGCGGCGAGTGGGAGCGAGCGCGTGCGCTGTGGGTCGCACTGGAGCAGGCGGTGGCCGCTGCGAACAACGACGACCTCTTCGACCTTGGCCTTCTGGCATGACCGCCGAAGAGCGCCTGGTCCAGATCCGCCGCATGCAGGCCCAGGGCAAGAGCACCCGTCAGATCGCAGCCGTCATCGGGATCTCACAGCCCCGCGTCGTGCAGATCTTGGGGGCTGCACGACGCGGGCCGAGCGCCGTGCTTCTGGTGCGTCAGGCGCGCCGTGAGACGACGACCGCCGCGATCCTGGCTGCTGCCCGTCGCGGGCGACTGACCCACGCCGAGATCGCCGAGGACGCCGGCGTCAGCCGCAGCACCGTCAGTCGTGTCCTGCGTGCCGGTCGGGAGGGGCGGTGAAGCCCGCCGACCGTGCTGTGCGGGCCTCGCAGATCGCTGATGCGTACGACGCGGGCGCTAGCGCAGCGGACCTGGCCGAGCAGCACGGCATCTCTCAGAGCACCGTGCACCGAATCCTGGTTCAGCAGGGAGTGGCGCTCCGGGGCCGCGAGTGGATCCGCTGGGGCGGCACTCGCACCATGGAGATCGTCGCTGGCAGCCAGGCTGGCCTCACCACCACAGAGCTCGCCGAGCAGCACGGGCTCTCGGTGAATCGGGTCAGGCAGCTGCTGGCGCGGGCCCGCCACGAGGGGCTCGACCCGAGCGCCGCTCCACGGCCGCGCATCCCCGCCCCTCGGGTCGCCGTCGGCAGGCGCGTGGACGGGGGCTGCTCTCGGTGCCGTGGGTCGCAGCGGTGGCAGCGATGGGGCGCGACCCTGTGGGCCGTCTGCGAGTCGTGCGGGGTGATGAGCAGCCCTCGGCCTCTACGGGGCAGGCGGCAGTCAGCCTGAGGGCTTACTCGTCGATGAGTGCTCCACGTACCTCGGCGGAGTGCAGCAGCGCGAGCACGTCACGACTCCAGCGCATGCCGAGCGTGCTGACCCACGTCAGGAAGGGAACGCCAACCAGCCCGACCCCGATGGTGAACGGGTTGCCCACATAGGCGCCTGCGGCCACCATCACCACGGCGAGAAGCGCCCCGACCGCGATGGTCAGGCCCACTGCCGTATGAAGCGCATTGACTGTGCGCTGTGCGCGGCGGGCACGGTCTGGCAGCCACACCTCGTCGTTGGGGCGAGCTTCGGTGGTCGTCATGGTTGAGTCTTCGGATCAGACGCGACCCACCTTGACCCCGCCTCAGCCTCGCTCGCGTGTACGCCAAGCCACAATGACGATGATCACCAGAGCCAGCACCACGCCGGTGATGACGCCGCTGACGGGGACAGGGCCTCCGATCCACACGAGGGGCAGCCGGGCCTTCGCCCCTGATCTTGGACACGCGGTGGTGGGCTACGCCGCGATTGGCAGCGTAGATGTCAGGTGCGCGGCTCGACGTCTTCCCGGCGCACCCACACGTGGTGTTCCCCGTGGCGCCAGAGCTCGACGTGCATGGCGAGGCTGGTCCAGGCGGTAACCATGCCCCAGACGATCTCGACGACCTCGGTGCCGTCGTGCTGGCGCCAGGGGCAGCGCACGTGCGCCGGGATCTCGGTGCTCCCCGCCGAGTGCCAGCCCTCGCCGATGTCGGTGGCCCGGCTGACCAGGTCCGGCAGATGCCGGTGCGCTCGGATCAGGTCCACCGAGACAGGATGCGCGTCGACTTCCTGCGTTCCGTCCACGCGTTCGAGTCGGGGTGCCTACCGTCCTGGCCATGGCGAAGGCGAGCACCCCTCTCGGGCGGCTTCATGACCTGCTCAGCAACTACGAGGAGGTGCGCGAAGACATGGGAGAGGGAAGCTCGGTCCGCCAGGTCTGGGGCGTCGTTCTCGGTGTCCCCCTAGAGCAGGTCGCCTTGGAGCTGGCCAACCTTGGTGCGGAGCTCTTGCCCGCCGCAGCAGCGCAGGTGAACAGGGCTGACGACCGCCACCAGCAGGCCATCTGGAGCCACCACTGGGAAGAGTGGGCAGCTCCGATCCTGCACGAGAACGCAGGCTTGGACTCCACCTCGTCCAACCTCCCGGCGCGAAGCCTGATCTACCTCGCCGGCCTGTGGCGCGGCCTGGAGGTGCCGTCCCTGATCGAAGGGCAGGTGCCTTCTGAGCAGCGCGTGCGCGACCTCATCTCCGACCTGCAGGGTGTCCGGGACAGCCTGGAGCACGACGATGAGTTCCCCGCTGTGGTGCGCTCAGCCCTCAGTCGCAGGCTGTCGGAGACCATCGACGCCCTGGCTGACCTACGTCGCAACGGCCCCGCCGGGGCCCAGGAGGCGGCCAAGCGGATCCTGGGCGAGGTCGCCATCGCCAAGGCGACCGCTCGCAAGGACTCCTCGCTGTTGCGGCAGATCGTGAGCATTGCCTGGACTACGTATCTCGCGGTCGCGCCCTTGTCCGACGCGGTCACTAGCGTCGGGATCATCGAGAGCACCGTCGAGACCATCGCCGGTGAGATCGTCGACCACATCCCGGGCGAACTGCCTCAGCGGCCCGAGGGGCCCGGCGCCGTGACGGATGGCACCGAGCAGCCCTGACGGCTAAGAGTTCTGTCCGTCCCCTGGGGGCAGGTCTCGCAGGTTGACCAGACGACCTCCGATGATTGCGGGCATCTCCAGCGGCAGAGGGTTCTCGTAGTGCTCGCGTAGAGCCGCCCACAGCGGATCGAGCCTCTCGCGCTGGTCCTTGGTGCTCACAGCAGTTTGCGCCACTGCTGTAGGAGCCAGGTGCTCTCCGGGTCGCCCGGCCCGAGCCCGAAGCTCTGGTCGGCAGCGCGTCCGTAGGCCCAGATGAAGCCGCCAGCCAGCCCGATGCGACCGGACCACCGACCCACCCTGGTGATGAAGTCTCGCCTCGCGGCGTTGCCTCCACCGCCGTCCCTCGGGTCGAAGCCGACCTCTCCGAGCATGACGGGGCGCCCACCCGCAGCCGCCGCCAGACCGGCCAGGTAGGCCGCGATGCGCACCTCGCTGGGCATGTAGTCCGGCGCCAGATACTTGCCCTAGACGTGCGACGACACGAGGTCGATCGAGGGCGGGTGCAGGTTCGCCACGCTGAGGTCCACCGAGGCTCCCGACTGCGCATCCGGGGTCGGGTAGAGCGGGTGCAGGAACCCCTCGGCGCCCGAAGACACTAGGTGCGTCGGGTCGGTCGCCTTCACCAGCTTCGCCGCGCGGTCGATCCAGCCCATGCTGATGGGATCGAAGTTCGGCCTGGGCTCGTTGAGCACCTCCCACGCCATGACGGCCCCACGGCCTCGGTAGCGGCTCACCAGCGCCTGCACCTGCGCCGCCCACTCCGGAGCGATGCCGTCCCCGCCCGGCCGATACCAGGAGTCCTGGTCCAGCTTGAAGCACTGCGGCCCACCGAAGTCGGTCTGCCCGTTGCCAAGGCACAGCAGCAGGCGGATGCCGAGCCGGTCTGCCACCGCCAGCGCGGCGTCCAGGCGCTGCAGCAAGTTTCCGTCGGCGCGCCCGTCCTTGGAGAACGCCCACGTGCGGACCGCGTTTACCCCGAGCGCAGCCACCTCGGTGAGGCGCTGCGCTGCCTCCTGGGGCGAGGAGTCGAGCAGATCCCAGACGTTCGCGCCGCGCGCCCGCCACGTGCCGCGCCCGTCCTGCAGAGTGTCACCGGCTCGGGTGATGAGGGAGAGGGCCATCAGTTGTTCTCCTCGTCGGTCTCGGGCTCCGGGTGCAGCACCTCGTCAGTGGCCATGGCGAGCAGACCCAGCCGCTCGATGGCGCTGGGCATCTCCCCGTTGGAGTCCTCGGACAGCACGCTCACCACGTCGCCGCCGTCCGGCATGAGCAGGCGCGTGATCGTGATGGTCGTCAGGACCATGGCGCCCTCGGGTGCGCTCATGCGTGCCGCCTCGCCCACCAGGCCTGAGGCGCGAAGACGGGATCCGGGGGAGTGGGGTCGGGCTCGGGCTGACCGGGGCAGTTGGCGCCCTCGATCTCGGGCCAGGTGTCGGCCTGGACCCAGTAGTGAGGTCCGTGTGGGTCCTCGGTGTCGCCGCAGTGCAGCGTCGGGATCGCCTCCAGAGCCGCCCGCAGAGGGCCGATGGCCTCCAGCACCGAGTCGGGCACCTCGTCCCCGAAGGCACCGTGCAAGGTGCCGACCAGGCCCCAGACGGCCTCGGTGAGGGTGGCCAGTGCTGCCCGCGCCTCCTCGTCCGTCATCTGCTCGATCTCGGGAGCGCTCATGCGTCGCTGCCCTTGGGCTGGCCGGGGCAGTTAGCGCCCTCGCGGAGGTCTCTCCGCATGTAGAAGTGGTGACCGTGCGGGGTGGTGTCACCGCAATGGATGTTCAGCACCAGCCTGAGGCCGTCGTCCTGCGGGCGCGTGAGCCCCTTGACCGCAGCGGCCAGGGCCAGCACCGCGTGCACCTGCGCCGCAGCGATGAGCGTCTGCTGATAGGCCAGCGGGTTGGGGGCATTGGTCTGGTCGAGCAGGCGGTTGGCAGCCTTCTCGTGGTCGTCGCAGGTGCCGATCGGATCGTGTGGCCTGGTCTCCAGCATCTCTCCTCCTTCATGATCATTTAGCCGCCCGGACCACCCGGCCGACCCCTTCAGCGCCCCGAGTCGCGATCCACACCCCTGCCCGTGATCGCGACTCGGGGCGCCACCGCCCACTCCTGTCATTCACTAAAACCGCCTGCTGGAGGCGGCCTCGTCCGTAACCTCGCGCCCATGCGTGAGGCCTTTCTCGTCCCTGCTGTCGGCCTGCTCGCGGCACTGGCTCTCGCGGGCTGCTCGGCCCCCACCGAGGCCGCTGCTCCTGCCGAGAGCCCCTCGGTCGCGGAGTCGGCTGCGCCCGCTGAGACCGCCGCTGCTGCAGAGGGCACCGACCTCACCGAGCAGGTGCGCGCCGCCGTGGGCGAGGACCTGGCCCCTCTGGTGACCTCCGCTGAGCAGACCGAGCCAGGCCGTGTGCAGGTGGACACTTCCATCAGCGATCCGCGCACCGATGACAGCGCCGAGGCGGGCCAGGCCATCTACATTTGCGACGCCGTGTCCGGCATGGACGCTGTCGAGCACGTCAGCGTCATGGAGTCGGACGGCTCGACCTTCGTCGTCTATGGACACCCGGCCTACCCGGCCGGAGAGTGCAGCGAGGTCTGACCCCCACTCGGCGCTCATGCCGGCACCTCGGCCTGCTCGGCCAGCGCCTCGCATGACAGCCCCAGCACCCGCAGCGGCGACCCTGGCGTACGCAGCTCGGCCATGACGGCTGAGTGCGCAGCTTCATCAGCGCTGGCCTGGCGACGACGCGCCAGCTTCGCCCTCTCGGCGTCCAGCCGGACCTTCGCCAGCCGCCTGTCCCGAGGTGCCTCGGGGTCGGTCAGGCGCACTCGCCGTGCCTGCGCCTGGCGCTCCTGCTCGCGCTCGATGATCGCCGTCGGCCTTGGCGGCAGGCGCCTCACGACGCTGCCCGCCATGCCCAGGCGCGCTGGTATGCCGTCTCCAGCGCCTCGCCCGTGAGACCACTGGCGCTGCTCAGCCACACGACGAGCAGCGCCACCTCCTCGGGCCCCAGGTGCGCCCGCAGCGTCTCCCCGTCGGTCGCTAGCGCCAGCACCGCCGAGTGCTCCACCGAACCCGGCTGCACGGTGATGTGCGCCTGCGCCATGGCCTGCCCCGCGTTCACCGCTGACCACCACGGCCACGGTCCAGCACCGGACGCGTCTGCTCAGCGACCTCCTGTGCACGGGTGCGCGGTGGCTGATCGTCACCGCCGTCGTGCTCGACCAGCCAGCGAGCGGCGCGGTCGCGGTCCTCGGCCGACGGCTTCGCCAGCAGCCACGCACCACCACTGCCGAGGTCCAGACGCCCCAGCACCCACGGCTCGGGGGAGCGCATGATCGCGCGCATCAGGCCGGTGCTGGTGATCGTCTGGTCAGGGAAGCGGAGCGCGTGGGGGCGCGCGCCGTCGGTCAGCACCACGACATCGACCGCGACCGCCGATCGCGGCGGCTGGCCATCAATGGCACCCGGTGTCACCCAGGCCGCGATGACGTGACGACGACGGATCAGCACGAGGGATCCGGCGTGCTCGCGTGCCCGGAAGTCGCCGTGGGGGGAGGCGGCCGAGGCCACGGAGAAGCCGCTCACGCGAGGTCCTCGGGGGCCTGCGGCTGCACCGGGATCGAGCCCAGGGGCGAGGGCTCCGAGATACCTGCCTCGGGGCGAAGTCCCCGGGCACCCGCGTCCGAGGGTGCCTCAGCGGAGCCTGAGCCGGGGTTTGCCGACTGCAGGCGGGTCAGTGCGCCTGCAGCGGCCTGCCGCCAGGCCGAGTTCTCCGCCTCCAGCTCCGCAAGCCGCGCCGTCACTGCTCGCAACTCGAGCTCGGCGGGGGACGGTCCTCGTGTCGCTTCGGCCTGCTCAGCCGCGATGTCTGCCTTGACCCAGGCGGCGATGCAGGTGGGGGAGAGGCGGAGGTCTCGTGCGATGTCGACGCGGAGCTCCCGGCCCTCACGCACTTCGCGGATGGCTGCGCGCTTGATCCATGCCGGTGTCGTGCTGTGGCCCATGACAGGTCCTCTCTGAGTGCGAGTGAGGCGGGCACCCAGGAGGTGTGGTCACGCCCTGGGTGCCTTCACCAGGACCAGGGGCGGCGCGAGAGGCCGTGCGGCATGCATTAGGTCACGGATTGGAAACGGTGCCGATGGCACCGTCTTCTCACTTCAGACCTGGACGTCCCGCTTACGCTGAGTCACAGCACCAATGCAGGTGCGCGCTCACTCCCTCTCCGCGTCGACCACGTCGTACGACCCACGGGGGAGCACTGCCATGTCCGAGACCGCCAGCACCAAGACCACCATCACCGATCTGCGTGCACGCGCCACCACCCGCATCCCGGCCTCTCAGGCGCGCCCGAGGGACCTCGTGACCTGGGGCCACCCGGCCACGCACATCGCCATCTACCTCGGCGACGGGCTCATCATCGCGGCGCCGAAGCCGGGTGACAGGGTCAAGGTGCAGGGGCTCTACGGCAGCTTCGAGTTCCACCGCGTCAGCTGATCTCAGCGTCGGTAAACGGGCTCGTCGTGGTCCACACCGCTTGCAGAACGCTCGTCCGCACAGGCCATGTAGCCCTGCCACTGCGCGGTCGTCATCTGTTCGGGTGAGGTCCGCACCTGCTCAGAGGCGATGCGCTGGGTGGGATCGCGGCCATCCGTGCACGCATCGCTGCTGTGCGAGCCTCCGCCGATCAGGGTCAGCACACCCAGCACAGCGGCGGCTGCTACACCGACCAGCATCCAGGAGCCCAGCCCTGGGCCGTTGCTGGCGCCCACGCCAGCGTGGACGACTGCGGGGGTCAGTGGCGTGCCGTCGTCAGGCAGGAACTGAGGGGCAAGCTCCTCTCGCAGGCGACGCCGCTCAGCGTCCCAGGCCAGCCAGCGATGCTCCTGCCAGAGGCGCAGAGTGGCCTGGGCGTGAGCGGTGCACACCTGACAGCCGCGAGGTCGGTGACTCCCACGCTGCTGATGTGCGGGTGAGGCCATGGCAGCGGCACGCTCTTGGGCGGTGCGCTCCAGATGCAGGCGTTGCGCTGGCCGAAAAGGTGCTGGACCCACCCGGCGCCGCACGGCGCGTTCCAGACGATCGCGGCCATCTGCCCAGTTCCGCGACTTTGCCATGACAGCATCATCGGCACCGGCGCTGTGCATCGTGAGTAGCGACGCGCCGGTGATCTGAGCAAGCACTCCTATCCAACGTCTCCGCAGGTCAAGCCACGTTTGGCGTAGCTGAGCTGGTTCAGCTATTTGGCTTGTCTGGTCACTGAGAGTTGCCGAGTATCTCCTCAAGGTCAACTCCGAGGAGATGCTCAGTGCTGCGATCCACTCGCTCCATCCGAGGGCTCCTCACGGGAGCCCTGCTCGCCCTGGCCGTGACCATTCCGGCCGCAGCGGCACACGCGACGCCGTACGACCCCGCCAAGGACCTGACGGTCTTTGACGTGGCGCCCAAGGGATCCGGGTGGGGCTGCGACTCCCAGCCGACCGTGCAGATGCTCGGCAACTACAAGCGCCAGGTCATCCAGTGCGTCCACATCAACTGGGGCAAGCGAGACGTGCCGCCGCTGCAGTCCAGCGTGACCGTGACCAACGGATCTGCTCCTGGCACCAGCACCGAATGCCACTACGACGATGCAGGTGTCGGCACGTGCACCAGCACCGACATCGTCGGTGTCGGTGAGGAGTGGATCGCCAGCTGGCAGGAACTCCCGGACCCAACTATCTACGGCACCTGGTGTGACCAGGGGATGGGGCCTTTCGACGCGCTGTGCATCAAGGAGCGCAAGACCAAGCAGCGAATCCCGGATTCCGTGCGGAGGAACAGCGACCGCACCTTTGCTGGTATCGAGGCAAGCAGCTTCGTCAACGGTTTTGAGCCCGGCTTGGTCAAGGGTGGCTGGCTCATGAGTCAGAACGGGCGCTATGGCCTGACATTCCAGGGTGATGGCAACCTCGTGGCGTACGGTCCGAAGAACAAGGTGCTGTGGTCTTCCGGCACCTGGGGTCACCCCAGGGCGCGGTCATAGTCGGGCGATGACTGTGTGACCTGCAGTGATGACCCTCGGTGATGCGACGGCGGACGTGACCCGCGACGATCGAAGCT
>NZ_QGDQ01000048.1 GCF_003149145.1 Quadrisphaera granulorum | reverse complement strand
CCCGCCGCCGGACCAGCGGGGAGTCCGGTCGGGAGTCCAGCTGCGGGTTCGGCAGCGTCCTCGGCGCTGTCGGCGGCCGTGTCGGGATCAGCGTCAGCATCGGAGTCGGCGGTCGCGTCGCCGTCGCCGTCCTGGTCACCAGAGTCGCCCTCACCGGCGGTGGGGGTGGGGTGCTGGGGTGGGGCGGTCAGAGCGGCGGCGAGTTTGACTTCGGTGTTGGCGCGTTGGGGGCTGGAGCCGGTGTGGGTCAGCACGAGGTCGACGAGGTTGGTGGCTCCGACGGTGCGTAGGTCTTCGGGTGTGAAGGTGGCCAGTAGGCGTAGCAGGACGGCGTCGGTGAGGTCGCGGGCCTCAGCGATCCGCTGGAGGGCTTCGACGCGCTGGTGGGCGCCGGTGGTGGACAGGTAGCAGGCGGCGGTGGCCGCCTCGTCCAGAGCGGTACGGGTGGTGTGCAGGGCATCGGCCAGGGGCCCGGTCAGGGGTAGTGGGGGGATGTCAGCGAACAGGCCGGACTGTGAGGTGGGGTCCGCGCCTGCCTGCCTCGCAGGAGCAGTGGGGGCGCCCAGGGCGCCGGGGGCCAGGGGCTCCCACCCTTCCCAGGGTGGGGAAGCGGTGGGGGCGCTGGTGGGCAGGCCGGCGTCGTCGGCGCCACCGTGGGGCGCTTCGGTGCCGGTCCAGGTCATGGAAGAGACGGTAGGGGTCACCACCGACAGTCCGATGGGCGTTCGAAGTGGCTGCATGGGGCGGCGTGTCGAGCAATCTGAGGTCCACCCGTTCGGAGTAATCACACTGGCGGACTTCGTGCGTTCGGTGGGGCTCACCGGCGGCGGCCCACTGCCACTGACTCATCCGGGGCTCCAGGGGTAGGTACGCCGTAGCCCCCGGCGAGGGGAGCCACAGCAACCGCCTTCCAGCGGCCGACAGCGTCGCGCCCGGCGATCAACGCAGAGTGATCGACGCGTCAACGGGCGCCGGGGCGCGCGGGCGGGTGACGATGCTCCGCGGACCCATTCACCGCGCGACGGCATCCGCCGTCGTCTTCCAGACACTCCACGACTCGCGAGGAGGCTGCGGTGTCCCCGCAGACCACGACGGCACCCACTCCGGCAGTCGCAACGGCACGACGCCTGGCCGAGGAGCTCCTCGCGCCTCACGCCGCCGCCGTGGAGGCCGCAGGCGCGGTACCCCGTTCCCACCTGGAGGCCCTCGCGCAGGCCGGCCTGCGCGCCGTGGACGGCGACGACGCCCTCGCCGTCGTCGAAGAGCTGGCCGCCGGTGACCTGGCCACCGCGTTCGTGTGGATCCAGCAGGTGGGGGTGGCGCGCTGGCTCGAGGCGGGCAGCGCCGCCGATGGTCGGTGGGCCACTCAGCTCGACGACCTGCGCGCCGGTCGCACCCACGCGGGCATCGCCCTGCAGGCGGCCCTACGGCCCGGTCCCGCCGCCGTGGTGGCACGCCGGCTGACTCAGGACGACGACGGCGACGGCTGGGTGCTCGACGGCGCCGTCCCCTGGGTCACGGGATGGGGCCTGCTCGACGCCCTGCTGCTCACCGCGCGCGACGGCGAGGAAGTGCTCTTCCTCCTGCTCGACCTGCGCACGGTGCGCGACGGCGACGGCGACATTCCCCGGCTGCGCGCCGAGGCGCTGCCGCTGGCTGCCGTGCGCGCCAGTCGCACGGTCCAGCTGCATCTGGACGGCGTCCACGTCGGAGCTGGGCAGCTCGTGGCGCGGGCCCAGCACGCTGCGCTGCTCGCCGGCGACGCCGCTGGCCTGCGTCCCAACGGATCGCTGGCCCTAGGCCTCGTGCTCCGGTGCGTACGGGCCCTGGGCGACGGTGGGGGGACGGCTCAGCACGTCGAGCGCGCGACAGCGCTCGCCGCCGAGCTGGACGCGGTGCGGCAGCAGCTGGACGCCGCAGGGCCGGCGGAACTGCCCGCCGCGCGAGCTGCCGCGGTCGATCTGGCCTGGCGCGCAGCGGCCACACTCTCGCTGACCACAGGCAGCAGCGCCGTCATCTCCGGCTCGTTGGCGGAGCGCACCGTGCGGGAGGCGCTGTTCCTGCTCGTGTTCGGCTCCCGCCCGGCGATCCGTGAGGCCCTCCTCGACGGCCTGCTGCCCGGCGCTCACTGACGTCCGGAAAGGCCACCACCCACTTCTCGCGCAGCGGCCACCGGCCGGCCACCTCGCCGTCGTCCTGCGGAACACCCACGCCGGTAGACAGGCGGTTCGTGAGCTCGACGAGCCCCGCCCTGCCCGCGCACGACGTTGCCGGACCAGTGAGTACGCCCCGCCTTGCTGGCCGAGCGATCCCGCGCCAGCTCTTGCGGCGCATCCCCGCCCGCAACACCACCGCTGGCACCGCTCCGTTCACCGACAGGCCCGTACTCCGGGGCTGGCTTCATGCGGCCTTCGCGCCGGTCGCCGTCCTCAGCAGTGCCGTCCTGCTGCCCCGCGCCTCGACACCGATGCAGGTGTGGGCGGTCGCGGTCTTCGTGGCGGTGAGTGCGGCGCTCTTCACCACCAGCGCGCTCTACCACCGGCGGACCTGGTCGCCGCAGGCGCTGCTGCGCATGCAGCGAATCGACCACGGCAACATCCCGCTGACGGTCGCGGCGGGGGCAACTCCGCTCCTCCTGGCGGGCATTCCTGACGACGACGGCAGGCTGCTCCTCGGCGCCATGTGGACGGCTGCGCTCCTCGTGGCTGCGTCGCGATGGGTCTGGCCGAGCTGCCCCCGACCGCTGCACACGGCAGGCACGGTGGCTCTCGGCTGGGCGGTGGCGCCCGCGCTCCCGGCGGTCGCGGCCCAGGGGCATCCCGTGGCGGCGGCGCTCGTCGTCGTCTGCGGTCTGCTCTGCACTGCGGGCGGCCTCGTGTACGCCACGCGCTGGCCCGAGCCCTCCCCGCGCTGGTTCGGCCATCACGAGGTCTTTCACGCGCTCACCGTGGCCGCGTGGCCGCTGCACGCCGGCGCGGTGTGGCTGCTCCTCGGGTGACGACGACGAGGCGGGCGCCCGACAGCGCCCCAGCGAGACTCAGCGGAGACCGGCAGACATCGGGCCCAGGTCCTTGCCAGGGCCGCCTGATACCACCGAGCATGAACACCTCGCCTCCCGCCAACCGCGCGGGCCGGCCCACCGCGGAGGTGACCCCGTGAGCGCATCCCACCCCCTTCCCACCCGCCCCGGGCTGCCAGCTCCCGCCGTGCCCGCCCCGACAGTGGTCAAGCCGCTGATGCGAGGGTGGTTGCACGCCGGAGCCGTCCCGCTGGTGCTGGCGGCCGGGATCGTGCTGGTCTGCCTGGCCAGTCGACAGCACGGCGCCGCAGCCACCACGGCCTCGGTAGCGATCTTCGCGGGCACGAGCACGGTGCTGTTCGCCACGAGCGCCGTGTACCACCGCTTCCGCTGGTCGGACCGGGCGCGGCTGTGGCTGATGCGCGCCGACCACGGGAACATCCCGCTGGTCATCGCCGGGTCAATGACGCCGGTCGCGCTGCTGGGCCTGACGGGAGGATGGCGCGTCGGTGTCCTTGCGACGGTGTGGACGGCGGCCCTGCTGGCGGTGGCGTTCCGCTGGCTGTGGCCGCGGTGCCCCCGGGCGCTGCACACGAGCATCTCCCTGGTCCTCGGGTGGGCCCTGCTGCCCGCGCTGCCCGTACTGCTGGCGCACGGCGGTGTCGCGGTGTTCACGCTCGTGCTCGTCGGTGGTGCCCTGTACACGGTCGGCGGTGTCGTCTACGGGCTCAAGCGGCCCAACCCGTGGCCGCGCACCTTCGGCTTCCACGAGGTGTTCCACACGCTCACGCTGCTCGCATGGCCGGCGCACTACGTGGCGATCAGCCTGCTGGCCTACCGCTGACCCACCCCGGGAAGGCGTCCCCCGCGAGACCGACGTAGCCTCCTCAGCGATCTCACAGCCGAGAACGAGGAGCCGACCATGGCGACCGCGACGACGACGTCCGAGCCGGACGAGGTCGACCAGCCCCAGACAGCACCACCTCGCTCGAGAGCCGGACAGGTGGCGCTATGGACCGGGGTCTCCCTGGTCGGCGCCGCGTGCTGGACCGTGCTGGCGATCTCGCGCGGAGAGTCGGTCAGCGCACTGTGGATCCTCTTCGCGGCGCTGTGCTCGTATGCCATCGCGTACCGCTTCTACGCCCGCTTCATCACCTACCGGGTGCTGCGCGCTGACGACCGCCGCGCCACGCCGGCGGAGCGGCTCGAGAACGGCTCCGACTACGAGGTCACCGACCGCCGCGTGCTGTTCGGGCACCACTTCGCGGCCATCGCTGGTGCCGGCCCGCTCGTCGGCCCGGTACTCGCGGCACAGATGGGGTACCTGCCCGGGACCATCTGGATCGTCGTCGGCGTGATCTTCGCGGGGGCGGTGCAGGACCTCGTCGTCCTGTTCTTCTCCATGCGGCGCAACGGCAAGAGCCTCGGGCAGATGGTGCGCGAGGAGATCGGTGTCGTCGGCGGGATCGCCGCGCTCATCGCGGTCTTCGCCATCATGATCATCATCCTGGCGGTGCTGGCGCTCATCGTGGTCAACGCCCTGGCGGAGTCTCCGTGGGGCGTCTTCTCCATCGCGCTGACCATCCCGATCGCCCTCTTCATGGGCGTGTACCTGCGCTTCCTGCGGC
The DNA here is from genome assembly GCF_003149145.1 of Quadrisphaera granulorum. Taxonomy (GTDB): domain Bacteria; phylum Actinomycetota; class Actinomycetes; order Actinomycetales; family Quadrisphaeraceae; genus Quadrisphaera; species Quadrisphaera granulorum. The sequence continues at coordinate 9,966 of NZ_QGDQ01000048.1, read as the reverse complement.
CCGGCCGGGTACTCGAGACCACCGCCATCGGCGTGGTGCTGCTGCTGGCCGCCATCATCGGCGGCGGCTACGTCGAGCAGCTCGGTCTGGCGGAGTCGCTGACGCTGAGCAAGGAGACGCTGGTCATCGGGCTGGTCGTCTACGGCTTCGTGGCGTCGGTGCTGCCGGTGTGGCTGCTGCTCACCCCGCGCGACTACCTCTCGACCTTCATGAAGGTCGGCGTCATCGTGCTGCTGGCGGCAGCGCTGCTGCTGGCCCGTCCGGTGCTCGCCAACGACGCCATCACCAGCTTCGCCCGCGAGGGCAACGGGCCGGTGTTCGCCGGGTCGCTGTTCCCGTTCGTCTTCATCACCATCGCGTGCGGGGCGCTGTCGGGCTTCCACGCCCTCATCTCCTCGGGCACCACGCCCAAGATGGTGGCCAAGGAGCGCCAGGTCCGGTTCATCGGCTACGGCGGCATGCTCATGGAGAGCTTCGTGGCCATCAGCGCGCTCATCGCCGCGTCGGTCATCGACCAGGGCCTCTACTACGCCATGAACGCCCCAGCCGGCGCCACCGGCGGCACGCCGGAGACAGCTGCCGCGTACGTGAGCGGGCTGGGGTTCCCCGCGACGCCCGACGCCCTGGCCGCAGCCGCGGCGGCCATCCAGGAGCCGAGCATCATCAGCCGCACCGGTGGTGCGCCGACGCTGGCGATGGGGATCTCGCAGATCTTCCACGAGGCGTTCGGCGGGAACATGCAGGCGTTCTGGTACCACTTCGCGATCATGTTCGAGGCGCTGTTCATCCTCACCGCCGTCGACGCCGGCACCCGCGTGGGCCGCTTCATGCTGCAGGACACCGTCGGCAACGTCTGGCCGAAGTTCGGTGACCTCACGTGGCGCACGGGCACGTACATCGCCAGCGCCGTCGTCGTCGGAGCTTGGGGCTACTTCCTGTACACCGGCGTCACCGACCCGCTCGGTGGCATCAACCAGCTGTTCCCGCTGTTCGGCATCGCCAACCAGCTGCTCGCCGCCATCGCGCTGACGCTGTGCACGACGCTGCTCATCAAGCACGGCAAGGTGAAGTACGCCTGGGTCACCGGCATCCCGCTGGCGTGGGACCTCATCGTGACCATGGCGGCCAGCTGGCAGAAGGTGTTCTCCTCCAACCCGGCCATCGGCTACTTCGCGCAGGCGTCGCGCTACCGCGACGCGCTCGCCAGTGGTCAAGTGCTGGCGCCCGCCAAGGACGCCGCGCAGATGCAGCAGGTGGTCACCAACTCGACCACCAACGGGGTACTGCAGTCGCTGTTCGCCCTGCTGGTGATCATCGTGGCGGCCAACGCCGCGCTCGTCATCGTGCGGGCGCTGCGCGCCGGCTCGCTGCCCACCACCGAGGTGCCGTTCGAGCGGTCGCAGCTGGTGGAGCCCGCCGGCATGGTCGCCACCGCCGAGGAGAAGGAGGCGGTGCGCCAGCACGTCACCGCGGGCGGCCGCGTGGCCGGTGGCGGCCACGGAGGGGGCCACCGGTGAAGGCGCAGCTCGTCAGCAGCCCTCTCGCGAAGGCCGTCGCGGGGGTGCGCTGGTACCTGCGCGAGATCGGCGGCACCGCCCGCTGGGAGGCCTACCTCGAGCACTGCCGCGAGCACGGGCACACCCCGGTGAGCCGGGGCGAGTTCGAACGGGCGCGCACCGACGCGAAGGCCGCCGCGCCCGGTGCCCGCTGCTGCTGACGCGCCCCCCTCCTCTCACGCACTTTCCGCGGCAAGTGCGCCACCCCTCGCTGGGGAAGCGCACTTGCCGCGGAAAGTGCGAAGGGAAGGGGCGAGCAGGCGGAGGATCAGGACGACGAGAGCGCAGCCGCGGCGGGGCGAGGGGCCCGACGCAGCGACACCGACAGCACCGCCGCGACCGCACACAGCGCCGCCCCGCCGACCCACGCCGCGGTGTACGTCCCCGTCTGCTCCCGCAGCACCCCCGCCACACCGGCCGCGAGCGCCGCGCCCAGCTGGTGGGCCGCGAACACCCACCCGAACACCACGGTGCCGGCGGAGCCGAACAGCTCCCGGCAGAGCACGGCGGTGGGCGGCACGGTGGCCACCCAGTCGAGTCCGTACACGACGACGAACAGCAGCATGCTCGGGTGCACAGACGGGCCGAGCAGCCACGGCAGCACCACCAGCCCGACCCCGCGGAAGGCGTAGTACCCCAGGAGCAGCAGCCGCGGGTCGAACCTGTCGGTGAGAAACCCCGAGGCGATGGTTCCGACGATGTCGAAGACGCCGACGACGGCGAGGAGCCCGGCGGCCGTCGTCGTCGCCATGCCGTGATCGTGCGCTGAGGGCACGAAGTGCACCCCCACGAGGCCGTTGGTGGTGGCGCCGCAGATCGCGAACGCCCCGGCGAGCCCCCAGAACGCCGGGCGCCGGCTCGCCGTGCGCAGCGCGGCGACAGCCCGGCCTGCCGCTCCCCCGCGACCCACCGGCGGTGACGCCTGCGCCAGGGCGGTCTCCCCGGGCGCTGGTTCAGCGGCGCCATACGGGAGGACGCCGAGGTCGAGCGGCCTGTCACGCAGGAACAGCAGGACAAGGGGGACGACGGCGAGCGCGGCAGCGGCCACCACGAGCGTCGCCGTGCGCCATCCCAGCGCGTCGGACGCCCACGCGACCACGGGCAACAGCGACAGCTGGCCCGTGGCGCTGCCGGCGGTGAGCACGCCGATGACGAGGCCGCGGCGCCGCACGAACCAGCGGTCGGCCACAGTGGCGGCGAACACCAGCGCCATCGACCCGGTGCCCAGTCCGATGAGCAACCCCCAGGTGGGCAGCAGCTGCCAGGCAGCCTGGGCGCGCGAGGACAGCGCTGCGCCGGTGGCAATGAGCAGCAGGGCGGACGCGACGACCCGCCGCATGCCGAAGCGCTCCATGAGCGCGGCAGCGAACGGCGCGGTCAGCCCGAAGAGGACGAGGTTAAGGCTGACCGCCAGCGACATGAGGGACGTCGACCAGCCGAGCTCCTCGTGCAGCGGCACCATGAGCACGCCGGGTGCTGCGCGAAACCCTGCCGCACCGACGAGCGCGATGAAGGCGACAGCAGCCACCACCCACGCCGGGTGAAAGCGACGGCCCTTCGGGCGGCGACCGGCGCTTCGCGTCGACGGCAGGTCGGGCTGGGCGGAGGCACTGACCACGGGTCACAGTCTGCGGCCCGTGGGTAGCGTCGGGGAGTGCCTTCCCCGAGCGATGCTCCCCTCGGCGCCAGCCGCCGCGTCGTCGTCACCGGTGCCGCCGGCCGGATCGGGAGGGCGACCGCTCCCCTGCTGCCGTCGGCTTGGGGTGTGCAGCTCACGGACCTGCGCCCCGGCGCGCCTCCCGGCAGTGGCCTGGACGTGGAGGCGCTCGACGTCACGGACGAGGCAGCCTGCCGGTCAGCGTTCGAGGGCGCCGACGCCGTCGTGCACCTCGCAGGGGTGCCGGACCCCGCCGCGACGTGGGAGCAACTGTTGCCCGCCAACGTGATCGGTACCCACGCCGTGGCAGCGGCCGCCGTCGCTGCCGGGGTGAGGCGGTTGGTGGTGTGCAGCAGCCTGCAGGCGGTGTCGGCCCCACCGGCGGTGCATCAGGTCCGCAGCGAAGACCCGCCCCGTCCGACGAACCTCTACGGAGCAACCAAGGGCTGGGCGGAGCTGGTCGGCTCGTGGGTGGCTGCGACGAGCAGCACGTCGGTGGTGGCGCTGCGGATCGGGTACTTCAACGAGCAGCCGCCGCCGTGGCCAGGCACGACACCCCGGGATAAAGCGGCCTGGCTGTCCGTGCGCGACGCCGCGGAACTGCTGCGTGCCGCGGTGGAGGCGGACCTGCGGGAGGTCGACGGCACGCCGGTGGGCCACGGCGCAGGGTTCGTGGTGGTCAACGGCATCTCGGCGGGGCGGTACCGCAAGGCCGACCTCTCGACCACGCACCGGGTGCTCGGCTACCGCCCCCTCGACGACGCGTGGGCCGGTGAGCCGCTCCCCTGACCTGCCGTGCACCCCGATAGCGGTCAGGAGTGGTCACAGCGGCGTGCAGAAGTGCGCTGACGGGCGCTCCAGAGGCCATTTCGCGGAGTTCTGCACGCCGCTGTGACCAGGTTCGAGCCTGCACAGTCAGCGGCGAGCGGCGTGGACGGCCACCTCGGCGGCCTTCACGGCAAACCAGACGCGCGAGCCCGGCACGAGGTCGAGGTCAGCCGCGGATGCCGCGGTGATGTCGGCGGCCAGCACGGGCGCCGCCGCAGGGTGGCCGACCGGGCCGGAGTCGACCGGGCCGGAGTCGCCCGGGCCGGAGTTGCCCGGACTGATGCTGGCCGGGTCGGCCTCGACGCTGCCCCGCACCCGGACCAGGGCTCCGCGCGGCTCGACGGCGCTCACCAGCACGGGGATCGTGTTGCGCGGGCTCGAGACGCCCGTCGCGGGATGCTCACGGTGAATCGCGACCGCTGCCGGTGGGAACACCGCCACCGCAGCGTCCCCCGCTGAACAGCCCGGGTCGAGCACCCCCGCCACCGTCGGACCGGATTCGGCGCGCAGGCCATCCGCCGCCGCCGTGCCCGCCAGGAGGTTGAGCTCCGCGAGGCGTGCGGCGAAGGCGCTGCGGGGCTGGCTGAGCACCTCGCGGACAGGTCCTTCTTCGACCACGTGGCCGGCATCGAGCACCACCGCGCGGTCGGCGAGGGCGAGGGCGTCCAGCGGGTCGTGCGTCACGAGAAGCACCGGAGGCTGAGGAGGCTGGCCAGGCCCTGCGCCGTCCTGGGCTTCCGAGAGCACCCGCCGCAGCAGCTGACGCACCTCCGGAGCGGCGGTGACGTCGAGCGCGGCCATCGGCTCGTCGAGCAGCAACGCCCGCGGCTGGGCAGCCAGCGCCCGGGCCACCGCCACCCGCTGCGCCTGCCCACCGCTCAGCTGGCCGGGGCGCCGGTCGGCGAGGTGGGTCAGGTCGACCCGCTCGAGCCACCGGGCGGCGGCGTCCCGAGCAGCCCGGCGGCTCGCCCCCGCGGCCCGCGGGCCGAAGGCGACGTTGTCGAGCACGGACAGGTGCGGGAACAGGAGCGGCTCCTGGGCGAGGAGCGCGACCCCGCGCCGGTGCGGCGGCAGATCCACGGGTCGGTTCATCGGGCCGCCCGGCACAGCGCCCGAGCCACCCGAGGACCCCACGGCGAGCAGCACCTCACCGTCCAGCTCGACCCGCCCGCGATCCGGGCGCAGCATCCCCGCGGCGACCCCGAGCAGGGTCGACTTGCCGGCACCGTTGGCGCCCAGCAGCGCCACCACTTCTCCGGGTGCGACGTGCACCTGGGCGCTGACCCCGCGCACCTGGACCTCGGCCGCGACCAGCAGCCCCCTGTCGTGAGCGGCGACGCTGGACTGAGCGGCCCGGGCGCTCACACCCCCTCCGTCCGGCGGCCCCGGGTCACGACGATGACCACGACGGCCACCACCACGAGCACGAGGGAGAGGGCGACGGCGCCCCGCGCGTCGCTCTCGCGCTGCAGGTACACCTCCAGCGGCAGGGTCCGGGTGACGCCCTGCAGACTCCCGGCGAACGTCAACGTGGCGCCGAACTCCCCCAGTGACCGCGCGAACGCCAGCACCGTGCCCGAGGCCAGCCCCGGCAGCACGAGCGGCAGCGTCACGCGCCGCAGCACGATGGACGGTGAGGCGCCGAGCGTCGCCGCGACCTGCTCGTACCGGGTGCCTCTCCCCCGCAGGGCGCCCTCCAGCGACAGCACGAGGAACGGCATCGCCACGAAGGCCTGCGCGATGACCACCGCCGCGGTGGAGAACGCGATCCGCAGCCCGAGCACCTCCAGGCTTGACCCGAGCAGCCCCTGCCGACCGAACGTGTAGAGCAGCGCGATGCCCCCGACCACGGGCGGCAGCACCAGCGGCACGAGCACCAGCGATCGCAGCAGCCGCAGCCCTGGAAACGAGCAGCGCGCCAGGACCAGTGCGAGCGGCACGCCCAGCAGCAGGCAGACCGCGGTGCTGCAGCTGGCCGTCACCAGCGACAGCCGCAGCGCCGCGAGCGAGGCGTCGGAGGTGACCAGGGCGGGGAAGGCGGCCCAGTCGACCTTGACGACGACGGCGACCAGCGGCAGCACCACGAACGCCGCGCCGAGCGCCGCCGGCGCGAAGGCCCAGCCCGGCAGGCCCGCCCGCTGCTGAGCGGAGCGCTGTTGACCGGACCGAAGCACTTGCCGGCTCAGGGTGCCCCGAACCCGGCCGCCTGCAGCACCGCCCGCCCGTCGGGGCCTGCCACGTACGCGGCAAAGTCCTTGGCGAGCTCAGGCTGCGCCGCTCCGGACAGCGGGGCGATCGGGTAGGTGTTCACCGCGCCGCTGCTCTCGGGGAAGGTCACCTCGGTGACCTTCCCCGCGGCGCCGCGGGCGTCGGTGACGTAGACGAGGCCAGCGTCGGCCTCGCCAGACTCGACCTTGGTGAGCACGTCGGTGACGGAACTCTCCTCGCTGACGGGCGTCAGCGTCACCCCCGTGGCCTTCTCGACGCGCTCGGTGGCTGCACCGCACGGCACCTGCGGCGCGCAGACCACCAGCGCGGTGCCGGACTCGGCCAGGTCCGCGAACGTCGCGACGCCCTTCGGGTTGCCCGGCGGCGTGACGATGGTCAGCACGTTGGTGGCGAAGGGCACCGGCGCAGCCGCGGTGAGCCCCGCGTCGACCACCTTGGTCATGTTGGCCTGGTCGGCGGAGGCGAAGACGTCGGCCGGGGCACCGTTCTGGATCTGCGTGGCGAGGTCGGACGACCCGGCGAAGCTGAACGTCACGTCCACACCAGCATGCGCCTTCTCGAACTGCTCACCCAGGGTCGTGAACGTGCTCTTCAGCGAGGCGGCGGCGAACACCGTGAGCGTCCCCGTGGACACCAAGGAGGACGACGACGGCGAGCCGGCGGGCGTCGTCGTCGTGCTCGAGGCCGTGCCCGTCGGTGTACTGGAGGCGCAGCCGCTGAGCAGGAGCGCCGCGGTGCCCGCGACGGCGAGGGCGACGAGCCGCAGGCGCCTCACGACGTGCCGCCGGGGGTCTCGACGATGACGGTGGTGGCCTTGACGACGGCGACGGCGGTACGGCCGGGCTCCAGCTGCAGCTCGCGGGCGGCTTCGGAGCTCATGAGCGAAGTGACGCGGTGCGGGCCGCACTGCAGCTCGACCTGGGCCATGACGCCGTCGGCGACGACGGAGGTGACCAGCCCGACGAAGCGGTTGCGCGCCGACCTGCCGACGCCGGAGGGGTCGGCAGGGGTGGGGCCGGCGTGGTCGCGGGCGAAGGCGGCGAGCTCGGCGCCGTCGATGACGGTGCGGCCTGAGGGGCCGCGCTGGGCGGTGAGGGATCCGGAGTCGGTCCAGCGGCGGACGGTGTCATCGCTGACGCCGAGCAGCGCGGCGGCCTCGCGGATGGAGTACTGCACTCCGGGAGTTTAGCCGCATCTGCGACCTCAAGAGAGTGATGAATCCGCAGATGCGGATCTGTCAACCCTGGACTTGACCTGAGCGAAGGCATCCAAGCCCCCGGGAATGAAGTTGCCTGCCGCAAGCATTACTCCTATGGTTGCTTAAGCAAACTTCTTGAGGAGGTCCCGTGGCCACCACCCCCGCGTGCTCCGCCCTGCTGGACACCCTTCCCCGGCTCGTGCGGACCAAGCGCTCCGTGCTCGGACACACACGCACCGCACCGGTGTACGCGCTGAGCGCCGTCGCGACCCTCGGCCCGTGCCGCGTGTCGGAGGTCGCCGAGGCACTCGGACTCGACCTGTCGACCGTGAGTCGCCAGATCAGCCACCTTCGCGCCGAGGGGCTCGTCGAGGCGACCCCCGACGCCGCCGACGGTCGCTCCCACCGCCTGACCGCCTCCCCGGCCGGCGTCGCGGTGCTGCGCGCCGAGCGCCGCCGCATGGTCGACCAGCTCAACGAGCGGCTTGCCGACTGGGACGACTCCGAGCTGGCCGAGCTCATCGCCCTGGTGGAGCGCCTCACGGACGACCTCATGACCCCCCAGACCGCCACTCCCGCACCAGCCGCGAGGACCGCATGACCACCACCGCACACCGGCCGACCGCGGCCGTCACCGCCCCGCCCACGACGTCATCGCCCAGCCAGGGCGGGCAGGCCCCGATGACCCACCGGCAGATCCTCGAGGCGCTCTCGGGCCTGCTGCTGGGCATGTTCGTCGCCATCCTCAGCTCGACCGTCGTCTCCAACGCCCTGCCGACCATCCTCCCGGCGCTCGGCGGCGACGAGTCCGGCTACACCTGGGTGGTCACGGCCTCGCTGCTCGCCACCACGATCTCCACCCCGATCTGGGGCAAGCTCGCCGACATCTTGTCCAAGAAGGTGCTGGTCCAGGCCTCACTGGTGATCTTCGCGGTCTCGTCGATCGTCGCCGGGCTGTCGGTCAACGTGCCGATGCTCATCGCCTGCCGCGTCGGCCAGGGCCTGGGCGCCGGCGGCCTCACCGCCCTGGCGCAGATCATGCTCGCCACGATGATCTCCCCGCGCGAGCGGGGCAGGTACTCCGGCTACCTCGGCGCCACGTTTGCCCTGGCCACCGTCGGCGGCCCGCTCATCGGCGGCGTGCTCACCCAGCACCTCTCGTGGCACTACACGTTCTACGTGGGCGTGCCGTTCGCTGTCGCCGCGTTCATCGTCATCCAGAAGACGCTCAACCTGCCGGCCGTCGCCAAGCGGACGGTGCACATCGACTACTGGGGCGCCACGCTCCTGGCCGCCGGGGTCTCCGCGCTGCTCATCTGGGTGTCGCTGGCGGGCAAGAACTTCGCCTGGGTGTCGTGGCAGACCGCCGTCCTCGTGGGCGGCGGGGTGCTGCTGCTGGTCGCGATGGTCTTCGTCGAGCGACGCTCGCGGGAGCCGATCATCCCGCTGCACCTGTTCCGCTCCCCCACCACGGTGCTCGCCTCGATCGCCAGCCTCTTCGTGGGCGTCGCGATGTTCGGGGCCACGATCTTCCTGTCGCAGTACTTCCAGCTGGCCCGCGGCGACTCCCCCACGCAGGCCGGCCTCAGCACGATGCCGATGATCCTCGGCCTGTTCCTGTCCTCCACGGTGGTCGGCCAGCTGGTCACGCGCACCGGTCGGTGGAAGCGGTGGATCGTCACCGGTGGAGTTCTGCTCACCTCGGGTGTCGCCCTCATGGGGACGGTCGCCTGGAACACGCCCTACTGGATCGTGGCGATCTTCATGGCCCTGGTCGGACTCGGCGTCGGCATGATGATGCAGAACCTCGTCCTCGCGGTGCAGAACGTCACCGACCCCAAGGACATGGGCACGGCCAGCTCCTTCGTGGCCTTCACCCGCACCCTCGGCGGCGCGATCGGCGTCTCGGCGCTCGGCGCGTTCCTCAGTCACCGCGTGGCCGGCTACCTCGTGGCCGACCTCAAGGCGGCGGGCGTCGACCCGGCGGCAGCCGGTTCCGTGGCCGGCAGCGGCGGCGTGCCAGTGCTCTCGGAGATCCCGCAGCCGGTGCGCACCGTGGTGCAGACCGCGTTCGGGGCCGGCATCGCCGACATCTTCCTCGTGGCGGCACCGTTCGCCCTGCTCTCACTGCTGTTCGTACTGTTCTTCAAGGAGACGGCGCTGCGCACCTCGAACGCTCCCCGCACGTCACACTCCGAGGACGACGACGAGCAGCGCTCGTCCAGGCAGCGCGAGTCCCTGCACCACGACGATGCGCACCACGACGATGTGCACCACGGCAAGCACGCCGCCCCCGTCGAACCCGCGATGGGCGACGCCGACCACCTGGGCCGGCACGCCGACCGCCGGGTCCCGCTGGACGCCCATCACTGACGCCCACCCCCTCAGCACGCCCACCCACGACGATCACTCGAAAATGACCGAGAGGTGCGCTGGGAGGTGACTCAGGCGGCCTGGGCTTCGGCGTCGGTGAGAGCGACGTGGAAGCCGAGGCCTTC
>NZ_QGDQ01000047.1 GCF_003149145.1 Quadrisphaera granulorum | reverse complement strand
CTCCTCCTGCTTGCTGCTGCCCTCGGGTAGGGCGCTGGTGGGGTTGGCGCGTACCCACAGCGCCATCTCCAGCGCGTCCAGCGGCAGGTCGGTGTGAACCGCCCCGCCTCTGGTGGAGGCACTGAAGCCCCGGAAGGGTGGAGCAGTGCCAGCACCGAAGAAGTACCCCGACGAGCTGCGTGAGCGAGCCATCCGCTTCGCCCGCGACCTCATGAACGGCCCTGACCAGCTCTCCGCCAACGCCGCCGCCCGCCGCGTCGGCGACCAGCTCGGCATCAACGCCGACTCCCTGCGAAACTGGATCAAGCAGCGGCGCATCGACGACGGTGAGCAACCAGGCCTGAGCAGCGATGACAAGGCCCGCATCATCGAGCTTGAGCGGGAGAACCGTGAGCTGCGCCGAGCCAACGCGATCTTGAAGAGCGCGTCGGCTTTCTTCGCGGCGGAGCTCGACCGCCCACAGCGGTGATGGTCGCCTTCATCGACGACCACCGCCAGGAGTTCGGAGTCGAGCCGATCTGCACCGTGCTGACCAAGGCCGGCGCCCAGATCGCCCCGAGCACCTACTACGCCGCCAAGACCAGGGCGCCTTCGGCGCGGGCGGTGCGCGATGAAGCCCTCAAGGTCGACATCGTGCGTCTGTACGAGGCCAACCTCGGGGTCTACGGGGCCCGCAAGATCTGGCGGGCGCTGCACCGTGAGGGGGTCGAGGTGGCCCGCTGCACGGTCGAACGCTTGATGGGCGACCTCGGCCTGGTCGGGGTGGTGCGCGGGCGGCGCACGCGCACCACGGTGCCGGCTGAGCACGCCAACCGTCCTGGTGACCTGGTCGAGCGCTGCTTCACCAGTGACGCACCAGACCGGCTGTGGGTGGCGGACCTGACCTACGTGCCGACCTGGTCGGGCTTCGTCTACGTCGCCTTCGTCATGGACGTCTTCTCCCGGCGGGTGGTGGGGTGGCGCTGCTCGACGTCCCTGCGCACCGACCTGGCCTTGGACGCCCTGGAGCAGGGTCTGTGGCAGCGCGCCCGCGACGCCCGTGACGTCACCGGTCTGGTGCACCACTCCGACCGAGGCGTCCAGTACGTGGCCATCCGCTACACCGAGCGCTTGGCCGAGGCCGGCGCAGTCGGCTCAGTGGGCAGCAAGGGCGACAGCTACGACAACGCCGCCGCGGAGTCCCTGAACGGGCTGTTCAAGTCTGAGCTGATCCGCCACCGCGGTCCCTGGCGCGGCCTGGACGACGTGGAGATGGCGACGTTGGAGTGGGTGGACTGGTACAACCACCGCCGCCTTCACAGCGCCTGCGGGTACCTCCCGCCGGCTGAGTTCGAGGAAGAGCACTACCGTCACATCGCCGGCCTCACCGAGGACATCCCGGCAGAACCAAGCCTCTACTGAAGGCGGGGCGGTTCACGCCGCGTCAAGCGCCTCAACCCCAAGAGTGTTCCCGCGGGTCAGGGTGAGCTGTTCTCCCTGTGGCGTCACCACGTCGTCTTCACCAACGACCAAGCAGCGATGCTGGATGTGGAAGCCGCTCACCGTGACCACGCGATCGTGGAGCAGGTCATCGCCGACCTCAAGGGCGGTCCGCTGGCGCACCTTCCCTCGGGGGACTTCCACGCCAACGGCGCGTGGGTGGTGTGCGCGGTGATGACGCACAACCTGCTGCGCGCCGCCGCTCACCTGGCCGGCGCAGCGCTGGCGCGGGCCAGGGCCAGCACGCTGCGGGCGCGGTTGGTCAACGTGCCCGCCCGGATCGTGCGTTCGGGGCGGCGGCTGCGGCTACGGCTGCCGGCGCGGTGGCGCTGGGCAGATCCGTTGAGCCGCTTCGCGGCCGGGGCGGGGTTGTCCGCCGCAGCCTGACCCGCGCCCCGCTACGGCCGTGGTGGGGCACCGACAAGCAGGAGATGAGTGGAAGGGCCGGGCAGACCGGCGACTACCTCCTGCCCGCCGCGACGACGGGCGCGATCAAACCTCCGAAACCAAGATCACGAATGCGGAAGGCTACGACGCGGTGGATTGAGGCTCAGCTTCACCGCCCTGCTGCGACAGGGTCAGCGGTGCAGGTCTTTCACCTCCACGAAATCAACAGCGCCCCACGGCGCAGGGGTCCGCGACGTGACATTCGACGAGAGCGCCAGCGAGGTGTCAGCTCAGGGCGTTTGCAAGGTCGCCTATAACGCTGCGTGACCTGCGGTGATGCAGCCAGGAACGGCGGCACACTCGCGGTCTCACGCTGCCAGCACGACCTCCAAGGAAGCCGCTGGTTGGTGGGCGTGCTCACGGCAGGCGGCAGCGATGTTCGTCTGCCCGGCCAGGCGGTGCAGGGTGATCGCCAGGTTGCGCAACGCGGCCATCACCTGCGGCCCCACACCGGTGCGAACACGACTAGCGTCCTCACAGAAAGTGACATCCCGGACGTAGTGGACACCGTTCTCCAGCGCCCAATGATCACGAATCCAGGTCGCCAACAGCGCCGGGTCGGCCTCATGGGCGCTCAGGGACGTCACGTAGTAGACGGTCTCCCGGCTGGTCTTGATCGGCTTACGGGCCGCGGTGGCCTCCCCATCCAGCGGTGCCCGCGTGCGGGTGATCGCGATCACCTGCGCGACGCCTCCCATCAGGTGCGCGATCCCGGCGGACTGGGCCTGGGTCAGGCTCAGCACGCGGATCGTGCGGGACTCCCGACGTCCGTGAGCGCGGGTGTACACCCGGGTGGAGGGCACCTGCTTCCAGGCCCGGGAGCGGGCGTAGTGCTCCAACGTGGGGTGATTCCCGCGCACCCGGAACAGGTAGTGCCCACCCTGTTCGGCCAGCCACGTCGCCAGCGGACGCTGGGTGTGCAGCGCATCCCCGGTGACCAACACCCCGGCGCCCCCCTCACCGCCGGAGAAGTCCAGGACCTCTGCCAGCTGGGACAACGCGGTACGGGCGGCGGCAATCTCATCCCCAGCGACGATCGCCGCTTGGGTGAGGATGGTGCGGGTGGCGTGCTCCATGATCGCGACCAGGGCGACCTGTTCCCCCGCAGCGTTGATCGTGCCGCGCAGCGTCTTGCCGTCGATGGAGATCACCAGGCGGAGTTCGGCGGCACGCCGACGAGCGGTGCCGGTGGCAGCGCGGGCAGCGTCCACGGCGGCCAGGGCTTGGCCGGTGGCCCAGCGGCACACGGCTGCTTCCAGCGCGGCCACGTCGAGCTTGCACAGGGCCAGGCGGATCGTCCACATCGAGGGTGCTCCCGATTTCAGCAGCGGCGCCCACCAGGTGCCGGCGGCACCGATGTGGAGGTGGTCGGCGCAGTGGCGCCACTGCTCGGCGATCGCGACGTAGGAGCGGGCTCCGCCCAGGACAGCCCAGATCGCCACCATCAGGATCGGTAACAGCGGGTGACGGCGACCTCGGGGTTTGCGGCCGTCGCCGACACCTGCGAGCTCGACGGCGAGCTGGCCGGGCTGGTCGCGCACCGCGGCCAGGACGGCGTCGCGGGCTGTGTCGGGCAGGTCGGTGAGTAGGTCCAAAGCAGGGCAGGATGCAGATGCGGGCACGGGCTACCTCGTGGGGAAGTCGAGGACGTCAGATACCCCCGATCCCATCAGGTGGGTTCGTGCCCGCCCCGCACGCCCCAGACGTTCCCGCAGGTCACAGCCTCACCGACCCGACCTCGCAAAGACCCTGGGTGTCAGCTGCGGACGGGGATTTGTTGTTACGCGCTGTCGACAGCGGTGAGGTCGGCCACCAGCAGGTGCACGTCGACGTCGGCGACCTGCTCCAAAGTGGGCAGGGAGTCCGGCGCGGGTAGAACGCTCAGCGCGGGCAGGACGGGAAAAGTCGAGAACCCTGAGAGGCCCGTAGATCACCACGGGGTCCCGTGTCCGCGCCAACCGGGGCTCCCCGCATCATCGCAGGTCAGGGCTGCTGAGCTACCGACCTTGCATTCGCCCTGTCCACACACCAACCCATGCTGACGCGGCGGCCGCTCCTGATGGTCACCGGCTAACACTCTCAGGTACGATCTACGGCGGCAGTATTAGGATCTCTTAATCCGCAAGCGCAACATAGGAATTTCAATCCAGCGATGACTGGCTGCAGCTAGGCCAATTGACAGGATCGTCATTATTGGAAGCCACACCAGGGAGCGCCCCGGCAATAGGTAGGCAAAATGCTGCAGGGGAAAGTGCCACAAATAAATCCCATAAGATATAGATCCGATGTACATAGCGGGGCGCCAGGTGAAGATTCGCGATACGAACCCGAACTCGTATGTGTCAGCCAGAAGACCCATTAGCAAGACGAACGCGCCTAAGGTCGCTACGGGTACGGGCCACCATGCATGGCGGAACGATCCAATAACTAGAGCTATTAAGAGAAGTACGAATCCTGCGCCCAATAAAAATTTGCGGCGATCCAATGCAAAACCTTGAACTGGCTTGGATTCGAGTGCAATCGCCAGGAGGGAGCCTGCAACTAGTCCCTGCATTCTCGAAAGGGGCGAGAACGCGAGCAGTCCCGCACTGAAATCAAGAGAGTAAAATCCGATGCTGATCCCAAATAGAGCCGCCAAAAGCCAAAGTGAGAGGCATCGACTCGCGCGAAGCCGCACGAGCAGAATTAAAAGAGCTGGCCAAAGCAAATAGAACTGCTCTTCCATAGACAAAGACCAAGCGTGACTCCAGAGCCCGCGATAAACACCGGTCAGGTACTGCACAATGTTTGTCACATAGGCCAAAGCAATGGCCGCATCCCAAAGCTGGCTGGATGCGGCCCTATCGCGCTCAAAAAAAAGTCCCACAGGAAGGCAGATCATAACAACCAGAATGAGGGCAGGATATAAACGCAGGCTACGGTTCCAGTAAAATGTTAACAATTTGAAGTTGCCAGTCAGAATTTGCCGTCTAATGATGCTCGTGATTAGATAGCCACTCAGGACAAAAAAGATATCAACGCCAATAAATCCACCGAATATGTGCGGATGTAAAGCATGATGGATCACTACAAGTGTTACAGCTAGGGCGCGAAGCCCGTCCAGTGAGTCGATACGCCGCGAGGACACCAAGAAGGCGCTAGGTGCCCCAGGAAGCGGCGATGTCAAGCCTGGTCGCGCAGCTGGATTTCTAGTCAAGATCTCACCCAGTTCCATCGGATTAGGCGGCAAGCAGCCATGCGCAGACTACCCACGAAGTGAAGTCGAGTCTCGGAATTTCGTGATCTTGTTCCCGGCGATGGTTAGATCGAAGCTAGTGTAGGAAATTCTCTCGCACTGCACTATTGAATTCCAGCATCAGCAAGCGATGCTCGTACTTCCGGAGTGATTTCGGTTGCGTAAGTCGCAGTGATGTGCACAAGATCAAACTTCACCAGGCTGGATCCCACAAAGGCAGGGCACCTCCCGAGTGCATCACAGAACCACGGTCGCGAGTCAACGTACGCCCCGCCCTCCTCGCTGGCGAGCTTCTTTTCAGCTTCGGCTCTCGAGGCCCAGGAGCTGGAGACGTGCGTCAAGCAGTCGGCCGGTCGACTCAAAAGCGTATAACACTTCTGAACATCCTTCCCCGAAGGAGGAGTGGCCAGATAGATAATCTTTCCCACGCTCTGTCGGAATGAATCGACGTAGCTAGCCAAGGCTCTTGTCCACTCGGCGTCTGACAAAATTTTGCCGTTCGCATCCATGCGAGGCTCGTAAGTGTTAGTGATAATTACGGCCTGAGGCTTGATTTCATTGATTAACGCAGCTGCATGTTCTCGGCGGCCGGGGCATGCTTGTGACGCTTCCGCATTTCGGACGTTCGGAATGTCGGCATCGACGAAAGTGCAGCCGAACATCGCCTCACTGATGAACTTCCACTGGCCGGCAGAACCCTCTGCCACCGAACGCAAGGCTGTTGTGTATGCCACGGCCGTGGAATCTCCAATTATGACGGCAGTCTTGGCTGCTCCGGCGTCACCCCAGGTGCAGCGGGTGGTCACCGGAATAGCCGGACTCGCACATGAAGCGATATCCTTGGATATATCATTCTTGCCCACTGCATCCGAAAGAGGAGGATTAGCGTCGGGCCAGCGATTCGCAGAAACGGCAGCCGCAATGGCCGCTTCCAGCGGGCTGGACGGTACATGCGAAGATGACCCATTGGGGCTCGCGGGACTGACTGGCGTAATTTCCTGAACTGCCGTGGCCGAGACGGACGCAGCTTCGGCAGATCGAAGATTGTGCGAGTGAACGAGCGAAGCACTTACTGCAGTAGCGGCAAGAAGCGCACACGAAGTAGCCACCCACTGATTGCGACGGATTCCGGCCTTGACCTTCCCTCGCGAATTCACTCTGCCCCGCGCAGCCGTCGCTCGACTCTGAGCACCCAGAAGCCAGGAGGACTTAAGGACCGGCCTTTCAATGAAGTGAAAGGACAGTAGCGATATTGCCACACCAAGGATAAGAACTATGATTCGATCCGAAAAGTTGGCGAGCGGGTAAAGGGCGCCAGCAAACACGTAGATAGGCCAGTGCCAAAGATAGAGTGAGTAGGACGCGTTCCCGAAGTATCGAAATACTGGATTCGCAAGAATAAGGGTGTTGGGGCTCCAGCGTGAGGCACGACTTCCACCGGCGATAACCAAAGAGGCCGAAACCACAGGAAGGGCGGCAGCCGCTCCGGGGAAGACGGTGGCCGCAGAGAATACGAGAGAAGACAGTAATATTCCCGCAAGTCCCGCCCATGAGGATGCCACCAAGACCGCCTTGGGGAGACGCTGGAGCCAACCCATGATTCCGGCTAGTGCGGCACCAAGACCCAATTCCCACGCTCGAGTGAAGGTGGAAAAGTAGGCTGTCGTGGGACTGTTTCCCGAAGACCAAATAGACCAAGCCAGGGAGGTGGCCACAAGGAATGTGGACAACATAAGCATCGCGGCCGGGAATGACCTTTTCCATCTCCGACAAAGCAAGAAGGTAATTAGCAGAAGTGCTGGCCAAGCCAAATAGAACTGTTCCTCTACGGCGAGTGACCAGAAGTGCTGCAATGGAGATGGGGGCTGCCCAGCAGCAAAGTAGTCGGTGCCTGAGGCGGCAAAATGTATGTTTGCAGCAAAGGCAAGGGCATAGGCTGAATCAATCAGAACTGCCTGACCGCGTTGACCGCCAATCACCAACGCGAAGGCGAAGGCCGTCACAAACAGGGTCGCCAGCGAGGCGGGTAGAATTCTGCGAGCCCGACGTACGTAGAAATTCTTGAATGAAATAGATCCCGTCGACGTCACCTCTCGTAGGAGCAGACCGCCAATAAGAAATCCGGATATCACAAAAAAGACATCCACGCCAATGAAGCCCCCGAAAGGCCAGTGAAACACGTGATCTGCAATCACTAGACCCACGGCGACGGCGCGCAAACCTTGAATATCGCCACGCCAGTGGGTGGGTAGCGGTGACTTCATCGACAGTGATTGCGACCTAAGAGGTTTTTCGGTCATTGCCCTGACAAGAGGCTTCTCAAGAAAAAGTATGGCCGCACAGCCCGCTGCACAAAACGCGAAGATCGTAGCCAGGATTCGCAAATCCATCATAAACCCGCCAATTTGATATGAGAGCGACGCTGGCTCGGCCCTGACTGTTGGAGTTTCGCCATCTTATGGGAAGCTCCCTACAAGCTTTCAAGCTGTGATCTTGACGCGGCTGCCGCGTCATGTCAACGGGCGTCGGCATAGCCGGATTGCTGGCTACAGCGTTCGGGCGAGTGCAAGGTCGATCGCCTGTCCGCCTGACCAGCCAGGGCGAGTGCAAGGCCGATCTCTCAGCAGCCTGACCTGCGGTGATGCGGGACGCGGGTTGGCGCCGACACGGACGTCTCGCAGCTGGGCGTCGCGCAGACCGCACCCGTCCTCAAGGGCAGGGCCCCGGCAAAGTCGCGAGTGCGTGGCGTGACTTGCGGTTCTGACCTGCGGTGATGTCGATGTGGGCGGGCACGAACCCCGGCAGATGATGTGGGTGTCGAATCCGTACCGCCCACCGAAAGCTCGTGCCCGCCTCGGCATCTTCGGCTGCCACGGCGCCGACCGACCAGCCAGCAACGTCCTCGTTGCCAGCTCGCCTTGCCGACGCCGTCACCACCGCGACCACTTCCGGCAACCGTGCCGCAGCACCACCAGCCATAGGCGCCGAGCTGCCCTTGCTGCTGGAAGCCCTCGCCGCGCGGCCCGACCCACGCCGCGCCCGAGGGGTCCGTCACCAGCTGCTGGTGGTGCTGCTGCTGGAGTGCTGCGCGGTGCTCGCTCAGCACTCCTCCTACGTCGCCATCGCAGAATGGGTCAGCCACAGCGGCCCCGCGGTCCTGGACGCCCTCGGCTGGAACGACGTCAGCACGAGACGTCGTCTGCCGTGCGAGTCCACGATCCGCAGGCTCCTGAACTGTCAGACCCCGGGTTCGATGGAGACTTCCATGACAGCCTCCGGCCATGCGCCGTCGGGTGAGGTCACGCGCCTGCCGCCAGGCGTCGTCGTAGGTCGTCACGCACAGCGGCGCCGGCGCGGCGGATCTGCCCGGCGTCGCCGCGCGTGAGCGCGAAGTCATCGACTACGACCGCCTCACCCACCAGCACCGTCCGGGCACGCATCGCCGAGCCGGAGAACACCAGGTGCTCCACCGCCGACTCCCCCGTGCCCGGCACGAACTGCGGCGCGTCAAAGACCGCCAGGTCCGCCACTGCGCCGGGGCGCAGCACCCCGAACCGCGGCCCCAGCCCGAGGGCCCGCGCGCCGTGGCGAGTCGCCATCCGCAGCGCCTCGGCCGCGCTGACAGCTGCTGCATCACCGTTGCGGCGATGCAGCAGCGCCGCCAACCGCAGCTCCGCCCGTAGATCGAGGGTGTTGTTGCACGCCGCCCCGTCCGCACCGAGGCCGATGTTGACCCCTCGGGTGCGCAGACGCGGCACGTCGGCGATCCCTGATCCCAACTTGAGGTTCGCGCTCGGGCAGTGGGCGATGCTCGCGCCCGAACTGGCGAGGAGGTCCACCTCGTCGTCGTCCAACCAGACCCCGTGAGCCAGCACCGTGCGCCGCGTCCGCGCGCCGAGTTGCTCCAAGAAGGCCACATCGCGGGCGCCGTTGCTCACGGCGACGCCCTCGGACTGGGCGCGGTTCTCGTTGATGTGCGTGTGCACCACGGTGTCCGCACGGATCGCCAGCTCCAGCGCGTCGGCCCACATCGGCATCGTCGCCGCACTCGGTGAGCGCGGGGAGACCGCCACCCGGATCCGACCGTCCGCCGCGCCGTGCCAGACCCGCATGAGCCGCAGCGGGTCAGCCCACGCCTGCGCGGTGGACTCCGCGAGCAGGCTGGTTCCCGGCTCACACCGATCCATGATCGCTTTGCTGATGGTGGCACGAGCCCCCAGGTCGGCGGCAGCGTAGAAGACCGCGTCGGTGTGGTAGGCGCTCTCCATGCTGAGGAACGTCGTGATGCCCGACAGCAGCATCTCGGCCACGCCCCAGCGCGCCGAGGCCGACATGCTCTCGGCGTCCAGCGCCTGCTCCAACGGCCAGACCCAGCGGTCCAGCCACCGCATGACGTCGAGGTCTTCGGCCAGACCGCTGAACGCCGTCTGGCACAGGTGCACATGGCTCTGCACGAAGCCGGGGCTGACGATCGCGCCCGTGCCGTCGATCTCACGCGCGACGGGCCGGGTGACACGAGGCCCCACCGAGACGATCGTGCCGGCCTCGACCAGCACGTCGCCCACCTGCTCACCGGCCCCCTCACCGGCTCCGGTGAGCAGCGTGGCGTTGCGGATGACCTGCACGCACGTCCCTGGGCAAAGCCCCCCGCCGCCACCACCTCGTTGATCGAAGTCCACGGATCGATCACGCCGAGACGACCGCCGAAGAGGGCCTCGATACGAGAGTGAAGCAAGCCCCTCCCGCCACATCCCAGCCCCCAGCAGCGGCCCTTGGGGGGCTCACCACTGCTGGGGGCTGGAGTGCTGGACGCCTCAGTACCTGAAGCTGAAGGAGCCCGGGCCGGTACCGGTCTCGCGCTTCTTCAGCTCGCCGTCCACACGGACCTCTGCTGTCCATGCGAGCGGTGATCCGCAGGCTGCGTACTGAACCACGTCGACCTTGTAGCTCCCCCTGGTCGGAGAGCTTTGGGTCGGCCAGTAGACGTTCTCCACACCGCCCGGCTCCGCGTCGCGACCACAGACGTTGACGTTGTCGTCGCGGTCGAGACGCCCACCGGTCGACGTAGGCCCGGGCGCCCGGTACCAGATCTCCGTGCTATTTGGTTCGGTCACATGGAGGTCTAGGTCGTCGTCGTTGTTCCAGAGAAGGGTGACCTGGATCTCCCCACTTCCGACGGTGAGGTCTTTGCCGTCGCAGTTCTGGTCGATGCCGTCGTTCGGGATGTCGACGGCACCAGGGTTGATCGCTGGGTCATCGGGCCGGCAATCGATCTGATCGTCGTAGCTGTCCCCGTCCCGATCTCCTCCGCACAACCTTGAGGTCGTCGAAGTCTCCGTGCCTCCGGACGCGACGCTCCAGCCGGAGTAGACCACGCAGGCCGGTAGCCCCACATCGCCAATCTGACTCTCAGCACCAGGGGTACCCGTCCTCGCGTGAGTAGCAGATTTTGTCGCGCTCGTGAGGACCCCGATGCAGTACTTCTTCAGGAAAGTAACCGTGGACCGGCAGTTGCCGAAGTCCCGGTCGAGCGACTGCGAAGCCAAGTTAAATTCGCGGTCAGCGCTGTCATTGCGATCCGACTCCTGGCGGACTACGAGGACGGGAAGCTGCCCGGCAGGCAGGCTGTCAAGCAGCTTCTCGGGATAGGCCATGCCGAAGGTCACCTCGTTCACGGAACACGCGTCCGTCAGGGTGACGTCGTCGTTGTAGAGGCCCGCTTCCCCCGGAGCGTTGGACTGGGTGAACTTGGCCGTCTCAGCGCGGACATAGAAGTTGCCCTCGCTGAACGGGTTGCAGTACGGCCGTGTGCCGACACGACCGGGCGACTTGACCGTGAGGTTCTGCTCGTAGGCGTCGGAGTTGGAGGCGAAGAGCTGCAACGACTCCCGCGTCCACACGAGGGTGTGCTGGACTTCCGCCTTGGGCTCGAGGATCCGCTGCGGCACGGGCGCGCAGAGGGAACGGTTAAAGACACGCTGGCAATCGACGCCGACCGAGAGGCGGGAGCGGGAGTAGGTGTCGACGTTAAAGCGCCCGTACTTGGGCCAGTAGCCCACCGTTGCGGCGCTCGCCTGGGACGCCCGAGCGGCAGAGGGTGGGGCCGTGCGGCCGGTCTTCGTCGGTGCGGGTGACGGTGCTGCAGAGGATGCGCTGGTCGCAGCGCTGCTGCGGGACGAGGTCTGTGCTGACGCTGTGGCGCCGCTGGGCAGTCCCTCGGCGCGAGTGCCGTCGATCCGGCCGAGCTGTCCGAGCGCTCCCAGTCCCGGCTGGGTCAGCACCGACTGCACCACCACCTGGGAGATCAGGGGCGTTCCGGTGATCGCATGCCCTGCGTAGTAGCTGGTGACGTCGGCGACCTGGTCGTCGATCGGTGTGCTGCCGGGCTCGTAGAGCAGGCTCTGGTCGGGGAAGACGTACGGCGTGATGCCGTCAGCTGCCAGCTGACGCGCCACCTGGGGGTCGAGCTGCGGAGCCGGCGTGGGCAGCTTGTCGGCCCGGTACTCGAGAGGAGTCAGCCCCGCTTGCTTCAGAGCGTCCACTACGGACTGCACGGGCGTCGGCTTCGTGAGAGTCACAGCGGTCGCGGCGGGGCGTCCGCGGCTGGGTTCGGGTAGCTGAACCGCTTTCGAATCGGAGGCCGTCTGAGTCCCGTCGATGTCCGTCGCGACGGCGTAGACGTAGCGATCAGCGCCTGGCGAGACAGCCGAAACGGGAACGACCACTCGCGCCGTTGCGGCTGCGCCCGACGCTGAGGCGTAGCCGACCAAGGCGTCGTCGACGTAGATCTCGATGAGCTTCAAGCCGCGGGTGGACTTAGCAGACCAGGTGACGTCGTAGCCGGTTCCGTCGGTCCGGGGATTCGGCGTGGAGATCGTGGCGGTCAACGTTCCCGGCTGGAACACACCCTCACAGGTGAACTGCTTCTCGGCGAGGCAGGCGTCCCGCCCCTCACCTCCTGCGCCAATGTCGTTTCCGGAAGCCCCATCAACACGGTCTGCGCCCAATCCTCCGGAGACCACGTCGTCTCCGTAGCCCCCACTGATTCCGTCGTCACCGGCTTCACCCCAGAGAACATCCCTGTCAGGACCTCCAGCGACGGTGTCGTTGCCGAGACCCCCGGTGAGCAAGTCCGAGCCAAAGCTGCCGGAGATGAGGTCAGCACCAGCGCCTCCCAGGACGACGTCGACGTCCTTGCCTCCGAGGAGGGTGTCGTCACCGTTGCCCCCGAGCAGGAGGTCCCTGCCGGCGCCACCAAGCAGCGTGTCGTTGCCGTCGCCGCCCAGGATGATGTCGTCGCCGCCCTGGCCGTCGATGACATCGTCACCGCCGCGACCATCGATGACGTCGCGCCCTGGAGTCCCGACGAGTCGGTCGTTGCCGGCCCCGCCCACGATGGTGGGTTGGACTGACACCTGGCCAAGTGACGGAGGCGCAGCGTCGGTCGGAACTCCGTTCGCGTCGAGACCTTGAGCCGTGGCGTCTGGAGACGCGCTCGCGGTCCCAGATCCAGCCGTCGCGGCTGTCGCTGGCGCCCCCGGCACCAACAAGACGGCTGTGACCACCACCGTCATGAACTTCGCGAGCGATCTCGCCATGTTTCCGCACCCTTCCTCGGGTCAGTACCACGAACCGCTTCGTCGGCATCCGACCAGCGGATGATCATTGAGTCCGTGATCGCTCTTGGACCGCGCCGAAGGACCCTCGGCCGCCATGAGGCAAACCGGCACCCTCGCCGCGGCCAGACGCCGCCGGACTGATTCAGGTCACGCGCAGTTCCTTCTCACGCGGACGACCCAGCGGAGTTCTAGGGGATTTGGAGCGTTCTTGGAGCGTGCGATCAGCTAGCGCCCCAGTAGGGGGTACCGCAGGAAGCCCACCGCAGCTTGGCCAAACTCCCCGGCGACAGCGACGAGTGGGCCGCCCGGGCCGGAATCCGATGGTCACGCCCCCTTGGAGCCGTCCCCCGCAGAGGGTGATTGACGATCGTCACCGTGCTCCGCCAGTCTCACCGCGAGACCCCGGCACCAGCCGGTGCGGTCAGACGCTCGCGGTGAGCCACTCCACGCTGAACCGTCGCACGCCCGCCGCGTCTTTCTCCTCGCCTGCTCGCCGCGGGCACTTTCTCCGAGGACACCCATGCGCCACTGGTTCCGCGCTGCCCTGGCCACCTCGCTGGCCACCGCCACTGCCGTCGTCGGGATCGCGGTGGTGCCCGCGTCCGCTGCCACGAGCGCCCCCACGCCGTCGTCGTCCGGCACCCTGCATCCCTTGGGTGCGCTGGTATCGGGCACAACGCAGGCCCCGATCCTTCCGACCAACTCCCGCATGGCCCTGCCCGAGAGCGTGGACCTGACGCCGTGGGCCGTGCCCGTCGGAGACCAGGGCTCGGTCGGCTCATGTGTCGCGTGGGCCATCGGCTACGGCCTGCAGGGGTGGGAGGCCAACCGCGCCGGCCGCGAGGCCAGCATCTTCGCCCCGATGTACATGTACTCGCAGATCCACGTCGGCAACGGCGACAACGGCGCGTACCCCCGCGACGGAGCGCAGCTTCTGGTGGCCCAGGGCATCGACACCCAGGCCCACTACACGCACGGCAACTACGACTGGCAGACGACGCCCACCACCGCGGAGCGGACCAACGCCGAGCTCTTCCAGGCGACCAGCTGGACCAACCTCTACGACGGCGTTCCCGGCGACGGCGCCATCACCAGCATCAAGTCGGTGCTGGCCTCACAGCACCCCGTCGCGCTGCTCTTCCCCATCTACCCCGCGTTCGACGCCCTGTCGGTCAGCGACAACCACCTGTCGGCGTCGGAGATCCCGGGCACACGCAGCCGCGGCAACCACGACGTGCAGGTGCTCGGGTACGACTCCACCGGCGTGCTCATCCAGAACAGCTGGGGCACGAACTGGGGCAACCAGGGCCGGGCGTGGCTCGACTGGGACTTCGTCACCCAGTACAGCCTCGGCGCGGTGACGCTCGGCAGCATCGAGCCGCCAGTGACGCAGACGGCGCCCAGCGCCCCCCAGTCCGTGACAGCCACCCGCCCGAGTGCGAGCACCGCCACCCTCACCTGGAAGGCACCCCCAAGCAACGGCGGATCCACCATCACCGGCTACACGGTGAGCCGAGACGGCAAGGACGCCTCCGGCCGCGGCGCGTGGTCGACCACCGTCTCGGCGACGACGACGTCGTTCACCTTCTCCAACCTCGTCGCCACCTCCGGCTACACCCTCTCCGTGCGCGCCATCAACGCGATCGGCACGGGGGCGGCCGCGTCCGCAACGGTGGCGGCGGCGCCCAGCACCCCGTCTGCCGCGACGTCGGTGACCGGCTCCGCCACGACCACCGCGGCAACGCTCACCTGGGCCGCGCCCGCCAGCAACGGCGGATCAGCCATCACGGGCTACCGGGTGGCCCGCGACGGCACCAGCTCCACCGGCGCCGGCGCATGGTCAACGACGAAGAGCGCGACCAGCACCAGCCAGACCTTCACGAGCCTGCTGCAGGCGACCACGTACAACCTGTCCGTCGCCGCGGTGAACGCCAACGGCGCGGGACCGACCACCACTGTCACCGTCACCACCGGGGGCACGAGCGTCCCGCAGTCGGTGAAGGCGACTGTCTCCGGCACCACGGCGACGCTGACCTGGACTCCCCCGGCGATCACCGGTTCGACGGTGACCGGCTACTCGGTCGGACGGAACGGATTCGACAGCAAGGGCAACGGCCCCTGGTCCACCACGAAGTCGTCGACGTCGAGGTCGCAGACGTTCACCAACCTCAGGCCCGGCGGCACGTACGTGCTCTCGGTGGCCGCCGTCACCGGCCAGGGCAAGGGGAACGTCGCCACCGTGACGGTCACCATCCCGTCATGACGCGGAGGTGACCCGCTCGTGGCGGAGCGGGTCACCTCACGCCATGCTTCGCAGGCCGATGCCTGAGGACGCGTTACGGGTGACTCCCTACGTGATCAGGAACTTCACGAACGTCTCTCTCCGCAAGCGGAGCGCCTCGCAGGCGTCCGCTCCCGCATGCAGAAGTGGTCGCTTCGCCGTTCCGGGTCGCGCTTGGCCGAGTTCTGCATGCCCGACGGGACGGCCTCGCACCGGCCGACCGGGGCCGCGAGGATCCCCACACCCGCCGCTGACCCCTGTGCGGCAGGCTGGCACCGTGCCCGGACAGCGACGCCACCCCAAGCCCCCGAACCGCGGCGGGTCGCCCCCGTGCGGCCCTCCTCACGCACGACGCCAATAGAGAAGTTCGAGTCCCTGCGCCCCAAAGCCGAGGCCTGGCTCATCGCCACCGTGCCCGGCATCCCCCCAGCCAGCCCGTGACGCCGTCTCCGACATGGCACTCACCGTGCGCCTGGCACAGGGCGTGGCGGGCCTGACCCACCTCGGCGCCTGGACGGGCGACCACATCGCACGTGTCTTCGTCGCAGCGGCAGCCGCGGAAGTGGGACTGGCAGACATCACCGCGACCACCGTGCTCGGTGACCGGGCCGTCGGCTTCCTCCAGCGAGTCGCCGGGGCGCTACCGCCGCTCACGGCGTTCCTGGTCAGCACCGGCCGGTGGACCGGAACCATGGACGACCTCGCCGACGTGCGCGCCGTTCTCGACGAGGTCTCCCCCTCTGCGGTGCAGGCCCGGGCCCTCGTCGAGGTGCTCGACCGCCCCGAGGACCCCGAAGCCGAAGCGGCCGCGATCGCCGCGCTGCCGCTGACGCAGCACCTGGTGTCGCTCCTGCGCTGGACCTCCCGTTACCTTCTTGATCACCCCAGCGATGGGGTGGCAGGCCACCGCCGCCGGTATGACTGAGTCCCCCTGTGCACCGATGATCTGGGGGGTGTT
>NZ_QGDQ01000046.1 GCF_003149145.1 Quadrisphaera granulorum | reverse complement strand
CAGAGCGTTAGCAACTCCATGATGTGGAGGGCCCCGTGCCCGCTCGCAACTCCAGCGGGTCACTCGCCAAGATCGCACCTACTGGCGGACGCTCTAAGTTCTCGGCCGCTCGGCAGGCGCTGGATGGGCTGGGTGCTCCCGTCGGGCCCCGCGACGACGACGTCCACCGGTCGATCATCCCCGCGGGTGCCGGCTCGGCCGACCGGCCTGGGATGCGCCGCCGTCGAGCACCATCCGTCGGATCGCCTGCTCCAGCCATGCCGCGAAGCGATCGACGCTCCACTCGCGGTCCACGAGGAAGTGGTGGGCGGTCTCGATCGAGGTCACGAGGGCGTGGACGTCGGCAGCTTCGTCGAGCTGGTCTTCGGTGATGAGACCTCGGTCGAGCATCCACCTCGCAGCCAGCTGCATGTCGCGGCGTCGGTGCTCCTCGCCCGCGAGGACGAGGTCGCGGACGGTGTCGTCGGTGTCGGCGGCGGCCTTCATGGTCCGGGCGAGGCGACACGAGCGCTCGAGCGCGGCGGCCAGGGCCTGCGCGTACGCGCTGATCGCCGCGTCGGTGTCCGCGATTGCCATGATCTCCCGCATCGCTGCGGCGGAGCCCAGGTCGGTCGCGTCGGCGTCGCCCATGAAGGCGAGCGCGAGTGCCTCGGCGATGAGACGTGACTTCGGGCCGAGCAGGTTCACCGTCTGCACGGACACCCCGGCGGTGGAGGCGATGTCGCGCATCGTCGTCCGCCCGTAGCCGTGCTCGGACATGAGGACGGCGACGGCGCGCAGCACGCGCTCCCGCGTCTGCGCGGCGGCGGCGTCGCGCACCGGGGAGGAGTACGTCCGTGGAGACATCACCTCACCCCTCTCGCTTTCGTTGTACGGTCAGTCTAACGAAACAACTCGGAGGTCCGGTGTCCACGATCCTGGTCTGCAGCACTCCGCTGCACGGGCACGTCACGCCCATGCTCGCCGCAGCGCGCGTCCTGCAGGAGCACGGCCACCGCGTGGTAGTGCTCACCGGCACGCGCTTCGAGCCGCGGGTCGTCGCTGCCGGCCTCGAGTTCGCCCCGCTGGGCAGCGTGGCGGACTTCGACGAGACCGACCCCTCCACGTTCGCGCCGGACCGCCCGCTGCGGGGGCTCGCGCTGAGCCGGTGGCAGGTGGAGCGGACGTTCGTCGAGCCCGTCGCCGACCAGGCCCGCGCGGTGCAGACCGTCCTCGACGCCACCCCGGTGGACGGCGTCCTCGCGGACTGCCTCTTCGGAGGCGTACTGCCGCTGCTCGCGAGGCCGCGCGCCAGCCGCCCGTTCGTGTTTGGCCTCGGGATCGGGCCGCTCGCGCAGCTCAGCCGAGACGTGGCGCCCAGCAACTCGGGCCTCGGGCCGTCGTCGTCGACCTTCGGGAGGATCCGGAACGTGACGATGAACGCCCTCGTCACGCAGGTGCTCTTCCGCTCGACCCAGCGCCTCGCCCAGGCCAAGCTCGCCGAGGTCGGGGCGCCCGCGCTCGACGGGCCCGTCCTCGACCTCAGCGCGCGGTTCGACAGGCTCCTGCAGTTGGGGCCCGCCGAGTTCGAGTACCCGCGCAGCGACCTCCGCCCGAACACCACCTTTATCGGGCCGTTCCCGCCCGCGGCGTCCGGCCGCTCCGGTCCCGGCGAGACGGCTCTGCCCGCGTGGTGGACCGACCTGGACCCCAACCGTCCTCTCGTGCACGTCACGCAGGGCACTCTCGACAACCACGACTTCACCAAGCTCGTACGACCCGCGCTTGACGGGCTCGCGGCCGAGCCCGTCGAAGTGGTCGTCAGCACGGGCGGTCGGCCGGTTTCCGGCCTCGGGCCGCTGCCGGCCAACGCGCACGCGGCCGAGTACCTGCCGTACGGCCAGCTGCTGCCGAGGACCGCCGTCATGGTGACCAACGGCGGCTACGGCGGGACGCTGCTCGCGCTGCGGCACGGCGTCCCCCTCGTCGTCGCCGGTGCCGCGGAGGACAAGCCCGAGGTCGCGGCCCGCGTGGCGCACTTCGGGGTGGGCGTGGACCTGCGGACGGGCAGGCCGTCGCCGTCCCAAGTCAGGGACGCCGTGGTGCGCGTGCTCGGCGATGGGGCGGTGGCGGACCGGGCGCGGGCGATGGGTGAGGCCATCGCGCGCACCGACGCTCCGCGCGCGCTGCTGGAGGCCGTCACGTCGGAGCTCGCCTCCGTCTGACGCGCACTCGGGAGACCGCGTCACGACGGCGCGGCGGTGTGCCGGGCCGCCAGGTCCAGCGCGAGCTCGCGCACCCGCCGCCGCACCTCCTCCGGCGCCACGACCTCCACGTGGTCTCCGAGCTGCAGCAGCTGGCGGACCGACTCGACGTCGTCGTAGGAGACGGTCACCCGCGACCACTCGCCGTCCTCGGATCGCACCTCCGCGAGCCGTGACCCCAGCACGCGACGGGCGAGGTCGAGGCGCTCGGTGCGCAGCCGGGCCTGGACGACGACGCCGCCCGGACCCTCGACGCGCGCCGCAAGCTCCCGCCACACGCTCGCGAGTGACTCGCCGTCGCGCAGCGCTGCGGGCTCGTCCAGCGCTTCGCAGGCGGAGATGCGCTCGACGGCGAACAGCCGCGGCTCGCCCTCGACGTCCGCCACGAGGTACCAGCGTCCCGCCTTGGACGCGAGGCCATACGGGTTCACGGTGACCGGGCTCGGCGCCGCGGCGCCGCTGCGGCGGTAGCTGAGGGCCAGACGGCGGCGTCGCCGGACGTCGAGGGCGAGCCCGCCGATGTCGACGACGACGTCGGCCGCCGCGCTCCGCCAGCCCGTGTTGTCGCTGACCACGAGCTCGCTGAGCGGCACGAGGTCAGCCGGCTCGCCGCGCGTGGGGGTGCGAGCGCGCCGCGCCGCGAGCTTGCGGGTGGCCTGGACGGTCGCAGCGGCCAGGCCCAGCTCCTCCAGGTGCGCTGCGTCCAGCCCGGTGAGCGAGAGGGCCTCCAGCTCTGCCGGCTCCAGGTGCGAGGCGTTGAGGCGCGCACCGGACAGGAGGACGACGCCGCCCCGCCGTCCCCGCTCGGCGTAGACGGGCACACCCGCCGCGGACAGGGCCTCGACGTCGCGAAGCACCGTCCGGCGGGACACCTCGAGCTGCTCGGCGAGCTCGGACGTGGTCATCCGCTCACGGGTCTGCAGCAGCAGGAGCAGGTTGAGGAGTCGCGACGCCTTCACAGCGACATGGTCGGAGGGGCTCTGCAGGTTCTGCAGAAAAGGTGACAGGTTCTGTCGTCGTTCGGCGGTGACGTGGTGCTCGTCAGATGCACTGCCGTCCCGAGGAGATGCCGTGAGCGCACCCAACCTGTTCCTGGTCTACGTCTCCGACGCCGCGCAGGCCGCCGCCTTCTACAGCGACCTGTTCGACATGGCCCCCGTGTTCACCAGCCCCCGCTACATCGCGTTCGAGGTGGCGCCGGGCGTGCTGTTCGCCGTGTGGACGGGCCGCAGCGAGCACGCCGTGCCCGCCACCCGGCGGCTCAGCGAGGTCGGGCTCATGGTTCCCGGAGGGGGTGGCGCGGTGGACGAGGTCTACGCGCGGTGGGTGGTGAAGGGCGTGACCGTGCTCGAGGAGCCCCACGACGAGGTCTTCGGCCGAACCTTCGTCATCACCGACCCCGACGGCAACCTCGTCCGCGTCTCACCCACCGACTGACCGGCTCGCCCTTCGAGGTGGTGCGGAGGTCCTTGATCGTCGCGGGGGGTGTGGCGGGGGCCTGTCAGGGGAGGGCGACGAGGCGGCGCAGGGCGACGGCGGCCAGCGGCGCGTATGCCAGCACCACGAGCGCCGCACCCTCCAGCGCGAGCGTGGTGGTGGAGCCGCCGTCCACCCGGCCGCTCAGCGCCACGCCGTGCTCCAGGCGCAGCCGCCCGCACCGCCGCAGTACGCCCGGCAACGGCATGAACAGCGCGTGCGTCGGCTCGACGCGCCAGGTCCAGCGGCGGGCGTCGTCGTCGACGTCCTCCGCGGTGAAACCCAACCGCAGTCCACCGTGACCGCGGACGACACCCGTCGTCCCCGTCTCCAACCGCACCGTGCTGGACACCACGGACGCGATCTGCGGAGACCACGTCGGCCACAGCGACGGGTCGGCGTACCGCTCCCAGGCCAGCGGCGGGGGAGCGGCACCCGTGACCGCGAGCTCGCGCCTCACGTCGCCCCGACGACCATCAGGACGACCATCAGGACGACGACGGCAGCGGCACGCCCAGACCCTCGACGACCTCCACGCCCGGCAGCTGGCCGAGCAGCGCCCCGGGCAGGGCGATCTTCGACCGGCGTACTCCGGAGCCGATGACGGCGACGTCGACGTCGAGGACCGCGGCATCGACGAACACCTGCCACTCGGCCGGTAGCCCGACGGGCGTGATGCCGCCGAACTCCATGCCGGAGCCGGCCACCGCGCGGTCGTGGTCGAGGAACGACGCCTTGCGTGCGTCGAGCCGCTTGCGGACCAGTCCGTTGACGTCGGCCCGTGTGGTGGCGAGGACGACGCACCCGGCGATCCGCTCGACCTCGCCGCGACGCCCGGCCACCACCACGCAGTTGGCCATGATCGACGCAGGAGCGCCTGTGGCCTCGACCAGGGCGGCGGTGTCGGCGAGCTGCGGGTCGATCTCGGCGACGAGCACCTGCTGTGCCGCCTCACCTGCCGTCTCGCCCCACGCCTCCAGCGCTGCCGCGACCGGCGGCGCGAGGAGGTCCGTGCGGGTCAGCGCGGGGACCCAGGCGAGCCCGCCGGGGCCTGTGACCTGCTGCCCCGAGAGCCCGGCGGTCATGCGGGCACCTGGTACGTCGGCGTCAGCGTGGCCCGGGCGATGGTGTGGAACAGCGCCGTGAACGCCACCACCGTGGGGGTGGCGGACGCGTCGAGGCCGAGGTCGTCGGTGTCGAGCGCGTGCACCGCGAAGACGTAGCGGTGCGGGCGGTCACCGGGCGGCGGGGCGGCGCCCGTGAACGACGCCCCTCCGACGTCGTTGCGGACGGCGGTGCCGCCGCCCAGCAGCACGCTGCCCTCGTCGCCGGCGCCGGTGGGCAGCTCGGTGACGGACGCGGGAATGCCGAAGACGGTCCAGTGCCAGAACCCGGCGGGGGTGGGCGCGTCAGGGTCGAAGCAGCTCACCACGAACGACTTCGTCTCCGCGGGAAACCCGCTCCAGCTCAGCTGCGGCGAGGTGCTGCCGCCCTCGGCGGAATGGCGGTCGGCCATCGGCTCGCCGTCGGTGACGTCGGTGCTGGTCACGGTGAACGACGGCACAGGGGGCAGCTGGCCGTAGGGCTCGGGTGCGAGGGGACGGTCGAGGTCCACGGGTCTCCTCAGAAGAAGGTCGTCACGGTCGATCGTCCGTCGGGATCGACGGGCGCCACCGATGAGCCTGCCGCAGCGCCGAAGGCATCAGGCGGGGTGGTCCTGGGCAGGTGATCCGACCGACGGTTCCTGTACCGGACCGTGGCGCCCGTCGGCGGTCTCGTCGACCACCTCGTCGACGCCGTGCCCAGGCAGCTCAGCCGCCGCCGCGGGTGACGGGTCGTCCTCGGAGGCGTCCAGGTCGGCGGCCACGCCGAAGGGGTCCGCGGCGGCACGCTGGTCGGGATCGCTGCTCACACCGTCACTGTGCCGCGCGCTCGGCCCGAGCGCACACCCGCCGTCGTCGTCCTCGGAGTACCCCGCAGTTCCCCGGTGCTGGCCGGAGCACCCCGAATGGGCGGCGCTCGACGGGTCCGGTGGGCCGTCGTCGCCTACCCTGTCCCCGATGATCCCCGTGCTCGCCGCCGCCTCTTCCGCCGACGGCACGTCCACCGGCCCCGACCTCACGGGGCTGTCGGGCTGGGTCGCTGACGTCATGGACGCCCTCGGCTGGCCGGGCGTCTTCCTCCTCACGCTGCTGGAGACGGTGTTCCCGCCGATCCCCAGTGAGGTGGTGCTGCCGCTGGGCGGGTTCCTCGCCTACGACGGCCGGATGAACCTCGCCGCCGTGTTCGTGGCGGCGACGGCGGGCGGTGTGCTCGGTGCGTACCTGCTCTACGAGCTCGCCCGACGCATCGGGCAGCGGCGCTCCATCGCGCTGCTGGCCAAGATGCCCCTGGTCGACGAGGACGACGCCGACGCCGCCAACCGCTGGTTCCGCCGCCACGGCCGCTCGGCGGTCTTCTTCGGCCGGCTGATCCCCGGCGTGCGCAGCCTCATCTCCCTGCCGGCCGGCGCCGCGGAGATGCCCCTCGGCCAGTTCCTCCTCTACACCTCCGCCGGCACCGCCCTGTGGAACGCGCTGCTCATTGGCGGCGGGTACGCGCTGGGCTCCCAGTGGGACCGCGTCTCCGGCTACGCCGACGTCTTCGACAAGGTGGTGATCGGCGCCGTCGTCGTCGCCGTCCTCCTGCTCGTCGTGCGGCAGGTCCGTAAGTACCGGGCCAAGCGGGCCGTCGCCCGCTGAGGTGATCCGCTGAGGTGAACCGCGAGGTCGTCGTCCTGCTCCCCTGAAGCGGGGCGCGGTACCTGCCGATGGACGGGCGTGACCTGCCACCGCGACGGCGCCCGCCACTGCTCCTGCGCCCCAGCGCCCCTCGACCAGGGGCCGCGCCTGGAGCTGCACAGCTTCGACCCCCGCGCGCACGCGGTGCTGGGCATGCTCGCGGCGCCGCTGGCCGTCGAGGTGCTCCGCGTCGCGCAGACGGCGTCCGTGGTCCGCGGTGACATCGCCATGCTCCTCGAGACCGTGGCCCGTTCGCTGCCGGCGGCCGCGCTGCCGGTGAGCGGCTCGCTGGGGGTGCCCCTCAGTGGTCCCCTCGGCGGGGTGAGTGTTGCGGGGGAGCGACCCGAGCCCGTGGTCACCCTGCCGATGCGCGCCGAGCTGCTCGACTGCCTCCAGCGGTCGTTGGACCGGCAGCGGCCGGGGACGACGACGGCGCTGGTGTTCTGCGCTGTCGGCGACGGCGACCTGCGCGGCCCCGCCCTGGCCGCCGTGGCCTCTCGCATTCGCGGCAACCTGCGCCGCAGCGACCTGGTCGCCCACTGCGGCCGCGGGCGCTTCGTGGCGCTGCTGCCGGACGTCCCCGTCGACGCCGCCGAGGTGGCGACGGAGCGGATCGTCACGGCGCTGCGCACCTCGCTGGACGAGCCGGTGACCACAGCCGAGGGCATGTTCGTGCTGCGCGCGATGGTCGGCTCGCTGGTGTGCGCGCCCGCCGACGCGGCCCTCCCGGAGGCCGACGTCGACCTGGGCCCTTCCTCCGCGGCCGCGCTGCTCGGTGCCGTCGAGCGCGCCATGGAGAAGGCCTCCCAGGCGCACCTCTGACCGTCTTCTGCGCGTCTTCTCCGCCCCCGCAGCGCCCGCGATGTCCGACCTCGGGCAGCTGCGGGCAAGGGAGGTGAAGATCTGCGAGAGGATGGAGTGTGAGCTCCGCCCCCGCCAGCACCTCGTCAGACCTGTCCGCCACCTCCGTGTCCGCCTCCTCCGTGTCAGGCCCAGCGTCGCTCGACGTCGACGCTCCCGGCCTGCGTTTCGCCGACCTGGGCCTCGGCCCGGAGCTGCTCGCGGCACTGAACGACCTCGGCTACGAGGAGCCCACGCCCGTCCAGGCCGAGGCGGTGCCCTACCTGCTCGCCGGGCGTGACCTGCTCGGCCAGGCAGCCACCGGCACCGGCAAGACGGCGGCGTTCGCGCTGCCGCTGCTGCAGCGCCTCGCCGACGCGAGCCGCACCGGCGAGCCCGCAGGCAAGGGCCCGTCGGCCCTGGTGCTGGCCCCGACCCGCGAGCTGGCGCTGCAGGTGGCCACGGCCACGGAGTCCTACGGCGCGGGCCTCGGCGTGCGCGTTCTCGCGGTCTACGGTGGCGCGCCCATCGGCGGGCAGCTGCGCGAGCTGCAGCGCGGGGTCGACGTCGTCGTCGGTACCCCGGGCCGCGTGCTCGACCACCTCAGCCGGGGCAGCCTGGACCTTTCCGGTGTGCGCACCGTCGTCCTCGACGAAGCCGACGAGATGCTCGACGCCGGCTTCCAGGAGGAGATCGAGGGCATCCTCGAGCAGGCCCCCCGCGACCGGCAGACGGTGCTGTTCAGCGCCACGATGGCGGGGCGCATCGAGAAGATCGCCCGCACCCACCAGACCGACCCCGTGCGCGTGGTGCTGCAGCGCGAGGTCCCCGCGAGCGGTGCTCCGCTGGTGGAGCAGCGCGCCCACGTGGTGCAGCGCGCGTGGAAGCTGCCGGCGCTGCGCCGCGTGCTCGACGTCGAGGCCCCCACCGCCGCGATCATCTTCTGCCGCAGCCGCGGCGAGGTCGACGAACTCACCGAGTCCCTCAACGGCCGCGGCATGCGCGCCGAGGCGCTCCACGGCGGCATGAGCCAGGACCAGCGAGACCGCGTCATGGGTCGCCTGCGCGCCGGGGTCGCGCAGCTGCTCGTGGCCACCGACGTCGCCGCCCGCGGTCTCGACGTCGAGCAGCTCACCCACGTCATCAACTACGACGTGCCCGCCTCCTCCGAGGCGTACGTGCACCGCATCGGGCGCGTGGGCCGCGGCGGCCGCACCGGCGTCGCCATCACCATCGCCGAGCCCCGCGAAGCTCGGTACATCAACGGGCTCGAGCGCGCCTCGCGCGGCTCCATCGCCGTCCTGCCCGTCCCTACCGCCGCCACGCTGCGCGAGCGCCG
Source organism: Quadrisphaera granulorum (assembly GCF_003149145.1). GTDB lineage: Bacteria > Actinomycetota > Actinomycetes > Actinomycetales > Quadrisphaeraceae > Quadrisphaera > Quadrisphaera granulorum. Next base: position 10,099 of record NZ_QGDQ01000046.1, on the reverse strand, counting down.
CGCCGAGCGCACCGCCGCAGCCCTGCAGGCCGCCGAGGTCGACGGCGCAGCGCGCGAGCTCGCCGCGAAGCTCACCGCAGAGCGAGACCCGGCCGAGGTGCTGGCCGCCGCCCTGGTGCTGCTGGCCGAGGCCAAGGGCGAGCGCGGCGAGGAGCCCGACGTGCCGGACGCCTCCTCCGGCCGCCCGCCCCGTTCCGGGCCGCGCGCCGGCGCCGAGTGGTCCGAGCGGTCCGCGCGTCCCGTCGGCGGTGCGCGCGGCGAAGGGCGGCGTGCACCGCACGGCCGACCCTCCGGCCCGGTGGGCGGTGCGCGCAAGCCCCGCGTGGGCGGCGACGTCTCCCGTGTGTGGGTGGGCCTGGGTCGTCAGGCCGGGGTGCGCCCTCAGGATCTCGTCGGGGCGGTCACCGGTGAGACCCGACTGGACGGCGGCGAGGTCGGCGCCATCGAGGTGCACGAGCGGTACAGCCTCGTAGAGGTGCCCTCGGGCGCCGTCGACGACGTGGTGAGCGGCCTGCAGAGCGGTCTCATCCGCGGACGCAAGGTGCGCGTGCGCCCCGAGCGTTTCTGACCCCGAGCGTTTCTGACCCGACCCCCGTCCTTCTCGCACTTTCCGCGGCAAGTGCGCGAAGGCGGGCGCGGGTGTCGCACTTGCCGCGGAAAGTGCGAGAAGGCGGGCGCGGGTGTCGCACTTGCCGCGGAAAGTGGCTGCTCGGCGGCATCCTCGCGGAGGGGGGCAGCGCGGCGCTCGGCGGCGTGTTCGGCGCCCTGCCGACCACGATGTTCAGCCAGAACATCGGTCTCGTGGCGCTCACGCAGCAGATGAGCCGCTGGGTGGTGGCCATCGCCGGGGGAGCGCTCGTGGTGCTCGCGATGCTGCCCCAGGTCGCCGGGGTGCTCGCGTCCGTGCCGCCGCCGGTGCTCGGCGGCGGGGTGCTCGTGCTCTTCGGCATGGTCTGCGCCATCGGCATCCAGATGCTCACCAAGGACGGCCTCGACGGGCGCTCGCTGCTCATCGTGGCGCTGTCCGTCGGGCTCGGGCGGGGCATCGCGGCGGCGCCCGACGCCGTCGCCGGCATCACCGGACAGTGGAGCGCGTTGTTCGACAGCGGCATCGTCGTCGCGGCGTTCCTCGCCGTGGTGCTCAACCTCGTGCTGCCGGGGCGCGCGGGGGCGCTGGGCGCTCCGGGGTCACCGGCGGCGGTGGACGTGCGCGATCTCCCGTCCCACGCGGACAACGCCGTCGACGAGGCGCAGGCCGAGCGGTGGCGCCGCGAGATCGAGGAGGTCGACCTCACGGTGCTGGAGGCCGAGGTGGAGCGGCGGCGCAGCACCTCGAGCTGACCGTGCCCTTCCGCACTTGCCGCGGAAAGTGCGTCAACCGATGCGGTGGTGGCGCACTTTCCGCGGAAAGTGCGGGAGGGGGTTACGGGGTGATGTGCGCGCTGGTGAGCACCGGCTGCACCACGGGCGCCACGTAGCCCTGCAGCGGCGAGTGGATCACCACGAGCACCACCGCGGCCACGGCGAACATCGTCGCGACGACGTGCTCCGCGCGGGCGCCGGTCTTGAACAGCCCGGCGCTCAGCCGCGCCGAGTGCCCACCGACCCACGTCAGCGGTACAGGCACGCCACCCACGGTGAGCCAGTCACCGAGGATGTGGACGACGACGCCGCCCGCCACCGCCCACGGCAGCCATTCCAGCGTGTGGCTGGCGGTGCCGGTGACCCACCAGGCGCCCAGCGCCGAGATGACGACGTTGCCGATGACCGTCTGCTCGACCTTTCCGGGGATGACGACGTGCAGCGCTTGCAGCGCCAGCCCGATGCCAAGCGCGATCACCACCATCGAGGCGATCGGGTGGTGCGTGGCGAGCACGGTGAGCAGCCCGAAGATCACCGGGGCGAGCAGCAGGTCGTGCGTGCCCTGACGGTGCCCACCAGCGATCTTGCCGACGACGCTGGCAAGGGTGGTCGTCACCGGACCCCACATCCGCGCGACGGTGGAGCCCGTGGCGCTCGGCATGACACCGCGCCAGTGGATGCCGCCCTGGTCGAGGTCGGGGAGCATCGCGAACCCGCCCCACGCGGCCACCCAGGCCAGCTGCTCGACGGGGCCAGTGACCCCCGCCTGCCCGGCCCACGGCAGCGTCGCTGCGCCCGCGGCCAGGCCTGACATCGCGTGCGAGTGACCCAGCACTCTGCTCGCCTCCCCGATCCTGTCATCGGGTGACCTCGCGGCACCCCGCGTCACACGCTAGTCACGGACGGTGGTGGATGTGGATGCGCCGCGCCGCTGCGAAGGGTCGGTTGGTTGGTCCGGCCGTGCCAGCTGTGCCAGCCGTGCCAGATCTGCCTGGCGGCGCCGTCCGCGCTCAAACTGTCGGAACCACGCCGAAGATGTCGCAACCGTGCCCCACATGTCGGAATGGAGCTCCGATACCGACATCTGCGGCGCCATTGCGACATCTTCGGCACCGCGATGCGGCGCGCAGGTCCTTGATCGTGAAGGAGTGAGAGCGGCCGAGCTTCGCTCACGCCCCTTCGCGCGAGTTCACGCCCCTTCGGCCGAGAAGACGCCCCTTCGGGCGTCTCGATGGGGCGCTTTCTCGCGCGATGGGGCGGGACGAGCAGCACGGCGGATACGCAGTGGCGCGTACGGGCGGCTGCGCTCCCAGGACGACGACGGCGAGCGTCCGCGCTGGCTAGCGTCCAACGGTGACCCCCGCCTCCCCGCCGCCGAGCGCGCCGACGCCCGACCGTGAGGCAGCGGCCGACCGTGAGGCAGCGGCCGACCGTGAGGCAGCGCCCGACCGTGAGGCAGCGCGCCGGGCCCGCGTACGGCTCATGGCGCCGGCGGTCGCGACCGCTGTCGTCCAGCTGCTGGGTTCACGCGTCGCTGTCCTCGCCAGCGGCGCCGACCTGCCTCACCCGGCGTTCTTCCTGCCGGTGCTGCTGGCCGGACCCGCCGCGTTGCTGCTGCGCCGGCGCTTCCCGTATGTGACGCAGGGCATCGCGGCGGTGGCCATGATCGTGTGGCTCGCGGTGACGCAGGTCAGCGGGCCGGTGTGGCTCTCGCTGGCGGTGGCCGCGGTCAGCGCGGCGGCCGGCTCGGCGTCCGGACGCCAGGGAGCCCGGCGGCGCGCCACGGCGTACTGCATCTTGGGCGCAACCTGGGCCGTCGCCTGGCTGGGCCTCCCACTCGCCGGTCGCCTGTTCGTGCCGTGGGCGGCCGTCGCGGGGTCGCTGGCGTGGGTGCTCGTCGTCGTCGCCGTGAGCGAGGGGCTCCGCGCTCGGCGAGCCGCCGCCGCCGACCGCCGCCGCCACGCCGAGCAGGAAGCACTCACCCGCGAGCAGGAGCGCCGCCGCCGCGCCAGCGACGAGCGGCTGGCCGTCGCCCGTGAGCTCCACGACGTCATCGGCCACAGCCTCTCCATGATCACCGTGCAGTCGGGGGTCGCCCTGGAGCTCATGGATGCCCGCCCCGAGGTTGCCCGCGAGGCCCTCACCGCCATCCGCGCCGCGAGCCGCGACGCGCTCGTGGAGGTGCACGGCGTGCTCGCCTCCCTGCGTGGTGAGGACGACGACGCCGCCCAGCGCCCGCCCCGGACCCCCGCCCCTAGCATCGCCGACCTCGACGCCCTCCTCGCGCGCCCCCGCGCCGCCGGCCTGCAGGTCGAGGCGCGCACCGAAGGCGACCTCGCCGGACTGCCCGTGGCTGTGGATCTCGCCGCCGCGCGCATCGTGCAGGAGGCGCTGACCAACGTTGCCCGGCACGCCGGCGGGGCGGCGGCGGCGCGAGTGCTGCTGCGCCGCACGGACGCGGCGCTCGTCGTCGTCGTCGACGACGACGGCCCCGCCACCTCCCACCCCATGCCCACCGGCGGCAACGGAGTTCCCGGCATGCGAGAGCGGGCGGCGGCTCTCGGTGGGCGGCTGGCCGCTGGACCTCGCGAGGGACCCCGAGACCAGGGAGGCTGGCGCGTCGAGGCCGAGCTGCCGCTCACCCACCCCACCACCGACGTCGCTTCAGGAGAACAGCCGTGAGCGTGCGCGTGCTCGTCGCCGATGATCAGCAGCTCGTCCGCGCCGGCTTCGCCGCGCTGCTCGACGCGCAGGACGGCCTCGAGGTGGTCGGTCAGGCCGACGACGGCGAACAGGCGCTCGCGCTGGCACGGGAGCTGCGGCCCGACGTCGTCCTCATGGACATTCGGATGCCGCGCCTCGACGGCATCGAGGCGACCCGGCGCATCACGGCCGATGCGGGGCTGGACGGCGTGCGCGTCGTCGTCCTGACGACCTTCGAGCTGGACGAGTACGTCTTCGACGCGCTGCGCGCGGGCGCCACGGGGTTTCTGGTCAAGCACACCGAGCCGGCGGAGCTGGTCCGCGCGGTGCGGGTGGCCGCCGCGGGGGATGCGCTGCTGAGCCCCGGGGCGACGCGGCGGCTGGTCGCCGAGTTCGCCGCGCGCTCCGCGGCGCCGCCGACCGGTGCGGGACCGCGCGCGGCGGTGCTGGACGTGCTCACCGCACGAGAGCGGGAGGTGATGGCGCTGGTGGCCGAGGGGCTGTCCAACGAGGAGATCGCCGAGCGGCTGGTGCTCAGCCCGGCGACGGCGCGCACGCATGTCGGGCGGGTGCTCGCCAAGCTCGGTGCCCGCGACCGGACGCAGCTCGTGGTGATCGCCTACGAGACGGGGCTCGTGCGACCGGGCTGGCAGGGCGAATGGCGGGGCCTACTGGAGGGCTGACTGCAGGGCCGGCGGAGATGGCCGCTGACTGCGTATCGGGAGCTCGGAAGTGTTGGCCCCTTGGGAGTCACCGCTCGATCACGCTGAAGGGGCACATTTTCCCAAGCTCTTCGGCATGGTCACCGGGGGTGACGGTCGGCTGAGGGCCAGGCACGTACGCCTGCCGGCGCAGCCACGGTGACGCATCCAGGACGACGCGGCGGACGGCCCCGGCGGAGCACCGTGGACGGCATGGACGCACTCCTCACCCACCCGATCACCACCTCCTTCGCGACCTCCGGCTACGCGCCCTGGCAGGACGGCCCCTGGCACGGCGGCCCCTGGCAGGGCGGCCCGTGGCACGGCGGCGGTCCCGGCCCCTGGCTGCTCGTGCCGTTGCTGTTCTGGGTGCTCGTCGTCGGCGCCGTCGTGTTCACCGTCCGGCGGCGCCGCTCCCGCAGCGCCGAGCACGTGCTGCGGGACGCCTTCGCGCGCGGCGAGGTCGACGAGGAGGGCTACCGCGCCCGCCTCGCCGTCCTGCGCGGCACCCGCAAGTAGCCCGTCAGCTCGCTCGTCAGCGGCGGGCGGCGGGGGCCTCGTCGGCCAGGCGGTCGAGGTCGAGGCCCTCGCCGGCGGGCTCGGGCACGGCCAGCTCCTCCTCGGGAGTCTCGCCGTGAGCGGCGGGCGCCGAGGCCTCGGCGCGGGCGAGCATCCGGTGACCGGTCGCGAGGATCGCGATGGCCACGAGGAAGGACGCCGCGCCCACCCAGAACGGCAGCCCGAACCCGCTGGCCGCGGCGAGCTTGCCGGCGACGAACGGCGCGAGGCCGCCGCCGATGAACCGCAGGAAGCCGTACGCCGACGACGCGACCGGCCGCTCCACGGGGGAGACGAGCATCACGGCTTGTGTCATCAGCGTGTTGTTGACGCCGATGAACGCACCCGAGGCGATGGTGGCGGCGACGACGACGGCGGGGTGCTCGACACCGGCCGCGATGACGCCCATGAGCACCGCCAGGCCGGCGAACACGACGTACATCGTGGGAGCGGTGCCGAAGCGCGCCTGCAGGCGCGGAGCGACCCAGACGCTGAACGCCGCGACCAGCAGACCCCACGCGAAGAAGACGAAGCCGAGCTCGTGCACGCCGAGCTCCATCGGGTACGGCGCGTAGCCGAGCAGCGTGAAGAAACCCCAGTTGTAGGCCAACGCCGCCAGCGCCATGGTCAGCAGCGAGCGGTGGCGCAGCGCCTTGAGCGAGGCGAGCACGGGCGTCGGCTTCGCCGGGCGGGGCGTGGAGGGCACGAGCAGCGCCGTCGCCACGAGGGCGATGAGCATCAGCGCGGACACGCCGAAGAACGGGCCTCGCCACGAGATGCCGCCGAGCAGACCACCGACCAGCGGGCCGACGGCGATGCCCAGTCCGAGCGCCGCCTCGTAGAGGATGATCGCTCCGGCGAAGCCGCCGGTGGCGCTGGCGACGATGACGGCGAGCGACGTCGCGATGAAGAGCGCGTTGCCCAGGCCCCAGCCCGCGCGGAACCCGACGATGCCGTCGACCCCTCCGCTGGCGCCTGCCAGCCCGGCGAAGACCACGATCACCGCAAGGCCGGCGATGAGCGTGGTCTTGGCACCAATCCGGCTGGAGACCGCGCCCACGAACAGCATGCCGATGGCGGTCACCACGAGGTAGCTGGTGAACAGCAGCGACACCTGGCTGGGCGTGGCGTGCAGTTGGTCCTTGATGACGGGCAGGATCGGGTCGACCAGGCCGATGCCCATGAAGGAGATGACGCAGGCGAAGGCGACGGCCCAGACGGCGCGCGGCTGCTTCAGCATCTCGCGCATCGACGTGGGGGAGTGGGAGCTCACGGGAGCGGGTCCTTCCAAAGTCTGAAGTGCAGGTCAGGTGGTGTGAGCGCTCAGGCGGGGGTGAGCGCGCCGCGGCGTGCCAGCGCCGACTGCGCGAGCGCCGCCTGGGCCAGGCGCGTGAGGGCGGGGGTGGCGGCCAGCAGCTGCTCGGCGTCGCCGGGCGGGGCGGTGTCGAGAAGGTCCGCGAGGGCGGCGGCGCGGGCGGCGCGGCGCGCGCTCACCAGCTCGCGGCCGGTGTCGGTGAGGACGACGACGGCGGCGCGTCCGTCCTGCGGGTCGGCCGTGCGGGTCACGAGGCCGTCGCGCTCGAGCCGGGCCACCATCTGGCTCATCGCCGGCTGGCTCACGCCCTCGGCGGTGGCCAGGGCGGAGACGCCGGAGCCGCCGTCGCGGGCGAGGCGGGCCAGCAGGGTGGTGGAGGCGAGGCTCAGGTCGCCCGGGGGTGCCAGCCGCCGCGCCCAGCTGAGGAGGTCCTCGAGGGCGGTGGACAGATCGGTTGCTGAAGGCACCCGTTATGTGTATCACTCGCTTATGCATCTGTCCATGCGGGCATGACTGATGGGGACGGGGTGCCACCAAGTGGAGACGACGAGTTCGGCGAGCCTCCCGCGAAGGAGGGGCCTCAGCGCCTAGCGTTTGACCACGGACCGCAGGACCCGAGGAGGCCACCGTGCCCGACCCGAACACTCCCGCCCCCCGCGCCGGAGAGCCGGCGCGGATTACGTGCTCGTGCCCGGTTTGCGGGGCCATGACCCTGCCGGCCGACAGTTTTGATCTGGTGGTGTGCGCTTCCGATGCGGGGCGCAGCTTCTACCAGTTCACCTGTCCCAAGTGCTCTGGGCTGGTGACCAAGCAGGCTTCCGAACGCGTGGTCACAGGCCTGTCGGCCCGCGGCGTGCGCGTGACGAGTATGCCGCTGGAAGCGCTGGAGGCCCACGGCGGCCCCGTGCTCACCATGGACGACCTGCTCGACCTGTCGCTGGCGCTGTCGAAGTCCGACGCCGTCGCAGCAACGCTCTCCGCGACCAGCTGACGCCGCCTGGCGGGGGCGCTCCGCCGCGATGGGGAACTCGTCATCGGTCAAGCGGTCGAACATGCAGAAGACCCGCACCTGAAGTCACTCGGGTGCGGGTCTTCTGCATGATCAGGACCTGAAGTCCAGCAGTGCACCAACGAGCTCCGGCAGATCCGTCCAGTCAAGACCACCGCCGCTGCCCTCCGCCGAGAGAGCCCGCGCGAACTGCAGCGCGCCGGACCAGCTCTGGTCCTGCAGCCGGCGCCCCGGGATCAGCCAGACCGGAGCCGCGCTGCTGCCGGGAACCGGCGCGGCGGCCTCGTCTCCGTCAGACGAAGCAGCGGGCGGCACGTCAGAGGTCGTGGCGGGCAGGGCGTCGAGCGCTGTCGCCAACGCCAGCCCGTACGGCGTCCAGAGCCCGTCACCGACCAACAGCCGCTCGCGCAGGTCGAGCGCCAGCGGGATAAGGGCTCGCGCTGACGCGGTGGGCCGTCGCCGCGGCGGGGGGCTCAGCCAGCCGCGCTCGGCGGCGTCGCGACGCAGAGCCCGTTCCGCCCGGCTCAGGCCGCTGGAGGAGCGCAGGTCGTCGACGTCGTCGAGGTCCCGAAGCTCGCGCCGTGTGCGGGCCGCCGGCGCCGTCACGCAGCGCACCGCGTCGAGCAGCCGCTCCTCGTGCGAGCGCAGGCCGGCGCCGGAGCTGCCGTCGCCGTCGTCGTCGTCCTTGATGACCTCCAGCCGCCACGACGGCTCCACCTGGAACCGGTTCGGCGAGGTGCACTCCACGCGCAGGCACCCGCGGGCCGCCAGCCCCAACAACCCTGCGGCGGTCAGTCGTGGGTGCGAGCGGCGCTGCAGGAGCAGGCCCACTTCGGCCGGGGGAACGGAGACCAGCGGGCTCACCACCGGGGGATCTTCTCCTGCGCCGCTGCGCCTGCGGCAGTCACCATGGCCCGGTGCATGACGACGACGACTGGCGTGACCAGCGCGGCGAGACCGCCCTGCGGCAGCTCGACAGGCACTGGGCGGAGCTGCTGCAGGAGCTGCGGGTGGTCCAGACCGGTGTGCAGGTGCTCACCGGCTTCCTGTTGACGCTGCCGTTCCAGCAGCGCTTCGAGGGCGCTTCGACCTGGCAGGTGGTGCTCTACCTCGTGGCGGTGGGCTTCGCCGTGCTGGCGACGGCGCTCTTCGCGGCGCCGGTCAGCGTCCATCGCGCGCTGTTCCGGCGTCGCGCTCGCGGTGAGCTGGTGATGGTCGGGCATCGCTGCGCGGTGGCCGGGTTGATGTGCTTGGCGGGGGCGCTGGTCGCCGTTGTCCTGCTGGTGGTGGCGGTGCTGCTCGGCGGGGTCGCGGGGGTGGTCGCGGGCGGGGTGGCGGCGGTGGTGTTCGCGGGTCTGTGGGGTGTGCTGCCGCTCACCCTGCGTCGCCGCGCCCTGCTCGCTGCCACCCCTCCCCGTGCGTGATCGAGCCTGTTGCGGTTTGTGTGGGCCGTGATCGGGGGTGCGTAGCACCCCCGTGAAGGGCCTGTGCTCGATGCTGCGGCCCTGACCGGCCGGACCCCCTGAGCCATCAGCTCAGCCGGGGCGGGCTCTAGGGTGCACCGGGCCCACCCCGGCCGCAGTGGGCCCGGGGTGGGCCCTACCCGCTCTTTAGAAGCCCCCGGCTGCCAGCGCCATCGGCAGGCTCAGCCCCGCGGCACACACCCGCCGGGTGATCTTGGTCATGTTGTGGACCGCAGCGGTGAACCTCACCTGCCGCCGCACCGCGCCCAGCCCCCGCCGACGCATCCTCGCTAAATCCAGATTCATCTTGTCCTGCCCGAACACCGGCTCCACCGTGCGCCCCCGCCGCGCGTACAGCGCCTTGCCCTCTTCGGTGCGTAACCGCTGCTGCACCTTGTCGGTGTGCGGCAGGTGCTCGGTGGAACGGTCCCCGGCTGGGTCAGCACCCAACCGTTGGGACTGGTCACTGGCCAGCGGCGCCAGCACGTCCACGTCCCGCTCAGCCATCGCCGCGAAGGTCTCCTCGTTGGCCTAGCCCGCATCAGCGAGCACCACTCCCAGTTCCAGATCACTGCCGCCACCGCCACCGCCGCCGCCACCACCGCCACTGCCGCCGGCAGCCCCGCCGCCGCCACCGCCACCGCCACTGCGACTGCCGCCGGCAGCCCCGTCAGCAGTCCCGTCAGCAGTCCCGTCGACGTTCTGACCAGCGTTCTGACCAGCGTTCTGACCAGCGTTCTGACCAGCGTTCTGACCAGCGTTCTGACCAGTAGTGCTCTCACCAGCATCAACACCGCTGCTCGCCGCGGTGTCCGCCTGGATGTCGGTCGCGGTCGCGGTGCTCGTGTTCGCCGCGGTGGTCGTGTTCGCCGCGGTGGTCGTGTTCGCGGTGGTCGTGTTCGCCGGGGTGGTTGCGCGCAGGGCGTCCAGGGTGGCCTTGACCGCGTCCACTGACTCCGGCAGCTGGTGATGATCAGTGCCGTCCTGA
>NZ_QGDQ01000045.1 GCF_003149145.1 Quadrisphaera granulorum | reverse complement strand
AGCTTCGATCGTCGCGGGTCACGTCCGCCGTCGCATCACCGAGGGTCATCACTGCAGGTCACACAGTCATCGCCCGACTATGACCGCGCCCTGGGTAGAGGAGGGGGTAGTCGCCGGCTTCGTCGCAGTTGAGCCAGCGGTCGAGGTGTAGGAAGAGGCCCTCGGGTGTCGCGACGTTGCGGTGGACGACGCCAGTGGCGTTGCCCGTGTCCAGCAGGAGCCTCAACAGTGGCTCGACGCTCGCGGTGGAGCGGAAGTCGTCCTCCCACTCGCCTTCAAGGCAGAAGACACCTCGTCGGTCGGTAGACGCCTCTTCCTCAATGCGCGGTGTGCCTCTGGGGCGTCGAGTTGGGTTGCCGGTCACGCCGGTCTCCTTCCCGTCCACGTCGTAGTACCTGGTTCGTGCTGTTTAGGGCGGTGGCGGGCGGAGGGCGTGCGCATCAGGAAGCCGGGCTGAGCTGCGGGCAGAACGTCGGCAGCGACGCGCCCACGAAGAAGGCCGTGGCCGTGGTCCGCCGGGTGAGCTCGTTGACGTCCATGTTGCCTGCCTGAGACATCGACGTTGCGATGCTGGCCGCGTAGGTTAGGCTCGTCGAGTTCTGGGCTTGCTCCAGTGTCTGCCCCTGAGCGACGAACCCCTCGGCCACGGTGCACACCCCGCGCCCCCACTCGAGCAGCTGGGCGTCGGTGTTGGCGGCGTAGACCCCCTGAGTTTCCGGACGGCTTCGCATCATCGAAAGAAAGGCCGAAACGAGCAGTTGGTTCTCGCCCATCTGAACTGTCGGCGCTGGCTGCTGAGGTGGAGGTGCAGCTTGCGTGACGGTGACCGTCGGCGCCGGGGTGGCATAGGCACCAGCGGAGGCTGATGGGTAAGCCGTGCGGCAGTACTCGCGGAACGCAGGCAGCAGTTCCGTGCCCTCCTCGTTGGTCAGTCCCTTGTCGGTGAGCGGCCCGATGAACGCCACCGGACCCATGCCGCCCATCTCGCAAGCCATGCCGGCGGCCACGATGACGCCGCTGTCCTCGTAACCCGTCGCAGATGTCTGATGTACGGCATCCAGGAGCTTGTCCTCTGGGCTTGGCTGGCTGCAGCCGGAGAGGGCGACGACGATCAAGCAGGCGGCCGCCACGTTGCGGTTCATCTCGGGAGAGTAGCCCTGACCTGCGGAGACTGATTCAGCAGTTCGTCGCGGCGGCAATCGGTGTGCGGTGCAGGCATCGCTGCGCGCCGCTCCCTGGCGTGTTCACGGGAGACTCCCCGCGGGTGAAGCCCGTTGTCACTCCGGCCCGTCCGCCTGACTCGTCGTCCAGCCGAGGCCGTCGTCAGTCGATGAGTTCCCCATGGCCATGCTCATTGCGCCGTCCGCTGCCGACGACTCCTCCGACGGATCCGATGGAAAGGCGACCGAGCTCGCCTCCCGGTTGCTGCAACGACTCATCGATCTCGCGACGGAAGGAGCCGGACCGTGGAAGGGCGGCCCCGAGGTGGCTGAGGAGGCTTTGCGTGCAGCCGCCGGAGATCGCGAACAAGCGATCGATGCTCTGGTCGCCACACACAAGCTCCTCGTGGGCACATCTGGCGCTGTCACCGGGCTCCCCGGCGGTCCGCTGGTGGCGCTGGCGATTCCCACGGACGTCTGGACCTACTACCTCGCGGCTACGCGTCTGGCGGTGGCTATCGCCCACCTGCGCGGGCACGATCCTCAGGACGAGCACGTGAAAGCGGTGATCGGCGCGACACTCCTCGGCGCCGCTGGCACGGAGATCCTGGCCAAGGCCGGCGTCGTCATCGGCAACAAGATCGCGATGGCCCAGCTGAAGCGGCTGCCCGGCCGCGTCCTCATTGAGATCAACAAGCGTGTCGGCTTCCGGCTGCTCACCAAGTTTGGCACGACCGGGGCCGTCAATCTTGTGAAGATCGTGCCGCTCATCGGCGCGGGCGTCGGGGCGACCGTCAACATGGTGTCGATGAGTGGCGTGGGAGTCGCGGCGAAGTGGGCGTTTCCCCTCGTCTTCGGGAGCGCGGAGCACGACACCGCTGTCAACTGATCCGGGGGCCGCGCCAGCTGGTCGGACCCGTGTGTGAAGCTCTCGCCGTGACGATCGGGGGATCGCGATCGGTGACGGAAGCGTCGGCGAGGCGGGACGACGGTGGCTGACGATCTCGTGCGCGAGGCCATCCTCCAGCGGCTGGTCGCCACTCCTTTTGGGAGTTTGGGACGGCGCGCCGTCATCGACGATGTAGCGCGCGCCCTCGACCCCCATGGCGAGTTCGCACGCACTGCAGCCGAGCGGGTGCGCCGTGAGGGGGCGGCGATGGTGGCGGAGCGCCTCCTGGGCCCGGCGGGTGAGGGGATGTGGCGCCTCACCGACGCGGGGCGTCGGGCCGCCGCTCCTGCCGGAGCCTCTGACGTCGACGAGGTTCATGACGCCGTCGAGGCGGCACCTCCTGGGGTGTCGCCCACTCTCAAATCAGCGGCCGAGGAACACGAGCCTTCACACGTCCCGCAGGTGAGCACCGCTACGGCGCTGACGGTGGTACCGCCCCACCAACGCCCGGCACTCCCGGTCACCGCTGCCGAGGCCCAGCGATGGGTGCACGCTCCGGGCACACGCATGTCGCGTGAGGAGCGCCAGCACGCGTATGGCGGAGCGATTTACGGCGGCATCCAGCCCTCTCGGAGGACGCTGAATGTCTTCGTCTACTCCGACCCCGGCGCGGGCGAGAAGAATGGCTACAACTTTGACGGGTGGTCGCCCGACGGCTCGGTGTTCACGTACACGGGCGAGGGCCGGACCGGCGGCCAGGAGATGACCAAGGGCAACAAGGCCATCCTCGAACACCGGCGCGATGAGCGGAGCCTGCGGGTCTTCGTGGCAGACGGATACCTGGCGGGTAGCGGGGCCAAGGACCACGTGTACCTCGTGAGTTCGAGGTAGATGAGGACGATCCATACCGCGTCGAGCGGGCCCCGGACCAGCTGGGTGACATGAGGGACGTCTTCGTCTTCCGTCTGCTCCCAGTGGGAGACGTCCTCCATCGCCCGCAGGACGGCCAGCGAACCTCTCTCGTCAGCGATCGGCAGAGCAGTCGCGGCACCGGTACCGGCATTCTCATCGATCTCTCCGGTCCGCCTCCGGCGCTCACCGGACCTCCAAGTCCATGGGATGAGGACGACGACGAACGCCTCCGCCGGGAGGTCGCTGCTTGGCTGACCGTTCGCAGCCACGACGGTGCCGACCCCGTCACGGCAGAAGAGCTGCGCGGAGTTGTCGTGAACGGCCGGCGCGTTCCGTTGTTGCGGACGGGCGCGAGCGTCGTCGTCGCCGAGGGAGCTGACACGGCCCTGACGCTCGTGACGCCCTTCGCGGCCGGCAGTGCCGACCGTCCGTTCGACGACGTCCCCGGACCCGAGGGCCTTCTCCGCGTTCCCTACCGGGGTTCGTCAGCCCAGCACCCGGAAAGCAGGGCGCTGCGGCGCGCGATGGAGCGCGGTGTACAGCTGGTGTGGCTGTTCGGCGTGGGACCGGCCTCCTACCTGCCGCTGTTCCCGGTCTTCGTCGTGGGCGAGGAGCCAGGCGAGGGCAGGTTCGTTGTTGACCCGGGCGTCGGTCAGGGCTTCGTTGCTGCCGGCTCGCCTCCCGATGAGCACGTTCGGCGCTACGTGGTCGCTCAGACCCGACGCCGCCTCCACCAGCCGGTCTTTCGCGCCACCGTGATGCGCGCGTACGCCTCGCGCTGCACGGTCTGCTCTCTGCGCCACGAGCGGCTCCTCGACGCCGCGCACATCGTTCCGGACGCCGATCCTCGGGGCATCGCCTCGGTGCGGAACGGGCTGGCGATGTGCAAGATCCACCATGCGGCGTTCGACGCCGACATCCTCGGTATCCGTCCGGTGGCTGACGGCGTAGGCGTCGTGGAGATCCGGGCGGACCTGCTGGAGGAGAAGGACGGGCCGATGCTCTTGCATGGGCTACAGGGACACCACCGGCAGCCTCTGCGCGTCACACCTATCGATGAGGCGGAGCGTCCGGCTCGAGAGTTGCTCGAGCGGCGGTACGAGGAGTTCCTCAGCGCGGGCTGATGTGCCGTATGTGGCCCGTCAGGGTGACCCCGCAGCCCTGATCCTCTTCTCGTCGCGCTCCGTGGCCGATGTCGATCACGGAGGTGGATCCCGTGAGCGCGACCCCGCACGCAGCAGCAGCCGGCGCCGGCGACTCACAGGCCCGACTCGCTCAGCACGCCCGGGCGATGGTCGCCGAGTACGAGCGGCTGCTCCGCGAGGAGCAAGACCGTGCCGCCCGGCACAGCGCCGCCGCGACCACCGAGCGGCGTGTGGCCACCCGCCTCAGCGCCATGTCCGCGTGGGGTTGGCACCTTCTCGCTGACCGCCGTTGGCCCGGCACGCGTGCTGCGAACGTCGACCTCATCCAGGTCGGCCCCGGCGGGGTGCTCGTCATCGACGTCAAGGGCTGGGCCGAGCCGCGCATCGAAGCCGGCGTGCTGTGGCGCGGAGAGGTCGACGCCACCGACGACGTCGACGCCCTGCTCGCCGTCACCGCCCCCGTGGAAGACGCCGTCGCGGGTCTCGGGCTCGCTCCGCTGCACGTGCAGCCTGTCGTCGTCCTCGCAGGACGACGAGCGGCGGACCTGCCACCGACATCCCTCGGCCGCGTGCTCGCCATGGGCGAGCACCGCGTGGTCCCGTGGGCGTCGCAGCGCGCACGCCGGCTGCAGCCGGAGCGGGTCGCCGAGGTGGCCGCCGAGCTCGCCCGGACCTTCCCGCCTCACGACGTCGCCTCAAACCCCGTCGCACCGCGCACCCCGCGACCAGTGCTCGCGCGTGTGCCCGACCTGCCCGCCGACGAGCAGCTGGAGCTGTTCGACCGCGCCACCTACGAGGAGGGGCTGCTCCGCGCCGCGCTCGCCGCGCCGGTCGAGGAGTGGATGACGTTCCTGCACCCCGACCAGATGCGCATCGTCCGCCGTGCCATGTCCGGCCCGGCGCGCATCAGCGGCCCAGCGGGTACGGGCAAGAGCGTCGTCGCGCTGCACCGGGCGGCTCATCTGGCCTCGACCCGGCCCGGTCGCGTGCTCGTCACCACCTACGTCAAGAGCCTCGTTCGCGTGCAGGAGCGTCTCTACCGGCAGCTCAGTCCGCGCACCGCCGACCGCGTGGAGTTCTCCAGCATCCACAGCTGGGCCGGGCGCTTGCTGCGGGAGCGCGGACACCAGCTCCGTGTCGACCCGGCGGCGTCACGCCAGGCCTTCGACGAGGTGTGGGCGCGCCACGCGCAGCGTCCGCAGCTCGCGGACGTGCCGGTGCCGCCGTCGTACTGGCGCGAGGAGGTCGACGCCGTCATCAAGGGCCGCGGGCTGACCACCTTTGGCGAGTACGCGCTGCTCAAGCGCGTCGGCCGCCGCGTGCCCCTGTTCCTGGAGCACCGCGAGGCGGTGTGGGACCTCTACGTCGACTACCAGCACACCCTCCAGGCACGTGGCCTGCACGACTTCGTGGACCTCCTCTGCGAGGCGCTCGCAGAGGTGCGCCGTTCACCCGTGACGCCTGGGTACGTGGCGGTGATCGCCGATGAGGTGCAGGACCTGTCGATGGTCGGCGTGCAGCTCCTGCACGCGCTCGTCGGAGACGCTCCCGACGGTCTGCTGCTGCTCGGCGACAGCCAGCAGAGCGTCTACCCCGGCGGCTTCACGCTGCTCGAGGCGGGCATCAGCGTGAAGGGTCGCTCGACGGTGCTGCGCACCAACTACCGCAACACCGCCGAGGTGCTCGCGGCCGCAGCGCAGCTCGCTGAAGCCGACAACGACGCTGACACAGACGCCACCGACGAAGATCCCGATGAGGACGACGACGACGGCGTCCGCGAGCCCGCCGGAGCGGCCGGTCGGCGCGTGTCCGTCCTGCGTGCTGGTGGGGCCGTCGTCCGCAGCGTCCACGCGAACCGGCGCGAGCACGACGCCGCGCTGGTCGACGCCGTCCGCGCGTCCGCCGTCGTCGTCCCACTCGGTGACTGCGCCGTGCTCACGCTCACCAATGCCGAGGCCCAGCAGGTGCGTGCACTGCTCACGGCAGCGGGCATCCCCGTGGCCGACCTCGCCGACTACGACGGCGAGCCGTCAGCCGCCCTCAAGGTGGGCACCGTCAAGCGTGCGAAGGGCCTGGAGTTCAAGCACGTGTTTCTGCCTCACCCCGTGACGCGCCCGCCGCAGCAGCGGCGTGGTGAGGGCGACGCCGCCTACGAGGAGCGTCGTGCGCTGACGCGGCACGAGGTGTACGTCGCGATGACGCGAGCCCGTGACCAGCTCTGGATGGGCTCCTACAGAAGTCGGTCCGGAGCTGCCGAGCCTGGGGGCCGGTCCGTCACCGCCGGAATGGCACTCGCGGGGGGCGGACGGAACGCGGGGGCGAGGCGATGACGGGGCTGTTGATCGTCGGATCGGGAGCGATCACCGTGGGAGGCGGTGTGGGCAGCTGAGGTACCGGCTCCGGGTGCGGTGCCTCATCGCGGGAGTCAGGCACGGTGCTCCCTCTCTTCGCGCCGACGCTGCTGTCGCTCGCGGAGGTGATCCTGGTCGCGCCGCACGACTTTCTGGTCTCCGTCGAGGTTGGCCAGGAGGTCAGGGTCGGCGAAGTCGAGGATGGACCAGTCGGGCGCGAGTTTCGGATTCGCGCGCTGTTCCGACACCGTCACGACGCCCTCCTCAGAATGCTGGCCAGGTGGTGAAGCACTCCCGACTCCACGGTAACTCCGGAGAGCAGGACACCGACAGCGCACGCGAGCAGCACGACGGCGGTGGTGAGCAGTCGACCCTTCTGACGGGCCGCTGACTCCTCCCGGTCGTACGAGTCGGCGACGGTCGACAGGATCACCAACCTGACAGTCTCCGGTTCACCCCGTGCCCACTTCTCGAGGAGCCTTCGCGGGTTGACGGCGTTCGACGATCGCGGCCGGATCTCCAGGGCGCTACAGAGCGCGCAGAGAGCGGCCAGGAGCCCTGTGACGACGGCGAACCAGCCCAACTCGTCCACTCGCTGCGCGGTCACGGCCACCAAGACCCCGCTCGACCCGAGCAACACGCCGCCTCGTTGGTCGAGGCTGTTCACCCGCCGCTCCTGGGCGTCGATGCTGCGCTCGACCGCCTCGGCGACGACTTCAAGGGCGGGGTACTGCGCTGGAGTGGGCTCGCCCTGAGGCGCAGCGGGGGGAGGGGATGAACAGCGCCACCATCGCATGGGCTCACTGTGGCGACCGCCACTGACAGCCCCGACGAATGACGCGGCCGCCGCAGCAGCGGCGTGGTGAGGGAGCCGTCGCCTACGAGGAGCGCCATGCGCTGACGCGGCACGAGGTGTACGTCGCGATGACTCGTGCTCGTGACCGGTTGTGGATGGGCTCGTACTGAAGCGCTCCCTCACGGCCGCCGCTGCTGGTTGCCGCATTGACTGCCACGGCGTCAATCTGGCGGCATGCCGAGCGTGCAGATCAACGACGTCCCCGAGGAGACCGTCGCTGTCTTGCGCCAGCGTGCGGCTCGTGCACACCAGTCACTGCAGGAGTACCTGCTGACCAAGCTCGTGGAGGACGCCGCGGTGCCCGACCCACACGAAGTACTTGATCGCGCTGCGGGCCGAACGGGTGGACGCTTGCCGCTGGCGACCGCCGTCGCAGATTTGGCCGAAGACCGTGCTGGTCGCTGATGCGTCGGTGCTCGTCACCGCCCTGGCGCGGGTGCCGGGGCTTCGGCGCGGGGGCGAGTGGGTCACCGGGGCGGCCACTCCCGTAGCGCACGGCGTGCGAGGTGCACCGCTGCGGGTCCGAGTTCGTTGGGGTCGTCCCACGGCGTCGCCTCGGGGCGCCGCAGCGCACCGAGCCGCTCCAGTGCCACGAGCGTGGGGCGTGCGGCTCCCTTGAGGTGGTCCGCGGTCAGGCTGCGACCGCCGACGCTCCACCCGATCGAGTCCATGCCCGCCGAGAGCAGGTCGATGCCTCCTTCACCGTGACGGACACCAGGTGCCAGCGGCACTCGACCGGTGGCGACGGCGATGAGCGCGAGCATGCCTGCGTCGTGCTCGTCGGACGTGTGGGAGACCGGCATGCGCTCCAGCACGTGCGTGAGGAGGGTGCGGGGGTCCGCAGCAGCACGTCGACCGGCGGGCGTGAGGAGCAGGCGGCCCTTGGCCACTCGCAGCAGCTTGAGGGCCTGGGTGTCGGCGCGCAGCTCGCCGACGGGCGGGGTGAGGTCCTCGCGGTTCGCGGCGCCGATCCATCGGCGCAGCGGGTCGGCCGCGCTGATGAGCTCGACCACCGCGGCCGGCGGCAGGTAGCCGGCGGCCGTCAGCGTCAGGCCTTCCGCTCCAGCGCGCTGGACGACGTCGAGCATTGCGGCCCACGGGTGGACCGCGGCGCGCACGGCGTCGTCGTCGAGATCGTCCAGGTCATCCAAAGGGCCAGCTGCGAGTGGACCCGACGGGACGACGCCCGCCTCAGCGAGGCGCCACTGCACCAACCCACTCCCCGGGCCGCGCAGCTGGGTGAGGAACATCGTCACGGGGAACGCGACCTCGTCCAGCCGAGGTCGGGCATCAGCGGCCACGAGTGCCCGCCGCACCTCCCGCCGCGTTGCGGTGAGGTCGAACGGGGGCGGCGGGGTCGGCGGTTGCATGCCGTTGGCGGCCCAGTCCTCGGCGTCCCACGTGAGCGAGCCGCGACTGTCCTCTTCCGGCGCCGCGTGGTCTCCGGCGACCAGCTCCACCGCTGCAGCACCAGCGGGCCGAGGGGTCACGTCGAGCACCTGCACGAGGTGGTCCCAGTTGTCACCGAGGTCGTACACGTAGTGCAACTCGTCGCCGGGCTGTGTGAGGACATCGCCCAGCACCACGGAGGTCTCGTCGATCCCCTCACTGAGGTCGTCCTCAGCGACATCGGTCGGGCTGCCGAACCACTGGGTGCCCGCCGAGAACGGTGTGCCGAGGTAGAAGCGGTGCAGGTGGCTGTCCGTCCACCCGAAGGCCGCCTGCAGCGCGGAGTGGACGGCCGCGAGAGGCATCTCGGAGGCGAGGCGCAGCGTCCGCCACGGCCGGGCCGGCATCTCGTCGGATTCGACCAGCAGCTCGACGCGGAGCTCCACCGTCGTCCCTTCAGCCAGCAGGGCGGTTTTGGACATCACAGCACCTCACCCTGCCCGTCGAGCAGCCCGCCGGCGAACAGCCGCTCCAGCTGAGCAGTGTCCTCGGCGCGGGTCGCGGCGTCGTCGTCGAAGATCGCCGGGTCCTTGGTGAGCACCAGCGTGTACGGGCGGCCGGCGCGGAGTGTCTCGTGACGTACCGGCAGCTCAGCGGCGTCGATGCGGGCGTGGACGTGCTTGCGACCTGGCTCTGCCAGCGGCCAGTCGCGCCTCTTCGCAGCCGGGTTGCGGAGGAAGGTGGCCAGCTCGGCGCACCACGCGCACCCACACCCGGACGGCACGGGGAGGGCCCAGTCACCCGGCGTCCGCGCGGGACGCGCCAGCCGCTCGCGGAGTACTTCGGCCTCGATGCGGGCGAGCTCGGCGAAGCCCGCACGTTCCCGCTGCTCGGGGGGCATGCGCTGCGCTGCGGCGCTTGCGGCGCGCAGGACGTCGAGCAGCGGCTCGGCGTGCTGACGCGCCAGCGACACCACCTCGCGCACCACGCGACTGACGTCGTCGGCACCGTCAGCGCCACCGGAAGCACGGGTGCTGACGGCCAGCAGCAGGGCGACGACGGCGGGCGCCACGTCCGAGAGGCGACTCGCCCGAGCCCGAGCTCCCGGCATCTTGGCGGCCTTCACGAGTGCGGCCCGCACGTCCGGCCACAGACTCACGACCAGGCGGTTCACCAGCTGAGCACCTACCAGCTCATCACCGGACGGGTTTGCCTCGCGCAGGGCAGCGGCCAACGCCGGAAAGGTCGACAGCCACTCGATCCGGGCGGCGGGTTCGCGCCGCAGCGAGAACCCCCGGATCGTGTCGTTGCGTCCGGTCCAGCCGTCCACCACCACGCTCGACCACGCGATTCCGTAGCGCTGAGCGAGCTCGGCCAAGGCTCCCGCGTGCTCCACACCGAGGTCGACCACGCTCAGCGGTCGCACGAGCATGCGCGCGAGGTCGCCGTCGTCGAGAGCCGCCGCAGCTCGCAGGAGGTCTCCGGCAGCAGCCGGGTCTGCGCCGTCTCGTGTGAGGTCGCGGGCTGCGGCGTCCCAGAAGGGGGCGAGCGCGGACGCATCGCGGCGGGCGCCATCGACATCGCCGTCGTTCGCCCGCGTGAGGATCCGCCGAGCCGCCCAGGCAGGGTCGGCCTCGGCGCGCACGGCGACGTCGTCGTCGTGGGGCCACAGCACCACCGCGGCTCGCCGGTACCAGCGGTCGAGGGTGTTGCCGTAGTTGCCCATGTAGCCCTGCTGCTCGGTGTCGTAGGGCTGGAGCTGCGACGACGCCGTCGAGGCGCACACCTCCTCCTCGCTGAGCACGAGTCGGACCGGCGCGGCGGTGCCGTCGCGGTTCACCCAATGGGAGATCGACACGGTGCTGTCGACGAGGTCGGTGGGTTGTTGTTCGGGCTCGATGTACGCGGCGTCTGGGTCGTCGTCCTCGTGGTCGTACCAGCGGTGGCGAGACCAGCGCGGGTCGGCGTCGACGGTGTCCCACGTCTCCTGTACCTGGGCCAACCCGAGCACCGCGGTGCAGCCGGCGCGGTCGGCGGCCGCGAGGAGCCGCTCGACCCGGGACCGGTCGGCGCCCTTGAGGCGTCCCCACGCCAGGGAGCGCTCGGTGTACTCGTGGTCGAGCAGGTAGGCCAGCCGCAGCGGTCCAGTCCACCGTGCCGAGGACGACGACGCGAAGTGCTCGCGGACCAGGTCCGTCAGAGCCGACGGGCCACCTGGCTGGGGAGTCTGCGGGGGAGGCTCCGAAGCGGCAGGGAAGTCGCGGGCGGTCACGGCGCGCGCGAGGAGGTTGTAGGTCAGCGACACCCGGTACCCGGTCTTCACCGGGGTGACCTCGTGGTGTCGGTCGGCGTGGAAGACGACGGCGGTGGTGCGCGTGCGGCTGCCCTTGGCGGACAGCGACCCGTCGTCGTGGTGGACGACGAGCTCCCCGCCGGTGTGCCGGGACGGCAGCGTGACCACGAGGGTGGCGACCATCGCGTCGTCCTTCTCGGAGTCCTGATGGACGGTGAAGAACTGGCCGGGGCCGTAGACGAGTAGCGCGTGCAGCTCGGGGATCAGCACCGTGCCGGCGGGCAGCTCGAGATGTTCGGTGGCCCGCACGAGGAGGTCGCGCAGGGCGTCGTCGCTCCAGGTGACGCGAACGGCGGATGCGGGCAGCTGCGTGGAGTCGCGGACGGTCGTGTCGTGCAGGGTGCGCTCGCGACGCCCCACCACGGCGGGCGCTCCGAGCGCTCGGAGGGACTTCGCGGTGGCAGCGGTCACCGGGAGGTCGAGGGTGCCGAGGCCGGAGACGTCAACGTGCAGGTGGTCGGGCTCGAGGTCGACCAGCAGCGCCGACGGAGCTGACGCGTGCTGCTCCCGCAGGAGGATCGCCAGGTGTTCGCGAGGCTCGAGGCTGACCACGGGCGAGCACGGTAGGGGATGGCGCCATGCCCTCCCGCTGTCGATGAGAACCGAGAGGGCATGGCGTGCCTCGCCGGGGTCGGGCTGCTAGGCGGTGAGGTGGGCTCCGCCGGTGGACTCGATGACGGTTCCGGTGAGGTTGGCGTTGGTGGCCAGGAGCACCACAGCCTCGGCGACGTCGTCGGCGGAGGCGATGCGGCCGGTCGGCAGCCCCTGGGCGACCTCGGCGAAGAACGCCTCCCTGTCTGTCGCAGGCAGTCCGCTCCACCACGGTGTGTCCACGTAGCCCGGCGACACGGCGTTGACGCGGAGCGGGGCGAGTTCGGCCGCCAGCGGGGCGACGAGTGCCTCGACGGCGGCGTTGAGTGCTCCGATGCCCGCCGTGCCCGGCATGCCGATGCGAGCGGTGACGGCGCCGACGAGGGTCACCGATCCGCGTGAACCGAGGTGGGGGAGGGCTGCCTTGACGACGGTCAGGGTGGGCCAGAGCTTCTCCTCGAACGCTGAGCGCAGCTCACCGAGGTCGAGGTCCGCCAGTCGACCGGCACCCTTGCTGCCACTCAACGTGACGACGAGGCGGTCGATGGGGCCGACCTCCTCCAGCACGGCTGCGACGGCGGCCGGGTCACCGGCGTCAAGTACGTGCGGCTTCAGGTCCAGGTGTGCGGCCGTGGCGGCGCCGAGCCGCTGGGGGCTGCGGCCAGCGATGTGCACGGAGTCGCCGTGAGCGAGGAGGCGCACGGCGGTAGCCAGACCGATGCCCGAGCTGCCGCCGACGACGAGAGACGTACCCATGGATGAGACCTGCTTTCACGAGACGCTGCGGTTCGTAAAAACCGTACCTCAGCTCGAACCGCTCCGTCTCGCATTTGTTAGCCTGGTCCCGTGACGGAGACAGCACCCGGTCGACGCGGCCCCAAACGGAGCGAGCAGTCACGGTCCGCGATTCTGGCTGCGGCCTTCGAGGTCACCGCCGAGGTCGGATACCGCGCCCTCACCGTGGAGGGGATCGCACTGCGGGCCGGAGTGGGCAAGCAGACGGTCTACCGCTGGTGGCCAAGCAAGGCCGACGTGCTGCTCGAAGCCCTGGCCGTCAGGGCCGACGTGGAGGTCTCCGTCGACGACCGCGGCTCCTACCGGGTAGAGCTCGAGGAGTTCTGTCGCGACTCCTTCGCCCTGCTGAGCGTGCCCGGTGTTGCCGCAGCCCTGCGTGGCCTCATGGCGGAGGCGCAGCTGGGCCCTGACTTCGGCACCAGGTTCCGCTCAGGCTTCCTTCAGCGACGCCGGGCCGCACTCGCGGAGGTGCTCCGGCGCGCTCACGAGCGGGGCGACGCTCCTCACGTGGCGCCCGACGAGCTCGTCACAGACCTGGTCTTCGGTGCCATCTGGTACCGGTTGCTCGCCACGGACCGACCGCTGAGCGAGACCGATGTCTCTGCTCTGTGCGACCTCTTGGGTGCCGCGCCAGCAGCTCCGTAGCGTTCGATGCGGGGCCGTGGTCAGGGTGCGAGTGGTGACGCGCTGGGCACCTCGCCGAACTGAGCGGTCTGGATGGCGAGCCGCTCGAGGTCGGCAGCGCGTCGTCTTCCGATGCCATGCACGAGCTCCCGCCACGGCGCCGGTACAGAGCTGGCGCCCCACCGCGCGCCGAGGAGTGCTCCGGCGATCGCGGCGACGGTATCTGTGTCGTTGCCGGTGCGGACCGCCGCGTGCAGTGCCGGTTCGAGGTGGTGGCTTGGTGTGGAGGAGATGGCTGTCCAGGCATCCTGCAGTGCGGCGACGGTCCAGCCGTTGCTCGCGCCGCGGTCGCGTTCTCCGCGGGCGGCAGCGCTGAGCCGGCTGGCCCACAGGTCGCGCCGTGAGGCTGGCAACAGGTCGAGGCCGCTCTCCACGTCGAGTCGCCCCTCCAGCACGGCGACCCGCACCGCTTCGCACCACAGCACGCACGAGTCGCCGGCGTCGGGATCGGCGTGCGTCAGTTCGGCGACGGCTCGCGCGGCGCGAGCGGTGGCGTCCCTGTCGTGCAGGCGTGTCAGCCCGACGATGCCCGTCCGCATCAAGGCACCGTTGCCGCCGGTGCGCTGGCCGGCAGCGGCCAGCGCCGCTCAAGCGCTCCGGATGCGCTCCGCCGAGCCTGGGCCTGGCGCGGAGCCCCGCAGCACCGTGGCGGTCTGGATGCCGATGTCGGCGGGTCCGTCGGCGGCCCAGGCGATGAAGCCGTCGGCGATCTCGTCCAGCGCCTCCGCGGAGGTGAGGTCGAGCCCGCGCGAGGACACCTCCGCGATGATCACTGCCATCTGCGTGTCGTCGCTGTACTCGCCCGGGGCGTAGTCACCCAGGCCGCCGCCGAGCATCTCCGCGCGGCCGTCGGTGGCGTCGCCGAGGTGCGGCAGGCGGTGCTCGGGCACGAACTCGTAGGGAACGCCGAGCGCATCACCGACCGCCTGGCCGAGCAGCACACCGGCTGCGCGGTCCAGCTGCTCGGCGGTGAGCTGGCGGAGATCTTCAGTCACAGCGGGCTCCGTTCATCTGACGTCGGCGCGTCTCCGGAGGCTTCCACAGGCGGTGCGGCGGGCGCTTCTCGCCGTCGTCGTCGTCACCATCGGCCGACCGCGACACGTTTGGCCGAATCCAGCGTTGACCAGCAGAAACATCTGTCATGGTCGTGGCACACGGACCTCAAGCCGCCCCCTCTCGGCACCGAACAGATGTCAGGACGTCAGGGATGACGTCCGTCCGCTTCAAGCCCCTGGAGTTGCGCTCATGCGCTGGACCGAGCCGACCGCTCCCTACGACGTCGCCCGCGCGATCACCGACGACGTCCAGGCCTTCTGGCCGGAGGTCGGCAACGGCCCGGGACCGCTGCCGGGGTGGTGCCGCGCCTACCTCGGTCCCGAGGTGCTCATCGTCGTCGTGCTGCCGGGGCAGGCGCGTGAGTGCGCGGAGCAGGCGCTCGCCCACGGGCTGCACCACTCGGATAAGGCCGGTGTTCCGCTCGTGATGGCCGTTCCCGAGGCGGCTGCCGGGGAGCACACCGCCGCGGCGGCCGTCGCGGACCGCGTCTCGCCCCTGCAGCCGGGGCGCGTGTCGGTGTGGTCGTACGGCGCCACGGTGGCTCCCGCCACCGACCACTGTGTCGACCCGGTCGACCTCGTCGACCTGCGGGCGCTCCCGATGCCCCGCATCACCGCCCAGGCGTGGACCTTCCCCGGTCCGCGGGTGCTGACCGTGGCGTCGATGGACGAGCTGGCGGCGGCGCCGGGGATGGCGGCCGGCTGCGGTTCGCCGTCGTCGTCCTGAATCGATCAGGACGACGACGGCGACAGCCGCGAGCCGTCTCGCGGAACCACCGCGGAGTCGCGGGGTTACCGTGGCGCGATGCCTTCGCCGCTCACCTGCCCCGGCTGCGGGGAGCGCGAGGGCGTGAGGCTGGTGCTGGGGTCTCCGCCGGCTGTGGATTACTCACGGGGCCGCGCCGCTACGGGTGGGGCCGGAGCGGGCGACTCGCGGCCCGGGTTGGTGGTCGACGCGACGTGCCTGGCTTGCGGAGCACGGTGGGCGAGCGGGGCGCCGCCGTCGCGGTGAGGAGCTGGGCGCTAGGGCAGGTGGGCCGGCGCGGTCCCGAACCCCAGCGCGCGAGCGGCTGCGTGGAGCCGGGCATCCCAGACGGCCATGACGCAATGCTCTTCTCCAACCGCGGCGAGGCTCGCCAGGTGCACCGCGTCGGCGCCGCGGAGCGCGTGCTCGCCGGCGAGTCGTGCGGCGGCGTCGGCGGTTGAGGCTGTCAGCTCGATCGGCGAGACCGACGCCCAGTACGCAGACCACAGCTCCTCGGCCTGGCGACGACCCTCGTCGGTGAGGCGACGGTCTCGCTGTGCCGCAGCCAGCGCTGCCCGGACCTCCACGTGGGCGAGTCTGCTGGCGACGGCCAGGTCGCAGCCGTCCCACAGGTCCGCGGCGAGCTCGCTCCCTGACTCTTCGACGAGGAGCTTCACGAGTGCGGAGCTGTCGAAGTAGACGATGCTCACGATCTGTTGCAGGAGTGCGGTCTGCTGCTCCGGCGCTGCTTCTGTAGGGAGGTCATCGTCGTTGGTCGCCCACGAGGTCGGAGACCGGCGCCGTCGCTTGCGCTCGAACCGCCCCGCGCGCCGAGGGGCGCCGAGGTGACGGAGCGCGGCTCACGATGCCCTCGGCGATGAGGCGTTCGATGGTCGGCGTAGAACCGACCGGGACCAGGCGCGCGACAGGAGTGCCGCGCTCCGTGACGACTACCTCGTCACCGGCAGCGACGCGGCGCAGCCAGGTGGCGAGCTCTGCCCGCAGCGCACTCGTCGAGACCTCCACGCATGCGAGTGTACGTTTCAGGAATCTTCCCGTGTACATCTGTGGCGGTGCTTGATCGCACCTGCCGGTGCGCCCCCTCGTCTGCTCCTGCGCGCTACCGTCGGCGTGTGAGCATGGTGGAGGCGCTCGAGCGGCTGGTCGTGGCCGCTGACGATGGGCGGCTCGACGCTCTCGCTCGCCGGCACGGGCTCGCGCTGGTCACCGTCTTCGGCAGTGCTGTGCGGGACGCGAGTACAGCGCGCGATCTCGACGTTGCCGTCCTCTTCGCCCGTCCGGCCACGGGTGCGGAGCTGCTCGTTCTCGAAGCGCTCGTGGAGCTCAGCGGCACGGAGAGTGTCGACCTGATGGTGCTGGACCGAGCGGAGCCGGCTGCTCGATTCAATGGGCTGGCGGGTGCGCTGCCCCTGTGGCAGGACGGTCCGGGGCGATGGGGAGCCACCCAGATGGCTGCAGCCTCGGAGGTCTTTGATACCGAGTGGCTGCGGCGAGCCGCGCTGGAGCGGATGGCCGCCGGATGACTCCGCCTCGACTCGACCCCCTCAGTGTTCAGGCGAAGCTCGCGCTCATGGCAGAGCTCGTCGAAGATCTGGATGCCGTGGGTGCGGTAGACGGCGCGCGGCTTCATCAGGAGCGACTGCTCAGACGCGCCGTCGAGCGAATGCTCACCCAGGTCGTCGATCTCGCCGTCTCCGTCTGCAGCCATGTGGTCTCCAGCCGGATGGTGAACCCCCCAACGACCTACCGCGGTGCGATCGACGCAGCGTTGACGCTGAAGGCGTTGGACGAAGAGCTGGCGACCTCCCTCCGGAGGGCCATCGGCATGCGCAACCTGCTCGTCCATGACTACGCGCGAGCCGACCTCGACATCGTGGCCGCGGCCGTCCCCCAGGCACGCGCTGACGCGGCGGCCTTCGTGCGCCAGGTCAGCGCCTGGCTGCTGCGGGAGCACTGACCACCTCGGTTCATCGATCACCACGACCCTTCTCGCTGGTTGTCCACAGGTCGGCAATCAAGATCAGCGGAGGTGGACGCTTCGTCCCTAGCCTCCAGGTCATGATCGACAACCGCCTTCCGCCCCTGCCGTCCTCAGCGCCGCAGGGGCGGGAGCGCCGCTGGCTTCGTAGGCTTGGCATCACTGCGCTCGTCGTCGTGGGACTGGCCGGCGGACTCTTCGTCACGTTGCCGATCGTGGTGTCCGTGCTGTGGGTCTCGGGGTCCTACCTGTTCCTCGGTGACAAGGGGGCCGAGCACGCGATCGACGTCCTGGCGTCGCATGAGGAGCTGCCTGACCCGGGCCCGCCGCCGACGGTGCCGGAGGCTACGGACGACGCCGAGGGTGCCGCCGCTGCCGCCCGCTTCCTCGTCGCCTCCTTCGAGTACGGGTACCAGACCAACGACCCCGCGTGGATCGAGTCCGTCTCCACCCCGAACTGCGTCGTCTGCGCCGGTGCGACGGCGGCACTGAAGTCCGTTCGCGCGCAGGACGCCCACTTCTACGAACTTCACCTGCACCCCACCGCAGTGACCGTCACGTCCGCGACGCCGGAACGAGCCGTCGCCCACCTGTCGGTGACAGCGAGCGACTTCGTCGTAGCGCTCGACACAGGGGAGATCGCGGACCTCCGAGGTGGCGTGCGCGAGACCGACGTCGTGCTGGTCTGGGCGGGAGATCGTTGGCGAGCTGACAGTCTTCAGGGCGATCTGTGGGCGCCGATCAACTAATCGTCGCGGCCGATCGGCTACACCGCTCGTATGGGCGGGCATCGACGATGGGATCACCAGCTGACAAGGCGTTCTCGTTCGCGCTGAAACGACGAAAGCGCTGGTCAGCGCCTGTTGTCGGTGGTGGGTGCTGTGATGTGGACATGGGTTCGACATCGGTTTCGGTGCTGGAGGATCGCCTTGCGGTGCTCCTGCGGCAGCGCGCCGAGGCCCACCCGGACTGCTATGAGGTCGACCCGCCGGCCGGGGTGGTAGGCCAGTTCAGCCAGCCGTTGACGGTGCCCGCTGAAGCGGGGGCTGCCACCGTTGTCGATGAGGACGACGACGGCGCGCGGTTCGTTGCGTCCGCGCTGCCTGAGCCGCGGGGTGCGTTGCCGGGGCTGGCGCCGGAGGCGTGCCTGGTGGGGGTACGCGACCGTGGGGCGTTGTCGTGGGCGGGTTTGGCTCCGGGGTCGTGGTTGGTTCAAGCGGTGGAGTCGCTGTGGGCGCAGCTGTCCGTGGATCTGGACGCTGCGTGCCGTTCCACCGACTCCGCGCTCCCCGCCTCCGACCCCGCGACTGTCACCACGACCACCACGACCACCAGCACGAGCAGCGCTGCAGCCGAGTGGGCCGACAACCCTGGGGGCGTATCCCTCGACGACGCGCCGCGACCTGCCGAGCGAGCTGACACGGACGCCGAGCAGGTGAACGGCGACCCTGTCGACGTCCAGCCCGCCGACACCGACGTCTCCGGTGAGGACTCCCGTGCAGGCACCGGTGAGGGGTCCCTCCGCGAGGAGCCGGCGAGTTCGGTGGTTTCGGATGCGGAGTTGGTGGAGGCGGTCGCGGCGTGTGAGCGGCAGCTGGCGGCGTTGGCTGCTCGCCGTGACCAGCTGGCGGGGGTCTTCGCTGCTCGCCGCCGCGCGGAGGCTGAGCAGGACGTCGCTGATGCCCGCGCTGCTACCGCTCGTGATGGCAAGGGTCGTCCGTGGGCCACCCAGGTGCGTTCGACGGCGGCCTCGGAGTTGTGTGCCCGGTTGGGGATCGGTTCGGCTGCTGCTGATGCTCTGGTGGAGCGGGGACTGGCAGCTTTGGGGGCTCACCGGGAGGTGGCGGCGGCGATGGCCGCCGGGGTGTTGCCGGCGGGGGCGGGCACGTGGATGTTGGAGCAGCTGACAGCGGTGGGTGCCACCGCCTACCTGAGCGCGCTGGAGCGGGAGACCGCTGCGCGCGAGGAGGCCCTCAACCAGGCGCGTGCTGTTGAGGACGAGGTCCGTGCCGAGACCGGGCAGGCGCCGCTGACCGGTGAGGAGTTGCGGGCGCGGGCGGTCGCGGACCGGGCGGATGTGGATGCTGCTGCCGAGGCTGCGGCGCGTGAGCATGCCGAGCGGGTCGCCGCTGCGGTGCGGCGGGAGTTGCTGGGCAAAGCCACCGGGTCGGACACCTGGCCCACCGACAGCCCCACCGACAGCCCGACCGACGGTTCAGCTGCTGGCCTTGACGACGCTGGCGCGCAGGGGTCCTCCCCGTCGTCGTCGCCATCTCCTGATGCGGCGGGGTCACGTCCGAGTGCGGGGGCGGGGTTGGGTCCGAACCGGCGGGCGTGGACCAAGCGGTTGAACACCGCGGTGCACCGCATCGACCCTGATGCTGCGCAGGCTCGTGCGGCCAAGGCGCGGGCGGGGTGCTCCACGTCGCGCTGGAGTGAGGCTGATGGGCAGGCGGGGTTGCAGCTGCGGGGTCCGGCGGA
>NZ_QGDQ01000044.1 GCF_003149145.1 Quadrisphaera granulorum | reverse complement strand
AGCATCCGCGGGTCGTACGCCATCCGCCCGGTCCCGCCGCGGCGGTAGCGCTTGTTCAGGGCGGTGATGTCCAACTGCGCGACGATGTCGCGCAGTACCCACACGACGTCCTCGACCAGCCAGTCGCGGATGTCGGGGGCCAGCAGCATCGGCTGATCCACGTCGAAGGACCGGAACTGGCGCGCCACCGGCACATGATCGCGCCCCCGCCACTACCGCGGCGGGGACGCACCCCGCTTTATGCAACAGGCTCGATCATGGGCAGTTGGCCACTTCTGAGGTGGCCAAGTGCCCATGATCACGGCCGGTGGGGTGGCGGACGCCCATGATCACTGGTGGAGGGGGGTGTGGACGAGGGCCACGGGGCCGTGGGCGTGGTGCAGGACGGCACGACTGACCGAGCCCAGCAGCAGCCCGCGGAACCCACCCGACCCCCGCGAGCCCACCACCAGCAGCTCCGCAGCCTGCGCAGCCTGCAGGAGGGCGGTCGCCGGGTGGTTGCGCACCACCCGCTGGTGGACCACGACCCCCTCGGCGTCGGCGGCAGCCTGCGCCTCGCGGACCACCTCGTCCAGCAGCTCCGCCTGCGCCTGCTCCAGCGCCTCCACGTGCTCGAGCGCCGGGCCGATCTGCCCGGAGCCCCACAGCGACGGCGGCTGCCAGGCGCGCACGGCGGTGACCTCGGCGCCGCGCGTGGCTGCCGCCTGGAGGGCAAACCGCAGGGCGCATCGGGCGGCCGGTGACGTGTCAGCTCCGACGACGACGCGGCGCCCCGCCGTCGTCGTCGTCCCCGATGGACCGTCCGCCCCGCGCTCCGGGGGCCTGACCACCACTACCGGGCAGCGGGCGTGCACCGCGACCTGGGCGCTCGTGGAGCCGAGCAGCAGATCGGCGAAGGCGCCGTGGCCTCGCGAACCGAGCACCATCAGCCGGGCCGCGCCGCTCTCGTCGAGCAGTGCGGGGACGGCGGCGGCCCAGTCGTGGACGACGCTGCTGACCTGCACGCCGGGGTGCTCGCCGCGGACCCGCGTCACGGCTTGCGCGGCCAGCTGCTCCCCGAGGCGTCGCAGGTCAGGTGGCGTGAGGATCGCGCCGGCGGTCTCGGCGCTGGCTACGGGGTGCCAGGCGATGCAGACCACCACGCGCAGCGGTGCGCCGAGGCGCTCCGCCTCCTCGCAGGCCCAGTGGAGGGCGCGGACGGCGCCCTCGGAGCCGTCCCAGCCGACTACCACGTGGTGCCTGCCGGGCGGCGGCGGTTCCGGCCGGGTGGCGGACTCGTGCTGTTCGAGAGTGGACACGGAGGACCTCCCTCCCAGTCGACCCGGCGCCTTCGCCAGGTCGGGGGACTGACGTTACGACGCCGGCGCGCCCGGCGAAAGCGGTGCGGGGAGGCCTTCAGCGCCGACCACGGTGAGGCTCGTGACGGCGCGCGTGAGCACGACGTACAGCCGCTGCAGCCCGCGCGGCTCCGCGGCGAGGATGTCGGCGGGATCGAGGACGACGACGTGGTCGTGCTCGAGACCCTTGGCCAGCCCTGCGGGCACCACGACGACGTCGCCGGCCTTCGCAACGGCGCCCTCGTCGCTGCCCAGCAGCGTGGAGCCCACGCCGGCGGCGGCCAGGGTCGCGGTGGTGGACGCGACGGCGTCGTCGGCGCAGATGACCGCCGTCGACCCTTCCCGGTCGGCCAGCTCGACGACGGCGGCGAGCAGGTCACCGGCCGGGCGCAGCCGCAGCGCTCCGGGAGCGCGCCGCGCGGCACGGGGAGCCGGCAGGCCGGGGGCGATCGAGGGCAGCAGCTGGGCGGCGAAGTCGATCACCTCGCC
The DNA here is from genome assembly GCF_003149145.1 of Quadrisphaera granulorum. Classification (GTDB taxonomy): domain Bacteria; phylum Actinomycetota; class Actinomycetes; order Actinomycetales; family Quadrisphaeraceae; genus Quadrisphaera; species Quadrisphaera granulorum. Next base: position 21,690 of record NZ_QGDQ01000044.1, on the reverse strand, counting down.
GGGCACGCGATACCCCATCGTCAGCGGCCGCACGGTGGCCTCCGGGCGTCCGAGGTGGGTCATCACCGTCGACCACTGCCCCAGCGAGCACGGGTGGGTGGCCTGCGCGAGGTCGCCGAGCACCGTCAGCGACCCGGTGGCGAGCCGGCGTCCGATGGCTCGGCACTGCATGGCCGTGAGGTCCTGGGCCTCGTCGACGACGATGTGCTCGTAGGCCTCCGGCCGCTCCAGCAGCCCCTCGATCTCATCGAGCAGGACGACGTCGGCCGCCGTCCACGGAGCGCGCGCCAGGGAGCGCGGTCGCGCGGTCCAGGTCAGGGCCGCCTGCTCGTCGGTGTCGAGGAGGCCTTCGGCGGCGCGGGCCAGCGATGTCGGGTCGCTGTAGAGGTCGGCGAGGACGTCGACGGCGCGGCGCGCGGGCCAGACGACGTCGAGGACGGCACGGACGTCCTTGCTGCGGGCGGCGCGGGCGGTCTCGCCGTCGGTGGGGGTAAAGCCGGCGGCCTCGCCCTGGCGGCGGGCGTCTTCCGCGATTGCCCGGGCCAGGCGGGTGCGCGCCGCGGCGTAGTAGATCTCGCGCTGCGCGGCGGGGGCGACGACCTTCTCCGCGAGGGTGCGGACCGTGGCCGCGACGCGGTGCGCCCGGACGCGGTAGCGCCGACCTGCGAGGTCGAGGACGACGTCGTCGGCATCGTTCGGCTCGCGGACGCCGCTCATGAGCGCCCGGGCGAGCACCTCGGCCATGCGCGGGTCGGTCTTCACGGCCTCGGCCGCCGGGGTGTCGGTCGCGCGGACCGTGACGTCAGGGCCGAGGTCGGCGACGGTGCACTGCGTGACGTCGACCTCGCCGAGCGCGGGGAGCACCTGGTCGATGTAGCTGAGGAACGCCCGGTTCGGGCCGACCACGAGCACGCCACCGCGGCGCAGACGCTCGGCGTGGCTGTAGAGGAGGAACGCCGCGCGGTGCAGCCCGACGGCGGTCTTGCCGGTGCCCGGAGCGCCCTGGATGCACACGGACTCCTCCAGCGGAGCTCGGACGATGTCGTCCTGGTCCGGCTGGATGGTGGCGACGATGTCGCGCATCGGACCGCTGCGAGGACGCTCGATCTCGGCGACGACGAGGGATCCGAGCGCGGGCGTGCCGTCGCCGTCGTCGTCCTGCTCGATGGGGGAGGGGGCGGTGCGGGTGAGGTCCTCGTCCTCGTAGCTGGTCAGCTCCCCACGGGAGAAGCCGAAGCGGCGGCGGAGCAGCAAGCCCTGCGGGTCCTGGGCGCTGGCCTGGTAGTACGTGCGGCTGACCGGGGCGCGCCAGTCGATGACCTGCGGGTCGCCTGCCTCGTCGATGACGTGGCGGCGCCCGATGTGCAGCGCCCGCTCGGGCTGGTCGATACGCCCGAAGAACGCCGGGACGTCGGGCAGCTCCGCGAGGGAGCGCAGCCGCTCGGCGCGCAGGGCGCCGAGGCGCTCGGAGGCGTAGGCGTCACCGCCGACGTCGACGAGGGCCTCAGCGGTGCCGCGCATGTGCGCCAGGCACTCACCGACGTGTTCGAGGAAGGCGCCCTCCGCTTCGAGGACGGGATCGCGAGGGGCGGGGGAGACGTCGACACCGGAGCCAGCCACGAGCCGAGAACCCTACTCCGCCCCTACGGGTGATCATGGGCGTTCGGCCACCTCCGCGGTGGCCGGGTGCGCATGAGCAGGGGTATTGCGCCAGGAACAGCAAGGCCCCCACGGCTCTGGGAACTCGTGGAGGCCTTGTCAATGTGTGTCCGAGGGGGGACTTGAACCGCGGTCAGGCGGTGTGTCGTCTCGTTCGGACTGATGTCGATCTGTGCCGTGACCTGCATGTTCTCCGTCGGGCGCATTCCCTCTGGTGTCGACCAGTGGAGCCCAATGGCGATTCAACTGCACACGAAATTGCACACGCAGTCTGCCCAGTCCCACCCTAGAAATCAATGCCCGCCGTGCAGCGCTCGAACCGCCGACGAACATCGACGCGCTGTGCAGGCGGCTGCGGAGGAACGGGCGCGGACCCCGAAGGCGAGACCCCTTCGCGAAGGCCCCCGCCTGCCCGACCGCGCCGGTCGGGCAGCCGCAGGCAACCGGGGTGGGTCACCACTCCGTATACCTTGCTCCGCCCCGCGAGCCCAGCCCGCAGCCCCATCACGCCGGCCTTGGGTTTCGACAGGACCGAGGGCCATGTCTCGATGACCTCAAGATGCTGCACGGGAAGCAACCGAAGGACGCAGTTCTTGGCCGGCATGAGGAGGGAATCCCGCACCATGACGGCAACTCCGCCCGCCCAGCCGGAGGGGCGGCCTACCGTCGCGGTGTGGCCCTCCACGCCTCTCATGATGTCGACACAGGCGCCTACGTCGACTCCGCCGGCGGCGTGCCCTCGACGGCGGGATCAAGGGTGCGCTTGGCCCGAAGCCCATGGCGGTCCCCGAGTGCGACTCTGCTATGCGCGACCGCGTCCGACGCGACGTCAAAGACGACGGACACGTCCTCGGTGACGCGGCGGCGGAAGGCCAGCTGCAACTCGCCTCCCTCGACGCGCTGCGCGAGCTGCCGGGCTGCCTGAGCGCGAAGCGGCCTCCGCCCGCGCCGCCCGGTTAGAGAACACGCTGCGCGACTACCGCTCGGACTGGATCGACTTCACCAGGTGAGAACCGATGGCGCCGCCGCCTCGGGACCGGGGGCGGCGATCTGATGACACACCAGCAACAGCGAGGATCGATCACATCATGGTTGACCGCGTTCACTCCGTCTTCGTCAGCTCGACGTTCACCGATTTGCGCGCTGAACGTCTGGCGGTCACAGATGTGCTATTGCGCAGCAAGTGCCTTCCGGCCGGCATGGAGCTCTTCGCCTCCGGCAGCCGTGCTCCGTGGCAGACCATCACCCGAAGTCTCGACCTGGCCGACTACATGGTTCTGATACTTGCGGGTCGCTACGGCAGCCTTCGCAAGGGGACCGACCTCGGCTACACCCACAGTGAGTACCGGTACGCACTGGAAAGAGGCATTCCCGTATTGCCCTTCCTCATCAAGGACATCGATGACCTTCCCGGCCACAAAGTGGAACTTCAAACCAGGTTCAAGAAGAAACTCGCAGATTTCAGGCAGGAGGTTCTCGACGGCGACCAGACGTGTCTGTTTTGGTCAACGGAGGCCCAGCTAAGAGAGCAGGTGGCATTCTCGATCGCTGCTGCCAAGGACGACTTCCCGCGGCCCGGATGGGTGAGAGGAGATGCGCCAGCTTCAGGTGGTCACCTTTCTGAGGATCCGGCCGACAGCCTGCCGATCCGCGTGGAGATCGACGACCGCATCCCGCTGGCCCCCCTGACAGATTGCGTTGAGGACTTCCGGCGATTCGTGGAGGCTCAGCAGCAAGGGCTCCTCGACGCGATCCCTGAACCCAAGCCGCCCACGCCCGCTCCGCCGGCTGGCGCCGTGCTGTCAGTTGGCGCCTTCGCTGGCCTAGCCGAGCAGCTACGGCAGTCAGGATCGACGTTCGGGCTAAAGCCTGAGGATCGTTCACAGGAGCAGTACCGTGCTGAGGTCAGCGCCTACGGGACCACCCTCGCGAAGGCGTTGCCAACAATCCGTGAGCAGATGGCAGCGCGCGTGTTGGCACCGCTGATCGTGAATGTGACCAACCCGGAGCGAAAGAACCTCGCCGGGGTAGAATTGGTCCTGCACATCGAGGGAGACGTACGCGCCGTGCCCGTCGAAGACATTGAGGACGGCTGGGACCCCAAGGACGACATGCCGACAGCTCCTCGAAAGTGGGGTCCTCGCTCGACCTGGGCGAGCACCGACTTTCTGGCGTCAATTTCAGGTGCCGACTTTCCGTTGGGATCACTGGCCAGGCAGGTGCAGATCGAGCATGACGGGTCGGTGACGCTTCGATACCCCCCGTTCGACCTGCGTCCCAAGGGCGGCCAGGAACTCTCGTCCGTTGTCCTCCTGGTGCCGGACGGAGCCGCTCGAACACGTCGAGCCACCTGGATCGTGACCGCGACCAACCGGGACGGCCTGGCAGAAGGCGAGCTGACCCTCGACTTCTCGGCTGCCCCCCGCAACGTCTGGCGAGACTGGTGGAGGAGGCAGGCTTGATGGTCGCAATCGGACGCTTGTGTCATGCCTCATGCGACGTCGAGCAGCGACGTGAGCTTCTTGGAGACCGATCCGCATCCTGGAATTGCCTTGTTGCACTGGGCCCCTGCAAATGAGCGAGCAACCAGCAGACCACACCGCGGAGGACACCGCGCCCCTTCCATCGAGGTGGAGTGACGACCTGGTCTTCGAGTCGGTCCCCATCCCGGCACCGCTTCCCCGGGCGCTTCGCGGAGCGCGTGCTGAACGTGATGGCGCCTGGACCGCCGAGCGCATCCACCAAGCCCTTTGGCAGGCAATGCCCCATGACGGTTGGTCACTTCTGGAAGAGGTGACCATAACGCCTCCTCCGCCGACTACCCCGTCCAGGCGGGGCAAAAAGTTCATGGTCGGCGCCGAGCTCGACCCCGCGATCGTCCCCGCGGCGCCGACGTTCAACGAGCAGAGGCCGCGTCGCATCGACGTGCTGGCTCTTCGTGAGCCGGGCCGGCGCACTGCAGCCGACGTGGCGACGGCGCAGGGGCTGCTCGGAGCCGTCGGTCGAGGTGCTTGGAACGACGTGCGGACCAAGCCGGCGGCGGCGGGGTTCGACTTCGGCCTGATGCGACTGCTGGCTGTAGAGATCAAGGTGACGCGCGCGGACTTCCGCAGTGATGTCGCCAAGCCCGACAAGCAGGCGCCGTGGCGGGCAATCGCGCACCAGCACGCTTATGCAGTTCCCGAGGGACTGGTGGAGGTCTCTGAGGTGCCCAAGGGCTCGGGGCTGATCGAGATCCGACAGCAGCTGGTGCACGCCTCCTGGGCGCCGCCTTCGGGTGCGGTCATCACCGAGGCCCGCTGGGCACGGCAGGCCCCATACAGCCCAGGCGGCATCAACGACGCGTTGCTCATGGCACTGCTGTTCCGAGCCAGTTCAGCCGAAGGCCGGCTGCGGGGCAGGACTGACCCTGAGCGCAGCAACGACCTTGGGGAGCTGCATGCGCACATCCGCCGTCAGGCGGAGGAGATCGAGCGCATGAAGCGACACATCTCCAAGTTGGAGAGAGCGCTCGGGCGTCCTTGAGGGATGATGCTCGCGCAGCATGGTGACTCCTGCGGCGATGCGGTGGAGCTGGTGGTCCTGAGGCAGATCCAGGGACCTGACCCCCTCTCGTGGACACGCTGAACCCAGGCAAGGCCTGGAGGAAGCGACACGATCAGCACGTGGCGCGCAAGATCTACTCCGAGGAGCTCCGCAGGGACGCTGTGCAGCTGTATCGCACCAACCCCCACGCGGTGGTCGTCGGCATCGCCGCCGACCTGGGAGTCTTGGACTCCACCCTGCCCGGGTGGCTGCGAGAGGCCGGCGTGCCGGTCCACCCGCGGCCCGGACGGAGCTCACCTGTGGCTGCGGTGCCGACTGAGAGCCCCTCTGAGGAGCTGACGCGGCTGCGGGCGCGGGTGTCAAGTAGCCCGTGGGCGATCCGGAGCAGCCGGAGGTGCCGCACGAGGAAGCCGGCCTTGTGCCGATGAGACTGCTTCCGTAAGCCTTTGGGCTGCTCCAGACCCGACGCAGTTGTGCTCCACAGCGCCTGGCCGCGTCACGTGAGCAGTACGGTCCGATCATGGAGGAACGCTTTGACGTCGTCGTCCTCGGAGCTGGTCCCGGCGGCTACGTTGCGGCCATCCGCAGCGCCCAGCTCGGCCTGAAGACGGCGATCGTCGAGGAGAAGTACTGGGGCGGGGTGTGCCTCAACGTCGGGTGCATCCCCACCAAGGCACTGCTGCGCAACGCCGAACTGGCCCACATCTTCACCCACGAGGCCAAGACCTTCGGGATCATCTCCACCGGTGAGGTGTCCTTCGACTATGGGGTCGCCTACGAGCGCAGCCGCAAGGTCGCCGATGGCAGGGTCAAGGGCGTCCACTACCTGATGAAGAAGAACGGCATCACCGAGATCCACGGGCGCGGCACCTTCACCGACGCCACAACGCTGAAAGTGGGCGACCGCACCATCACGTTCGGACACTGCATCATCGCGGCCGGCGCCACACCCCGCCTGCTTCCCGGCACGACGCTGTCCGAGCGAGTCGTGACCTACGAAGAGCAGATCCTCACCAGCACGCTGCCCCAGAGCATCGTCATCGTGGGCGCAGGCGCCATCGGCGTGGAGTTCGCCTACGTACTGCACAACTACGGCGTGAAGGTGACCATCGTCGAGTTCTTGGACCGCGTGCTGCCCCTGGAGGACGAGGAAGTCTCCGCCGAGCTGGAGAAGCAGTACCGGCGCCTCGGCATCGACGTGCTGACCAGCACGAAGGTCGAAGCCATCGACGACGACGGCGAGATGGTCCGCGTCACCGTCTCCCGCCAGGGGCAGACCTCGGTGCTGGAAGCCGACAAGGTGATGCAGGCGATCGGTTTCCGACCCAACGTCGCGGGCTACGGCCTGGACGCGGCAGGGGTGCAGCTGACTCCGGGCGGAGCCATCGGGGTGGACGAGCGGTGCCGGACGAACGTCGGCAACGTCTTCGCCATCGGTGACGTGACCGCCAAGCTGATGCTGGCCCACACGGCCGAAGCCATGGGCGTCGTGGCTGCCGAGACAATCGCCGGGGCCGAGACCATGACGTTGGACTACGCGATGATCCCCCGCGCCACCTACTGCCAGCCTCAGGTGGCCAGCTTCGGCTACACCGAAGCTCAGGCCCGGGCGCGCGGCGGCGACGTCCGGGTCGCGAAGTTCCCCTTCATGGCCAACGGCAAGGCGCACGGCCTGGGCGATGTCACCGGCTTCGTCAAGATCATCAGCGACGGTGAGTACGGGGAACTGCTCGGTGCCCATCTGATCGGCCCGGACGTCACCGAGCTACTGCCGGAGCTCACCCTGGCCCAGCAGTGGGACCTGACGGTCACCGAGCTGGCGCGGAACGTCCACGCCCACCCGACCCTTGGCGAGGCGGTGAAGGAAGCCATTCACGGCCTCGCCGGACACATGATCAACATGTAGCGAGAATGATCTTGGGTTGCGCCGGCGTTGCACCAATGGTCTGGCTGAGCAGGTCCAGCGCACCCATCGTGACAACAATCTGCGTCGGACAAGCTGCGTGGCCGCGCTGAAGACTCAAACAGCAGCACTCTCTCGGGTGGCTTTCTTGCTCGCTCGGGAGCGGGAGCCGTGCGCCAGCGAGTTCACAGACTTCAGCGACCGGTGCGCGCTCGCTGGCTGAGGTGCGCGGCCGGTGTCAGGCTCGAGGCGAAGGTGGACCTGCAGGGACCTGCTGGGCCGGGAGGCGCTCCTGGAGATCGTCAAGCTTGCCTCTGAGCGCCTCCACCCCCCTGCGAATCATGTCGGCATAGCCGTCATCACCAAGCGCGTGCTGGGCAGAGAGAGCCGAATCGAGCTGAGCGCGGGCGGGGGCGACCCTTCCCTGCCTCAGGTACCCGTCGCCGAGATTGAGGTGGAGGCTGGGGGCCAATCCCGCCGCATCGGCGATCCCGATCGCGGCCAGATCCTTTCGACCGACTCTTCGGTAGGCATCGAGCGCACGCTCGTCCCATGCCACCTCGTCCTCGAGTCGCTCTTCGAGGTCGGCGAGGTAGTGCGCCAGCACGCAGCGCTGGGCATGGTCCGCATCGCCGGTCCTCTGCCAGCAAGCGAGCAGGTCGGACCGTCCACCAGCGCGATCGCCAGCGAGCGCGCGGCCGACGGCTGACACCACGGCCTCCCACGACGTCACCGCCCGAGCCTAGGTCGCGTCCTGGGTCGGCTCGGCGACAGCGGGCGATGGGTGGCCACCGACGACCAGATTCTCGATGTCCTCCGGGGAGAGCTGGAGGTCGGCCACGGCCAGGTTCTCCTCGAGGTGGGCCAAGCTCGACGTCCCCGGGATGAGCAGCACGTTCGGCCGGTGGGCCAGCAGCCAGGCGAGGCCGACCTGTGCGGGCGTGGCGCCCCTGCGCGCGGCCACCGCCTGAACCGCCGGGTCGTCGACAACCTTGGGCGTGCCGGGGAAGGCCGACCCGAGGGGGAAGTAGGGCACGTACGCGATGCCCCGCTCGCCGCAGAGGTCCAGGACGTCGGCGTCGGAGGTGTCTACCAGGCTGAAGGCGTTCTGCACGCAGACGATCCCCGCCTGATCGATGGCCTGCTGGACCTGGTCGAGCGTGGCGGTGGAGATGCCGATGCCAGCGATCTTTCCCTCGTCGCGCAGCGCAACCATCTCGGCCAGCTGGTCCTCCAGCGCCACCGACTGGTGCTCGGGGTCGCCGCCGTCGTCGTCGCCATCGTGAAGACGAAGATTCACCGCGCCGAGCTGCTCCACGCCGAGGGAGCGCAGGTTGTCCTCGACGGCCGAGCGCAGCTGGTCGGGACGCTGCGCAGGCAGCCACCCGCCGCGAGCGTCGCGGATTGCGCCGACCTTGGAGACCAGCACGAGGTCGTCCGGGTAGGGGTGCAGGGCGGCGCGGATGAGCTCGTTGGCGACGTCGGGACCATAGAACTGCGCGGTGTCGATGTGGTTGACACCCAGCTCGACAGCTCGCCGTAGAACGGCGATAGCGGTGCCGCGGTCACGCGGCGGCCCCATCACGCCGGGGCCCGGCAGCTGCATCGCGCCGTACCCGACGCGGTGCACGGGCAGGTCGCCGAGGAGGAACGTCAACGGTGGCGTCATACCCATGCACTCCACACGCGGAGCACTTCGAGCGCCAGTCGTGCTTGGCCAGCCACCGTCAGGTGCAGTCCGTCGTGCAGCAGGTGCCCAGCTGCCGGTGGCGCTCCCAAGGCGGAGAAGGCATCAACGACGACCTCTCCTCCACGGATGATCTCAGCCACCCGCTCCAGGTCACCGTTGTCGAACCGCACTCCGAACCTGGCCAGGCCCGCATGAGTGGCCACTTTCGCCTCGTCGACGGCAGGCGGGGTGATCCAGATGGCTCGCGCCTGCGTCTCCATGGCGACCCGATGGCGCAGTTCGGTGATGTTGCGGGCGGTCTCCTCGTGGTGGACGAGGGTCTTGGTCGGCTGAGGTCCCTGCGTGCGGGCGTCGTTGGTGCCGAGGAGGAAGAGGATCCAGTCCGGCTGTGACCTGAGTGCGTTGGCGACCCTGACGAGGCCGTGAGTGGTCGTCTCCCCTGCGACAGCGTCGATGGTCACGCGGACGTCGTCATCACCGCGTCGCCTACGCAGCAGCTCATGCAAGATCACCGCCCAGGACTGTGGATCCGAGGTCAGGCTGTCGCCGAACGCCGTGACCGCAGTCCCTGGCTGCAGGGGCAGCCGGTCGAGCATCGACGTGACCGCATCGTCAGCCAGGAGCTGCTCCACCACGTGGTCGACTTCGTCCTGCATGCTCCCGAGTTCGAGTACGTACAGCTGCGGAGGAAGACCCAACAAGCCGGCGCGTGCCGCGTGGTCCAGGGCGTGCCCTCCGGGCAGAGCTGCCAGGGTGCGCTCGGGCTGGATGACCTTCATCAGCCAACGGACCTGCTCGTTCGACATGGCTTGTTGGCCTCCTGATGATCTGGCGTGGTCATCGCCAAGCGTCGTCAGGCGGTCTCCAGGCGTCCAAGACCGTTCGAGTGCTCGTCGATACTCCTGCGGCATCGGCGCAGATCAGCGGGCTAGCGTGGCAGCGTGGAGACCAGGGAGCTGCGGTACTTCGTCGCCGTGGCCGAAGAGCTGCACTTCGGGCGAGCCGCGCAGCGCCTCTCGATGTCCCAGCCACCGCTGTCGCGGGCGATCCAGCAGCTGGAGCGGCGCCTCGGAGTGGAGTTGCTGCACCGAGGCGCCCGGTCTGTTTCGTTGACCACCGCAGGGGAGGTTCTCCTCACCGAAGCACGAGCGGCCCTGGACGCCGTCGAAGCGGCTGGCCGACGGACCCGACGCGCCGGAGGCGAGGGGCGCGGTGCTGTGGTCCTGGCAGCGAAGGCGGGAGCATCCAGTGATCTGATGTCCACGCTCGTGCGGGCCTACGGTGCACAGCCGTTCGCCGTCGAAGTCGACGTGGTGCTGTGCGGGGCTGGCGAACAGGGGCAGCTCGTTCGAGATGGGCGAGCTGACGTCGCTCTGTTGCAGCAGCCCTACGACGACGTCGGTGATCTGCATTTCCGCGGGCTGGTTACCGAGAAGCAGGTCCTCGTCCTGCCTGCGGGGCACCCCCTCGCCGCCCGAGGGAACGTCTCCATGGCAGACGTCGAGTCCCTGCCCGGCCTTCCCCAGCCGCGCTGGCCACGGCCTGGCGGCGGTTTCGATGACGGCCCCGGTCCTGCAGTACGGGACCACACGCAGCTGCTTCAGCTGATCGCACTGGGACGCGTCTGCGCGCTGATGCCCTCATCGATCCGGTCATCACTGCGTGCGCAGCACGTGGCGGTGAGTGTGGTGGATGCCGAACTGGTCACCACAGTCATCGCGTGGCCCCGGCATTCCCGGTCTCGTGCGGTTGCTGACCTCGTCCAGGCAGCGTGCGAGCTCGCGCAGGTGACGTCGTCGACCTGAACGCGAGCAACCGATCGCCATGGCTGCACGGAGGGCTGCGATCCGCAGCGGCATTCCCCCGCGCGAGGAACTCCTGCGTGCGACACAGGGACCACGCCACCAAGTGCCTCGCCCCGGAGATCAACCGTGGAGCACGCCACCGTCCGTCAGGGCCGCCCGGGCGATGCCCGCCGCCAGTGGTGTCACCGATTCAACGGTCATGGCCCCCACTGGCCCACTTACGAGGGTGAACAGGACCCCGCCGTACATCTGCAGAACGGTGGGGATCCGGTCCGGCGGCACCGGCAAGCCGAGCGCCTCGTAGTGGGCTGACGTCGCCGCCGTCGACCTGACCTGTAGTCGCCCCAGGGCCTCGCGCACCGCAGGTCGACGCAGCGCCTCCAGCTGCAGCTCGAAGATCGCCAGGTAGCGCTGCCGATGGTCGGTCGCCGCCTGCAGCAGCGAGGCCGCCAACAGCTCCGTCATCAACCGCTGCGCGGCCGGCCCATCGAGCACCTTGCCAGGCTGGCGAACGAGGTGGTCCGCCTCGTCTGAGCCTGCGGCGGAAGATGCGGACGGACTCATCTGCGCCAGATGCAGGTCGACCACCCGGTCCACCACGGCCACCAACAACGCCTCCCGGGAGGGGAAGTAGTTCGACGCCGTCCCCGCCGGCAGGCCCGTGGCCTTGTCCACCGCCCGGTGCGTCACCCCGTGCACTCCCGCTTCCACCAGCAGCGCGATGGCCGCATCGGCTAGCACGGCGCGGCGAGCAGCGTTCACCGGAGGCACCTGGCCACTGTAGAGCGACAGTGGTACAACGATCGTAGTGAATAGCCCGCACGGGAAGGTGGCCATGGACGTCCTCATCGCCGGCGCAGGCATCGGAGGCCTGGCCCTCGCCGCTGGCCTGACCCGCAGCGGCCACCACGTCCGCGTCCTGGAACGCGCACCGATACTGCGCACCAGCGGATCCGGCGTAACGCTGTTCTCCAACGGCACCGCAGCCGCCGCCGGCCTCGGGGTCCCGATGGAACACCTCGGAGGTCCAGTGGACCGGCTGAGCTTCCACACCCATGACGGCGCCCGGCTGTGGGACCTGGACCTGACACGGCTGCACCGCCGCACCGGGCACATCAGCACCTGCGTGGCCCGACGCGACCTGCTGGAGCACCTCGCAGCAACCTTACCCGAGAGCGTCATCACCTTCGACGCCGCCGTACGCGACGTCCACGTCCTCACAGGCGGCCCGAATAGTGCCGGCGATGGCCGAGGCGGGGTCAGCGTCGTCGACGTGCATGGCGTCGAGCACCGCGGCGACGTGCTCGTCGGCGCCGACGGCTACGCCTCTGCCGTCCGCGCCCACGTGTTGTCCGACGTGCCCGCTCACCGGACGGGCTGGGTGACCTACCAGGGCCTGTCGACCCTGCCCGAGCAGGCCGACCCGGAGCTGGAGCGCATCGTCACCGGACGCCGCGGTGCCTACTTCGTGGGGCCAGCCGGGTTCGTGGGCCTGATGCCAGCAGGGGGCCGGCGCCTGCAGTGGTGGTTCGACGTCGCTGAGACCAACCACGCCACCCGTCCTGATGACGAGCCGAGCGGTGAGCTGGCCGCCCGCTTCACTGACTACGCCGCGCCCGTCCAGGCGGCACTCGCGCTGACAGCCTCCGAGTCGGCGCAACGCTTCCCCCACGTGTTGCACGACCTACCGCGGACTTGGGGTGTCGGGCCGGTGACGTTGCTCGGGGACGCCGCCCACGCCTTCCCCCCGACCCAGGCCCAGGGCGCCAACCAGGCACTGGAGGACGCCTGGCTGCTGAACCGCACTCTTACCGACCTCGCCGAAGGCGCCGCGTCACCTGTCATGTCGCCTGATGCGCTGTCCTCGGCGCTTCGCGGATTCGAAAGGGGACGCACGCGGCGCGTAGCCCGGGTGCGTCGCCTGACAGCCTCCGAGACCACGAACGCGGCTCCCGGCCCCGTGGTCCGAGCCTTCGCCCCACGCATCCCGCCGGCCCTCTCGGCCCGCATGTACGACCGGCTGATCCACCGCGTCAGCAGCGTGCTGAACGACGAGCGGACGGCGGACTGAGCGTGCCTCACTTCTGATCCCGTTCAGCAACCCGCAGCGGCACGTTCCCGCGCATTGGTCACGAACGGGGATGGTGCTGGCTGGGCTCCTCGGCAGGCCACCGGCCCGAGCCGCGCTAGCTGGCGTGGTGAGCAAGCAGTCTCTGCAGCAGGCTGACGAACTCGGCTCGCTCGCCCACCGAGAGTGGGGCGAGCAGGGCCTCCTGACCCGCCCGAACACGATCGTGCAGGTCCTGCAGTGCGACAGCCCCGGCGGCGGTGATGTGCAGTGCGTTCCGGCGAGGGTCGCTCTTGTCTGGCTCTCGTCGCGCCAACCCGTCGCGCTCCAAGCTGTTCAGCTCGGCGACGAGATCACTACGGTCCAGACCCAGGCGTCGGCTGAGCTCGGCCTGACTGATCGGACCGAACTCCTCCAGACCCGCGAGCACGGCGTACTGCCTTCGAGAGCCCGACTGCCCTAACGCGTCGGCGACCACTTTGTTGGCCCGACTGGAGACCTGGTTCAGCAGCCATGAGGGCACTGAGCGCAAACAGGTGGGAGCCGGAGGGCGGTCAGGCGGCGTCATGTCGCTGCTCACAGAGCAAGCATAAGCCAGCATTGGAAATCCAACGCTGGACTGCTAGCATTGGAAGTCCAACGCCAAGTCTGGGGGAACCCGTGCGCGCACTGACCTCGAACGCTGGCCTTACTGCGAGTGAAGCCGTACCGGGATGGATGTGGCGCCTGGCGGTGATCCTCGCGGTTGGCGGCGTGCTGGCCGGCCTCGACACCTCCATCGTGAGTCTCGGCCTCGCCGCCATCGGCGCAGACCTAGACACCTCGCTCGCCGCCGCCCAGTGGGTCCACAGCGCGTACCTGCTCGCCATGGCGGCGACGCTGCCGATATGCGGCTGGATGACGCGACGCATGGGTGCCGGCAGGCTATGGCTGTCCTCACTGGCCGCCTTCAGCGTGGCGTCCGGCTTGTGCGCCCTGGCCCCTGACATCGCCGTCCTGATCGTCCTCCGCGTCCTACAGGGGATGGCCGGAGGCCTGCTCGTCCCCAGCGGGATGACCGTCCTCGCCGAGGTCGCTGGCTCTGCCCGAATGGGGCGGGTCATGGCGACGTCCAGCGTCCCCGCCATCCTCGCTCCCGCCGTGGGCCCAGTCCTGGGCGCGGCGATTATCAGCCAGCTGTCATGGCACTGGTTGTTCCTGGTCAACCTGCCAATCGGCGCTCTCGGACCGCTCCTCGGAGTGCGCCTGGTTCCCCGTGGGGACCGTCGGACCAGCGGCCCCCTCGACATGGTCGCCGTGGCGCTGGTGATGATCGGCCTTCCCGCGCTGACCGTACGCCGCCAGCGGCCTGGCCGAGCAGGCGAGCTTCACCGACGCGCACGTGATCGTCCCATCGACCGTCGCGGCAGCTGCCCTGAGCGTCTACGCGCGCCGCTCTTGGCGCTCCAGCTCACCCCTGCTGGATCTGCGTTTGTACCGCGACCGGGTCTACCGGGCCGCCTCCGTAGAAGTGTTCTTCAACGGGGCTGCCCTCTTCGGTGGACTGATGGTCATGCCGCTGTACTTCCAGGTCCTGCTGGGTCGCGACATCCTCGAGACCGGGCTGCTGCTGATCGCCTTCAGCGTGGGTGCCGCTGCGACGTTCCCCCTCGCCGGACGCCTGACCGACCGCTACGGCGGGGGCTGTGTCGCCACAACGGGGCTGCTGATCACTGCCGCCGCCACAGCACCCTTCGCCGTCCTGAACGCCGACGCTGACCTGGTCGCCGTCGAGTCTCTCCAGGTGCTGCGCGGTGTCGGGTTGGCCCTCTGTGGCACGCCCGTCGTCTCCACCGCCCTGGCCACGGTGCAGTCCCACCAACTGCCCGACGCGACCGCTCAGGTGAACGTTCTGTCCCGTGTCGGGGGCGCGATCGGCAGCGCCGTCTTCATCAGCGTCCTATCCACCCGACTGCCCGCCGAGGCCTCCGGCTCCGCCGCGACCGACGCCTTTCACGCGACCTTCGCCTGGCTCACCGCCGCCACCCTCGCCGCCCTGCTCGGCAGCGGCTGGCTCATCCACGAGCAGCGTCGCGCCATGGCCACGCCCGCCACCACTTGACCACCGACCTGCACGACAGCCGAACCGGACGATCCCTGAGGAGCGCCATGACCCGCATCGCCATCATCACCGGAAGCACCCGCCCCGGTCGCCGCAGTGACGTGATCGCCCACTGGGCCCTGCAGTCAGCCGCCAACCGCGCCGACGCGGACTTCGCACTCGTCGACCTTGCTGAGCACGACCTGCCACATCTGGACGAGCCCGTCGCCGCGGCCATGAGCGCCGACTACCGCCACGAGCACACCCGCCGCTGGGCCGAGACGATCGCCTCCTTCGACGGCTACGTGTTCGTCACCCCCGAGTACAACCACGGCACCACCGGCGTACTGAAGAACGCCATCGACTACCTCTACACCGAGTGGCACGACAAGGCGGCCGGGTTCATCAGCTACGGCACCCACGGCGGCGTCCGCGCCGTTGAGCACCTGCGCCTGGTCATGGCCGAGGTTCACGTCGCCGACGTCCGAGCGCAGGTCTCGCTGTCGCTGTTCACCGACTTCACAGGCCAGAATTTCACCCCCGCGCCCCACCACACACGCAGCCTCGAGGCACTGCTCGACCAGGTGATCGCCTGGTCTGACGCCCTTGCCCCGCTGCGCAGACACTCCTGACGCGATACCTCAGCTCACGGAGGTGCCGCCCCAGTCAGGCGACGTGCCCCCGGTATCTATGTCGTCGCGAACGATGCCCGCAAGCAACCAGTTCAGCCCCCTTACAAAGACCTCCTGGGACTCTGCGACCGACAGCGGGTGATCTGCACCCGGCTCCGCGAGCGCACCCGCGGCGAAGGCCGCTGACCCCATCGCGTGAACGATGAGGACTCGACGGGCCACAGCCACATCCACGGCCTCGACGCCGGCCTCCTTCAGCAGGTCATCCATGACCCGTCCGAGGAGGGCGGCGTTCGGGCCCCGGGCGCCCTGTCGCGATAGGTAGACCGGCACCAGCCCCGGATGTGCGGCGAGCACCTCATAGGTGGCACTCAGCAGTTCGTGCAGGGAACGGACGGGATCGCCGGCCGCCACTGAGGGAGCCGGGACAGCCGCGAGCACGTCGTCGAGCAAGGCGTCGATCAACTCCGCCCGGTCGGCCACGTGGCTGTACAGCGCATTGGGCGCAACGCCCAGGCGTCGCCCCACGGCCCGCATCGTCACCGCGTCGACCCCGCCCTCCATGACCAGCTCACGCGCGGCCGACAGGATTGCTGATCGAGTAAGCCCGGCGCGCTGGCCAGGGCCGCGGGGGGCATCCATGTCGTCAACTGTACGCCGTCCAGTTAAGCTGGACGGCGTACAACTCATCCGAGTGTTGCGTCGTGCCCGGTCCGTTGCGCTCTCGACGTTCGCCTGCGCCCTCTGTCCGACCTCGAAAGCCATACAGGAGCCCACCCGTGACACAGACCCCCACGATCGTGCTCCTCGGTGGCAGCGGCCTCGGGCCATGGGCGTGGGGGCGCCTCACACCGGTCCTCAACGAGCACGGCATCCAGACCGTGACACCACAACTGCGCGGCACTGGCGATGATCCGACGCCGGCTTCCGCGCTTTCGCTCGACGACTGGATCGACGACGCGGCCCGGTCCATCGGAGAGCACGCAGCACCCGACGCCGTACTGGTGGCGCATTCCTTCGCCGGCTACGTCGCCGCTGGACTGCTCGAGCGCAACCCCACTGCGGTGAGAGCGACCGTGTTCCTCGACGCCGTCCTGCCCTCGCCCCGGCGATCATGGTTCGATGCCGCGGGGCCAGGCGTCGAGGCCTTCATGCTCGGGCTCGCGGAAGACGGAGCCATCCCGTTCTTCACCCGGGAGCAGCTCGACCAAGTCCACCCCCGCCACGGGCTCAGCAACAGCGACTGGACGTGGATGCAGCCTCGGCTCTCACCCCAGCCCCTCAGGACCTACACGCACCCCGCCATCACCAGGCCACTCGACCCCCGCCGTACTCGCCTGGCCTACGTGCGCTGCCTTCACACCACACCCTCCCCAGCGGAGGTCTCCGCAGACACACCAGGGTGGACCGTGAGGACCCTTCCCACGGGGCACTGGCCAATGATCACCGATCCGCACGCGACGGCGGGCGTCCTGCGCGAGCTGATAGCTCCATGATCTAGTTCACCTCTTTCCCTGCTCCGCCGGCTGCCCCCGTCCTCTCAACGGAGTGATCGTGCAGCTCGTGGGCGGGAACGCTTCCCGCCGCTAACGCTCGGTCGGGCGCGGTGGCCCATCGGGCGCCGCGCCCGCTGCCCGGGCAGGTTCCCGCGGCAGCGCGGCTCCCGCTCGAGGTTCCATCCGTCACAGGCGCCCAAGGCGTCACCCTGCGCCGGACACCGCAGATGTTGCGCTCGAGCTTGAGGTTGTTCGCGATCATGTGCTTGTGACGGACGAGGAGGACCGAGGCGCTTCGCCGAGCACCCTGAGGATCTGCGCCGTCGTCGTCGCGATCATGTGCCCCCTCATCGCCTCGCTCCTCCTTGGCGCCGCGCCGGCGGCTCACGCGGCGAGCGCAGGCGCCCGACAGGAAGTACCCGCGGCAGAGGTGGTGCAGGCGGTGAAGGAGCAGTTGCTCGCCTCTCACGTACCGGCTGCTGCTGTCGCCGTCGTCGAGCGGGGCGCGGTGAGCATCGGCACCGTCGGGGACGGCATCAGCGCCAGCACGCCCTTTGTGCTCGGGTCGATGAGCAAGTCCTTCACCGCAATCGCCGTCCTGCAGCTGCACGATGCGGGGCTGGTCGACCTGGATGCCCCCGTGGGCAGCTACCTGCCCGAATTCGCTGGCTCAGCGGCCGGGGAGGGCCAGCAAGACGACGAACATGCGCGCATCACCACGCGTCAGCTCCTGACCCAGACCAGCGGCCTTCCCACCTCCGCCGGGCTGACACTGATCGACCACCCGAGCATGTCTCTGCCGGAACGGGGCGAAGCCGCTGCGCGAACACCCCTGGCTTCACCGCCCGGGGAGGCCTTCCACTACAGCAACGCGAACTACGCCGTCCTGGGACGCCTCGTCGAAGTCGTCTCCGGCCAGGGCTTCGGCGACTACGTGCAGGAACGCATCTTCGACTCGCTCGGCATGACGAGCAGCCGCACCTCACTAGCCTCGGCAGGCCGGGACGGGCTTCCGTCAGCGCACACCGTCTGGTTCGGCCTCAGCTTCCCTCGGGCGACCCCTGACTATCCCGGGGGATCGCCGGACGGCTTCCTGGTCTCCGCTGCCACCGACATGGCGACCTACCTGACCTTCCAGCTTGGCGACGGCACCTGGCGAGGCGAGCGCGTGCTGTCCACGGCGTCGATGCAGCTCATGCACGCTGCAGCCGTACCCACCGAGCCGGATACCGCCGCCGCTGGGACGGACTCCTACGCGATGGGGTGGGGTGTCGGTAGCGTCGATGAGCAGCCCCTGCTGGCGCACGACGGCGACGTGATCGGCTACCACGCGGAGATGGCACTACTGCCGGCCAGCAGCTCAGCGCTCGTGGTGCTCACCGCCCGCAACGGGGCGCTCACGGATGCCCGGGCCCCCTTCGCAAGGGGTCTGGCGGCGTTGGCTGGCGGTGCCTTGCCACCCATCAGCGGCGCCTTCACCACTACCTACGTGATCGTGGACGTCACCTGTGCCGCGGTGGTTTTCATCCTGGCGTGGTGGCTGGTGAGGCCGCGGTGGCGCCGTCGGCTCTTCGAGCAGGCGGCGAAGGCTGGCCCCCTTCGCGCTGGCACCCTGCCGATGGCGGGTTACCTCGCCACTGCAGGAGCCCTGTACGCGAGCGTCTTCTGGGGGCTGGGGGTGCTCACCGTCGGGGAGCCGATGAGCCTGCGCTTCGCTGCCGGGTTCGTCGCTCCCGACCTGACGGCGCTGGTGCTCACGGTGTGCGGCGCACTGGTGGTTAGAGCGGTATGGACCGCGCTCGCTCTCTGGCGGACTGCACGCGCTGCCAGGCGTGGCGCGGCGTCCGGCGTGCAGGGACCCGCTCTCGGTGCGGCATGACTGAGTACGGGAGCGTTCATTGCCCGCGCTGCAGGCCGATGGTCGCGGTGATGGCCCGCCTGCCAGAGCGTCCCAACGACTAGCTGTACTGCCCGGGGACGTTGATTGATGAGTGGGCTGGCGGCAGGACGCGGTCAAGGGTGCTGGTGTCGCCGTCGACGCGAACGCCGTTTGCGAGGGCAACAGCAAGGGGCAGGGCCCCCTGCAGGAGCGCGACGAGGACAGGTCCTGGACCTGTGACGGTGGCGAGGGGACTCACGTCCCGCTTGCAGGGCTGGACCGCCACCGAGCCCTCCGCCGCGGTGAGGTCGAAGCCGTCGTCGAGGGTGCCGAAGCGGATGAGGACCGCCGGCTCGGTTGGTCGGCGGTCCTGGAGCAGGAAGCGGGCTGGCTGACTGAGCCAGTGCATCTGGAAGATCGCGTCGCGCGGGGCGTCTGGAACCGTGGGCGCACCCCACTTCAAGAGCTCACGCAACACTCCGTCCAGGGCCATGCCGCGGTCGGTAAGCCGGTACATCGGGACCCCCGGTGCCGATGGGGACGGTTCGCGGGTGACGAGTCCGTTCGCCTCGAGGTCGCGCAAGCGCACGGTGAGCAGGTTTGTCGCGATGCCGGGCAGGCCGCGCTGCACTTCCCCAAACCGCGACGGTCCCTGGATCAAGAGCTCGCGCACGATCAGGAGAGTCCAGCGGTCGCCGACCACGTCCAGAGCACGGGCGATCGAGCACAGCTGTCCGTAGGACTTCACCTCACCACGCCCCTTGACTTTCTCAAGTGCCTACTTGAAAGTTTCAAGCATCATCCTCGCATCAAGGAGAGCCATGCCCGCCGCCCTGTCTCCTGCTGCACCGCAGGTCCTCAAGGACTACTACCGGATCCTCGAATCCGGCTCGGACCACTACCAGGACGGGGCCGCCTTTCGCCCCCTGCTGAGCGACCATCTCGACTTCACCGGCTCCCTCGCCGGCCACCGCCCCGATGCCACTGAAGGTTTCCTTCGAGGCGTTGCCGGCTTCATCGCGACGGTCGAGCAGATCGAGATCACCCGCGACGTGCACGGCCCCACCGGTTCGGCCGTGCTGTACACGGCAATCATGCCCGGCGGCCCCGTGACCTTCGCAGAGTTCTTCACCCTCGACGGCGACCTCATCACGTCCGTGAACCTGCACTACAACGGACCCGAATACCTCGAGAAAGGCGGTCGATGACGGCGCAGCAGGACCTCCTCGAACGCGTTCGCCACGCACTGCGGGACCGCAGCCCTCGCGAGGTGTCGATGTTCGGGGGCATGTCGTTCATGGTGGAGGGCCGCATGGTCGCCGCCGCGCGCCGCGAAGGAGCACTCCTGCTGCGCATCGACCCCAGCACAGCGGCAGAACTGCTCGCCCGCCCCGGCGCCCACCCCGCGCTCATGGGGGCGGACCGCCCCATGGGCGACGGATGGATCAGTGTCGATCCATCCGCGCTCGAAGGGTCTGGGCTCGACACCTGGCTCGCGCCCGCGCTGTCCTTCCACGCAGCGCAGGGCACCACGTAGAACGTCTCCCACGACGCCTGCGAAGCGCTGTCGATCACCCCGAAACGGACACGCCCGTATCGACCCCAGGTCAACGGCAAGGTCGATCGCTTCCACCGGACCATGGCCGACGGGTGGGCCTACGCCCGCTGCGACACCAGCGAGCAAGAACGCCGCGACGCCCCTCCCAGCCTGGCTCCACCAGTACAACCAGCATCGTCCCCACACCGCCTGCGGCAACCAGCCGCCGTCCTCACGGTCAACGTCCCCGGTCGGTACAGCTAGCGATCTGCCGACGAGGCGGGCACTTACGGAGCCCAGCGCGCGCCGCCTCCGGCCCTACGATCGCGATGTGGGCGCCGAGACCGCGACGGCGCGACGACAGGTGGAGGTCATCAGCGCGGCCGAGGGGGCCCGACTCACCGCTGGTGAAGCGCATTGACCGTTCTCCGCTACACCGGCCCGGACGGGCCGAAGGTCGAGCTACCGCAAGGCGACGTCACCGAAGGCGTCGTCCGGGTTGGCGATACCGTGCGACGCCCCGTGCAGCCCCAGAGCGCCGCCGTCGCCGACTACCTGGACCACCTCGCAGCAGCGGGGTTCCAGGGCAGCCCCCGCTACCTCGGGCGTGACGGCGCCGGGCGTGACGTACTGACCTATCTGGACGGCGACGTCGCCGCCGACCCACCGGAACCCTGGGTCACCGATAAGGGGCTGCTGATCAGCGTCGCGGAGCTGCTTCGAGAACTTCACGAGGCCTCTGCCGGGTACGCCGCCGCCCGAGGGTTCCAGGCGCCGCAGGGGTCGGCCTGGATGCAGTGGCCGCTGCCAACCGACGTCGACATCTCACTGGTGCCCGAGCCACCGGCCCCGGAGCTCATCTCTCACAACGACATCACTCCGCAGAACGTCGTGGTGCGCGACGGTCGAGCCGTGGCACTGGTCGACTTCGACCTCGCCGGTCCTACCTCCCGGCTCCTGGAGGTGTGGGTGACCGCCAAGTACTGGGTGCCCCTGCGGGACCCGCGCGACGTGTGGCCCACCTGGGGCGAGGTCGACCAGGCGTCGCGGCTGCGCGTCTTCGTCGATGCCTACGGCCTGTCCACATCGGAGCGAGAGACATTGGTCGAGGTGGGCGCCGAGGAGGCAGTGCGTGCGTGGTGGCGGATGCGCGGCGCCGCCGAGCACCTCGGCGGCGGCTGGGCGCGCATGTGGTCAGCCGGTTCAGGAGAAGCCATCACCCGGCGTCGCGCTTGGATTGAGCGGCACGCCGACGACCTCACCCGAGCCATGCAGTCACGTCCCGTGAAGTGGTGTAAATCCCGGAGCCGCTCCCGATGATCAACGGGCCGTCCACATCGACGGCTCGCAAAGATCAAGTTGAGCGGTCACCGCGCGATGTCAGTGAGAACCGAC
>NZ_QGDQ01000043.1 GCF_003149145.1 Quadrisphaera granulorum | reverse complement strand
GACGGGCTCGTCAGCACCAATCGTCACCGACGTCGAACCGCCCCGACCCGCCCCCATTTTCCTCCTCCGAGACGGCCCCCGGCCAGAGCCGTTCAAGGAAGTCCTGCACGCTCGGCGTGCAGAACTTCCTTGATCGTCGCGGAGGGGGGCGGGGGCGGGGGCGGCGGTGAAGGGGTGAGGGGGCCGAACGGGGACCTCGGAGGCAGCGGCGACGGCGCGACTGGCGCAGACTCGCGGGGGTGAGCAGCCCGATGTCGCCAGACCCGCGCCCGGGCGGGCGCCCGCCGAAGCGCCGCGGACTCGTCGTGGCGGTCGCCGCTGCGGTGGCGGTGGTGCTCGTAGCGGCAGCGGCGCTCGCCGTGCGGGAGTTCCGCCAGCGCGGCGAGGACCAGGTCAGCGTCGGCGGGGTGCCGGTGGCGGGGCCGCCGTCGTCGTCGCCCAGCGGGTCAGCCAGCTGCGACGGCGGAGCCAATGGCGACCTGCGCTTCGACACCGAGATGACCGGCACCGACGGCGAGCAGGTGCCCTACAGCGTGAGCCTGCCCGCCGACTACTACACAGCGTGCAAGACCTACCCCGTGCTGTACGCGCTGCACGGGCGCGACCAATCCAACGCCACCTTCCTGCCCGAGGCGGAGCGGCTGCGGGCTGGGGTGGAGGCGGGGGCGCTGCGGGACGTCGTCATCGTCACGCCGGACAGCAACAAGGACGGCCGCTGGGAGGGCGTGTACGACACGCACTTCATCGACGACCTCATCCCTCACGTCGAGTCGACCTACCGCGTGGAGCCGGGCGCTGCGCAGCGGCTGCTCGTGGGCTGGTCGATGGGCGGGCACGGAGCGTTCCGGTTCGGCGTCGAGCACCCGGACGACTTCGCGGCGGTGTGGTCGGTGGACGGCGCGATGAGCCGGGAGCCGTCGTCGTACCTGGAGTTCCTGGACGGGGTGAAGGCGGAGCAGCCGCAGATCCGGCTGGTGGGCGGCGACCTCAACGGCGACCGCGTCGAGCAGGTGGTGAACCTCTTCGCCCAGCAGGGCGTCGACTTCCCCTACCAGCGGCTGCCCCTCGGCCACGACTTCAAGCTCTTCGTCGAGGCCGACCAGCAGGCCGACTGGGCCACGCTGCGCTGGATGGACTCCCAGCTGGGCCGTCAGCTCTGACGTATCAGTTCGGAGGCATCAGGGTTGGCGAAGGTCGACCTCCACCGCGAACGGAGCGGTGACCCTGAGGATGCCGGTGAGCGCCTCGCCGTCGCGGTAGCTGGCCGTGGCTCGGTCGAGCACGTGCGTATACACGATGGGGACACCCGTGGCGGCCTCCTCGACGCGCCAGTAGAACTCGATGCCGGCTTTGGCGTACTGATCGCGCTTGACCACGCGGTCGGTGGTCTCCGACCCGGGCGAGACGACCTCGACCACGAGCAGCACGTGCTCGGGTCGAGTAGGGCTCACGTCGATCGTGTCAGCGGGGTAGACGACGACGTCGGGTCGGCGGTTGGTGAGCGGGACGTCGTGCAGGCGGAGGTCGACGTCACCGTCGGCGTTCCACTCGGGTCCCGCGGCTGTGTCGAGGGTGTTGGCGAGCATCCGTGCCAGCCGCTGGTGACGGTTGGAGGGACTCGGGCGCGGAACGACGGTCCCGTCCACGACTTCGACGCCCCTGGACTGCTCCTCGGACCAAGCGTCGTACTCCTGTGCCGTGATTGGCTCGTACAGAGCTTCCTCCCGAGGTCCAGGCCTACGTCCCCTCCGCCCACGATCATGCAGTAGACGCGCAGGCGGGGCGCCACAGTGCGCATCTTCTGCATGATCACGGAGTCAGCGCGGACCGCGCCATCGCCGTCGTCATGCAACCTCAGCAAGGTCGCGGCGCGTACTCCTGCGGTGACGCTGCTGCAGAGAGTCAGAGGAGGTGCTGTGGCCACCGAGCTGGAGGCGACGTTCGACGCGTTCGCCACCGCCTCGGCACCGCACCTACGGCGCCTGGCCCGCACCTGGTGCCGGGACGCCCACCGCGCCGACGACCTCGTGCAGGAAGCCCTCGAGCGCCTGTGGTCGGCGTGGCCGCGGGTGCGCGCCGACGGCAACCCCGCCGCCTACGCCCGCACCACGCTCGTGCGGGTACTCATCTCCGACGCGCGCCGCCCGTGGCGACGCCTCGAAGTGGTCCACGACCTGCTGCCTGAGCGCTCGGCTCCGGCCGCCGCTTCAGTGGCCGGGGACGACGCCGCCGAGACGCACGACCGCATGCTCGACGCGGTCCGCGCGCTCCCGCCGCGGCAGCGGGCCGTGGTGCTGCTGCGCTACGCCGAAGACCAGTCCGTCGCGCAGGTCGCCGAGGCCCTCGGCTGCAGCGAAGGCACCGTCAAGAGCCAGGCCTCCCGTGCGCTCGGAACGCTCCGCGCGCGCCTGGCCGACTGCCGTCCCACGACCACGGAGGTGTCGCGGTGAGCGACTCGCAGCACGACGAGCCCATCCACGACCTTGATCAGGACGACGACGACGGCGGTCGCGGAGCGAGGCCGGGCGCGGCGTCGCCGTCGTCGTCGTCCTTCGAGGGAGACCTGGGGACGGCGCTGCGCAGCGTGGACAGCGAGACCGGCGCTCGGCCTCTGGACCTGGAGGCCGTGCGGCGGCGCGGGGCACGGCGGCGAGCGCAGCGGCTCGACGGGAGCCGACGGTTGCCGGTGCTCGCGGGCGTCATCGCCGCCGCGTGCACGGCGGGCATCGTGGCGGTGACGGTGAGCGCGCTGCCGTCGTCGTCGCCGGTTGCCAGTCCTGGGATTGCCGGTCCTGCGGGCAGCAGCCAGCCGACCGCGACGTCTCTCCCGACGACAGCCCCACTTGCGCAGGCACCGACAGCAGGGCCCTCGCCGACCCTCACGACCGCCCCGCCCACCAGCTCGGCGATCCCCTCCGCCACCACGGTGACCGGCTCCGAGAAGGACATGCAGACACCGCGGGTGACCGTGGTGCCGCTGGCGCCGGGCGCGACGTTCCCCGGGCACGGCTCCCCGGACTGGAACCCGAACGTGGTGGCGTACGAGATCCCCGATCTGGTCACGTCGCTGTCGGCGCTGCCGAAGGGATCCGAGCTGGGTGACGACATCGGGCAGTACCGCCTGCAGCCGACCGTATCCGGGCAGGGATGCGGCGAGGGCGACACAGCCATCGTCGCGGGGCGGCAGTGGACGTGGACGGTCGGGCCGATGTCGAACGACCTCGACCAGGTCGCCACCACCGTCACCGTCACAGGGTGGGCCGCCGGGAAGGGGCCGCAAGCGTTCCGCGACGTGGTCGCCAACACCGGGGTGTGCCGGTGGATGAGCACCCCGCAGGTGACCGCAGTCGCGGCGAACGGCGCCGACGAGGCGTGGGCGGCAACGTTCCGCAACAACGGCCTCACGTTCGGGCGGGCGGCGGCGCGTGTCGGTGACACGGTGGTGGGCGTGGAGGTCATGAACCCGCCCAGCGGTGGGACCGCCGAGGCGCAAAGGGTGCTCGAAGCGGTCGTAGCGGAGCTCGTGGCCGACCATCTGCCCGGCACCGGTCGCTGACCCTGAACCAGGCCGTGACCATGACCATTCCCGCCGTGATCATGGGCGTCCGCCACCCTGGAGTGTCAGGTTCAGGCGCGGTGTCAGGCGCTCAAGGCTTTATCCGGCCTTGAGCGCCTGACACTGCGAGACGTCCTGACACTTCCCGGCACGCTCGTGGAGACCAGGACGACGACCGCGCGTCGCCCAGATTCATGATCATGCAGAAGACCCGCACCTAGGGCGGACACAGTGCGGATCTTCTGCATGATCATCGCATGCCGCGGCACGGCAGACTGACGCGCATGGTCGTACTGCACCCACAGTTGCCCGAAGACCTGCCGCTTCTCACGGGCGGTGAGAGTCCGTTCGACGACTTCGGCCCCTCGCGCGCGCCGGACGGCCCGGCGGACTGCGACCTGCAGACGCGCGGCGCGCTCACTGTCACCACCGACGACGGCGACTTGGCCGGCGAGATCACCTGGCACTGGCAGGACCGGCGCTGGGGCCCGAACGTCGCGTCGAGCTGCCCGATGATCGGCATCTGGCTGCGCCCGACGCACCGCGGCCGGGGCTTGGGCGCCCAGGCGCAGCGGCAGCTGGTCGAGCTGCTGTTCAGGCACACGACGGCGCACCGCGTCGAGGCGCACACCGACGTGGAGAACATCGCGGAGCAGCGCAGCCTGGAGAAGGCGGGGCTGCTGCGCGAGGGCGTGGTGCGCGGTGGGCAGTGGCGCGACGGCGCTTACCGCGACGGCGTGCTGTACGCCGTGCTGCGCACGGACCTGACCGACGACGCGCGCTGAACGGGACACCGGAGGGCTCCTGCGGCAGCTCTGGCTGGTCACTTGAGCAGCCGCCCGTATCTCCACGCCCGACGCGCCTCGGAAGGCTTGACGTCAGGTCAGCCTGACGCGCAGGCTGGGGTCATGACCACTCCCGCTGCGCTGGAGCGCGAGCACACGCTGCTCACGGCCGCCGCTCGGTACGACGAGCTGCGGCGTCAGGAAATCGCCGACTCGGTCGGTGTCGACACCGCCGTGGGCGACCCCGCGAGCGCGCTCGAGCTCCTGGCGCTCAGCGAGGTACTCGTCCGCAAGGCCGGCTACGGGCGCCAGCTGACCATCCGCTCCGCTCGCGCCGCCGGTGCGAGCTGGGCGCAGATCGGTCAGGCACTCGGCGTGAGCAAGCAGTCAGCGTGGGAGGGGCATCAGCGCTGGATCGACGAGCAGGTCCGCCAGCACGCCGCCGTCGACCACGAGGGCATGGACGACGACGAAGCCGCCGCCGCGCGCGAGCTCGCAGGACGGAGCTCGGACTAGTGAGCGCCAGACCCGTGAGCACGGACGACTCCTCGCCCCAGCCGCGGGTGCCCGTGACCTACGAGCGCTGCGACCACGTCAGCGGGCCGTTCTTCCACGGCACTCGCGTGGCGGTCAGCGTGGGTGATGAGCTGGTGCCGGGCCACCGGTCGGCCTTCCGCGAGCGGGCGCTGCGGCACATCTACTTCACCGCCAAGGAGGAGACCGCGGTGTGGGGTGCGGAACTGTCGACTGCGCTGTCGGGCGAGGCCGAGCAGCCGGGTGGAGCCGGGCGCGGGCACGTGTACGTCGTCGAGCCACTCGGCCCCTTCGAGGACGACCCGAACGTCACCGACAAGAAGTTCCCCGGCAACCCGACGCAGTCGTACCGGACGCTGCATCCGCTGCGCGTGGTCGGCGAGGTCCAGGACTGGCCGGGCCACTCCCCCGAGGTGCTGCAGGGGATGCTCGACGGGCTCGCCCGCCTGCGTGCGCAGGGGCTGGACGTCATCGAGGACTGACGCGCTCGCCGATCCCCGGCCGGCCGCAGCTGACCGACGCCCTCACCCGGTGGGGAGCTCAGCGCCCCTGACTCCGCAGCGCGCCGACCCAGGCGTCCCAGGCGGGCGCCACCAGGTCGGCCATGAGGGCGTACCCCTCGGCTTGCGGGTGTGCGCCGTCGTCCTCGGCGACCTGCCGCATCCACAGCGGGTCGCGGCGCAAGACATCAAGGACGGGCACGTAGGTGATGCCGCGGTCGGCACAGACGGTGGCGAAGCGCGCGTCGACGAGAGCGGTCCGTGCGTTGTGGGCCGCGTCGTCCACCGGCGGTGGCCCGACCACCAGCACCTTCCAGCCGTTCGTCGCGCAGCTGGACAGCGCCGTCGATAGCGCCGCCACTGATCCGCCGACCGGCACGCGGGTCTGACTCCCTTCGGCGGTGGTGTCGTTCACGCCGCACGAGATGACGACGCCCGCAGCGCAGCCTTGAGGCAGCCGCGGGCGGCACTCAGCCACCAGACGGGCTGCGACCTCCGCGCTTGTCTGACGGCGCACGCCGAGGTTGTAGGAGCTCAGCGGCGTGCCGCCCACCCGATCGCAATGCGTGCGAGCGGCCAACCGCCCGGCCCATCCGAGGTGCTCTGGGTCGCCGATCCCGGCGACGAAGGAGTCTCCGATGAAGCACACGTGCACGTCCGACACGGGAGCATGATCGCTGATCACGTTCTGCGCAAAGGTGCCGGCCGTCGGTGGAGGAGGCGTCGCCTCGCCACCACGACACCGCTGCGTCAGCGTGGAGCGAGCAGGCGAACCACCGCCCCGATGGTCGTGCCGGCGCCGAACACGAGCAGGAACGCCCCCGCGACCCGCGTCACCCACGGCACGACGCGCGTCGCCCGAGCCAGCACTCGCGGGGATCCGAGGACCCCCGCGACGAGCAGATCCCAGACGAGGACGACGGCGACCATCCACACGCCGTATCCGATGAGCACGTGCGGTGCGGCCCCGGCGATGACCGACGCGAGGCTCACGTAGAACAGTGCGTTCTTCGGGTTGAGCAGTCCCGAGGCCAGTCCGAGACCGACGTTCCTGCGCCACGTCAGCTGCCGGGCAGCCGGAGCCTGCTCGAGGTCGATGTGGCCGGCGGACCGGAGGAACACCGCGCCGACGTACGTCAGGAACACACCGCCCGCCAGCTGCACGACCAGTAGGACCAGCGGTGAGGAGATGAGCGAGAGGCCGCAGAAGGCGACGGTGATGAGGACGGCGTTGGCGGCCGCGATCCCCCAGCAGACTCCGCTCGCGCTGCGCCAGCCGCTGACCATGGCGGTGCGAGAGATGAGGAAGAAGTCCACCCCCGGGATGAGCAGAGCCAGGAAGTGCGCGACCGCCACCGCGATGAACTGCT
This sequence comes from Quadrisphaera granulorum, assembly GCF_003149145.1. Lineage (GTDB taxonomy): Bacteria > Actinomycetota > Actinomycetes > Actinomycetales > Quadrisphaeraceae > Quadrisphaera > Quadrisphaera granulorum. Next base: position 17,956 of record NZ_QGDQ01000043.1, on the reverse strand, counting down.
CCACGCCACTCCCGCCGTCCGCCAGACCGTTGAGACCACGGTCGGCCACCGGCGGGCGAGGCGTCTTGAACGATGTTGCCGTCGGCCCGGAGGTCAGCCTCGGTAGGTGCTCGGGGTCGCGGCGACGTGCGCGCGGAAGACGCGGTGGAAGTGGCTCTGGTCGGCGAAGCCCAGCGTGTGCGCGACCTCGGTGACGGGGGTGCCTCGACGCAGCAGGTGGCGGGCTCGGGTGATCCGCTGGTCCTGGCGCCACGCCAGCGGGGCGAGCCCGGTGGCGCTCTTGACGGCCCGGATGAGCTGGAAGCGGGACAGGCCCACGAGCCTGGCGAGCTCGTCCAGGCGCGGGTTGGTCTCGTCGTCTCGCAGCCGCTGGAGCACCGGCAGCACCCGCTCCAGCAGGGCGTCGTCGCCGCCGCCGAGAACGGTGTGCACCGGTGCCGCCTCAGCCAGCGCCCGGGCGAGGCCGCGGAAGCCGCGCTGGATGGTCTCGGCCTCCGCAGCGCGGCCCTCCCCGTCGGGCTGACGCGAGAAGAGCAGCTCGCTCCACTCCAGGAACCGCTGGTGCGCGCGGGCGTCGCGCAGCACCGTGACGCCCTTCAGGAGCGGCCCCGCTCCTGTGCCGACGGCCTGCGCCGCTGCCCACTCCTGGTCGACGTGCACCATCTGGTACTGCCAGGGGCCGCGACGCGGGTTGCACTGGTGGACCTGGCCAGCCGCGATGACGACGACGTCTCCAGCGCGGAGCTGCACAGTGTCGCCGGAGGGGGCAGTGAAGACCGACGTGCCAGCCTCGACGAGTCCGACCGAGAAGGCGTCATGGGCGTGTGGCCGGTAGCAGGTGTTCTCCTGACAGGAGCGGCGCGCTTCCAGATGGGGCAGCGCAGTGCTCCGCACGAACTCCGAACTCACGACGCCTCCCTCCTGCTGCGCCTGACCGGTAGTCATGCTGGGGCACATGACGGGTTCGACGGTGAGCACCCCCCGGATCGTTGGGCTGGAGGGCTGACAGCACCGTGGACCGGAGCCTCATCGGCGACCTCGCCCACACCGACCACCCGATCGCCTCACCTCTGGACGACGACACCGTCGACGCCCTGCTACGCCGTGCACTCGCCGGGCAGCGCTCCGTACTGGACCTGGGGTGCGGCGACGGGACCTGGCTGCTCCGCGCGCTCCGTCTGAACCGTGGGCTGCACCCTGAGCTGCACGCGGTGGGCGTCGACCTCTCCGGGGCGGGCTTCGAGCGCACGCGGACCGCAGCGGATGCGGAAGGCCTGGGTGACCGGCTGGAGCTGCACGTCGCGGACGCGGCGATGTGGTCGACGGACGAGCGCTTCGACGTCGTCCTGAGCATCGGAGCGGCTCACGCGTTCGGCGGGCTCGTCCCGGCGGTGGAGGCGGCTGCGTCGCACCTGCAGCCGGGCGGGCGCCTGCTCGTGGGCGAGTGCTTCTGGGAGCAGCCGCCCAACGATGCCGCCCTGGGGGCGCTAGGGGCGAGCGCTGACGACTACGCCAACCTTGCCTCGACCGTCGAGGCCGTGCGTTCCGCCGGGTGGGAGCCGCTGCACGCCCACGTCAGCAGCCTTCAGGAGTGGGACGCCTACGAGTGGTCGTGGACCGGGTCGCTGACGCGGTGGGCACTGGAGCACCCCGACGACCCGTCGAGCGCGGAGGTGCTGACCGTCGCAGCCGAGCACCGGGCAGCGTGGCTCGGCGGGTACCGCGGCACGCTCGGCTTCGTGACGCTGCTCCTGGGTGACGGAGGTCCATGATCACGGCGGGAATGTGCTTCGGAAGTCCATGATCACGGATGGGGATCTGCGTGGATCTTCGGGCCCGGACCGCAGACGCCGACGCGCCCGACGTCCACCACCTCGCCGATCGCCGGCGGGAGCCTGCCCGGGCCTGCCACGATCTCCGTCCGCTCCACCGCCGGTGGTCGGCCGCCCTTCGGAGGTTCCGGTGCCTTCAGTCCGCAGTGCCCTTGCCCTCGTGGTGTGGGGGCTCGTACTCGACCTGGCCGACCTTCGCCTCGGCAGCTTCGACGTGCTCCCTGACGTGGTGGGGCTCGCGCTGGTGCTCCTTGGCCTCAAGGACCTGTCCGCGCACCTCCCGGGGCTACGCCGCGCCAAGCAGGTGGCGATGGTCGCGGCCGTGCTGTCCCTGGCTGACCTGGTCCACCCGCTGCGCACGACCACCGAGGTCGCGGGCGAGATGACGACGTCGGTCACCGCGGCAGGCGAGCCCATCGGGCTGTGGGGTCTCGCGTCGGGGCTTCACGACGTCGCGGTCACGCTGCTGATCATCCTGGTGTGCCGTGCCGTCGCGCGAGCCGCGCGCGACGGTGGCGCGGTGACCGTCGCGGAAATCTTCGGCCGCCTGGTGCTGTGGAACACGCTGCTGCTGGTCGCGGAGCTGCTGGCGACTGCCGCGGGGTTGGCTCTGGGCGAGGAGGCCACCGAGCTGGCGGTCGTCGTGCTGCCGGTGGTCATCGCGGGGGTCGCGCTGTCGATCTGGACGCTGGTGCGCCTGTGGGGCCTGCGCGAGGGACCGCCGCTGGCGTCGTCGTCCGCTCAGCCGCGAGGTTCCGAGGTCGGCTTCATCCAGAACGGTGAGTAGTGGTAGCCGTCGGGGTCGTCGAACTGGCGCTGGTACATGAAGGAGTAGTCGTCGGTGTCACCGATCCGCCCGCCAGCAGCCCGCGCACGCTCCACGAGCTCGTCGACGGCCTCGCGGCTCGGGAGGTCGAAGGAGACGGTGACCTTCGAGGGGGTGCCGGGCCCACCGATGAGGTCTTCGGTGCCGCCGACGCTGGCGTACATCTCGCGACTGCTGAGCATCACGTACTGCTCGGGCGCGAAGGCGAAGCAGGACGCCGCAGGACCCGACATCTCCGGGTTGAGGGTCCAGCCCAGGGCCGCGTAGAAGGCGGTGGCGCGCTCGACGTCGTCGACGGGACACGCGATGAAGAGGCTCACGCGGTCGATGCTGCCAGCCGAGGAGGACAAGGGCGGCAAGAACGACGACGACGACGGCGGCGCACGTCGTGGAGCGAGGGCACTCGCGCGCGGAGTTGTGAGCGTTGGCCCCTTCAACGCGATCGATTGGCCCCATCAGCGTGAGCACGCCGTCACACCCAAGGGGCAAACCCAGCCCACCCAAGGGGCCAACGCTGACAGCTGCGGGCACGGAATGGACGCGGAAGCCGGTGCCGGTGTTGCACCCCGAGCGGCCCGTTCGGCTGGCAGGGTGCGTGCCGTGGCCGGTTTTCGCAGGACTCCCCCGGTGCTCGACCTGGCCGCAGTTCCGCCGGACGTTCGCTCGGCGATCGAGGCTGCGCTGGCCGGCGCCGAGGTAGCCGTACGTCGCGGCGGACGTGACCTCGGCGTACTCACCGTGCGACCCGCCGTGCTCGAGGGTGAGGTGCTGGAGGCGCCGCGGTTGCCACCGCCGCAGGTCGAGGTGCCCGAGGGGGTGCTCGTCGTGGCGACGGCGATGCGCCTGTCGCGCGAGGTACAGCGGCGCCTGGCGGACTCGTTCGGGCCCGGGTTCCTCGTGCTGGACCTGCACGAGGCCCCGGCCAGCACCGACGTGCTGCTGGTCAATCCCGTGAGCCCACAGCTGCTGGAGATCCTCCAGGCGCGGTTCCCGAAGGCGCGCGTGGTGGTCACGGAGATCGAGGACGACGTGCTCGGCGTCGACTACGCCGGGCCCGTGGGCCGGATGCTGCGGGCCGGTGCGTCGGCCTACCTGCCTCCGCAACCCGTCGCGGCAGTGGCGGCGGGCGTGCGCGCCCACCTGGAGGGCACGGGCACCCCGGCCCTCACGGCTGCGGCAGGGGCCGAGCCGTCCCGGCGGGCGCTGCCCCCGGCGGCACGGCCGCTCGGCCCCTGACCCGTGCTCCTCGGGTCCCGCCGCGCCGTCACGCCTCGCGCAGGCCGAGCCTCGCGTGCACCAGCCGCAGCGGCTTCGGAGCCCACCAGTTGGCACGGCCGGCCAGCCGCATGAACGCCGGCACGAGCAGCCCGCGCACGAGGGTCGCATCGAGGAGCACCGCGAGCCCGACGCCCAGGCCCAGCTGCTTGATGCTCGTGACGCCGCTGGTGACGAAGGCGGAGAAGACGATGGCGAGCAGCAGCGCTGCCGCGGTGATGATGCGCCCGGAGCGCTGCAGGCCGAGCACCACGGCGTCTTCGGTGGACGCGCCGGCGTCGTGCAGCTCCTTGATGCGGGCCAGGAGGAACACCTCGTAGTCCATCGACAGGGCGAACGCGACCACGGCGACGAGCACGAGCATCGCGGTGTCGACGGTCCCGGTCACCGTGAAGCCGCCGACCAGCTGCCGCAGGTGCCCCTCCTGGAACACCCACACGAGCACCCCGAGCACCGCGCCGAGGCTGACGAGGTTCATGAGCACGGCCTTCACGGGCAGCAGCACGCTGCCGGTGAAGAGGAACAGCACCACCAGCGTGGTCAGCGCCACCCAGGCGAGCACGGCGGGCAGCGTGCGGGACGTGGCGTGCTGGCCGTCGGCGAACACCGCGAGCCCACCTCCGACCAGCGTGCCGGCCGGCGACGGGACCGCGCGCACGGCGTCCACCAGGTCGATGGCGGCCGGGGTGCGCGAGCTGCTGTCGGTGATCACGGCCAGCCGCGCGTCGCTGCCGGTGGTCCAGCCGGACCCGGGGTCGGCGGGTGCGGCGACACCGTCGACCAGCACCGACGTCGGGGTGACCACCCGCACCACGCCCTCGACGCGGGACAGGGCGGCGGCGTAGTCCGCCAGCTCGGCACCCGGCACGCGGCTGCTGTCGGCACCACCGGGGACGACGACGTCGAGCGGTGAGCTCTCCGCCCCCGCAAAGCGCTCGTCGAGGAAGGCGGCGCCGACGGCTGCGGCGCTGCTCGCGGGCAGCACGCGGGCGTCGGTCTGGGACAGGACGACGTCGCGGGCGGGAGCGGCGAGCACGGCGAGGAGGGCGAGCACCCCCACGAGCACGGGCCAGGGGCGGCGCATCACCGCGCGGGCCGCGCTGGCCCACGCGCCGGTGTCGCGCGGGGTGAGGTCGCGCCGCACCACGCGCAGCGCGTCGACCCGGGGGCCGAGCAGCGAGAGCAGGGCGGGCAGGGCCACGAGGGACCCGACGACGGCGAGCGACGTCGAAGCCACCCCGGCGATGCCGAACGAGCGCAGGAAGTACTGCGGGAACAGCAGCAGCGACGCCATGGTCGCTGCCACCGTGGCCCCCGAGACGAGCACCGTGCGGCCTGCGCTCGCCACGGTCCGGACGACGGCGCCGTCGACGTCCTCCCTCGTGAGGGCGGTGTGCGCGAGGCCTGAGCGGGCCAGCTCCTCGCGGAACCGGTTGACCACGAGCAGGGCGTAGTCGATGCCGAGCCCGAGCCCCAGCCCGGTGGTGAGGTTGAGCGCGAAGACCGAGACGTCCGTGGTGAGCGTGGCGAGGAACAGCACGAGCAGGGAGCCCGCCACGGCCACGGCCGCCACGAGGAAGGGCAGCAGGGCCGCGGCGAGACCGCCGAAGACCACCACGAGCAGCGCTGTCGTGACCGGCACGGCGATGCCCTCGGCGAGGGCGAGGTCGGAGGCGATGGTGGAGCTGATCGCGTGGCCCACCACGGCCCGGCCGCCGGCGTAGACCTGCAGGCCGTCACGGGATCCGGCGTAGTCGTCGAGGACGCGCTCCCCGAGCGCCTCCGTGGTGGACGGGGAGGCACCGGGGTCGGTGTGGACGAGCACCTGCCCGGCGCGCCCGTCGGTGCTCAGCAGCGCCGGCGGCCGGCCGGAGGTCCAGTAGGAGACGACGCTGTCGACGCCGGGCTCTGCGGCGATCCTGTCGACGAGGGCGGTGGCTGCGGCTGCGGTGCTCGGGTCCACCGCGGAGGTGCCGGGGGCGGCGCTCTGGACGGCGAGCACCACGTCCGGGTCGGTGACGCCGAAGTCGTCGCGCAGCGCGGTGGCGGCACGGGCGGACTCGCTGCCGGGGTCGTCGAAGCCCTGGGACTGCAGGCGGGACAGCGCACTCGCACCGATCCCCCCGGCGAGCAGGACGCCGAGGACGACGGCGACGAGGGTGGTGCGGCGGAGCCTCACGACGGTGCGGGCGAGGCGGACGAGCATGTCGACTCCCGGTGAGCTCGCTCATCTGAACGATGTTCTGATTGACGCCGATGATGGTCAGCGATCTGAACACTGTCAAGATGTGCGGCCGACCGGCCGAGGCAGAATGACGAACCCCGCCGTCCGGAAGGCCCGTCCCCCCGTGTCCAGCTACCACCACGGCAACCTCAGCGCCGCCCTCGTCGACGAGGGCCTGGCGCAGGTGCATGACCGGGGAGCGGAGAAGGTGACCCTGCGGGGCCTCGCGGGGTCGGTCGGCGTCTCCCCCAGTGCCGCCTACCAGCACTTCGGCGACAAGGACGCCCTGCTCGCCGCCGTCGGCAGCGCGGGCTACGCGCGCCTGCGCAGTGCCATGGAGGAGGCCGTCAGCGCCGTCCGGGGCGAGGACGACGAGGCCGCGGTGCAGCGCCTGCTCGCCTCCGGCACGTCCTACGTGGCGTTCGCCGTCGCCGAGCCGCACCTCTTCCGGCTGATGTTCGGCCCACTGTGCGCCCCGCCCGAGCACGTGCGCGCCGGGGAGGGCCCCCGGGACTGCGCCGACCCGGCTGAGCCGACCAACCAGGGGCGGGCGGCGTTCCGCGTGCTCGAGCGGTGCCTGGAGGACCTGGAGCGCCGGCAGCTGCTGCGCGTCCCCGCAGACCAGGCGCTCCGCCTGCTCCTGTGGGCGACCGTGCACGGGTTCGCCGTGCTCGCCGTCGAGACGCAGCTCAACGCCGACGTCGGCGACCGGGTGCTCGAGGTGCTCCGGGAGCTCCTCGTGGGCCCAGGCGAGAGCTCACCGACCACCTAGCTGGTAGCGCGTCGCAGTGAGGCGGTCGGACACCGCGCACGTCTTGGTGTCGCGAAAGCCCCTACCGCGTAGCACCTCGCGGACCGCAGCGTCACCGAACATCACACCCTTGCCCTTGGGGTAGACCACCCAGACCGGCACGGGCGGGCCATCGGCGTGGACGTCGAGCGCCGCAAGAAGGTCATCCGCGGTGGCGACGCAGGCAACGAGCAGGTCGGCGGCGGCGCGGTCCGTCGTCGTCGTGCCCTTCAGCGCCTCGAGGAGCGCGGCGTCGTCGGTGTCGCCGACCAGCAGAGGCCTCGCCCCGTCGGCGAGACCCAGCTTCTGGCGCAGCGACGGCGGCGGTGTGGCGATGGCCTTGGCCCACGACACTGCGGCCCGCCCTCCCAGGTGGAGCGCTACCTCGTCGGGTCCGCAGCGCAGACGCAGGACGTCGCCGTCGACGACGACGTCGGTGATCTGCGCCGTCGCGAAGCGCCGCCGGAACGGGGCGCGCAGCACCAGTTCTGCGGCTTCGAGCAACACCTTCGCTTCGCCGGCGAGCGCTTCGGCGCCACCACCGTCGACGGTGGTCAGCTCGACACGGGTCACCGCTTCTCGCCCCACGCTTGCCCTCCCAGCTGTGCGACCTGGTCCGCGACCTCGGCGAGAAGCGCGGTGTCCGTGCGGTACATCCAGAACCGGCCCCGGCGCTCCAGCCACAGCAGCCCGGTCTTGCGAAGCACCTTGAGGTGTTCGGAGACGGTGGCCAGGGAGAGCTCGGACAGGGCGGCGAGGTCGCCAGCCGACTGCTCCTGGTCCCGGCACGCGACGACGAAGGCCCGCCGGTCGGCGTGCGCGAGCGCGCGCAGCAGCTCGTCCAGGGTCCCGGCGTCCACCGGGACTACTGCTGGATCAGCGTCAGCAGGTTGCCGGCGGGGTCGCGAACCTGCGCCCTGGTGACCCAGCCGTTGTCCGTGGCGGGCATGGCCACCGAACCGCCGGCGGCCTCTGCCCGGGCCAGCGCAGCGGCGAGGTCGGCGACCACCACGCCGAGTGTCAGCGACGCGTCGGGGGCTTCAGTGATGGCACCGCGCAGCCCGGAGGCGCCGCCCCGCCCAGGGGTCGAGACCTGCGCGTACCCAGGGCCGCGCGAGCTGACCTCCCAACCGAACACGGAGCCATAGAAGGCCGCGAGCGGCCCCAGCTCCGGCCCTAACACGTCGAAGTGGCCGATCACGGCCACACCCTCTCCACCCATGACGATTGCCTCTCAGCCAGGGTTCGAGGTTAATTCGGGATTTCCCGAAGCGTCAAGCTGTGTGCGCACGATCGCCCAGCTGCTTCGCGACGAGTCGTTCGGGTGCGAGCGGCCACAGCAACGCAGCGCTGAGCACGGCGACGAGCAGCGCGACCGGGACGAGTCAGCGCGGACCGATGCCGGCGCCGTAGATGTCGCTTCGCTGCCGCAGATGTCGGAATCGGGTGCTCGTTCCGACATCGAGAGCAGGGAAGCGACATCTCAGGACGAGAAGACGCTCCATCGCACGAGAAGGCGCCCCCTCAGGACTCCCGATGGGGCGGCTTCTCGCGTGACGGGGTGCAGACCCGCCGCTGAGCCAGCGGTCGGACCGCGAGAACCAGTCCTACGGCTGGCGCGTCTGCCCGAGGGAAGGCGCCGGGCGCAGTGGGGTGATGCCGCCGGGCGTGACGTCGAGATCGCTGCCGCGGTCTTCCGCCGGGGGCCAGGGGGTGCGACGCGATCGCATGCCGACAGCGTCGCGCACACCCCCCGGGGGGGGTGTCAGTCTCCCCGGGCGACGACGCCGAGGAGCAGGTGCTCGATGATGCTGACCGTGCCCGAGCCCGTCGCCTCGTCGATGCGATCCCTGGACCGCAGCCTGGACGTGCTGGACTGCCTCCAGCGCTCGGAGGCCCCGCTGCGGCTGAGCGACGTCGCGGCGCGGACGGGCCTGACGCTCCCCACGGCGTCGCGAATCCTGGCGGCGCTGGAGGCCCGCGGGTACGTGGCCTCCGACGCCAAGCGGTTCCGTCTGGGCGCCTCGGTGCTGGGGGCGGCGCACGCCTTCTTGCTCACCGACCCGCTCGTGGGGGCTTCGCGCCAGCACCTGCAGCACCTGGCGCAGGCCACGGGCCTGACGTGCTCGCTGTACGAGCGGGTGGGGTTCGAGCGCGTGCTCGTGGCGCGCGTCGACGGGCAGTGGCCGCTGCGCTACGAGCTACCCATCGGCCGGCGGCTGCCGCTGTACCTGGGCGCAGGCAAGGCCATCGCCGTCGACCTCGACGACGACGAACTGCAGGCCCTGGAGGCCCACGCGCGGACCCACCCCGATCCGAGCGGGGCGGGGCTGGACCTGGCTGCGCTGCGGGCGGACCTGGCCGGGCTGCGTGAGCGGGGTTTCCACATCTCCGTCGGGGAGCGCGCTCCCGGCATCATCGCGCTGAGCGTGCCGGTGAGGGCTGCCGACGCGTCGCCGCTCGGGGCGCTGTCCATCGCCGGACCTGCCGAGCAGAACAGTCGGGAACAGGTGCAGGGCTGGGCTGTCGAGACGGTCCGGGCCGCGGCCGCCATCGCCCAGGGACGCGCGCGGGTGGTGTGAGGGCCGGTCTCCCCCGCCCCCACACCACCCGTCGTCGGTCGGCGAACCGCTGTCAGTCGTCCAAGGCCGCGCCGGCACCTACCGGCGCCTCGTGCCGGGCCGGGGCGTAGCTCATGACGAAGGCGAGCAGCCCGGCGATGCTGGCCGCGACGAACGTCGGCGGCCCCACGGCGTCGCTGACCGTGCCGAGCCATTCCCCCCGGCCAAGGACGAGGGCCACCAGCTGCGCGCCGACGAGCAGCGCACCTCCGGCGAGCAGCAGGACGACGAACAGGGTGAACAAGGGACGCAGGACACGGTGCACGATCGGCTCTCCTTCGAGCGAGACGGACGGCTGCGGGTGGTCGGCGAGCGACCTCAGACGGGGAGCACCCCGAGGGTGATGAACACGCCGATGGCGAGGATCGGCAGGCAGAAGTAGCCGATGAGCGGCTTGAACGTGCGGACCGGATCGACCCCGGCGATGCCGCTGGCCACGTAGATCGGCGCTGCGGACGGCGGCGAAGCGCCCTCGGTGGAGGCGAACACGAGCACCGCGGAGGCAGCAACCGGCGCAGGCACTCCGGCGCCCACGAGCGTGGCCACGGCCACCGGTCCGATGGCGGCCATGGTCGCCGAGCCCGTGAGCGGGATGGCCACGGCGACGACGAGCACGCCGACGGCGATCGCGAGGATCCACAGCGGCGCGTCGAGCAGGCTGAGCACAGCGGTCAGCTGCTCGGGCAGCCCCAGGGAGGCCAGTGCCTCGGAGGCCGCGAAGGCGCCGACGATGGTCACGCCGATGACGCCGACGCGCGGCGCGCTGTCGCCCAGCAGGGTCCACCACTGGGAGGCGCGCTTCGGCAGTGCGGAGCGGCCGAGGAAGGCCACGAGGGCGACCAGCAACACCGGGATCCACACGACGAGGCTCACGGCATCGGCCACGTCGGTGCCCGTCCAGTCGTTCAGCGCACGGCCGGTGGGTCCGAGGGTGAGCAGCAGCGGCACGGCAATGGCCGCCAGCAGCAGCAGAGAGGTCCAGCCCACGCTGATGCTCTGCCGCGCCGGCACGAGGTCGGCGGGGTCCATCGCCTGGATGCCGTGGCGCCGCACGATGATGAACGCCGCGACGAGCCGGTACAGCAGGCACCACAGCCCCGCGATGAGCAGCGGGATGACGATGTCCTCGGCGTCCATGAGCTGGCTGACGCCCGCGGAGCCGATGAGGATGAACATGGTGCCGCTGAACGGGAACGTGATGCCCATGCCGGCACACCCCGCCACCACCGTCGCCGACATCGCCGGGGAGACCCCGGATCGCTTCATCCACGGGATGGTGATGGACCCGACGGCGGCGGTGACGGCTGCGCCGATGTGAGCGATCGACGCGAAAGCTCCGCCGCCGAGGATGCTCGTGTAGACCGGTCCGCCGCGCACCCGCCCCAGCAGCGAGTTGAGGATGTCGATGAGGCGCATCAGCAGCGGCGTCTGCCCCATGACGTGGCTGGCGACGACGAAGGCGATGGCCGCGTAGGTGACCTGCTCCTGCATCGCCTCGGCCACCGAGTGCGCGAGCACGGACAGGAATCCGGAACCGGCGAAGGCGACGGTGACGAGCAGGCCCACGACCATGGCCTCGCCGATGTTCCGCTTGAAGACGGCGTTCCAGACGATGATCGACGTGATGTAGGCGCCGAGCGCCCAGATGGCGAGCATCAGACGCTCGCCGTCATCGCTGAAGCGGTCGAGCTGGAGGTCGAGGACGACGGCGCCAGGGTGCGGCGGCCGCGTGACAGCTCGGCACGACGGCCCTCCTCCCACGCCTGGATCCGCTGGGCCTCGGCGAGGGTGCGCTCGGCCTGCGCGGCGGGGACGACGACGACGCCGTCACCGTCGGCAGCCACGAGATCTCCCGCGTTGACGACCACGCCGCCCACGCTGACCGGACGCCCAGCCCAGCCCGGTCCATTCTTGTACGGCCCGGCTGGCGAGGTACCGACGGCCCACACGGGGAAGCCCATCTCCTGGAGCACGTCGGCGTCACGGACCGCTCCGTCGATGACCATGCCCCGCACGCCCAGGGAAAGTGCGCGCTCGGCGATGAGCTCTCCCATGAGCGCCCTGTCGGTGTCGCCCTGGCCGTCGACGACCAGCACGTCACCGGGGCGCGCCTGGTCGAGCGCGATGGTGATACCGGGGTTCTCGCCCTTGCGGCAGAACACGGGCAGCGCCCGTCCGACCACGCGGGCCCCCGGCCAGACGGCACGCAGGCGGCCGGCGAGAACGTTGGTGCGCCCGAGCGCGTCGCCGATGTTGGCCACCGGCACGGCGGCGTAGGCGCGCAGCAGCTCGTCCTCGAGGCGGTGCTCGTCGTGGGCGGCGCCCCGGTGCAGGTCGGCGCTCGCCGCGGTCATGGTGGGCGTGAGCCCGAGGTCGCGGAGCATCGCAGCAGCGTCCTCGCACTCGTGGCTCCTGCGCAGCCCGTGCTTGACGGTGCCGGAGGCGAGGCGGTCCATCCACGGGGTGCCGCCGCTGAGCTGAGCGGCCACCTGGGCGCGCACCCAGTCACCGTCTCCGGCGGCCTCACCTGCGGCGAGGGCCTCGACGATGATGGCGCCCAGCCCCTTCATGAAGACGCTCCGGAGCAGCTTGCGCTGGGCCGCCGCACCGGCGGGGGCGTCCAGCACCTCGACCGGAGCTCCGAGCGCCCCGAAGCGTTCGGCGACGACCCTCGCGCCCGTGCCTGCCACCACGAGGGCGGTGCGGGCACCGCCCTCGGGGACGGACCCGACGACGGCGACGTCGGCGAAGAGCACGCCCTCGCGCTGCGCCACCAGGTCGGCCAGCTCCCGCTTCAGCTGAGGCGCCGCCGAGTTCATCTCGGCGACCACAGCGCCGGAGCGCAGGTGCGGCAGGGCCTGCTCCAGCACGGCCCGCGCGTGCCGGGCGCCCGTGAGACCGAGCACCACATCGGCCCCGTCGAGAGCCTCCGCCACCGAGGCGCATCGGACGACGCCGTCGGGAGTGGGGACGTCGGCAGGATCGAAGCCCGTCACGGTCAGACCGGCTGCGACGAAGCCATGGGCGTACAGGGTTCCGGCCTCACCGAGGCCGAGCAGAGCGACGCTCATGCGACTACTCCTTCGTAGTTCCACTGTGTGGAATAGACATCCACTGGGTGATAGCAGTGTGCGCTTGGTCACGGACCCGGTCAACCCCTGGCTTCGGCGCGCCAGGAGCCGCCCCTCCCCACGAGGGACGTGCCCCGGTGGGAGCCTGAGCCCCGTGATCACACGTGCGCGGCGTCGGCGCTGGTGGACGGCGGTCACCGCCGTCGTCGTCGCGCTGGTGGCCCTGGGGACGGCGGCGGCCCTGTGGGTGCCACACCACCGGCCGGCCCTGCGCGCCGGGGAGGCCTACGGCATCGACGTCAGCAACCACCAGGGCACGATCGACTGGGCGGCGGTGGCCAGCGACGACGTCGCTTTCGCGTACATCAAGTCCAGCGAGGGTGGCGACTTCACCGACGACCGGTTCACCGAGAACTGGGCGGCGGCGGAGCGCGTTGGCGTGCAGCGCGGCGCGTACCACTTCTTCACGCTGTGCCGACCGGGCGCCGAGCAGGCAGCGCACTTCCTGCGCACGGTGCCGCCGGAGGCCTCAGCGCTGCCGCCCGCGGTGGACCTGGAACTGGCCGGGAACTGCGCCGCGCGCCCCACCCGCGAGGCGGTCGACGCCGAGCTGGACACCTTCCTGACCGCCGTCGAGGCGGCGTGGGGACGGCGCGTGGTGCCCTACGTCGGCGAAGACTGGGAGGGCGCCTACCCGGTGGTGGACCGTCGCGACCTGCCGGAGCGTCCGCAGTGGCTGGTCAGCTTCGTCGGGCGGCCCAACCAGCGATGGACGGTGTGGCAGTACGCCTGGTGGGGTGCCGTCGATGGCGTGGAGGGTCGAGTGGACCTCGACGTCGCCCGCCTGGGCGAACTCACCCCCTCGCGGTGAATTCCGCCGCGACCGATCAGGTCTCGCCCCAGCCGTGGTCTGCTCTGGCATGGGGCAGCTGCGGTACTGGATCAACACCTCCCTCGACGGCTTCATCGCCGACGCCGACGGGCGGTTCGACTGGACCGAGCCCGACGTCGAGCTGCATGCCTTCTTCAACGACCAGGAGCGCGAGCTCGGCACGCACCTGTACGGCCGACGACTGTTCGCGATGATGCGGTACTGGGAGACGGCGCTGGAGCTGCCCGACAGGCCCGAGGTCGAGAACGAGTACGCGCGGATCTGGCAGGCCGCCGACAAGGTCGTCTACTCCCGCACGCTCACCGCGCTCGACACGCCCCGGACCGAGCTGGTGGCCGAGTTCGACGTGGACGACGTCCGCCGGCGCAAGGAGACATCCGAGCGCGACCTCAGCATCGGCGGCGCCGACCTTGCCGCGCAGGCGATCCGCGCCGGGCTCGTCGACGAGATCGGGCTGGTGGTGCACCCGGTGATGGTCGGCCGCGGCACCCGAGCCCTACCCGCGGACGTGCGGCTCGACCTGGCCCTGCTCGAGGAGCGGCGCCTCTCGGCAGGTGTCGTGCACCTGCGCTACCGGGTCCGCCACTGATCCCGTCGCGTCGAAGCGGCGAGTCGAGGGAGCCTGAGGGAGTTACGAGTCGAAGCCCAGGCCGGCGGCGTCGAGAGCCTTGAGGAAGAGGTTGCGCCGTCCCTGGTGGTGATCCGCCGCATCCAGCGACGCCTTGGTCAGCGCCACCCCTACCGTCGTCGCCGGCTCCGGAGGGAACGGCAACGGCTTGCGCCGCACCATGTCCAGCTCCGTGCGCTCGGTGGGGGTACCTGAGAGCACGTCGAGGAGCACGTCGGCGGCGAAGCGCGTGGCGCCCACGCCGAGGCCGGTGAAGCCGCGCGCGTACGCGAGCTGGCCCTTGCGGGCAGTGCCGTAGTACGCGGCGAAGCGGGTGCAGGTGTCGATGGCGCCAGCCCAGCGGTGACTGAAGCGCACGTCTTCCAGCTGCGGGAACATCGTGAAGAAGTGACTGGCCAACCGCTCGTAGGTGGCGGGACGGTCTTCGTAGCGGGGGTCGATGCGCCCGCCCGGGATGTGAATGGCGTCGTACCCGCCGAACAGGATGCGGTCATCCGCGGACAGCCGGATGTAGTGGAACTGGTTGGCGATGTCGGTGAGCCCCTGGCGGTTCTCCCACCCCACGGAGCGCTTCTGCTCGGCGGTGAGCGGCTCGGTCATGAGCACGTAGTCGTAGACGGGCACGGTCATGAGCCGGTCTCGGCGCAGCAGCGGGGGGAAGACGCCGGTGGCCAGCACCACCTGGCGGGCAGTCACGGCAGCGCGAGCGGTGCGCACCACCTGCGGCCCACCCTTGACGCTCGGCTTGTCAACGCTCGTGACCGCCGAGTGCTCGAAGACGCGCACCCCGAGGTCACGGGCGGCGCGGGCCAGCTCGCGGGCGAGCCGCGCGGGCTGCAGCATCGCGACGTCGTCTCGATCCCACCGGCCGGCCAGGAAGATCGGAGAGTTGATCTCTTCGCGCGTGGCCGCAGCGTCCAGTACCGCGTGGCCGGGGGTGGTGGCGTCGTCGTCCTCGGACAGCCAGGGCACCTGGTGGGGTTCGACGGCGACGGCGAGGCTGCCCGTCCTCTCGAAGTGGCAGTCCAGGCTGAGTTCCTCGACGTCGCGGGCGAACGCGTCGAGGTTCTCCCGGCCGAGGCGGTGGAGAAGGTCGTACTCGGCGGGCCAGCGGTTGCGCCCGTTCTCCTCACCGTGGGTGATGCTCGCCTCACAGAAGCCGCCGTTGCGGCCCGAGGCCGCCCACCCCACGGTCTCGGACTCCAGGACGACGACGCTGCGGCCGGGGTCGCGCCGCTTCGCCAGCACGGCGGTCCACAGTCCGAGGTAACCCCCGCCCACCACGACGAGGTCGGCCGAGGTGTTGGCCGTGAGCTGCTCCGGGACGGGCGACGGAGGCGCCTCGTCGAGCCAGAACACGCGCTGCTCGGTGCCCGACAGGGCCTTGGTCACGAGCGCGGGGTCGGGGGCTGATCGCTCCCACACCGTCGGAGTCGCCGCCATGGCCGGATGCTGCCACGGGGGTAGCCGGACGAGGAACCCTGCGATGCGGATTCCCTGGCCTCATCAAGCATGAGCCGCTGATTCCCACAGCGCGTCACGCGATCGACAGCCGAGTTCGCACCAGTGAACGAGTCTCGGGCGACACGGGGACGCACAACCCTTGCATCGCAAGCCTTGCGATGCAAGGTTACCTCCGTGGCCAGAGATCCCGACGACGACGACGGCGAGGCCGGCGGCGGGCGCGAGGAGCGGATCGCCGCCAACCTCCGCAAGGGCCTGCTCGAGCACTGCGTGCTGGCACTGCTCGCGCGCCGCGACCACTACGGCCTGGAACTCGCTGACGACCTCGTCGGCCGCGGCCTCACCGCCAGCGAGGGCAGCGTCTACCCGCTGTTGGCACGTCTGCGTGACGCGGGCGCCGTCGAGACGCGCTGGGAATCACTCGATGGCGTCCGCCCGCGCCGCTACTACGCCCTCACCACTACCGGCCGCGAGCAGCTGTCGACCTTCACCCGCGTCTGGCGCCAGACCAGCGACCAGGTCGACAAGCTCCTGGAGGAGATCTGATGGACGCCGCCGGGTACCTGCGAGCGCTGCGCGCCGAGCTGTCCGACCTTCCGGCTGATCGGCGGGAGGAGGCCGTGGACGACGTACGCGCCCTCCTCGCCGACGCCGCAGCCGCCGGGCGTCCCGTGGAGAAGGTGATCGCCGAGCTCGGCCCGACCGCGCACTACCGCGCCGAGCTCGGCCTGCCGCCGCGGGACGAGTCGGCAGCGCGCCGCGCCGGCGTCGTCCTCCTGCTGGCGGCGGTGGCGATCTCGCTGTTCGGAGCGTTCTTCGCGATGACGTGGTCGACGCTCACGTCGGTGCCGTGGCAGGCCGGGACCGGCCAGGGGCAACTGTCCGACCTGCCAACCGGCGTGTACCCCGAAGCGATTCGAGCCGCCGTCCCCGCGGTCGCGGTGCTGGTGACCGCACTGACAGCTCTGGCGCTGGCGCGGACCGGGCGTGATCGCGCCGTCGGCAGCTGGCGGACCTCGGAGCTCGTGGCTCTCACGGGAGCGTCGGCAGTCGCCGTCGTCGGGGTGCTGACCATCGGCGGCGACGGCTGGCTCTGCCTGCCGCCCGTCCTGCTGCTCATCGCCTCGGGGGTGCTCCCCCGTCGTCTGCGGCGCACCGGTGGCGGCAGCGCCGCGGGACGGCGCTGGGCGCGCGCCGTCGTCGTCGCCCTCCCGGGAGCTCTGAGCGTGAGCGCCAGCCTTTCGTGGCGCGACTCCAGCGCGCCCGTCGGGGTTCTCGACGTTGCCGCGATGCTGGCGACGCCGCTCGCGATGATGGCGGCAGGCGTGCTCGTGGGTCTCGGCTCGCGGATCGCGCACGTGGCGGTGGTCGCGGTCGGCGCGTGGGCCATGGCGGCCGGACTCATCACCGGATCGCTCCTCACGCTGGCGGTGTGGTGGCTCGGCGGGCTGTGGGTCGTGA
This sequence comes from Quadrisphaera granulorum, assembly GCF_003149145.1. Classification (GTDB taxonomy): domain Bacteria; phylum Actinomycetota; class Actinomycetes; order Actinomycetales; family Quadrisphaeraceae; genus Quadrisphaera; species Quadrisphaera granulorum. Next base: position 872 of record NZ_QGDQ01000043.1, on the reverse strand, counting down.
TCGGTCTGGTGGGCCTGCTCGACGGCACCCGCTGGGCTGTCGGACGACGACGCGAGGCGGCCGGCCGCATGGCGGCGGTGCGTGGCCGCGACGCCGTCGTCTGACCGTTCATCGCGCCGATCGCGCGCCCCAGCGGCGACCCACCAGCAGCGCAGCAAGCAGGAGGCCGAGCACCACGAGCCCCGCTCCTGTCGTCTGCTGCGCTGAGAGCACCAGGGCGAACGGGGACGCCGGCTCGCCGACCGGCGTGGGGTCGTAGGACCCGGAGTAGACGACGACCGAGGCCACCGGTCCGCCGAGCAGCGCAAGCGCGGTTCCGCCCACGACGAGCACGGGCACGAGCACGACGACGACGCGAGCAGCAGTCCGTTCCACGGCCCGATGATGGACGAGCGTCGGTGGCGGCAATCGGCACCTCGTTCATGCCGCGGACGCTCGCCAGATGTCGCACGAGGACGCCCCCACTACTCCCCCTCCCCGGGCCGCAGATGGCCAAGCGCCTCAGCCAGGGCAGAGCGGTGGACCGAGCTGCCGAGGCGTCGTCGGTGAAGACCTTGTACACCAGTCACCGGTCAGGGTTTCGTTGCTGGGCGTCGGGGTCTACATGGTGGTGGCCGTGGCGTCGAGCCATCGGAGCGATCGCGGTCGACGTCTCGCAGGCGTCCACGCTGCGACGTAGACCGCGAGCACGAGCCACGAGCCACGGAGCGCCCGATGCGGCCGCCTCGGGCGCGAGTGTCGCGTCAACGGAGTCACGTCCCGTGAAGTGGTGTAAATCCCGGAGCCGCTCCCGATGATCAACGGGCCGTCCACATCGACGGCTCGCAAAGATCAAGTTGAGCGGTCACCGCGCGATGTCAGTGAGAACCGAC
>NZ_QGDQ01000042.1 GCF_003149145.1 Quadrisphaera granulorum | reverse complement strand
GACGGGCTCGTCAGCACCAATCGTCACCGACGTCGAACCGCCCCGACCCGCCCCCATTTTCCTCCTCCGAGACGGCCCCCGGCCAGAGCCGTTCAAGGAAGTTCTGCACGCCTGCGTGCAGAACTTCCTTGATCGTCAAGGAGGGGGGCTGGTTGGTGCGACGCCAGTGAGTCGCCCTGTCGATCGCCGAGGGGTGGCCGACTGCCCATGATCACGGCGGACAGTGCTCCGGAGGTCCATGATCACGGGGGAGTCAGGGAGGGGTGGACAGCCAGACGGGGTTCGAAGGGGTCAACCCGGCGGACCAGGCGGGGGCACCCAAGGGCCTCACCACCGTCACGGTGCCCTCCGGGGAGGGCAGGTCGACGAGGTAGCGCTCCAGGTCCGAGGCCCTGAGTCGCTCCCCGACGGGCGCCGCCTCGGAGGAGACCTGCTGGCTGAGCAGCCACCGCGCCAGCCCGGCCAGCGACACGTGGGCGTGCCACGACGCAGCCGGCGAGGAATGGCGCAGCACCAGGCCACGCATCACCGCCGCGGCGAGGAGGTGCCCGGCGCCGTGGTCGAGGGCCTGCACGGGCAGCGTGCCGGGCGTGCCGTCGGCGGCTCCGGTCATCACGGCGATGCCGCTGGCGGCCTGGACGATGGAGTCGAACCCACGCCGCTGCGCCCACGGCCCTCGCTGGCCCCACGCCGACAGCGATGCCACCACGAGGTGCGGGTGGCGCTCGGCCAGCTCCTCCTCGCCGAGCCCCAGCCGAGCCAGAGCGCCCGGCCGGTACCCGTGTACGAGCACGTCGGCGGCGGCCAGGAGCCCCTCCAGTCGCTCCCTGCCGCGTGCGGAGGCAATGTCGAGCTGCGCCCACCGCTTGCCCGGACCTGTCTCGAGCAGCGACTCACGCGCCTCCGGCAGGTGCGGTGGATCGATCCGCAGGACGTCGGCTCCCCACGCCGCCAGAGCCCTCGTCGCCGTGGGCCCGGCGATGACGCGCGTCAGGTCGAGCACCCGGGCGCCCTGGATGCCACGGGCCATCTCCCTGCTGCTCGTGCCGGTACCGGGTGAGTCGTTACCGGGGGAGTCGATACCGGGGGAGTCGACGCAGTGCAGGTCCACCACCGGTGTACCCGCCAGCGCAGTGCCCATCGGCGAGGCAGCCCACTCGTGGGGGGTGCGTACCGCCGCGGCGACACCGCCGGCGGTGACGACAGCGTCTTCGACCTCGTGCGCCTGACGCTCGAGAAGAGCACGGCGCACCGCATCCTGCGTTGCGGGGCCGGCGTCGTCGCCGTCGTCGTCCAGCCCGAGGGCGTCGAGCAGGGCCGCGCGGTGGTGGGGGTAGTTCGCGTGCACCCGCACCCATCCGTCCGCTGTCGGCCAGAACCGCGACAGCGGAGCGAAGCCACCCCTGGCGGGCTGGCCGTCGAGGCGTAGCAGCGCCTCGCTGCAGAAGTCGGCCGTGACGTGGCGGGCGTCGACGGTGAGCTGCCCATCAACCGGAGGAGGCGCTCCGGGATCAAGGGCGGCGCCCGACGGGCCAACCGCCGCCAGCCGGTGCACCGTGGCCGTGGCCACGGCGAGAGCCTCGACCGGCAAGGGGCTCGTCAGGCCTGTCGTGCCGCTGACGCGGATGGTGCGGAGGTCGGCCGGGTTTCCCTGGAGATCCCTCCAGAGCTGATGCAGCAAGCCTCCGGCCACCCCGCCATAGTGCTCAGTGCGGTCGCGCGGGGCCAGTCCGCGTCCCCCGAGGATCGATGGCGGGGCGGTACAGCGTCAGTGGGGCAGCCGGTGCAGCACCGCTTCGGCGAGCCGCTCGGCCGACCCCGGGGCGTGGTCGAGGAACAGCGACGGCTCCACGAGCTCCAGTTCCAGCACGCGCGGGGCGCCGTCGTCGTCGGGCAGCAGGTCCACCCGGGCGTACAGCGGAGCGGCTACGCCCGCCTCGCGGGCCCGGCGGGTGACCTCGGCCATGACGGCCAGCCCGACCTCGACCTCGGCAGCCGACGGTTCCCTCGGGGTCATCTCCTCCTCGGCGAAGAGACCTTCCACGAGCTCACCGCCGGCCGGCAGCAGCGCTGCCTTGCGCATCGCGTGACTGAGCGTGCCGTCGAGGAAGACCAGCGCCGTCTCGCCGACCTCGTCGACGGCGGCGAGGTAGGGCTGGACGAGCACGGAGCGACCGCCGGCGTGCACCGCACCGACATGGGCGCGCGAGCGGTCGGGCTCGTGCGCGCCGAGGCGCAGCGTGTCGCGCGAGCCCGCCGAGACCGCGGGCTTCACCACGTGCTCGACGTCGAGGTAGGGGTGGCTCTCACCGTCGCCGACCTCCACGAACGCGCTGGGTACCACGGGCAGCCCGACCGCCTCCAGCTCGGCGAGGTAGTGCTTGTCGGTGGACCACTCCAGCAGCGGCAGCGGGTTGAGGAGGACCGACGACGACGACGCCCGCCGCGCCCAGGCGAGGAACTCCTCGCGCCGCGGGGCGTAGTCCCAGGTGGACCTCACGACGGCGAGGTCGAGCGCGGCCCAGTCGACGGCCGCGTCGTCCCAGACCACCGGCCGTGCGTCGACGCCGCGGCCACGGAGAGCCACGAGCAGGTGCTGGCCCTCGTCATCGAGGTGGGGCACTTCCGAGCAGGTGACCAAGGCGACAGCAGGGGAGGGGCGGCTCACGGCGCCCATCGTCACACCACCGGGTGATCGAGATGCGGGCAGCCCGTGCCGATCCGGTGATGTGAGAGCTTTCACCCCTCGTCGACCAGCCGAGGCAGCCCGCTGGCTGGGCACTGCCCTGGTGGCGAGTGCGCTCCTCATGCTCTTGACAGCCGTTCCCATCGCCGACCACGCAGCGGCGTTGTCGGTGGTGGGCGCGGCCGGTGCTGTCTGCGCGTTCGGTGGCGTCGCGTGCCTGCGCGGGTGGATCCCGCGGGGGCGCTCGTGGGCGGCCATGCTGCTCTCGGCGGTCGGGGTCATCGTGGTTGCCGACCTGGTCACGGGTGATGCGACTGCCACCGGACTCGTCTTCTTCCTCGTGCCGCCACTGGTGGCCGCCGCTCAGCTGCCGTCCCGGGCCGCGTGGTTCACCGCTGGCGTGAGTCTGGTGGGTCTCGCCGTCGTCGTGACCATGCTGCTGCCGCTGGACCGCGCGCTGGTGGACGGCGTCAACGTCGCGGCGTTCGTGGTGCTGGTCACGTGGCTCGTCTCGCGCGGGCAGGACCGCACCGACAGCCTTGTCGCCGAGCTGCAGCGCCAGGCGGCGATCGACCCGCTCACCGGTCTGGTGACCCGCCGTGTGCTCGACGAGGCGTTGCGGTCCGCACTCGAAGGCACGGCCGCGGCGTGCGGGAACGCGCTGGTCATCGTCGACATCGACAAGTTCAAGAGCGTCAACGACACCTGGGGTCACCCGGTCGGTGACGCGGCCATCACGCACGTCGGAAGGGTGCTGGCGCGGGCCTGTGGCCCGGACGCCGTGGTGTCGCGCCTCGGTGGTGACGAGCTGGCGGCGCTGCTGCCCGGCCGCTCGCCGGCGGAGGCGGCGGCGGTGGCCGAACACGTGGTGGTCGACGTCCGCGCGGCGCCGCTCGTCCTGGGCGACGGGCGCGAGGTGCCCCTGACGGTGAGCGTGGGCGCCGCGCACTCACCGGTGAACGCCGCAGACCTCGAGGGCCTCTACCGGGCCGCCGACGAGGCGCTCTACCGTGCCAAGCGCGCCGGGCGGGACAGAGCAGTCCTCAACGACGGCGACAACAGCGACGACGATGGCAGCGCCGATGACGGGCCCGTCGCTCCAGCGGCCGCCCTGCCCGCGCAGCGGGCGTTTCGCGACGCCGGCTCGTCACTCACAGGGCGACGGAACCGCTGACCCCGACCACTGTCGCCCCGCCCACCCAGACGCCGTCACCCTCCCGAGCAACATGGACGTGGCCGCTCCGCCCGAGCGCCGCGCCCTGCGACGCGGTGTAGCGAGCCGGCAGGACGGCGCCGGCGCCTCCTGCGGTGAGCCACTGCCCGAGGCCGGCGTTGAGGCTGCCGGTCACCGAGTCCTCTCCCCAGGTGCCGAACTCGCGGAAGAAGGCGCGCACCTCGACCGCTGCGCCGCCCGGGCCGGTGCCGTCGCGGTATGGGCCGATCACGCCGATGGCGGAGGGCCCGTCAGCGCGACCTCCCTCGCCGCTCGCGGTGCTGGTGCTCGCCGCGAGCACCGCGGCGGCGTCGGTCAGCAGCAGCGCCACCCAGCCGGGGCCGTTGTCCACCCACGCGGCGTCGACGACGTCCTCGGTGCGGACGCCCACGGACGCTGCGGCTGCCGCGAGGTCGGCCGGGTCGACGGGGCCGCTGCGCCTCAGCGGCGGCGCCTCGAAGGCGAGCACCTCGTCGCCGTCGCCGTCGTCGTCCTGAGCCACGGAGCGGCGGACGGCGACCAGCCCGGCACCGCACTCCTGCACCACCACGCCCTCGCGCTGCGGGACGCCGCCCGCCTCCAGCCAGGCGCGGGCGGAACCGAGCGTGGGGTGCCCGGCGAAGGGCAGCTCGCTGCCGGGCGTGAAGATCCGTACGCGGTAGTCGGCGCCGGCGGCTGCGCCCTCGGGGGTGGGGGCGAGCAGGAACGTCGTCTCGGACAGCTGGGTCCAGCGGGCGAAGGCGCGCATTGCGTCGTCGTCGAGATCGTCGGCGTCGTGGACGACGGCGACGGCGTTGCCGCGCGTCAGCTCCCGCGTGAAGACGTCGACCTGGGTGAAGCGGCGGGACATCGGGTGCCTCTCTCGGCGGTCCTCAGCGGGGCTCGAGCAGCACCACGGGGATGACCCGCGGGGCGGCCTTCACCTCGTAGTCGGCGAACCCGGGCATGCGGCGCTTCTGCTCCTCCCACACCCCGGCGCGCTCCTCGCCGTGCAGCTCGCGTGCACGGACCGGGACCTCACGTCCGCCGTGCTCGGCGCCGACCTCAGCGGTGGTGTCGGGGTTGGCCAGGAGGTTGGCGTACCACTGGGGGTGGACGGGGGCACCGCCCTTGGAGGCGAAGACCGCGAACGCAGCATCGACCTGCTGGAACACGAGCGGTGCCACGTGCTCGGTGCCCGAGCGGCGGCCGCGGTGGTGCACGAGGATCATCGGCGCGCCCTCGAACGGCGGGCCAACGCGGCCGTCGTTCTCGCGGAACTCTCGGATGACGCGCGTGTTGAAGTCCTCGGTCACGCCGCCAGCATGCACCGCCCCACCGACGCGACGGCCCCGCCCCCTCCGTGATCATGGGCAGTTGGCCACTCTGAGGTGGCCGACTGCCCATGATCACGGAGGGGGTGAGGGGGTCAGGCGGGGACGGACGCCACGCCGCGCGGCAGGAACCGCTGACCGGTGACGCGCTCGGCCACTCCGGTCCTGTCGAGCAGCGGCAGGATTCCGCCGAGGTGCGCAGGCCAGCCTGCGCCCAGCTGCAGGCACAGGTCGATGTCGCGCGGGTCGGAGACCACGCCCTCGTCGAGCATCCGGCGTGCCTCGTCGGCCAGGGCCTCGAGCACGCGCTCGCGCACCTGTTCCTCGGTGGACGGCGAGTCGCCGAGCACCAGCACCTCGCGCGCGGCCTCGGTGAGCGTGCGCGTGCCCTTCTCGTACACGCCCGGCAGACCGGCCTCGACGATGCGCCGCAGGTTCGCCGAGACCGGGAACCGCTCCGGGAACGCCGCGTGCAGCGACTCCGCCACGTGCAGCGCCACCGCGGGACCCACGAGGCCGAGCAGCTCGAAGTTGCTCATCGGCAGGCCGAGGGAGTCGAGCGCGGCCTCGGCCACCTCCACCGGCGTCCCCTCGTCGACGACGACGCTTGCCTCGCTCATGAACCGCGTGAGCAGCCGGTTCACCACGAAGGCGGGGGCGTCCTGGACGAGCACGCACGACTTGCGCAGCCCCTTGCCGACGGCGAAGGCCGTGGCCAGCGTGACGTCGTCCGTGGGCGTGGCTCCCGTCGTGCGCACGACCTCCACCAGCGGCATCACGGCCACCGGGTTGAAGAAGTGGAACCCGACGAGGCGCTCGGGGTGCTCCAGCACCGACGCCATCGCCGTCACCGACAGCGAGGAGGTGTTGGTCATGAGCACGCAGTCCTCGCGCACGACCTTCTCGACGGTGCGGAACACGTCCTGCTTGACGGACAGCTCCTCGAAGACCGCCTCGATGACGAGGTCGGCGTCCGCGAACGCCGCCGCGCTGTCGGTCGTGCCGGTGACGTTGGCCGTGAGCCGCTGCGCAGCGCCGTCCGAGAGGCGTCCCTTCTCGCGGAGCTTGGCGATCTCGCCGTGCACCCACGCCACGCCCTTGGCCACCCGGGCCTCGTCGAGGTCGGTGAGGACGACGGGCACCTTCAGCTGCCGCGCGAACACCAGCGCCAGCTGGCTGGCCATGAGCCCGGCGCCCACGACGCCGACCTTGCCGACCGGCCGTGCGAGCTTCGGGTCGGGGGCACCGGCGGGCTTCTTGGCCCTGCGCTGCACGAGGTCGAAGGAGTACACGCCGGAGCGGAACTCGTCGGTCATGATCAGCTCGGCGAGGGCGTCGTCCTCGGCGGCAAACGCCGCCTCACGTCCCTCCGGCCCGACATCGGTGCGGGCGCGGGCCAGCAGCTCCAGCGCCTTGTACGGCGCGGGCGCCGCCCCGTGGAGCTTCGCGTCGACGGAGGCCCGTGCTGCCGCGAGCACGCCGTCCCAGAGCCGCTGGTCGCGGCTGACCTCGGGACGCTCGACGACGACCTCGCCGTTGACCACCCGCGCCGCCCACCGCAGGGACTCCTCGAGGAAGTCGGGGGAGTCGAGGACGACGTCGACGACGCCCAGCTCCAGCGCCTGCTGCGCCGTGAGCGTCTTCTGCGAGGCGGGGTTGGCGATGATCACCTGCACGGCCTTCTCGATGCCGATGAGCGCCGGCAGCAGGTGCGTGCCGCCCCACCCGGGCACCAGCCCGAGCGCGACCTCGGGCAGCGCCAGCCCGCGCGCCACCGACGAGGCGGTGCGGTACGTGCAGTGCAGCGCCACTTCGAAGCCGCCGCCCATGGCCGGGCCGTTGATGAACGCGAAGCTCGGCACCCCCAGCTCGCCGAGGCGGCGCAGCTGGTCGTGGCCGTGCTTGGCCACCGCACGGGCCTCCGCGGTGGAGCGGATGCGGGCGACGTCCTTGAGGTCGGCGCCGACGGCAAACACGAAGGGCTTGCCCGTGATGGCGACGGCGACGACGGGCCCCTCGGCCACGGCCGCCTCGACCTCGTCGAGGGTGGCCCTCAGCTGCAGCAGGCCTGCCGGGCCCAGCGTGGTGGGACGCGAGAAGTCATCGGGGGCGTCCGGCGAGTTGTCCATCGTGATCAGCGCGAGGGTGCCTGCGCTGGACCCGCGCCGCGGGTCGAGCGGCACCTCCTGCCAGGGGAAGAACGTCACGCGCTCGGACCCGTTCGGGTCCACCAGGTCTTCCGGACGCACAGCGAGCTCGGTCATGCCGCCACCTCCTTCGTCTCAGTGCCCGTCTCAGTGCCGCCGTTGAAGTGCGGGTTCTCCCACAGGACCGCGCCGCCCTGGCCGAGACCCACGCACATGGCGGTGAGGCCGTAGCGGACGTCGGGGCGCTGGGCGAACTGCCGCGCCAACTGCGTCATGAGCCGCACGCCGGAGCTGGCCAGTGGGTGGCCGACGGCGATGGCGCCGCCCCACGGGTTGACGCGCTCGTCGTCGTCATCGATCCCGAAGTGGTCGGTGAAGGCCAGCACCTGCACGGCGAAGGCCTCGTTGAGCTCGAACAGGCCGATGTCGTCGATGGACAGGCCCGTCTTGGCCAGCAGCTTCTCCGTGGCGGGCACCGGGCCGATGCCCATGACCGCCGGGTCGACGCCGGCGAACGCGAAGCCCGCCAGCCGCATCGCCACCGGCAGGCCCAGCTCTGCGGCGGTCTCGCCGGAGGCCAGCAGGCACAGCGTGGCGCCGTCGTTGAGGCCCGCCGCGTTGCCCGCCGTCACGCGACCGTGCGGGCGGAACGGGGTCTTCAGGCCTGCGAGCTGCTCCACGGTGGTGCCCGGGCGGGGCGGTTCGTCCGCCGTCGCCAGGCCCCACCCGCGCTGGGAGTGGCGCGTGGCCATCGGCACGAGGTCTGGCTGGACGTCGCCGCGCTCGTACGCGGCGGCCAGCTTGGCCTGTGAGGCCGCAGCGAACGCGTCTGCGCGCTCGCGGGTCAGGTGCGGGTATCGGTCGTGGATGTTCTCGGCGGTGCGGCCCATGACGAGGGCGTCGCCGTCGACCACCCTGTCCGCGACGAAGCGCGGGTTCGGCGCGAAGTTCGCGCCGAGGGGGTGGCGGCCCATGTGTTCGACGCCGCCCGCGAGCACCGCGTCGTAGGCGCCGGCCGCGATGCCCGACGCCGTCGTCGTCACCGCGGTCATGGCTCCCGCGCACATCCTGTCGATGGCGAACCCGGGCACCGACTGCGGCAGGCCCGCCAGCATGCCGGCGCTGCGACCGAGCGTGAGGCCCTGGTCGCCCTCCTGCGTGGTGGCGGCGATGGCCACCTCGTCGATGCGCTCCGGCGGCAGGGACGGGTTGCGGCGCAGGATCTCGCGCAGCAGGCGGACGACCATGTCGTCGGCGCGGGTCTGCGCGTACATCCCCTTGTCGCCTGCTCTGCCGAACGGTGTGCGGACACCGTCCACGAACACCACGTCGCGCCCTGAAAGCACGCCGACCTCCTCGTCGAACCGTCCTGAGGAGTTACACGCTACCCGCGGTACCGGGTTCTGGCGAGCAGTGGCGGGCCAGGCATCAGTCGAGCTCGACGAACTTCTCCACGTCCGAGGGCTTCCCCGCGATGACGATGACCGAGCCGTAGCTGAGCACCGTGTCGTACCCCGCGTGCGTGTACTGGTTCGAGCCTTCCGGCTTCACCGACACGACGGTCACGTGGTGTCGCGAGCGCAGCTTGGAATCACCGAGCGGCACACCGACCAGGTCGCGCGGCGGCTTGGTCTTGGCCAGCACCCACTGCGGGCCCAGCTCCACCCAGTCCTCCATGCGCCCGGACACCAGGTGCGCCACCCGCTCGCCCATCTGCTGCTCCGGCAGCACCACGTGGTGTGCGCCCACCCGTCGCAGGATGGTGGCGTGCTGGTCGGACAGCGCCTTCGCCCAGATGGTGGGGATCTCCAGGTCGACCAGCCCGGCCGTGGTGAGGATGCTCGCCTCGAGGTGCGTGCCGATGCCGACGACGGCGCGCGGGAAGTCCTGCACGCCGATCTCCCGCAGCGCCTCGACCACGGTGGTGTCCGCCGTGACGACCTGCGGAAGCACGCCTGACAGCGACTGGACGACGTCGGCGCGGGCATCGATGCCCAACACCTCCGTGCCGCCGCGGTGCAGCTCGAGCGCGAGGGCGGTGCCGAAGCGGCCCAGGCCCAGGACGACGACGGGATCTGCTCGCCTAGCCAACGATCATCCTCTCCTCGGGGAGCTGGTGGAGCTTCGCGCGCTCGCGCAGGGCGAGCGCGGAGGCCAGAGTCAGCGGGCCGATGCGCCCGATGTACATGAGCACGACGATGACGACGTGTGCCGCCGTCGGCAGGTCCGCGGTGACGCCTGTGGACAGCCCCACCGTGCCGAAGGCGGAGACGGCTTCGAAGAGCACGATGTCGGTGGGCTGCTCGGTGGTGGTGTGCAGCGCCAGCGTGCCGACGATGACGATGCCGATGCCGAGCAGTGCGACCGCGAGGGCCTGCCGCTGGGTGGCGGCGGGTACGCGCCGACGGCCGATCTCGACGTCCTCGTTGCCGCGCAGCTCGGCCCACAGCACCGCGGCGAGCAGGCCGAACGTCGTGACCTTGATGCCGCCGGCGGTGCTCGCTGAGCCGCCGCCGATGAACATCAGGACGTCGGTGACGAGCATCCCCTCCGGCGTCATGGCGCCGATGTCGATGGCATTGAAGCCCGCCGAGCCGGCCATGACGGCCAGCGTGAAGGCACCCACGACGGCGTCGACGGGGTCGAGCGCACCGAGGGTGCGCGGGTTGGGCACCTCGAACAGCGCCATGAGCGCGGTGCCGACAGCGAGCAAGGTCAGCGTGACGGTCACGGTGACGCGGGTCAGCACCGACCAGGAGCGGGGGTGCCGCCACCCACCGCGCCGGAACCCGCCGCGCGCCAGCTCGAAGACGACGGGGAACCCGAGCCCGCCCAGCAGCGTCGCGGCGCAGAGGATGAGCAGGGTGCCTGGGTCGTCGGCGTACTGGACCAGGCTGTCGCTCGCGAGCGAGAAGCCAGCGTTGTTGAACGACATCACGGCGTAGAACACCGACCGCCACGCGGTGCGCAGCAGCGGGTCTCCGTCGAGGAGTGCCCACTTGCCGAAGAGCAGGACGGCGACGACGGCCTCCGAGGCGAGGCTGAAGACGAAGACGCTGCGGATGACCGTCCGGATGTCGCCGGCGCTCAACGAACGTGACTCCGCCTGCGCCACGAGCCGCGCGCGCAACCCGAGCCGTCGCGAGAGCAGCAGCGCGATGAGCGTGGCCGCCGTCGTGATGCCCAGGCCCCCGAGCTGCACCAGCAGCATGATCACCACGTGCCCGTAGGCGGTCCACGCAGTGCCCGTGTCCACGATGGACAGGCCCGTGACCGACACCGCCGACGTGGCGGTGAACAGCGCCACGACCGCGTCGACGCTGCCGTCGGTGTGGGCGAACGGCAGCGCCAGCAGCAGGGTGCCGACGGCGATGGCGGCGGCGAAACCGCCCGCGATGACCCGTCCGGGGTGCGGTGCGCCACCGCGAGGCGTGCGCCTGGCTGCGCTGCCCGGGCTGGCTGGGCTTGCAGGGCTGTCGGGCACGAGCGACCACCCTGCCAGAGCTGCGCCCCGTCGTCGTCGTCCTCTCGGACGACTCTCGGACGGTTCATTCCTCGGCGCGTGCCGCTGAGGCGGGGCAGGCTGGGTGGTGGGCGTCCCTCGTAGGGGCAGCCCGACGAGCACCGACGAGTGCAGGGCACAGTGGACCCTGCCCTTCGGCACACCGGAGTGTCGGGGCGGGCTGGACGAGGAGTAAGCAGGGGTCGTGGAGATGTCACAGCTGGCAGCACCGGGAGCACGGACGGACGGGGTCCTCGACGCGGTGCGGGAGCCGGGGCAGGCCCGGGTGTGGGCGGAGGACCGCCAGGGCGCGACGGTGTCCTCGGGGACGACGACGGTGCGCATCGTGACCGACGACATGCCGTTCCTCGTCGACAGCGTGCTCGCCGCCCTGGCGCACTCCGGCAGGTCGATCCGGCGGCTGTCGCACCCGCGCTTCCACGTGCGGCGCGACGGAACCGGTCGGCTCCTCGAGGCCCGTGCGGCCGCCGGCGGCGACGACGCGGGCGACGGCTTCCTCACCGAGAGCCACATCTCCGCGGAGGTCAGCCTCGACGGTGACGACCCGGGTGGCGTCCGGCTGGTCGACGCCGTCAGCGGCGTGCTGCGCGACGTGCGAGCGGCCGTGCAGGACTGGGAGGCGATGCGGCGCCGGGCGCAGGCGCTGGCCATCGCCCTCATTGAGGACCCGGCCGCCGGCGGCGACGAGGCCGAGCGCCGGCAGGCGGCGGCCTTCCTGTCCTGGATGGTGCAGGACAGGTTCACCTTCCTGGGGCACCGGGTCTACGACGCGCGCGTGCTGGACGACGGGTCGGGCCGCACGGTCCTCGACGGGCGCGTCAACGGCGCTCTGGGCGTGTCGAGGTTCCGACCGGCCCGGCGGGGCCTGGAAGCCGAGACCGTGACCACCACCTCAGACACCTCAGGCACCTCGGGCACCTCAGGCAGCTCAGGCGCTGGCGAGGGCGCAGGTCATGCGCCCGTGCTGGCCGTGTGGAAGGCAGCAGCCCGGGCGACCGTCCACCGTCCCTCCCACCTCGACTGCGTCGCGGTGCGCCTCGTGGACGGCGAGGGCCGCGTGGTCCGGGAGCACCGGTTCCTGGGGCTGTTCACCTCCTCGGCGCGCAGCGAGCCGGTGCTGGAGGTGCCCGTCGTCGCGGACAAGGTGCGCACGGTGCTGCGGCGCGCCGGCGTCAGGTCGCAGGACCACTCGGGGCGCGACCTCATCAGCGTGCTCGAGACCCTCCCGCGCGACGAGCTGCTGCAGGCCGACGAGACCTGGATCACCGAGACCTCGCTCGCGGTGCTCGACCTCAAGGAGCGCCGCAAGACGCGGCTCTTCCTGCGCTACGAGCGTCAGGACCGGGTGGTCTCCTGCCTGGTGTACCTGCCGCGCGACCGGTACACCACCGGTGTCGGTCACCGCGTCGGGCAGCGCCTGCTGGAGGCGTTGGGCGGCGCTGAGGTCGAGCAGACGCTGCAGGTGTCGGAGTCGGTGCTCGCGCGGCTGCACTTCGTCGTCCGCGCGCGCCCGGGTGAGCGCCTGCTCGACCCGAACCTCCTCGACCGCGCCGCCCTCGAGCGGTCGGTCGCGGCGCTCACCCGCTCCTGGCAGGACGCCCTGGTGCTGGTCGCGCAGGCTTCCGCGTCGACGGAGGGCTCTTATGACGCCGAGCCTGGCGACGAGGAGCTCGTGGCCCGGTGGGTGGACGGCATCCCGGACTCCTACCGCTCGGCCACCGCGCCCGCCGACGCCCTCGTGGACCTGAGGCGGTGCCAGCAGGTGCTCGACGGCCCTGACGACGGGCCCGTCCTGGAGCTGCGACGCACCGACGACGACCTGCCGACCGACCGGCGCCTGGTGTTCTACCGCTCCCACCCGGAGACGCTGAGCTCGATGATGCCGGTGCTCACCAACCTCGGGGTGGAGGTGCTGGAGGAGGTCCCGCACCGCTTCCAGGACGTCGACGGCCGGCGGGTGTGGATCGAGGACCTGCGGCTGCGGTTCCCGCAGTCCAGCACCGACACGAGCACCGGTGCCGACGCGGATGCGGAGGTGCTCGGGCGCCGGTTCTGCGACGCCTACGCCGCGGTCAGCCGGGGCCTCGCCGAGACCGACTCCCTCGACCGCCTGGTGCTGAGCGCCGGGCTCACGTGGCGTCAGGTCGCCCTGCTGCGAGCGTGGACGAAGTACCTGCGGCAGGTCGGGCTCGCCTACACCCCGGAGGGCGTCGCCGAGATCCTCCTGTCCTCGACGGACGTCGTGCGGCTGCTCGTGCGTCTCTTCGAAGCGCGCTTCGCCCCGCTGCGCCAAGGCCGCGAGGAGGGACGGGCCGAGCTCGTCGAGGCGCTGCGGGAGGAGCTGCGCGCCGCCATCGACGGGGTCGCCAGCCTCGACGCCGACCGCGTGCTGCGCTCGCTGCTGTCGGTGGTGGACGCCGTCGTGAGGACCAACGCCTACCAGCCCAACGAGCCCAACCAGCAGGGCGACGGCGGACAATCGCACCTGTCGTTCAAGCTGTCGCCGCGGCTCGTGGCGGGCATGCCCGACCCGGCGCCGCACGCTGAGATCTGGGTGTACTCCCCGCGCGTCGAAGGGGTGCACCTGCGCTTCGGCGAGGTCGCCCGTGGTGGGCTGCGCTGGTCGGACCGCCGCGAGGACTTCCGCACCGAGGTGCTGGGCCTGGTCAAGGCGCAGATCGTCAAGAACGCGGTCATCGTGCCGACCGGCGCCAAGGGCGGCTTCGTGGCCAAGCAGCTGCCCGACCCGGCCGTCGACCGGGACGCCTGGTGGGCCGAGGGCGTCGCCAGCTACCGGACCTTCATTGCCGGTCTGCTCGACGTCACCGACGACCTGCGCACCACTGAGGGGGAGGACGGCCGTCCGGTCCGGGTGGTGGTGCCCCCGAAGGGTGTCGTCAGGTACGACGGCGACGACTACTACCTCGTCGTCGCGGCCGACAAGGGCACCGCGACGTTCTCCGACACCGCCAACGCGATCGCCCTCGAGCGAGGTTTCTGGCTCGGTGACGCGTTCGCGTCGGGCGGGTCGGTCGGCTACGACCACAAGGCGATGGGCATCACCGCCCGCGGTGCGTGGGAGAGCGTGCGCCGTCACTTCCGTGAGCTCGGGCACGACACCCAGACCCAGCCGTTCACGGTGGTCGGTGTCGGTGACATGAGCGGCGACGTCTTCGGCAACGGGATGCTGCTGTCGGAGCAGATCCGGTTGGTCGCCGCGTTCGACCACCGGCACGTCTTCCTCGACCCGGACCCCGACCCGGCGGTCTCCCACGCCGAGCGCGCCCGCCTGTTCGCCCTGCCGCGCTCCTCGTGGGCCGACTACGACACCTCCCTGCTGTCCGAGGGCGGGGGCGTCTACCCGCGCACGGCCAAGTCCGTGCCGGTCACGCCCCAGGTGGCGCGCCGGCTGGGCCTGGACCCCGCGACGACGTCGATGTCTCCGGTCGACCTCCTGCGTGCCGTGCTGGCAGCTCCGGTGGACCTGTTCTGGAACGGCGGCATCGGCACCTACGTCAAGGCTTCCACCGAGAGCCACGCCGAGGTCGGTGACAAGGCCAACGACGCCATCCGCATCGACGGCCGTGACCTGCGCGCTCGGGTGGTCGGCGAGGGCGGCAACCTCGGCCTGACTCAGCGCGGGCGCATCGAGGCCGCGCAACTCGGTGGTCAGCTCGGTGGTCAACTCGGTGGCGGGGGCCGGGGCGTCAAGCTCAACACCGACGCCATCGACAACTCCGCAGGCGTCGACTGCAGCGACCACGAGGTCAACATCAAGATCCTCCTGGACCAGCTCGTGGCCCAGGGGCAGCTGGACGCCGCCGAGCGCAACGCGACCCTGCTGCGGATGACCGACGAGGTCGGCCGCCTCGTGCTGCGCGACAACTACGACCAGAACGTCGCGCTCAGCGTCGAGGGGGCGCTGGCTCCCGCGCTGCTGCCTGCGCACCGCCGCTTCCTGGACGAGCTGGTCCGCGTCGGCGCCGTCGACCTCCAGCTGGAGGCGCTGCCCACCCCGGCCGAGCTCGACCGCCGGGCCCGTGACGGTGGCGGGCTGACGATGCCGGAGCTGTCGGTGCTCATCGCCCACGCCAAGATCACGCTCGGGCGTGCGGTGCTGAGCAGCTCGTTGCCCGACGAGGAGTGGGTCACGGCGACGCTGCGCAGCTACTTCCCGGCGGAGCTCGGCGAGCGGTTCGCCGACCACCTGGCCGACCACCCGCTGCGCCGGGAGATCGCCACCACCGTCCTGATCAACCGCGTCGTGGGCCTGGGCGGGCTGACGTTCGCGTTCCGCGCCGCGGAGGAGACCGGCGCTGAGCCTGCCGACGTCGTGAGGGCCTTCGTAGTGGCCGCCAGGGTGTTCGGTCTGCCCGAGCGCGCCGCCGCGGTGGAGGCCCTCGACGGGAAGGTGTCGGTGGCCGCGCAATCACGCATGCGGTCCGTGCACCACCGGCTGCTCGACAGGTCGGTCCGCTGGCTGCTGCACACCCGGCCCGAGGGCATCGACGTGCCCGCCGAGGTCGAGCGGTTCGCTGCCGAGGTCGCCCGGCTCGCCCCGGCGGTCGACGGTCTCATCGGTGGCGAGGACCTGCGGACGGTCGAGCGCGAGGCCGAGGAGCTCGTGGCGCTGGGGGTGCCCGCCGACGAGGCCCGCCGCACGGCGACCCTCCTCGACCTCTTCCCCCTGCTGGAGATCATCGACATCGCCACGCGGGACGAGCACGGCATCGGCAGTGTCGACAGGGTCGCGCACGCGTGGTTCGAGATCTCGCGGGCCTACGACCTCGAGACGCTGCTGCAGGGGATCAGCGCGCTGCCCCGCGACGACAGGTGGCAGGTGCTGGCGCGAGCCTCCCTGCGCGACGACCTCTACAGCGTGCACCGCGAACTCACCGAGGCACTGCTGCGCGAGTGCTCCGCCGCGGACGGCGCTCCCGTGCTGACGGACCACGTCACGGCCATGCGCGAGAGGTTCCGAGACATCGCGGTCCGCTCCGAGGACCACGACGCCCCGCTGGACCTCACCTCGCTGACGGTGTCGCTGTGGTCGTTGAGGTCGCACGCCCGGTCGTTGCGGCGGCCCGCCGCCTAGCCCCCGTCCTTTCCGCACTTTCCGCGGCAAGTGCTCTTCCCACCCCCCTCCTTCTCGCACTTGCCGCGGAAAGTGCGAGAAGGAGGGGGTGCGGAAGGGACGGGGGGAGTGGTGCAACGAGGACGACGGCGCCGCGCTGAGGCGCGCTGACGCTCGCTGACCAGTCACGGGGCCGCTGCGTCGATACCCTGGGATCAGGTGTGCCGGGAAGTCTGGTCGGCAGGTCCGCCGTCGACCCCCGAACCTCCCGGGAGCCACCGTGCCCACTCCAGTCCGACTCTTCGCCCGCGGCACCTACGCCGAGGCGGTGAGGATCGCCGATCTCCTACGTCAGGAGACCGTCGGCGGAGTGCTGCTCATCGCCGGTGCCGTGATCGCGCTCGTGTGGGCTAACTCCCCGTGGGCGCCGGCGTACACGGGGCTGCGCGACACGGTGGTCGGGCCGTCGGCCCTGCACCTCGACCTCAGCCTCGGCACCTGGGCCGCCGACGGACTGTTGGCGATCTTCTTCTTCGTCGCGGGGCTAGAGCTCAAGCGCGAGTTCGTCGCCGGTGACCTGCGCGACCCGCGCAAGGCGGTGCTGCCCGTGGCCGCTGCCGTCGGCGGCATGGCGGTGCCCGCCGTCATCTTCGTGCTGGTGAACCTGCACAGCCCTGACGCGCTGGTCGGGTGGGCCATCCCCACGGCCACGGACATCGCCTTCGCCCTGGCGGTGCTCGCCGTCATCAGCACCCACCTGCCGACGGCACTGCGCACGTTCCTGCTGACGCTCGCCATCGTCGACGACCTGCTGGCCATCACGATCATCGCCGTCTTCTACACGGTCTCGCTGTCCTTCGTGCCGCTGCTGCTGGCGCTCGTGCCGCTCGGGCTGTTCGGGCTGCTCGTCCAGCGGCGGGTCCGCAGCTGGTGGCTGCTGCTGCCGCTGGCCGTGACCACGTGGGCGCTCGTGCACGCCTCGGGGGTGCACGCCACGGTCGCGGCGGTGCTGCTTGCCTTCACCGTCCCCGTGCTGCGCAGCGAGGCGGCCGGCGGTCCGGACGCCGGTCCTGGGCTGGCCGAGCACTTCGAGCACCGCATCCGCCCGCTCTCGGCGGGCGTTGCGGTGCCGGTGTTCGCCTTCTTCTCCGCCGGCGTGACGATCGGCGGTCTCTCGGGGCTGACAGCGTCGCTCACCGACACCGTGGCCCTCGGCATCGTCGCGGGGCTCGTGCTGGGCAAGCCCCTCGGTGTCGCGGGCGCGACGTGGCTGGTCAGCCGGTTCACCCGTGCCCAGCTCGACGACGACCTGCGCTGGCCCGACGTCGTCGGCCTGTCCCTGCTGGCCGGCATCGGCTTCACGGTGTCCCTGCTCATCGGTGAGCTGGCCTTCGGCGCCGGGTCGGTGCGCGGCGAGCACGTCACGGTGGGGGTGCTCACCGGAACGCTGATCGCCGCTCTGCTGGCGGCCGCGGTGCTCGGGCCGCGGAACCGCTACTACCGGCGCATCGCCCAGCTCGAAGCACGCGACGACGACGGCGACGGGATCCCCGACGTCTACCAGCAAGGCTCGCGCTGATCACTGTGGCGTGAGGGGGACGACGACGCGGGCCAGCAGCTCGTCCAGCAGTTCCACCTGCCGCTGCGCCGGGTAGCTGTCGGGGTCGAGCACGGCCTGGACGGCCAGGCCCAGCACGGCGGCGTGCACCACCTCGGCTCGCCGCTCCGTTCCGGCGGCGCCGCGCGTGCTGCGCCGCCCGTCGTCGTCGTCCTTCTCTTCGTCGAGGACTGATGCGAGCAGCTCGCGGACCCTGGAGCGACTGGCCCGGTAGCGCTCGGCGTGGTCGGCTGCGTGGCCGGGGTCGGCCAGGGCGGCGTCCCAGGAGGAGATCCAGATCCGGTTGGCCGTCTGCGAGGCGTCGTCCAGCGGGAGCATGTCCATCAGCGCGGCACGCAGCGCCGGCAGACCGGGATCGGCGCGGCGCCGCGTGCGAGTAGCGCCCTGCTCGGACAGCAGCTCCAGGGCGAAGGCCGTCAGCGCGCGCTTGGTGGGGAAGTAGTGCGTCACCACGCCGGTGGTGGCGTCCAGCTCCGCGGCGACGGCCCGCATCGACAACCCTGCGAACCCTGCCTTGTCGAGGACCCGCCACACGGCCGCCGCCACGTCTTCGCGTCGCTGCTGCTGGCGGGCGCTCACGCTCTCGTTCGGACCGTTCATGCTCCGAGTGTCGATCACACAACGACTGTTGTGCGATGGTGGGGTCATGTTCAGCCTGTCGATCGGTCCCGATGCCGAGCTGCGCCCGCTGGAGGTCTGGCATACCGAGGAGCTGGCCGACCACCTCGACCGCGCTCGCGAGCACATCCGGCCCTGGGTGGGGCCGTCGTTCGTCACGGACACCGTCGAGGGCGCTGCCGCGACGCTGTCGCGCTACGCCACCGCGACCGCGACCGACGGTGCCCGGCTCTACGGCATCTGGTGCGAGGGCCGGCTGGTGGGCGGGGTGATGTTCGTGGCGTTCAGCGCGGCCTCGGGTGTCTGCGAGATCGGGTGCTGGCTGGAGCCAGGCGCCGAAGGCCGGGGCCTGGTCAGCGCGGCGGTCGGACGCCTGCTCGACTGGGCGCTGCTGGAGCGGGGGCTGAACCGGGCCGAGTGGCGCTGTCGTGCCGACAACGTCCGCAGCGCCGCCGTCGCCCAGCGGCTGGGCATGACGCTGGAGGGCACGCTGCGCGGCACGTGGCGTCGCGGAGACACGTTCCACGACACCCAGGTGTGGGCGCTCCTGCAGTCGGAACGCCGTCAGGCCTCTCCGAGCAGCGTCACGCCGAATCCCGCGACGACCACCCGTACCTCGTCGAGATAGCGCTGCGCCTGCTCGGTCAGGGGGATGGCGGAGTGGCCGATCCAGCCGATCTCGATGTGCTCGTCGACGTCGAGCGGCACGGCCGTGATCGCTGGGTCGAGGTCGTCGCTCACGATCCCCGTCGAGATCGTGTACCCGTCGAGCCCGATCATGAGGTTGAAGATCGTCGCGCGGTCGGAGACGCGGATCTCCCGCGCGCTCGACAGCGTGGAGAGGATCTCCTCGGAGAAGTAGAAGGAGTTATTGGCGCCCTGGTCGAAGGTGAGGCGCGGGAGCTCGGCCAGGTCGGCCAGGGTCACGCGTTCCTTGGTGGCGAGCGGGTTCTTCCGGGAGATGAAGATGTGCGGCTCGGCGAGGAAGAGCGGCCGGAACTCCAGGCCGGAGTCTCGTAGCAGTTTGTTGATGACGTCCCGGTTGAAGTCGTT
Source organism: Quadrisphaera granulorum (assembly GCF_003149145.1). Classification (GTDB taxonomy): domain Bacteria; phylum Actinomycetota; class Actinomycetes; order Actinomycetales; family Quadrisphaeraceae; genus Quadrisphaera; species Quadrisphaera granulorum. Next base: position 6,087 of record NZ_QGDQ01000042.1, on the reverse strand, counting down.
CCGGTAGATGATGCCCAGCTCGCTGCGCAGGGTGCGGACGTCTTCGATGATGTCCCAGGTGCGGGTCTCCCTCAGGGAGAACTCGTACTCGGCGCTCTCCGTGCGCCGGACCATCCGCACGAAGGCGTCCACGGCGAACGAGTAGTGCTGCGTCGACACCCCCAGGAGGCGTCGCGACGGCGGCCTGCCGAGGTATCGCTGCTCGAGGAGCGCGACCTGCTCGACGACCTGCTTGGCGTAGCCGAGGAACTCGGCGCCGTCGGTGGTGAGCGTGACCCCGCGGGCAGAACGGATCAGGAGGGCCCGGCCCACCCGGGCCTCGAGCTCCTTCATCGCTGCGGACAGCGTCGGCTGGGCGACGTAGAGCACGTCGGCAGCGGCGGTGATCGACCCCTCGGCGGCGACCTCGATGAAGTACGACAGCTGCTGCAGCGTCACCCCTGTCGACCGTGTGGAGCGTCCAGTCATAGAAAGAAACTATAGAAAGCCATCCCCGTGTCGAGTTACACGATGACACTCGTCTGCCGCCACGATGGGCGTCGATCACCACCGGGCCGGATCGGCCGGTGCGGCAGGTCCAGGCTGGGGAGTAAGCGCACATGGCTCACGGGTTCGACTTCAGCATCACCACCACGCGCTTCGACGAGGACTACGAGCCTGCCGCCAGCTCTCGGGTCACCACAAACTTCGCCAACCTGGCCCGGGGAGAGCAGCGCCAGCAGAACCTCCGCCGCGTCCTGACCATGATCGACCGCCGGTGCAACGACCTCGCGCACTGGGACAACCCGGCCCGAGACCGGTACACGGTCGAGCTGGACATCGTCTCCGTCGAGCTGCAGTTCGCCGACGAGGGCGAAGACCGGGCGTTCCCGCTCCTGGAGGTGCTGGAACCCCGCATCGTCGACCGGCAGACCGGCGCGCGTCACCAGGGCATCGTGGGGAACAACTTCTCCTCCTACGTCCGCGACTACGACTTCAGCGTGCTGCTGCCCTCGGTCAACGCGGGGACGCCGGGGTTCACCGTCCCCGACGACTTCGGCGACCTGCACGGCAAGCTGTTCCGGGCGTTCCTCGACTCCGACGTCTACCGGGCGCGCTTCCCGCAGTCACCGGTGATCTGCATCAGCGTCTCGACCAGCCGGACCTACACCCGTAGCGAGAACCGCCACCCCGTCCTCGGTGTCGAGTACGAGGCCGACGCGCTCTCCCTCACCGACGCGTACTTCGCGAAGATGGGCCTGGGCGCCCGCTACTTCATGCCGCGCGGCGCAGTGGCGCCGCTGGCGTTCTACTTCCGCGGAGACCTCCTCAACGACTACTCGAACCTGCAGCTCATCGGCACCATCGCCACGATGGAGGCGTTCCAGAAGATCTACCGGCCGGAGATCTACAACGCGAACTCCGCCGCGGGGGGCACCTACCGGCCGAGCCTCACGGAGGAAGACTTCTCACGCACCCAGATCGAGTACGACCGCGACGAGCGCAGCCGACTTGCCGTCACGCAGGGCCGCTTCACCGAGGAGCACTTCATGACGCCCCACCGCGACGTACTCCAGCAGTGGGCTGCCGGTTTCCCGGCGCTCGTCGGTTGAGCAGGGAAGAGTTGACCACTGTGACCGCTACTTCACTGTCTTCAGCCGTGTCGGGACCCCTGACCACCGCCATCGTCGGCAGCCTGCCCAAGCCGTCCTGGCTCGCCGAGCCCGAGAAGCTCTGGTCCGAGTGGAAGCTCACGGGCGAGACGCTCGTCGAGGGCAAACAGGACGCACTGCGCGCCGCCGTGCAGGAGCAGGAGCGCCGCGGCCTCGACATCATCTGCGACGGCGAGCAGACCCGGCAGCACTTCGTCACGACCTTCATCGAGCACCTCTCCGGGGTCGACTTCACCCAGCGCGAGACGGTCCGCATCCGCGACCGCTACGACGCGAGCGTGCCGACCGTCGTCGGCGCCGTCAGCCGTGAGAAGCCGGTCTTCGTCGACGACGCCACGTTCCTGCGCAGCCAGACCGACAAGCCCATCAAGTGGGCCCTGCCCGGCCCGATGACGATGGTCGACACCCTGTACGACCGCCACTACCGCAGCCGCGAGAAGCTGGCGTGGGAGTTCGCGAGGATCCTCAACCAGGAGGCACGCGAGCTGGAGGCGGCCGGGGTCGACATCGTCCAGTTCGACGAGCCCGCCTTCAACGTCTTCCACGACGAGGTGCGCGACTGGGGCGTCGCGGCGCTCGAGCGCGCCGCGGAGGGTCTGCACGCGCAGACCGCCGTCCACATCTGTTACGGCTACGGGATCAAGGCCAACAACGACTGGAAGGCCACGCTCGGCGCCGAGTGGCGCCAGTACGAGCACTCCTTCCCGCTGTTGCAGCGGTCCTCCCTCGACATCGTCTCCCTCGAGGGCCACCACTCCCACGTGCCAATGGAGCTCATCGAGCTGATCCGCGGCAAGAAGGTCATGCTCGGCGCCATCGACGTGGCGAGCCACGACGTCGAGACCCCGGAGGAGGTCGCCGCCACGCTCCGGAACGCTCTGGAGTTCGTCGACGCCGAGAACCTCATCCCGAGCACCAACTGCGGCATGGCACCGCTGCCGAGGTCCGTCGCGCAGGGCAAGCTCAGCGCGCTGTCCGCCGGCGCGGCGCTGCTGCGCGAGGAGATGGCTACCGCGCGAGGCTGACCGCCGGCCGCTGTCGCCGTCGTCGTCGCCTCCCTGGACCTGAGCGTCTCGGGAGGCGACGACGAGCTGGTGAACGGGCCCACAGGAAGTGGACAGCGCTCCAACAGGACAGCACCACGCTGGTGTCGCAGGCTGTGAGGCGGTCGCTGGTCGCGGCCTCCGCGACTGCCCCAGGAGAGTGTGATGTTCGAGCGCAGGTCCCGGGAGGACCTCCTGGCGCTCGTGAAGTTCATCGCCGCAGGCTGCAGCGGCAACGTCGTCTACTCGCTCGTCTTTCTCGCCATCGCGCAGATCCATGACGGCGTCACGACGTCCAGCGTGGCGGCCAGCGTCATCTCCACCCTCGCCGTGAACGAGGTGCACCGGCGCTGGACGTTCCGCAGGATCGGCAGGCCGTCGCTGCGGCAGGCGCACCTCTCGGGGGCGGCCTCTGCGGTGGCCGGCACCGTGCTGACGGCAACCGCGCTGTCGGTGTGGACGTGGTTCTCGCCGGGAGCCCCGCTGACCAGCGACGTGGCGATCTCGTGGTGCGTCACGGCGCTGGTCGGGTCGGCGAACTTCCTGCACCTGCGGCACGCCTCCACACCCGCGCCCGTCGATGTGTCAGTGACCCGTGCCCCGGACGTGAGCGCCAACCTCAGCACGGGGCGAGTCGGTTCGAGTCCGGTCTTCACCGCGACGGCTGCTCGTTCGATGCCGTAGCGGATGGGGCGGTCACGGGGAGTCGGTGCACGTCCCCAGGTCACTCAGGGACATCGCCTCGGGGCAGGACTGGCGTGTCCACGTGCCGCTGCCGAACCTGTCGTTGGTGGAGTCGACGAGTACCTCCAGGCCAGGCTGGCCCGGGAGGCGGCGGTAATGGGTCCGGATGGGGTCGCCTTCGGTGGTGGGCGCGGTGACGACCAGCTCGGCGCCTTCCTCCTCGGCGGCGTCGCTGAACAGGCACGACGACGCCGTCGGTGAGGGTTCTCCCTGGCCGACGGTGACGGCTGGGCACTGCGGGAGCTCCGCTGCCGCCGGCGGTGGGGAGGGCGGGAGAGCGGCCCACAGGCTCAGCCCCGCGGCGCCCAGCAACGCGGCGGTGACCACCAGCAACGCCCGGCCGGGACGTCGAGGTGTGGGCGGGGTCGGCATGTCTCCTCCTCAGGGCTCTGGCGGAACGACGCCCCAGCGAGGCCCTGCGTTGCAGGGCGCCAGCAGTTGACCCTCAATGACCCTGAGGCCCTGACTCACCCCGTGAGGGCATTCAGCTTGGCCTCCAGAGCGGCCAACCCGTTGCGAATCATGTTCGCGTAGCCGTCATCGCCCAGCACGTGCTGGACGTCCAAAGCAGCTTCCCATTGGACGAGGGCTTCAGAGGGCCGTCCCTGACGCAGGTACCCGTCACCGAGGTTGAGGTGCAGGCTGGGAGCCAACCCCGCGGCGTCAGGAATCCCGACCGCGGCGAGGTCCTCACGGCCGACGTGCTTATATGCGAGGAGCGCCCGCTCGTCCCATGCCACCTCGTCGTTGAGGCGATCTTCGAGGTCGGCGATGTAGTGCGCCACAACGCACTGTTGTGCCTGCTCCGCGTCGCCTGTCTCCCGCCAGCACGCCAGTAGTGCAGACCGTCCGCCCTCCCGATCACCACCGAGCGCGAGACCGACCGCCGACATCACTGCCTCCCAGGTGGTCACCGCCCGAGAGTAGGTCGCGCGGTGGGAGGGCGAGTCAACGCAGCAGGCCCCTGCCCATCAGAGCGTGTAGAGGATCCCCTTCGAGGTGCCAGCCCCTGCAGTCTGTGGTGACGTTGAGTGATGACGCCTTCCCCGGCGCTGCAGCGTCGCATCAAGCCCTACCCCATCGACCTCACCGACGCCCAATGGGAACAGGTCGCCCCCTTCGTGGCATCCCCGGCCGACCCCACCCCCGGCGGACGCGGCGGACGCCCGCCGGTCTACGACCGCCGCGAGATCGTCGACGCCCTGCTCTACCAGAACCGCACCGGCTGCCAGTGGCGCTACCTCCCACATGACTTCCCGCCCTTTGACCTGGTCCACCACTACTTCGCCGCCTGGGTCAAAGACGGCACCTTCACCGCTTTGATGGACGCCCTGCACGAAGAAGTCCGCCCCCAGACCCCACTTCCCGGCGACCACGACGACCACGACGACCACGACGACCACGACGACCACGACGGTGAGGGCACCAGCGACGCTGGTGAGCGCGACACCGCTGGCCAGCGGCGCGATGGCCACCGCGAGGGCGACCACGAGGGCGAGGGCGAGGGCGAGGGCGAGGGCGAAGCTGCTGCTCACCGGCGCACCCGTGCAGCGTTGCCGACCGCGGGGATCATCGACTCCCAGTCGATCCAGGCAGCCCCCACCGTGGGACGCCTCAGCCCCGAGCAGGTCGGCTCCGAGGCTGAGTTCACCCGCAACCGCCCCGGTGGTGTGGCGGACTCCCGTGGCTACGACGGCGGCAAGAAGATCAACGGGCGTAAGCGTCACCTGCTGGTGGACACCGAAGGCTGGCCCATCGACATCGTCATTACTGGGGCGGGGGTCTCGGACAACGCCGGTGGCATCGAGGTCCTGAAGGCGGCGGTCGGCCGTGAGGCCGGGGCGCATCTGGAGCTGGTCTGGGCTGATGCGGGGTACAAGAAGACGTTCATCGAGGCCGCGCAGCAGATGGGTGTTCAGGTGGAGGTCGTTCCCAAGCAGCAGGGTCAGGCGAGCCAGGAAGGTCAGGAGGGCCCTGGCGGGCAGGCAGTCACGGCGCCGAAGCGGGGGTTCGCGCTGGCAGCGCGGCGGTGGGTCGTCGAACGTACCCACGCCTGGATGACCGGGCATCGGCGTCTGGCTCGCGACTACGAGCGCCGTGCTGATCATGCTCGGGGTCAGTATCAGTTGGCGTCGATCGGGGTGATGTTGGACCGGGCTTTCCCGCGACCTGGCCGCAAGCCGTGGTCACCGCCTGTGACGGCGTGATCGAGCCCCAGAGTCATCTGCGGGGATCCTCTACACGCTCTCAGGTAGGGGCCCGCGCGGAACTGCCTGGTGCGCCAGCCCTCAGTCTCTCTCGGGCGAGTCCCCTCGTGCGCGGGGGCGGAGCGATGACTGAGCATCGGTCGACAAGTGCGGAAGCGACCCTGGGGGTGTGCCTGACGACGACTCGCGCGCCGAGCGATGTGCAGCCGATGAGGCTGGCCGGTCCGGTGGGGTCGCGGGACAGGACTGGCGTCTCGCCCTATCCCGGCTGCAGGGGCATCAGGAGGATCGACGCCGCTTGTCGAGGAGCTCTGTGATGCGGGGAGAGCGGACGAAGTCTGGCGGAGAGGAATGATCAGAACCTGTGGATGACCGGGCGGGTCGTACCTTCCCGGTGATCTCCACACCCAACGAGAAGAAGATCAGCGTTGCAGCGCTGTT
>NZ_QGDQ01000041.1 GCF_003149145.1 Quadrisphaera granulorum | reverse complement strand
AACAGCGCTGCAACGCTGATCTTCTTCTCGTTGGGTGTGGAGATCACCGGGAAGGTACGACCCGCCCGGTCATCCACAGGTTCTGATCATTCCTCGCTGCTCTTGGTGCGCATTTTGCGCGTCATGCGAATTTACGCAGAGCACATTTCGCGTTCTGCGATGTCGCGTAGTGGCAGTCAATCGTCGTAGCGCTCAGGGGGAGTGGCTTGTCGCTGCAGGCCTCCCTGCAGTCAGTTGGTGGCCGGGCCAAGGAGGTCCGTGAGGGTGCTCGGCCTGACCCCGTCAGCGACTCCGAACCGGCCGGACGGCCAGGGGACTCCTGCGAGACGCTGTGCCAGTGGCGCAGCCAGCAAGAGCAGACAGCAGCGTCCACAGAGGCGCGACAGCGGCGATCGCGTGCGGACGGCGTCACTCCCTAGCCGTGCTCGCCGACGGCGCGGTCGCAGCGACCGGTGCCAACAACGCCGGCGAGTGCGCCGTCCTCGGGTGGCGCGATGTCGTCGCTGTCGCCGCAGGCAACGTCCATCCGGCGCGCAACACCGGCCGCTCTCACTCCCTGGGGCTGCGTGCGGACGGCACGGTGCTCGCGACGGGTTGGGACGACGACGACCAGTGCCAGGTGGCCGACTGGCGCGACGTCGTCGCAGTGACTGCGGGGTGGCGCCGCTCGATCGGGCTGCGTAGCGACGGACGCGTCCTGGCGGCTGGACGTACCGCCGACGGCGCGTGCGACGTCGCCACCTGGCGTGACGTCACGGCCGTCTCGGCCGGGGACTGGCACACCGTCGGCGTCCGAGCTGACGGCACGGCTGTCGCCACCGGCCTGAACCGGTTCGGGGCGTGTTCGGTGCAGGACTGGCACGACCTGGTCGACATCGCGGCGGGGTACCTGCACACCGTGGGGTTGCGAGCTGACGGGACGGTGGTCGCGGCCGGCCGAGGGGACGCGGGTGCCTGCGAGGTGAGCGGCTGGCGCGACGTCGTCGCGGTGGCGGCGGGCAGCCACCACACGGTTGCGGTGACTGCTGGCGGCTGTGTCTTGGCAGTGGGTGCGAACGAGCACGGACAGTGCGAGGTGTCTGGCTGGCGCGACGTCGTGGCCGTCGCGGCTGGCGCTGCCCACACGCTGGCGTTGTGCGCTGACGGGACTGTTCTGTCGGCGGGCGACGGGGCACGCGGTCAGCGAGACGTCGACGGGTGGCGTGGTCCGTCGTCGTGAAGCCCTTCTCCGTCCAGCAGAACACAGTGCGAGGGAGTCGCATCCTCCACCCGCGGGTGGATCACCTGCCGCGCCGCGGCGCCCTACTGTTCCCGACAGCACCCACTTCGTCCTCCTCGAAGGAGACCTGTGAGCAGTTGGTGCGCCACGGTCATTGCTGTCACGTCGGTCTTGGTGCTCACGTCCTGCGCCTGGGGGCCGGGCCCCATCGACCTCGAAGGAACGGGCGGGACGACCTGCGCTCCTGTCCCTCGAGGCCAGTCAGCCGTGCTCGGGCAGATCGTCACCGCTCCGTCACCCGCAGCCACGTTGGTGACGCTGACGCTGGACGATGCTCGTGGCATGGACGTGCTGGACCAGTACGTCGTCCCCGTCCACGACGACGAGTTCCTGCTTCTCCCCGAGGCATCGGCAGACGTCCCTCCCGCGGAGAGCCGGACTCCTCTCCAGGGGGCCGTGCTCGAGGCGGGTACCACCTACAACGTCGTGACGAAGGTGACCCGGACCTCGGACGACGACGCGGCCGTCACGTCGATGACGTTGGCGTACCGCGTCGGTTCTCGTCAGTACACGACCACCTCGAAGCTGACGTACGAGCTCAAGGACCGCTGCGTCTGATCCTGGCGAAGGGCTCGCCAGCGCCCGGCACCTGCCTACGGAGTGCCCGGCTGCCGTCCGCCCAAGCATTCTGGGTTGAGGACGCGCTCGGTGGACGCGGGAGCCGACGCGAGCTTCTCCTTTGGGCGAGGTGGCCGCGACGAGAGCTGACCCCCACAGTTGAGGCATCGCCCCTGAAGAACTGACTCGACGCACTCGGTGCACCAGGTGCACTCGAACGAGCAGATCCAGGCGCCGGGCTCCGTGGGTGGTAGATCTCGATCGCAGCACTCACAGCTTGGTCGCATCTGCAGCATGACGCATGATCGTTCGCTGGCCGCTGCTAGCGACAAGCCCACTGGCGCCCCTGGGCGCCGGTCCACTTCACTCATGCGCCCGACGATCACCACGCCGAAGGGAGCCCCCGGATGCCCGCCTGGTGGCCGAAACGCTCCAAGCCCTCCCGCAGCGCACCGAGTCGAGCCTCCGTGGACGACTTCTGGTCGTGGTGGACGCAGGAGGGGGCCTCCACAGCAGCGCGAGCCATCAGCAACGGCACGGCCGAGCGCCTCGTGCCGCTGATCGCACCACGCGTGCGGGCGCTGCACCCCGACCTGGCCTGGGAGCTGGCACCGGGACCCGACGGCAGCGAGCACGTGTTGGTGGTCACCGCCGAGGGTGACCCGAAGCTGCGAGCCCACGCCCGACGCTGGCTGCTCGGTGCACCACCGCCGGACCGCACCTGGGCATACAGCGACAGCCGCCTGCCCGGTGACGATGAACCGTTGCAGCTGAGCGTCGGTGACCACGAGATCACGTCCGACGACGTCGTCGTCGCCTGGTCCCTCGATGACCGGCACGACTGCCTGGACGTCACCGTCCACCACCCCGCGATGGCGCAGATGCCCGAGCAGGTGCGCCAGCAGCTGACCCTCGTCCTGCTCGACCACACCCTCGGCGAGACCACCGTCGAGACGTGGATCGGTGGCATCGAATCGGCCGTCGGCCCCCTGCCCACCCCGGTGGCCGACCAGGACAAGAACGACGACGACGACGGCGACGGCGTCGGCGGTCTGCCGCAGCTGCGCGCCGCGGTCTCAGCCCTCGCCGACAGTCGCGTCGACGACGACGGCACGCCGATCTGGAAGCTCGCAGAGTCGACCGCTGACGACGGCTCGGTGACCCTGGCGCTCTTCCGCGTTCCGCTGCGCTCGGCCAGCGCGCCCCACCTCGAGCAGCACGTCGAACTCACCCTGCCCTTCCGGCACGTGACGGAGGCCGGCCTTCCCGACGCCCCGTCGCTCCAGGCATTGCGCGCCTTCACCGACGAGGCGGAGGCAGCCCTTTCGCCCCACGCGATGCTCGTGGCCCACGAGTCGAGTGCAGGGCGGCGCGTCCTGCACTTCTACGTCGATCCCCTCAGCGACGCCGGGGAGCGCCTGCGTCAGCGCAGCGCCGCGTGGAGCGAAGGCCCGTCGGAGTTCCGCAGCACGCCCGACCCGGCCTGGGAGCAGGTCGCCCACCTCCGCTGATGAAGGTCCTCCAAGGCATCGGAGGGAAGCGTGGTGTCAGCGCAGCGCCGTCGCCGGGTAACCCGCCGGCTGGATGCGCGTGGGGGATCCGATCGCGCGGAGGTAGTACTCCCGGCTGACGGATACGGTGTGTCCGATGGACACCGAGGGCGCGATCGCGGCTGGTACGGCTGGCGTCCACGACGAGCAGGCGTCGTCCGTCACGGAGTCTCGGAGTGACCTGACGTGAGGTTCGGCCGTCACAGAGCTCGACGCGGCGCCCCTCCCGTGCAGCCGGAAGGTGGCCCGCTCGCAGCGTCTGCCCCGGGCACGGACGTTTCCCTGCATCCTGCGGCAGCCGACGACGGCGGTCCCCACGCTCAGTACGCGCAGTTCGCGCAGCACGGACCTGGCGGACCGAGCGGGCCCGGCATACCGAGCGGACTCCGCGGCGCGCGCGCCCACGGCGTCGTCCTGACCCGTGACGGCTGGCCGCTGCCCGGGGCCTCGGTCACCCTCCTTGCCGTCGACGGCGTGGGCAGCGCGCGGGCCACCAGCGGTTCGGACGGCCGCTTCGTCCTCGCTGACCTGGAGACCGGCCCCGCGACGCTGCTCGTCGCCTGTGCCGGGCACGAGCCGCAGGCTCGCTCCGTGGTGGTGCAGGACCCCCGGGCCACCAGGGCCGAGGAGATGGTCGTCGACTTCGGGGAGCTGCGCCTGGCCCGGGTGGGGGCCGCAGAGCTGCCCCCACCCGGGCGCTGGGTGATCGACCCCGACCACACCTCGCTGGTCGCCACCGCCCACCACCTGGGCCTGTCGGCGGTCAACGGTCGCCTGTCACGGCTGGAGGGTGCCATCGAGGTGGCAGAGCCGTTCTCCGGGTCGTCGGTGCAGGTGCGCATCGACGCCGCCAGCATCGACACGGGTGTGGCGGCGCGCGACGACCACCTCCGCAGCGCCGACTTCCTCGACGTGGAACATCACCCGTGGATCACCTACGAGGGGCGGGGTCTGCTTCCCGACGGCGCCGGCGGGTGGCAGCTGAACGGCCAGCTGACGCTCAACGGCACTGCGCGTCCGGTGCCCCTGTCGCTGCGGTGCACCGGTACCGGCACCGATCCCTGGGGTGGCCAGCGGGTCGCGTTCCAGGCCACCGCGCAGCTGAGCCGCAACGACTTCGCGATGAAGTGGAACCAGGCCTTCGGCCTGGGCGTGGCCATCTTCGGGACCACGCTGCGTATCACCATCGACCTCGAGGCCGTCCGCGAGACCTGAGCCGGCCGGGAGCCGAACGCACTTCCCTGCCGTTCCTCACGGGAGGTAGAGGTCGAAGGCGTCGCTGATCGCTCGGGCGAGTTCGGGCTCCTGGTCGTCGAACAGCAGCCCGATGGTGTCGCCGATGTCCTCGGTGGGGATGGTCGTGATGGTGTCGCAGCTGACGACGCTGTCGTGCTCGAGACCGTTTCGCGTCCCGACCCTCACCTCGCTACTGATGCCGCGGATGGTGCTGGTGATCGGGGCGACCGTGACCCAGCGGAGCAGGTGCAGCTTCGACGGGCGAGTAAGGATCAGGGCCGGGCGTCGCTTGTCGAGTCTGACGACGGCGATGGTGCGCACGAGGGCCTTCCGGACCGTGCGTGCTGTCAGTCCAGCGCGGGGTGCTTGTGGCTCCGGGGGACCTCGAGGTCCGGGTAGAGGGGCTCGCCCCGGCGGACGAGGTCCATGAGGATGGCTTCGTCAGCTTGGTAGCGCTGTTCGCGCTGCAGTCGAGCGATGCTGCGGCGCACCGCGTCGGAACGGTTGCTGGCACGACCGGCCGCGACTTCCGCATCCAGGGCTGCGAGTTCCGCGGCTTCGAGGCGGATGGCGATCTGCGTCGACATGCCGCAAGCGTATCGAGATCGTCAACCATTCGGTATGCATCCGTGTGGGCGCGTGCCGTCATGCCCTCAGTGGCTCTTCGCGCCGCGCTTCGGGACGAGGTGGGTAATCAGGATGATCACCGCGCCGACCAGAGCGCCAGCCACCGCCGAGAACGCCGTGTTGGTGAGCCATCCGAGCACCCCGCCGAGCGCGCCGGTCGCCTGGTGGACGGCTTCCTCGGCGTGGTGAACCAGGCCGTACGGACCGTGCCAGCCGAGCTCGTCGGCGCCCACCAGCAGGATGTGGCCGCCCACCCAGAGCATGGCGACGACGCCGACCGTCGCCAGCGTGGACAGCACCACGGGCATGGCCTTGACGAGTCCGCGGCCGAAGGCCGCCACCCCTGACGACGAGCGCTGCGCCAGCGCCAGGCCGATGTCGTCCATCTTCACGATGAGCGCCACCGCGCCGTAGACGACAGCGGTGATGAAGAACGCGACCACCGCCAGGATGATCGCCTGCTCCCACACCGGCTCGGTGTCGACCTCGTTGAGCGCGATGACCATGATCTCCGCGGACAGGATGAGATCGGTGCGGACCGCGGCGGCGACGATGCCCTTCTCGCGCTCGGCCGGGTCTTGAGCGGCAGCAGCCTCCGTGGCGGCGGCCCCGCCGTCGTCGTCCTCGGCTCCCTGACCACCGCCGTGACCAGCTCCATGCCCACCGCCGTGACCGGAGACCTTCTCCCATACCTTTTCGGCACCCTCGTAGGAGAGGTACGCACCGCCGAGCATGAGGATCGGCGTGAGCAGCCACGGCAGGAAGGCACTGAGCAGCAGCGCAATCGGCAGGATGAAGAGCAGCTTGTTGCGGATCGAGCCCTTGGCGATGCGCCAGATGATCGACAGCTCGCGCTTCGGCTCGATGCCCTGCACGTAGCGGGGCGTCACGGCGGCATCGTCGACGACCACGCCGGCGGCCTTGGCGCTGGCGCGACCGGTGGCAGCGGCGACGTCGTCGATGGAGGCCGCCGACATCCGCACGAGCGCGGCGACATCGTCCAGGAGTGCGAACAGCCCGCCGCTCATCGCTGCACCCCCGCTCCTGACGACAGGCTCGGGACGAGGGCGACGGCGGGCTTGAGCACGGGTGCGAGCCTAGGCCCGGACGTTGCGTGATCGCCGGTGCTCGTCATGCGCCCGAACCGTGCTGTTCCGCGCCTCGCGTGGTGCGCGAGACTGCTCGACGAGAACGAGTCGCCCCGAGCTGGAGGACCCCCTGGACGACGCCGACCGCCGACCGCCTACCGAGCCCGATCGCCAGGCTGACCTCCACGATCGAGCCTCGACGTACGTCGACTCCATCGGACGCGGTGCGGGCGGCTTCGGCACCGTGGCGGGCGGAGGCACGCCCCTGAACGCGCCGATTCCCGACCGCGACCCCCTGGCCGCACGGTCGGGGTGGGCCATCGCGACACCGCTGCTGCTCGTGCTCGGCGCAGGCATCGGCATCGGCATCATCGTGTGGCGGGCGTTCGCGTGACGACGGGCGCAGATGGCATACCCGTGGTGGCGGTGGTGACCACCGGGGGCACCATCGCCAGTACCACCGGCGACGACGGCGTCAGCCGCCCCACGCTCTCCGGAGAGGGCGTCCTCGGTGACGCTGCCCAGCGCGCCGAGGTGGCGGTGCGCGTGGTCGAGGCGCTGCGCGTCGACTCCTCCACCACCACCCTCGCCCAGGCCGACAGCATCCGGGCCGCCGTCGTCCAGGCGATGGCCGACCCCGCGGTGGTCGGTGCCGTCGTCGTCCACGGCACCGACTCCCTCGAGGAGACCGGGTACCTGCTCGACCTCCACCACGACGACGAACGCCCCCTCGTCATCACCGGTTCGCAGCGCACCGCCGACGCGCCTGACTCGGACGCCCCCGCCAACCTCCGCGCCGCCTTGGCCGCCGCGGCCGACCCGACCCACCGGGGCCGCGGTGTGCTCGTGGCCTTCGGCGGAGCCCTCATCCCGGTAGCCGGCACCATCAAGCGGCACACCAGCGACCTCGCCGCGTTTGCCCCCTCCGCGTTCGCCCCTGCCGCTGTGCCGCTGCCGCGGCGCGAAGCCCTCGCGTCGGTCCCGGGGGACGTCCCGTGGCCGCGCGTCGACGTCGTCGCCGTCGTCCCCGGTGACGACGGCGCGCTGCTCCACGCCGCGCTCGACCTGGGAACGCGCGGCATCGTGCTGCAGGCACTCGGGTCGGGCAACGCCACCGCGGACGTGGTGGCCGCGGTGCGCCGCGCCACGGGAGCAGGCGTTCCCGTCGTCCTCACCACGCGGGTGCCCGACGGTCCCGTCGTCCCCTCCTACGGTGACGGCGGGGGCGGCGCCGACCTCGTCGCCGCCGGCGCTGTCCCGTCGGGGCTGCTGCGGGCCGGGCAGGCGCGCGTACTTCTGGCGGTGCTGCTGCGCACCCAGCGCGGGGCCGTGGCCGACCTGCCGGCCCGCGTCGCGGAGCAGTTCCAGCTCCGCGGACGGTGAGCCGAACGGGTCCACGAGCCGCGCGGACGATCAATCTGGCCGGCCAGGTGTCGATGTGATCTCTGAGCCCTGAACGCACCGACCGGGGTTCGAGCACCGAGAGGTACGACATGCACCGCGACGTGACCACCGACCCCGCCGGCGGCGTCCCCCAGGACACCGCTCTCGACAGCTCCGTCGTCAGCTCTGCCGTCGAGAGCTCCGATGCGCGCGTGATCAGCGAGGACGAACTCCTCGACGTCGTCGACGAGCTGGCCGCGCGGCGTCCCGTCGCGGCGCGCCTGGTGGCGATGACCGCCGACGACTCGGTGGGGTCCCCTGAGCTCGCGTCGGTCCTCTCCGGCGACGTGACGCTCACCGCCCGCGTGATGCGTCTCGCCAACAGCGCCTACTACGGCCTGGGCGGCCGGGTGCGCGCCGTGCCGTTCGCGGTGACGGTGGTCGGCTTCACCACCATCCGCGCGATGGCCGCCGCCGCCGTGGTCGGCGTGGACGCCGAAGAGGTCCTGCCGTCCAGCTTCTGGGCGCGCTCGCGGGCCACCGCCCGCGCCTGCTACGAGCTGGCCCCCGTGTTCGGGGTGCCCCGGCTGGACGCCTTCACCCTCGGACTGCTCACCAGTCTCGGGCAGGCGGTGCTCGCGCACGCGCAGCCCGACGCGTACTGGGCGCTGCTGCAGAGCCAGGACGTCACCGACGGCGGCCGCGCCGCTCTCGTCTCCGGCGAGGTGCGCGTGTTCGGCAAGCCGCACAGCGAGGTGTCCGCGCTGGTGCTCTCCTCGTGGAGCTTCCCCCAGGAGATCGTCGACGCGCTCTACCTGCTCGACTCACCCGACACCGTGACGTCCGCGTGGTCGGCCTGCCTGGCGACGGCGGTCGAGGCATCAAGCCGCCTGGACGGCAAGCCCGAGTTGCAGCGCGACGTGACCGTCATCTCCGGCGGCGCCATCAGCGAGGAGCGCGTCACCGCGATGCTGCCGCTGCTGCGGGAGGCCGAGGCCGACGCCGACTGGTAGGTCAGCGCCAGCGGCCGGCCCGTCAGCCGGCCCGTCAGCGAGAGGTTGTCAGGGAGGTGCCGTCAGCGGCCCCGCAGGGCGCGGCGGATGCCGCGGTGCTGGCCAGGTGGGCGGCGCGCGTGCGCGCGACGTTCGCGGACGGCCACCCCTCGTCGTCGTCCTGAGCGGTCCCGATCGAGCCGGTGAGGTGCGCCAGCACGCACGGGCCGAACCGTCCGAGGGCGTCGGGGCGGGTGTGCAGGGCGTCGGCGACGGCCGGGGCCGCGTCGGCGGACAGGGTGGTGAGGTACCAGACGTCGGCGTCGGGGCGGGCCAGCTGCGCACGGGCGATGGCGGCATCCGGGTCCGCGAGCGTCAGCCCCAGCAGGCACGCCGCGGCCACCGTGACGGCTGCGTGCGGCACCCACGGCTGGCGACGACGCCGCTGCCAGCGCGCCCCCGCCACGAGCAGCAGCACGAGCAGGGCCGCGAGACCCGCGCAGATGACGGCCACACCGACGCGCAACCGGGTCAGGCCGTAGGCGTCCACGTAGGCGCTCAGGTCGGCCAGCGCCGCGGCGTCCAACCCGAGGGACAGCACGCACAGCAGCGCGAGGGCCGCGCGCGGCCCGACCGTCATGGGGGTCCACCGCACCGCGAGGGCGACGACGGCGAGCACCAGCGCCGTCGCGATGACCAGCTGCGCGAACCCCGCGTGGACCTGACCGGCGAGGGTGGCGCCAGGAGTCTGCGCCACGTCCGGCGCGGTGAGGCGCACCAGCAGGAACACCGCGAAGAGCGCGTCGAGCGCCGCGAGCGGCAGCAGCCACTCCACGCGACGCGTCAGCGCGGGGCGGGGGCGCCGGGCCCGCGCAGGGCCGGTCAGCGGTGCAGCGGAGCGGTGCGCTGCATCGCGTGCGGCGTCCCAGGTGGTGCGGAGGGCAGCGCAGATCGCCACCGCCGCGACGCCGAACACGACGATCCGCCCGACCACGAGTGCGGGCTGGCTGCCGAGCACGGCACCGAACAGCTCCGAGAGCGCGTGGGCGAGCCAGGCGCCGGTGCTGCCGGTGATCCCGTCGAGCAGGCTGGCGAAGCGGGTGTCGGCACTCGCGAGCAGCGGGGTGAACACCACGAGGACGACGGCGGTGAGGGCCGCAGCGCGCAGCGTCGGCGCCAGCCACGGCCACCGGCGCGCTGACCTTCGCGGGCGAGCCGCGCGCAGGAGGAGCCGGTGGCGCACCCCGCGGACCGCCCACGCCGTCCCTGACCCGAGGCGGGTCAGCGGTCCCAGCGGTGCGGCCAGCACCGCGGTCCACGCGCGCTGGGCGCTGGCGGGCGCGAGGGCAGGCGCCCCCAGGAGCAGCGCGGCGAACAGGTCGAGGGTCACCAACCACCCCGCGTCACGCAGTGCGGCGGAACTCGCGAGAAGCACCGCCGCGCTGCCGTGCACCAGCTGCCAGCCGCTGCGGCGGCTCCCGAGCCCCACGCTGCTCCGAGCAGCGCGGCGGGTGACGACGACGGCGGCCGCCACCGCCAGCGCGAGCACCGCTGCGCCGAGGCCCGGCCGTTCCCCGACGACCACCCGGGCAGCCAACGCCGCCACCACGACGACGGCGAGCAGCACTGGCAGGGGAGCGGCGGGCGCGTGGGGGAGCAGGTCCCGGCCCGGCGTGGTGATGGGCGGTGTGGTGGACGTGGTGGTGGACATGGTGGTGGACATGGCGGAGCTCCTGGAAGCAGGCAGGCGAGGGCCCCCGGGGTGGCCGGGTTCCCATGATCACGAACGGCGGGGGAGTGTCAGATGGGGAGGGTGACGACCACACGGCAGCCACCGGACGGCTGCAGCGCGGCGGGGCTGTCGTCTGGGTCGGCGATGTGCACGGAGCCGCCGTGCAGGTCCACCACCCACTTCACGATCGCCAGCCCCAGCCCGCTGCCACCGGTCTGCCCGGCGGCGCGGGAGCGAGAGGAGTCGGTACGGGCGAACCTGTCGAAGACGCGCTCGCGGTCGGCCGGGTCGACACCGGGGCCAGCGTCGAGCACCTCGAGCACTACCGCTCGGCTTCCTTCGGCTCTGCCGACCACGTGGACCGTCGAGCCGGGTGGCGCGTGGCGCGTGGCGTTGTCGAGAAGGTTGGCCAAGACCTGTGCGATGCGTTCGGGGTCGGCGTCGAGGGGCAGCTCGGGTGGGCTCTCGACGACGACGGCGACGTCGCGGCCCAACGCCGCGCACTGCGCCCGCGCCTCCGCGGCGGCGGACTCGAGCAGGTCCGCGACGAGCACTCGGCGGCGGTGCAGCGGCACCTCGCCGGCCTCCAGGCGGGAGAGGTCGAGCAGCTGCGCGACGAGGCGCGAGAGGCGCTGCGTCTGGGCGAGCGCCACCTCCAGGGCTGCCGGGTCGGGCTCGGTGACGCCGTCGGCGAGGTTCTCCAGTTGCGCCTGCAACGCGGTGAGCGGAGTGCGCAGTTCGTGGCTGGCGTCGGCGACGAGGCGGCGGCGCTGCGCGTCCGTGCGCTCCAGCTCGGCAGCCATGGAGTTGAACGCGGCGGCCAGCTGGCCCACCTCGTCGCGCCCGGCGGGGCTCACCCGCACCCCGTGCTCGCCGCGGGCCATGCGGCCGGCTGCGGCAGCCATCTCACGCAGCGGTGCGGTGACACCGCGGGCCAGCACCTGGATCACCACCAGGGACACGACGACGGCGATGACGAGCGAGTACCGCATACGGAACCCCTGCAACAGCAGGAACGTCCCGCCCCCCAGGCCCGCCACCACCGAGCCGAGCACGACGACTCCGAGCTTCGCCTTGATGGACGTCATCCACGCCAGCGGCGCCTCCAGCGGGCTGGTCATGGGGCGGTCACAGGGAGTGCGCTCGAGTAGCCGACGCCGTGCACGGTGCGCACCACGTCGTCGCCGAGCTTGCGGCGCAGCGCTGCGACGTGGCTGTCGACGGTGCGCGTTGTGGTGGTGCTGTCCCGTCCGTCAGCCCGGCCGGCCGCCAGGTCGCGCCACCCCCACACGTCGGTGAGGAGCTGCTCGCGGGAGACGACGGCGCCGGGCCGCTCCGCGAGGCGCACGAGCAGGTCGAACTCGGTGGGGGTGAGGTGCACGGCCTGCCCGCCGCGGTGCACGAGGCGCGTCTCGACGTCCACGGTGACATCCGCCAGGTGCAGCTGCGGCTGGCCGTGCGGGGTGGCGGCGTTCGTCGTCGTCGGGCCTGAGGAGCGGGCAGCGCGACGCAGCAGCGCCGCGACCCGGGCCGACAGCTCACGGGGGCTGAACGGCTTGGTGAGGTAGTCGTCGGCGCCGAGACGCAGACCGAGCACGAGGTCGGCCTCGTCGTCGCGGGCGGTGAGCATGAGGACGGCGGCGTGCAGCGGGTCAGGGCCGGACTGGATGCGCCGGCACACCTCGAACCCGTCGAAGCCGGGGAGCATGAGGTCGAGCACCACGAGGTCGGGGCGCAGGCGCTGGCACAGCTCGACACCGGAGGGGCCATCGGCCGCGATGCTCACCTCGTGGCCGTCGGCGCGCAGGCGAGCCGCGACGGCGTCGGCGATCGCGGGCTCGTCCTCGACGACGACCACCTGAGCGCGCTGCTGAAGGATGACCACGCTCCGAAGGCTAGGGATGCCGGTGCGTCCGCTGGCGCAGGTGCTGTGCCGAGGATGTGCAGGAGTTGTGCCCCCCGCCGTGATCATGGGCTTCCGCCACCCTCCAGCGTCAGGTCGAGGTGCAGTGTCAGGCCCTGGAGGCCGGATACGGCCTTGACGGCCGGACACTGCGCGCGGATCTGACACTGCGGGGACCTGATGTTGCATGCCTCTCGACAGCTGCCGGTCAGCGGCGAATGATCGCCACGTGGACGACGCCAAGACCCGGGACCCGCTGACCGTCGCCGTCGTCGTGCCCCTGGCGTGCGCGGCCGCGTGGGCGGTGCTGCTGGTGGCCGCGTCGTTCCTGCTGCCGCTTGTCACGGAGAGCGGCGTACACCCGGGCCGGCAGCCGCGGGTGCCGTTGGTCCAGCACTTCGGTCTCGTCGGAGTGCTGCCGGCCGTCGGTTTCCTGCTCGCGGTGGGCGTTGGCGGCCTTCTCCTGCTGCAGGGGCGAGGTCATCACCTCCCGACCTGGCGACTGGTGAGCGCCACCGCCTGGGCCGGCCTTGTGCTCCTGGCGGAGCTTGGATCCGTGGTCTTCACGCACCTCGCGGGGCTCCTCACCATCCCCTGCGGCGTGCTCCTCGTGGCGGCGGTGACGGTGGCCGCCGTTCGCAGGGCACTGAACGTCGCCCCGGTGCGCGTCTGAGCAAGGATGCGCCGGTGACCGCGGACGCTGAAGACACCACGCTCGACGTCGACGCCCTGCGCTCCCGCTTCCCCGCCCTCGACCCGGCCGGCCCCGGCGGCGGGTGGGCGCTGTTCGATGCGCCCGGCGGCACGCAGACGCCCCGCGAGGTCGGAGATGCCGTGGCCGCCGCGCTCACCGGCCCGCTGTCCAACCGTGGCGCGACCTCCCCGTCGCAGCGCTTCGCTGAGCAGCACGTCAAAGATTTCCGCGAGGCCATGGCCGACCTCCTCGACGCCGACCCCCGCGGCGTCGTCCACGGCCGCTCCGCCACCGCCCTCACCTACGACCTCTCCCGCGCGCTGGCCCGCACGTGGCACCCCGGCGACGAGGTGGTGCTCTCCCGCCTCGACCACGACGCCAACGTCCGCCCCTGGGTGCAGGCCGCCGAGCGCGCCGGGGCGGTGGTGCGCTGGCTCGAGCTCGACGCCCAGACCTCCGAGCTGATGGTCGAGGGGGACGACGACGGCGACGTGCCCGGCCTGGCCGAGCTGCTCTCCGAGCGCACACGCCTCGTCGCCGTGACGGGCGCCTCCAACCTCCTCGGCACGCGACCCCCGCTGCGCCGCATCGCCGACGCCGCGCACGCCGTCGGTGCGTTGCTGTGGGTGGACGGCGTCCACGCGACCGCGCACGCGCTCCCGTCGCTGCGCACGTTCGGCGCGGACTTCTGGGTGTGCTCGCCGTACAAGTTCCTCGGTCCGCACTGCGGGGTGCTCGCCGCCGACCCCGCCCTGCTCGAGACCCTCCACCCCGACAAGCTCGTCCCTTCCACCGACGCGGTGCCGGAGCGCTTCGAGTTCGGCACGCTCCCGTACGAGCAGCTCGCCGGTGTCACCGCGGCCATCGACGTGCTCGCCGGGCTGGCGTCGTCGTTCTCGTCCTCGGAGGCCCAGGGGACGCGGCGCGATCGGCTCGCCGCCTCCTACGCCGCCGCCGAAGCTCACGAAGACCGGCTGCGGGCCCGCATCGAGGCGGAGCTGGCCGACCTCGCCGAGCGCGGCGCCGTCGTCGTCCACTCACGAGCCACCGACCGCACGCCCACGCTGTACTTCTCCACCCCCGGCCGCGACGCCGCGGCCGTCTCCGCGGCGCTCGCGGAGCAGCGGGTGCTCGCGCCGGCGGGGTGGTTCTACGCCGAGGAGCCGTTCCGGGCGCTGCAGCGCGCGGGTGCCCTGGACGGCCCGGGCATCCGTGTGGGCACCGCTCCGTACACGTCCGACGACGACGTCACCCGCCTCCTCGACGCCCTCCGCGCCACCCTCTAACCCCCGTGATCATGGACGTCCGCCACCCTACGGATCCGTAGGGTGGCGGACGCCCATGATCACGGCTGGGAGGGGCGGCGGGGGAGGCGCTTCTGCACCAGCAGCACGCTCACCACCACCACGAGCGCACCCACCGGCTCGTTCCAGGTGATCCGCTCGCCGAGCACCAGCACTCCCGCCACCACCCCCACCAGCGGCGTCAGGTAGGTGACGCTGGAGGCCGCCAGCGACCCCCACTCCACCAGCACCACGTTGTTCCACACGTAGGCCAGCCCGGTGCCGAGCACGCCCAGAGCCACCAGGGCGAGCGTCGGCGTGAGGCCCGGTGCGCTGCCGCCCACCACGAGGTGCGGCACCAGCAGCGGCGACAGCACCAGCCCGATCACCGCTGCCGACCCCACCTGTCCGGCAGCGACCGTCAGTGACCCGTGCCCGTGCCGCCCCGACACGAAGCGCCGCATCCACGCGAAACCCGCGCCGTAGCAGGCCGTCGCACCCAGGCAGGCGAGCTGCGCGGGCAGGGACGCGGCGAACGACGCGTCGTCTACCAGCCGCCACAGCCCCATGACGACGGCGACGCCGACCACCCCGAGCGCCACCCCGGCCACCTGGCCGCGCGTGAGGCGCTCACCGTGGGCGGTCCCCCGAGTGCTGGCCGTGACGGCCAGCGCCGTCCAGATAGGCGTGGTGGCGTTGAGGATCGCCGACATCCCCGACGGCAGGTACTGCCCCGCCCACGCGTACAGCAGGAACGGCACCAGACAGAGCAGCAGTCCCACCACGGTGAGGTGCCCCCACAGCCAGAGCTCACGCGGCCACCGTGTCCTCGAAAGGACCATGACGACGACGAGCGCCGCCGCACCCAGCACGATCCGCCCGATGGCGACGCCGCCCACGCTGAAGCCGCTGTGCGAGGCACTGCCGAGGGCCACCTTGATGAGCAGGAAGCTGCTGCCCCACATGAGCGCGATCGCCAGGTACGCGGCCAGCACGGCGGCGCGCGGTCTGATGGGGGTGTCCGTCCGGGGCGTGGAGGGGGAGGCAGCGCTCACGGCCGCCCAGTCTGCGCAGCGCGGGCTCGTGCGTCGAAGAAGCGCGACCGAGAGTCCATAAGATTGTCTGATGACGGTGACTCTGGCGCAGTTGCGTGCGCTCGACGCGGTCGCACGCCACGGCTCCTTCTCGGCGGCGGCCGATGCGCTGCGGGTCTCCCAGCCCGCTGTCTCCGGCACGGTCAAGGCGCTGGAGGTCGAGGTCGGGGGAGCGGTGGTCGACCGCAGCTCCGGAGGACGGCCCGTGGTGCTGACGCCGCTGGGGCACGCGTTGCTGCCGCACGCCCGGACCGCGCTGGACGCGCTGGCCGGGTTGACGGCCGCCGCCGCGGAGCATCGCGGCGCCCCCCACGGGGTGGTGCGTCTCGCCGTCGTCACCTCGGTGCGGGCGGGGTTGGTGCCGCAGCTGCTGCGGAGGGTCGCCGAGGAGCTGCCCGCCGTCACCGTGGAGCTCCTCGAAGGTGACGACCCGGAGATGCCCGACTGGCTCGACGCCGGGCTGGCCGACGTCGCCGTCCTCATCAACCCCGAGCCCCGCGACCTCGGCCCCGGTGCCGTCGAGCTGCCGGGCGACGCGCTGTGCGCCGTCGTCCCCGCGGGGCACGCCCTCGCCGCTCGGTCTTCGGTGCACCTGGAGGAGCTCGTCGCCGACCGGCTGCTGGCGAGCGGCGGCGGCTGCCAGGTGCAACTGCGTGAACTGCACCGCACCTGCGGCCTGCCGTTCCGGCCGGTGGCGGAGGTGGCCGGGCTGCGGTCGCTGCTGGCGATGGTGGCCCGCGGTGACGGTGTGGCGGTGGTGCCCGAGCTGGCCGCACCACTCGTGCCGAGCGGTGCGCATCTGGTGCCGCTGGTGCCCGAGCTGCGTCGCCGTCTGGTGCTGACCGGCGCGCCGAGTGGGGTGGCGGGCGGGTCGTGTCGCGAGCAGCACCCCCTGGTCGAGCCGCTCCTCGCCCTCTTCCGTCCGTGATCATGGGCGAGCGCCACCCTACGGATCCGTAAGGTGGCGGACGCCCATGATCACGGGGAGACGGTTAGCGTGAGAGCGTGCCGCACCAGGGTGAGCCGCTGCGCCGGCTCGGTTTCCTCACCATCGGGACCTTCGCCGAGGACGACCCCGGCCCCGGCCACGAGGAAGTGCTCGGCGTCATCGAGCTCGGCGAGCGCCTCGGGTTCGACTCCGCCTGGCTGCGCCACCGCCACCTGCAGCCCGGCATCTCCTCGCCGGTCGCGGTGCTCGCCGCCGCCACGCAGCGCACCACCCGCATCGAGCTCGGGACAGCGGTGACCCCGCTCGGCTGGGAGAACCCGCTGCGCCTCGCGGAAGACTGGGCCACCGTCGACGTCCTGTCCGGCGGTCGCCTCAACCCCGGCTTCTCCACCGGAACCCCCATGCGCTTCGGCGACGTCCGCGACGCGCTCTACCCCGACACCGCCGACGTCGAGGACTTCACCCAGCGCCGCGGCGAGCGGCTCCTCGCGCTGCTGCGCGGCGAACCCGCCGGCACGCGCGGCACGCAGGGCATCGAGGTCTTCTCCGACCGGGTGCAGCCGCACTCGCCGGGTCTCGCGGCGCGCACGTGGTGCGGCGTGGGCAGCACGGGCTCCGCGCGGTGGGCGGGCGAGCAGGGGCTCAACCTGCTGCTGTCGTCAGTGGTGAGGGCTGAGGACGGCGTCGGCCAGCGTCCGGGCTCCGCGCCCGACGACGACCATGCGTGGGACTTCGGCGTGGTCCAAGCCGCACACGTCGAGGCCTACCGAGCGGCGTGGGGAGAGCGGGAGGGCCGGGGCCGCATCTCGCAGGGGCTCGTGGCCATCCCCACCGACTCCGCGACGCCGTCACAGGTGGAGAAGTACCGCGCCTACGCCGCCTCCCGGGACGCGCGCACCGCCAGGCCGCAGGGGCCGGGGCGGCTGCTGTTCGAGCGTGACCTCGTGGGCAGCTCCGCGCAGATCGCCGAGCGGCTGTGGGAGCACGCCGGGTTCCGCGCCGTCAACGAGGCAGTGTTCGCGCTGCCGTTCACCTTCGAGGCCGCCGACTACGAGCAGATCCTCACCGACCTGGCGGGCTCGCTGGGGCCGGCGCTCGGCTGGTCGCCGTCGTCGTCCTGATCAAGCAGAAGACCCGCACGTGGAGCGCCAACGTGCGGGTCTTCTGCATGATCGCTATCTGGGGTCAGCTCGCGAGCCCACGTCGAAGGGCTGGCGTCGAAAGGCTGGTGTCGAAAGGCTGAGCGTCAGCGGGGCAGGTGCCCCAGCCGCACGGCGCCCGTCTGCTTCGCCAGGCCGAGCAGCACCGAGGCGGTGGCGCGAGCCTCCGCACCGGACTGGTGCAGCGAGAAGCGCGGCAGCTGCAGCGCAGCAGCGATGTCGGGCAGTGCCCAGCTCGTGAGGTCCAGCGCCTTGCGGGCGATCGCCTCGGTGCAGTGCCACTCCCACGCGGGAGCGTCGATGCCGGCCACCTCGCACGCGCGGGCCAGGTGCGCGGCGTCGGCGGGAGCATTGTGCGCGACCACCGGCAGGTCGCCGACGAAGGCGCTCACGGTGGAGAGGACGTCCTCGAAGGACAGCGCGTGGTAGATGTCGCCGAGCTGCAGCCGGTTGATGGCCATGTGGCGGTAGTCGGCCTCACCGAACTCGCTGGCGGGGTGGCACAGCGCCTCGTACTCGTCGACGATCTGCCCGCCGCGCACCACCGCCAGGCCGATGGCGCACACCGAACCGGTGCGGTTGTTCCAGGTCTCGACGTCGACGGACACGAAGTCGAAGCCCGCCAGGTCACGCCGCTGACGGGGAAGGACCGCGGTGTGCACGGTCTCGGGGGTGGCGCTCATGTGACGTCCTCTCGCTGGCTGACACGTCGCTGGCTGTGTCGGGGACGGCCGATCACGAGTTGAGGAATCTCAGGGTTCGCCATCCGTTCGCAGCAGGAGCCCACCCCCCAGCGGCTCAGCGGGGGGTGCGTGACGGGCGGACCGCTGGCAACATCGGCAGGTGCTGCTCGCCGAGGTGGTGACTGCCTCCGCGGCGGTGACCGCCACCCGCTCCCGTTCCGCGAAGGCGCACCGGGTGGCCGAGTTGCTGCGCGCGGCGACCCCGGCCGAGGTGCCGGTAGTGGCGGGCTGGATGGCGGGGGAGCCCCGACAGCGCGCCCTCGGGGTGGGGTGGCGCACGCTCGCGACCCACGCTGCGCGACCAGCTCCGGAGAGTGCGACGCACAGTGCGCTGGAGGTCCTGGCGGTCGACGACGTCCTCCAGCGCCTCGCCGAGACCAGCGGCGCCGGGTCGGCGGCACGGCGCGAGGCGCTGCTGGGGGAGCTGTTCGAGGCCACCGACGACGACGAGCGCGCCTTCCTCGTCCGCCTCATGACCGGGGAGCTGCGCCAGGGGGCGTCGGAGGGCGTGGTGCTCGACGCGATCGTGGAGGCCTCCGGAGCACCGGCGGCGCTGGTACGTCGCGCAGCGATGCTCTCGGGGAGCCTGTCCGCCACGGCGGCCGCCGCGCTCGGCAGCCGTCGTGCCGCACCGGACGAACAGGCTGACGAGCAGGCTGACGAGCAGGCGGACGAGCAGGCGGACGCGGAGGCGGCAACGGCCGCACTCGCGGCGGTGCGCCTGGAGGTCGGCCGGCCGGTGCACCCCATGCTCGCCAGCCCGGGCGGTTCCCTCACGGAGGCACTGGCCGAGCTCGGCGCCGACGTCGTCGTCGAACCCAAGCTCGACGGCGCGCGGATCCAGGTGCACCTCGACAGGACGACGACGGGCGCCGCGCCCCGCGTGCGGGTCTGGACGCGCACGCTGCGCGAGGTCACCGCCGGGGTGCCGGAGCTCGTCGAGCGCGTGCTGGCCCTGCCGTGCGAGCAGGCGGTGCTCGACGGCGAGACCCTTGCCCTCGACGACGACGGCCGCCCCCGCCGCTTCCAGGACACCATGAGCCGGTTCGGCAGCTCACGCGCCGACAGCCCGTCGGCGGAGGTACTGCTCAGTCCGTTCTTCTTCGACCTGCTCCACCTCGACGGGCGCGACCTTCTCGACGCTTCGCTCGAGGAGCGGCTGGCGGCGCTTGACGGGTTGCTCGCCGCGCCGGAGCACGCGCCCCTGCGGATGCCCGGCGTGCGCCGTCCTGATCTCGAGGCCGCGGAAGCGGCGCTCGCGGGGGCGCTGACGGACGGGCACGAGGGCGTCGTCGTTAAGGACCTCTCCTCGCCCTACGCCGCGGGGCGGCGCGGCGCCGCGTGGCGCAAGGTCAAGCCGGTGCACACGCTCGACCTCGTGGTGCTGGCCGCGGAGTGGGGCTCAGGACGGCGCACCGGGCAGCTGTCCAACATCCACCTGGGGGCGCGTGACCCCGCCGGCGGGCCACCGGTGATGGTCGGCAAGACGTTCAAGGGCATGACCGACGAGCTGCTCGCCTGGCAAACGGCCACGTTCTCCGAGCTCGCCGTCGACAGGCCGCGCTGGGGCGTGCTGCTGCCGCCCGCGGTGGTGGTGGAGGTCGCCGTCGACGGCGCGCAGCGCAGCACCCGCTACCCCGGGGGTGCTGCGCTGCGCTTTGCGCGGGTGCTGCGCTACCGCCCTGACAAGACGCCGGACCAGGCCGACGACGTCGACGCGGTGCGGGCGCTGCTGTAGCTGGTCGGGATCGCTTGGCCGCTGGTCAGCCGTTGGCGGCGGGGGACGCCGGGTCGCTGCCGATGCTGCCGGAGTCGCCCATCGGAGCGGCGTTCGCGTCGTTCGTGCTGCCCGAGCCGTTGCTTCCGGTGTTGCTGCCGTTGCCGGCGGCCGACATCGCCGGGTCCTGCTCGGACCGCGAAGCCCCACCCCCGGTTCCGGTTCCGGAGACGCCCGCGGCGTCCGCGGTGGCCGGCTCGGCGCTGGCCGAGGGGGCGGCCGTCGGCCGGGTCGACGCCTGCGCCGTCGCCGAAGGGCTGGCGCTCGCCTCGGCGGCGTCGTTGCGGGCGTCAGCGGCGGCGGCCTTGGCGTCCACCGCGGCGGACTGGGCGTTGGCCTGGGCCTGCTGCGCAGCGGCGAGCTGCTGCTCGGCGGTCTGCTGGGCCTGCTCTGCGGTGGCTGCCTGCGAGCGGGCGTTGGACAGCGCGGCGTTCGCGCCGCTGGCACCGAGCAGGTAGCCGACCAGCCCCGTCAGCAGCAGCGCGACGGCCACGAGGATCCAGGTGAGCACCGGCGGGCGCTGCCGCGCCGGTTCGTCGAAGAACCCCTCGAGCTCGAGGGCGTCGTGGGGGCCACCGCGACCACCGGGGCCGTTGGCGCCAGGGAACGGCGCGTCGTGCGGGGCCACCCACTCCGGGGTCTCCTCAGGAGCCGGGGGAGCAACCCGCTGGGCCGTGGAGAGCGGCGAGGCCCAGGCCGCGTCCCACTCCTGGCCGTGGAAGGCGGTGGCGGTCTGCGTGGGGGCAGCCATGCGGGGCGCAACGAAGGCCGTCGCAGCAGCAGTGGCAGGAGGGGTGACGACGACGGCGGCAGGAGCGGCGGCGCTGGCAGCTGAGCTGGCGCTGGCGCGCAGGTCCCGGCGGCGGGGCAGTGCCGGCTGGTGGGCGAGTGCCTCGGCGGCGGCTGCGCTGGGGGTACCCGGCAGGCCGAGCTCCTCCCAGGAGGGGAACCGCGGGGAGGGCATCCGTGCGCCGGGCGCCAGGGGCTCCTCCGGCAGGGCCGTCAGGTCGATCGCTTGCTCACGTGCCACGTCGTCCTCCTGATCGTCCCCGAAGACCGTCCCGGGATCGTCCCGCTCGGGACCAGTGCCCTGACGCTAGGTCGCCCGCGAGCGGTCCGGCCGCCGACACGCCGACGGGCGGCGCGGCCGGAACCGCGTCGCCCGTCGGGCGGCTCGCTACAGTGCCCCACCCGTCACACCTGCCCCGGAGCCCCCTCGGAGCCCGCTGGCCTCCCGGTCTTGCCGCGAGAGCTCCACGGTCGCTCAGGCCAAGGTCAGAATCGGCTCGATCGTGACCCTGGACTCCGCCACGACAAGGCCCGAAGGATGGCGAGGACGAGCCAGCCCACCTCATCGAGCAGCGCGCTGCCGAGCAGGCGAGGGAGGCCAGCAAGGTCGTCGCGGATCTCTGCCAGCGCGGGCTTCGGCCCACGGGGATCCCGGCGGCGGCCACGGGCACCGGTGCCGCAGCTCGCCCGTCCACCTTCCGCGCTCACACCCATCTTCGAGTACCCATCCTGTCGGTCTGCGGTGGGACCGCGCAGGGTGGCGCGTGTGACGATCACGCCGCGAGACGCGCTGGGAGAGCCGAAACTGGCGCCGGTCCACGTCACGGGGCGCAGATGCTCGAGCAGCTGCCGGGTCCGGTCTGGCGAGCGGTCGCCGAGGACCTCGTCCTGGGTGTCTACCCGGACCAGCTAGCCCAGCCCGTCATCTCGGCGGCCGACGAACGAGTCAGCTACAGCGCTGCAGCCGGAAGCCCGCGGCCACCACGAGCGCCTCCGCGTGCAGGGGTGTACCGACCTAGGGTCGGGGCGTGGTGACGGTCATCGAGGTGACGACCCTGATCAGCGCACCGCCGGAGGTCGTCTTCGACCTGGAGCTGGACGCCGACGTCCACGCCGCGTCCTTGGCTGCGAGCGGTGAGACCGCCACGACGTCGACGGGCCAGGCAGCCCTGCGACTCGGCGACGAGGTCACCTTCAGCGCACGCCACCTCGGACGCCGCTGGCAGATGACCGCCGTCATCACCGAGCACGAGCGGCCGGGCCGCTTCGTCGACCAGCAGGTTCGTGGTCCGTTCCGTTCCCTGCGCCACGAGCACCTCTTCATCGCCGACGGCACGGGTGGCACCCGCATGGTGGACCGGATGAGCGTGCGAGCGCCGGGCGGGCCGGTCGGCGCCCTCGTCTGCGCTTCCGTCCTGCGGCCGCACCTGCGGCGACTGCTGGTGCATCGCGCCGCGCACGTCAAGGCACTGGCCGAAGGCGCGCCACGGTCGCGCTGAAGGCCTACGACCAGACAGCGCGCCCCGCACCTCAATCCGCTCTCCGCGCGACTGCCACGATGCCGCCGTGGTAGCCGAAGCATCGGAGATCGATGTGGACCTGGTGCGCCGGTTGCTGCGTGAGCAGATGCCGCAGTGGGCGGAGCTGCCCGTCGTCGCCGTCGACCAGCAAGGCCACGACAACCGCACGTTCCGCCTCGGCGACCACCTCACCGTCAGGCTTCCCTCCCACCAGCGATACGCCGCGGGCATCGCCGAGGAGGAGGCCGTTCTCCCGCTGCTGGGCCGCCACCTCCGCACGAGCATCCCCGAGGTCGTAGCGACCGGCCGCCCGAGCGAGGCCTTCGGCATTCCGTTCGCGGTGCGCCGGTGGCTGCCGGGGACGTCGCTGGACGCGGCCACCGCCGCGAACATCGCCATCGACGAGCGACTCGCTGCCGACGTCGGCGGCTTCCTGCGACAGCTACGTGCTGCTCCCACCGAGGGTGGGCCGGCCGGTGGCAAGCACTCCTTCTTCCGCGGTTGTCACCCCAGCGCGTACGGGCACGAGGTGCAGCTCGCGCTGCAGCGGCTGGCCGGTGCGGTCGACGTCGCGGGGTGCGAACGCGTGTGGGCTCGAGCAATCGCGACCGCGTGGCCCCACCCGCCGGTCTGGTTCCACGGCGACGTCGCCCCCGGAAACCTGCTGATCGACGACGACGGGGCGCTCACGGCGGTCATCGACTTCGGCACCTGCGGCGTTGGCGACCCCGCGTGCGACCTGGTCCTGATGTGGACCCACGTCGACGGTAACGCCCAGCAGCACTTCCGCGAGGCGGCCGGTCTCGACGACGACACGTGGGCCCGCGCGCGCGGGTGGGCGCTGTGGAAGGCGCTCATCACCCTCGCTGAGCTGCGCTGGCTCGACGAGCAGCCGAGCCGCGCACAGCCGGAGGCCCAGCTCCGGATCATCGACCGCGTCCTGGCCGACGCCGCCGCCGCGCCGCGTCGGTGGAGTTCAGGGTCAGGATCGGCCTCGTCCTGACCCTGAACTCCGCCACGCCGGGCGACGCCACCCTGCTGCCCTCAGCCCGCGGGGTGCAGCGCCTCGACGACGGCCTGCTCGCGCAGACCCAGCCCGGCCAACGCGCCGGTGCCGTCCTCGACGGCCAGCACCGCCAGGAGGACGTGCGGGGCGTCGACCACCTCCTCGCCCAGCCGGCCTGCCTCGGCGAAGCTGCGCTCGAGCGCCTGCTTGCAACGCTCGTCGAAGGGAACGAGCGCCGGCACGTGCTCGGCGCGTTCCGGCAGCTGGGTCACCGTGATTCGGACGACCTCGGCGACGTCGACGCCTGTCGCAGCGACGAGACGCGCCACCGGACTGTCGCCGTTGCGCAGCAGGGCCAGCACCAGATGCGACAGCGTGATCTTGTCGTGGTGGCCCTCGTGCGCGAGGCGCTGGGAGTCGACGACAACGGCGCGGGCGTCGTCCGTGAACCGGTGGAAGCCCTGGTCTGCCGCGGCGGTGGCCGAGGCGGCGGCCGGCTGCGCCCCGCCGCTGACGAAGCGCTTCTGGGCCGCCTGCTTGCTCACGCCCATGCTGGCGCCGATCTGCGACCAGGTGGCACCGGAGCGGCGGGCCTGGTCGACGTAGTGGCCTACCAGCGCGTCGGCGGTCTCGCCCAGTTCCTCGGCCACCTGCATCGCTCCGCTCAGGCGCTGGAGCGGTTCGGGATGGACGGCGTCGACGACGTCGATGAGGTCGTGCAGGCGGATGCTCGGTGCGATGGTCATGCCGTCAACCTAAGGTTGACGCTGGGTTTCGTCAACCTTAGGTTGACGACTCTCGGCGAGTGTCGTGAGAAAAATCTGGACGCAAGGCAACCTCGAGGCTCCTCGAGCGTCTTGAATGTGAGGCCATCACCGTGGTGGCGCCCGAGGAGACCCGGTGATGTCAGCAGTGGCCACGACACGCGACGACGACCACCCGCCGCCATCGGCGGCAGCACAGGGTGGGCCGACGTTCGACGAGCTGTTCGTGCAGCGGTGGGCTGCCACGGTCAGGCTCGCGCTGCTGCTCGTCGATGACGAGGCTAGTGCCGAGGACGTCGCCCAGGAGGCGTTCACCGGGCTGCTGCGGCAATGGCACCAGCTCGCCGACCCCGCCCGCGCGCAGTCGTACCTCAACCGGGCAGTGGTCAACGGCGCGCGGTCGGTGCTGCGCCGTCGTCGGACCGCCCGCGCGTGGACACCACCCCACGCCACCGCCGACCCCTCCGCGGAGGAGCTTGCCCTCCTCGACGACGAGCGCCGCCAGGTGATCAACGCCGTGGCCGCACTCCCGCGCCGTCAGCGCGAAGTCGTGGT
Organism: Quadrisphaera granulorum; assembly: GCF_003149145.1. GTDB lineage: Bacteria > Actinomycetota > Actinomycetes > Actinomycetales > Quadrisphaeraceae > Quadrisphaera > Quadrisphaera granulorum. The sequence goes on along the minus strand of NZ_QGDQ01000041.1, from coordinate 4,428 downwards.
GCTCCGCTACTGGTCGCACCTCGACGAGGCCGCCACCGCACAGGCCATGGGCATCAGCCGCGGCACCGTGAAGTCCACCGCCCACAAGGCCCTAGCTGCGCTGCAGCGCCAGCTGGGCGAGGCCTCGACAACCCCCGGAGACCTGTCATGAACGCCCTCGACGGTCGCCGGCCTGAGCCCGGTGAGTTTGAGCTGGATGCCGTGGCCCGTCGCATTGGCCAGGCGCTCGACGCGCGCGCGAACCTGAAGTCGGTCGATGCGGCTGCGCTCGGAGAGCGCCTCGCTCGCGTCCGCGCTGCTGCCGGTGAAGGGGTGGGCGGCCCGGGTGAGGCTGGCTCCGCCGTCGTCGTCGAGCTGGGGGGATCTCACGACGACGACGTGGCGCGCACGCGTCGCCGCTCGCGCCTGGTGCTGGCCGCGGTCGCGTCCGCTGCGGCGGCAGCGGTCATCCTGGCTGCAGCGGTGAGCGTCGCGCACCAGGGCGGGAGCGCCCTGGCTCCGGCGGCACCCGCGCAGCCGTCGCCGTCGTCGTCCTCCTCCTTGTCGTCGGCGGAGGGGACGCCGGGGTGGTGGTCGGGGTTCTCTGAGCTCGACCACGAGCAGTGGCCGTCGGACCGGGAGGGGATCTCGGCTCTGGGGCAGGAGATCGTCCCGGACTCGGTGCGGATGCTCGTCCAGCTCGGCGAGGTGAAGTACTGGGCGGGCTTCAGCGCCGGCGGCGTGCTGTGCTCGAGGGTCGTGGGCCCGGGCGTCGACCAGGGCGTGTGCACTGTCGATCCCGCCACAGGGACGTTCTCCATGACGGCGCCCGTCGAGGTTTCCGACGGGTCGGTGGCGCCGCAGGTATGGCTCGTGCCGTTGGCTGCTCCGGCCGCACAGACCGACCCCCTCACCGCCCAGGGGCTCATCGAGTGGATCCCCGGTGTGTGGGTGGAGGCCAGCGCGCTCAAGCCCCCGCTGGGCCAGTACGCCCGCTTCCGCGATGCCCCGACGGCGGCGGACGAGGTGCCGCCGAGCAGCGCGATCGTGGTCCGCGACCCGATTGTCCCCGGGGCGATGCGGCTGCTCTACGACGGGAAGGAGGGCACCTTCTACGCCGCCTACCTAGCGCTCGGCAAGGTCTGCGTCTTCTGGAACGCACCGTCGGGCGGCAGCAGCGCAAGCATGTGCATGACGCCTCAGCGGCTCGCCGGGGAGGGCTTCGGCGGAGTGAGCGAGGACGACAACAGCTACGGCACCGCGTGGGTGGTGCCCGACGACCTCGACACCTCCGGCTGGCCCGCCCTCGGACGGGTCCAGCTGGCGAAGAACCTCTGGCTGAAGACCGAAGCCCTGCCGGAGCGGACAGCTGCGCCCATCCCGGTCGAGCCGACGGCGACCGTCGGGGAGCCACCGGCACCGACCTTCATCCCCGACCTGGCCGGCACCCCCGTGCCCAGCGTGGTGGGGGTCACCCAAACCGAGGCTGCCGAGATGCTGCGGATGCACGGGATCGCCGTCGGCCAGGTGATCGTTCAGGACGCCGGGTCTGCCCCGTCGGGCATGGTGGTCAAGATGGCACCAGCGTCAGGCACACAGGTGCCGGACGGCGGCGTTGTCGACCTCTTCGTGGCGAAGTAGCTGCAACGCCGCGGTCGCCGGCGACGTCGTGGTGGGTGACGGGGCGCGTCGCCGCGCGCTCCGTCACCTGACCGATGACGAAACGAGGACGTTGATGGGCCGGCTGCACCTGCGCGGACCTGGCACGTAGGCGGTTGGGGCGGCGGCACTCGTCGTCGTCCTGAGCGGCTGCGGACAGACGGCGGTGGGCGTCGCCGTAGCACCTGCGGGGGCGGAGACGCCGGAGTCGATCCCAGGGTCGAGCCAACGTGCTTCGCCTCGTATCCCGACTACACCTCGGCGGCGCATCTCGTCTCGCGCGCCTCGGTGGTGGTGTGGGTCGAGGCGGTAGGTCCGTCGAGGAACTGCAAGTCCCATCCGCTGCCTCCGACCAGTGATGATCCGGCGGTAAGTCGCGGCGTCCTCTGAGGTCGGCAGGAGGGAGTTCAACGCAACTCCTGTCGTGGGCGCAGCGCCACGTAGCGCGTGGTGCTGCGCCGGCTCAAGTAGTGCGTGATGCCGTCGAGGCCGCGTTCGTTGACCTGCCCGTCGTGCACTCCGATGGTCACGTCGGCGGCCACGGCGTCGACGAACTCGACAACCTCGGCGAGCTTCACCCAGGACGCCTGCACGGGCGCGCACAGCACGCGGAGCTGCCGTCCAGCCAACTCGTCACGAGAGGGAACGTGTAGGGCGTCTCCCGGGTGGAAGACGGTGTCTCCTCCCGCGTCGTGGATGACGTACCCCAGGTTGGCGCAGACCTCCTGACCCGGAAGGACCGGTGCATGCGTTCCGCCGACGGCGCGCACGCTGAATCCGGCAACCTCGACGTCGTCTGCCGCGTCGACGACGTGTAGATCCAGTCCGCGCGTGTGTTCGATGGCGCGCAACCGAGCGTGTCGCGGCACGTACGCGGGAAGACCGAGACCTGACAGGCGCATCACGTCCACGTGGTCGTGATGCTCGTGGGTGATGAGGACGGCGTCGGCGCCGAGCAGCGCCCCGGGCTCAGTCCACGTACCGGGGTCGATGACCAGCGAGCGCGAGCCATCGTCCACGCGGATACAGGCGTGGGTGTACTTGGTCAGGCGCACAGAAGGGAAGGTAGGCGCCGGCGCGCCCGTGGTGGAGTGCTCCGGAGGTGCAGCGCGTCTGCCGTGTCAGACGTCGACGGCGAGGTCCACGAGGAAGCCGATGAACCGACGCCCGTCGTCGTCGGAGTTCCACCGCTGGGTCTCCACGACCTTCGTCAGACGAGCGCTACCAGGTGCCGGCACCAGGTCCTGGGGCGTGGCGCCCTGCTCGTAGGCGATGGCGACCTTGCGGATGGCCTTCACCACGCCGAGCGTCGGAGCCACCTCCTCCGGAACAGTGACGTGGTGGTCCTCGAGCAACGGACCCCGAACAAGAGCGCCCTGGTCGGTGAGCGTCAGCGTGGTGTCGATGCGGGCGAAGACGCGGAGGTCGCCGGTGCCGAGCACCGTCCCTCCTGACTCGTAGCCGGAGAGGTCCTTCAGGGAGTCCACGATCGGCAGATGCTGAGACCAGGAGGGCGCCTCGTCGGCCAGAACCTTGGCGGAGAAGGACTCCTCGTCCACGCCCAGGCGCCAGGCCACTGAGGACCCGACGGCGAACATCTCCCCGCAGCACTCGTGCTGCCAGTCCGACACGAAGACCGGTATCCGCATGGTCGTCACTGTGCCTCGCGATGCCCCGCCGCGTCAGCCGGGGAGGCCGTCGACGGCGTACCGGCGCTCCAGGTGGGCCGTCGCTCGACCTCACGCGCTGGCAGCGACGCGGGCCTGGTGGGCGCGGAAGGCCTCCGGGCTGTCGAAGACCTCATCAACCTGCCAGGTGTAGCCGTCGTCGGTGAGGACGACGGTGAAGTGCCTGCATCCCGGTTCCGTCCTCGTCAGACGGACGTGCTCCGGCAGGAGTTCGGACACGAGCCGGACCTCGTCGTCGTCGCGGCAGACCAGCTGGCCCGTGAGCCGCACGCTGTCCACACGGCGACGCTAGCTGCGCCCACCGCAGGGTCCGTCACAGTCACGGCGGAGAGGGGAGTGGGCGCGGAGCGGGTTGGGCAGGCTGGTGGGCGTGGACGAGAGCGTCGAACTGGTGACGAAGGCGGGAACGGTGCGGCTACGTCAGGCCGTGGCGAACGACGTCGCACGGATCGTGGCACTGCTGGCGGACGACCAGCTGGGTGTCGCGCGTGACGGTGCCGCGGATGCGGACGAGTTGGAGCCGTACCTGCGCGCCTTCGCCGCCATCGACGCCGATCCAGCGCATCTGCTGGTCGTGGCGGTCGAAGGCGCGGGGGAGGTCGTGGCGACCATGCAGCTCAGCTTCCTGCCGGGGCTCGCACGTCGCGGGGCGTTGCGCGCTCAGATCGAGGCGGTGCGGGTAGCGACGAGTCACCGCTCCAGCGGGCTCGGGACCGCGATGGTCACCTGGGCGCTTGAGGAGGCGCGGAGGCGGGAGTGCGCCCTCGTGCAGCTCACGACCGACAAGCGGCGCACCGCCGCGCACCGCTTCTACGAGCGGCTCGGGTTCAGCGCCACGCACGAGGGCATGAAGCTTCACCTCTGACGCCCCGGTCAGGGTGATAACGGGACCAGGCGATGTTCAATGGTCGCCGAGAAGGTCCGCGAGGTCGGGCAGGAGCGGTGTTGCTCGGCGGTGGTAGACCAGGCCGGTCGGTGAGGTCCACACGAAGGTACCTGGGCTCGGCTGTTCCAGGGTCCAGTCTCCGTGGGTCTTGGCTTGGTGCCAGGGCACACAGATGCTGCCGAGGTTGCCGGCTTCGGTGAGCCCTCCGCGTAGCCG
>NZ_QGDQ01000040.1 GCF_003149145.1 Quadrisphaera granulorum | reverse complement strand
GATGCTGCGTGACCGTCAGCCCTACCGCCCACGGACGACGCCGACGAGCTCTGAGGTGGCCCTGGCCGCTTGACAACGACATAGGGACACCCCCCGGCGGGGACGGGTGCGTCTGGCCGAACTGGTCGCACCGATCTCCTGTGCTGCGGTGAGGAGGAAGCCGATGCACTGTGTGGTTGCTGTGAAAGGACGCGCTGGTGTCGACGGGGAACCCGGTCATCACCTACCGTGATAGTCAAGATTTCTACTACTACATCGAACGTCGTGGATCGCCCGACGGGCGACGCCGAAAGGGGCCACCTGTGAGCTCGAGCACCACATCGACCGCCACCCGATCGAGCAGGCGGGCTGCCGCCCCCAGCGGGCCCCTGCGCCTCCTGCAGGTCACCACCGCCCTCTCGGTGCTCGTGCTCCTCGCCCAGTTCGTCACCGCGGGCCAGCTCCTCAGCGGCAACGGGGGCATCGAGGACGTGCACGGAGGCGGCGCCATCGCCATGCACGTGGTCCAGGGGCTTGTGCTCGGCTCGGCTTTCCTCCTGCAGCGCGCCACGCGCGGGCCGCTCTGGCCGACGGCGTTGGCGGCCCTGTCGTTCGTCGTCGGCTTCGCGCAGGCCTGGACCGGGAGCCACTCCGGCATGGCCGTGCACGTGCCCGGCGCGATCATCACCAGCGTCGTGACCGTCTGGGTGGCCGCCTGGGCGTTCTCGGGCGCACGCCGCGCGGAGTGAGTGTGGGATGAGTTTCGCCGCCTGAGTCCCACCGCCCGCGCGTGACCCCGGTCTCGGCGTTGGGCGGTGGTGTTCGATGCCGAGGGTGACCCCGTGGTAGGACTCAGGGCGATTCACTGACCGCACCGCCGCGCTCGAGTGCGCCGCGAACTCTGAGGAGCACCACCCGATGCCCATCACCCGAGGCGTGGACGCCAAGATCGCCCGCTCGTGGCTCCTCGTCAACGCCGGCCGCCCCGAGACCTTCGAGCCGGCCGCGGCCTCCCGCGCGGACCAGATCATCCTCGACATCGAGGACGCCGTGGACCCGGCCTACAAGGCCGAGGCGCGCCGCACGGTCATCGACTGGCTGGCCACCAGCGGGCACAGCGCGTGGGTCCGCATCAACGACCACACCACCACGTTCTGGGAGAGCGACGTCCGCGAACTCTCTCAGGCCGCTGCCGCCGGTGGCGGGCTGGCTGGCGTCATGCTCGCCAAGGCCGAGGCCCCCGAGCACGTCACGGAGACGTTCGACCGTCTCGGCGGCTCCCTGCCCGTGATCGCGCTCGTGGAGTCCGCCCTCGGCATCGAAGAGTCGGTGCGGATCGCCCGCGCCCGCGGCGCGTTCCGTCTGGCCTTCGGCAGCGGTGACTACCGCCGCGACACCGGCACCGCCGCCGACGACCTGGCGATGGCCTACCCGCGTTCGCGCCTCGTCGTCGCCAGCCGCATCGGCAACCTGCCCGGCCCCATCGATGGCCCCACGGTCGGCTCCAGCCACGCTGTGCTGCGCGAGCAGTCGGCCCTGACGGTGGCGCTGGGTCTGACCGGCAAGCTCTGCCTGCAGGCCGAGCAGGTGCCGGTCATCAACGAGGTCATCAGCCCCACCCAGTCCGACATCGTCTGGGCGCAAGACTTCCTCGCCGACTTCGAGGCCCGCGGCCGCGTGGTCCGCGACGGATCCGACCTGCCCCGCCTGGGCCGCGCCCGCAAGATCATGAACCTGGCGGCGGCACTGGGGCTCATCCCCTCCAGCTGACCGCCCGCTGTCGGTGGCGCCTGTCACCGTGGTCCCCGTGGACGACGACGACGGCGCGCTGCCCGGCGGGCGCGGCGAGCTGCGCCTGGTGACCGTGCTGCTGACCCTCGCCGTGCCGCCCGCGGCGGATGCTGACGACGCCGCCGCGCTCGCGGCCGACGCGGCCGCGTCGACGGCGCTACACGTGGTGCACGCCGCCGGCGTGGAGGGGCACCTGCCGGCGCCGGGCGCCACCGTGGTGCGGGCGGGGCGGCAGCAACCGTGGACGGTGCAGGCGGTCACGGGCCGGTCGGTGCGTCTGCGCGACCTCGCGGGCGACGTCGTCGAGGTGGCGCGGTCCACCGTGCTGCCGGACCCGCTCGACGCTGGGGCGCTGGCCGAGGGTGCCTGAACCGGCGGCCGTGACGGCGCGGCCGCGCTGGGCGGTGTGGGCCTCGGAGGCGCTGGCCCCCGCCGTCCTCGCGACGGTCCTGCCGATCGTCGTGGGTGCTGCCGCTGCCGGGGGTCGGGGGGCTGTGCTGGCCGCGGTGGGGGCTGCGGCCGCGGTGGTACCGGGCCTCACACTGGTGCTGTACCTCGTGCGCCGCGGTCGTGTCGTCGACCACCACCTGTCCGACCGTGCCGACAGGCCCCGCGTGCTCGCGGCGGTGCTCGTCGGGGTGGTGGCGTCGGTGGCGCTGCAGGTCGTGCTGGGGGCGCCGCCGGCCCTGCTCGTCCTGTTTGGCTCGATGGCGCTGCTGCTCGGGGTGTGCGCCGTGGTGTCGGTGCGGTGGAAGGTCTCGCTGCACGCCGCGGCAGGTGCGGCGTCGCTGGGGGCGCTCGTCGCAACGTTCGGTCCGTGGCCCCTGGTCGGCCTGCCGCTGGTGGGCCTGCTGGCCGTCTCGCGTGTGGTGCTGCGCGCCCACACGCCGGCGCAGGTGCTCGCCGGGCTGGCGCTCGGGGCGCTCGCCGCCGTTGCGGCCGCCGTCGTGACCGGCTGAGGCCGCCGACCGGCTTAAGGCTCGTAGCGCCGCCTCGAATCCCTTTCGGTACGATACTGTCTCGTACTGAAAGGGGGGCGCTTGTCTGTCGATCCACGCGTGGTGCGATCGCGCGCGGCCGTGGTCGCCGGTGCCGCCGAGCTGCTGCTCAACGACGGCCCCGGGGCCGTCACCATCGACGCCGTCGTCCAGCGCACGGGAGTCGCCCGGTCGACCATCTACCGGCACTTCCCCACGAGCACCGACGTCCTGCGCGCCGCCGTCGAGGCGGTGCTGCCGGTCTCCGTGCCGGGCGAGTCAGGGGACGACGATGGCGAGCGGCCGAACCCCACCCAGCTGCGCGACGCCCTGCGCCGCCGCCTGCGCGCCACCGCCGACCATCTCGTCGGCGGCGCGTGGACCCGCGCCCTGCCGGCTCTGCTGGAGCTGGTGGCGCGCGACCCCTCGCTGGAGGAGCACCGCGCGCAGATCGTGGCGCGTCACCGCGAACCGCTCCTGGACCTGCTGCGCGTCGTGCGCGACGCGGGGCTCCTGCCCGCCGACGCCGACCTCGCCGTCGTCGCCGATCGCCTCCTCGGCCCGCTGTTCTACCGCCGTCTCGTCAGCGGCGAGCCCCTCACCCATGAGTTGTGCGACCACCTCGTCGACACCGTCCTCACCCCTGGAGACCCCCGATGAGCCACCCCTACCAGCACGCCCACCGGGCAGAGCCCGCGCACCCCACGCTGCGCGCCGAGCTCCGCGACGCCATCGCGCCGCGCACGGTGGCGCTCGTCGTCGCCGTCCTCCTCCTGCAGATGGGTTTCGTGCTCAGCTACGTCGGGGCCTTCCACCACCCGAAGCCGCGCGAGGTGGCGGTGACGGTGGTCGGGCCGACGCAGCAGGTGGCCGACCAGACCGCTGCGGCGCTCAACGGCATCAACGGGCGCCCGCTCGACGTGACCGCCTCCACCGACGTCGACGCCGCGCGCGCCGACCTCACCAACGACGACACCAGCGCCGTCCTCGTCATCGACCCGACGTCCAAGCAGGACCAGCTGCTCGTGACCAGTGCGGGAGGCGCGGCGACCGCGACCGCGGTTCAGGCGGTGCTCACGCAGGCCGAGGCGACGCAGGGCCGCACGCTGGCGGTCCAGGACGTGCTGCCCGCCGGCGCGGGCGACGCGCGCGGCCTGTCCGGCTTCTACCTGGTGACCGGGTGGGTGGTCGGCGGGTACCTGCTGGCTGCGCTGCTGGGCGTGGCGCGCGGCGCGCGGCCGGCGAACCTGCGCCGCGCCGTCATCCGGCTGGGCGCGGTGCTGCCGTACGCCGTGGCCTCCGGCATCGGTGGCGCGCTGATCGTCGGACCGCTGCTGGGTGCGCTCCCGCACGACGCCGGCACGTTCTGGGGGCTGGCGGGCACGGGCATGCTCGTGGTGATGGCGTCGGCCGCGGTGACGATGGCGTTCCAGGTGCTCGCGGGCACCATCGGGATCGGCCTGGCGGTGCTGCTGTTCGTCGTCCTGGGAAACCCGAGCGCCGGCGGTGCGTACCCGCCGCCGTTGCTGCCGCCGTTCTGGGCGTGGCTCTCGGAGGTGCTGCCCAACGGCGCCGCGGTCGACGCGGTGCGGCGGATCGCTTACTTCGACGGGGCGTCGGTGGGGCAGCGGCTGCTTGTCGTGGTGGCGTGGGCCGTGGTGGGGGCTGCGGTCACGCTCGTGGCGGCTCGCTGGCACCAGCTGCGCGCTCGGCCCACCACCTCCTGACCCCTCCGTGATCATGGGCGTCCGCCACCCCAGGGTGGCGGACGCCCATGATCACGGTGAGTTCTGTGCACAGCGCCCATGATCACGGATGGGGGCCCTACCTGAGGAGGGGGTCGACAGGCGGGGAGAGGCGCCACATCGGGACTTCCGGAGGGCGCGCGCTGCGCACCGAGACACCTAGCGTCGACGCTGTGATCGAAGCCCGGAACCTCGTCAAGCGCTACGGCGCCAAGACCGCCGTCAACGACCTCACCTTCACGGTCACCCCCGGCCACGTCACCGGCTTCCTCGGGCCCAACGGCGCCGGCAAGTCCACCACCATGCGCATGGTCGTCGGGCTGGACCGGCCCACCAGCGGCAGCGTCACGGTCAACGGCAAGCGCTACGTCGAGCACCGCACCCCGCTCGCGGAGGTCGGCACGCTGCTGGAGGCCAAGGCCATCCACAAGGGTCGCAGCGCCTTCGACCACCTCCTCGCGCTCGCGCAGAGCCAGGGCATCGGCCGCACGCGCGTCGCGGAGGTCATCGACCTCGTCGGCCTGCACGACGTCGCCCGCAAGCGCGCCGGCGGCTTCTCCCTCGGCATGGGCCAGCGTCTCGGCATCGCCTCCGCGCTGCTGGGAGACCCGGCCACGATCATCCTCGACGAGCCCGTCAACGGCCTCGACCCCGACGGCGTGCTGTGGATCCGCACCCTGTTGCGCGGCCTGGCGGCCGAGGGCCGCACGGTGTTCGTCAGCTCCCACCTCATGAGCGAGATGGCGCTGACGGCCGAGAAGCTCGTCATCGTGGGCCGCGGCCGGTTGCTGGCCGACACCACCGTCGAAGACCTCATCGCCACCGCCACCGACAGGCCCGTGGCGGTCCGCTCCCCGCAGGCCGGTGAGCTGGGCCGCCTGCTCGTGAGCGCCGGCGCCAGCGTCACCGATGTCGAGGTGGGGGAGCTGTCCGTCACGGGCACCACCGCCGAGCGGATCGGCGAGATCGCCGCCGAGCGCGGCCTCGTGCTGCACGAGCTGCACACCGAGAAGGCGTCGCTGGAGCAGGTCTACATGGCCCTCACCCGCGACTCCCGCGAGTACACCACCGACGACGACGCCGCTGACGAGCGCGCCGACCAGCAGCAGGAGGTCGCAGCATGAGCACCAACCCCCTGACCGACGGCAGCAGGACGACGACGAGCGCGGCCAGCCCCGTCCCCGCTCCGCGCGCGCACCGCTCGCAGCACCGTGCGGACACGGGCACCGCCCCGTCGGGTGCCACGCTGCCGCGCGCCGTCCTCGCCGAGTGGACCAAGCTGCGATCGCTGCGCTCGACGTGGTGGACGCTGCTCATCGCGCTCGCGCTGGCCATCGGCTTCGCGGCGCTGATCGCCGCCGTCATCTCCAACCCCGACGCCACCCAGCCGCGAGGCGGCCCCGGCGCCAACGGCCTGGCCGACCCCGTGGCCGCGGCACTCGGCGCCACGGGCTTCTCCGCTCTCGTGCTCGGCGTCCTGGGGGCGCTCGTCGCCTCGGGGGAGTACGCCACCGGCTCGATCTCCTCCAGCCTCATGGCGCTGCCGCGCCGGTGGCCGCTCGTGGTGGCCAAGGCGTCGGTGCTGCTGGCGGTGCTCGTGCCGTTCACGCTGGTGCTCTCCCTCGGCGCGCTGTGGATGGCGCAGGTGGTCTACGGCGACGCGGCCACCATCGACTGGACCGCCAGCGAGACGGTCTCCGCCGTGCTCGGCAACAGCGGCTACCTCGTGGCGGTGGCGCTGTTCGGCCTGGGCCTCGGGTTGCTGCTGCGTGCGACCGCGGGAGCTATCACGTTCCTCGTGGCGGTGGTGTTCGTGGCCCCGCCGCTGCTGCAGCTGGTCACGTGGGACTGGGTCAAGGCCATCGCCCACCGCTTCCCCGACGTCGCCGCGACCTCCCTGCAGTCGACCACCGGCACCGGCGTGCTCTCCGACGTCGCCGCGTGGCTGACGCTGCTCGGCTGGGCCGTGGTGCCGGTCGCGCTGGGCGCGCTCGCGCTGCAGCGCCGCGACGCCTGAGGGGCCGGTCGCCCTGGTCGCCGTCCACCACGGCGTGCGCGCCGCCTTCGCCGCCCACCCCCGTCTGCGCGACGCGGGGTGGGCGGCGGTGCTGCTGCTGCCGCTGCTGCCCGACGCGGCGTTCAGCGCCGGACCGCACACCGGTCCGCTGGTGCTGGTCACCGCCGCCCCGCTGTGGTGGCACCGGCGCGCGCCGCTCGCGGCACTGCTCGTCACCTGCCTCCTAGCCGCTCCCGTGTGGGGGATGCTCGGCGCCGCCCGGCCCGCCTTCCCCGCGGTGCTCGTGCTGGCCGGTGTGGTGTCGCTGGCTCAGCGTCGGCGCGGAGCGCAGCTGCGGGTGGGGGTGGCGGCCGCCGTCGTCGTCGTCCTGGTCCTGGCCCTCACCGACCGACTGGCCCGCGGTGGCGGGGAGCCGCCCACGTCGGTGTGGGCGTCGCCGCTGGTCACGGGGCCGATGCTCGCGGCTGCGGTGTTCCTCGGCACCACGCTGCGCGCGCGCCGCGAGCAGCTGCGCCTGCTGCGTGAACGCGCCGAGCAGCTGCAGGCCGAGCGCGACCACCGCGCGCAGATCGCCGTCGCCGCCGAGCGCGCCCGCATCGCTCACGAGCTGCACGACGTCGTCGCCCACGCCCTCACCGTGGTGGTCAGGCTCGGCGACGGCATGGCTGCCCGCGCCCACCGCGACCCGGCAGCCCCGCCCGACGCGGCGGTGCTGGACGCCATGACCGCCACCTCCCGCCAGGCGCTCGCCGAGATGCGGCGCCTGCTCGGCGTGCTCGCGGAGCCCAGCGGCCCGGGGGAGAGCCCCGACCGTGCGCCCCTGCCCGGGGGTGAGGAGGACGACGACGGCCTGGACGCCGTCGTCGCCGCGGTCCGCGCGGCGGGCGTGCCCGTCCGCCTCACCCGGAGCGGCCCGCAGGAGGGCTGGAGCCGCGCGACGCGCCTGGCCGTCCACCGCATCGTCACGGGCGCGCTCACCAACGTGCTCGACCACGCCGGGCTCGGCGCCCGAGCGGAAGTGCTGGTCAGCTGCGACGGCACCTCGGTGGAGGTGATCGTGGACGACGACGGCGTGGGCGTCGGCGTGCTGCCCGCTGAGCGCTCTGATGGTCGGGCTGACGGTCGAGCTGATGTCCGCTCGCTCGGACGCGGGCGAGGGCTGCTCGGCATGCGGGAGCGGGCGGAGGCCTTCGGGGGCACCTTCAGCGCCGGGCCGCAGCCGGCGGGGGGATGGCGCGTGCGCGTCGTCGTGCCGGTGCACCCGGCAGACCCTGGCGCGACGGCAGGGCAGGCTGGTCCGCTGTGAGCGAGGGGCAGCGACCGCTGCGGGTGCTGCTGGTCGACGACCAGGCCCTCGTCCGCCTCGGGTTCCGCATGCTGCTGGAGTCGGTGGGACCCGACGAGGGGCTCGAGGTGGTGGGGGAGGCCGGCGACGGCGCCACGGCCGTGCGCATGGTGGCCGCGCTGCAGCCCGACGTGGTGCTCATGGACGTACGGATGCCGCGGGTCGACGGCATCGAGGCGACCCGGCGGATCGTGGAGTCCGGGGCGGCGGCGAGGGTGCTCGTGCTGACCACATTCGATCTCGACGACCTGGCCTTCGCCGCGCTGCGGGCGGGGGCGAGCGGCTTCCTGCTCAAGGACGTCCAGCCTGACGAGCTGGTCAGGGCGCTGCACGCCGTCGCCGCCGGCGACGCCGTGCTGACACCGCGGCTCACGCGGCACCTGCTGCACCTGGCCGAGGAGCGCCTACCGGGCGGACCCGCCGCTGGCGATGTGCAGCCACCGGAGGAGGTGGTGCGCCCCGAGGTGGCGCAGCTGGAGCAGCTGACCCCGCGTGAGCGCGACGTGCTCGTCGAGGTGGCTCGGGGCCTGTCCAACGCGGAGATCGCGCGACGGCTGGTGTTGTCCGAGCCCACGGTCAAGGGGCACGTCGGTCGGCTGCTCGCCAAGCTGGGGCTGCGTGACCGGGTGCAGGTGGTGGTGTGGGCCTACCGCGCCGGCGTGGTCACCCCCGATGACCCCACCCCGTCGTGACGACGGCTGGGGTGGGGCGGGGGCGCGCGGACGTCGCGGCGTAGCGTCGTCGCCCGTGTCTGCGCTGCTCGTCGTCGCCGTGTCCGCTGAGGGGTGCCCGCCCGCCGTCGTCGATGTGAACCAGCCGGTGGTGGCTGCCGACGACCTCGGGCTCACCCGCGGTGACGGCTGCTTCGAGGGGTTGCGTCTGGTCCGGCAGGACGGGGACGGCGGGGGCGTCGTCGTCCCCAATCTCGAGGCGCACCTGGCTCGCCTGCAGCGGTCGGCCCGGGCGCTGGAGCTCCCCGAGGACCCCACCGCCTGGGCGCGAGCGCTGGATGTGGCTGCTCAGGAGTGGGCCGGAGGGTTCCCGGAGGCCGGCGAGGCCGCGGTCAAGCTGTCCGTGACGCGCGGGCGGCCGCAGCCCGCTGGTGCGCCGCCGCAGCCGACCGTCGTCGTCACCGTCAGCGCCATGGACCCCGGCTCGCTCCGAGCCCGCCGCGAGGGGATCGCTGTGGCGTCGATGACCCGCGGCTACTCCCCGGACGCCTTCGCCGGAGCTCCGTGGCTGCTCGGCGGCGTGAAGACGCTGTCGTATGCCGTGCACACCTCGGCCCAGCGCGAGGCTGCGCGGCGCGGTGCCCATGACGCGCTGTTCGTCGCTGCCGACGGTTCGCTGCTGGAGGCGCCCACTGCGTCGGTGCTGTGGGTGCCGGGGCCGGGGATGCTGCGTACGGTCGCGGCGCGTGAGAACGGCATCCTCGGGAGCACCACGCAGCACCTGCTCTTCGAGCGGGCTGTTCGTGCCGGGTGGCGCACGGAGGAGACCACCGGCACCCTCCACGATCTCCGCGACGCCCACCTGGTGCTGTTCACCAGCGCTGTGCGGGGCCCGGTGCGGGTGGTGCAGCTGGACGGCGAGCCTGTCAGCCAGCACGCCGGCGCGGCGGCCCTGACCGCTGAGCTGCAGGCCCTCGCCGGTTTCTGACCCTGCTGCCCAGGGTGGCCAGGGTCCATGATCACGGTGGGTGGGGGAGTCACCCGCCCGGGCGCGCGAGCCGGCCGACGCGAGCCTGTAGGATCCTCTGGTGCCGCGCACGCGCGGCGCGATGGTGGGCGTAGCTCAGCTGGTAGAGCGCCGCGTTGTGGTCGCGGATGTCGCGGGTTCAAGTCCCGTCGCTCACCCCACCCGACAGGCCCGGGCATCACGCCCGGGCCTGTCGTGCATGCGGCGCCGGACTGCTCGCGAATTCGTGCGGCAAGAGGGTGGTCCGGCCCGAAAGTCTGCGAGCCAAGCTGCCGATGATCCGGATGAAGACGCCGAACCGTGGCGGACTCCGGAAGGGAGCAGACAGTGCAGCAGCAGCCGCGCCCGGACCTCGTGGTGGAGTTCTCCCCCAGGGAGAGCGTGATGCGGCTCCTCCAGCAGCACGTGCCCCTGTCGCTGCTGGTCGACCTGTCGCTGCCCGAGTGCCCCGACTCCGAGGAGATCCTCGCCGAGGAGCGCTGGCAGGGCGACACCTCGTGGGCGGACCGCCGCAGCTTCTGAGCCGCGCTCCGGTCGGCCCTCTGGCCGCCCCAGCCTTGGCCCAGACCTCCGGGTCAGCGCTCCCGGTCAGCCCTGCGTGACGCGCTGGGCGACGGCCTTCGCCGTCGCCGAGTCGGGCCCGGGGTCGGGCACGAACACGGCCTGCCGGTAGTACTTCAGCTCCGTGATGCTCTCGTGGATGTCGGCGAGGGCCCGGTGGCCGCCGGCCTTGGCCGGCGCCGCGAAATACGCCCGCGGGTACCAGCGGCGCGCCAGCTCCTTGATGGAGCTCACGTCGATGATCCGGTAGTGCAGGTGGTCGTCGAGCTCAGGCATGTCGCGCGCGAGGAAGCCGCGGTCGGTGCCGACGGAGTTGCCGGCCAGCGGCGCCTTGCGCGGCTCGGGCACGTGGCTGCGCACGTAGTCGAGCACGATGCGGCTGGCCTCCTCCATGGACATCCCGTGGGGGAGTTCCTCGAGCAGGCCCGACGTGGTGTGCATGGTCCGCACCACGTCGCGCATCTGGGCGACCGCCTCGTCGGAGGGCTTGATGATGACGTCGACGCCTTCGTCGATGACGTTGAGGTCGGAGTCGGTGACGAGCACGGCCACCTCCACCAGCGCATCGACGGAGAGGTCGAGGCCCGTCATCTCGCAGTCGATCCAGACGATGCGCTCAGCCGAGGTGCTCACCACCGGCGTCACTGTAGTGACCTGCCGGCGGCCCTTCCCGGGGCATCACGTGAGCTCGGCCCGTCGCGGGGCCGCGGAGCCGCGGCGCAGCTAGCGTGAACTGCCATGGAGCCCGCCCCCGCCGTCGTCCTCCGCGGCGAGGGCGAACCGCACCTGCACCTGCCCCAGCGCCGCGCGCGTCGCACCGGAGTGGGCAGGATCCTCGTCCGGATCGCCCTGATCCTGGTCATCGCTGGGTGCGGTCTTCTGACGGTGCTGCTCATCGCGACCGACACGGGCGTCACCGGCTTCACCGTGGGCACGATGCTCGCGCTGCTGCCCGTGGTGCCGGTCGTCGCCGCGATCCTCTGGCTCGACAGGTACGAGCACGAGCCAGCCGGCCAGCTGGTGTTCGCCTTCGCGTGGGGTGCCTTCGTCGCGACGTTCGTCTCGCTGGTGCTCAACACCTCCTCCATGGAGCTCATCCGCGCCGCCGGCGGCGACCCGGACTCCGCCGCCGTGGTCGTGGCGCCGTTCGTGGAGGAGACCACCAAGGGCCTCGCCGTGCTGCTGCTGTGGCTGTTCCGGCGCCGCGAGTTCGACGGCGTGGTCGACGGCATCGTCTATGCGGCGCTGGCCGGCGTCGGGTTCGCCTTCGTCGAGAACGTGCTCTACCTGGGACGCAGCTTCTCCGAGGACGGCGGCGGCGTCACCGCGGTGACGTTCGTCGTGCGCTGCCTGTTCAGCCCCTTCGCGCACCCGCTCTTCACGGCCGCGATCGGCGTGGGCATCGGGATCGCGGCCTCGCGCCGCAACCCGGCGATCCGGCTGCTCGCGCCGGTGCTGGGCTGGTGCGTGGCCGTGGGGCTGCATGCCCTGTGGAACCTCACCGCGTCGCAGGGTCTGCAGGGCTTCATCGGTACCTACGTGGCGCTGCAGGTGCCGATTTTCATTGCGGCGGTGGCGGTGGCCGTGGCGGCCCGCTCCCGCGAGGGCCGCCTGCTGCGTCGCCACCTCGCCGGGTATGCGGAGGCGGGGTGGATCACCCCGGCCGAGGCCCGGATGCTCGCCTCGCTGCCCGAGCGCGCCCGCGCTCGCGACTGGGCGGGCCGGACCCTGGGGCCGCAGGCGCGCCTGGCCATGCGCGACTTCCAGGAGCTCGCCAGCGAGCTTGCCTTCCTGCGCGACCGGATGGAGCGCGGCACGGCGCCCGCGGGGGCGGCGGAGGCAGAGCTGGCGGGGCTGCAGTCGATGTGGAGGCTGCGCCGGGGGTTCGTGCCTGTCGCCGGATGAAGGACGACGACGGCGTCCGGCGGCACGGCGTCCGGCGGCACGGCGTCCGGCAGCCTGGCGTTCGGCGGCACGGCGTATGGCGGCACGGCGCATGGCGCGGTGCCCCGGTGAACGGTGTGTGACGGGCGACTCACCGTCCGGTGTCCGCCCCAGGTCGCCGATGCACCGTCCGGCGCATAGTCTTCGGCACCGGCCGAGGGGGCCCGAGCCCTCCCGACCTCGCTGGGCGGCCGGTGAGGGGAATTCCGCCATGACCGTTCGCCAGGACATCACGCCGCAGGAGGCTGCTGTTGCGCGTGCCTTCGTGAGCCGCACCGTCGCCGCCTGGAAGGGGCTCGCCGCTGCGGCGCGAGCCGACAGCACCGGCACCTCAGCTCAGTCGGCGGGGGAGATGGAGCCCCGCTGCGCGGAGGCGCTCGTGCTCTCGCTGGACAGGTTCGTCACCGCGCACGGTCGGCCGGCGGGGGCTGTCACCGCGGCTGACGAGCTCGCCCTCGTCGCGACCGCCGTCATGAGCCCGGCGGGCCGCTTCGTCGCTGACGACTCCGGGGAGTACGTGCCGGACCAGTCCGTGCTCGGGCTGCTGCCCGGAGAGCCCGTGCGGTCGCTGCGGATGGACTCCGTGGAGCGTCTCGCCGTGCGCGTGCTCGCCGAGGTCGACGCGCAGCTGAAGCTCAGCGTCGCCTGAGGCGTCGTCGAGTCGGGTGCAGGCCCCCGGGGGACCGTCGGCGCGTCAGGCGCCGACGGTCCACAGGTCGCGCGCCGCGCGCCACACCGGCAGCCACGCGCCGCCCTCGGTGACGAGGGCGGCCAACGCCAGCGGCTGCGTGAGGCGCAGGTGCAGCAGCACCACACAGGTGGCCAGCAGGGCTGCCCTACCGCGCGAAGGGCTGGTCCCGGCGGGAGTATGGATGCGGAAGTTCGCGGTGCCCGCGTCGATGTCGATGACGACGCCCACGCCAGACTCCTCCAGGAGCGCGTCGAGACCGCGCGCGAGCGCAGCGATCCCCTCGCGAAAGCCCGGCGCCGCCGTCGTCGTCATCGGGGTGAGGGGCGCGGCGTAGCGCCCGAGCACCTCCGCGGCCAGCACTGCGGCCAGTGACACCGAGGCGCGCCAGTCGGCGGCGGTGGCGTGCAGGTGGGGGAAGGCGGCTTCGACGAGCTCGACCAGGCTCGCGTGCAGCTGCCCCGGCACGGCGTGGCCCACCTGGCCGGGCAGCTGGCCGTATCGCGCGGCGTCAGCGAGGTGCGCTCGCACCTCCCGCGCCACGACCTCGGGGCCGCGCCGGCGCGGGGTGCCACACGGGACCGGCAGGCTCGACGGACCCGACAGGCCTGGCGAGCCGGATTCCTGCGGAGAACGCGGGGCAGGGACGCGCGGTGAGGGAAGCGAGGGCGTGGGGCGGGGAGTCGGCTCGATCGTTCCCGCACCACGCCCCACGACCGGGAGGTGAGCGGTGGTGAGCACGTTTCGAGGGTATGCGGCCGAGGCGCCGCAGCCTGGTTGCGCGAGCGCGACGCGCCGGAGGGGCTGGGGCCCACGGCACCGGGGAAGGGTGGAGGATCGGCCGGGTGAGCACGGCCGACGCGACGGAACCGGACCTGCACCAGGGGGTCGGTGACCGCCTCAACTGGCTGCGCGCCGGGGTGCTCGGCGCCAACGACGGCATCGTCTCGGTCGCGGGCATCGTGCTCGGCGTGCTGGGCGCCACCAGCGACAGCGGCGTGCTGCTGACCGCCGGAACCGCCGGTCTGGTGGCGGGCGCGCTCTCCATGGCGGTCGGCGAGTACGTCTCGGTCAGCACCCAGAAGGACACCCAGAACGCCCTGCTCGCCCTGGAACGCCGCGAGCTGGCCGAGATGCCCGAGCAGGAGCTCGTCGAGCTTGCCGAGATCTACGAGGCCAAGGGCATCCCGGCTGACCTCGCTCACCAGGTAGCCGTGGCGCTCACCGAGCGGGACGCGCTGCGCGCCCACGCCGAGGCCGAGCTCAACCTCGACCCGGACGAGGTGGTCAAGCCCTGGCAGGCGGCGTGGGCGTCGATGGTCTCGTTCACGGTCGGGGCGCTGCTGCCGTTGCTGGCGGCCCTGCTCATCCCCAGCCCCGCGCAGGTAGTGGCGACGGTGTCGGCGGTGCTCGTCGCGCTGGCGTTGACCGGTGCGGTGAGCGCGCGTCTGGGCGGAGCGTCGGTGGGGCGGGCGGTGCTGCGGACGATGGTCGGCGGGGCCGTGGCCATGGCCGTGACGTACGGGATCGGCAGCCTGGTGGGCGTCGCCGTGTGATGAGGTGGCCGACTTCCCATGATCACGGTGATCGGGGGACGTCGGACATCAGCACGGACATCAGCGCAGCGACCACGCCTGCCTGATGCCTGTGAACCCGGGCCGCTGGCACCTCGACCCTGCTCGGAGCGCCTAGCCTGAGGCCGTGATCGCCCTCAACCGCGCGGCGCGAGTGGTGTTGCTGCTCGCCGTCCTGTGGTCGGGTGGCAGCTTCGCGGCCGCCCTCAACTGGCATCGCAACTGGCAAATCTTCGCCCAGGGCGCGAGCGCCACCGGTCCGGTGGCTGTCAACGCGCAGGAGCGCTGGCAGCACTGGATCGACATGACGCTGCTCGGTGTCGTCGTCGCCGTGGTCGCACTCATCGTGGCGTTGTGGCCGCTGGTGCTCGCGGCGAGTGCCCACGCAGTGCGTGACGCCGAGGGACGCGGCGGCCACGCAGGGTTCGGCGGTGGCTCGGAAGAAGGCCGCCAGAGCACCGAGCCGCGCGATGTCGCCTGACGAGCTATCGCCGGGCAGGCCGGAGGGCGAGGCTCAGGAGCCGGTCGACCACGTGGTCGTCCAGGGCCGGAGTTCGCGGGTGCTGCGCTGGGCGCTCGCTGTCTTCGCTGGCTACAACACCGTCGCGCATCTCTTCGGGGGGCGCTGGTGGCTGGCCCTCGCCTGGGGCGCCGGGACGGCTCTGCTGGTGGTGGTGCAGCTGGTGCCGCAGCGGCTCGGCACGCGCGTGGAGCCGGACGGCGTGCGGCTCGGCACCGCGCGCGGCTGGGGCGAGCTCATCTCCTGGGACGACGTGGACCGCCTCGTCGTCGCCAGCCGCTATGAGCAGTGGGGATGGCTCGTGCGCCGCGACGGACGCCGCCTGCCGCTGCGTGGCATGACGCCCGACGCGGTGCGAGCGCTGGCAGCGGACCGCTCTGTGCCCATCGACGACCCGGCCAGCCGCGCCGCCGCTGCCGCCGGCCTGTCTCTGCCGGGGGCCTCAGACGCGGCATCGGAGGCGGGGCCGGGTGCGGGGCCGGATGGGAGGCCGGATGCGGGGTCCGAGGAGCCTGATGCGGCCAAAGGGCCGATGCGACCGGTCCTCCCCGAGGATGACGGCCCGCTCGACGGGCCGTTCCGCACGCAGCGCCGGCCGCGCACGCCGCCGTCCTGATCGGACCGGTCCACCAGCGCCCGGCGGTGGCTGAGGCGCTGGATCACAGGAGCCCGGCGAAGCGCCGTCCGATGTCGAGGAGCTCCACCCTGTCGAGCGTGTCGACGGTGTCCAGTGGCACCCACGCTGCGGTGTCCGTGGTCCCGCCGACTTCGTCGCGCAGCTCCCCGCCGACCACGCGGGCGCGGTAGACGATCCGCAGCGCGTGCAGCGGCCCACGGCCCGTCTGCAGCCGCCGCTCCGGCGACACCACCACCGAGTCGATGCCCAGCAGGCCCTCCAGCTCGGCCTCGTACCCGGTCTCCTCGCGCACCTCGCGCACCGCGGCGTCGGCCGGGTCCTCACCGGGGTCGATGCCTCCACCCGGCAGCGTCCACCCCGAGCGGCCCAGCTCGTTCCAGTGCGCCAGCAGCATGCTGGGCCGTCCCTCGTGCTCGGCGACGACGACGGCGTAGGCGGCGATGCGCGTGTCCACGCCGTCACGCTAGAGCCGCCGCGCTGGCCGACGCGGGGTAGCCGGGCGAGGTGGCTCAGTCGAGGTCGACCGGGAGCGACGGGTCGCGGTGGTGCTCCAGCGCCCGCCGCAGCTGACGCTCGGTGACGCGAGCCGGCGAGAGCGGCGGCAGCGCGTCGAGGGAGAACCAGCCGACGTCGAGGGTCTCCAGCTCTTGCGCCGCCTGCACCGTGCCGCTGGCGCGGCACAGGAAGAACAGCTTGAACACGGCCACCGGCAGCGGCGGGGTGTGGCCCTGCACGTCGCGTTCCCAGCACGCGAAGAGCTTCACCACCTCGGCCTCGTAGCCGCTTTCCTCGCGGACCTCGCGCAGCACCGCAGCGGTGGGGGTGTCCAGGGGGTCGGCCCAGCCGCCGGGAGGACACCACTTGCCGTCGGACCGCTCCTGCATGAGCAGCACGCGCTCGTCGTCGTCGAAAAGCACCCCACGCACGTCGACCTTGGGCGTGGCGTACCCACTGTCACGCCCCAGCTCGAGGTGCAGCTCGTCGGCAGGGCGGTCGGTGAGGACGGCGAACAGCTCCGCCGCCAGCCGGCTCGCCTGCGCGTAGCGCGACTGGTCGTAGGGGCCCTCGGCGAAGGTGGCGCCGTCCTGGGCGAGAGCCCTCAGCTCCACGGCTACACGGCGCACCCGCTCCGCGGCGCTGACGTCCTCGTAGTCTTCCGGGCGCTGCTGCACGGCGGTCACCGTACGCGCTGTGCTCCGGGCGCCCCTCTAGCCTGGACGGGTCGCGGCCGCTCCCGTCGCGCGCGTCACCGCGGAGGACCAGTGGACGAGCACCAGCCCCCTCGTGACGCCGTGCCCGAGGTGCCCTCGGAGCCGCCGCAGCGGCGTCGCCGCTCCGGTCCCGTGCACCGTGCGCTCGCGGCGCTGCGGGAGGGCGTCGTCGTCGTGGTGGCCTCGGTGGTGCTGTCTCTGCTGGTCAAGACGTTCCTCGTGCAGGCGTTCTTCATCCCGTCGATCTCGATGGAGAACACGCTGCTCGTCGGAGACCGCATCCTCGTGAGCCGGCTGACGCCCGGTCCGTTCGACCTGCAGCGCGGAGACATCGTCGTCTTCGAAGACCCGGGCGGCTGGCTGAAGCCAGCACCGCAGGTCAGCCGTGGGCCTGTGCTCGACGCCGTGGAGACGGCGCTGACCTTCGTGGGGCTGCTCCCGCAGACGTCCGACCAGCACCTGGTCAAGCGCGTCATCGGGCTGCCCGGAGACAGCGTCGCCTGCTGCGACGAGCAGGGTCGCACCACCGTGAACGGTGCCCCGCTCACCGAGGACTTCCTCAAGCCCGGGTCGATCCCGAGCCAGGTCACGTTTTCCGTGGTCGTGCCGCCCGGGTCGATCTGGGTCGAGGGCGACAACCGTCAGAACTCCGGTGACTCGCGCTTCCACCTGGGTGACCCGGGAGGCGGGATGGTGCCCGTCGACGACGTCGTGGGGCGCGCCGTCGTCACCGTCTGGCCACTGGACCGCCTGACGTGGTTGTCGCGGCACGCCGAGGTGTTCGCCGACGTGCCGGCCTCGGCGTCGACCGGCAGCGGCGGCTGACCGGCAGCGGCGGCCGACCGGCCGCTGCTCGCCGGTGACCGTGGGGGCGAGGTCATCCGGCCGGGGTGCGCTTGACGACGCCTGCGGCCCACGTTGCCTCCTCGGGCCCGCTGATCGTCACGGTCACCGGTGAATCGTTGACGAGGGGCACATCCACAGGCTCGAGCTCATCCGTGCGGGGGCGGTCTACGCAGAGGGTTCCACCCCGCACCACACCGTTCAGGCGCACCTGCAGCGGTGACGCGGTCAGGCAGCGGACCAGCACCTGGGTGAGCCCGGCTCCCGCAGGGATGCGGATCTCCTGTGTCCCCATGGCGACCGTCGGTGCCACCGTGAAGGGGGCGGCGGCGGTGAGCTGCTCGACGGCAGCCTGCTCGCCGGTCGCGCGGTCCACCCACAGGCTGGGGGCGAGCGGCACCCGGCCCTCCTGCTCCCAGCCGGCGGTGGAGTAGTGGTCGGGCACGAGGTAGGCCTCGACGCTGGCGGAGCCGGCAGTGCTCTTCAGCGGGGAGTCCCTCGTGGCCGCGACGAGCGGAGGCTGGCAGGTGCTACCTGCGGCCTGCGCTTGATTGAGCAGCACCATGAAGCAGACCTCTCCGGCGGGGTTGGTCGCCGCCCAGTACGTGGCCTCGCCCGTCTTGGTCAGCACGCGCTCCGAGCCAGCGGTGTAGCGGGAGCCGTCGATGAAAGCGGGGAAGGCGTCCGAGGGTTCCCACGGGGATCGCAGAACCGAGAACAGGTCGGTCACAGGTCCGACCGCGTCGCGCGGGAGCCACAGGCTCGGGGCGACCTCGGTGAAGCCGCGCCGGGTCAGACCGGACGTGTCGGAGCCGTCCGCGACGAGCCACGCCTCGACCGCGGAGCCTGTTTCGCTGAGCTCGAATGTCTCCGCGGGGCCGTTCTTCAGTTCGCAGCCGCCCGAGGAGCCGCTGTCGTGCTCGATGATCCAGCACAGTCGCCCGCCCGCGTCGAGAGCTGCGTAGTAGGTCCTGCCGGGCAGCTGCCCGAGGAGCCGGACCGAGCTGCGCTGCACTCCGTCGCCGCCCTCCTCGGCGTCGCCGAACGGCGAACCGGCCAGGTCGGAGGGCTGCTGCGGCCGGGCCAGCCCCGCGTAGGCCTGCTGCAGCGAGCCAGCGGCTGGCTGCAGGGTGTGCCGGGCAGACAGCCGCGCCACACCGACTGCGGCGGCCACCAGTGCGATGACCGCTGCCGCCGCCGCGAGCACCCGCACCAGCCGACGGCGTCGAGCGCGGGCCGCATCCAGGCTCGCCGCACCGGCGAGCGCGTCGTCGTGATCGACGGCGGAGTCAAGACTGATCACGCTGTCGGTCGCAGCCGTGGCGATCTCCTCGTGGCGCCGCCGGAGCAGGTGGTCGTCCGCCTGCTCCAGGTTGGCCCGGGCCGCCAGGGCGTCGGCTAGCCGCTCCTCGACGCTGCTCATCGCTGCCCTCCCTTGGTCGATCGGTCGTCTGTGTGGTCGTCGGTGGGCTGGGTCGCCCGCAGCTGCCGTTCGAGCGTGGCGAGGGCCTTGTGAATGGTCGACTTCACCGTGCCGCGCGTCACTCCCATGGCCAGTGCGGTGCCGGCTTCGTCGAGGTGCGACCAGTAGCGGAGTACCAGCGCCTCGCGCTGCCGCTCCGGCAGCGCGGCCACCGCCAGCAGCACGTCGCGGCGCTCCTCCCCGAGCAGCGCGAGCTCTTCGGCGGAGGGGGTCGGCACGGCGTGCGGTGCCACCCAGGCGCGAGCGGTACGGCGGCGGCGCAGGGTGGAGCGGCAACCGTTGACCACCGCGCGGTGCAGGTAGGCGACGGCGCGGTCGGCGTCCTGCAGACGGTTCCAGTGGTGGTGCAGACCCGCGAACGCGTCCTGCACCACGTCTTCGGCGGTGCCGCGGTCATCGACGAGGAGGACCGCGAGCCGCACCATGCGGAGCCAGTGCGCGCTGAACAGCGCGTCGAGCTGCGGTGCGTCGCTCTGTGGCGCGCGAATCGCCGACGGAGGCGGATCTGCCTCGTCCTCCGGAGCCATCACGCTCATCGCACCGCCCTCTCCTCCGGCCACCCGGTGGTGGTCACACCCTGGTAGACGCCCAGGGGACGCGGAGGTTGCCCCGGTGTCGGAGCGAGTTCGCCGCGTGTGGCTGGGGCGTGAGTGGTCGTACCGGCGTGCAGAAGTCGCCCCAGAGCCGCCTCGAGAGCCCTTTCGGCGACTTCTGCACGCCGCTGTGACCACCTTCGGGCGGCTCCGTGCCGGTTGGAGTTGCTCCCGCACCGTCTCCGACCTTCCGCGTGGCGCACGCGTGTGGCGGGTGTGACGCACGAGACGATGCGGGCGTGCGTGCTGCTGACCTGACCCTGGCCGATGTCGCTCCGGGGAGGCAGCTCGAAGCGCTCCTGCGCTCGCTGCGCCCCACCACGCCCGGCGCCGTCGACCTGCTCGTCGCTCTGGCTGCGCACCCGCACCCCGCAGTGCGCGCGACCCTGGCCCAGCGGCTGCCCCTGCTGCCCCACGGTCCGACGGGTCCGGCGCCGTCGCTGGTCGAGGCACTCACGAGGCTGATCAGCGACGACTCTGCCGCCGTTCGCGAGGCTGCCTGCTTCGCCGTGGCGACGGCGTGGCGCGACCTCGACGCCCCCGGCCTGTGCGACGCGCTCGCGGCCCGCGTCGACGAGTTCACCCCGGAGCCTGACCTCGAGGTGCGTGACGAGGCGCTGCTCGCCCTGGCACATCGCGGTGACGCGAGGGCGCTGCCCCCGGTGCGGGCCGCCCTGGAGCAGGCCCCCGGAGCGGCGTCACGCCTGGTGCTGGAGGCAGCCGGGGCCCTCGGTGCTTCCGAGCTGCACGAGCTCGTGCGCGCCCAGGCTGAGGCGTGGCTCGCCGACGAGGAGGCCGACCCGGCCGACCTCGACGTCGTCGAGGCCGTGGTCCGCCTCACAGACCCCGACGGCGTGGGCGATGACCTGCTGGACGGCGCCGCCGACCTCAGCCGCGCCCGCGCGCACGGTCGGTCAGCGGGGTGCGCCGTGGCCGCGTGGGAGCAACTGGATGCCGTGCTCGACGTCGCCCCGCGCCGTGCCCGCCAGGTGCTGGAGCGTGTCGCGGAGCGCTTGGCCGGAGACCTCGCGGCCCTGGAGCACCTGCGGCGACGGTCGGCGCTCGGGCAGCTCGTCGCCAGCCTGCCCGCTGCCCCGTAGTCCCGCTGCCCCGTGACCCCGCTGCCCTGCGCCGCGGATAGCGTCGAGACGTGCAGAACGCGTCGTCCCCAGCCGCCGTGGTGTTCGACATCGGGGGCGTGCTGTCCGCGCCCGAGGGAGCGGTGCCCGCGGTCGCAGCGGCGCTCTACCTGCCCGTCAGCACCGTCGAGGCCGCCTATTGGGCGCCGCGCGACGCCTACGACGCTGGGGGTTCCCTCGCCGAGTATTGGGACGCCGTCGGTGCTCGAGTCGGACTGGACCTCGCCGATCGCGCGGCCGAGCTCGACGCCCTCGACGCCCGACGCTGGGCAGCCATCGCCCCGCAGTCCGAGGCGCTCCTCGCAGAGGTGGTGACGGCCGTCCGCGAGCGGGGGTCGAAGCTGGCGGTGCTGTCGAACGCGCCGGCATCCCTGGCGGCCGTGGTCCGCGCAGCGGCGTGGTCGCAGCCGTTCGATGTGCTCGTGTTCTCCGCCGCGGCGGGTGTCGCCAAGCCCGATCCGGCGATCTACGAGCTGGTGGAGCGGTCCCTCGACCTGCCCGGTGAGCAGCTGGTCTTCCTCGATGACCGGCCCGTCAACGTCGAGGCTGCCCGCGCCCGTGGCTGGCGCGCCCACCTGTGGCGGAACGCGGACGACGCCCGGGAACGCCTGGTGGACGAGGGCGTGCTGGTCGGCTGATCGCTGGCACCCGCCTGCAACGCTCCAGGCTGCGCGGGCGTCGTGGAGGCGTGAGCAGGAGGAGCGCGCACGCGGTCGCCGTCGTCGTCCTGATGACGATGATGGCCGGGTGCGGCGCGCGCGGGAGCGAGCCGGTCAAGGAGCCGGTGCCGACGTCCACCGTCCAGCCGGTGCCGGCGTCCGCGGGGGAGTGGCAGCCGATGGGCGCTGCGCCCCTCTCGCCGCGCGGCGGGGCCTTGCCGGTGTGGACCGGCGAGCGACTGCTGCTGCTGGGTGGCTACCGCTTCGACGAGCAGCAGCCGCCCTGCCCGCCCGCAGCAGCCTGCGCGGCAGTGGAGCCGACCCGGTTCGACGACGGCGCCGCGTGGGACCCGGCCATCGGTGCGTGGACGCACCTCGTCGACACGTCGGGCAGCCTCGGCCGCCTCTCCCAGCGGGGCGACGGCACCGTCTGGTCCGGCACGTCGCTGTTCACACGCGGGCAGCAGACCACGCCCGACCTGGCAGCCGGGACGCTCACCTCGGCGCCGATCGACGCCGGGCCGGCTCTCGTCGACGCCGACCCCGTGTGGGCCGGCGACCGCCTCGTCACCATCGGCTGGGACTACGGCGGTAGTGCCTCCGGGGTAGACGGTCAGCTGGTGGCGCAGGTCTTCGAGCCGGCCTCGGGCGCGCGGGCCGTGGTGCCGTGGCCGTACGGCCCGCCGGGGGCGGAGAGCGTCCGCACCGCGTGGACGGGGCGCGAGGTGGTGGCCTTCGTTGCCACGAACGGCGCCTCCGAGACGGACGAGGGCACGTCGCGCGTGGTGGCCTTCGATTCGGCGGCCTCCACCTGGCGCACCATCGCCGAGCGCGCTGACGGGCCGGTCGAGATCGCGTGGGACGGGCGGCGGTTGCTCCTCGAAGGGCGGCGCGAGATCAACGCCCTCGACGTCGCCACGGGTGAAACCACCGGTGTGGCGAGCCTCCCGGACCACGCCGACGGGGAGCTCCAGGTCAGCTCGTCCGGTCGGATGCTGCTGCAGACCTGGCGCGGCAGCTACCTGCTCGTGGAGAAGGACGACGGCGCCGCGGGCTGGCTGCGCGTGCCCGAGCCGCCGTTGGCTGACCGGACCACGGAGAGCACGGTGGCGTGGGCCGGCGACGACCTCGTGGTCTGGGGCGGCACACAGGCCTCCGAGCAGGATGACGGCGCCACGCGCAGCACCGCCGACGGCTGGGTCTGGCGAGGTCTCGGAGGGAAGCAGCTCACGTCGTAGGGCGGACACCGCGCGTCGCGGCACGCGGAGCGGTTGCTCGTGGCCATGCTGGGTGATCCCGTGATTGGCCGACGACAGGAACCTCATGAGCGCGCCCGAGTCTGCATCACCTCGGACTGCGCTGCCTCGGCCCGCACCGCCTGGACCCGCAGGGGCTCTGCCGCAGCCTCGCCGGTCCGAGCTTCGGTCTGGGGATCAGGCTGGGCCTCGGCCGGATCGGCAGCGAGTGGCCGCCGTCGACGTCGTCAGGGGTCTGCTCCTCGTGGCCATCGTGCTCAGCGGAAGCCTCCTGGAGCCGCCGGCGTGGTTCGACCACGCGGTCTGGCTTGGCGTGCACCCGCTGGACCTCGTGTTCCCCTCGTTCGTCGTGCTCATGGGGGTGGGGTTGGGCTTCGCTTCCGCGCGCGGCGTGCAGCTGGCGAGGCTGCCCCGGCGAGTGCTGGTGCTGCTGGCCGCGGGACTCGCGTTCAACGCCGCCCTGCAGTGGGCACGTCTGGGCGCGGTGGACCTCGACCAGCTGCGCTGGACGGGAGTGCTGCAGCAGTTCGCGCTCCTGACCCTGGTCATCAGCGTCGTGCACCTCGTGGTGCGGGGCTGGTTGGCGTGGACCGCCGCCGCACTCGGATTCGCTGCCGCGCACACCTGGGTGGTGGCCCGGTGGGCCGCGACATGCCCGGGCGGCGAGCTCACCCCGACCTGCAACCCCTCTCTCGCACTCGACCCGCTGCTCGTGCCGGTACCCCACCTGTACTGGCAGATGGGCGCTGGGCACGACCCCGAAGGGCTGGTCTCCCTGCTGGGTGCGTGCGCCACCACGGCCGCCGGCGTGGCCGCCGCGCATGCCCTGCGCGGACGGCCGGGCGTCCTGTCTGCGGCAGGTCGGCTCGTGGTGGTCGCCCTCGTTTTGACCGGTGGGGCCGTGGCCGCGTCGCTGTGGGTGCCCGCCATGAAGCGGCTGTGGACGGCGCCGTTCGGGCTGTCCGTGGCGGCCGGCGTCGTCCTGGTGCTCGCCGTGGTGCATCTGCTCGTCGACGCGCGCTGGGCCGAACGGCCAGGCGCTGGCGCTGTCGTGCGCGCGGTCCGGGAGCCCCTCGTGGCGCTGGGCCGGAACAGCCTGCTGGTCTACGTCGGCAGCGAGGTGCTCGTGGCCTTCCTGCTGCTGCGCCCGTTGCGCGCCGACCCGACGCAGGAGCTGAGCTACGCGCAGTCGCTCGCGCAGGGCCTCGCCTGGCTCGGTGGGCCGCAGGTCGGGTTCAGCACCGCACTGCTCGTGGCCTGGTGGGTGCTCGCGCTCGCCCTGCACCGCCGCCGGTGGTACCTGCGCGCCTGACGCGTCAGGCGCGGATGTCGTTGCCGCTGCTGGGGTCGTCGGCGTCGTCGGCGGCGTCGTCGTCGTCGTAGCGGCGGTACATCGCCGCCATCCCGCCGCTGGTGTCGAGGTGGCGCAGCAGCGCGTCGGCGATGGCCGTGAGCTGGGACAGCTGCTCGGGGGTCAGGATGTCGACGACGTGCGCGCGCACCGCGCGCACGTGGCCCGGCGCCGCCTGCTCGATGCGTGCCATCCCACCGTCCGTGAGGACGGCGACGGTGGCGCGACGGTCGTCGGGGTCGGGACGGCGCTCGACGAGGCCGCGCGACTCCATGCGCTTCACCACGTGCGACAGGCGCGGGAGCGTGGCGCTGGTCTGTGCCGCGAGGTCGCTCATGCGCAGGCCGCGTCCGGGGGCCTCGGAGAGCATCGCGAGAACGAAGTACTCGAAGAGCGTGACGTCGGCGTCGCGCCGTAGTTGGCTGTCGAGGGTGCTGGGGAGCACCTCGAGGAGCGCGGCGACGCGCACCCAGGCAGCGAGCTGAGTTCGGTCGAGCCAGGGGACGTCCACGGCACCATCGTGCGGCATGGATGGTTGTAGAGACAACTTATGGGTGCTACGGTCATCCCCGGAAGTTGATGCAACAACTATCAGAGGGGTGGCTCGTGGATCCCGTCGTCCTGCGCCGTAGCTCCGGTGGCACCGACGCGGCAGCCCCGCTCGTCGTGCTGCTGCATGGCCGCGGCGCCACCGAAGCCGACGTCATCGGCCTCGCCGAGCACCTACCGTCCGGTGAAGGTGGCCCCGAGTACGTCGCCCTGCGCGCCCCGATCA
Organism: Quadrisphaera granulorum; assembly: GCF_003149145.1. Taxonomy (GTDB): domain Bacteria; phylum Actinomycetota; class Actinomycetes; order Actinomycetales; family Quadrisphaeraceae; genus Quadrisphaera; species Quadrisphaera granulorum. The sequence goes on along the minus strand of NZ_QGDQ01000040.1, from coordinate 5,789 downwards.
CCGAGGGCGGCGGCTTCGCGTGGTTCGCCAACGCCGGCATCGGTCGCCCGCTGCCCGACTCCCTGGCCGCCTCGATCGCCTGGTTCCGCGAGTGGCTCGACGCCGAGGCACCCCTCGACGTCGAGTCTCCGCGCCCGGTGCTGCTCGTCGGCTTCAGCGGGGGAGCGACCTTCGCCGGCGGCGCGCTCCTGGCTGACCCCGCGCGCTACGCCGGGCTCGCCACGCTCTTCGCCACGCTGCCGTTCGACGCTGGCGTACCGACCACACCCGGTCACCTCACCGGCGTGCCGGTGTTCGTGGCGCAGGGCGACGCCGACACCGTCATCCCGCCCGAGCTCCAGCGGCGCACGTGGACCTACCTCCACGAGACCTCCGGCGCCGACCTCACCGCAGTGCGCACGCCCGGCGGTCACGGCCTGACGGCCGACGTCGTCGTCGCCCTCTCTCGCTGGACCGCCACCACGCTGCAGAGGAGCATCGCCTGATGGATCTCGGACTGTCCGGCCGCGTGGCCGTCGTGACCGCTGCCTCCAAGGGGCTGGGGCGCGCCAGTGCGCTGGCGCTGGCCGCGGAGGGCGCGCGCGTTCTCGTCTCCGCGCGGACCGCGTCGCTGCTCGACGAGCTCGTCGCTGAGATCGCCGCGGCCGGTGGCGAGGCGCACGCCGTGGTGGGTGACATGACCGACCCGGCCCTGCCCGCGCGCCTCGTCGAGGTGGCGCTGGAGCGGTGGGGGCGCCTCGACGTCGTCGTCGCGAACGCCGGAGGCCCGCCCACCGGGCGGGCTCTGGACGTCGACGACGACGCCCTGCTCGCCGCGTTCCAGGTCAACGCCCTGGCGTCGATCCGGCTGGCGCGGGCGGCAGTGCCGCACATGACCGAGCGCGGCTGGGGGCGGGTGGTGTTCATCGCCTCGGCCAGCGTCAAGCAGCCCATCCGCGACCTGGCGCTGTCCAACACGGCACGCACGGCGCTGTGGGCGTGGACCAAGACGGCGGCGGCCGACGTCGCCGCCTCCGGCATCACCATCAACGTCGCTGCCCCCGGCCTGCACGCCACCGACCGGCTCCTCGAGCGCGGCGTGCCCGCCGGCGCGCGCACGGGGACGCCGGAGGACTTCGGGAAGGTCGTCACCTTCCTCTGCTCCGAGCCCGCCGCCTTCGTCAACGGCACCGCCGTGGCCGTCGACGGCGGCGCCACCCTCGGCCTGCTCTGACCTTCCTTCCCCGAGGTGGCCGACTGTCCATGATCACCGCCCAATGGCCGTGATCATGGACAGTTGGCCACCCTCCACGACCTTCCCGACGTCTCTCGGAGGACCTGCCATGACCAGCTCGACCAGCAGTGACCTGCTCCTGCCCAGCGACACCACGATGGACGCCGTCACCTTGCACGTCGCCGACCTGCCCGGCATGACCGCGTACTACCGCGACGCGCTCGGCCTCGTGGAGCTGGACGGGGCGGTCGCCCGGACCGCCGTCGACCTCGCTGCTTCCGGTGCGGGCGCGCAGCACGCCGTCCTCGGGCGGGGCACCACGCCCCTCGTCGTCCTCGTCCACACCCCGGGGCTGCCCGCGCCGAAGGCCGGCGAGGCCGGGCTGTTCCACACTGCGCTGCTCTTCCCCGACCGCGCCGGGCTCGCCGACGCCGTGGCCCGCGCCGCGCAGCACCCGCGTTCGCGCTACGTCGGCTCCGCCGACCACCTCGTGTCCAACGCCTTCTACTTCACCGACCCCGAGGACAACGGCATCGAGCTGTACTGGGACCGCCCGCGCGAGCAGTGGGACTGGCAGGCCGGGCGCGTGGTCATGGACAACGCCCCGCTCGACCCGAACGCCTTCCTGCGCGAGCACGTCGCGGCGCCCCTCGACCAGCCCGCGCGCAGCGACGCTGAGGTCGGTCACGTGCACCTCAAGGTCGGCGACGTCGAGACCGCCCGAACCTTCTACGTCGACACCCTCGGCTTCGAGGTGACCGCCGAGTGGCACGGCGCGCTGTTCGTCGCCGCCGGCGGCTACCACCACCACATGGCCATGAACACCTGGCAGAGCCGCGGCGCCGGTGCCCGCGCCGCGACCCTCGGGCTGGGCCAGGTGTCGCTGGTGCTGCCCGCGCGCTCCGACCTCGACGCCTTGGCCGACCGGCTGCGCGCGGCGCGGGTCGACGTTCGCGACGACGGCCGCACGCTCCGCTTCGAAGACCCGTGGAAGAGCCTGCTCGAGGTCAGCGCCGCCGCCTGACGACGCGACCCGCCGACCGGGGGAGCGTTGCGCCGGCGGAGCGGCTGCGCGGGCAGACTGACGCCGACGTCCCCTCGCAACCCCCCGGGAGGTGCCCCATGGCACGGCGCCGGCTACCGCTGCCCTCGATGGGCCGCCGGGGAATGGTCCCCTCGCGCGACCTCTCCCAGGACGGCGCGATCCCCATGGTCCGCCCCGCGCGGGCGACGAGCCTCGTCGACAGCGGCGTCTACCGCGACGGCGAGCGTGTCGCCTCCCCGAGCGACCTGTCGGCCACCGTCGCCGCGCTGCGCGAGGAGCCCGGGCGCACCGCGTGGATGGGGCTGTACCGCCCCGCCGCCGAGGAGCTCACCGCCCTCGCGGAGGAATTCGGCCTGCACGAGCTGGCCGTCGAGGACGCCGTCGTCGCCCACCAGCGCCCCAAGCTCGAGCGGTACGGCAAGACGTTGTTCGTCGTCCTGCGGGCGGCGCGCTACCTCGACGACGTCGAGGAGGTCGAGTTCGGCGAGCTGCACCTGTTCATCGGGCCCGACTTCGTCATCACCGTCCGCCACGCCGAGAGCCCCGACCTGTCTGCCGTGCGCCGCAGGCTCGAAGCAGACCCGGAGCTGCTCGCCCGCGGCACCGAGGCCGTCCTGTACGCCATCCTCGATGCCGTCGTCGACGGGTACGGGCCGGTGCTGCGCGGCCTCGGCATCGACATCGACGAGATCGAGTCACAGGTGTTCAGCGGTGACCCTCGCGTCTCGCGGCGCATCTACGAGCTGTCGCAGGAGGTGGTCGACTTCCAGCGTGCGGTCACCCCGCTGGTCGCCATCCTCGACGGACTCACCGCGGGCTTCGAGAAGTACGGCGTGGACGAGGAGCTCCAGCGGTACCTGCGCGACGTGGCCGACCACGTCACGGTGGCTGCGGAGCGCATCGACAACTACCGCGGCCAGCTGCGCGACATCCTGCAGGTCAACGCCATCCTCGTCGGGCAGCGCCAGAACGAGGAGATGAAGGCGATGACGGAGGCCAGCTACGCCCAGGGCGAGGAGGTCAAGAAGATCTCTTCCTGGGCGGCCATCCTCTTCACGCCGAGCCTCATCAGTGGCGTGTACGGCATGAACTTCGCGCACATGCCAGAGACGCAGGCGTCGTGGGGCTATCCGTTCGCCCTGAGCCTCATGCTCGTGCTGTCGGTCGGCTTGTACGTCGCGTTCAAGCGCCGCGGCTGGCTGTAGTCGCCGGGGTGCGCCGGGGTGCACCCCGGCGCAGGCCGGACCCTGCCTGCGGGAGGGCACGACACGACGGCAGGTCAACCCCCAGGATGACGGCCGCTGGCCACCGCGATCACTAGCTTCTGTCCGTGACGACGACGGGCGCCGACGCGCTGGTGCCAGCCCCCCGATCCGACGACGCCCCCGGCACCGGAGCCCCCGGCGACACCGCGGCCGACATCCCGGTCGACGAGACCGCCGCGCTGTCCGCACCCCCGAAGCCGCGCCTGCGCGGTGTCGACCTGGCGCGCGGTCTCGCGGTGCTCGGCATGTTCGCCGCCCACATCGGCGGCGTTCCCACGCTCCTCGCCTCAGACCCCGGCACCTGGGGCGGCATCGTCCACGGCCGCTCGTCGATCCTCTTCGCCACCCTCGCCGGTGTGTCCGTCGCTCTCATGAGCGGCCGCACGACCCCGCCCGGTGACGACCAAATCGTCTCCGCGCGCCTGCGCCTGTTCGTCCGCGCTGCCTGCCTTTTCCTCATCGGCGGCCTGGTGCAGTACCTCAGCACGCCGGTGGCGGTGATCCTCGAGTTCTACGCGGTGCTCCTCGTGCTCTGCGTGCCGCTGCTGCGCTGGCGCCCCCGCAACCTCTTCCTCCTGGCCGCCGCGATCGCCGTCGTCATCCCCTCGCTGAGGGCGCTGCTCGTCGCCCTCCAGGGGACCAACTCCTGGCTGGGCTCGGGCGGGGAGCTCGGCGTCTTTGCCGTCACCGGCATGTACCCGGTGTCCGTCTGGGCCGCCTTCGTCCTCACCGGGCTCGGGGTCGGCCGGTGCGACCTGACCTCCGCGCGGGTCAAGCGGACGCTGGTGGCCGTGGGCCTGTCCCTCGCGCTGCTGGGCTACGGCGGCTCCTGGGCCCTCACCCAGGTCTTCCCCTCGATCGACGCCGCCAACGCCTCCGGATCCTCCTCGTCCGGGCCGGGGGTGCCCGTCGAGCCGGACTACGTGCCCGGCACCGACGTCAACCTCACCGGCTTCACGTGCTCCGACTACCACGACGGCAGCTACTACTGCACCGACGACTCGGGCCCGGCGGCCCAGGGGCCGGCCGCCGTGGCGAGCGGCACCACCAGCTGGGTGAGCACGGACGGTGGCGTCAGCGCCGTCCCGCCGTTCACCACCTACCTCACCGCCGACCAGTTCCTCGGAACCAGCGCGCACTCGGGCACCACGCCGGAGGTGCTCGGGTCCGGTGGGGTGGCGCTCGCGGTGCTGGGCGCTTGCCTCGCCCTCGCCGACGCACTCGGCCGCCGCCGAGCCGGCTGGATCATCGCTCCGCTGGTGGCCGTCGGTGCGATGCCGCTCACCGTGTACTGCGCACACCTCGTCGGCATCGCCGTGACCATGCACCTGCCCGGGGGCGGGTACACGGAAGGTGAGCCGGGCTGGCTGGCGGGCAGCTGGCAGCTGTGGGCTATCTTCGCCGGCGCGGCCCTCCTGGTCTGCCCGTTGTGGCTGCGGTTCGCGGGCCGCGGCCCGCTGGAGCGGCTCGTTTCCTGGACTGCGCGGCGCGCCACCCGCCCGTGATCGGGTGGCCGGCTGCCCATGATCACCGTGATCGTGGGTGGTCGGCCACCTCGGCCGGGGGCAGTCTCAGGCGCGCAGCAGGGGGAGGACGTCTTCGGTGAACTGGGTCAGGAAGCGGGTCTGATCGTGGCCGGGGCCGTGGAAGATGAGGTGGTCGAAGCCTGCGTCGACGTAGCCGGCCACGGCGGCGGCGACCTCGGTGGGGTCGTGGGTGACGATCCAGCGCTGGGCGACCTGCTCGATGGGCAGTTCATCGGCCAGGCGGCCCATCTCGACCGGATCGTGCACTTGCGACTTCTGCTCGGCCGTCAGCGACAGTGGTGCCCAGAAGCGGGTGTTGTCCAGGGCTCGGGTGGGGTCGCGGTCGTAGGAGACCTTGATCTCGATGGTGCGTTCGATGTCGGTTTCGGTGCGTCCGGAGGCCTCCAGACCCTCGCGCAGCGCCGGCAGCAGGGTGTCTTGGTAAAGGTCCATGCCTTTGCCGGAGGTGCAGATGTACCCGTCGCCGGCGCGGCCGGCGTACTTGGTGACCCCGGGGCCGCCGGCGGCGATGAAGACCGGTACGGGGACGTCGGGTTTGTCGTAGATGGTGGCGTCGTGAAGGCGGTAGTAGTCGCCATCGACGGTAACGCGGTCTTCGGTCCACAGCTTGCGGATGAGGCGGATGGCTTCGCGCAGGCGGGCGAAGCGTTCGCGGGTTTCGGGGAAGGGGGCGCCGACGGCGTGTTCGTTGAGGGCTTCTCCGGTGCCGACGCCGAGGA
>NZ_QGDQ01000039.1 GCF_003149145.1 Quadrisphaera granulorum | reverse complement strand
AGCATCCGCGGGTCGTACGCCATCCGCCCGGTCCCGCCGCGGCGGTAGCGCTTGTTCAGGGCGGTGATGTCCAACTGCGCGACGATGTCGCGCAGTACCCACACGACGTCCTCGACCAGCCAGTCGCGGATGTCGGGGGCCAGCAGCATCGGCTGATCCACATCGAAGGACCGGAACTGGCGCGCCACCGGCACATGATCGCGTCCCCGCCGCTACAGCGGCGGGGGCGCACCCCGCTTTATGCAACAGGCTCGATCACGGAGGGGGACGGGTGGTGTCAGTCGGTCCAACCGGGCAGGACGACGTGCTCCAGCAGCGCCATCCGCTCGTCCTGGCCGATGAACGCCGCGTCAAGCGCGTCGAGAGTGACCTGGCGGAAGTCGTCCCAGCCCCAGCCGGCTTCCTCGGCCAGGAGCACCATCTCGTCGGTCAGCGTGGTACCGGTCCAGAGTCTGTCGTCGCTGGACAGCGTGATGGTGAAGCCGAGGTCGCGCAGCGCGGTGACCTGGTGCCCGGCGATCGACGGCGACGTGCCCGTCTGCGTGTTGGACCGCGGGCACACCTCGAGCGGCACCTGCCGGTCGCGCACGTAGGAGGCCACCCGGCCGAAGTGCGGCCGCGCCGACGCGTGACCGCTGCCAGCCGTGGCGCTGTCGTCGCCACCCACGGTGACGTCCTCCAGCACCCGCACGCCGTGCCCGAGGCGGCTGGCGCCTACGGCCAGGGCCTGCGCCACCGACTCCGGGCCGACGGCCTCGCCGGCGTGCACGGTGAACGGGAACAGCTCGGAGCGCAGCAGCGCGAACGCTTCCGCGTGGTCGGTGGCGGGGAACCCGATCTCCGGGCCGGCAATGTCGAAGCCGACCACGCCCGCGTCACGCCGCGACAGCGCCGCGCGCGCCGCCTCCAGCGACCTGTCGGCCTGGCGCATCGCGCAGACGATCGCCCCCACGCGGATCGGGCGCCCGGCGTCGGCGGCCTCCGCGGCACCGGCATGCAGGCCGGCGAGCACCGCGTCGAGCACCTCCTCGATGCTCAGCCCACCTGCGGTGGACAGCTCCGGCGCGAACCGGCTCTCCATGACGACGACGCCGTCCGCGGCCAGGTCGAGCACGCTCTCGCGCGCCACCCGCTCCAGCGCGTGGGGCGTCTGCAGCACCGCGGTGGTGTGCGAGAACGGCTCGAGGAACGCTGCGAGGGAGCCGGAGTCGGCCTGGCGCTGCACCCAGGCCGCCAGCGCCTCGGGCGTGCTCTCGGGCAGGTCGTGGCCGATCTCGTCGGCCAGCTCCAGCAGGGTGGAGGCGCGCAGGCCGCCGTCGAGGTGGTCGTGCAGCACCACCTTGGGCGCCCGGGTCAGACGCTCGCGCAGGTCGCTCATCAGCGGATCTCCTCGTCGTCGTCCTCGTCGAGGTCCGGAACCACGAGGCGCTGGTCGATGACGTCGGCCTCGGAAGCCTCCACGTCGCCGAGGGGGAGCGCGAGGTCGGCGGCGGCGTCGTCCTCGTCGGGGACGGCGGGGCGCAACTGGTCGGCAGCGTCGGCGGGGTCGGTCTCGCTCACGCCTTCCAGGCTAACCACGCCCCTTCCCGCACTTTCCGCGGCAAGTGCGCCAACGACTGTCCGGGAGCCGCACTTGCCGCGGAAAGTGCGGGAAAGAGGAGGGTGGTCAGCCGATACGACCGAGGACGACGTCGACGGCGCCCACCCCAGCCGGCGACGCCGCCGTGCCAGCGGGGCTGACGTCCCACCCGCCGTCGAGAGCGGCCAGAGCGCGGTCGAAGCGCTCCGGGGTGTCGGTGTGGAGCACGGCGAGCACGTCGCTCGAGCGCACCACGTCACCGGGCTTGGCGCGGAGCTCCACCCCCGCCCCGGCCTGCACGGACTCCCCCGCGCGGGCCCGTCCCGCGCCGAGCCGCCACGCGGCCAGGCCCACGGCCATGGCGTCGAACCGAGTGAGCACGCCGTCGGCGCCGGCGCGCACCTCGTGCGCGTGCTTCGCGACTGGCAGCGCGGCGGCGGGGTCTCCGCCCTGCGCAGCGATCATGCGGCGCCACACGTCCATGGCGCGGCCGTCGGCGAGGGCGTCGGCCGGGTCGACGTCGCCGCGGCCCGCAGCGGCCAGCATCTCCCGCGCCAGGGCCAGGGTGAGGTCGACAACGTCGCGCGGCCCGCCCCCGGCCAGCACCTCGACGGACTCGCGGACCTCCAGGGCGTTCCCGGCGGTCAGGCCCAGCGGCGTGGACATGTCCGTGAGCAGTGCGACCGTGCGCACCCCCGCGTCGGTGCCGAGGTCGACCATGGTCCGGGCGAGCTCCTCGGCGTCGTCCCGGTTCTTCATGAACGCGCCGGTGCCGACCTTGACGTCGAGCACGAGCGCGCCGGTGCCCTCGGCGATCTTCTTGCTCATGATGGAGCTGGCGATGAGCGGGATCGCCTCGACGGTGCCGGTGACGTCGCGCAGCGCGTAGAGCTTCTTGTCGGCGGGTGCGAGCCCGGAGCCGGCGGCGCAGACCACCGCCCCGACGTCCTCCAGCTGGGCCAGCATCTCGTCGTTGGACAGCGCGGCACGCCATCCGGGGATCGCCTCGAGCTTGTCGAGGGTGCCGCCGGTGTGACCGAGCCCGCGGCCCGACAGCTGCGGGACGGCGACCCCGCACGCCGCGACGAGCGGGGCCAACGGCAGCGTGATCTTGTCACCGACGCCGCCGGTGGAGTGCTTGTCAGCCGTGGGGCGGCTCAGCCCGGAGAAGTCGAGCCGCTCGCCGCTGGCGATCATCGCCGACGTCCAGCGGGAGATCTCGCGGCGGTCCATGCCGTTGAGCAGGATCGCCATGGCCAGCGCGCTCATCTGCTCGTCGGCCACCGCGCCGCGGGTGAACGCGTCGACCACCCAGTCGATCTGCGAGTCCGTGAGCGCGTGGCGGTCGCGCTTGGCGGCGATCACCTCGACGGCGTCGTGAGGTTCGGTCTTCTGCGCAGACGTCGGGGCGGGCTTCTGTGCGGGCGCGGAGGCGGGCTGGCTCACGCCGCTCACCCTGCCACTGTCGCGCAGCCCTTCCGCAGCCGAGCGCCTCGTCGCGGTTCGAGCCCCCCTCCGAACCGCAACTAGGCGCCCGGCTGCGGTTTGTAGGGCTCAGGAACAGCGTTCGGTCGCCCGGCTGCGGTTCGGAGAGGCGACGACGGCGGTCAGCCGCGGTCGAGCTCCTCGGGGCCGAAGCCCTGCGGCAGCACCTCGGCCATCGTCAGCACGCCCTCGGGCGTCGAGACGAGCAGCGAGCGGCCCCCGTGCTCGAACAGCAGCTGACGGCAGCGGCCGCACGGCATGATCAGCCGGGCGTCGTCGCCCCCCACACAGGTGAAGGCCACCAGCCGGCCCCCACCACCGGCCACCAGCGACGACACCAGCCCGCACTCCGCGCACAGCGTCACGCCGTAACCGGCGTTCTCCACGTTGCACCCGGTGACCACGCGCCCGTCGTCGACGAGCGCCGCCGCCCCCACCCTGAACCGCGAGTACGGCGCGTAGGCCCGCTGCTGCACGTCGCGGGCGGCCACCAGCAGCCCGTCCCAGTCGACGTCCTGATCTCCCACAGGGGTGCTCCTCACTGCTTGACGTAGGGCTGACCGTCGGCGGCGGGCGCGCGGACCCTGCCGACGAGACCGGCGACGGCGAGCACCGTCGCCAGGTAGGGCGCCATGAGCAGGAACTGGCTCGGCACCGGCGTGGAGATGGAGCTGAGGATGTCCTGCAGGTTGGTGGCCAGGCCGAACAGCAGGGCCGCGGCGAGCGCCCCCTTCGGCGAGTACCGCCCGAAGATCATCGCCGCGAGGGCGATGTAGCCCTTGCCGGCGCTCATGTTCTGCCCGAAGGCGAGGCTGGCACCGAGCGTGAGCATCGCGCCGCCGAGACCCGCCAGCGCCCCGGCGATGAGCACGTTGACGAACCGGGTGCGGTTGACGTTGATACCGACCGTGTCCGCCGCGCGCGGGTGCTCACCGACGGCGCGCACCCGCAGACCCCAGCGGGTGCGGAACAGCGCGACGTGCACGACGGCCACGGCCACGTACATCAGGTAGACGATCACCGACTGGTTGAACAGCACCGGCCCGAGCACGGGAATGTTCGACAGCAGGGGGATCGCGACGGGGCCGAGACCGGGCGGGGAGTTGAGGGACCGGTCCGCCGAGAGCACGGTGCTGAAGAGGTAGTTGGTCAGCCCCAGCACGAGCACGTTGAGCACGACACCCACGATGATCTGGTCGACCAGGTAGCGGATCGCGAAGATCGCGAGCAGCAGCCCGACGAGCGCTCCGGCGAGCGGCGCGGCGAGCAGACCCAGCCAGGCGCTGTCGGTGGCGCTGGCGACGACGGCGGACAGGAAAGCCCCGGCGAGCAGCTGCCCTTCGATGGCGATGTTCACCACGCCGGCGCGCTCGGACACCACGCCGGACAGCGCCCCGAACACGAGCGGCACGGCGAGCACGAGCCCACCGCCGAGCAGACCGACCAGGCTGATCCGCTGGCCGGCCACCACCCACACGAGGAACCCGACCACCCACAGCGCAGCGAACAGCGGCACTGCCCACCGCGGCGCCGGCCGACCCGCCCTGCGGGCGAGTTCGACGACGACGACGAGCGCCACGCAGGCCAAGCCGATGACCCAGCCCGACGGGCGGCCCGGCAGCGGCAGGTCGGGCAGCGAGACGGCCGCTCCCCCGCCGGACAGCGCGAAGGTGGAGCTGCCGGCGGGGCCGAAGCCGCCGAAGAGCAGGAGCGCGAGCGCCGCGAAGGCGGCCATGACCCACACGGGGCGAGCGCTGCTGCGCTCGACGGGGGCGGCGGCCGCAGCGGGCGCCGTCGGCTGGGCGGGGGCTGAGGTGCTCACGCGGCGGCTCCCTGGCGCTCGGCGGTCGGGGCGGCACCATCGGCAGAGTCGGTGCTGCGGCGCTTGCGCGGCTCCAACCTGAAGATCGACCGCACCAACGGCGGCGCGGCGATGAGCAGCACGATGACCGACTGGACCACGAGGACGATGTCGATGGGCGTCCCGGTCTGGGCCTGCATGAGCACGCCCCCGGCGCGCAGCGCACCGAACAGCAGGCCCGCCAGCACCACCCCGAGCGGGCGTGAGCGCCCGAGCAGCGCCACCGTGATGGCGTCCGGCCCGATCGAGCCGGCGATGCCGCCGGTCAGCGACTTCTCCGTCCCCAGCAGCTGAGCCGCTCCGGCCAGCCCGGCGAGGGCACCGGCGGCCACCATGACGCCGACGTAGGCCGCGGAGACGCTCATCCCCGCGGTGCGCGCCGCGGCGGGGTTGGCGCCGACGGCGCGCCAGCGGAAACCGACCGTGCTGCGCTCCAGCAGCCACCAGACGAAGGCCGCAGCGACGAGCACCACGAGGAAGCCCAGGTGCAGGCGGAAGCTGTCACCGAGCAGCAGCGGGAAGGCCGCCGAGTCGTCGATGGGCGGGCTGATGGGGTTGGAGGCGCCCTCGCGCTGGAAGGCACCGGTGGTGAGCAGGTAGGCGAGCAGGTACAGCGCGACGTAGTTGAGCATGATCGTGGTGATCACCTCGGGGGCGCCGGTGCGGGCGCGCAGCACGCCGACCAGCCCTCCCCACAGCGCACCGCCGATCACCGCCGCGAGCACCGCGACCAGCAGGTGGATGCCCACCGGCAGGTGCAGGCGGAAGCCCACCCAGCCGGCGAGGATCACCCCGAGGATGAGCTGGCCCTGAGCACCGATGTTGAACAGGCCCACACGGAAGGCGAGCGCCACCCCGAGCCCCGCGGCGATGAGCGGGGTGGCCACGGTCAGCGTCTCGGTGATGGGCCTGATCTGCCGCGTCGCGGTGGCGGCCTGCGGGTCATAGATCGCTCCGCGGAGCATCGCGCCGTAGGCCTCGGTGGCGGCGCGCCAGCCCGCCGAGACCGCATCGGTGGGGCGCGCGAAGAAGTAGCCCATCGCCGCCTGGGTGTCGGGGTCGGTGAGAGCGATGAGCACCCCACCGAGCACGAAGGCGACGACGACGGCGAGCAGCGACACCAGCCAGCTGCTGCGCCGCACGTCCTCCAGCCAGGACTTCACCGCTCGGACCTCTCCGTCGTCGTCGTCACAGTGATCGTGGTCACAGTGATCGTGGTCACCGTCATCGTGGTCACCGTCATCGTGGTCAGCAGGTTCACGTCGTGACCACCGGGTCGTCGCCGGCGTCGGCGGCGGCCGCCTCGACCTCGCTGGGGTAAGCGGCGGCCTGCGCCACCGCTTCGGCCTCGGGGACGCCCGCCATCATGAGTCCCAGCACGTCCCGGAGGTTCTCGTGGCGGTCGGCGGGCACCACGCCCACCACCCGACCGCGATACATCACCGCGATCCTGTCGGCGAGGGCGAGCACCTCGTCGAGCTCGGTGCTCACGATGAGCACGGGGGTGCCGGCGTCGCGCTCGGCGACGATGCGCCGGTGCACGAACTCGATGGAGCCGACGTCGAGGCCCCGGGTCGGCTGCGAGGCGATGAACAGCTGCAGCGGGCGGCTGAGCTCGCGGGCGAGCACCACCTTCTGCTGGTTGCCGCCGGACAGGGTGCCCGCGGCGACTTCCGGGCCGGAGGCGCGGACGTCGAAGTCGCCAATGAGCTGCGTGGCATTGGCGCGCAGCGCCGTCCTGTCGAGGGCGGGTCCCTTCGCGAAGGGCGCGGCGCGGTGCCTGTCGAGCACGAGGTTCTCCTCGATGGAGAAGGTGCCGACCAGGCCGTCGTGGGTGCGGTCCTCGGGGACGAAGCCGACGCCGGCGTCGAGCACCTCCCGGGTGCGCAGCCCCACGAGCTCCGTCTCGCCGAGCCGGATGGAGCCGGTGACGGCGTCCTGCAGACCGACGATGGCCTCGGTGAGCTCGGTCTGGCCGTTGCCCTGCACCCCGGCGACGGCCAGGACCTCGCCGCGGGCGATGTCGAGGTCGACGCCGTCGACGACGCGGGTGCCGGCGTGGTCGCGCACCACCAGGTCGCGCACGCGCACCGTGACCTCGCCGGTCTTCGGGGGTGCCTTCGTCACGCCGAGGGAGACGCTGCGCCCCACCATGAGGGCCGCCAGCTCGTTCTCGGGAGCGCTCGGGTCGGCTGACCCGACGACCTTCCCGCGGCGGATCACGGTGATGCGGTCGGCGATGGCCCGTACCTCGCGCAGCTTGTGGGTGATGAAGACGATCGAGGTCCCTGCGGCCGTGAGCTGGCGCATGATGGCGATGAGCTCGTCGGTCTCCTGCGGGGTGAGCACGGCGGTGGGCTCGTCGAGGATGAGCACCTTCGCGTCACGAACCAGCGCCTTGAGGATCTCGACCCGCTGCTGCACGCCGACGGGCAGGTCTTCGATGAGGGCGTCGGGGTCGACGGCGAGGCCGTACCGGTCGGACAGCTCGCGCACCCGGCGGCGGGCGCCGGCGAGGTCGAGCAGACCGACCCCCTTGGGTCCCTTCGTCGGCTCGTGCCCGAGGACGACGTTCTCCGCCACGGTGAAGACCGGGACGAGCATGAAGTGCTGGTGCACCATGCCGATGCCCGCGGCCATCGCGTCACCGGGGCCGGTCAGCTCCAGCGGCCTACCGTCGACGAGGATCCGGCCGGCGTCCGGGCGGTACAGCCCGTAGATGACGTTCATGAGGGTGCTCTTGCCGGCGCCGTTCTCGCCGAGCAGGCAGTGCACCTCCCCGGGAGCCACCACGAGGTCGATGCCGTCGTTGGCGACCAGCGACCCGAACCGCTTGGTGATCCCCTCGAGCGCGAGCTCCACGCCCGCACCTCCTTCCGAGAACTGCAGCTGATGACTGCCAGCTGATGACCGCCAGCTGATGACCGCCTGGACGCGATCGGGCCCCTCGGCACGCTACCGAGGGGCCCGATCGCTCGACCAGGTCAGGTCACGGGGTCGACTGCGACTCGACCTTGATGGCGCCGCTGGCGATCTGCTCCTGGAGAGCGGTCACCTCGGTCTTGAGCTCCTGAGGAACCTGGGAGTCGAGGTCGTGGAACGGCGCGAGCGAGACGCCGCCGTTGTCGAGGGTGCCGACGTACGGCTGGGAGGAGAAGGTGCCGTCGAGCTCGGACTTCACGGCCGCCTGGACCGCCGTCCCGATCTCCTTCACCACCGTGGTGAGGATGATGTCGCGGTAGTCGGGCTGGGTGTTGTAGCCGTCGGAGTCGACCCAGATGACCTTCACGTCCTTGCCGCCGTCGTTCGCGGCCTTCGCCGCGGCGAGCGTGCCGGAGCCGACCGGACCGGCGACCGGGAGGATGATGTCGGCGCCCTGGTCGATGAAGTTCTGGCTGGTGTTGCGGCCCTTGGTCGCGTCGGTGAAGTCACCCGTGAACGAGCCGTCCTGGGTGGCCTTGTCCCAGCCGAGCACCTTGACGGCCTTGCCCTTGTCCTGGTTGTACTTCGCGACGCCGTCGCTGAAGCCGTCCATGAAGATCGTCACGGACGGGATCTTGATGCCGCCGTAGGTGGCGACCGTGCCGGTCTTGGACATGCCCGCCGCGACGTACCCGGCCAGGTAGGCGGCCTGCGCGGTGTCGAACAGCAGCGGCTTCACGTTGTCGCGGGCCGGGGTGACGGTGGAGTCGACGATGGCGAACTGGGTGTCCTTGTTGGCGTCGGCCTGCTGGCCGAGCGCATCGGCGAGGAGGAAGCCGGACGCGACGACGAGGTTGCAGTTCTGCGAGACGAGGGTGGCGATGTTCGGCGCGTAGTCGGCATCCGACTTCGACTCGACGGAGGCGATCTGGATGCCGTCCTCGCTCTTGGCCTTCTCCAGACCCTCCAGGCCGGCCTGGTTGAACGACTGGTCCTTGAAGCCGCCGCCGTCGGAGACGATGCAGCCCTTGAAGGACGCGCCGGATCCTGACGCGCTCGCCGTGGTGGAGGCACCCTCGCCCGAGGTAGCCGGGGCCTGGCCACAGGCCGCCAGGAGCGCCAGGGCGCCAGCGGCCGCGACGCTGCCGAGAATCTTCTTCACGAGTTGAGTCCCTCCCGCAGCCGCAGGGCGCCGCGCGATGTGGTCCGGCCCGGGACCCCGCGGTCGCGGAGTCCGCTGAGGGCGGGCAGGGGCGCTGGCCGCGCCCTCGGGCGACGTCGTGGCGAGGCTAGGCGGCCTTCCCCGTGAGGCACGAGGGCCGTGTCGCGATCGCAACCTTTCCGTGACCCGAGCACCTCACCACGGTCATTCACCTGCGGAAGTGCACTGCGGACGGTGATGGTCCGGCCACGGAGACCGCAGGCGGCGTGCCAGGCGGGTGCAGACGGCATCAGACGGGTGGCAGACGCAAGCTCTCGATCGCAGCCGACGCCAGCAGCCGGGCGCCGTGCGCGATGGCCCGCTCGTCGGCCTCGAAGTCTCCCCGGTGGAGGTCGTGGGTGGGGCCACCCGGTGTGCGCGTGCCGAGACGGGCCATGGCGCCGGCGGTGTGCTGCAGGTACCAGGCGAAGTCTTCCCCGCCCAGGCTCTGGTCGGTGGGAACGGCCGCGCCCTCCCCCAGCTGGTCTTCGGCGGCGCGCTGCAGCAGCCCGGTGCTCACGGCCTCGTTGACCACGGGCGGCACACCGCGCTGCAGGTCGACCTCGGCGCGCAGGCCGTAGGGCGCCACCACCTCGCGCACCACCTGGGGCAGCAGGTCGCCGGCGTCCTTCCAGGCGTCCTGCCGGACACAGCGCAGCGTGCCCTCGGCCACCCCCACCCGGGGGATGGCGTTGGCGGCGCCCCCGGCGCTGATGCGGCCCCACACCAGTGAGACGCCGGCGCGCGGGTCGAGCCGGCGCGACATCACCGCGGGTACCTCGGTGACCACCTTGGCGAGCGCGAAGACGAGGTCACCGGTGAGGTGCGGCCGCGAGGTGTGACCTCCGGAGCCGTGCAGCTCCACCTTCACCTGGTCGAACGCGGAGGTGATGGCCCCCACGCGCAACCCCACCCTGCCGACGTCGGTGTGGGGGTCGCAGTGGACCGCGAAGATGCGCTCGACTCCCTCGAGAGCCCCCGCAGCCACGACACCGAGCGCGCCGCCAGGGGTGACCTCCTCGGCGGGCTGGAACACCAGGCGCACCCGCCCCGGCAGCTGACCAGCGCGAGCGAGGTCGGCCAGCACCAGCCCGGCGCCCAGCACCACGGCGGTGTGGACGTCGTGTCCGCAGGCGTGCGCCACCCCCGGCACCGTCGAGGCCCAGGGGCTGGACGTCTCGTCAGCCAGGGGCAGCGCGTCGAGGTCGGCGCGCAGCGCCACGGTGCGGGCCCCTGCGCCGACGTCGCAGACCAGACCGGTTCCCGGAAGGAGGCGGGGCTCCAGCCCGGCGGCCCGCAGCTGCTCGACCACCCGCGCCGTCGTCCGGTGCTCCGCGTGGGAGGTCTCGGGGTGCGCGTGGATGTCGCGCCGGAAGGCCACGAGGGCCTCCAGGCGCGGGGTGAGCAGCTCGGTCAGGGAGCGGGGGCGGGTCGCCGCCCGCTCCGGGGACCGGCGGACGTGGTAGGTCACCGCAGGATGATGCTCGCCTCAGACGAGATCGTCGCGTCCACGGTCTCGCCAGGCGCCCACGAGACCCTTGACGGACTGCGCATGTTCACGCGTGGTGACCAGCAGGGCGTCCGGCGTGTCGATGACGACGGCGTCCGGCACGCCCAGCACCGACACGGTGCGACCAGGCACCCCACTGCCGGCAACGACCACGCCCGTGGCCGCCAGGCCAAGCACCTGCGCCTCGTCTCCCAGCACCGCCAGGCCCTCGCCGGCCCCCGGCAGCAGGGTGGCGAGGGAGTCCCAGTCGCCGACGTCGTCCCACCCGAAGGTCCCCGGGACGACGGCGACGCCGCCCGCGGCGGCCACCGGCTCCGCGATGGCGTGGTCGATGGCGATCTTCACCAGGCCTGGCCAGAGGGCGTCGAGCACCTTCTCGCGCTCGGGGCCGTCCCAGGCCGCGGCGATCTCGCGCAGACCGTCGGCCAGCGCCGGGAGCTGCTCGTGCAGGTGGCCCAGCAGCACGCCGGTGCTCACGACGAACATCCCGGCGTTCCAGCGGTGCTGCCCGCCGGCCACGTACTCGGCGGCCGTGGCGGCGTCAGGCTTCTCGACGAACTCGGCCACGCGCAGCGCATCGGGGGCACCGGGCACGTCCAGCGGCCCCGAGGCGCGCACGTACCCGAAACCCGTGGCCGGCCCGGTCGGGGTGATGCCGATCGTCACGACCTCGCCGGTACGGGCGACGGCGACGGCCTGGGCGACGGCCGCACCGAAGGCGGCGGCGTCGTCGATGACGTGGTCGGCGGCGAAGGAGCCGAGGACGGCGTCGGGACCGTCGCGGTGTTCCAGGACGGCGGCGGCCAGGCCGATCGCGGCCATCGAGTCGCGCGCGGAGGGCTCCAGGAGGAGGTTGCCCTCGCGCAGGTCCGGCAGGGCCGCGCGCACGGCATCCGCGTGGGAGCGGCCGGTGACCAGGAGCAGGTGGTCGGCGCCGGTGAGCGGCTCCAGCCTGTCCCAGGTGGCCTGCAGCAGCGACCTGCCGGCGCCGGTGAGGTCATGGAGGAACTTGGGCGCGCGAGCGCGGGACAGCGGCCAGAGGCGCGTGCCAGCTCCGCCGGCCGGGACGACGGCGGCGAAGCCCTCGATGCGGACGGGAGCACTGACCGGGTTACCGACCGGAGTGGCGTGAGCGGCAGTCACGGCGCCACCCTGGCACAACGGCGTGAGGCGTAGGTCACCTCGGCGCGCGGTCCGGGGGGCGCAGCACCCGCACGGCGCTACGCTCACCAGCGACGCCGCTGTCCCGGTCGGATCTCAGCTCGTGGTCGGCCACGTGCCGGCACATGGGTCTGCACGCAGGTCAGGTCGAGCAGGGCGCCGCTCCACTCACGCAGGGTCCCGCACTCCACCGAGACCCCGCACCTCACGGGATACAGGGAGGCGCACTCCGTGGCACGCACGCTGATGCCGACGGTCTCAGGACCCACCGGCACCCTCTACCGAGGACGCGAGGGCATGTGGTCATGGGTGGGTCACCGCATCACCGGTGTCCTCATCTTCATCTTCCTGCTCGTGCACGTGCTCGACACCGCTCTCGTGGTGGTTTCCCCCGAGGCGTACGACGCCGTGATCAGCAGCTACAAGAACCCGATCGTGGGCATGGGAGAGGCCGGCCTCGTGGCCGCCGTCCTGTTCCACGCGTTCAACGGCATCCGCGTGATGCTCATCGACTTCTGGTCGAAGGGCCCCCGCTACCACCGCCAGCTCTTCTGGGGCGTCATCGCGGTGTGGGTGCTGCTGTTCGTGCCGTTCATGGTGCGACACCTGTCGATCATCTTCTCCCCGGTCCACGGCTGAGAGGGGCATCCCGATGACCGCCGTCCAGTCCACGCCCGGCCCGTCCGACGCGATCGACGCGCCGCGCTCGCCGTACCGGCGCAGCAAGCCCACCCGGACCAACTTCGAGCTCTACGCGTGGTTGTTCATGCGCATGAGCGGCGTCCTGCTCGTCGTCCTGGTCCTGGGGCACCTCTTCATCAACCTCATGCTCGGCGACGGCATCCACCAGGTGGACTTCGCCTTCGTGGCGGGCAAGTGGGCCTCACCGTTCTGGAAGGTCTGGGACCTCGCGATGCTCTGGCTCGCGATGCTCCACGGCACCAACGGCGTCCGCACGATCATCAACGACTACGCCGAGCGCAACGGCACCCGCTTCTGGCTGAAGATGGGGCTCTACGCAGCGTTCACGCTCACCGTCGTGCTGGGGACGCTCGTCATCTTCACGTTCGACCCGTGCCCGATCGGCGCGGACCCGGCGCTGCTGCCCGAGTTCTGCCCCGCCCGCTGACAGCCCGCTGAGCTTCGCTCGAGGAGGACACCCCATGGCTGAGGTCCAGGTCCACAGCTACGACGTGGTCATCGTCGGCGCCGGCGGCGCCGGCATGCGCGCGGCGATCGAGGCGGGCCAGCGCGCCCGCACCGCCGTGCTCACCAAGCTGTACCCCACGCGCTCCCACACCGGCGCGGCGCAGGGCGGCATGTGCGCCGCCCTCGCCAACGTCGAGGAAGACAACTGGGAGTGGCACACCTTCGACACCGTCAAGGGCGGCGACTACCTCGTCGACCAGGACGCCGCCGAGGTCATGTGCAAGGAAGCCATCGACGCCGTCCTCGACCTCGAGAAGATGGGGCTGCCGTTCAACCGCACCCCCGAGGGCCGCATCGACCAGCGCCGCTTCGGCGGGCACACCCGCAACCACGGCGAGGCCGCCGTGCGCCGCTCCTGCTACGCGGCCGACCGCACCGGCCACATGATCCTGCAGACTCTCTACCAGCAGTGCGTGAAGCACGAGGTGGAGTTCTTCAACGAGTTCTACGTGCTCGACCTGCTGCTCACCGACGTCGACGGCGTCAGGACGACGGCGGGCGTCGTGGCCTACGAGCTGGCCACCGGCAACATCCACGTCTTCCGCGCCAAGTCGGTGGTACTCGCTACCGGCGGTGCGGGCAAAGTCTACAAGACCACCTCCAACGCGCACACCCTCACCGGTGACGGCATGGGCATCGCGTACCGCCGCGGCCTGCCCCTGGAGGACATGGAGTTCTTCCAGTTCCACCCGACGGGCCTGGCCGGCCTCGGCATCCTGCTGAGCGAGGCCGCCCGCGGCGAGGGCGGCATCCTGCGCAACGGCGAGGGCGAGCGCTTCATGGAGCGCTACGCCCCCACCATCAAGGACCTCGCCCCACGCGACATCGTCGCCCGGTCGATGGCCAACGAGGTGCGTGAGGGCCGCGGCGCCGGCCCCAACAAGGACTACGTGCTGCTCGACCTGACGCACCTGGAGCCGGCGCACATCGACGCGAAGCTCCCGGACATCACCGAGTTCGCCCGCACCTACCTGGGCGTGGAGCCGTACACCGAGCCGGTGCCGGTCTACCCCACCGCGCACTACGCGATGGGCGGTGTCCCCACGGACGTCACGTCCCAGGTGCTGGCCGACAACACCACCGCCGTCCCCGGCCTGTACGCCGCCGGTGAGGTCGCGTGCGTGTCGGTGCACGGGTCCAACCGCCTGGGCACCAACTCGCTGCTCGACATCAACGTCTTCGGCAAGCGCGCAGGCATCGCCGCGGCCAAGCACGCGCTGGCCACGGAGACCTTCGCGGATCTGCCGGAGAACCCCGAGGCCGACGTCATCGCCATGATCGAGGGGCTGCGCGCCTCCACCGGCACGGAGCGCGTGGCGGTGCTGCGCCGTGAGCTGCAGGAAACGATGGACGCCAACGCCCAGGTGTTCCGCACCGAGACGACGCTCAAGCAGGCGCTGGCCGACATCGACGGCCTGCGCGAGCGGTACGCCCGCGTCGGCGTGCAGGACAAGGGCCAGCGGTTCAACACCGACCTGCTCGAGGCCGTGGAGCTGGGCTTCCTCCTGGAGCTGGCCACCGTCATCTGCGCCGGTGCGCTGCACCGCACAGAGAGCCGCGGCGGCCACTTCCGCGAGGACTACCCCAACCGCGACGACGCCAACCACATGCGCCACACCATGGCGTACCGCGCGGTCGACGAGAACGGCCACGAGGGCGTGCGGCTGGACACCAAGCCGGTCGTGACCACCCGCTACCAGCCGATGGAACGGAAGTACTGACACCCATGGCTACAACCGAGGCGGCGCCTGCAGCGAAGGTGGGCGCCATCCCGAGCTTCGAGGTCACCGTGCGCATCCGCCGGTACGACCCCGAGCGCGATTCAGCCCCCCACTGGGAGGACTACAAGGTCCAGGTGCACGGCACCGACCGCATCCTCGACGCGCTCCACAAGGTCAAGTGGGAGCAGGACGGGTCGCTGACCTTCCGGCGCTCCTGCGCGCACGGGGTGTGCGGTTCCGACGCGATGCGCATCAACGGCGTCAACCGTCTGGCGTGCAAGTCGCTGCTCAAGGACCTCGACCCGAGCAAGCCGATCACCGTCGAGCCCATCAAGGGCCTGCCGGTCGAGAAGGACCTCGTGGTGGACATGGAGCCGTTCTTCCAGTCCTACCGCGAGGTGATGCCCTTCCTCATCACCTCCGGGCACGAGCCCACCAAGGAGCGCCTGCAGTCCGCCCATGACCGCGAGCGCTTCGACGACACCACCAAGTGCATCCTCTGCGCGGCGTGCACGTCGAGCTGCCCGGTGTTCTGGACCGACGGCCAGTACTTCGGCCCGGCGGCGATCGTCAACGCGCACCGGTTCATCTTCGACAGCCGCGACGAGGGCGCCGACCTTCGTCTGGAGGTCCTCAACGACCGTGAGGGCGTGTGGCGCTGCCGCACCACCTTCAACTGCTCGGAGGCATGCCCGCGTGGCATCCAGATCACCAAGGCCATCGCCGAGGTGAAGCAGGCGCTGCTGACCCGCAAGGTCTGACGGCTCCAGCCGCCCGCACGTCAGGGCCGCGCCTCTCGATCCGTCGAGGGGCGCGGCCCTTCGTCGTCGTCCCCCTCCTTCCCTTTTCGCACTTTCCGCGGCAAGTGCGGGAAGGAGGGGCTCCTTGGCGCACCTGCCGCGGAAAGTGCGAGAAGGAAGGGGAAGACTTGACCGTTTCTTGACCTTCAGGGGGACGTCGACCGCCGTTCACCCACCCGCCACCTGCGCATCGACGGGTCGCTGGAGCATCCGCCGCGTGATCCTCACGAACCATCCCCGCACCCGTCGCCTCGCGTTCATCGGCGCCGTCGTCCTCGCCGCCGGCCTACCCGCGGCTCCCGCGCTGGCCTCACCTCCGAAGCCGTCGAAGACGCCGGGCGCACCGACGTTCACGCAGGTCGCGCGCTTCGACGTCGTCGGAGACGTCGCTGAGATCCTCGCGGCCACCAAGGACGGCCGTACCGTCCTCCACACAGACTCCGGCGGCGAGCAGGTCGGCTTCGTGGACATCTCCGACCCCGCCACGCCGAAGGCGTCCGGTGCGGTGGCCGTGGGTGGTGAGCCGACGTCGGTGGCGACCACCGACCGCTACGCCCTGGCCGCTGTCTCCGGCCCCGACGACGTCGCCGTCATCGACCTCGCCAGCCGCGCCGTCATCGCACGCGTGCCGCTGAGTGGCCAGCCCGACTCCATCGCGGTCAGCCCCGACGGCCGCTACGCCGCCGTGGCGGTGGAGAACGAGCGCGACGAGGACGTCGACGACGGCGCGATGCCGCAGGATCCGCCCGGCTACCTCGCGGTCATCGACCTCAAGGGCGCTCCGACGCGCTGGAAGGCCCAGCAAGTGGACCTGCGCGGTCTGCCCGGGCTCCGCTTCCCGACTGATCCCGAGCCGGAGTACGTGACCATCAACGACCGCGGGGTCGCCGCCGTCACGCTGCAGGAGAACAACGCCGTCGTCCTCGTCGACCTCAAGCGCGCGAAGGTCACCGGCTCCTTCTCCGCCGGCGCCGTGACGCAGGCCGCCGACCTCACGGACGACAAGAAGGTCTCCTTCACCGAGCAGCTGAAGGACGCCCGCCGCGAGCCGGACGGCATCTCCTGGACGCCTCAGGGCCGCCTCATCACCGCTGACGAGGGCGACTACGACGTCGACCTCACCAAGGGCCAGTACGTCGGCGGACGCGGCTGGACGCTCTTCGACACCCGCGGCGGCGTGGTGCACACGCCGGGCTCCTCGTTCGAGGAGGCCATCGCGGCGGCCGGGCTGTACCCGGACGGTCGCTCGGACAACCGCGGTGTGGAGGCCGAGGGCACGGCGGTCGGCGTGTACGCGAGGGGCGCTGACACCGACAAGAACGCCGCCACGCGGCACCACCACGGGCACGGCAAGGGGCACGGTGTGCCGCTGGCGTTCATCGGGGCGGAGCGCGCCGACGCCGTCGTCGTCTACGACATCAGTGACGAGCGCAAGCCCCGCCTGCTGCAGGTGCTGCAGACCGGCGACGCCCCCGAGGGGCTGCTGGCCCTGCCGCAGCGTGGCCTGTTCCTGGCCAGCGGCGAGGGCGACGGCACGATCAGCGTCTACGCCACCCGCTGAGGCGCGTGCCCACCCCCGCTGGGCGTTCGCTCAGCGGGGGTGGCCGATCCTCGCGGCGAGGGCCGGTAGGTCGGCGTGGATGCGCGCCGAGGCCTCGACGGCGAGCGGGTTCACCGAGATGCCGCCCTCGTCGACGAGCCGGCCGCCGACGTAGACCTGGCGAAGGTTGCGCGGCGTCATGGACATCACGTAGTTGCGCACCGGGTGCCACAGCGGGCCGACATCGGGCTGGCGGGGGTCGACGACGACGAAGTCCGCGTGCTTGCCCACGGCCAGGCTGCCGACGCGATCGGCGACGCCCATGATCTGGGCGGCCCCGAGGGTGTGCAGGCGCAGCGCGCGCTCGGGCATCATCGAGAGCGGGTCCTTGGTGCGGGCGCGCTGCGCGGCGATGCCGATCCGCATGTTCTGCCAGGGGTCGGCGACGTCGGTGCAGGCCTGGTCGTCGAGGCCGATGCCCACCGCCATCCCCATCGCGATCATCTCGGGCACCAGCGCCACTCCGGACGCGAGCCGGCCGTTGGAGGCGGGCTGCCAGGACATCCCGGCGCCGCCTGCGGCGGCCTGCTCGATGATCTCGGGGGTGGTCTGGATGAAGTGCCCGAAGACCATGTCGGGGCCGAGCGCCCCTGCGTCGCGGTAGAGCGCGAACTTCGACTGCTGGAGCTCGATCGCCTCGGGCGACTCCAGGAAGTGCGCCTGGTTGGTGACGCCGTGGCGGCGCATCGCCGCGACCTCCACCTCGGCGGCGTCGGGCCGGGGTGACCACTGCACCTGCCCCATGATCGAGACGCCCAGCGCCAGGGCCGGGTCCATCGCCCGGGTGTGCTCGACGCTGGCAGCGAACCGGTCCACGACGTCCTGATCAGTGCCCGCAGTGGCGTCCATGCCGATCGCGTCGACGAAGCGGAGGCCGGCGTCGCGGCAGGCATCGGCCTGGCGAGTGTGGTATTCGAGGTCGCGCAGCCCGGCGGTGCCGGTGCGCCGCCCCTCCACCATCGGCTCCCACGCCTGCAGCGGGTCGGTGAAGTTGTAGGCGGTGGTCACGCCGTGGGAGAGGAAGTCCAGCGCGCCGTGCAGCGTCGACCAGTAGATGTCGGTCGGGCTCATGTGCGCAGTGGTGCCGAGCATGGAGTCGCACCAGCCGTAGAGCGTCTCCGCGACGCCCAGCCCGCGCAGGCCGCTGGTGAACAGGTGGGAGTGCGAGGACACGAAGCCCGGCGCCACGAACGCGCCACCGACGTCCAGTACCTCCCCGCCTGCGGCGCTCACGCCGGCGCGGACGGTAGCCGGCGGCTCGCCGTCGCCCGTGGCGGCCACGAGGCCGTCCTCCACGAGCATCCAGCCGCGCTCGGAGTAGCCGACGTCGTCCGGGTCGTCCCCGGACGGGACGAGGGTGATGAGGCGGGCTTCGGTCACCAGGAGCTGCACGGGGGTCACCGTAGGACCGGCGGGCGACACTGCGGGGGCTCGACCACCGGTTCATCCCCCACCCGCGACGATCAAGGAAGCCGTGCACGGCTGGCGTGCGTAGCTTCCTTGATCGTCGCGGCGGGGGTCAGAGGGGGCCGAGGTGCTCGGCGAGGAACCTCACGACGGCGCCGTAGAGCGTGCGGCGGGAGTCGGCGCGGCGGTAGTCGTGCCCCTCCCCCGCCAGTTCGAGGTACTCCACGGGCGGGGCCGACTCGTCCACGAGCGCCCGTTCGGTGAGCGCCGCCACGATCTGGCGGGCTTCACCGATGGGCACGTTGGTGTCGTGCTCGCCGTGGACGACGAGCAGCGGCGCGTCCACGGCGTCCACGGCACGCAGCGGTGACAGCGCCTCCAGCAGCGCCCGGTCGCGCTCGGGGTGGCCGTACTTCGTCACGGCCACGGCACCGATCCACGGCTCGGTGTCGCGGTAGAACGTGGTGAGGTCGCTCATGCCGCACACGTCCACCCCGGCGGCAAAGACCCCCGGTGAGAACGCCAGCGACGCCAGCACGAGGTAGCCGCCGTAGGAGCGGCCGGTCACCGCGATGCGGGCGGGGTCGGCCACGCCGGTGGCCACCAGGTGGTCGGCCGCGGCGAGCACGTCGGAGAAGGCGTCCCATCGCTTCTCGATGTCGTCGGCGTGGACGAACTCGCGCCCGAACCCCGACGATCCGCGGATGTTCGGCGCGAGCACGGCGATCCCGGCGGCGACCAGCGCCTGGTGCTGCGGCGTGAACGTGGGCCGCTCCTGCGCCTCCGGGCCGCCATGCAGCCACAACGCCGCCGGCCCCGGACCGGCGTGCTGCGCAGGCCGGTAGAGCCACCCCGTGAGCGGCAGTCCGTCCCTACCGGAAAACCGCACGAGCTCCGGCTCGACGAGGGCGTGCTCCGGCAGCGCTGGGGCGTGGGTGATGCGCGACCAGGCACCGGTGGCGACGTCGACGTGCCACAGCTCCCGGGGTCGGCGCGGGCCCTCCACGCCGAGCACCACGGACGAGCCGTCGCGGGACAGCACCGGGTCTGCCGCGACCTGGCCGGGCATGCCCGTGATGGGCGTGCGCTCGTGCGTGGTGGTGTCGAACAGCTCCAGCTCGCTGCGCCCGGCGGCGTTCCACACGAGCAGGAGGAGGCGGCCGGCGTCGTCGGCGTCGAGGTCTTCCAGCTCGGCGTCGTCACGGACGGCGAGCGCGCGCGGTTCGCCTTTGAAGCCGTGCGGGCCGAGTGCCATCCCGATGAGCTGGCGGCGCGCGAGGCCCACGTCGGAGGCGAGGTAGACCCACAGCGGACCGGAGTCGCCCTCGGGTGCGGGCCGCAGCACGGCGCGGTCCGTGGAGCCGGTGGCGCCGGGCTGCAGCAGCGGGAAGGAGGAGTCGTCGAGCCTGTCGACCGCCACGCAGAACTGGTGCCCGCGCTCGCCGTCCTTGAGCACGAGGAACCGCTCCTCGAGCGACACGTCGAGCACGGTGGTGTTGTCGCCCTCGGAGAGCGGGTCGAGCCGGCCGGTGCCCGGGTCGGCGAGGAAGGAACGGGTGGGCCGCCCGGGGCCCGGCGAGGGCAGCGTCACCACGAGACGGTGCCCGCTGCGGGTCCACGGACCGAGGGTGGCGTGCTCCCCGCCGTCGACATCTCCCGCCCCGGGGCCGCCGGCGATCCGCCGCGCGTCGCGCCCGTCAGGGCGCACCACCCACACCTGGGTCCGCACACCGCCGTCGGTGGCCACCTCGACGCCGAGCCAGCGACCGTCCGCAGCCCAGTTGAGACCCACCACCGGGTCCGGCGTGCCGAGCGGCAGGTGACGGGCGCGCGGCAGGGCAGCCACCTCGGGCAGCCCCGTCACGACGTCCTGCACCCACACCTGCGGGGCGCCGGACCTGTCGGAGATGAACGCGACGCGCTGCGCGTCGGGCGTCATGACCGGGCCCCAGCTGCCCCACGCGCCGACCAGGTCATCCGCGAGCGCCACGGCTCGCTCGACGGCGCCGGAGGCCTCCACCACGCTCACCGCTGCTCCCCGTCCATCGTCGGCCCCGTCGTGCTTGTCCGTCATCAGCCGGTGACGACCCAGGTGTCCTTGGCTCCGCCACCGCGCGAGGAGTTGACCACGAGGTTGCCCTCGGGGGCGACACGGGTGAGGGCCAGGTCCGCGACGCGCGCGTCGTGGCGGCCCACCCCGATGACGTGCGCGAAGACCCGCAGGTCGACGTGGCGTGGAACGAGCGCCCCGTCCACCAGGGACGGCAGCGAGGACAGCTGCACGAGCTCCTGCGCCACCCACCGCTCGGGGGCGGCGGCCACCTCGGCGCGGCGCGCCACGACCTCCGCGGCGCTCGCGGCGGGGCCGATCATGACGCCGGCGCCGCCGTGCCCGTCGACGGGCTTGGTGACGAGCTCACCGACGCGCTCCAGCACCGCGCGGCGCTCGCCCTCGTCGGCGAGCAGGTAGGTGGGCACCTGCTCGAGCAGCTGCCGTTCGCCGAGGTAGTAGCCGATGAGCTCGGGGACGGCGCGGTAGACGGCCTTGTCGTCGGCGACGCCGTTGCCGGGGGCGTTGGCGAGGACGACGGTGCCGGCCGCGGCGGCGTCGAGCAGCAGCGCGCCGACGGGGCGGCCGGTGCCGTCGACGAGGTCTGCGAGGTCGGTGTCGATCCGCAGGTACACGGTGCCGACCTGCTCGGGGCGCCGGTGCGGCGCCGTGGCGACGACGCGGCCGTCGACGACGTCGAGGTCGCCCGCGCCGGCGAGCAGCAGACCGGCGCCGGAGGCCAGCGCCTGGTGCTCGTACCAGGCGCCGGACGCCGGGCCGCTGGACAGCAGCGCGGCGCGCGTGCCGGGGCGGGCATGCGCGAGCAGCGCCGCGCGGAGCCGCTCGTAGTAGGCGGCGGGGGCGGCGAGGCCCTCGGGGCGCGGCAGCTCAGGGGCGACGGCGTCGAGGAGGTCGCGGGCCGCGACGGCGAAGGCGGCACCGCTCGGGTCGCGCAGGTTGTCCTCCAGGACGCGCCAGCCGCCGTCCTCCCCGCGGACGAGGTCGAAGCCGATGACGGTGGCGCGCACCGCATCGGGCGGCAGGCGCCGGCCTTCGTCGCGCCATCCGGGAGCCCCGACCACCGCGGAGGCGGGGAGCACACCGTCGGCGATAACGCGCTGCTCGCCGTAGACGTCGCGCAGGAACCGTTCCAGGGCCACCGCGCGCTGCTCGAGGCCGTCGCGTAGCTGCGCCCACTCGTGGCGGCCCAGGACGCGGGGCACGAGGTCGACGGCGAACCGTTTCTCGTGCCCGGCCACGCGGAAGCGCAGACCGTGGGCGTCGGCCCAGGCGTCGCGGGCGTGCTCGCGGCGGCGCAGCTCCTCCGGTCCCAGCTGCTCCAGCGCGCCGAGCACCGGCCGGTACAGGGGGCGGGGCTCGGCGGAGGAGGCCACGGCCTCGTCACCGGCGCGCACCCGGTAGCGGTGCAGCGCGTCGATGCCGAGCGGCGGTCCACAGGCGGGGCCGCGGGTCTCCTCCACGACGAGCTTCACGACGTCGTCGAGGTTCCCCGTCTCGGCGAAGGCGGCGCGCTGACGGTCGGCGGAGTTGCCGCGCGCGAGGGCCCGCTCGGCCAGCGAACGGACCTGCTCGGCGTCTCCCAGCTCTTCGAGCACCGGCGCCAGCCGCTCGATGAGGGACCTCACGACGTCGGCCGCGAGCACCGGACGCGGGTGCTCGGACCTGTCGAGCAGCCGTCCGCGCAGTCCGCCGCGAGCGGCCTGCCAGATGGCGGCGCGGTGCAGCGGGGCGGGCCTGTCACGGCGGGGCACGCCCCGCTGGACAGCGATCTCCGCCTCGCGCACGAGGGCGCGGAAGATGCCGGCGATGAGGACGGCGTCGTCGACGAGGGGGCAGGCGTCGCAGACGCGCAGCTCCAGCGTCGGCGCGTGGGAGGAGGGCCTGACGTCGAAGTAGGCCATCTTCGCGTCGGCGATGACGCCGGAGCCGATGAGATCGGCCAGGAGCTCGTCGTACTCGGCGGCGGAAGCCAGCGGCCCCGTGGCGCCCGCGGTGGGCCAGCGCTGCCACACGGTGGTGCGGATGCTCGCGTAGCCGGTGTCCTGCCCGTTCCAGTACGGCGAACTGGCGGACAGCGCGAGCAGCACGGGCAGATCGGGAGCGATCCGCTGGGCGATATCGATGGCGAGGTCGCGGTCGGCCACGCCCACGTGGATCTGCAACCCGCAGATGAGCTGCTCGTCGACGAGGAGGCGGTACTGCTCCTGCATGCGCCCGTAGCGGCCGGTGGCGGTGAGCTCGAAGTCGGCGAAGGTCGAGCGGGGCGCGGTGCCGACGGCGGCCACGCCGAGCCCCTCGCGCTCGGCCACCTCGACGAGCTGGCCGCGCAGCCGCAGCAGCTCGGCGCGCAGACCGTCGAGCGTGTCGACGACGGCGGTGTTGGTCTCCACCGTGGTCCGCTGGATCTCCGCGGAGTAGCCCTCCCGTGGGAGGCGTGAGAGCAGCTGGGGCGCCCGGGCGGACAGCTGCCAGGTGCGGGTGTCGATGAGGTGGAGCTCCTCCTCGGCACCGAGCGTCAGCGCAGCAGGCACTGTCGAACCCTAGCCCGCACGGCCGCTGCGCGGCCCGCCTCGGGCTGCGCCCACCACCGAGCGGGCACCGCCGACCAGCAGCGCGGCCCCCGTGGCCAGCGACGCGCCGAGCACCACACCGGCCGCCACCTGCACGCGGTCGGCGGCACGCTCGCCGAAGGAGGGCTGTCGGTGGGGCAGCGACGCGCGTGCCAGCGCGAGGTCGGCAGCCGGCCCCACGGGCGGCCCCAGCACCGGCTCGCCCTGGGTGGCGGTGAGGTGGGCGAGCACGAGCGGGTCGGTGGCTGCCCACGCCGCCGTCGTGAGCACCACCCGGAAGAGGATGTTCAGCCAGACCAACAGACCGGCGATGACGCCCGCAGTCTGCAGCAGCGGGTTGGACGTGCCGGTGAGAAAGCCCAGGCCCAGCCCGGCGAGGACCTTCAGGACGCCGAACATCGCGGCGCCGAGCAGCGCTGCCGAACGCAGGTGCCGCCACGGGATGGCGAGTCGGCTCAGCACGCGCAGGAGGATCATGAAGATCACCCAGTCCGCGGCGAAGACGACGGCGACACCGAGCACGCGCAGCAGCACCTTGGAGACCCAGCTGTCCTGCAGACCCACCAGACCGAGCAGCCACGGCGCGGTGGCCGTCACCACGATCGAGGCGACCGCCGAGCTCAGCACCGCCAGCCCGAGCGTGATGAGCATGCCGAGGTCGCGCAGCTTCTGCCCCACGATGGGGTGCTGGTCGGCGGGGACGGCGAACATCGCGCGCACCCCCTCGCGCAGCGCGTCGATCCAGCCCGTCCCCGCCAGCAAGGCGACCAGGAGGGTGATCGCCCCGGTCACCGAGAGGGCGTTGGTGTCGAGCAGCGACTCGGGGTCGATCGCGGCGCCGCTTTCCGGGGCTCCCAGCAGGTTGGGCACGTACCCGTTGATGGTGCGGACCACGGTGCTCAGCAGGCCGGGGTTCGCCGCCAGCACCTGACCGGAGACCGTGAAGAGCAGCACGAGGATGGCCGAGAGCGAGAACAGGGCCACGTACGCCAGGCCGCCGGCGAGGATCTGCCCCCGCTCACGGCCGTAGTGCGCCAGCGCCCGCCCCAGGTGGGTGGCCTGGTACCGCTGCCACAGCCCCATCACCGCACCCACGGGGCACCGCCCTGCCCGGTGAGGTGCGGCTGACGTCCGGCGGGGGGCCGGCGCTCGTCGATCACGGGGTCGATCGTGGCGCAGCGAGGCGCACACCGCGCGTCGGATGTCAGCCGGACGTCAGACAGGCACCTGCCGGACGCCAGCCCGACGCCGACCGACCGGCTCCCTCGGCGTCAGCCGCCCAGGCGGAAGGTCTGCACAGAGCGCCACCGGCCGTCGGTGCCGAGCTCGTACAGGTCGACCTCGGACACGTCGAAAGCGGCGTCGTACCCGGCGAGCTGCGTGCACGCCGTGTCGAGCACCTCGTCCTCGAGCTGCTGCGCCACCGTGACGTGCGGGTGGAACGGGAACCGGCGCTGCGTGCCGAGCACCCCGGAGCGCACCCGCCCCTCCAGGTCCGCGCACTCCCCCGCGCCGGCGGCCAGGCGCACGTAGACCACCGGGGTGACCGGGCGGAAGGTGTCGGCGCCGTCGAGCTCGACGCGGAACGGCCCGCTGGCCGCGGTGGCCCGAGCGAGGTGCTCGCGCACGGCGGGGAGGTCGGCACGGCGCACCGCGGTCGGCGGAACGAGCGTCACGTGCGCCGGCACGGTGGCGCCCAGCGGATCGCCGAAGCTGCGGCGCCACGCCTCCAGCTCCCCCGCCCACGGCTGCGGCACCGCGATGGCCACACCGATGAGGACCTCACCGGCCCCGGGGACCACGCTGAAGACGCCGGTCAGCGCCTGGGCGCCCCCGGGAGCCACGGCGCCGCCCGCCGTCGTCGTCCTCGCCGTGGTCGTCATGGGCACCCGGGGTGGTCCTCAGCGGGGGGCGGGCAGCAAGCCCACCCTGTCGAAGGCCCGCGCCAGCACCACGGAAGCGCGCTCGCGGGCGCGCTCGGCGCCGCGGGTCAGGAGCTTGTCGAGCTCGGCCGGGTCGGCCAGGAGCTCCAGCGCCCGCTCGCGCACCGGGGAGAGCGCGGCGACGACGACGTCGGCGACCTCCACCTTGAGGTGCCCGTAGCCCTTGCCGGCGAACCTGTCCTCCAGGGAGGGGATGCTCTCGCCCGACAGCGCCGAGTGGATCGTCAGGAGGTTGGACACGCCGGGTTTCTCCGCGGGGTCGAAGCGGACCTCGGTGCCGGTGTCGGTGACGGCCGAGCGGATCTTCTTGGCGGTCTTCTTCGGGTCGTCGAGGAGCTCGATGATCCCGTTCGGCGAGGAGGCGCTCTTGCTCATCTTGGCGCCGGGGTTCTGCAGGTCGTTGACCTTGGCGGTGGCGGCGACGATGTGGACGTCGGGCACGACGAACGTCTCGCCGTAGCGCGCGTTGAACCGCTGGGCAAGGTCGCGGGTCAGCTCGAGGTGCTGGCGCTGGTCTTCACCGACGGGCACGCGGTCGGCGTCGTGGACGAGGATGTCCGCCGCCTGCAGCACCGGGTAGGCGAACAGGCCCACGTTCTGCTGGTCCGCACCGAAGCGGGCGGTCTTGTCCTTGAACTGCGTCATCCGACTGGCCTCACCGAAGCCGGTGAGGCAGTTCAGCAGCCATGCCAGCTGCGCGTGCTCCGGGGCATGGCTCTGCACGAACAGCGTCGAGCGCTCGGGGTCGATACCGGCCGCGAGGTACTGGGCGGCGGTGACACGGGTGCGCTGGCGCAGCGCCTCGGGGTCGGGCGAGACCGTGAGGGCGTGCAGGTCGACCACGCAGTAGGTGGCCTCGTACTCGTCCTGCATCGCCACCCAGTTGACGAGCGCACCGAGGTAGTTGCCGAGGTGCAGCGAGTCGGCGGTCGGCTGCATGCCGGAGAAGAGACGGGCGGGCACCCTCCCAGTCAACCACCAGCCCCTCACCGGCCCGGACGAGGACGCGCACGTCGGTGATCACCGCCACGCAGGCTGCAGGGCCCGGTGACCGGCCGTAACCTGCGGGGGTGCTCGCCAGGCAGCGCCAGGAGCGGATCCTGGAAGAGGTGCGCGCGCACGGCGGAGCGCGCGTGAGCGACCTCGTCACCGCGCTCGGCGTCTCGGAGATGACCGTCCGGCGCGACATCACCATCCTCGCCGGGCAGGGCCTCGTCGCCCGGGTACACGGCGGCGCCACGGCGCTGTCGGCGCGCGCGGAGGAGCCGGGCTTCACCGTGAAGTCGGCGCTGGCCCTCCCCCAGAAGGAGGCGATCGCGCGCGCCGCCGCCGAGCTGGTCGCCCCGGGCTCCTCGGTGGCGATCTCAGCGGGGACGACGACCCACGCCGTCGCTTCCGCCCTGGTCGACGTGCCGGGCCTCACCGTCGTGACCAACTCGCTGCGCGTGGAGCAGGTGCTGCACGAGGCGTGGAGCGCGCCGGACTGGCCCGACTCGGCGCCTGCCGGCGGTGCGGCCGGGAGTTGGGCCGGAGGGGCGGCGGGCGGTTCGGTGGTGCTCACCGGCGGCGAACGCACCCCCTCGGACGCGCTGGTCGGGCCGGTGGCCGTGGCGGCGATCCGGTCGCTGCACGTCGACACCCTGCTGCTCGGGGTCCATGGTGTCGACCTCGAGGCGGGGCTGACCACACCGAACCTCGTCGAGGGCGAGACCAACCGGGCGCTCGTGGCGTCAGCGCGGCACGTCGTCGTCGTGTGCGACTCCTCCAAATGGCACGTGGTGGGTCTGGCGAGCATCGCGCCGCTGGACGCCGTCGACGTGCTCGTCACGGACGACGGGCTGCCGCACGCCGCACGCGAGGTGCTGGCCTCCAAGGTGGGGCGGCTCGTGATCGCGGAGCGCGATGCGGCGACGGGCTGACGTCGTCGTCCTCATCGCCCTTCTTGCTCTTCTCACCCTTCTCGATTGAACCAACAGAAACTCACACTTCCGAACACTTCCGCTCAGAGTCGAGCGCAGGTAGCGTTCGCTGGCGGGCCGGCGCGCAGCCGGTCACCCACCACAGGAGGACCGCGATGGCGCAGGTGCGTCGCACCGACCGGCAGATGGCCGACGGGCGGCCGATCCACTACTACGACGACACCGAGCCGTGGCTGTCCGGCGCGAGCACCCGCTCCGCCGTCGACACCCGCGACCTGCCGTCGGTCGCCACGACGTCGACCATGCGGTGGGACGTGCTCACGGGCGAGTGGGTCGCACACGCCGCCCACCGGCAGGACCGCACCTTCATGCCACCCGCCGACCTGTGCCCGCTGTGCCCGGCGCGCCCGGGGCGCGAGCCCGGCGAGGTGCCCGAGGCCGACTACGACGTCGTCGTGTTCTCCAACCGGTTCCCCTCCTACGCGGGGGCGGGAACATCGCTCGCTGAGGAGCCCGCGGGGCTGGTGGACGGCGAGCCGCTGTGGCCCGTGCGCGCCGCGGTCGGGCAGTGCGAGGTGGTCTGCTTCACCGCCGACCACTCCGCCACCTTCGCCTCCCTGCCCGTCTCCCGCGTGCGGACCGTGGTGGAGGCGTGGGCCGACCGGACGGCGGAGCTGTCGTCGCTGTCCGGGGTGGCCGGCTCGGGCGAGGTGTTCGTCTTCGAGAACCGCGGCAAGGAGATCGGGGTGACGCTGCAGCACCCCCACGGGCAGATCTACGCCTACCCGGAGCCCACGCCGCGGACGTCGCAGCTGATCGTGCAGGCGTCGCGACACCAGCGCGCTCACGGGACGTCGCTGCTGGCCGACGTGCTGGCCGCCGAGCAACGCGCAGGCACCCGCGTGGTGCTGCGCGGGGAGCACTGGACGGCGTACGTGCCGGCCGCCGCCCGCTGGCCCGTGGAGTTCCACCTGGCACCGCACCGCGACGTGCCCGACCTGGCCGCACTCGACGCCGGGGAGCGGGACGAGCTGGCGGTCGTCTACTCGGAGATGCTGGGGCGGCTGGACCGCTACTTCGACGGCGTGGACGCGCTGCCGTACATCGCTGGCTGGCACCAGGCGCCGCTGGGTCGTGAGCGTGAGCTTGGCCGGCTGCACCTGCAGGCGTTCTCCGTGCTACGCCAGCCCGGCAAGCTCAAGTACCTCGCCGGCTCCGAGTCCGGGGTCGGCGCGTGGATCAACGACACGACGCCGGAGCGCATCGCCGACCGGCTGCGGGAGGTGGCTTCGTGACGACGACGACGTCGGGCGCCGGGTTCGCTGGCGGCGAGTTCGCCGCTGGTGCTGCTGCCCCGCAGGGGGCTCCGATCTGGCTGACGGCCGCCGCTCCGTCGGCCGCGGCCGACGCCGCGGTGGCGCTGTTCGCCGGGCACTGGGAGGGCCAGGCCGACGGCGTCTGGTCGGCGCCGGGCCGCGTGAACCTCATCGGCGAGCACCTCGACTACAACGGCGGGCCGGTGCTGCCGCTGGCGCTGCCGCACAGCACCGTGGCGGCCGTGCGGGCGCGGCACGACGGGGTGGTGCGCGTGGTCTCCGCTGCATCGTCCGCTGACCTGGGCGGCGAAGCATCGGTGTGGCAAGGGCACCTGTCCGACGTCGGCCCCGGCGCGCCCGAGGGGTGGGCCGCCTACGTGGCGGGCGTGCTGTGGGCGCTGGCGCAGGCGGGCTATGCGGTGGGCGGTGTCGATGCCGCCGTCGTGTCCACGGTGCCGCTGGGCGCGGGTCTGTCGAGCTCGGCGGCGCTGGAGTGCGTGGTCGCGCTGGCGGTGGCGGACCTGGCGGTGCTGGGCGAGACGTCGGCCGACGCGTTCCGCGCCGAGCTCGCCGCCGCGTGCGTGCGCGCCGAGAACGAGGTGGCGCGCGCCTCCACCGGCGGCATGGACCAGGCGGCCTCCCTGCGGTGCACCGCCGAGCACGCGCTGATGCTCGACAGCGCCACCGGAGCGGTGACGCAGGTGCCGCTGCCCCTGGCCGAGCACGGGCGGGCGCTGCTCGTCATGGACACCCGCGCTCCCCACCGGCACGCCGACGGCGAGTACGGCTCGCGGCGGGCGGCCTCGGAGCGGGCGGCATCGCTCCTCGGGTACAGGCTGCTGGCGGAGGCCGTGACCGAGGCCGGTGGCACCGCTGGGGGTGCGTCGGCAGTGCTGGAGCGGCTGCGCTCCGCGGCGGTCGCGGCCAGGGAGGCCCCGGACCGCGTCGAGGAGCTGGTGCGCCGCACCCGACACGTCATCACCGAGACCGCCCGCGTGCACCAGGTGGTGTCGCTGCTCACCGCGGCAGCGCAGGGCAGCTGCGTCGGGGTGAGCGGCGTGGGGGCGGTGGCGTGCATCGACGATGTCGGCCCGGTGCTGTCCGCCTCGCACGCGTCCATGCGCGACGACTACGAGATCTCCTGCCCCGAGCTCGACGTGGTCTGTGCGGCCGCGGAGGCCGCGGGCGCACTGGGGGCGCGGATGACGGGCGGCGGGTTCGGCGGGTCGGCGGTGGCGCTGGTGCGCGCCGGCACCGAGGAGGCCGTGGCGTCGGCGGTGCGCGCGGCGGCGTTGGCGGCCGGCCACCCGGCGCCGGCGTTCCTGCGGGCGCTCGCGTCGCCCGGGGCGCACCGCGTCCGCTGACCCCGACCCCGCCCCTTCTCGCACTTTCCGCGGCAAGTGCGCTTCCCGCCCCGTCCTTCTCGCACTTTCCGCGGCAAGTGCGAGAAGGACGGGGGTCTTGGCGCACTTTCCGCGGCAAGTGCGGGTAGGGCAGCGGGGTTCAGATGCCGGCGATGCGCTCGGCGACTGCACGACGGACGGCGTCCTCGACCTCGCCACGCCCCTTCATCCGCTCCGCCGTGATGTGAACGACCTTCCACCCGGCGTGGCGCAGACCGTCGAGGCGGAGCCGGTCATCCGTCAGCTGCCCCTCCACGAGCGTGCGCCACTTCCCCTCGTACTCGATGGCGATCTTCCACTCGAGCAGCGCCAGGTCGACGCGTCCGACGAACACGCCGTCGCGGTCGACGACGTCGAACTGCGGCTCCACGTCGAACCCGGCGCGGACGAGGCGCACGCGGCAGCGCGACTCGGGGATCGACTCCGCGCGCGGGTCGCAGAGGTCGGCGGCCTCGCGGACGGCGACGACGCCGTCGTCGTGCCGTGTCAGGAGCCACGCCTTGAAGGCGTCGAGGTCCAGCAGACGTGCCCTGACGACGACGTCGAGACGCGCCACGCCCAACTCCAGGCCGCACCGCGCCGCGAGGTCGAACCCCATCCGCTCCCGAGACGCCGTCGGCACACCGCGCCACGACGTGTCGCCGAGGGGCCCGCGCGACGCCGCGCGCAGCACCGTGCCGCGCGGCCCGGTGCGCCAGTCGCCGTGTGGCACGACCCACTCGACGTCGTCCCAGGTGTCGGCGAGCGGCGCTCCGGCGACCGTCGCGAGCGAGGTCCCGGTCAGGCGAGCTGACGGCGGGACCACAAGGGCTGCCCCGCGGCAGCGCAAGGCGTGGTCGACGGGGACGAACCTCGGTGCGCACACCCCGTGGAAGAGGCGGCGCAGCCGGGGGTCGCGCAGCTGGCTCGATGTGAGCACCCCCTGCTCGAGCGCGTCGGAGACAAGGAAGACGTCGGGGAGCTCGTCGGGCCAGGGGCGCTTCTTCGGCATGCGTCGCACCGTGGCCGCCGAAGCGGCATCGCTTGGTGACCGCTGGCCGCTCCTGTGGACGACGACGCCCCGCGTGGTCCCTGTGGGCGGACGACCCCGCTGGCGTCGTCGCCCTCGCCCCATCCCCTCCCGCACTTGCCGCGGAAAGTGCGGGAAGGCAGGGGGTCCTTCTCGCACTTTCCGCGGAAAGTGCGAGAAGGGGGGCGCCGGAAGCGCACTTTCCGCGGCAAGTGCGGGAGAGGGCGGGAAGGGGCGCGGGGTCAGGCGCCGCCGATGGCGTCTTCGCGCGCGGGCTCACGCGGCGCCGGCTGCACCGCGTCGGAGGGGAACTCCTCCAGCGGCCCCGCCGCGCGCCGGTCCCACTCGGCGAACACGAGGTCGGTCTGCAGGTAGAGCACCAGCAGCCGCGTCAGTGCCACCAGGCCGTCGAAGTGCGTCCGCTCGTGCCCGTGACCGGAGTCGACGCCGGCGCCGATGAGCGCCGCCCGCGCCTCGATGCCCGCCTCCAGCGCCGGGGCGGCGTCGGAGCGGTAGTGGCGGTAGACGTCGCGGTGGGCGGGCACGTCGTGCTCAGCGGCCAGCGCCAGCAGCCGTCGCGACAGGTGGTAGTCGAACGGGCCGGTCATGTCCATCATGCCGACGTTCACCGTGTGCTCGGAGCTGGCCTGCCCGGCGGCGACGACGGCGTTGTCGACGGCGACCAGCTCGGAGATGTCGGGGTCGAGCCCGTGCGTCGCGCCGAAGCCGACCTCCTCGCCGATGGTCACGAGCAGCTGCGCCCCCACCCGTGGCTGCACACCGGCGTCGGCCAGTGCCTTCAGCGCGGTGAGGCAGGCGGCGAGCCCGGCCTTGTCGTCGAGGTGGCGGCTCTTGACGAAGCCGCCGGGCGTGATGCGCGGGTCGGCGTCGAGCGCGACGAAGTCACCGACCTGGATCCCCAACGCGGTCAGCCCGGCCAGGTCGCTGACGGGCTCGTCGATGCGGACCTCCACCTGGTGC
Source organism: Quadrisphaera granulorum (assembly GCF_003149145.1). GTDB lineage: Bacteria > Actinomycetota > Actinomycetes > Actinomycetales > Quadrisphaeraceae > Quadrisphaera > Quadrisphaera granulorum. Next base: position 6,091 of record NZ_QGDQ01000039.1, on the reverse strand, counting down.
CAGCCGACGCCCTGGGTGTCGATGTCGTCACCGAAGGCGTGCCCGGCGCTGAGCAGTGGCAGCACAGTGCCGGTGTAGACGCAGTCGGGGTCGTCGGTCATCACGGTGACGTGAGCGCCCTCGGCGAACCGGGCGCTGTGGGAGCCGACCGGCACCACCTCCAGCCGCCCGTTCTCCTTGAGGCGCTTGACCATGCACCCGATGGTGTCGGCGTGGACGACGACGGCGCGCCGCACCGTGCTGCCGGTGCCCAGGCGCGCCCGCAGCAGCCCGCGGCGGGTCAGGTCGAACGGCACGCCCAGCGCGGAGATCCGGTCTCCCACCAGCTGCATCACCGCGTCGGTCCGCCCTGACGGGCTGGGCGTCAGGAGCAGGTCGACCATGGTCGAGCGCAGGTAGTCGACGTCGACGGGCACGTCAACGGGCTGGGGATCGGCGCTGCCGTGGGCCTGGGGTGTTGCACTCACGGACGATCACGCTAGGCCGCACCGGGCCCGGCGTCACGCCGAGCGCCGCGTCTCCGGGAACAGCAGGTCGACGAATCGCTCGGCGGTGGGCTGCGGCTCGTGGTTGGCCAGGCCCGGCCGCTCGTTCGCCTCGATGATCACGTATTGGTCTCCTTCGAGGTCGGGCACGAGGAAGTCCAGGCCTGTCACGGGGATCCCGATGACGCGGCTGGCCTGGCGCGCCGCCTCGGCGATGACCGGGTGCAGCCGGTCGGTGACGTCGTCGATGGTGCCGCCGGTGTGGAGGTTGGCGGTGCGGCGCACGGCCAGCACCTCGCCCCTCGGGAGGATGTCGGCCATCCGGTAGCCGGCATCCGCGACCACGGCCTCGGTCGTCTCGTCGAGCGGGATGGTGCTCTCCCCGCCGGTGGCCTGCGCGCGGCGCCGGGAGTGGCGGCGCACCAGCTCGGCGATGGAGTCGCGTCCGGTGCCGACCACCTGCGCCGGGCGGCGCACGGCCGCCGCGACCACCTCGTGGTCGATGACGACGACGCGCAGGTCGTCTCCCTCGAATCGCTCCTCGACGATGACGTCGGGGCAGAACGTCAGCGCTCGCTGCACCGCGGTGACCAGTGCCTCGTCGGTGGTGACACCCACCGTGATCCCGCGTCCCTGCTCCCCGCGGGCGGGTTTGACGACGACGTCGCCGACCTCGGCGAGCAGCGCGCGGGCGGCGCGCAGGTCGTCGTCGTCGGTCCCGGGGGCCTGCACCGCGCGGGGCACGGCCAGCCCCGCTCCGGCGAGCAGTCGCGAGGTGACGCGCTTGTCGTCGCAGCGGCTCATGGCGACGGCGCTGGTCAGCTCCGACAGCGACTCGCGGGTCAGCACGCTGCGTGCTCCGGAAGAGATCCGCAGCTCCCCGAAGGCGGCGTCGGTGACCTCGACGCGCAGGCCGCGGCGCAGCGCTTCGTCGGCGATGATCCGGGCGTAGGGGTTGACGTCGTCCAGGCCCGCCGGCGTCGGGGAGTACAGCGCCTGGTTGATGGGGTTCTTGCGCTTGACGCACACCGCGGAGGTGGGCGTGAAGCCGAGCTTGCGGTACAGCGCGATGGCGCCGGTGTTGCTGTGCAGCACCGACAGGTCGAGGTGGGCGCGCCCGCGCGCCGCGTACCGCTCCGCGAGCCGGCGCACGAGGGCCTCCCCGGTACCCGGGGGCGCGTTGTCGGGGTCGACAGCGAGGCACCACATGCTGGCGCCGCCCTCGGGGTCACCGAAGGCCAGCGCATGGTCGACGCCGGTGACGGTGCCCACCACCCGCGGCCCCTCGCCGTCCTCGCTGGTGGAGCTGACGCGCCGGTCGAGCGCCACGAGGTGGGTGAAGGTGCGGGTGCGCTGGTTGGCCCACATCGTGTCGACGTCGGCCTCGACCATCCGCGCCTTCGCGTAGATGCGGTTGACCTGCTCGAGCTCCTCGCGGGCCTGCACGGTGCGCACCTCGACGTCGCGGACGGCGTCGCGGCGCTGGCGGTAGGAGTGCAGGTCGAGGCGGTAGGTGTAGGACGGATCGACGAACAGCTCGTGCGGCGAGGTGCCGACCAGCACCTGCGGGTCGGGCACGTAGCAGGCGATGTCGCGCTTGCCGCTGGCCTCGTCGCGCAGTGCCTCGAGCACACCGGACGGGTCCACGAAGGTGTTGCCGAACACCAACCGCCCCCACCCCATGTCGAGGACGACGTCGGGGTCGGTGCCATGCCGCGGGTGGCCGCTACCGCCACTGCGGGGCCGGACCCGCTGACCGGCGACGGCGCGGTGGCGGCGCGGGGAGGAGGTGGCGGCCATCAGCGCACCCCGTGCGTCTGCAGCCACAGCTCCAGCAGCCCCAGCTGCCAGAGGCGGTTGCCACGCAGCGGCGTCAGCTCGGCGTTCGGGGCGGCGAGCAGCTCGCTCACCGCGGAGGGGCGGAACAGGCCGCGGCTGCGGGCGGCCTCGGAGGTCAACGCGTCGCGCACGAGGTCGAGCACTCCCCCCTCCAGGTGCGTCAGCGCGGGCACAGGGAAGTAGCCCTTGGGCCTGTCGATGACCTCGGTGGGGATGGTGCGGCGGCCGATGGCCTTGAGGATGCCCTTGCCACCGTCGGCGAGCTTGAGCTCCGGGGGCACCTGCGCGGCCAGGGTGACGAGGTCCTGGTCGAGGAAGGGCACGCGCGCCTCCAGGCCCCAGGACATGGAGGTGTTGTCGACGCGCTTGACCGGGTCGTCCACGAGCATGATCTCGGTGTCGAGGCGCAGCGCGGCGTCCACCGCGGTGGAGGCTCCGGCGCGCGCGAGATGTGATGCCACGAACGCCCTCGACGCATCGGCCCCGCCTTCGGCGAGCATCCCCTCGAGCACGCCGTCGCCAACGAGCCAGCTCATCCCGCCGGGCCCGTCGGGGCCCCGGTCGAAGAAGGCCCGCGCGTAGGTGGCGGTGGCGGCCTCGACGTCGAACCCGCCGCCTGGCGACCGCTCGACGTGGGCCATCGGCGGGTACCAGTGGTACCCGGCGAAGACCTCGTCAGCCCCCTGCCCTGACTGCACCACGCGGATCTCCTTGGCCACCTGCTGGCAGAGCAGGTCGAAGGCGACGACGTCGTGGCTGACCATCGGCTCGCTCATCGCGCCGACGGTGTGGCCGAGCGCGTCGACCAGCGACGGGCTGTCGACGGCGATCTTGTGGTGATCGGTGCCGTAGCGGGCGGCGATGATGTCGGAGTACTGGAACTCGTCGCCCTCGTGGCCGCCGGCGCTGTCGAAGCCGATGGAGAAGGTGGACAGCCCGGTCTGTCCTTCCTCGGCGAGCAGCCCGACGATGAGGCTGGAGTCGAGCCCGCCGGACAGCAGCACCCCGACCGGCACGTCGGCCACGAGGCGGCGGCGGACGGCGGTGCGGAGCGCCTCCTCCACGGCGTCCTCCCAGTCACGGGCGGACCAGCCGGCCTTGGCGGGGTCACGCTCGTAGGAGGGCTGCCAGTAGACGCGGTCGCGGAAGCCGTCGGCGCCACAGCCGGGCTCGTAGACGCGGACCGTGGCCGGCGGCAGCTTGCGCACGCCGCGCAGCATGGTGCGGGGAGCGGGGACGACGGCGTGCCAGCTGAGGTAGTGGTGCAGCGCCACCGGGTCGATGCTCGTGTCGAGGGTCCCGTCGCGGCGCCCGGCGGCCACGAGCGCGGGCAGGCTGGAAGCGAAGCGCACCGCGCCGGCACTCTCGGCGAGGTAGAGCGGCTTGATGCCGAGCCGGTCGCGGGCCATGACCACACGCCCGGTCCGGGGTTCGTGGAGGACGACGGCGAACATGCCCACCAGGTGATCGACGAAGTCGTCACCCCACTGCCGGTAGGCCTTGAGGATCACCTCGGTGTCGGACGTGGAGCGGAACGAGTGCCCCTTGCCCGCCAGCTCCTCACGCAGCTGCGGGTAGTTGTAGATGCAGCCGTTGAACACGGCGACCAACTCGTGGTCGCTCCCCTCGCCGTCGACCATGGGCTGCGCGCCGGCCTCGGACAGGTCGATGATCGCCAGCCGGCGGTGGGCCAGCGCTACCGGGCCGCGTGCCCACTCCCCCGAACCGTCGGGCCCGCGTGGTGCCAGAACCTCCGACATGCACCGCACCGCACCCGCATCCGCTGCCGCGCCGTCGAACCTGACCTCACCCGAAAGTCCGCACACGCGGAGAACCCAACCGTTCCTGCGCCCAGAACGCCAGCCGGTCGGGTGTCATCCGTCTCCCGTACCTTCAGAAGACCGGCAAAGGACGTCAGAGCTCCGCACTACCCTCCCCATATGGCGACAGCCAGCCTCAGGCGGATCCATCTCGATTCTTTCAAGAGCTTCCAGCGCGAGCATCTGGATCTGGCAGGCGTCACCGTCCTCACGGGACGCAACAGCGCAGGCAAGTCGAACGCACTCGATGCCATCGAGGTTCTTGCTCGGCTCGCGGACGGCGACGATCTCCATGAGGCGCTCGATGGGCGTGGCCGTGACGGTGACGGCGTACGGGGTGGCGCGCGCGGCTGCGCTCCGCACAGGGAGAACACGTTCTCCCTGGGATGCACCGCTTCGGTTGGCAAGGACCTGTACCGCCTAGAGCTCACCGTCGAGGTAGAGCCCGTGCTGCGTATCGTCCGCGAGTCGCTGTGGGGTCCGGCGCCGGCAGCGGAGTCCCGAAAAGTCGAATCCCACTGGTTGATGGTCACCAGACCGTCGGATCAGAGCCATCCAGGCCTCTCAGCCGAGATCTACAACGGGAAGCGAGGCCCCAATCCCATCCAGCAGTTCCGCGACGACCGACTCCTGACGCTACAGCTCGCGGCTCGGATGAACACCAAGCACCGAGTGGAAGCGGCCGTCCTCCGGGGCGCAGAAGCAGTGACGAGTGCCTTGCGCGGGGCTTTTCATCTCGACCCTGTCCCACACCTCATGCGGGGGTACGTCCCTGAACGCGACGTGTTGTTGCGCCGCACTGCAGAGAACGTCTCGGCTGCGGTCCACCGCTTGGAGACCGATGATCCGGCGGCCCACGCCGCAGTGACGGCCGCCGTCCAGCGAGTCACCGACCGTCAGCTTCGGAGCCTGGTCAGCGTGGTCTCCCCCCTAGGGGACGTCATGCTCGGTGTCGACGAAGGCGTCTCCGGAGACGAGCCCGACATCACTCCCGCCCGCGAGATGAGCGACGGGCTCCTCCGTTTCCTCGCAGTTGCCACGGCCATGCGCACAGCAGGACAGCGGCTGGACATTGACGCGCTCCAGTCTTTGACCGGCGTCGAGCCCGGTGTGCTCCTTGTCGTGGAGGAGATCGAGAATGGGTTGCACCCGGCGCAGGCGGATCACCTCCTCGAGCTCATCCGTGGGGCTGCGTCCCCACCGTCGACCAGGATTCTCATCACCACGCACAGTCCCGCCCTCCTGAATGCCCTCACCGGTGAGCTGAACGAGAGCGTCGTCGTCTGCTACCGAGATGCTGCGACGGGCCACAGCCGGCTGAGCCGCGCCATCGACCTGCCCGGGTACGTCAAGGCACTCGCCGCCGGTGACATGGGCGACGCCATCAGCCGTGGTCAGCTCGTGGCCCCCCGCACAGAGACTCGTGACCTCGGCGCCCTGGCTCACCTCATCGGCAGGGGCTGAGGGCTTTGCCGACAGTCCGGTTCGTGGACACGAGCGTTCTCTGCAACCTCGTCCCTGTGCCGGGCCGCTGCCAGCAGGAGGCCAGCGCGCGCGAGGAGTTCCAGCGGCATTACACCGCGGGAGACGAGCTCGTGCTTCCTGTGACGGCCGTGGTCGAGACGGGAAACTTCATCGCCCAGCTAGATGACGGAGGCTCACGGCGCCGCGCGGCAGCTGCGCTGGAGGAGTGGTTGGGGGCCGCCGTCTCCCAGACCCCACCGTTCTCCCTCCACGACTTCTCCTGGGACGCCTCGACGGTTCAACGATTCCTCGAAGGAGCGGGCACAGGCGAGAGGTGGGTGGGCCTTGCCACACGTGGCATCGGCGCTGGCGACTTGCTCATCCTCACTGAGCCTTTGCCACTAGCGCGTCTGCGGTGACGCTGCGTGACCTCGGGTTGCGGGTCGAGGATGGAACTCCGGAGGATGGATCGGTCCGCTCAAA
>NZ_QGDQ01000038.1 GCF_003149145.1 Quadrisphaera granulorum | reverse complement strand
AACAGCGCTGCAACGCTGATCTTCTTCTCGTTGGGTGTGGAGATCACCGGGAAGGTACGACCCGCCCGGTCATCCACAGGTTCTGATCATTCCTCGCCTGGCGGTCCCTCAGTCGCTGGAGCCAGCCCCTGCGGCCCTGCGCAGCGCCTTCGCCACTGCTCCCCGGGTCAGTCCCGTCAGTGCCTCGATCTCCACCCATGGCACCTGCTCCGCTCGCGCCCGCTCGATCAGGGCGTCCCGCTCGGCCAGCCGCTGGGAGCGCACGGCGTCGGTCTCAGCCAGCCGGGCGGACGCCTCGGCGAGGAGGTCACGCACGTCGCTCACAGCAGCACCCTAACGAGGTCACCCGGGCGGGCCAGCTAGCCTGCCGTGGGTTCAATCATACTCGGTATGGTGCTCAGTATGCGCGATTATCGCACCTGCGGGCACTGGATGACGAGCTGGAGCGACTGCCACCCCTGCCAGCAGCAGCGCTACCGCGAGGACCGTGAGCGCCAGCAGCAGCGCCGCGAGAAGAGTCGTGGCGGCGGCTCATTCTCCTGGTGGTCACTGCTGTGAGCTCGCCCCTGGCGCGCGAGCAGGTGCAGCGCGTGGAGGTCATGGTGGGCCTCATCGCGCAGGTCATCGCCGACGACGTGGTGGACGGGCGCCCGGTCTCGTCGCACCGGTGCGAGACCTACAAGGGCGTACGCCAGGTGCTGCGCGACATGCTGGGACAGCAGTGACCCGTCACGTCGCCCTCGCAGCCGTCACCAGCGGCGGGCAGATGCTGACCATGCTCATGACGACCGGGGAGATCCTCGCCATCGTGCAGGAGCACCTGGCGCTGATGGAGGTCCAGGGCCGCGAGCACGCCGCGATGCTGGACCGGTTGGTGCTGGAGCACGTGATCAGCGACCACGAGGACCGCTCGCCGATGAGCCACTGGCCGGTGATGACCGAGCTGGTCGACGTGACCCTGGCCGAGTGCCTTGGCCATGAGCACGTCAGCACCACCTGGCCGTGCCAGACGATCTACTGAGCCTGCTTTCGGAGCCGATCGAGCCAGTGATCGAGTTCCGCGCGGTCGTAGAAAACGCGACTCTCCATGCGGAAAAAGGTCGGTCCCTTCGAGCAGTGGCGCCAGTAGCGCAGGGTCTCAGGGGACCGCTTTAGATATGCCGCTGCCTCCGCCGGGGTCAGGTGCTCGCTCATGAAATCAGCCTGCGGGGCAGCTGAGCTGGTGAAGTGAAGAAGCGATGCCAGGCGGCCAGACCGTCCCCCAATCGGCCCAACGCATACAGAAGCAAAGCACCGCATTCCAGGACAATTTGAGCATGGCCGGATCGATTCACAAGTTCGAGACCCCTGGTGGACGTACGCGTTATCGGGCGCGATACAGAGACGCCTCCGGCAAGCAGCACGAAAAGCGGTTCGAGAAGAAGACCGACGCACGGCAGTGGCTCAACGGCCGCACTGCCGCCATAGTCTCGGGAACTCATACGGCCCCGGCTCGCTCCCGCATCACCATCTCTGAGTGGTCAGAGACGTGGCTCGCTGCTCAGCCTCATCTCAAGGCAACCACTCGGGACCGCTACGAAAACACCCTCAACCTTCACGTGCTGCCCTCGTGGGGCCACGTGCGCCTGGACCAGGTGGAGCACAGTGCCGTGGCCGCCTGGGTTGGGAAGCTGAGCACGAAGCCGGCCAAGAATAGGAAGACGCCGTTGTCTGCGTCGTCTGTGCGTCAGGCGCACCGGGTGCTGGCGCTGATGCTGGGCTACGCCGTGAGCGACTCTCGCCTGGCCATGAACCCGGCTGCGCGCGTCTCTCTGCCGCGCCCGGCCAAGCCGAAGCAGAACGTCCCCAGCCGTGACCAGGTCCATGCACTGTCCGAAGCCGCAGGTCAGGACCAGGATGTGGTGCAGACGATGGCCCAGACGGGACTCCGCTTCGGTGAGCTCGCTGCACTCCGCGTGGCCGACTTCGACCCCAGCATCGGAGAACTGCACGTCGCAGCCTCAGTCAGCGAGCTCCGAGGGAAGCTCATGTGGAGCGACTACACCAAGAACGACAAGGACCGCTGGGTGAACGTGCCTGGCTTCCTCGTGCCCGACCTGACGGCACGCGCTGACGGGCGCGGACCTGATGAGCCGCTCTTCGAGGCACCCGAGGGAGGCGTCCTGCGTCTGAGCAACTGGCGACGCCGCATCTTCGACCCCGCGATGCGCAAGGCAGGCATCGTGGGGTTCACCCCGCACGACCTGCGCCACGCTGCTGCGAGCATGGCCATCTCTTCAGGCGCCTCAGTGAAGTCGGTGCAGGAGATGCTCGGGCATGCGTCGGCAGCGATGACGCTGGACGTCTATACGGGCCTCTTCCGCAAGGATCGGCAGGCGCTGGCGAAGCGGATGGACCAGGCGCACCGGGACTTCCTCGCGAGCAAGCGCAAGGAGGCCTCGTGAAGGGCTATGTGGGTAGTTTGTGGTGACGATGCCTCTAGGGCCTGGGGCGGTAAGCCAGGAAACAGCCTCTGACCTGCACGGACGTCGGCGCCCCCGGCTGGATTCGAACCAGCGACCATCGGATTAGAAGTCCGGTGCTCTTCCGCTGAGCTACGAGGGCGTAACGCGTCTCCGCGCCGCCGCACAGCGTAGGCGTCACGACGCGCCGCGCAGCACGCCGTCGCTTGCGCCGATCTGGGGGCCGGTAGTGGCGCCTGTCAGAGGCGGACGGCAGGCTGAGCAGGTGACTACGTCTGCGGCAGCGGCATCCCCGTCGCCGTCGTCGTCGTCGCCATCGTCTCCCGTGCCGACCTCGGCGTCGTCCCTGCTCGAGCCGGTGGAGCAGCTCCGCGTGCTGGTTGCTGATCTGGACCTCCCGCTCGACGCGTCCGGAGCCGACCGTGCCCGTGCCGAGCGTGACCAGCTGCTCGCCCAACTCGACGACTATCTGCTGCCGCGCCTGCGGCGCCTCGACGCGCCGCTGCTCGCCGTCGTCGGTGGGTCCACGGGGGCGGGCAAGTCGACGCTGGTGAACAGCTTCGTCGGGCGGCAGGTGACGACATCGGGGGTGCTGCGGCCCACCACGCGCTACCCGGTGCTCGTGCACTCCCCGGCTGACGCGGCGCACTTCCTGTCCGACGCGGTGCTGCCGGGTCTGGCACGGACCACCGGCTCCGACGTCCCCGATCCCACGCACCCCTCCGTGGCGGGAGCGAAGGGGCTGCGGCTGGTGGAGGTCGAGCACCTGCCGGCGGGGCTGGCGCTGCTGGACGCTCCCGACGTTGACTCTGTGGTCGAGTCCAACCGTGACCTCGCCGTCCAGCTGCTCGGCGCCGCCGACCTGTGGCTGTTCACCACCACCGCAGCCCGCTACGCCGATGCCGTGCCGTGGGAGGTGCTGCGCACCGCCACCGAGCGTGGCACCGCGGTGGCCGTGGTGCTCGACAGGATCCCCCCGGAGGCACTCGCGGAGGTCCGCACCGACCTCGCGCGGATGCTGGCCGAGGCCGGCCTCAAGGCAGCGCCGCTGTTCACCATCGCCGAGTGCTCGCTGGAGGCTGGCCTGCTGCCGCGGGCCCAGATGGCGCCGCTGCGGCGTTGGCTGGCCGGCATCAGCGTGGACGCGCGCAGCCGCGACGTCGTCGTCCGTCGCACCCTCTCGGGCGCGCTCGTCTCCCTGGCCACGCGAGTGCCGCGTCTTGCCGACGCCGCAGACGCTCAGGACGCCGAGGAGCGGTCGCTCCTGGCCGACCTCCACGGCGCCTACGCCGACGCCACCGAAGGCCTGCAGGACCACCTGTCCGACGGCACGCTGCTGCGCGGTGAAGTGCTCGCGCGCTGGCAGGAGTTCGTCGGCACTGGCGAGCTGTTCGCCAGCCTCCAGGCGGGCGTCGGTCGGGTGCGTGACCGGATCGCCGCTGCTGTGCGCCGCAAGGCACCCCCGGCCGACAGGCTGGGGGAGGCGCTGGTCACGGGCGTCGCCGCTCTCGTCATCGACGCCGCCGGAAGCGCCCGGCAGAACGCGCTGCTGCGCTGGCGCGCCCGTCCCTCCGGTGCCGCGGTGCTGGCCAACGCACCCGACGGGGCCAGCGACCCGCAGCTGCGTGACGGTTTCACCGCCGACGTCGAACGCCTCGTCCGCGACTGGCAGCAGCACGTGCTCGATCTCGTGCGCGCCCAGGGCGAAGGCAAGCGCAGCCGCGCCCTCTTCTACAGCCTCGGCGTCAGCGGAGCGGGCGCAGTGCTCATGCTCGTGGTGTTCGCCGCCAGCGCCGGTCTCACCGGCGCCGAGGCGGGCATCGCCGCACTCACCGCAGCGCTCGCGCAGCGCGTGCTCGAAGCCGCCTTCGGTGACCAGGCCGTGCGCCAGCTCGCCGCCGCGGCCCGCGCCGACCTCATCGCCCGCGTCGAGGCACTCCTCGACGACGAACAGCACTCCTTGGCCCAGCTGCTCCCCGAGCGGCTTGGCACCCAGCACGGCGAGGCCGAGATCGGCTCCCAGCTGCGGCAGGCCGCGGCCGCCGTGGCCCGCGCCGGAGACGTCGGACGGGGGAGCGCCGCATGAGCGCCCAGACCCGCGAGCACTACGACGAGTACGACCACGACAACAGGCAGGACAACACGCACGACGACGACGGCGCGTGGACGCCCGACGGCGCCGACGCCCTGCCGACCGCGCTCGACCCGTCCACGCCTCTCGGCGCTGCCCTCGCCGAGCTGGAGTACGCCCTCGAGATCGGCGGCGACGAGCTCGACCCCGACGCCGCCGCCCACGCCCACGCTGTCGCCGAACGGGCCCGGCACCGCCTCGCCAGCGACACCGGCGCCAGCGTAGTGGCGCTCGCGGGCGCCACGGGCAGCGGCAAGTCGAGCCTGTTCAACGCCATCGCCGGCCTCGACGTCGCCACCGTGGGCGTGCGCCGCCCGACGACGTCGCACCCCACCGCGTGCGTGTGGGGCGACGTCCCCGACGCCCTGCTCGACTGGCTGGAGGTGCCCCGGCGGCACCGCACCGAGCGGGTCAGCGAGCTCGACGCGGGCCGCGAGGACGCGCTGACCGGCCTGGTGCTTCTCGACCTCCCCGACCACGACTCGACCACGCTGTCGCACCGCCTGCAGGTCGACCGGCTCGTCGCCCTCGCCGACCTCGTGATCTGGGTGGCCGACCCGCAAAAGTACGCCGACGCTGCCCTGCACCAGCGCTACCTGCGGCACCTGGCCGACCACCAGGACGTCGTCGTCGTCGTCCTCAACCAGGTCGACACCCTCGACGAGGCGTCCGCCGCCGTCTGCGAGGCCGACCTGCGCCGCCTGCTCGCCGCCGACGGGCTCGACAGGGTGCGGCTGCTCACGACGTCGGCCCGCACCGGCCAGGGCGTCGGCGCGTTGCGGCAGGTGCTCACCGACGTCGTGCAGGCCCGCACGGTCGCGCGGCGCCGCGCCGAGGCCGACGTGCTCGCCGCCGCCCGCGAGCTCCTGCCGTCGGTGAGCGACCACGACCCCGACGTCGCCACCGCCGAGGGCTCACCGCAGCTCGTCGACGCCCTCGCCGTGTCCGCGGGGGTGCCCGCCATCTCCGACGCCGTGCGCTCCAGCGAGGTGCGCGCCGGCGTCGGGCGCACCGGATGGCCGTTCACGCGATGGGCGCGGCGGCTGCGCCCGGACCCGCTGAAGCGTCTGCACCTGCTGTCGTCGTCGTCCTCCTCCTCTTCGTCACGGGGATCGGGCGAGGCCACAGCGATCACCGCGTTGACCCGCACCTCGGTGCCCGTGCCGACGCCGTCGCAGCGGGCGCAGGTGTCGACGGCGGTGCGCGGCGTGGTGGCCTCGGTGGCGGAGGAGCTGCCGCCGCGCTGGGGTGACGCCGCGCGTGCCTCCGCCGGGCCGGTCACGGACGACCTCGCCGACGCCCTCGACCAAGCCGTGCAGACCGTGCCGCTGGCCGCCCCCGCGCCCCGCTGGTGGGCCGCTGTCGAAGCGCTGCAGCTCGTGCTCGCCGCGTGCGTCGTGGTCGGCGCGCTGTGGCTCGGAGCGCTGGGTGTAATCGCGTGGCTGCAGCTGCCCGCCCCGCCGATGCCGCGCGTCGGGCCGTCGCCAGGCTCCGGGTACGAGGCGTGGGCGGTGCCACTGCCGACGGTGCTGCTGGTCGGCGGGGTGCTCTTGGGCTGGTTCTCCGCAGTGCTCAGCCGCGCGCTCGTGCGGCGTCGCGCGGAGCGCCTCCGCCGGTCCGCCCGCGAGCGGCTGCGCGCCGTCGTCGCCGACGTGGCGGAGGAGCAGCTGCTGAGCTCGGTCGCGCACGTGGTGGACCGCCACGCCGGCGCCCGGGAGGCGTTGTTCGCGGCTGCTGGGCACCTCGAGCGGCACTGACGCTGCTCAGCGGGTATGGCGCGTGAGTGACGCCTGCAGCGTGGCCCTCACCGCGGGCCACTCGTGGGGGAGCACCGAGTAGACCACCGTGTCGCGCAGCACGCCGTCGGGGCCGATCTTGTGGTTGCGCAGTACCCCGTCGAGCTTGGCGCCGAGCCGCTCGATGGCCGCCCGCGACTGCCGGTTGTGCCAGTGGGTGCGCAGCTCGACGGCGATCGCGTCGCACGCCTCGAAGGCGTGCCCGAACAGCAGCAGCTTGGCCGCGGAGTTGACACCGGTGCGCTGCGCGGACGGGACGAGCCAGGTGTGGCCGACCTCCACGTGGCGGTCGGCCTGCGCGATGTTGCAGTAGGTGGTGCAGCCGACCAGCGCTCCGTCCGAGGCGCGGCGCACGGCCCACGGGTTCATGAGGCCGGCGGCGTGCAGGGCGAGGCGGTTGGCGACGTCGTCGGCGACCGTCTCCGGGGTGGGGACGGAGGTGTACCAGGTGTGCTCGAGTCCGCCCTCGGCCAGCGCGGTCGCGAGTTCGTCGACGTGGTCGATGGACAGCGGCTCAAGACGCACGTGGGTGTTCTCGAGGACGACGCGGTCGCTCAGCGGAACAGGCACGAGCGCGCACGCTAGCGCCGTCGTCCGCCCACAGGCCGGGTGCGTGGCGTCGTCGTCCACAGGCCGCGGTGGTCGCAGTCGTGGCGACCAGGACGACGGCGGCAGGGTCGGCGGCATCGCCCGCGCCGGGCGGGCCGAGATGAGGAGGCCGGCGTGCCGAAGTCGACGTTCACCGTGGTGGGCAACCTGGGGGCTGATCCCGAGCTGCGGGCCACCGCGGCGGGAGTGCCGTATGTGAGGTTCCGAGTCGCCGAGAGTGACTCCTGGCGTGACCAGGCGACGGGCGCCTGGGTGGACGGACCCACCAACTGGTGGGACGTCACCTGCTGGGACGAGCTGGCCGAGAACGTGGCGGCGTCCGTGAAGCGCGGGTCGCGCGTGGTGGTGTCGGGCACCTTCGAGCAGCGCGAGTACCTGGTCGGGGAGGGTGCTGACGCCGAGCGTCGCCGCTCGACCACGCTCAAGGCACGGTCGGTGGCGCTCGACCTGCGTCGCGGCATCGTCCGGCAGTTCGTGCGCGACCGCGCCGAGCAGGGCGCCGCGCCCGTCACCCGCGTCGACAGCACCACAGGCGTCGTGACGGACAACCCGTGGGCCACGGCCGGCGTGCCGGGCCAGGCTTCTGCGCCGGCTGACGAGCAGTTCGACCCCCGCTCGCTGCACGACTACGGCGCCGAGAGCTCTGCGGCCGACGACGACCCCCTGGAGGACGCCCCCCTCGACGGCGACGACGACGCGCGCGTCGAGCTGTCGCGCAGCGCCTGACCTTCGGCCCCGCCTGGAAGGAGGGGCAGGGGCGGGCGGCGTGGCAGCACGCCGCCCGCCCCTAGGCTGGAGGTCATGGCGGAGTTCATTTACACCATGTACAAGGCCCGCAAGGCCTTGGGTGACAAGCTGATCCTCGACGACGTGACGATGTCGTTCTACCCCGGGGCGAAGATCGGCGTCGTCGGCCCGAACGGTGCCGGTAAGTCGACGATCCTCAAGATCATGGCCGGTCTCGACCAGCCCTCCAACGGTGAGGCCCGCCTCTCGCCGGGCTACTCGGTGGGCATCCTCCTGCAGGAGCCCCCGCTCGACGAGGACAAGACCGTCCTGGAGAACGTCCAGGAGGGCATGGGCGACCTCAAGCGCAAGGTCGACAGGTACAACGAGATCACCGCCGCCTTCGAAGACCCGGACGCCGACTTCGACGCCCTCATGAAGGAGATGGGCGACCTCCAGGAGGAGCTCGACCACGCCGGCGCGTGGGACATGGACTCCAAGCTCGAGCAGGCGATGGACGCGCTGCGCTGCCCCCCGGGCGACGCCGACGTGAAGGTCCTCTCCGGTGGTGAGCGCCGCCGCGTCGCCCTGTGTCGCCTGCTGCTGAGCGAGCCCGACCTGCTGCTCCTCGACGAGCCCACCAACCACCTCGACGCCGAGTCCGTCACCTGGCTCGAGCAGCACCTCGCCAGCTACCCCGGCGCCGTCTTGGCCGTCACCCACGACCGGTACTTCCTCGACAACGTCGCCCAGTGGATCGCCGAGGTCGACCGCGGCCGCCTCTACCCCTACGAGGGCAACTACTCCACCTACCTGGAGAAGAAGCGCGAGCGCCTGCAGGTGCAGGGCAAGAAGGACGCCAAGCTCGCCAAGCGCCTCGCCGACGAGCTCGAGTGGGTCCGCTCCAACGCCAAGGCCCGCCAGACCAAGTCCAAGTCGCGCCTGGCGCGCTACGAGGAGATGGCAGCCGAGGCCGACCGCACCCGCAAGCTGGACTTCGAGTCCATCCAGATCCCGCCGGGCCCGCGTCTGGGCGCCCAGGTCATCGAGGTGAAGGACCTCAAGAAGGGCTTCGGCGACCGGGTGCTCATCGACGGGCTCAGCTTCACGCTGCCCCGCAACGGCATCGTCGGTGTCATCGGCCCCAACGGCGTCGGCAAGACCACGCTCTTCAAGACGATCGTGGGCCTAGAGGAGCCGGACTCCGGCGTCGTGCGCGTCGGCGAGACCGTCAAGGTCTCCTACGTCGACCAGAACCGCGGCGGCCTGGACCCCAACAAGTCGCTGTGGGAGGTCGTCTCCGACGGGCTCGACTACATGCAGGTCGGCAACGTGGAGGTGCCCTCGCGCGCCTACGTCTCCGCGTTCGGATTCAAGGGCCCGGACCAGCAGAAGAAGGCTGGCGTGCTCTCCGGTGGTGAGCGCAACCGCCTCAACCTGGCGCTGACCCTCAAGCAGGGCGGCAACCTGCTGCTGCTCGACGAGCCCACCAACGACCTCGACGTCGAGACGCTCTCGTCGCTGGAGGACGCGCTGCTCGAGTTCCCCGGATGCGCCGTGGTCATCAGCCACGACCGCTGGTTCCTCGACCGCGTCGCCACGCACATCCTCGCCTGGGAGGGCACCGAGGAGGACGAGGCGCAGTGGTACTGGTACGAGGGCAACTTCGCCGGGTACCTCGAGAACAAGATCGACCGCCTCGGTGAGGACGCTGCGCGCCCGCACCGCGTCACGCACCGCCGCCTCACCCGCGACTGACGCTGGACGGCTCCCGGGCCCGTCGCTGCACCTCGCAGCGGCGGGCCCGTCGTCGTCCCACCCCCTTGGCGAGATCAAGGAAGTCCGCGCCACCCCCTCGGCACGATCAAGGAAGCCCGCGCCACCCCCTCGGCGCGATCTAGGAAGTTCTGCACGCCGTGGTGGGCGTGACTGTCCCGTCCAGCATGCAGAAGTGGTCCTGGAGCCGATGTGAGGCGGCTTCGGCGGGGTTCTGCATGCTCGGCGGGACGTCAGGGCGGAGGCGGCGTGACGCCTGACATGCAGAAGCCCGCCCACGCCCCGTCGGAGGGGTGTCTGGCGGGGTTCTGCACGTGCGTCGTCACGCGTCAGGTGGCCGAGTGCCCATGATCACCGGGGAAAGTGCTCGGGAAGTCCATGATCACATGAAGGGGCGGGGTGGGCGGAGCGGGTCAGGCGGGGGAGAAGTCCGCGTCGACGCCGGCAATCTGGCCGAGCTCGTCGAAGCGGACCCGCAGCTCGAACGCCGGGCCCGCCAGCCGCACCGCCGCATGCTCGGCCTCCCAGTGCTGGGCGAGGCTTCGCCCACCGGCGTACGAGGCGACGGCGCGGCGGTGGTCGCCCAGTGTCGGGCCCGAGAGCCGCTCCAGCAGCACGCGGAGCGTGCGCGGCCCCGACGGCTCCGGCAGCGCGAACGCGGGGTGGTCGAGCAGGAACGCCGCCCGGGTGCCGTTGCCGACGTCGCCGCTGTAGGAGGTCCAGCGGCGGGCAGCGGCCTTGGCGGCGTCGAGGACGACGCCGACCGCCTGGGCCGGCTCGGTGGCCGCGCCCGGCAGTTCCGCGAACTGCACCTCCGGCTGCGACAGCTCCGGCACGCCGTGGCGACCGCCGAAGTCGCGCAGCCACCGGGCGAGGCCGGTGACGACGTCGCCGAAGCCCACCGGGTTGGCCCAGCACCACAGCCACGACCGCGGCCCGGGTGCGGCCGTTCCGAGCAGGTGCATCCGCGTGGCCACCAGCTCGCCATCCGGTGCTTCCGCGAGGAGCGGCCCGGCGCCGGTCTCCGCGGCACGGAAGGCGAAGTGGCCCTCCGACAGGTCGACGTCCCAGGTGTGGTCTCCGAGAAGCCCGTCGAGGTGCAGCTGGTGCTCTAGGGAGAGGAAGGCGGCGTCGTCGAGCAGCTGCTGCAGGGTCACCTGGTCGCTCACGGGCAGCGAGTCTGCCGCAGCCCCGACGGGTTCAGCCTGCGCGAAGCAGCGGGACGTGACGCGCAGGCGTTTGATCGTCGCGGGGAGGGTGGCGGACGCCCATGATCACGGGGAGGGTGGCGGACGCCCATGATCACGGGTGGGGGAGGCGGGTCATGCCTTCCTGGGCGACCGTGGCCACGAGGGTGCCGGCCCGGTCGTAGACCCGCGCCAGGCCCAGCCCGCGGGCGCCCGACGCCGACGGGGTCTCCTCCACGAACAGCAGCCAGTCGTCGGCGCGCACCGGGCGGTGCCACCACAGCGCGTGGTCGAGGCTGGCGACGCGGATGCCGGGCGTCGCCCAGGCCGCCCCGTGGCGGCGCAGCACCGGCTCGAGGATCGTCACGTCGCTGGCCCAGGCGAGCACCGCACGGTGCAGCGCTTGATCCTCCGGGAGCGGCCCGGCGACGCGCAGCCACACCGCCTGCGAGCCGTCGCCGTCGTCGTCCTGATCCTTCGAGGTCCCCGGCAGGTAGATCGCGCCCTCGACGTGACGCACGTCCACCGGCCGCTCCCGCGCCCAGTACCGCGCGAAGGGGTGGTCGAGGCGGCCCACCAGGTCCGCAATGCTCGGCAGCGACTCCGGCTCGGGCACGGACGGCGCCGGAGCGGCGTGGTCGACGCCGTCCTGGTCTTCCTGGAACGAAGCGATCATCGACAGGATCGGCTGCCCGTGCTGGATGGCGTGCACGCGCCGCGCGCTGAACGAGCCGCCGTCGCGCAGCCGCTCCACCGCGAAGGTGATCGGCGTGCTCGGGTCACCGGGACGCAGGAAGTAGCCGTGCATCGAGTGCACCCGGCGCGCCGGGTCGACCGTGCGGGTCGCCGCGACCACCGACTGACCCAGCACCTGCCCGCCGAACACCCGCCCGTGGGGCGAGCGCTGGTTCTCGCCCGTGAACAGGTCCTGCCCGGAGGCGTCGACGCCCCCGGGGGTCAGATCCAGGACGTCCAGGAGACCCGCGAGTCCGTGGGCCTGGGCAGCGTCGCGAACATCGTCAGCCACCCGCCGGAGACTAGGGGGACGGGGTGGGCGACGCAGCAGGTGGCGGGTGCGCCAGCATGGCCCGGTGGCGAGGAGAAGCGTCCCGGTGACCGTCCGCTGGTCCGACATGGACGCGTTCGGGCACGTCAACAACGTGCAGGTGCTGCGGCTGCTGGAGGAGGTGCGCGTGCACGCCTTCGAGGACCTCCGCGACCACGGCGGCCCCAGCCTGCTGGAGAGCGGCGTCGTCGTTGCCCGGCACGAGGTCGAGTACCTCGCGCCGCTCGTCTGGCGCCTCGCGCCCGTGCCCGCCGACATCTGGATCACCGCGGTCGGTGGGGCCAGTTTCGAGGTCGGCTACGAGATCTACGACGACGACGAGAGCGCCGGCTCCCCGGGCGCGGGCGGCGAGCGCACCGTGTACGTGCGCGCCGCCACGACGTGCGTCGCCTACGACCTCGCCACCGGCTCCGCCCGACGCCTGGGCACCGTCGAGCGCGAGGTGCTCGAGAGCTGGATCGACGAGCCGGTGCCGTTCCGGAGGCGCTCGCGATGAGCGTTCCGCCGCCGCGCCACGAGCCGCGGGAGCCGCAGGACGCGGGCGAGTCGCCGGCGCCGCTGGTCCCGGCTGATCCGCGCGCCCTGGACGACCTCGCCGTGCTGGTCTCGCGCGCGTCCCGAGCGGACTCCGGTGGCGCGGCGCGCCTCGTGGCGGGCGGCGGCGTGCTCGCCGTGTGGGTGAGTCCGCTGCACGGCGCCGGACTGCCGACCGTGCTGGGCCTGCGCACGCTCGCGCTGGCGCCCGCCGCCGAGCCGCGTGAGCTCGACGTCGTCGTCGAACTGGCCGCCCTGGCCGACCGGCTCGCCCGGCGCAGCGGTCCCGGCGGGGGCCCGCTCACCGAGCTCGCGGTGCCGCCGGTGGACGTCGGTGCGGGCACGGCGTGGGCGGGACTCCTCCCGCCGCGCAGCGGATGGGCGCCCACCCCGCCGCAGGAGGTGGCCGCGCTGCGCCAGCAGGCCGCGGCCGATCCGCGTGACCTCGCCGCGGCCCTGGCCCGGGCCGCCGACGCGCTGGGCTTCCTGCCGCCGGACGATCACCCCGAGGCGGGGGCGCCCGTGACCGCTGCCACCGCCGGTGCCTGGCGCCGCCTGTCGACGCGGCGCGGCCACGTGCTGGGCCGGCACCCGCTGCTGGCCTGACCCTCTGCCCACCCGACCTTATGACTTAGGCAAGGCTCTCCTAAACTTCGATACGCTCGCGGTCGTGCGCTCCCTCCGAAGCGGCCCTCTGCTGCCACTGTTCGCCCTGGCCACCTCCGCGTTCCTCACCGGCTGGGGCGCCAGCCCGACCGTCGCCTCCTCACCGGAGGGCACGGCGACCGCGCCCGCGACGGCGGCCGGCGCCTTCCCCGTCACCATCGCCAACACCTACGGCGGCACGACCATCGAGTCCCGTCCCGAGCGGGCGGCAACCCTGTCCTGGTCCAACCAGGACGTCGCGCTCGCCCTGGGCGTGGTTCCCGTCGGCATGCCCAAGGCCACCTACGGCGACGACGACGGCGACGGCGTGCTCCCCTGGACGTACCAGGCGCTGGAGAAGGCCGGTGCCACGGGCAGCAAGCTCCCGGTGCTCTTCGACCAGACCGACGGCATCCCGTTCGAGGCTGTCAGCAACACCCGGCCCGACGTCGTCCTGGCCGCCTACTCCGGGTTGACCCAGGACGACTTCACCACCCTCTCGAAGATCGCGCCCACGGTGAGCTTTCCGGAGCGGGCCTTCGGAACCACCTGGCGCGAGACCGCGCTCCTCGACGGGGAGGCGCTCGGCGAGAAGGCGCAGGCGCAGGCGGCCATCGCCGGCATCGAGCAGCAGATCACCGAGGGGCTCGCGAGCCATCCTGATGTCAAGGGCAAGACCTTCGCCGCGGCCTACATCGACCCGAGCGACCTGAGTCGCTTCAACCTCTACCTGCCCGACGACGCGCGCGTGCAGTTCCTCACCGACCTGGGCCTGACGGTCGCGCCGTCGGTGGCGGCCACGAAGCCGGACGGCAACGGCTTCTTCGTGAAGTTCGCCAGCGAGAACATCGACCAGCTGGCCGACGTCGACGTGCTCGTCACCTATGGAGACGACGGCACGCTCGCGACCCTTCAGGCTGATCCGCTGATCGGCAAGCTCCCGGCCGTCGCCCGGGGGTCCGTGGTGGTGCTGCCCGATGGTGCGCCCCTCTCGGCGGCTGCCTCGGCGCCGTCGTTGCTGTCCGTGCCGTGGATGCTGCCCCAGTACCTCGACCTGCTGCAGGCCGCCGCAGCGAAGGTGTGAGGCCGCGAGGACGGCGGCGACGGTCGGCGAGCGCCAGCAGCGGCGTGCTGAGCGCCGCCGTCGTCCTCAGCTCTGCACCTCAGGACGATTCGCGGCGGAAGGTGCGCGTGCCGTACCAGAGGCCCAGCACGACGAGCGCGACGGTGATGAGTGCACCGACCCACGAGTCCGTAGCGGTGACGTTGCCCGCGAAGGCGGACCGCACCCCGTCGACGACGTGCTTGAACGGGTTGATCTCCGACAGTGTCTCCAGCCAGCCCGGCGCGAGCGACATCGGCAGGAGGATCCCGGAGAGCAGCAGCACGGGGAACGCGACGGCGTTGAGCAGGGGTGCCATGACGTCCTCGCTCTTCACCGTCAGTGCCACCGCGTACGAGACCGAGCTCAGCGACGCCCCGAGCAGCGCCACGATCACCACGCCCAGCACGATCCCGGCCAGCGGCGCGCGCAGGCCCATCGGCAGGGCCACGAGCACGAGCAGCACCGCCTGGACGAACAGGACGACGACGTCGCGCAGCACCCTGCCGAGCAGCAGCGCCGTGCGCGAGGCGGGCGTCACGCGTTGGCTCTCCACCACACCGGCGCGCACCTCGGCGATGAGCCCGAAGCCCACGAACATCGCCCCGAAGATGCCCAGCTGCACCATGATCCCCGGCACGAAGAGCTGGTAGGCGTTGCCCGTGCCGAGTTGACCGGCCAGCGGTTCCAGCAGCGGCCCGAAGAACACGAGGTACAGCACGGGCTGCGCCAGCCCGATGATCACCCACGCGGGGTTGCGTAGCGACATACGCATGGCCCGCCAGAACACCCTCCAGGTGTCGCGCCAGAAGACGCGCATCAGCCCTCTCCTCCTTCGCGCAGCGACCTGCCGGTCATCTCCAGGAACACGTCGTCGAGCGTCGGGCGCTGCACGTCGACGGCGGCCAGCGCCACGCCGGCGGCGTCGAGCTGGCGCAGCAGGCCGGGCAGCGCTCGCCCACCCGAGGGCACCCGGACCCGCACGCGCGGGGTGGCGCCGGAGGTGTCGACGACGGCGTCCGTGGCACCCGGCAACGCGCTGACCAGGGCGAGCGCGTCTCCGGTGCGGGTGGCGTCGTCGAGTTCCAGCTCCACGGCGTCTCCGCTGACGCGCTGCTTCAGCTGGTCGGGCGTGCCTTCGGCGACGATCGTGCCGTGGTCGATGACGAGGATGCGGTCGCACAGGGCGTCGGCCTCGTCGAGGTAGTGGGTGGTGAGAAAGACCGTGGTGCCGTGGCTGTCGCGCAGCCCGGAGATGTGGGTCCAGAGGTTGGCGCGCGACTGCGGGTCGAGCCCGGTGGTCGGTTCGTCGAGGAAGACGAGTTCCGGGTCATGCACGAGGCCCTTGGCGATGTCGAGCCGCCGCCGCTGCCCTCCGGACAGCGTGCGGACGGTGCGCTCCCAGACGCCGTCGAGGTCGAGGCGGGAGAACAGCTCCTGGCCGCGGGTGCGGCCGGTGGCTTTGGGGATGCCGTAGAGAGCGGCATGGTCGACCAGCTCCTCGCCCACCCGGGCCTCCGGCGAGGACGAGCCCGACTGCGGCACGTAGCCGATGCGCCGGCGCACGCCCACCGGGTCGGTGCGCAGGTCGCAGCCCACCACCTGTGCCTCGCCCGCCGTGGGCGCGAGCAGCGTGGTGAGCATGCGCATGGTGGTGGTCTTGCCCGCTCCGTTGGGGCCGAGGAAGCCGACCACCTCGCCGCGGGCGACGTCGAGGTCGACCCCCTGCACAGCGTGGACCGCGCCACGGCGCGAGGTGAACGTGCGGGCGAGCCCGCGGGCGCGGATCAAGCGGTGCCTCCTGGTGCGTGGGCCGGCGATGGGTCTGGGCGCCAGCGTGGTGGCTCCCCGGTGCCGGAGTCGACGGGTTTCGCTGAGAGAACTCATCGGTGCGCCCACCTCACCGCGACGATCAAGGAAGTCCTGCACGCCGCAGAGTGCGCCCCGGTGCGCGCTGACGTGCCCCGATCGCTAGCGTTCGCGTCATGCCAGTGCGTGTGGGGAACATCCGCGAGTGGAGCGGTCAGGACGTCGTCGACGAGGCCGGTGACCGGATCGGCAAGCTCGAGTCGATCTACGTCGACACCACCACCGACCAGCCCGCCTTCGCCACCGTGCTCGTAGGGCTGATGGGCAAGAAGCTCGTCTTCGTGCCCATCGACGACGCCGTGGTCGGCCCCGGGTACGTCAAGGTGCCGTTCTCCAAGAACCAGGTGAAGGGTGCGCCGTCCATCGAGACCGACGGCGAGCTGCGCGCCGAGGCCGAGGGTGACGTCTTCGCCCACTACGGGCTCACCTACACCGCGGCGCCGTCCGAACGCCGTCTCGGCCGCCGCTGACCCCCCCTCCGGAACCGCACTTTCCACGGCAAGTGCAGCACCCGGCCGCCGGGAAGCGCACTTGCCGAGGAAAGTGCGGGAAGGGGGGAGGGGGTTAGTCCTCGAAAGTGTTGAGCAGGCTGTGGGCCGCCCGCTCCAGGTAGTCCCACAGCACCTCGTGCTGCAGCGGCGGTAGCGCGAGCGAGTCGACCGCCACCCGCATGTGCCGTAGCCACGCGTCACGCGCCGCCGGCCCGATGTGGAACCCCGCATGCCGCATCCGCAGCCGCGGGTGGCCGCGGGTCTCCGAGTACGTCGTCGGGCCGCCCCAGTACTGCTCCAGGAACAGCGTCAGCCGCTCGCGGGCGCCGTCCAGCTGCTGCTCGGGGTACATCGGGCGCAGCAGCGGGTCATCCGCCACCCCCTCGTAGAACGCGTCGACCAAACGCACGAAGGTCTCGTGCCCACCGACCGCCTCGTAGAAGCTCTGCTGCTCGGCGGGCACGGCGCGGCCCACACCCAACCCGGGGCGCACCCCCTGCTGCGGGGTGGCCTGGGCACGTGTCTGCGGGCCCTGCTGGGGAGACGAGGACGACGACGGCATCACGCGCCCATCATCTCCGCTCGCAGCTCACCGCTCGCCGCCCTCCCGCGGGCTCGGCCGCAGCACCACCTCGGCGGCCCACGCCGCCGCGTCGGCGATGTCACGGGGCTCCATCTGCAGCTCCTGGCGCAGCACCACCCAGGTGGCGGGCGAGTCGAGGTGGGTCAGCGCAGCGGTGAGGTGGCGCTGGCGCTCGTCGTCGGCGGTGCCCAGTTCCTCACGCACGAGCCGCGGAACATGCGTCGTCTCCGCGGGGAGCGCCTCGTCACCCGCAGCAGCGTCCGACACCGCCCGCAGCGGCGTCTCCGCCGCGACGTGCGCCAGCTCCGGGCGCTCGGAGTAGGCGCGCATCGTCTCGCGCACGGTGAGGGGCACATCGAAGACGGACTCGGTGGCCTCCCGCGCGAACGCCGTCGCCTCGACCCACGCGGCCGTCGCCACGAGCAGCTGGGTGCGGGTCGGGTAGGTCCGGTAGACGGTGCGCTCGGCGACGCCTGAGCGTCGCGCGATGAGCCGGAACGGCACGTCGTCGGTGCCGAGCTCCTCGATGAGCGCGACGTACGCCGTGAGCACCGCCAGCTGGGTGCGCGTCAGCACGGGAGTCAGCTCGGTCGCCGCAGCGGCCCCGGCCGGCGTGCTCACGGCAGCGGCCAGCTCGGCAGCGACGACGACGAGGACGAGGACGAGGACGACGACTGCGCGTGCTCACCCGCCGGCCGCAGCGCCGCGAGCACCCGCTCCGTGACGACGTCGAGGACGTCGGCCGCGGCGGCGCCGTCCATCCCCAGGCTCGTGCGGGCGTGGGCCCAGAACAGCGGCGCCGCGAAGGTTCGCAGTGCGCCGGCCGCGCGGCGCAGGTCGCGGCGGTTGGCGCCGGGCAGCTCGTGCTCCACGACGGCGACCACCGCGTGCGTCAAGAAGTCAGGCTCGGGCGCGGAGACCGGTGACACGGCAGCCGACCGGGCGAGCACGCCCGCCTTGCGTGGCGCGGTGTCGAAGGCGAGGAACCGCTGCCGCGTCGAGGCGCGGAACTCCGCGGCCGTGCGGAACGGCGCGAACGGCATCTCGAGGGTGTCGATGCGTTGCGCGACGCCCGTCAGCAGGTGCGCGCGGGTGGGGAAGTGCCGGAAGACGGTGCGTTCCGCTACACCCACGGTGTCACCCAGGACGCGGTAGGAGATGTCGTCGAACGGCACCTCGTCGAGGAGGGTGCACGCGGCGGCGAGCACGGCCGAGCGGGTGTCGCGGGTCTCCTGCACCACCGGGGTCACCTCCCTCGCGCGTCGGCCGCACCAGTGGGCGGGGCGTCCGGTGGAAGCACGTAGCTGTCCGTGGGGTCCAGCGTGAGGGCGAGGGAGGAGACGTACAAGGGCTCTCCGAACGGTCCCACCTGGGTGGACGCGAGCATATCCGGGCGCTCGAAGACGTACCCGGTGACGTGGCAGCGCAGGCGCTGCCCCGACGGGTTGCCGGCCTCGTCGACCAGCGGCGAGGCGATGCCGTCATCCGTGCGCCGCAGGTACCAGCGGCCCCGAGTCACCAGCGCCACCGCCGGAGTGGTCACCGCAGCGACGCCGATGGCCACGAGCACCGAGAACGAGCGCGCCCCCTCCCCGAACGCGCCGAAGAACGTCAGCAGCGACAGCACCGAGCTCAGCCCCACGGACGTCAGGCCCACCGGGTTCCAGGAGTGGAGCATCCCCTTGCGGAACTCCGGGTACTGCGGCCCGATGCCCAGGAGGCGGCGCACCACCACGAGGTCGACGGCGATCGTCACGAGCCACGCCATGACGATGTTGGCGTACAGGCTCAGCACGAAGCCGATGAGCGAGAAGACGTCGAGCAGCATGAGCCCGAGGGCCATCGCCAGGTTGAACACCACGAAGATCGTGCGACCCGGGTAGGTGCGCCGGACCCTGGTCCACACGTTGAGCCACGCCAGCGAGCCGGAGTAGGCATTGGTCACGTTGATCTTCACCTGGGCGACGACGATGAGCGCCAGCGTGGCCACCGCCCCGAGCCACGGGGGCAGCAGCTCGCCGTACAGCGCGAGGAATTGCTGCACGGGCTCCACCGCGCGGGCACCCATGCCCGGGTCGACCCGGGTCAGGAGGAACGCCGCCAGCAGTACCCCCAGCACCTGCTTGAGACCGCTGAAGACCACCCACCCCGGCCCCGCGAGCACCGTCCAGATCCACCACGAGCGCCGGTTCTCCGCCGTGCGCGGCGGCATCGAGCGCAGGTAGTCGACCTGTTCCGCCAGCTGCGGCGTCAGGGCGAAGCAGACCGCCGCGCTGGCCACCACGCCGCTGAGGGTGGGACCGCTGGGGGCACCCCCGCCGGCGCCACCCCCGACGGCGGACGGGTCTCCGGTGAAGCTGGTGAAGTCGTCGAGGACCTGCGGGTCGGACACCACGAGCCACGCCAGCGGCAGGACCGCCAGCACGAGCCACAGCGGTGTCGTCCACGCCTGGAGCCGTTCGAGGGCCCGCATGCCGTAGATGACGATCGGTACGACGACGACGGTCGAGACGAAGTAGCCCACCGGCAGCGGGACCCCGAGCACGGTGTGCAGCCCCTGCGCCATGATCGCGCCCTCGAGCGCGAAGAAGATGCAGGTGAAGCCCGCGAAGACCAGCGTGGTGATGATCGAGCCGTAGTAGCCGAAGCCGGCTCCCCGGGCCACCAGGTCGAGGTCGAGGTTGTAGCGGGCCGCGCAGTGCGCCACCGGCCCACCCACGACGAAGATGATCGCGGAGGCGAGCAGCACCCCGAGGACGGCGTCGATGGTGCCGTGCACCACGCCGATGCTCGCCCCGATGGAGAAGTCGGCGAGGAAGGCGATGGAGCCCAGCGCCGAGACGCCCACGGCCGAGGTGCTCCAGCGGCGGAAGCTGCGGGGCACGTATCGGAAGGCGTAGTCCTCCAGGGAGTCCTGGGCGGCGAGGAGCGCGTCTCCGCCCGTCGCCCGCACGTCGCCCTGCCCCACGGTCCGCCCCCGCACCCGCCCGCAGCGCCACCCGCGCCGTCCATCCCCGATCACGCCGCAGTCGTGTTGCCCTCGTGTTTCACCGCCGTTGCGGTTCGGGATGCGAGCGGCAGCGCCGGCTGATTGCACCATGTCCACCGCAGCATCAGATGGTCAGGGCCTCCCGGACCCCGGCGTGCGCCTCACGCCCGCCGGCGCCGGTGCTCACCACTCTCCCGGACGCCAGGACGGCGTACCGCGCCGCCGCCGCCAGCGCGAAGCCCACGTGCTGCTCCACGAGCAGCACCGCGGTCCCGCTGGACGCGAGGTCGGTGACGGCCGCCTCGATCTCGGCGACCACCGACGGCTGGATGCCCTCGGTCGGCTCGTCGAGCACCAGCAGCTTCGGTTCGGTGATGAGCGCCCGCGCGATGGCCAGCTGCTGGCGCTGGCCGCCCGAGAGCAGGCCCGCCTTGCGGGTGGCCACGGCGGTCAGCGCCGGGAACCTCTCCATCGCCGCGTCGACCAGCGCCGCGCGCCGGGCGCGCGGGCGGGCGCGGTCGGCGACGAGCTGGAGGTTCTCCGTCGTCGTCAGCTGCCCGAACGACTGCTGCCCCTGCGGCACGTACGCCAGGCCCCGCGCGACGCGCTTGTGGGGGGCGAGGGAGGTGATGTCCTCGCCGTCCCACAGCACCTGGCCGCGGGTGGGCCGCAGCAGCCCCACCGCCGTCCTCACGAGGGTGGTCTTGCCTGCGCCGTTGTGGCCGAGCACGGCCACCACGCCCTCCGGCTCGCTCGCCAGGTTGACGTCGCGCAGCACCTGGGTGCGCCCGTAGCCGGCATCGACTCCGACCAGCTCCAGTGTCACGACGTCGCTCCTTCGTGCTCGGCCGGGTCAGCGCCGTGGGTGGCGGCGCTGCCCAGGTAGACCTCCTGGACGCGCGGGTCGGCCTGGACGTGTGCCACCGATCCCTCGCTGATGACGGACCCCTGGTGCAGCACCGTGACGCGCGTGGCGAAGCGGCGCATGAAGTCCATGTCGTGCTCGACGACGACGACGGCGCGGTGCTCGGCGATGCGCTGCAGCAGCGTGCCGGTGGCCGTCCGCTCGTCGTGGCTCATCCCGGCGACCGGCTCGTCGAGCAGGAGCACGCGCGCGTCCTGGACGAGGAGCATGCCGATCTCCAGCCACTGCTTCTGGCCGTGGGAGAGGGTGCCGGCGCGCTGCTCCAGCGACCCGGCCAGGCCGATCTGCTCGGCGGCCGCCTCGATGCGCGGCTCCACCGTGCGCCGCGGCCGCAGGAGTGCCGCGGAGCGGCGGTTCATGCCCGCGGCGATGTCGAGGTTTTGCAGCACCGACATCTCCTCGAAGACGCTGGCCGTCTGGAACGTGCGGCCCACACCGAGCCTCGCCGTGCGGTGCACGGGGCGGCCCAGCAGCTCGTCGTCGCCGAGCTTGGCGGACCCGGTGCCGCGCACCAGCCCGGTGATGGCGTCGATGCACGTCGTCTTGCCCGCCCCGTTGGGACCGATGAGGAAGCGCACCTCACCGGGGTGGGCGTCGAAGCTGGCGTCGCTGACGGCCACGAACCCGCCGAACTGCACCCGCAGACCGCTGACGACCAGCGAGACGGGGGCGGCGAGGCCGGTGGCGACGTCCTGGGGTGCGCCGAGGACGTCGACGGTCTGGGGGCTCACGGGTGGACCTCCTCGGCGGGTCGATCGGCGGGAGTGCTCGCGGCAGCGGCGGGCGCCGGGGTGCCGGCCGCACCCGCGGCGGGAGGGCTTGACGCGCCGCGCCGCGGGCTCGTGGCCCGCTCGCGCAGCCTGTCGACCAGGGACGCCGCGCCACCCGGGAGCAGGGCGATGACGGCGATGAGCAGCGCACCCTGGAAGTAGCTCCAGAAGGAAGGGAACGCCTCCGAGAGGCTGGTCTCCGCCCAGGCCACGCCGATGGCGCCGAGCACCGGCCCGAACAGCCCCGCCCGTCCGCCGACGGCCACCCCGACGATGAAGACGATCGACGGGACGACGCCGATGTCCGCGGGGGAGATGATCCCCACGATCGGCACGAAGAGCGCCCCCGCGACACCGGCCAGCGCCG
Source organism: Quadrisphaera granulorum (assembly GCF_003149145.1). Taxonomy (GTDB): domain Bacteria; phylum Actinomycetota; class Actinomycetes; order Actinomycetales; family Quadrisphaeraceae; genus Quadrisphaera; species Quadrisphaera granulorum. The sequence goes on along the minus strand of NZ_QGDQ01000038.1, from coordinate 24,536 downwards.
CGGCCAGCGCGAACGCCACGGTCTTGACGAGCGCCGGGTCGTACCCGAGGAAGCGCACGCGCTCCTCGGCGTCGCGGGTGGCCACCAGCAGCTCCCCGAAGCGGCTGCGCTGCAGCGCAGCGGACAGTGCCACCGCGGCCACGAGGATCCCCGCCGCCAGGTAGTAGAGCGTGAGCCGGTTGGCGGGGTCGGACAGCGAGTAGCCGAAGAACGAGCGGAAGCCGTTGAGGCCGTTGGTGCCGCCGGTGGTCTGCTGCTGCCCGACGAGGAGGACGACGAACGCCGCCACCATCGCCTGGGACAGGATGGCGAAGTAGGCGCCCTTGATGCGGCGCTTGAAGATGGCCAGCCCGAGCGCCGTCGCCAGCAGCGCCGGGAGTGCCACCACGGCCAGCAGCGTGAACAGCGGGCTGCGGAACGGCTCCCACCAGCCCGGCACGGTGCCGTCTCCGTAGAGCAGCATGAAGTCGGGCACGCCCGACCCGCCATTGAGCTCCGCGTCGGCCAGTTTGAGGTGCATGGCCATCGCGTAGCCGCCGATGCCGAAGAAGACGCCCTGGCCGAGGGTGAGCATGCCGCCGCGCCCCCAGGCGATGCCGATGCCCACCGCCACGATGGCGAAGCAGATGAACTTGCCCAGCAGCGCCAGCCGGAAGTCCGACAGCATCAGCGGCGCCACGACGAGCAGCACGAGGGCGAGCGCCCCGGTGCCCGCCAGCGCGTTCCGGCGGCTGGGGACCCCCAGTCCGCCGGTCACGCCAGGCTCCGCGTGCGCACCGTGAACAAGCCCTGCGGACGGACCTGCAGGAAGGCCACGACGATCACCAGGATGAGGAACTTCGCGATGCTCGCCGTCGTCGACAGCTCGACGAAGGCCTGCAGCAGGCCGAGGCCGAAGGCCGCCAGCACTGCCCCGCGGATCTGGCCGATGCCGCCGGCCACCACCACGAGGAACGCGTCGACGATGTAGCCGGTGCCGAGGGTGGGCCCCGTGGAACCCACCAGCGTCAGCACGACGCCCGCGACGCCCGCCAGCCCGGAGCCGATGACGAAGGTCAGCCGGTCGGTGGCGCGGGTGGAGATGCCGGAGGTCTCGGCGAGCTGGCGGTTGAGGACGACGGCGCGGATGCGCCGGCCCAGCGCCGTCGTCGTGAGCAGCAGAGCGAGCCCGCCCACCGCCACGACGACCACGCCGAGGATGAAGAGGCGCGTCCACGGCACCACGGTGCCCAGCACCTCGACGTTGCCCTGTAGCCAGCTCGGCGTGCGCACGTCGACGGCGGGTGCGCCGAAGATGTCGCGCGCCAGCTGCTGCAGCACGAGGGAGACGCCGAACGTCGCCAGCAGCGTGTCCAGCGGCCGGTGGTACATGTGCCGCACGAGCAGCTGCTCGAGCAGCGCGCCGAGCGCGCCGCCGACGGCGAACGCCACCGGCAGCGCGACCAGCAGGGACAGCCCGGCGTCGCCGAGGATCTGCTGCACCACGTACGCGGTGTACGCCCCGGCCATGATGAACTCGCCGTGGGCCATGTTGATCACTCCCATCTGACCGAAGGTCAGCGAGAGCCCGATGGCCACCAGCAGGAGCACCGACCCGATGCTCACTCCTGCCACCAGCTGCGATCCGATGACGTCCACGTCGTCCTCCTTCGCTCTCTCTCGTCCGCCCGCAGCGCCTGCCTTCAGCCGGCGATGCCGGCGGCCCAGGGGTAGGACTTGAGGTACGGGTCGGGCTCGACCGGCTCGGGAGCCGACCACACGGTGTTGATGAGGCCGGTGCTGTCGACCTGGCCGATGCGGGGGGTCTTGGTGATGTGGTTGTTGTCCCCGTCGACGACGACGGTGCCCTCGGGAGCGTCGAAGGAGACGCCGTCGGCGGCCTCGTTCACGGCGTCGGTCTCGAAGGAGCCGGCCTTCTCGACCATGGCCTTCCACAGGTAGACCGAGGTGTAGGCGGCCTCCATCGGGTCGGAGGTGACGCGGTCGGCGCCGTAGGCGGCCTTGAAGTCGGCGACGAACTTCGTGTTCGCAGGGGTGTCCAGGGTCTGGTAGTAGTCCCACGCGGTGTACTGCCCGACGAGGTTCTCGACGCCGACGCCGCTGACCTCCTCCTCGGCGATGGACACCGAGACCACCGGCATCGTCTCCGGGCTGAGGCCCAGGCTGCGGTACTGGCGGAAGAAGGCGACGTTGGAGTCACCGTTGAGGGTGTTGAACACCGCGTCGGCGCCCGAGGAGGCGACCTTGTTGGCGATGGTCGTGAAGTCGGTGGAGCCGAGCGGGGTGTACTCCTCGCCGACCACGGTCATGCCGTTGGCCTTGGCGTAGGCGTTGATGATCTTGTTGGCGGTGCGCGGGAAGACGTAGTCGGAGCCGACGAGGAAGATCTTCGACTTGCCCTGCTCCTTGAGCCAGTCCAGCGCGGGGATGATCTGCTGGTTGGTGGTGGCGCCGGTGTAGTAGATGTTCGGCGACGACTCCAGGCCCTCGTACTGCACCGGGTAGAACAGCAGGCTGTTGTTGGTCTCGAAGACCGGCAGCATCGCCTTGCGCGAGGAGGAGGTCCAGCCTCCGAAGACCGCGGCCACGCAGTCCTGGCGGACGAGCTTCTCGGCCTTCTCGGCGAACGTCGCCGGCTCGGAGGCGCCGTCCTCGGCGACGACGTCGAGCTTCTTGCCCATGACGCCGCCTGCGGCGTTGATCTCGTCGACGGCCATCTTCAGCGACTCGCTGACGGTGGTCTCGGAGATGGCCATCGTGCCGGACAGCGAGTTGATGAAGCCGACCTTGACGCTGTCGCCGGACGTGTCGACACAGCTCTGGGCGCCGGAGGCCCCGGCCGTGGTCTCGCCGGCCTTGGCGCCGCACGAGGACAGGGCCAGTGTGCCGGTGAGGACGGCGAGGGGGACGGCGATCAGGCGGCGGTTGCGGTGCAGCACGGGACACCTCTTCTGGTCTGCGAGGGACGGGCGACCTGGCGGTGCCAGGTCGTGCGAGGCAGATCAGACGGCAGTGTCATGACACTGCCATGTCCCTGTGTAACGCCTGTGTTACTCCGTTGTTCGCGCACGTCAGAAGGCCCCGGCCGATGTCGTAGTGCTGACATCGACCGGGGCCGGACGCGCAGGGTGGCAGCAACAGGCTGCCGGCGCTCGCCTCAGCGGCGCTGGTGCAGGCCCTCCTCGTGGGGCTGCGGGGCGAGCACGTTGCCGGGGCCGTCGGGTCGCCGTCCGCGGGTGAAGCCCAGGGCGCGCATGGCCGGTCGCGACAGCCTGTCGAACACCCCGGGTGCCAGGGCGAACGCCGCCTTCATCGCGGGGTTGGCCCACCCCGCGTCGAGCTCACGGTGCGCCGGCGCGCCACGGTCTGCGGCGTGCAGCACCTTCGCCGCGACGTGCTCGGGGGAGGAGACGGGGTACGGCGGGCGGTTTCGACGCCCCAGCACGGTGGCCGACTGGTCGTAGATGGGGGTGTCGACGCCGCCGGGCGCCACCAGGCAGATCCGGATGCCCGGCACGTCACGGTTCTCCTGCTGCATGGTGCGGACCAGACCACGCAGCGCGAACTTCGAGGCGTTGTACGCACCCATCCACGGCACCGTGATGCGGCCGAGCACGGACCCCACCACGACGAGCGTCCCCTCGCCCTGTGCGCGGAACGTCCGCACCGCCTCCGACGCCACGAACGCCGCCCCGAGCACGTTGGTGCGCAGCACCCCCTCCAGCACGGCCGCCGGCACCTCGTCGACGCGGCCGTAGGCCGCGACCCCGGCGTTCTGGACGACGACGTCGAGCCGCCCCCAGCGCCGCGCGGCGTTCGCCGAGGCGCGGCGGACGGCGTCGTCGTCGGAGATGTCCAGGGGAGCGACCAGCACGTCGGCGGAGCCGAGGGAACTGCACTGGCGGGCGACCTCCTCCAGCGGCGCCGGGGCGCGGCTGGAGAGCATCAGCCGGTCGCCCCGGCGGGCGCACGCCAGCGCCGTCGCCATCCCGATGCCGCTGCTCGCCCCCGTGATCCAGACCGTGCGTGGCGGCTGGGGAGCGTGCTGCTCAGGAGGCACGCGACGGCTTCCACCGCTCGTCGGTGTCCTTGACTGCGGCGGCCGCCATCGCGATGTTCCGCTGCATGCCGCCGAAGACGACACCGTGGAACGGTTTGATCGCCTGCCAGTAGAGGAATCCGGACAATCCCTTGGGGTGGAAGACCGCCCGCTGGCGGAAGACGGTGCGGCCGAAGTCGTCGGTCTCCACGCACAGGTCGAGCCACGCCTCCCCGGGCAGGCGCATCTCCGCGCGCAGCCGCAGCAGCTCGAGGTCGCGGATCTCCTCCACGCGCCACCAGTCGAGGGCGTCGCCGACGGACAGGTCGTACGGGTTGGCGCGACCGCGGCGTAGGCCCGGGCCGCCGACGCCGATGTCCATGAGGCCGCGCACGCGCCAGCCCAGCGACCACGAGTACCAGCCGTTGACGCCGCCGATGCCCTCGATGACGGTCCAGAGCTGACGCGGGGTGGCGTCGACGGGGGAGGACCTGTCGTCGACGTACAGCGACCCGCCGGACCAGTCCGGGTCGGACGGGAGCGGGTCGGACGGGACGCCCGGGGTGGAGGCAGAGCGCCACGACGTCATGACGTCGAACTCCTGCACACGTGCGAGCGCCAACTCGATGGCGCCGTCCACCCCGAGCAGCCCGGTCGGCGGGTCGGGCACGTAGGCGGTGATGTCTCGTTCCTTGACCACCACCTCGTGGATGATCGAGCCGATCAATGCCCCCGCGATGGTGTGCGGCACGGGTGTCACGAGGTTGACCCAGTGGCTGGACAGGTGTGGTGTCAGCACCGGCACCGGGATCGCGTACCGCTTGGGCAGACCGGCGACCTTCGCGTAGCGCTGCATGAGTTCGAGGTAGGTGACGACGTCGGGCCCGCCGATGTCGAAGCCGCGACTGACGTCGCTCGGGATGGACGCCGCGCCGACGAGGTAGCGCAGCACGTCGCGGACCGCGATCGGCTGGATCCGGTTGGCCAGCCACTTCGGCCGGATCATGATCGGCAGGCGCTCGGTGAGGTAGCGCAGCATCTCGAAGCTCGCCGATCCGGAGCCGAGGATGACGGCGGCGCGCAGCACCGTCACGGGCACCCCGCTGGCCAGCAGGATGTCCTCGACCTCCTTGCGGCCGAGCAGGTGCGGGGAGAGCTCCTCGCCGTCGGGGTAGAGACCACCGAGATAGACGATGCGCCCGGTGCCCGCCTCGCGGGCCGCCTTGCCGAAGCACAGGGCCAGCTGCCGGTCGCGGGCCTCGAAGCTGCGCCCGGTGCCGAGGGAGTGCAGTAGGTAGTAGGCGACGTCGACGCCGTCCAGCGCCTTGGCCACCGACTCCGCGTCGGAGGCGTCACCCTCGAACATCTCGACGTGCTTCGCCCAGGGCCTGTCGCGCAGGCGCTGCGGGTTGCGGGCGAAGGCCCGGACGCGGAACCCGGCGGCCAGCAACTCCGGCACGAGCCGGCCCCCGATGTACCCGGTGACGCCCGTGACGAGGGCGAGGCGCCCCTCGCCGCGTGGGAGGCCGGCGAGGTCGATGCGAGCCGGGACGGGGGAGTCGGCTGCGGAGTCTGGGGCGGCGGGCGCGGTGGTGCCGGGCGAGTCGGCCATGTCGAGATCCTCCGTCGCCGCCCCGCTGCCCGCACCCCGACCACGCCGCCCTCGCGGCGACGATCATGCGGGTCCGCGTCACCTCCGCTGGCCGCGGGCCGCACCCTGCGCGCCGGCCGATGGGGACGGCGCCCCGCCCGGCCGCAGATGCGGAACCGCGCTCCAGATGCCGGAACCGCGCTCCAGGTGTCGGAACGTTGCCGCAGATGTCGGAATCGGGCGGTGATTCCGACATCTGCGGCGGGGTAGCGGCACCTGGAGCATGGCGCCGGTGCAGTTCTGGCTTCGTCGGTGGAGGTGACGCCCCATCGAGGGAGCTGATGGGGCGTCACCTGCGCAGGGAGGTGGCGCTCAGCTGCATGATCGTCGCGGGTCCTGTGCGCGGACGCTGGGCAGTCGGCGTGCCGGACCTCCGTGATCGCCCGTCGCGGATCCTGCGCGCGGACGCTGGGCGGCCGGCGTGCAGGACCTCCGTGATCGCCGCGGAGGGTCAGCGGTGGGAGGACGGGCCGGTCGGCGGGCCCTGGTTGCCGGGAGGCAGCGACGGCGCGGGGGCGTCGTCGGCGTCGTCGGCAGGGTCGGCGGGGTCGTCGATGGAGTGGCCGATGCCCTCGGCGTCGAAGCGCGCCTTGATGCGCGCCCGCAGCTCCCGCGAGACCGACCACTGCTGCAACGGCGCAGTGCGCACCGCGAGGCGCACCACCACCTTGTCCATGCTGAGCGCCTCGATGCCCCACACCTGCGGCTCCTCGAGCAGGTGGCGGCGCCAGTCCTCGTCGGCGTGGAACTGCTCGCCCACCTCGTCGAGGACCTCGGCGACCCGCGCGGCGTCGGCGGAGTAGGGCACGTCGATGTCCAGCACCGCCCGCGACCAGCCCTGCGACCGGTTGCCCACCCGCAGCACGTCGCCGTTGCGCACGTACCAGACCGTGCCGTCCACCCCACGTAGCCGCGTCACCCGCAGGCTCACGGCCTCGACGGTGCCCTGCGCGTCGGCGGAGAGGTTGACCGAGTCACCGACGCCGAACTGGTCTTCGGCGATGATGAAGATCCCCGCGAGGAAGTCTTTGACCAGCGTCTGTGCGCCGAAGCCAACCGCCACACCGACCACGCTGACACCTGCGAGCAGCGGAGCCAGCGGAATGCCCAGCTGCCCGATGACGAGCAGCGCCACCACGGTCATCACCACGGCGGTGGTGAGGCTGCGCAGCACCGAGCCGAGCGTCCTGGCGCGTTGCGAGCGCCGCTCCCACGCCAGGGTGCCGTCGGTGCTCGCGGTACTCGCCTCCGACGCCCGCGTCTCGCGGCCCCGTCCGGCGCGCCACCATCGCGACCGGCCCGGCTGCGCCTCACCGCTCGCGATCCGCTCGGCCAGCGCCTCGATGGCCGAGTGAGCCACGTTGCGGACGATCAGGCCCGCCACCAGGATCAACGCGATCTTGAGCAGCGGTGAGCCGTAGTACATGAGGAACTTGGCGAACGTCTCGTTGACACCGGCGTTGACCATGAGGCCGCACCACGTGCCGTCGCCGGGTGAACACGCCAGGGTGGAGGCCGCCTCGGTGGACCGGGTGACGTCGTTCGTGAGCTCCTGCACAGGGGACGACGGCGCCGCGCTCGCGGAGGCAGCAAGGACGGACGTCAGCGCAGCAGCGATCACGGGACCACCCCGCCGTCGTCGTCCTGCTCACCGAGCACCAGACCGGTGTGCGCGGCGGCGAAGCAGAGCGTGTCCGCCGCGAGCTGCACCGTCCGCGACACCGCCCGCGCGCCGTGGCCGACGCCGGCCTCGCGCCGCAGCAGCACCGGCTTCTCAGCGGGGTCGGAGCGCGTGGCGTGCTGCAGCGCCGCGCAGAGCTTGCGGGCGTGCAGCGGGTCGACGCGGGAGTCCCCGTCGAAGACCGTGAACAGCACCGCCGGGTACTCCACGGACGCCGGGTCGGGCGAGCACGCGTGGTAGGGGGAGTAGGCGAGGAGCCAGCCGAGGTCGTCGGGGTCGTTCGCGTCTCCGTACTCCGGTGACCACGTGGCCCCCAGCCCGTGCAGCTGGTACCTGACCATGTCGAGCAGCGGCGCGGAGCAGAGCACCGCGGCGAAGGCCTGCGGCCTCTGCGTGAGCGCCGCCCCGACGAGCAACCCGCCGTTGGAGCCGCCGCTGATGGTGAGCTGCGCGGGCGTGGTCCAGCCGCGCGACGCGAGCGCGTCGGCCACGGCGAGGAAGTCGTCGAAGACGTTCTGCTTGGCGGCGAGCATGCCGGCGCGGTGCCAGCTCTCGCCCTCCTCGTTGCCGCCGCGCAGGCCGGCCACCACCCAGATGCCGCCGGCCTCCACCCACGCCAGCGCACTCGCGCTGTAGCCGGGCGTCATCGTGTGACCGAAGCCGCCGTAGCCGTACAGCACCGTCGGAGCGGGGGCGGCGGGGGCAGACGCGTCGGGGGTGGCGAAGGCGTCGGCGCGGGCGACGGCGAGGGCGCGCACCACGGTGCCGTCCAAGCTGGTCACCTCCAGCTGGCGGGTGACGACGGCGGGCAGCTCGCCCATCGACGCGAGGCCCGGCGCCGTGGACTCGACGGTGAGCGACGCGGTGCGCGCGTCCCAGCGGAGCACGCTCGGCAGCTCCACCGTCGACGTCCACGTGAACCACGCCTCGTGCCCGCCTTCCGGCCGGCCGCGCAGGCCGCCGAGGCTGCCCGCGCCGGGCAGCGCCACCATGCCCCGCTCGCCGGGGAGCTGCTCGCCGCTGGCGAGGTCGTGCACGGTGAGCTGGGCGACGGCGTGCTGCGTCCACGCGACCAGCAGCAGCGGCTGGGACAGTTCGGGCCCGTCGAGGATGGCGTAGTCCTCCAGGACCGCGTCGTCGCGCTCGCCGACGAGGTCACGCCAGCTGTCGGGTCCGAGGTTCTCGGGGTCCGTCGGATCGGCGACGGCGAGGCGCCCGCGCGGTGCACCGAGATCGGTACCCACGTAGAGGCGGCCGTCGCGCCCGACGCCCGCGCTGGTGTGGGCGTCCAGCCCCACGGCCACGGGCCGTAGCTGCGGTAGCCCGGCAGCCAGGCCGCCGTCGGCGGTGAGGTCGGCGAGGTAGCAGTCGGACCGCGGGGAGGTGCCCACCGACGTCGTCACCGTCAGCCAGCGGCCGTCCAGCGACGTGCCCACCCCGTAGTAGGTGGTGATGGGCTGGCCGGCGCCGAACACCTCGACGTCGCCGCCGTCGCCGGGTTCCGCGTCGGGGTCGGCACCGACCCGGTGCAGCCAGACGCGGCGGTGGTACTTCTCCTCACCGGCTGGCAGCCCCTCGGGCGCGAGCCGGCGGACGTAGAAGAAGCGGGCTGCGCCGTCCTCGGAGACCGGCAGCCAAGAGACGGGGGAGTACCGGACCCGCTCGATCGGCCCGTCCAGCACCTCGCCCGTGGCGACGTCGAGCACGCGGAGCACGCTCTCCTCGCTGCCGCCCTCGGACAGCTGGAACGCCAGCAGGTGGCCCTCGCGCGAAGGCTGCCACGCGTCGAGGGTGGTGCGGCCGGTGGGGTCCCACACGAGCGGGTCGATGACGACGCGCTCGACGACGGCGCCGTCCGGTCCCCTCTCGGTGACGAGTAGCTGCGGGTGGTCGCGGCCGGGGTCACGGCGTGCGCGGAAGCACCGGTCGCCGCGCCACACCGGCGGGCCCACGGCCCCGGCCGACAGCAGCTGCGCGATGCGGGCGGCCACGGCGTCGCGGCCCTTCCACGTCGCACGCTCGGCCGCGAACAGCGCGTCCTGAGCGGCGGACCAGGCGCGGGTGCGCGCGTCGTCGTCGTCCTCCAACCAGCGGTACGGGTCGGCGACGCGGTAGCGGGGCGAACCTGCGGGAAGCTCCTCGACGAGGTCGAGCCGCTCGGCGGGTGGGTAGGCCAGGGCCGCTGGCGGCGCTGCGGAGGCGGGAGGCGTGAGCGACGGCACGCCTCACGACCCTATGCGGAGGTGCCGACGCTCCGGCGCGCCCGCTCGCGCTGGCGCGCCCCGCCGGGCAGGCTGGGCTCGTACCGTCCCCGACGTCAGACGCCGCGCGCAGCCGCGCCAGAACCACCCCAGGAGCTCCGCGTGAGTGACAGCCCGCAGTCCCTGCTGGCCCCCAGCGAGGGCGACGGGCGGTACGTCTCCGTCACCACCTCCGGCCCGGACCTGGAGGTCCTTTCACCCGTGCACCAGAACGCCCCCACCACGGCGCCCATCGACCCGGCCGAGATGCCCTCGTCCCGTCTGGCGGAACTCGCCACGGCGCACGGTGTGGCTACCGAGTACTGGGACTGGCAGGGCGGCCACATCACCGTCTCGCGGGCGACCATCGTCGCGGTGCTGTCCGCCATGGGCATCTCCTGCGCCACCGAGGACGACGTCGCGACGGCGCTGGCCGACCACGAGCTAGCGCCGTGGCGCCGCGTGCTGCCGCCCGTCGTCGTCGTCAGGGCCGGTCACGGCGGCACCGTGCCGCTCCACGTGGCCAAGGGCGCCCAGGTGCGGGTGTCGGTGGTGCTGGAGGACGGCGCCACCGCCGAGCTGCAGCGCGCCCGGCGTACCGAGGGCGGTGAGTGGCCCGTGACCACCCGCGAGATCGACGGCGAGCAGCGCGAGGAGCTGCTGTTCGCCCTGCCGACCGACCTGCCGATGGGCTGGCACGAGCTGACGGTCACCACCGGCGGCGGTTCCGGTGCTGTCGCTGAGGCGTCGGCCCCGCTCGTGGTCACCCCTGACCGCCTGGAGCTCCCGGCGGACCTGGCCGGCGCCGGGCACCGGTGGGGCTTCATGACGCAGCTGTACTCGGTGCGTAGCCGCGCCTCGTGGGGTCTGGGAGACCTGGCCGACCTCAGCGAGCTGCTCGACTGGTCCGGCCGCGACCTCGGCGCCGACTTCCTGCTCGTCAACCCCCTGCTCGCCGCCGAGCCCGTGGGACACATGCAGGACAGCCCCTACCTGCCCACCACCCGCCGGTTCACCAACCCGGTGTACCTGCGGGTGGAGGACGTGCGCGAGTTCGCCTACCTGCCCGCCACCGACCACGCCCTCGTGGAGTGGCAGGCCGAGCCGCTGCAGACCCGCAACACCGACCCCGGCCAGCTTGACCGTGACGCCGTGTGGGCCGCCAAGCGCACCGCGCTGCGTACGGTCTTCGAGCTGGGCCGCAGCCACGCCCGGCAGGCGGCCTTCGACGCGTTCCGGGAGCGCGAGGGCCAGGGTCTTGCCGACTACGCGCTGTGGGCCGCGATGATCGAGCACTTCGGCCCCGGCACCCCGTGGCCGGAGGACGCCCGCATCGGCACGCCGCTGGTGGAGCACCTGCGCGAGGAGCTCGCGCCGATGATCGAGTTCCACGAGTGGCTGCAGTGGCAGTGCGACGAGCAGCTCGCCCGCGCGCAGGCCACCGCCATCGACGCGGGCATGGCCCTCGGGGTCATGCACGACCTCGCCGTCGGCGTCCACCCCTCCGGTGCCGACGCGTGGGCGCTGCGCGACGTGCTCGCCACCGGTGTCTCCGTCGGCGCCCCGCCGGACGCGTTCAACCAGCAGGGCCAGGACTGGTCGCAGCCCCCGTGGCAGCCGGTGGCCCTCGCCGAGGCCGGGTACGCGCCGTGGCGCGACATGGTCCGCACGATCCTGCGGCACGCCGGCGGCGTCCGCGTCGACCACGTGCTCGGCCTGTTCCGCCTCTGGTGGGTGCCGAACGGCTCCGGCCCCGGCATGGGCACCTACGTCCGCTACGACCACGACGCGCTCGTCGGCATCCTCTGCCTGGAGGCCGCGCGCGCCGGCGCCGTCGTCGTCGGAGAAGACCTCGGCCTGGTCGAGCCGTGGGTGCGCGGGTATCTCACCGAGCGGGGCGTGCTCGGCACGTCCGTGCTGTGGTTCGAGAAGGACGGCGAGGGCAAGCCCCTGCCGCCGCAGTCCTGGCGGGAGCTGTGCCTGGCCACGGTGAACACGCACGACCTGCCGCCGACGGCCGGCTACCTCGCGGGCGAGCACATCGAGCTGCGCGACCGGCTCGGCCTGCTGACGCGCTCCATCGACGAGGAGCGCGCCGCCGACGAGGCCGACCGTGCCGCCGTCATGGCGCAGCTGCGCGAGCTCGGGCTGCTGGGGGAGCAGCCCACCGAGCGCGAGGTGGTCGAGGCGCTGCACGCCTTCCTGCTGGCGACGCCCGCCAAGCTCGTCGGGGTGGCGCTCACGGATGCCGTGGGCGACCGCCGCACGCAGAACCAGCCCGGCACCTCCGACGAGTACCCGAACTGGCGGGTGCCGCTCACCGACGGCTCCGGCCAGGTGGTGCTGCTGGAGGAGCTGCGCGAGCGGCCGCGGGTGATCTCGCTGGCCGAGCTGGTCGGGCGTAGCGACGACTAACCTCCGTGATCATGGACGTTGTGCACACGACGGGCCGTGATCATGGACTCTGTGCACACCTGAGCGGGTCGTCGGCAGCGGCGTCCTAGCGTGGGGGCGTGAGCTCGGAGCAGCAGGTCGAGATCCGGGCGGTCACCGAGGGCGAGCAGCTGGAGTGGCTGCGCTGCTCGCGCCGCACCTTTCTCTACCCGAAGACGGTGACCGCCGAGCACGTCGAGCACCGGCGGCCGACGTGGGAAGGGCAGCGGCTCACGGGCGCCTTCGATGGCGATCGTGTGGTCGGCACCTACCGCTCGTGGGAGTGGTCGCTGCCCGTGCCCGGCGGCGCTGGCCACAGTGTGCTCACGGACCACATCAGCACGGTGACCGTGGCGCCCACCCATCGCCGCCGCGGGATCCTCACCCGGATGATCACTGCCGATCTAAGTGCGGCGCGCGAGCGCGGCGTGCCGCTGGCGTACCTCGTGGCCGGGGAGGCGCCGATCTACGGGCGGTACGGCTTCGGGGCGGCCGTGGCTGGGCAGACGCTGACGGTGCGCGTTCCGGCGTCGCTGGCCCACGTGCCCACCGGCACCGAGGGCATCCGCGTCGAGCTGGTCGACGACGCCGACCTGCGCGCCGAGGCTCCCGTGCTGTTCGCCGCGGTGGCGGCCGCCCGGCCGGGAGCGGTGCTCCGCACCGAGCGATTCTGGGACGAGGCGCTGGGTCTGGCTCCGGGACCCGGCGACGACGCCACGGCGGCCCGCCCCGCGCTGATCGCGCGCGACGCCTCCGGTGCTGCGGTCGGGGTCGCGCGCTACCGGGCTCAGGAGAGCTGGCAGGCCATGCGCCATGACACGACGCTCGAGGTGCACGACGTCTTCGCCGCGACTCCCGCCGCACAGGCTGCGCTGTGGCAGCACCTGCTGTCGATGGACATCGTCGACAGGTTGCGCATCACCGAGCGGCCACTCGATGACCCGCTGCCCGAGCTCCTGGCCGACCGCCGCGACGCGCTCGCCGGTGAGGGCAGCGACCACCTCTGGGCGCGGCTGCTCGACGTGCCCGCGGCGCTCGAGGCTCGCGGTTGGCTCGGCCCAGCGGGGTCGTGCGTGCTGGAGGTGCACGACGCGCTGGGCATCGCCGGGGGCCGCTGGCGGCTGGATGTGGCCGATGGGTTGGCGACAGTGACGACGACGACGGCGGACGCCGACGTGACGTGCGACGTCGGCGCGCTGTCCGCGGCCTACCTCGGGGAGACGTCGCTCGTAGCGCTGGCGGCCGCTGGCCGGGTTCGTGGGGATGCGGCGGCGGTGGGGCGCCTGTCGGCGCAGCTGGCCTGGCAGCCGACGTCCTGGCCCACGATCGGCCACTTCTAACCCGCGTGATCATGGACGTTGTGCACGCCACTGACCGTGATCATGGACTCTGTGTACGGCGGGCGGGGATCGCGTCGGCGCGGTTGTGCACAACTCCCATGATCACGCCCCGTTCTGCGCGCAACGTCCATGATCACGGTGGGGTTTGTGCACAAGTCCCATGATCACGGACGGGGGCGGCGTGTCGCGGGTCCGTTCCCAGCTGACAGGCCTAGCGTCCGCCTTCGTGCGATCACCCCTTCCCCTCGGTTCCGCGACCGCCCGCGCGCTCCTGGCCGCAGGTTCCGTGACCTCGGTGCTCCTTCTCGCCGCCTGCGGCGGTGGCGCCACGGACACGGCCGGTGCGTCGTCGACAGCGTCGACGGGTGCGTCAGCAGCCGCCACCGAGACCGCCACAGCCTCCGCGTCGGCGCCAGCCCACGCGACGAGCAAGCCGTCGTCGTCGTCCTCAGCCTCGGGCAAGGCGGTTCCGGTGACGGTCGTCAAGCCGTTCACTCGCGGCCCCGACAAGCACCTGTCGGGCAGCGAAGGTGGCTTCAGCTGGGACATCACCCTGCCGACCTTCACCGGCTCAGGTGCCGCGGTGGCCGAGGTGAACCGGCGTGTCGAGGCCTCCGCGCAGAGTGCCGTCACCGCCTCGAAGACGCAGAACGGTGACGACCCGGAGAGCAAGCACACCCTCGACGGCGAGGCCGCGGTGACCACCAACGACGGGCGGACCGTGCAGATCGAGATCCCCATGAGTGACTTCTACGAGGGCGCCGCGCACCCGACCAACGTCGACAACACCGTGGTGCTCGTCGCGGCGAGCGGCGCCCCCGTCACGCTCGAGCACCTGTTCAAGAACCAGAAGGAGGCGCTGACGGCGTTCGCGCCGCTGGTCATCGAGCAGGCCAAGGCAGACGGCTACGACCCGTCCGGCTCCGACGGCCTGGCGCCGACCACGGCCAACTGGTCGGCATGGCAGAGCGACGACAAGGGCCTGACCTTCACCTTCCAGGACTACCAGCTCGGCATGCACGGCATGCCCAGCTACACGATCCCGTGGTCGACGGTCACGCCATACCTCCTGCCGTCCGCGCAGGCGCTTCTCGCCCCGACCTCCTGACGCCCCCCTTTCCGCACTTTCCGCGGCAAGTGCGCCAAGGTGCCCCTTCTCTGGGCACTTGCCGAGGAAAGTGCGGGAAGGAGGAGGACGACGGCGACAGCGAGCGTCCAGGAAGCGTTCAGCTGACGCCACGGTGAGCTGCGTAGCGTCATCGGCATGCCGCTACGCACCTCGTTCGGCCGTTCTACCCGGCTGCTGGCGGGCTTCCTCGCGGTGAGCGCCAGCGCCGGCCTGCTCGTGGCTGGCCTGGCCGCTCCCGCCGTCCTCGGCCTCGGCCTGACCACCGGTGACTCGGTGGTCTCCCTCAACAGCCTGCCCGCCTCGCTCGACCAGCCGACCCTCAGCCAGCAGTCGCGCATCCTCTATGCCGACGGCACGCCGATGGCCACCTTCTACTACGAGAACCGGATCTCGGTGCCGCTCGACAAGGTCGCGCCGGTCATGCAGAAGGCCCTCATCGACATCGAGGACAACCGGTTCTACGAGCACGGCGGGGTCGACCCGCGGGGCGTGGCTCGCGCCATCGTCGACGACCTGACCGGTGGCGACGAGCAGGGCGCCTCCACCCTCACCCAGCAGTGGATCAAGAACCAGCAGGTGGAGCAGGCCCTCGCGGCGCTGCCTCCCAACGCCACCCCGGAGCAGCGTCAGAAGGTCTTCGACGAGGTCACGGTCAGGTCCGGCATCGACGGCATCGTGCGCAAGCTGCGCGAGATGCGACTCGCCATCGCCGCGGACAAGAAGTACTCCAAGCAGCAGATCCTCGAGAACTACCTCAACATCGCCAACTTCGGTGGCGGTCAGTACGGCATCGAGGCAGCGAGCGAGCACTGGTTCGACAAGTCCGCCGCCCAGCTCGACCTGCCCGAGGCGGCGCTCTTGGCGGGCATCGTGCAGAACCCCACCGGCTACGACCCGGTGAACCACCCCGACGCCGCGAAGCAGCGCCGCGACACCGTGCTCGACAGGATGCTGCAGCTCGGCGACATCGCGCAGGCCCAGCACGACGCCGCCGTCGCCGTCCCCATCGCCTCGATGCTCCATGTGCAGCCGACCCCCGACGGGTGCGCCCAGGCGGGCTCGGCGGCGTACTTCTGCGACGACGTGGTCGGGCAGTTCCTCGACGACGACGCCTTCGGCGGCACCCGGGCTGATCGCCTCGCCCAGCTCTACCGCGGCGGCCTCACCATCACCACGACGCTGGACCCGCACGCGCAACAGGCCGCGGCGGCCGAGGTCACCAGCGCCGTCCCCGCCGGCAACTCCACCGTGCGGAACAACAAGATCGTGAACGGGAACGTGGTGCAGCTGCCCGGGACGTCAGGGGTCGGCGCCGCCATCGTGTCCGTGCAGCCGGGCACCGGGAAGATCGTCGCGATGGCGCAGAACCGGACGTACAGCACGGCCGACGACGCACCGCCCACGGACACATCGATCAACTACAGCACCGACGCCGCCGACGGCGGCTCCGGTGGCTTCCAGCCGGGCTCGAACTTCAAGCCGTTCGTGCTGGCCACGTGGCTCGCTGCCGGGCACTCGCTCTACGACACCGTCGACGGCAGCGAGCGCACCTTCCCCAACGACAGCTGGCAGTACGGCAGATGCGAACCCGCCGGCACGCCGTACACGGGCAAGCCGTGGGCACCGAAGAACGCCGGCGACGGCGAGGGCACGTCGTCGATGACGGTGCTGCACGCCACCGCCGACTCCATCAACACCGGCTACGCGGCCATGGAGAACCAGCTGCCGCTGTGCGACGTCGCGGCCACCGCGCAGGCCCTCGGCATGCACAAGGCCCAGCCCGACACGCACAACCCCACCGGAAAGAAGAGCACCGACCTCACGGTGACGCCGTCGATGACGCTCGGGATCGACAGTGTCTCCCCGCTCACGGTGGCCAGCGCGTACGCGGCGTTCGCCGCCGAGGGGAAGTACTGCACCCCGACGGCCATCACGTCGATCACCGGCCCCGACGGCAAGGCGCTGCCGGTACCGCCGTCCACCTGCACGCAGGCGATCCCTCAGGAGGTTGCCGACGGCGTCACGTACGCGCTGCAGCGGGTGCTGACGCAGGGGACGGCGGCCGGTGACGGCCTGGCGGGCGGCCGCGAAGCCGCCGGAAAGACGGGGACGACGAACAACTCCGTGGCCGCGTGGTTCACCGGGTACACGCCGCAACTGGCGACGGCGGTGTGGGTCGGCGTGCCCAGCGGCAGCATGTCGCTGAACGGCGCGGTGATCAACGGTCACCGGTACTCGGAGATGTACGGCGGGACGCTCGCCGCGCCGATGTGGCAGGCGTACATGGACAAGGCGCTTGCTGGCGCTCCTCGGGAAGACTTCACCGCCCCGCTGGCGAGCATCATCGGCACGCCGCCGGCTCCGCCCGCGTCGACCTCCTCGCCGAGCTCCCTGTCGAGCCCGGCGCCCAGCCAGAGCAGCGGCGACAACGGCGGCGCGAGCACCGACCAGCCTTCTCAGGACGCTGGTGGCGCTGCTCAGGCGGGTGGGGGTAGCGCCCCGCAGGCTGGCTCCGGCCAGCCCGCCGGCGGTGGTCAGCCCGCGGGCGACCAGCGCGCTGCGGGGAACGGGGACGGCAGCGCTCAGCCCGCCCCCGGCGGCACCCCCCAGGGCTGACCCCGCCCTTCCCCACCCGCACTTGCCGCGGAAAGTGCGCCAAGGACCCCCTCCCTTCCCGCACTTGCCGCGGAAAGTGCGGGAAGGGAAAGGACGCGGAAGGGCCCCTCCTCGCGAGTGCGGGGAGGGGCCCTTCCGCGTCCGGGGGGAGCCCGGCTGCGAGAAGAGGAGTGCGGGTCAGCGGAGGAGGTCGCGCTCCTGGGCGCGCAGGGCCCGGGCCACGCCGTCGCGCTGCTCGCTGACGAGGCGCGTCAGCGCCGGCAGGTCCGCCGGTGCCGACGCGAGCCACGCGTCGGTGCGCTCCAGCAGCGCGGGCGAGGCCAGCAGCACCGGGTAGAGCCCGGTCACCACCTGCTGGGCGATCTCGTTGGTCCGCATCCGCCACGTGCTCTCGATCGAGGCGAAGTACGGCTCGACGAAGGGCTCCAGCAGTGACGCGTCGTGGACGCGCGCAAATCCGCCGATGACGGCGGCACGCTCGGCGTTGGCCAGACCCGGCTCCGCCGACGACGTGACCAGCTGCGACCACGCCGCCCGCTTGGCGCCCAGGTCCGGGATCGCGGCCCGCGCGCCCGCGGCGGCCAGGCGGCCGGAGGCGGTGTCGTCGCGGGCAAGCTCCGCTGCGATCTCCGCCTCGCCCGCGCGCTTCTCGACGACGAGCGCCGTCAACAGCTCCCAGCGCAGGTCGGTGTCGACCGTCAGCCCTTCCAGGGGTGCCTCGCCCGACAGCCACCCGGCCACCGCGTCGAGCTGGGACGGCGTCCGCGCCCACGACGCCGCGGCCGTGGCGAGCTGCAGCTGCGCGTCGCTGCCCGGCTGAGCGGCCAGCGCCAGGTCGAGCAGTGACGCCGCGACGCCGGCCACGACGTCGTCGCGGTGCCCCGGCGCGGTGTAGAGCCGCGCGGACGTCGTCAGCTGCGACAGCAGCGTGCGCAGCACCGAGGAGGTCGCCGGGGTCGACTCGACGGCGGCGTTGTCGAGGATGAGGTCCACGAAGTCGCGGGCAGCCATCTCGGCGTCACGGGCCATGTCCCACGCGGCCGACCACACGAGCGTGCGCGGCAGCGCGTCGTCGATGGCCGACAGGTGCTGCACCGCCGTGGCCAGCGACGACGGGTCGAGGCGGACCTTGGCGTAGGCGAGGTCGTCGTCGTTGAGGAGCAGCAGGTCGGGGGCATCCCGGCCTGCCAGGGCGCCCAGCTGCGCCGTGATGTCGGTGCGCTCGCCGTCGACGTCGACCTCCACCCGGTCCGTCCGGACCAGGCGCGGCGCAGCGCCAGCGGCGGGTGCGTCGCCGTCGCCGTCGTCGTCGTCGTCCTCCTTCACCGAGTGACCACCCGACCCCGGCACGTGGAGGTCGTAGAAGCCCACGGCCAAGCGGTGGGGGCGCTGCACCGGGTGCTCCGGCGGCGTGGTCTGCGTGACCACCAGCGACGTGATGGAGCCGTCCTCAGCGGTGGTGATCTCCGGCTTCAGCGTGGTCACGCCCGCCTTCTCCAGCCACACGCTCGACCACGCGGCCAGGTCGCGGCCGGAGGTCGCCTCGAGCTCGCGCAGCAGGTCGGCGAGGGTCGCGTTGGAGAACGAGTGGGCGCGCAGGTAGCGGCGCACACCCTCGAAGAACGCGTCGCGGCCCACGTAGGTGACCAGCTGCTTGAGCACGCTGGCGCCCTTGGCGTAGGTGATGCCGTCGAAGTTCACCTCGACCGCCTCGAGGTCGACCATGTCGGCGACGATCGGGTGGGTCGAGGGCAGCTGGTCCTGCCGGTACGCCCACGCCTTCTCCATGGAGGCGAAGGTGGTCCAGGCGTCGGTCCAGCGGGTGGCCTCGGCGGTGGCGAGCGTGGAGGCGTACTCCGCGAAGCTCTCGTTCAGCCACAGGTCGTCCCACCAGCGCATGGTGACGAGGTCGCCGAACCACATGTGCGCGAGCTCGTGGAGGATCGTCACGGCGCGGCGCTCGACCACGGCCTCGGTGGGGCGGGACCTGAAGACGTACCGCTCCAGGAACGTCACGGCCCCGGCGTTCTCCATGGCGCCGGCGTTGAACTCCGGCACGAAGAGCTGGTCGTACTTGGGGAACGGGTAGGGGATCTCGAACAGGCCCTCGTAGAAGGCGAAGCCCGCCCGGGTGATGTCCATGATCTCGTCCGCGTCGAGGTACTCGGCGAGGCTCTTGCGGCAGAAGACGCCCAGCGGCACGGTGCGGCCGTCGCTGCTGGTCAGCTCGCCGCGCACCGCGTGGTACGGGCCGGCCACGATGGCCGTGACGTAGCTGGAGAGCACCGGGGTGGGCGCGAAGTGCCAGGTGGCTGTGCCGTCCGCCGGGCCAGGAGCCGGCTCAGGCGTGGGGGAGACCGACACGACCGTCCAGTGGTCGGGCGCGGTCACCGTGAACGTGAAGACGGCCTTGAGGTCGGGCTGCTCGAACACCGCGAAGACGCGGCGAGAGTCGGCCACCTCGAACTGCGAGTAGAGGTACACCTCGCCGTCGACGGGGTCGACGAAGCGGTGCAGACCCTCACCGGTGTTCATGTAGGCGCAGTCGGCGACGACGACGACCTCGTTCTCCGCGGCGAGCCCGTGCAGCTGCACGCGCACGCTGTCGGCGACCTCACGCGGGTCGAGCTCTGTCCCGTTGAGGACCACCTCGTGCACGTGCGGGGCGACCAGGTCGAGGAACGTCGAGGCGCCCTCGCGTGCGGTGAACCGCACGGTGGTCTTCGAGCGGAACGTCGTCGGGCCGGTGGTGAGGTCCAGCTCGACGTCGTAGGCGCTGACGTCGACGAGCGCGGCGCGCTCGGAGGCCTCCGCCCTGCTGAGGTTCATGCCCTGCTGGGCGTCGGCCGGCTGGCCGGCGCCGTCTTCGTGATGGCTGCTCCGCACCTCCCCGATGCTGCCACCCGATGCTCCCGGGCACGCAGGCCGGGCAGAGAAGCCGGGCCGGTGGTGTTGTCGGTGGCATGACCGAGACAGCGCAGAGCGCCTCGAAGAGCCCCGTCGACTTCTGGTTCGACCCCATCTGCCCCTGGGCGTGGATGACCTCTCGCTGGATCCTGGAAGCCGCGAAGGTCCGCGACATCGACGTGACCTTCCGCGTGATGAGCCTCGCGGTGCTCAACGACGGGCGCGACCTGCCCGAGGAGTACGTCGAGATGATGAAGCGCGCATGGGGTCCCGTGCGCGTGGTGACCGCCGCGAAGGAGCTGCATGGCCAGGAGGTCGTCGAGCCGCTGTACACGGCCATCGGCACCCGAATCCACCCCGGCGGTGAGAAGGACTTCCACGCCGCGGTGGTGGGTGGGCTGGCCGACGTCGGCCTGCCGGCCGACCTCATCCGCTTCGCGGAGACGACGGAGTACGACGAGGCGCTCAAGGCCTCCCACCACGAGGCGATCGACCGCGTCGGCGACGACGTCGGCACGCCTGTCATCGGTGTCCGCGGCCCCGACGGCGAGCCGGGTCCGGCGTTCTTCGGTCCCGTCATCACTCCCGCCCCGAAGGGCGAGGAGGCCGGAAAGCTGTGGGACGGCGTGACCGCGGTGGCCGCCTACCCGGGCTTCTACGAGATCAAGCGCACCCGCACCCAGGGCCCGATCTTCGACTGATCGCCCCTCCTCCCGGCCGTGATCATGGGCAGTTGGCCACCTCACGTGGGTGGCCGACTGCCCATGATCACAGCGGAGTGGGAGGATCAGCGCCGTGCGCGTCCACATCGCCAGCGACCACGCCGCCTTCGAGCTCAAGCAGCACCTCGTGCAGCACCTGAGCGGCACCGAGCACGAGGTGGTGGACCACGGTCCCGCCGCCTACGACGCCCTCGACGACTACCCCACCTACTGCATCCCCGCCGCGCTCGGCGTCCGCGCTGACGTGCGCGCCGGCGTCGAGGCCCTCGGCATCGTGCTCGGTGGCTCCGGCAACGGCGAGCAGCTCGCCGCCAACCGCGTCCCCGGCATCCGCGCTGCGCTCGCGTGGAGCCTGGAGACGGCGCAGCTCGCCCGCCAGCACAACGACGCCCACATCGTCAGCGTCGGTGCGCGCATGCACTCCCTCGAGGAGGCCACCGCCATCGTCGATGCCTTCCTCGCCACCCCGTTCAGCAACGACCCCCGCCACCAGCGTCGCCTCGACGCCATGACCGCGTGGGAGACAGAGCACCTCACCGAGCGCTGATCGCGCGCGATCAGCCACGGGGAGGCAGGCTCGTCCCTCGTGCCTGAAGGTCACACCCTCCATCGCCTCGCCCGGTCCGTGCGCGACGCCTTCGGTGGCCGCGTCGTCGAAGCCACCAGCCCACAGGGCCGCTTCGCCGACGGCGCGGCGCTGCTCGACGGTCACCGCGTCATCCGCGCCGACGCCGTCGGCAAGCACCTGCTCGTCGGCTTCTCGCGCGCGGACGTCAGCGGCCGCCGCGAGCCCCAGCGCTGGCTGCACGTGCACCTGGGTCTGTACGGGAAGGTCTTCTTCGGCGTCTCCGACGCTTCCGTCGGGGGCTCCGAGGAGTCTGAGGACGACGACGACGGCGCTCGCGGCCACGTCCTTTCCGGGCCTCCGGCCCCCGTCGGGCAGGTGCGGCTGAGGCTCGTCACGCTCGACGCCGCCGAGGGCGCCGGTCCGCTGCGCTGGGCCGACCTGCGCGGCCCCACCGCGTGCGAGGTGATGGTCCGCCCCGAGGTCGACGAGCTACGCGCCCGCCTCGGCCCCGACCCGCTGCGTCCCGACGACGGCCCGGAGCGCTTCGTGGAGCGCGCCGGGCGCTCGCGCGTGAGCATCGGCGCGCTGCTCATGCATCAGGACGTGCTGGCCGGCGCCGGCAACATCTACCGCGCCGAGGCGCTGTTCCGGGCGGGCATCGACCCGTTCGCGGCCGGCCGTGACGTGGCGCCGGAGCGCCTGGTGGGCGTCTGGGACGACCTGCGCGTGCTCATGCGCGCCGGTGTGCGGTCTGGTCGGATCGTCACCACGCGCCCGGTGGACCGCGGAAAGCGCGACGACGAGGTCGACGGCACGCCCGTCCGCCGCGGCCAGGCCGGCTCGCACTACGTGTACCGGCGCACCGGGTTGCCGTGCCGGATCTGCGCGACGCCCGTGGCCACCGCCGTGGTGGAGGCCCGCAACCTGTTCTGGTGCCCCAGCTGTCAGGCTCCCGGCACGCAGCTCCCGCCCTTCAAACCCTGACCCCCCGTGATCATGGGCGTCCGCCACCCTCCGCCCGTGATCATGGGCACTCGGCCACTTTCTGGCCGTGATCATGGGCCTCCGCCACCTGCGGAGGGTGGCGGGAGTCCATGATCACGGCGGGGGAGTGGTTCGGAGGCTCACTCAGCCCCGTCGCAACCCGCTCACGGCGGGAGGCGCGCCGGGAGTCAGCGAACCCCGGATGGGGGACCGGGCCCCGGACTAGGGTCGGTTCCGTGGGCCAGCGCTTCGACCGCGCCGCGCGCTGGGTCCACCGGCGTCGTCGTCGCCTCTCCCGCCGGCTCGCCGCCCGCTTCCGTCCCCGCACGATGCCGCGCCAGGCATGGCTGCTGCTGTGGTTGACGGCGCTCGCCGTCGTCGTCGCCCTCACCGGGGTGATGGCGCCGCAGTGGGCCCCGACCAGCGCGATGGTGTTCGTGCTGCTGCTCGGGGGCTTCTTCCTGCGGATGCGCACTATGGTGCTGCTGTACCTCGTGGCCGCAGCCGGGGCGGCGCTGACCGTGTCGGTGCCGGACGCGAGCGGGGTGCGCACGCGCCCCGGCGACCTGCTGCTGCTGGGTGCCACGGCGGTGCTCGTTGCGCTGTTCGTGCGCAGCCGCGAGCGCCTCGGTGTGCAGGGGACCCTGGGCGACACGATGCTCGTCGACCTGCGCGACAGGCTCCGCAGCCAGGGGCGGGTGCCGCCGCTGCCCGCCCAGTGGCACGTGGAGACCGAGCTGCGGCCCGCGTACGGAGACTCGTTCAGCGGAGACTTCGTCGTGGCGACCCGCACCCCTCGCGACGAGCACGACCTGCTCGAGGTGGTGCTCGTCGACGTCTCCGGCAAGGGCCAGGGCGCGGGCACCCGCGCGCTGCTGCTGTCCGGGGCATTCGGGGGGCTGCTGGGCGCGATGCCGCCGGAGGGCTTCCTGCCGGCGGCCAACGCGTACCTGCTCCGGCAGGACTGGCCCGAGGGGTTCGCGACCGCCGTCCACCTCGCCGTCGACCTGCGCTCCGGTGACTTCACCGTCAGCTGCGCCGGTCACCCGCCGCCGGGCACCGGTGGCGCGGGTTCTCCCTGGCGATTGCTCGACGACGACGGCGGCCCCGCGCTCGGGCTCGTGCCCGACGTCGAGTTCCCCGCCGTGCGGGGTCGGCTGCTGCCGGGGCAGGCGCTGTACCTGTGCACCGACGGCATGGTCGAGCTGCCGGGGGAGGACCTGTCGGTCGGCACCGAGACGCTGCTGCGGCTCGCGAGCGAGGCCTGCCGGGCCGGGTGGCGTGAGGGCGCCGCGGAGCGGCTGGTCGACGCGGCGGCGGTGGAGGAGACTGACGACCGCGCGCTCATCCTCGTGTGGCGCACCGCCTGACGATGCTGGAAGGTGTCTCCCCGAGGCGGGATCGTCAAGCGCCCCCCCCGAGCCGGTGTGATTCAGATCACGCCAGGAGTGCGTGATCGAACCACGCAGTGTTCGCATGAACGGTTGTGAACCGATCCGCCACACGGACTGAGACGTTGCCGCCGACGCTTCCACCCCGTCAACCGGTTCCCCGGGACCGTCCGTCCGAGACTCGCGCCGACTTGCCCCTCGTCGTTCTGCGATCTTTCCTGAGTGTCGTTCAGTTGGGTTCCGTCAGCCAAGCTGCTCAGCAGCTGCACTGCTCAGTGAGCACGGTCTCGATGCACATCACGGCACTTGAGGACCGTGTAGGCGCCCGCCTCCTTCAGCGTGACAGGCGAGGTTGCCCCTTAACGCGGGCTGGCATTCGAGCGATGCCGAGGATCGCGCAGTTGATAGGGGAGACCGAGGAACTCACCAACTTGGTCTATTCTTCTGTTAAGGAATGAGCCTTTGCCAGTAGTGGTGTGAGTGGTGACGCTGTGTCACACCGTGCGGTGGTGCTCCAGGTGCAGCACCACGAGCGCGGCGGCGACGATGGTTCCGATGCGGGTCGGGCACAGGCAGGGCCTCGGCAAAGTCACGAATACGGGGCGTGAGCTGCGGTTGTGACCTGCGGTGACGTCGATGTGGGCGGGCACGAACCCAGGCAGATGATGTGGGTGTCTACGCCGTACCGCCCACCGAAAGCTCGTGCCAGCCTTGGCATCTTCGGCTGCCACCGCGGCCAGGGTCACGTCCCTCGGAGTGGTGTACTTCCGTTGTCACCTTGCGAGGTCAGCTTCGCTGATCATGCCGTCATTGCTGGTGCAGCGTCCAGAGCGGT
>NZ_QGDQ01000037.1 GCF_003149145.1 Quadrisphaera granulorum | reverse complement strand
GGTGGAGTGTGGCGGTGAACCGCACCGGCCCGCCCGGACCCCCTGGTCCTGACGGGCGGCCGACACCGCCGGCGCCGGCGGCTGGGGATGGGGTGATCTGGACCGCTCCGACGGGGCACACCTACCGGGTGGACCCGCAGGTGCTGCTGGACCCCGTCGACACCCCGCCGGGAACCTTCTCGGGGGCTTTCTCGGGGGCTGCTGCTGGCGCTCGGGCCGATGCTGGCCCGCAGGGAAGTTGGGCCGATCCCGCCGGTGGCAGCGGCGGTGTGAGCGCCGCGGAGCGGCTGGTCGGTGGGCTGCCGTTGTGGGCTCACCGGTTGCTGGCCGATGTGCTGCCCGCGTGGGTGGGGTGGCCACCGGACGGCACGCCGGCTGCAGCGGATCCGAGCCAGGGTCGGGTGCAGTGGTCCCCGGAGTGGGCGCGGGCGGTGTTCACCGACGTCCCACCCGACCCACTACCCGACCCCGACGACCACCTCGGCGACCCGGCAGACCTCCACGATGACCGCGGAGGGTTCGAGGGTCCTGGCGACGATGGAGAGGAACCGTGTCTGTTCGACGACCTCCCCACCGCGTGACCGTCCGCCCACAGCAGGCCGGGAGCGCGTCGTGGGAGCGGCGTTGTCCACAGGTGCCGGATCGGACCGGCGAGGGAGAGCGGAACTCCGGGAGGGTCGGTGCATGAGCCCCCGATCTCGCCGTCGTCCTTCGAAGAACTCCGCACGTCGTGCGCGCGCTCAGCGCGGCGCGGCGGGCATCCCGCGTCCGCGAACCTCTCCCGAAGAGACGTTTCTGGAGCAGCCGGAACCGTTCGTCTCCAACGACGACGCCCTGCTCGTGCTGCACCGCGCTGTGGAAGATCCCGCCTTCCAGCAGTTCGTTGACCGGTTGCCGCTCGTGCACCTCGTCGATGAGTTCCTCGAGTGGATCGGTGACGGCGTGGAGATCAACGAGCTTGCCGAGCGCACCGCGACAGAGGAGGAGGAGGAAGACGACACCGACGACAGCGCTGAGGTTCTCGACGTCGACGCGTTGCCGTCCCGGCTTGGCGTCGCCACCATCGGCGCGACGGGCGTCGAGCGGTGGCGTTCTCAGGTGATCGCCCTCGCGTGCAGCCGGTGGGGTGTGATCTCGCACAACGAAGACGGACTGGAGCGCAGTCCCGACGGCATGGGCTGGACCGCCCACGATCCGGTGGAGCGGACGTGGGTCCGCACCCTCGTCGTCGCCTCCGCGATGGAGTGCACGGTCCGCTACGTGTCCGCGCAGCACATCGCCGGGGGACACGTCCGGCAGCGGCTCGCCACGATGATCGTGAGCGCCGGCGAAGACCAGCCCTTGCCGCTGGGACTTGTGAGCGCCCTCCACCCCAATGACCTGTTGGCCGAGCACGTCGACAGGATCGTCCGGGAGCACGTCGAGGAGATGCGCGTCTGGGGAGTCCTCGCCGACGGAGCCGACGTCTGTGCCGCCCCGGGAGCGGAGCCGTTCGTGAGGTCGTTGGCGATCAACCTGCAGATGTCGCCCGTGCTCGAGCCCGCTGCATGACAGGTGGTGATGCTGCGGGTGGTGGTGTTCAAATCTCAGCGGGACGCGTGACGGGCCAACCGGGCCACGATCGCCGGGTAGTGACTCGGAACGAGTCGTACGACAGCGTCGATGATCTTCGCGTCACGCCCCACGAGAATGCGCGACCGGCCTGCCACGACACCGTCGACGACAATCCGCGCCGCCTGCTCCGGTGCCATCCGCAAAAGCTTCTCCTGGTACCGCCGCACCTGCGCTTCGTCAGCGGCGGTCACGCGGTGACCCGAGGCTCTGGCGCGTTCCAGGGCGGCCGTCGCGATCTGTGTGTGCACCCCACCGGGATGCACCACGGTCACCCGCACGGGATGACCGGCAGCGAGCATCTCGACACGGAGCGCTTCGGTGAAGCCGCGCACTCCGAACTTGCTCGCGCTGTACGCCGACAGCCCGTCCTGCGCCATGAACCCGTTCAGGCTCGAGATGTTCACGACGTGCCCGTCACCGGACGCCACAAGATGCGGCAAGAACGCCCGGGTGCCGTAGATGACGCCGAACAGGTTGATGGACAGCACCCGTTCGAAGTCCGCCCAGGCGCTGTCGAGCACGGCGCTCTCCAGCACGGTGCTTCCACCGGCCACTCCGGCGTTGTTGTAGAGCTGATGCACCGCTCCGTGGAGATCGGCGACGACGACGGCGTACGCGGTCACCGCCGCGCGATCGGCGACGTCGAGCTGCGCCACATGCACCTGCGCCCCGAGAGCACGCGCCCGCTCGGCGGTCTCGGAGACACCGTCGAGGACGACGTCCGACAGCGCCAGCCGCGCTCCGCGCTTGGCCAGTTCGAGCGCCAGTGCACGTCCGATGCCCGAGCCCGCGCCGGTCACCACGCAGACCTTGCCCGCGACGCCGGCAGCCCTGTTGTCGGCGGCTGAGCGCCCGGTCACTGCTGTGCTCCCTCGAGCCGCGACGACGAGGCCGCAGCGACGTGGTCAGCGATGAGCGACACCAGCCGCTCCACCAGTCCCGGCGCCAGGTGGTGCCCCACCCCGGGGATCACCACGTGCCGCGCACCCGAGATGGCAGCCGCCGTCGCGGCACCACCACTGGGGTCGACCATGACGTCGCGGTCGCCGTGGATCACCAGCGTCGGCGCGCTGACCCATGCGAGCTCCGCCGTCCGGTCACCACTCGCCGCGATCGCCTGGATCTGCCGCGCCGGGCCGATCCGCGACGCCGGCCCACCTCCGCGCTCCCACGCCCCGCGAGCGCGTGCCTCCTCGGCCGCGGCGGCGTCGCCGTCGAGAGGAAACCCTGTCCCAGCGAGGTGGCGCATCATGCCGAGGTGGCGCTCCACCGCCACCTCCACGGTGGTCGCGGGAGCGTGGCGCAGTCGCCACAGCGTCGACCGGGCGGCACCACCGACAGCGGCAGCACCGGTGGTCGAGTAGATCGACGTCAGGGACGCCACCCGGTCGGGACGACGCGCCGCCAGCACCTGCGCGATCATCCCGCCCAGCGACTGACCCACCACGTGCGCACGTTCGATACCGAGGTGGTCGAGCACGCCGACGGCGTCGGCGGCCATGTCCACGAGGTCGTACGCGTCAGCCCTCGGCCGCCGGAAGAGCTGACGCAGCAGCCCGGGTGCCGGCGCGCAGATGCGGCTGGAGCGTCCGATGTCGCGGTTGTCGAGACGCACCACCCGCAGACCGCGCGCCACGAGACCGTCGACGAAGGCGTCCGGCCACGCGGTGAGGTCCTGCCCCAGGCCGGCGACGAGCAGCACCACTTCGCGGCGCTCGTCGTCGTCCTCAACTGAACCGGGAGAGTCGGCGGTGTCGCGGAAGCAGATCCGCGGTCCCGCGGGTAGCTCCACGAACCTGTCCTGCGACGGCCGCCTGAGCGAGGTCAGCGACAGCTCCGGGTCGACGACGCTGCCGTGGCGCAGCAGCGCGACGTCGGAGCGGTAGTCCGTCGCCGTCGTCCACGGGGGGCGGCTGCCCTGCTTCGGCATCTCGTCGAGGGCGCGCAGCACGTAACCGGCGGAGAAGTCGAGGTAGGGCCGCGTCGGCTGGTGCGGGTCGGCGGGGACGGGGCGCGCGGTGTCGTAGCCGTGGGCGTCCATGTGACGCAGCAGCCGCACGAAGTGCTCGCCTACGAGCCCGACCTTGAGCGTCCAGGAGGCGTTGGTGTACCCGATGGAGAACACCAGGTTGGGCACCCCGGCCAACATCAGCCCCTTGTAGGCGAGCCGCTCCGACAGCACGACCGGCTCGCCGTCCACGGTGATCCGAGCACCGCCGAACAGCTGCAGCGACAGCCCGGTGGCGGTGACGACGACGTCGGCCTCCACCCGCTCACCGCCGACCAACCGCACGCCCGTGGCGTCGAAGGTGTCGATGCGGCCGGTCACCACTGACGCTGCGCCGCTGCGGATGGCGGTGAAGAAGTCACCGTCGGGGGAGGCACACACGCGCTGGTCCCACGGGTCGTACGGGGGGTCGAAGTGCGTGGCGACGTCGTAGCCGGCGGGCAGCTGTCGAGTCACGACACGGCGGTAGATGGCGCGGGCCGTGCGCGGGTGCCGCTGGCTGAACTGCCACACGAGACGCTGCATCGCGACGCTCTTGCGGCGGGTCAGCGCCGCGCCGCGCTCGTCACCCAGCACCGTGCGCAACCGGGCACCGAGCGCATCACTGCGGGGGACCGGCATGACGTACGTCGGGGTGCGCTGCAGCATCGTCACGTGCGCGGCGGTCTGCGCGAGCGCGGGGACCAGCGTGATAGCCGTGGCACCGCTGCCGACGACGACGACGCGCCGACCCGTCAGGTCGAGCCCCTCCGGCCAGTGCTGCGGATGGACGACGGTGTTGCCGGCGGTCGCGCGGAACTTGTCGAGACCTGGCAGCTGCGGGGTGTAGCCGGCGTCGTACCTGTAGTAGCCGGTACCGGCGAACACCCAGCGCGCGGTGAGCTGGATCCGCTGGCTGGTCTGCTGGCTGGTGCGCTCTACGGTGACCGTCCACCGGGCGGTCTCGCTGCTCCACGCCAGCTCCACCACACGGTGGTGGTAGCGGATCTTCTCGTCGAGGCCGCTGTCCGACGCGGCCTCACGCAGGTACTGCAGGATGCGCGGCCCGTCGGCGATGGACTGCTCGTCGGTCCAGGGCTTGAAGTCGTACCCGAACGTCGACAGGTCGGAGTCGGAGCGGATCCCGGGGTAGCGGAACAGGTCCCACGTGCCACCGGACGCACCGCGTGCCTCGAGGATCGCGAACGTCGTCGCCGGCAGCTCGGTGGCCAGGTAGTGCCCGGCGCCGATACCGGAGACCCCCGCACCGATGACGACGACATCGAGGTGCTCGACCGGGCGAGGCGGTGAAGTCGGCGGTGGAGTCACGGTCTCCGGGGTCACCACGCCATCGTGCGTGACGCACCTGGACGCTGCGCCGTCCCCCTCCCCCCCCGGGCTGAGGCAGCGGCCGAGTTCACACGGCCGGTGCTGAGGAGGGCGCGCGTCGAGTCCGCGGGCCGGAACCCCTTCTCATGGAGTCGGCTGCGCAGGTGTCGGACGATCTCGTCCACGGACCTCAGCTCCGCCGACTCGTCGCGGCTCAGCCGGCTCGGCCGAAGACGCGTGTACTCGACGGGCACGTCAGCTCCGGCCGGGCGGACGGCGCAGCACGTCGCCGAGGTCGTACTCCGGCAAGCGTTCGCGCCGATCCCATTGACGCGGCAGGAGCAGCGGCGTGAAGCCGGGGTCCGGCACTGACGGAGCCGGTGGGGCCACCGCTGCCACGACTGGCACACCCGTGTCGACATCGATCGGCGGGAGCCCGGCGGCGGCCCGGTCCTTGTTGAGAGCACGGAGGGTTCGCATCCGCTCGCGCTCCAGCCGCAGCCCCTCCTTGGTCGCCGAGATCTTGTCGAGGTGCCTCGCCTCCTGCTTCGCTAACTGCAGTTGCCGGCTCACCCTTTGGCGGGCGATAGCCAGGAGACCATCGACGTCCGCCTGTTCCAGCGCGGCGCGGTGAGCCTCCTGCTGCTCGAACTGCCGCTCGCGTGCGGCAACTGCCCGTTCTGCGCGTGAGCGGAGATCGGCTGCGCGTGCGTTGAGCGCCTTCTCGTACGCCGAGGGCTTGCTGAAGCTCAGGAGGAGTTTGACGAGGATCGGCATCACCTCCAGCGCTGCCAGCAGGAGGAACAGCAGGCCGTGCGCCCAGAACATGACGGGGTCGTTACTGGTCAAGCGATGCAGGGCTGACAACCGCGCGAGCAGCCCCGTGTTCGCGTCGATGGCCGCGGCTTCCTTCGCGGAGGCGGTTCGCTTGCCCGACTCCAGCTCGTTGATGCGCTGTCCCAGTTGCTCGGCCGCTCGCTGTGCGTCGGTCCGCGCGGTAGCGGCACTGTCGCGAGCGGTCTGCTGGACGACGGTGAGCTCCTGCTGAGCGGTGGTCAAGGCAGTGGTCGCGGCATCCCGAGAAGCGATCTTGCTCGCGTAGGCGGGGCCTGCCCCGGGATGCCCCGAGCCGCAGACGCCTTCCGCTTCGCATGTCACTGCCTGCTGCGCTGCGGCGAGCGTCGCCGCAGCGCCGTCGACGCGGGCCTGAGCCTCGCGCACTGCGGGATCGTCGGCGATGGCGGAGGCCGTGGTGGAGGAGCGTCCCAGAGCGAGCTGAGCCTCACGCTGCTCCTGGAGCGCCGGCAGATCACGGAACCGCGGGTCGCCGTTGAGCCGCTCCTCGCTGGCGGCCTTCATCTCCTGGTGGGTGATCGCCAGCTGTGCGTCGATCTCCCGCTGGAAGAGCTGCAGCGTCAGCGGCGTCGACACGACGGCACCGATGAGCACCGCCAGGAACAGCCGCGGCAGAGCCGCCCCGACGTTGGCCAGCCAGCGACCGGACCTCCCCGTGCTCAGAACGAAGAAGCGGTCCATCGTGAAGATCAGCACCGCCCACCCCAGCGCCAGAACCACCGAGAGGGTCGTCGACCCTCCGGTGAGGATCTGGAACCCCAGGAGGGACGAGCAGCCTGCGAGCAGCGCGGAGGCAAACAGCGTCGCGCCCATCGCCTCCTGCGTGGCTCGCTCCTTGGTGGTCACCGTCGTCAGCACGGTGTGGTCGGTGCCCGCCGCCCACAGCAGTACCCGCTGGATCGTGCGCGGGAGCCACAGCAGCGCGGCGCACAGCGCCGCCCAGAGAAGGCGAGCTGCTTGTCGCAGGATGAAGAACAGGCGCAGGACGCCGGACCGGGTCTCGGGATCCGCGGCCAGCGCCCGGAGACGACGCCACTGAACGGTGGCGAGTCCCTTCGCTCGGCTGGTCGTTGTGCCAGCGGCACGGTGTGCCCTGCGGATGGCACCTCGGACCCTTGTGGTGACAGCTCCCGGAGTGGCGGCTCGGAGCAGCCTCGACACCGCAGGTCCACCTCGACGGCGCAGGAAGCCGGCACTGGTCATCCTTGCGGTCCCCCACCCGTCGTCGTCCTTGTCCGGACCGATCGGCGCGCAGCGTCACGACTGTCGAAGACTGGGTCCGTCCCTTGCGAGCTCACCTGATCGGAGCAGCGCGTGGTGACGTTCAGGCGCTTGATCGTCGGCGAGGTGGGGCGAGCGGCATGCCCATGATCACGGAGAGCGCCTGCAGGGGATCAGGGGGTGGCGAGGGACTCCACGCAGGGACCTGCACCCATGAGCTTCAGCCCGGCGAGGTCGCCGGCGGCCGGCTCGACGACGTCGGGGTTGCTCTCGGCGAACATGAGCTGCGTCGGGTCGTCGACGTGGTCGAGTCCCACGAGGTGCCCCAGCTCGTGAGCGATGACGGCGCGGACCTGCGCGTCACCGTTCGGCTCCTCGAGGATGTCGGTGAGGTCCGGTCCGTCGAGCATGAGATCACCGCTGACGTAGGCGCTGTGCCCCTCGTTGTCGGTGAACGCCTGGCTGCCGGCCAGGCCGACCGTGTCACCGTCGAGGTCGGGAATGGTGCGGTCATCGGTCCAGGCGATGAGCACGGGAGCCCAGACGTCGTCGCCGTACCGGTCGTCACCGTCCTGGGTGACGGTCGCCTCCCGGTCCGGGGAGGGCCGCTCGTCGGTCGTGCCCTCGTCGACGAAGTCCAGCCCCGTCGCCCGGGCGATCTGGCCGACGGCATCCGCGACGAGCCCATCGACCACCGCCGGAGCTCCGGCGAGGTGCGTCACGTAGCGGATGGGGCGGCAGGGGCTGTAGCGGATCGGCTCGCCCGTGACCTCGTCGGTGTCGAGCACCGCGAACCCGCCGTCCTTCGCGGCTGCCGCCGGCGTCGGCGCAGTCGGCGCCGGGGACGTCTCCTGCGGGCTGCCGCTCGCATCGGCCCGGGCGGTGGCATCGGCGGTGGCCTCTGCGGTGGCGGAGGGGACGTCGTCAGACAGGTCCGCGGGAGTCGGAGTGCAGCTGCTCAGTCCCAGGGCTGCGGCGACGACGGACGACAGGACGACGGCGACCGCGACGGTGCGACCACGGGAACGACTCACCGGCTGACCCTCTCACCGGACTCTGCCCATCCGTGGGATGGGCCGATCACGCGGCGTGGGGCACCCCGCGTGGCAGTTACTCGGTCGTCCCCGCGGTCGAGGACTCCGGTGTCTGGATCGAACCGTCCGTCGAGGAACCGCTGCCCGTTCCGGTGGCAGAGCTGCTGTTCGCGCTGGTGCCCGTGCCGGTGCCCGAGGCGGCGGCGGAACCTGTGCCGGAGCCGGCGGTGCTCGAGCTCTTGCTGCTCGCCGTCCCCGTCGTCGCCGTCGTGGTCTTGCCGGTCGTGGTGGACGTCGCCTTGGTCCGCGACCGGGAGGCGAGCTGCTGCTCCAGCTCCTCGACCCGCGCGGTGGCCGCGGAAGCCTCGCTCTGAGCGGTGTCGCGTGCGGCCTCTGCTTCGCGGAGCAGCGTCCCCGTGTCTTCAGCGACGCGCTGCGCCTCCGCAGCGTCCGAGTGCGCCGCGCGGAGCGACGACTCCGCGGCGTCGGCCCGTTGGATCGCGCCGTCGAGCGCCGACGACCCGGCCGCCGCGCCAGCGAGCAGCCCGGCCAGCAGCGACGCGGCGCACGCCAGCGTCCCCACAACCACCGCCGTGCGCGGACGCCGCGAGGGACGGGTGCGGGCCGCCTCCCCGGCACGAGCGGTCGCGCGGGTGACCGGTGTACCGGTGTTCGCGCGGGTGCCCGTCCCGCCAGCCTGACCGGCGCCCCTGGCGCGCGACCGCGTGAGGGAGTCCTGCGGCTGGCGCCCAGCAGCGACCCTCGACGCGGGGGTGCCCGTCGGTGAGCCGGACCCGTTGGACCCCGCGGCGCCGGTGGACCTGGGCCCCGGCACGGTCATCCCCGGCGTGTGCGCCAGGCGCGTCGTGCGCAGCATGGGGCCGGGTGGAAGAGGCGTCGACGGCGCCGACCTCAGGTCGATGATCTCGTCGTCCACGCCGTCCTCCTACCGATGACTCCGTCACGACGACGCTAGGGGTCGGCGCCTCCGCGGTGGCGGAGCCACGCCGCCGAGATATGGCCGCGACCTGCACCTCGACCTGTCCTCGGACCATGCAGAAGCAGGCAGAGGCATCAGGAGTGGCACGAGGGACACCAGGGGCGCGAGCGGCAGGAGCTCGACGCGTGGCGGCCCCGGCGCCCGCCTACTGTCGGAGCGTGAGCCCGCCGCCACCTCCGTGGACGTGCCGGCTGCGGGCCCTGGTGGTCCCGTCGCTGCTGAGGTCACCGGCGCTGCGGGTGGGCGGTTTCGTCGTCGTCGACTACACCGACACCCCCGTCGGTCCGTACCGCGAGGCGTTCACCGCCGTCGCGCTCAGCGCCCGCAGCGGATGGGTGCCCTGGATGGTGGTCGACTCCGAGGCCTCCCGCGCGGGCGGTCGCGAGGGGTGGGGCCTGCCGAAGGAGCTCGCCGTCATCGACACAGAGCTGGACACCGAGCCGAACCCTGCGCTGAGCACTGCGCGGGTGCTCGCCGAGGGCGTCGACCTGAGCGTCACGGCACGCGTCGCCGGAGGCCGCGGCCTACCGGTGCGGCTCTCCGCCCAGCTGCGCCAGCCGCGGCGCAGCGCGGCTCAGGTGCGCTTCACCGGGCGGGCGCGGCCCGTCGTCGTCGTCCTCGACGGCACCCCTCCGCAGGGCGTCCGGCCGGGGCGGAGACCGGGTGTTGCCCTCGACGGCGAGCTGCGGATCGGGCCGCCGGGCTCCTGAGCGCCGCGGGATCAGGTGACGGTGCAGGCCTGGTCCGCGCCTGTCACCGACGGTGTCAGTGGAGCTGCCGGGGTGCTGGCCGACGGCTTGGGAGATGAGCTGGCAGACGAGCTGGCAGAGGGACTCGGGGCCTGGGTGGTCGCGGGGGTGGCGGACGTGGGGTCGACGTCGTGCTGGAGGTCGGTGAAGAGTGCGTTCGCGGCAGGCTCGCTCCACAGCACGTTGGCGGTGTCGGACTTCACGACGTCGCTGCGCGGGTGGTTGGGCACCGTGAAGAACTGCAGCTGGCTCGGCGGTAGCGACTTCACCGACTCCGCCAGGGACGCCAGCGCGGACAGGCTGCCGAGACCGGAGTCGGTGGTGATCGACTTCGTGGCGGCGTTGAGGAAGCCGTACATGGCCGTCGGGTCGGTGAGCTCGCTCTCCGCGGTGCGCGCCATCGACGCGAGGAACTGCTGCTGACGGTTGATACGCCCGAGGTCGGAGCCGTCACCGATGGCATGGCGTTCCCGCACGAACGCCAGTGCCTGCTCGCCCTCGAGCGTGTGCTGCCCTGCGGGCAGGTCGAGGTTGGCCTTCGGGTCGACGACGGGCGCGGTGGTGCACACGGGTACGCCGCCGAGCGCCGTGGTCATGTCCTTGAAGCCCTCGAAGTCGACCACCACGAAGTGGTCGATCCGCACACCGGTGGCCTCTTCGACGGTCTTGATGGAGCAGGCGGCACCGCTCGCGACCCCACCGTGCTCCGACCCCAGCGTGAACGCCTCGTTGATCTTGGCGTGGCGCGGTGTGGTCACGGTGCCGTCACTGCCGGTGCAGGAGGGGATCGACACCCACGAGTCGCGCGGGATGCTCACCGCGGACGCCCACGTCCGGTCGGCCGACAGATGGACCAGCAGCATCGTGTCGGACTGCGACGTCGTGAGCCCGGCGCCGTACTCGGTGCCCGTGCCGGCCCGGCTGTCCGACCCGAGCACGAGGATGTTCTCGGCGCCCTTGGCCATCTCGGTCGGGCGGTCAGCCCCGAGCTGTTTGCTGATGTCGGCGCTGGTGATGTTCGCGTCCAGGTGGCGGTACACGCCGTACGCCGCCGCAGCACCCCCGAGGAGGACGACGACGGCCCCGGCGGCCAGCAGGCGCAGCGTCCGACGGCGCCGCCGCAGCATGCGGGCGCGCGACGGGTGCACCCCGGAGCCGGCGGGGGCGCCAGGGCCTTCGGGGGCGGCGGGGGTGACGCGGGAGGGCACGCTGTGACGCTAGGTCGCCGTCGTCCCTCGACCTGCCCGAATCGGTGCCACGTCAGGGACCGCACAGCGAGCTCCCAGGTGGCGGCGGGGTTGGTCACCCGTCCGGTGGGGATCGGTCGTGTCAGCGCTGTCAGCGCTCACGTCTAACCTCGACGCCCATGGCCGACGTGCACGACGTGTTCGCACACCTGCGCTCCGAGGTCGAACCCACCTACCGCCTCGTGCTGGGGGCGTTCACCGCGGCGCGCCGCCGCTTCGTCATGCACCTGCGCCCCAGCGACGTCGCCGACGCCGCCCGCGCCGCCGGAGCCGTGCCGCCCGAGCCCGACGCGCTCGTGCGGGCCCTGAATCAGCTGTGCGAGTGGGGCAACCTGCGCTCCCACCCCGACACCAGCCGCGTCACGTCCCCCGAAGACTTCTACCGCGCCCGCTACCTCTACCAGCTCACTCCGGCCGGTGAGGCCGCCGAGCGGGCGCTGGCCGTCTTCGACGAGGCGCTCGGACGGCGCGGGTCGCTGCAGTCGGTGGCCCTCACGGACATCGCCGCCCACCTCCGGTCGCTCGGCCAGCTGGCGGCACTCGACGGCTCAGCGTCTGGTGAGCCCGACCCGGCCCGCGTGCACCTGGCGCTCATGGGGCTGGCGGACAGGTTCCGCGCCCTCGCCGAGAACGCCGAGGCGTTCATGGGATCGCTCCAGCGCACGGTGGAGCTTCAGGACGTCGACGTCGAGGCGTTCGTCGCCTACAAGGGTCGCCTCATCGACTACCTCGAGCGGTTCATCGGTGACCTGCTCACCACCGGCGCCGAGATCGCCGGGCTGGTGGAGGCCCTCGACGGCGAGCCGATCGCCCGCCTCGTGGAGCTGGCGGTGGAGCGTGAAGCGGCCGACCTGGCCCCCGACGTGCTGGCAGGGCTCTCTGGTGCAGAGCAGCAGCCGCTGCACCCAGAAGACGCCACGTCCCGGCGCGAGCACCAGCTCGACCTGTTGCGTGCCGGCTGGCAGGAACGGTGGGACGGCGTGCGTGGCTGGTTCCTCTCCCAGTCCGGGCGTCCCAGCCAGGCCGCCACGCTGCGCTCGCAGGCGCGCTCGGCGGTGCCGTCGCTGCTTGCCGTCGTCGCCACCCTCAACGAGCGGCGGCAGGGACGCTCCGACCGCGCCGCGGACTTCCGGGCGCTCGCCGTCGCCTTCGCCCACGCCGAGGACGACGCCGCCCTGCACCGGCTGTGGCACGCGAGCTTCGGCATGTCGTCGGTACGACACCTCTCCGTCGACTCCGACACCCTCGACCAGCGCCGCGACGCGCCCGTGCCGCCGACCACCGCGTGGCGCGACGCGCCGCCGCTGCAGGTCAGCGCCCAGCTGCGCCGCACCGGCTCGTGGGAGCGCAGGGGCAAGCCGAGCGCCGTCGTCGACCGCGGCCTCCAACGGCGTCACCTCGCCGAACGAGTGGCCGAGGAGGCCGCGCAGGCGCGGCTCGCCCGCGGGCAGCTGCTCAGCGACGGTCCGCGCCGCCTCGCGGAGCTGCCGGAGCTCGCTCGCCCGTCGTTCCAGTTGCTGCTGGCACTGCTCGGCACAGCGCTGGCTGCGGCACGACCGGGAGGCGGGCGCATCGAGGTAAGCACCGGAGACGGCTCGCTCGTCGTCGAACTCGAGCCCGTGCCCGACGGCGGATGGGTGACCATCACCACCGAGGACGGCGCGCTGACCGGCCCCGACCACGAGCTGTGGGTGCGGGACGCACTCGCGCCGCGGGAGCTGGTCTCTGCTGCGCCTGCTGCTGGGACGACGGCGGGGGAGCCGCGATGAGGGCTGCCCTCGGAGACGCACTCGACGCTACCCGCGCCCAGGAGGTCCGCGCGGCCGCTCGGGCGCTGCTGCGCACCCCTCTGCTGCGGCCCAGCGGCACGCGGCGCGAGGCGGAGGCGTTCGCGCTGGTCCGCCGCCATGAGCGCGACCTGCGGGAGTGGTTCGGCCAGTACACGGGGTGGCGGCTCGTGGTCACCCCGGAGGTGGCACGGCTGCTTGTCGTCCCGCCGGACCCCCGCGACGCCAGCCACCCGCTGCGGGAGGCGGCCGGCGCGCGTCGTCCTTTCACCCGTCGCCGGTACGTGCTGCTGTGCCTGTGCCTGGCCGCTCTCGAGCGCGCTGACACGCAGATCGCGCTCGGGCGGCTCGCCGAGCAGGTGGTGCTGCTCGCCGCCGACCCGCAGCTCGAAGCGGCGGGGCTCGCGTTCCGGCTGGAGCAGCGCGACGAGCGGCTCGATCTCGTGGCCGCGGTCCGGGTGCTGCTCGGATGGGGCGCGCTGACGCGGGTCGCCGGGGCTGAGGACAGCTTCGTGGGCGGTGAGGGTGACGTGCTCTACGACGTGGAGCGCCGCGTGCTCGCGCTGCTGCTCGTGGGGCCGGTGCCGCTGCCAGGCATTGACGCTGGTGCTGGTGCTGGAGGCGAGGGAGAGCTCGACGAGGGGTCGGCAGCGGGCACGGTGCTCTCCGAGGAGACGCGCACCCGCGCTCTGCGCCACAGCCTCACCCGCAAGCTCCTGTGCCTGCCGGTGGTCCACCACGCCGACCTCAGCGAGGAGGAGTCCGCCTACCTCACGAGCCAGCGGTCCGCGCTGACGCGCCGGATCAGTGAGCTCACCGGGCTGGTGGCGGAGGTGCGAGCCGAGGGCATCGCCATGGTCGACCCCGACGACGACCTCACCGACCTGCGCATGCCCGAGAGCGGCACCGACGGGCACGTGGCGCTGCTCGTCGCCGAGCACCTCGCCACGCACGACGCGAAACACCCGGGCCGACCGGTGCTCCTGGCCGACCTTCATCGCCTCGTGCGCAAGCTCGCCCAGGAGCACTCCGGCGACTGGCGGCGCGACACCAGAGAGCCGGGCGCGGAGGTGGAGCTGGTGGCGGCTGCCGTCGACAGGCTCGCCGCGCTGAGCCTGGTCCGCTGGTCGGGTGCCAGTCATCCACAGGGTGATCAGGACGACAACGGCGACCTCGCCGACGACGCGGTGCTGGCGTTGCCGGCGTTGCACCGCTACGCCGTCGTCCCCGCCACCAGAGCGACGAGCGGCCCGAAGAGCGGCTCGAAGACCAGCAAGCACAGCAGCAGGAGCAGCGCGTGACCGAGACCTCCGTTCTCCCGGCATCGGACCTGCCGGTGTTGCCGGTGCCGCTGCGCCGGCGGTGGCAGCCGCTGCGTGCGGGCCTCGTGGACCTCTACTACTACGACGACCAGGACTTCTGGTTCCACGACGGCCGCCTCCTGCTGCGCGGCAACAACGGCGCGGGCAAGTCGAAGGTGCTCGCGCTGCTGCTGCCGTTCCTCTTCGACGGCGAGACGGCCGGTCACCGCCTCGAGCCCGACGGTGACTCGCAGAAGAAGATGGAGTGGAACCTCCTTCTGGGCGGGGAGCACCCCAACCCGGAGCGCACCGGGTACAGCTGGCTGGAGCTGGGTCGTCTCGACGAGGACGGCCGCGAGCACGTCGTCACCATCGGGTTCGGGGTGAAGGCCGCTCGCGGGCGCGGCGTGGTCAAGAAGTGGTTCTTCACGGCTGCTGCGCGGGTGGGGGTGGACCTGCACCTCGTGGACGCCTCCCGCACGGTGCTCACGCAGGACCGGCTCGAGGCCGCGCTGGAAGCCTTGCCGGGTCACGGTCGCGTGACGACCACCGCGCGCGACCACCGCCACGCCGTCGACGAGCTGTTCTTCGGGCTGGGGGAGCAGCGGTACACCGCCCTCGTCGACCTGCTCGTGCAGCTGCGTCAGCCGCAGCTCTCGCGCAAGCCCAGCGAGAGCAAGCTGTCCGACGCGCTCACCGCGGCGCTGCCGCCGCTCGACCAGGCGGTGCTGTCTGACGTCGCCGAGAGCTACCGGTCGCTGG
Organism: Quadrisphaera granulorum; assembly: GCF_003149145.1. Lineage (GTDB taxonomy): Bacteria > Actinomycetota > Actinomycetes > Actinomycetales > Quadrisphaeraceae > Quadrisphaera > Quadrisphaera granulorum. The sequence continues at coordinate 32,480 of NZ_QGDQ01000037.1, read as the reverse complement.
AGGAAGATCGCGCTGCTCTCGACAGGACGGTGGAGGCGCACGCGGGTGCCCGTAGCTTCCTCGGGCACTACCGGGGGTACGCGCGCGTCGCGGCCCGGCGTGCTGCGGCGCCGCCCAGGTCGGCGCAGGCGCGCTACGACGAGACCGGACGCACGCTCGCCGCGGCCCGCCGCACGCTGGAGGACTCCCTCACCGCGCTGACCGCCGCGCAGGAGGCAGACCGCGCCAGCGCGGAGCGGGTCGAGGTGCTGCAGGCGCGGGAAGTCGCGCTCGCCAAGGACCCCCGCGCCAGCTCGGTGGAGGTCATCCAGGGCGTCCGACGCGCCGACGAGGCTGCCCAGACCGAAGCCACACGGGCCGCTGAGCGTGCTGCCCGCGCTGCCGAGCGTGCCGATCGGGCCGAGAGGCAGGCCGCCGACGCGGTGCGCCGTCGCGACTCCGCAGCCGCAGGCGCGGCCGCGCGCGAGCAGGCGGTGCGTGACGCAGCGCGCGAGGCCACGCTGCCGTCGCCCGACGAGCTCGCCGCGGGCACCGTCGAACCCCTCGACGTCACCGCGCCCCCGGCCGACCTCGGGCCGTGGCAGCGCGGAGCGCAGCATGCGGCGGAGCGTCGTCGTCGTGATCTGAAGCACCTCGAAGACCTCGCCAGGGCGCAGCAGCGGGCCGCCGACGAGCACGCCAAGGCTCGGGCCGAGGTCGACCGCGCCCGTTCTGCGGTGGAGCGTGCCGCGGAACGTGTCGCCGAGGCGGAGGCCGCCCAGGCGGACGCTGCACGTGCGCTGGTTCGCGAGAGCGCCGCGTGGCTGCAGCAGCTCACCGAGCTCGACGTGCCTGACCACGCCGGAGCCTTGGCGGCCGTCGAGACGTGGGCGGCTGCGGGCGCGGGAGCCGGTGAGGGGGGCGACCTGCCGCTGGCGGCGCTCGCGGCGGAGGCGCACGCCGCGGCGGTCGCGTCGCTGACGTCGCAGCGGGAGGCGGCTGAGCGTGAAGCAGTGGAGGCCGGTGCGCTGGTGTCCGCGCTCACCGAGGAGCTGCGCCGGCTGGAACGCGGCGAGCACCGCCCGCCCGCGCTCCTGCCCACGCGGGAGCCGGGCGTCCGCGAGCAGGTGCTCGGCGCTCCGCTGTGGCAGCTCGTGGAGCTCACGGACGCTCTCGACGATCGAGCGGCGGCCGGCCTCGAGGCGGCGCTGGAGGCGTCGGGTCTGCTCGACGCGTGGGTCGGGCCGGATGCTGGGGTGCGGTTGGCGGGCGACGTCGTCGTCCACCCTCACCGTGGTGGGCCTGGGGATGACGACGGCACCGGCTCGCACCTGGGGGAGCTGCTGCGCCCCGCCGACGAGCTGCCCGACGGCTCGGGTCTGACCGCTGAGCACGTCGCGGCGGTGCTCGCGGGCATCGGCGTGGGTGAGGCCGAGGGGGCTCGGGGTCGCGTCTGGGTGGACGTCGACGGCGGGTACGGCACGCCCGTGACCAGCGGCTCGTGGCGCAAGGAGCGCAGCGAGCACCTCGGGGCCTCGTCGCGCGAGCGGGCGCGGATGGCCCGCATGGCTGCCGCGCGGTCGGAGCTGGCGGAGGCGTCCCAGCGTGAGCTCGACGCTCAGGCCGCTGCTGACGCGGTCGGCCTTCGGCTGGCCGCCGCGAAGCGCGAGGCGGGGTCGGTGCCGAGCGGACGCCAGGTGCTGCAGGCCGTGCTCGACGTCGCGGCGCGCGTCCGGCAGCGCGAGGAGCTGCGGGTCGCCGTCGTCGAAGCGTCGAGCGCTGCGGCACGGGCGGCGTCGGCTGCCCAGGTGGCCGCTGAGGCGCTGACCGACGCTGCCACCCAGCTGGCGCTGCCCGCTGACGCCGAGGAGCGGGCGCGGGTCGCCGCGGCGAGCGATCGGTGGGACCGGGCGGTCGCCGTCCTGTGGCCGGCGCTGGAAGCACTGCGCGCCGCGCGCGAGCAGGCGGTGCAGGCACAGGAGAGCGCCGCCGACGAACGGTCCGCTGCGCAGGCGGCCACCGAGGAGCTGGAGCAGCGCCGCCGCGAGGCCGCCGCCGCCCACGAGACGCGGGAGACGATGGAGCGCACGGTCGGGCTCGACGCCGCGGCGCTGCTCGCCGAGCGGGAAGAGGTCGACAGGGACAAGCGGACCGCCGCGGAGCAGCGACGGGCCGCCCAGGCGGCCCTTTCAGGAGCTGAGCGTGACGCCGGAGCCGCTGACAGCCGTGTCACGTCGCTGGCGGAGCAGCTCTCCCGCGACGGCGACCAGCGCGACGCCGCCGTGGCCGCATGGCAGGCAACGGCGACGAGCGGGCTGCTCGCCGTCGCCGTCCCCGAGGTGGTGGTTCCCGACGGCGACGCCCCGTGGGCCGCTGAGCCCGCCGTCCGCCTGGCTCGCGCTGTCGAGGCGGCCCTGGCCGACGTCGTCTCCGACGACGACGCGCTGACCCGTGCGCAGAACCGCGTGACCAGCGAGCAGCGCACCATCGACGACGTCCTGCGGCCCGACGGCCACCAGGCGACGGTGCGGATGGCCGGGCAGCTTGCCGGAGACGCCGGGTTGCTCGTCGTCGACGTGGTGTTCCGGGGGAGGGCCACCACGCTGGTCGAGCTGGAGGAGGCGCTCGCCGCCGATGTCGCCGAGCGCACCGAGCTGCTCGATGCCCGCGAGCGGGAGGTCATCGAGAACTACCTCATCGACGAGGTGGCGAGCACCCTGGCCGACCTGGTCTCCGCCGCCGAGGCGCAGGTGGCGAGCATGAACGTCGAGCTGGAGCAGCGGCCCACCAGCGCGGGCATGCGGCTGCGACTGCGCTGGGTGCCCCGCGAGGACGGCCCCGCCGGTCTCGAAGCCGCTCGCAGCCGGCTGCTGCGCCAGAACGCGGACGCGTGGTCGGCGGCCGACCGCGCCGCCGTCGCCGCTTTCCTCACCGCTCAGGTGCAGGCGGTGCGCGCCGCGGACCCCGGCGGCTCGTGGCTGGAGCAGCTCGGACGGGCGCTGGACTACCGGACCTGGCACCGGTTCGCCGTGCAGCGCTGGCAGGGCGGGCAGTGGCGCGCCGCGACAGGGCCGGCCTCCGGCGGTGAGCGGGTGCTGGCGGCGAGCGTGCCGCTGTTCGCCGCGGCCGCCGCGCACTACGGGTCCGCACCCAACCCGCACGCGCCGCGGCTGGTGATGCTCGACGAGGCGTTCGCCGGGGTCGACGACACCGCTCGCGCCGACTACCTCGGTCTGCTCGCCGCGTTCGACCTCGACGTCGTCATGACCAGCGAGCGCGAGTGGGGCTGCTACCCGCAGGTGCCGGGGCTGGGCATCGCGCAGCTGTCGCGGCTCGAAGGCGTCGACGCGGTGCTCGTGACGCCGTGGCGGTGGGACGGGCGGGAGCGCACCCGCGCGGATGGTGGGGCCGGTGCTCGGCCAGCTGGTTCAGCGACGGCCCCGCAGCCGCGGCGCGAGCCCGAGCTGGAGCAGGACGGCCTCTTCGACTCGTGAGCTGCTGAATGCGTGGGGGACTCGTTGAGTGGAGACCTTGAGCGGCTGCGCCGGCTCCTCGGCGGGCCGGACCTCGCGTGGCTGCTGGAGCGGATGCGCTACCGACTGGAGGCGGGCCGTCCGCTGGAGGGGACGGTGACGCTGCGGTCGGCGACCACCGCGCAGCGCGCCGCCGTGGCTCGGTTGTTCGGGACGCCGCTGCGACCGTCGACCACGGCGTCCGTGCGGCTCGCCGAGCTGGAGGCTGAGCTGGCGCGCAGCGGCGTGTGGTCGGCAGGGCTGGAGGCCGCCGTCGTCGCCCTCACCGGCCCCTACGAGGTCCGCGCCGAGGTGCTGGCCGAGCGCCGCGCCGCGTGGGAGGCGGCATGGGCACCCGTCCTCGAGGTGGTCGAGGGGCACCCGGCGGTGGGACATCGCGACGCGCTGCGCGCCTGGTGGCAGCGCGAGCTGGCCACCGGCATCGCCCGCCGGGCAGCGCCGACTCCGGAGGTGGCCGGTGCGCTCGCGGAGCAGCTCGCCGGGGTGCTGCAGCGCCTGCCCGCCGACGGCGTGGCCATCGGGTCGCTCGCCCACGACGCCACCGGATCGGCGCACGCCCTCGACCGCGGACCGCTCGCGAGCCTGGCACTGCGTGCCGCGCGGGCGCTCGTCGACGTTCCTGCTGAGGTGACGGACGAGGGTGACCGTGAGGCGTGGGCGGCGGTCGGCGTCGTCCGTGACGAGGTGTCGTCGACGGTGCTGACCCTCGCTCTCCCCGCCGAACCCGAGGGGGCCACCGGGAGGGCGCTCGCCGCGTGGGCCGAGACCGGGCAGCCGGTGGTGCTGACGTTGCGGCAGCTGCGCTTCGACCCGCCCGCGTGGCTCCCGCCGGCCGTGGTGCGGGTGGTCGAGAACCCCGTGGTGCTCTCCAGCATCGCCGACCAGGCGCTGGCCGCCGGCGTCGCCCCGCCGCCCGTGGTGTGCACCGCGGGGTGGCCATCGGCGGCTGCGGTGCGGTTGCTGCGGGAGCTGCGCGCCGCCGGCTGGGAGTTGCGGCACCACGGCGACTTCGACCCCGACGGCGTCGCCATCACCGACTGGCTGGTGCGCGAGGTGGGCGCTCTGCCCTGGCGCATGGGCGCCGCCGACTACGCGGAAGCGCTAGACGCAGGGCTGGGCAGGGCGGCGCCCGTGGGGTCCGTTACTGCGTCCTGGGACGCCGAGCTCGGACCGGCGATGCACCGTGCCCAGCGCGTGGTCGAGGAGGAGGCCGTGCTGAGCACCCTTGTCACCGATGCCCTCGGCAGCCCGACCGCCCGCAGTGTCAGGTCGAGGCACAGTGTCAGGACCTCAAGGCCGTATCCGGCCTCCACCATCTGACACTGCGGCGTCGGGGGGCAGACGGCGCAGGAGAGCGGTGAGGCTCGCGCGCTCGTCGTCGGTGAGGGTGCCGAACAGCTCGGCGGCGGCGCGGGTGCGGGCCCGCTCCGCGTGCGCCACCGCTTCCCGACCGGCCTCGGTGAGGACGACGACGACGGCGCGCCGGTCCGCCGGGTCAGCGCGGCGTTCCGCGAGGCCGCGGTCTGCCAGCCCGTCGACCACTTCCGTGGCCGACCGTGGCGCGATGCGCAGCGCGGCCGCCAGCTCGGAGATGCGTACGCCGTCGCTCTGGGAGGCGCTGTCCTGGGAAGCGTTGTCGCGAGTGTGGTTTGCGTGGGCGAGCACGCGCAGCGCCCGCGCGTGGTGCGGGGAGAGCCCCGCCGGCTCCAGTGCGGTGTGGAAGCCGCGGCGCAGCGCGCGGGCGGCGCCGAGCAGTGCGTCGGCCAGCTCGGCGCTGTTGTCGCGTCTGCCCGGAGGGCTGCTCTGGTGGCTGGGACTCACCCGGGAATGCTAGCGCGCGACCTTGTGCTTACCTCTTTGTGAGGTAACCTCAGCACCATTCCGATCCGCGACAGAAAGGGCGTGGTCATCACGTCGTCCCCTCTCTCCAGTCCCCTCGTCCCCACCACCACGCCGGGAAACCCCGGCGGTCCTGGCGCGGGTGGCCGATCAGCCAGCCGCTCAGCCAACAGTGCCGCCGCGCGTGCCGACCGCGAGCAGCTCCGCCGCTCACCCGTCTCCCTGCGCCGCATCGCCGCGCTCTTCGCGCCGTACCGCTGGCAGGTGGCGCTCGTCGTCGTCCTCATCGTGGCGTCGTCGGTGGTGTCGTTGGCCTCGCCGTTTCTGGTGCGCACGGTCATCGATGACGCCCTGCCCCACGCCGATATCCGTCTGCTCGTCCTCGCGGTGGCGGGCATGGTGGCCGTCGCGGCCATCACCTCGCTGCTGGGTGTCGTGCAGGCGTGGGTGTCCACCGGCGTCGGCCAGAAGGTCATGCACCGCCTGCGCACGTCCGTCTTCACGCACCTGCAGCGGCAGTCGATGGACTTCTTCACCCGCACCCGCGGCGGCGAGATCACCTCGCGTCTCACCAACGACATCGGCGGCATGCAGTCGGTGGTGACGTCAACGGCGACGTCGCTGGCGTCCAACGTGACCACCGTGGTCGGCACGGCCGTCGCCATGGCAGCGCTGTCGTGGCGACTGTCCCTGCTGACGCTCATCGTCTTGCCGCCGTCGGTGTGGCTCACTCGCCGCGTCGCGCTGCTGCGCCGCTCCATCACGAGCGCCCAGCAGCGGCGCCTCGCTGACCTGCAGCACCAGGTGGAGGAGTCGCTGTCCGTCTCCGGCGCGCTGCTCACCAAGACCCTCGGCACGGCCGACGCGCAGGCCCAGCGGTTCGCGGCGACGTCGGCCGAGCTGGTCGACCTCGAGGTTCGTGCCTCGCTCGCCGGGCGCTGGCGGATGGCCACCATGAACGTCGTCTTCGCGACCATCCCCGCCCTCATCTACCTGGCTGCGGGCTTGCCCGCGACCTCCGACGGCATGACGGTCGGCACGCTCGTGGCGTTCACCGCGCTCCAGGCGGCGATCTTTCGGCCGCTCATGGGTCTGCTCGACGTCGGCGTGCAGCTCACGGCGTCGATGGCGCTGTTCAGCCGCGTCTTCGAGTACCTCGACCTGCCGGTCGACATCGCCGAGCCCGCTCACCCGGTTTCCGTCGACGTCGCGGCCGCCCGCGGTGACGTGCGCTTCGAGCAGGTGTCGTTCAGCTACCCGGGGTCGCAGCGGAGGGCTCTGGACGACGTCGACGTGCACGTGCCCGCCGGCTCCACGCTGGCCCTCGTGGGCCGCACCGGCTCCGGCAAGTCGACCTTGGCCTCGCTCGTGGCGCGCCTGCACGACCCGAGCTCCGGGCGGGTGCTCATCGACGGCGTGGACCTGCGCGAGATGTCGCTCGCGACGCTCGCGCAGCTCGTCGGAGTGGTGTCGCAGGAGACGTACCTGCTGCACGCCACCGTGCGCGAGAACCTGCGCCACGCGAAGCCGTCCGCCACCGACGCGGAGATCGAGGAGGCGGCCCGCCGGGCCCAGGTGCACGACGTCATCGCCGCACTCCCCGACGGCTACGACACCCTCGTCGGCGCCCGCGGCCACCGCTTCTCCGGTGGTGAGCAGCAGCGGTTAGCCATCGCCCGCACGCTGCTGCGAGACCCGAAGGTGCTCGTGCTCGACGAGGCCACCTCGGCGCTCGACAACACCACCGAGCGCGCGGTGCAGGCCGCGCTCGACGAGGCCCGCCGCGGCCGGACGACGATCATGATCGCCCACCGGCTCTCCACGGTGACCGGAGCCGACCGGGTCGCGGTGCTCGACGGCGGCCGCGTGGTCGAGCAGGGCCCCCGCGAGGAGCTGCTGGCCTCCGGCGGTGCGTTTGCCGCTCTCGCAGCAGCTCCCCCCGCTCAGTCGGTCATCGGCGCAGACCTGTCGTGCGGGGGCAGGGCGGTCTTGATGCGCTGATCGGGTGCTCTGCCCATCACGATCTGTCATGAACTGTGGCGCTCGGTCACCATCAGGTTATGGCGATCTCACCGATCGGCTCCCTGGGTGGTTCGAGGCACTCAGGGGTCGGCGTCCACGAGGAGTACCAGGCACTGCTCTCGATGCAGCTGCGCGAGCGGCGCCGCGAACGCGAACAGGCCCGAGATCAGAAGGGGCGGCCAGCGCCTCCGGCGAAGCCCGCCAAGACGCTGACTGCCATCCCGCGAGAGGTGGTGAGCGCGACCCCGCGGGATGACGACGGGCCTCGCGAGAGCCCCGGTGTCCTCTGCTGACGCTCTCGCCCACCCCATCCCATCGTGATCATGGTCCCCATTAGCGGGAGGTGCCCCCAGTCCGCCACCTTGCAGTGTCAGGTCGAAGCGCAGTGTCAGGCTCTCGAGGCCGTATCCGGCCTTCACGTCCTGACACTGCGCGTCGATCGATCAGGCGGCCTCCGCCGCCAAGTCATCGGCGAGGGCCTGGCGCAGATCGGGCCGGAGCGGTTCACCCATCGCCCACAGCAGCCGCGCCGCGAGCCCCGGCGGGATGACGCCGGTAGCGTCGCGCCGCGTCATCCCACGCACGACGTCATAGGGGACGTGCGCCGCCACCGCCAGGTCGCGCAGGGCCTTGGGTGACACCGGCCCGGCGTCCTCGAGCCATTCGACGAGGGTCTCGCGCATTGCCGCAGCGGTCACCGTGGTCCGCATGCGGTCGGACACGGGCTTGCTCGGCAACTGGAGCTGCGCCAGTGCGGGCAGCTGCCGCACCGGTGTCTCGACGGTGTGGAGGGATGTCTGACTGCTGACGCTGCGCTGCGTGCTCGCTGTGCTCACCTCGGGTGCCTCTCGTCTGGTCCGTCCTCTCTGTCAACGCCGACCGGCGTCCGTTCAGTCCAGGATGAGACGCACGCCACCTGCCGTCCAGGGTGACCTCGGCCACCTGCGAGGCTGGGGCGCATGGAGCAGCGAGCGCTCGGACGGTCAGGGCTGACGGTCTCGACGATGACGATGGGGACGGCGTCGTTCGGTGGCGGTCTCGCCGCCTTCGGCGACACCCAGCTGGACGGCGCCCAGCGCCAGCTGGCGATGGCGAAGGATGCCGGCGTCACGCTGGTCGACACCGCCGACGCGTACTCGACAGGCCTGTCCGAGGAGATCGTCGGAGAGGCGCTGGCCGGACAGCGCGACGACTGGCTCATCGCCACCAAGGTTCGCTTCCCCATGGGGGACGGACCGAACGACCGCGGCCTCTCGCGTCATCACGTCATCAGCGGCTGCGAGGCCAGCCTGCGGCGTCTGCGCACCGACCACATCGACCTCTACCAGCTCCACGAGTGGGACGGCCAGACGCCCGTCGAGGAGACCCTCGCCGCCCTCACGCGCCTCGTCGACTCCGGCAAGGTGCGCTACGTCGGGGTGTCCAACTTCTCCGCGTGGCACCTCATGAAGATGCTCAGCGCGGCCGAACGTGACAGGTACGTCAAGCCCGTGGCCCAGCAGATCTACTACACGCTGGAGAGCCGCGAGGCCGAGAACGAGCTGCTGCCCGCCGCCGCCGACCAGGGGCTCGGGGTGCTCGTGTGGAGCCCGCTGGCCGGCGGTCTGCTGTCGGGCAAGTACACCCGCGGCGCGGACGGCACCGTGCAGGGCCCGAAGGGCTCCCGTCACCTCGGCGACTGGCACGAGCCGCCGATCAACACCCCCGACCGGCTGTTCGCCACGATCGACGTGCTTCGCGAGATCGCCGATGGCCGGGGTGTGTCCGGCGCGCAGGTGGCCCTCGCGTGGCTGCTCACCCGCCCGACCGTCACCTCCGTGATCGTCGGTGCCCGCACGGACGAGCAGCTTGCCGACAACCTCGCCGCCGCATCACTGGAGCTCTCCGCGGACGAGGTCGCCGCTCTGGAGCGTGTCAGCCGCCAGCCGCTGCAGTACCCCTACTGGCACCAGGCGATGACGGCGTCCGACCGCCTCGGCCCCGCCGACCAGGTGCTGCACGCCAACCACACCTGAGCTCAGGAAGTCGCACCGGCCCCGGGCGAGGGCAGGGCCACCACCGGGTCGGCGGGGAGGACGACGACGTCGGCCCCGTCCCTGGCCGCGTCCCCGTGCCTGTCAGTGGCGGCTTCGACGGGAAGCTCGACGGCATGGCCGAGCACATCGTCTCGCTCGGCGGGTGCACGCGGGGGCGCGATGGCGCCGCTGTGGCAGACGCGGTTGCGGCCCGCCCGCTTGGCCTCGTAGAGAGCGATGTCGGCGCGGTCGATGAGCTTCGCTGCGAGCTCGGATGCGGTGTCGTCGGTGGCGCGGGACGGCGCCAGCGCGCTCGCCGTCCCCAGGCTCACGGTGACCCGAGGCAGGCCCGGGACGTCGACGTCCTCGACGGCAGCGCGCAACCGCTCGGCCGTCCTGGCGACGCGGCCCGCCTCACCGCGCGCGACGAGCGCGATCTCCTCGCCACCCCAGCGCACGAGCAGGTCGTCCGCACGGACGACACCCCGCAGGGCATTCGTCACCGCGACGAGCACCTGGTCACCGACGAGGTGGCCGTGGGTGTCGTTGACCTGCTTGAAGTGATCGACATCGGCGACGACGACGGACACGTGCTCCCCGGCCCGCGAGGCGGACCTCACGAGCGGCCCGACGCGCGCGGCGAGCCCGTGGCGGTTGAGCAGGCCCGTGAGCTCGTCGACCCCGGCCGCGCGCGCCGCCGCCCGGCGGGCGCTGTCGAGCTGCTGCGCGAGCGCCCACACGACCCCCACGACCACCGCGGGGACGGTCGCCATCGCCACCGACGCGATGAGCGTGAGCAGCGACAGCGGCTCCCACGCCGCGAACACCACCGGCGCGCCGAGCACGGCCACCGCCGTCAGCGACACCAGGCCCCACCGGCGCAGGTGCATGACACCCACCACGGGGATGGCCGAGAGCACCGAGGCGCTCACCCACTGCCAGCCCAGGTCGGGCTGGACCACCCCGCACACGGCCGTTGCCAGGGCCGCCAGGTGCAAGAGGAGGCCCGCCTCGCTCTCCGCGACGCGGCGGCGTGCCAGGAGATGAACGGTGGACGCGGTGGCGCCGAGACACACGACCACGACGATCGCGCGGGAGATCGCCAGCATCCCGTCGGTGGAGACGTCGACGGCGAGCACGATCGCGGAGGACACGGCAGCCAGCCCCGCCAGGAGCGCGAGCACACCGGTGCGCCACTCCAGGCGAGGCAGCAGCGGCCCCCCACGCCATCTCACGCGAACCATCATGACCCCGACCGCTGACAGTGCGTCGTCAGTGTCAGCCGTTTGGGGGAGAACCTCCTCGCCCCTGCTCGCGTTGTCGCAGGTGATCCGGGGTGTCGTGGGTGATCGCGCCCACCAAGAATCTTGTCGCGCCCACCGCGAACGGTGTCGCGGAGCCGGGCTCCTCAGGCGAGGCGGGTGAGCACCCGGTCGAGGGCGTCGACCCCGGCGTCCAGCTCGTCAGCGGTCACCGCCAGCGACGGGCGGAACCGCACGCTGCGGGTGCCGCAGCCGAGGACGAGCACGCCCTCCTCCTTGAGCGCGGCGACCACCGCGTTGCGGGTGGCGGTGTCGGGCAAGTCGACGGCGCACATGAGACCGCGCCCGCGCGGGTGCGTCACCACCGCGTGACTGGCGGCGAGATTCTGCAGTCGCGCGAGCAGGTGGGCGCCGAGCGCACCCGCGCGCTCGACGAGACCCTCGGCCTCGATGACCTCGAGGATCCGCTGGGACCGAACCATGTCGGTGAGGTTGCCGCCCCACGTGGAGTTGATCCGCGAACTCACCGCGAAGACGTTGTCGGGTACCTCGTCGACGCGGCCGCCGGCCATGACGCCGCAGACCTGCGCCTTCTTGCCGAAGGAGACGACGTCGGGGACCACGACCAGCTGCTCGAACGCCCACGTCGTTCCGGTCATCCCCACGCCGGTCTGCACCTCGTCGAGGATGAACAGCGCGTCGTGCGCGTGGCACAGCTGCTGCATGAGCTGGAGGAAGCGCGGACGGAAGTGGCGGTCGCCGCCCTCGCCCTGGATCGGCTCCATGATGAAGCAGGCGATGTCGTGGGGGTTGGCCTCGAAGGCTGCGCGGGCGGCGGCCAGAGCGTCGTCCTCGGCTCGCTCGACGCACGCCTCGTCGCCGAGGCCCGTGTGCGGGGCGGGGATGCGCGGCCAGGTGAACTGCGGGAAGCGCGCGGTCTTGGTGGGATCGGTGTTGGTCAGTGACATCGTGTAGCCGGAGCGGCCGTGGAAGGCGCCCTCCAGGTGCATGACCTGCGTGCCGAGCGCCGGGTCCAGCCCCTTGCTCTCGTTGAGGCGGCTCTTCCAGTCGAACGCGACCTTGAGGGCGTTCTCCACCGCCAGGGCGCCACCGTCGATGAAGAACAGGTGCGGCAGCTGCGGGTGGCCGAGCACACGGGCGAAGGTGTCGACGAACTCCGCGAGCTGCGTCGTGTAGATGTCGGAGTTGCTCGGCTTGTGGAGGGCCGTGGCGGCGAGCTTGGCGAGGAAGGCCGTGTTCTCCGTGAGCCCGGGGTGGTTGGTGCCGATCGGGTTCGATGCGAAGTACGTGAAGAGGTCGAGGTGCTCCCTGCCGGTGGTCGCGTCGCGCAACCAGGAGCCGTGGGAACCGGCGAGGTCGACGACGAGGTCGTACCCGTCCACGAGCAGGTGGCGCGACAGCGAGTCGAGCACCGCGGCGGGCTCGACGGAGGACGTGCTGGAGCAGCTCGTGGAGGAGCTGGTCGCTGGGGTGGTCGCGGTGGGGCGGGTGTGGGTCATCACGGCCATAGCCGAACCTTACGGGTCAAGCGCCCGCTTGAGAAGACTCAGGCGGGCGATACGCCTGCCATTTGCTTGAAATGCCGGTGAAACTATGGCGACGGACTGCTCGTGCGTTCGAAGAACGTCTGCAGCACGACGGTGCTCCGGGTCCGCACGGACGCGGCGGAGCGGATCCGCTGCAGCAGGTCTTCCAGGGCCCGCGGCGACGCCACGCGTGCCATGAGGAGGTAGCTCGCATCCCCCGCCACCGAGTAGCAGGCACTGATCTCCGTCAGGTGCTCCAAACGGCGGGGGGCGTCGTCGGGCTGCGCGGGGTCGAGAGGGGTGATCTCGATGAAGGCCGCCAGCGGCTGCCCCACCGCCTCCGGATCGACCACGGCTCGGTACCCCGTGATCACTCCCTCGGCTTCCAGGCGGCGCACCCGCGCTTGCGTGGCAGAGGTGGACAGGCCGGTCTCACCGGCCAGCTGAGCGAAGGTGGCCCGGCCCCGCTCGCTCAGCGCGCGGACGAGGGCCAGGTCCGTGGCGTCGAGGGTCATGGCCGGAAAACTTAGCGCCGGACTCGCCCGCCGCGCGCTGGGTTATCGGGTCCGGCCTGCACGGCCGGTGTTCAGCCCGTCGTGGGGCGGGCGCGACGGGTGGCGTCCTCCAGGGCGACCCACGCGAGCATCGCGCACTTCACGCGGGCGGTGAACTTCGAGACGCCGGACAGGGCGGCCGCATCTCCGTACCGCTCCTCGTCGAGAGGGAGCTGTCCCTTGGAGCGCATCGCTTCGCGAAAGCCCTCGGTGAGCTGCGCGAGCTCCGCCGTCGTCGTCCCGCGGGCCAGGTCGGTGAGCATCGAGGCGGACGCCTGCGAGATGGAGCAGCCCAGGCCCTCCCAGGCGATGTCGGAGACCACTTCGCCGTCGAGGGTGACGCGCAGGGTGATCTCGTCGCCGCAGATGGGGTTGCGCTGGTGGGACGTCGCGCCGCACGTGCTCTCCGTCAGCTCGGGCAGCTCGGCAAGGTCGGTGGCGCCGAGGCGGCGCTTGGCGTGGTCGAGGATCAGCTCCTGGTAGAGCGAGTCGAGCCCGGCCACCTCAGGCCACCCCGAAGTAGGAGCGCACGCCGGAGAGGGCGTCGAGGAAGACGTCGACGTCGTGCGCCGTCGTGTAGATCCCGGCGCTGGCGCGCACGCTCGCCGTCGTCCCGAAGCGGCGGTGCAGGGGCTGCGCGCAGTGGTGACCCACCCGTACGGCCACGCCGCGGGCGTCCAGGAGCTGGCCGACGTCGTGCGCGTGCACGCCGTCGACCTCGAAGGCCTGCAGTGCGACCCGCTCGACGGTGCCGTCGTCGGTTCCCGCGGCGTCACCGAGGAGGCGGATGCCGGGCAGCTCGCGCAGGCCGTGGCGCAGTTGCCGCTCCAGCGCGCGCTCGTGCGCGAGGAGCGCGTCGGTGCCGAACCTGTCGGCCACGGCGCGCTGGTAGTCGACGGCGGCGGCCAGCGCCACCGCCTGCGAGACGGGCTGGGTGCCGGCCTCGAAGCGCTGCGGAGGCGGCAGGTACTCGGCGCCCTCCAGTGTCACCGTGGTGATCATCGACCCACCCAGGAGGAACGGCGGCAGTGCCTCCAGTACCTCGGCCCGCCCGTACAGGGCTCCGATGCCGTTCGGCCCGAGCACCTTGTGACCGGAGAAGACGGCGACGTCGACACCCAGCGCCGGCAGGTCCAGCGGCAGATGCGGCGCGGACTGGCACGCGTCGAGCACCGTGAGGGCCGTGCCGCCGGTGGCTTCCCGGGCCAGCGCCACGAGCTGCTCGACGGGGTTGACCACACCGAGCACGTTGGAGACGTGCGAGAAGGCGAGCACCCGGGTGCGCGGCGTGAGGAGCGCGCCGGCAGCGTCCAGGTCAAGGGTGCCGTCGTCGTGGACGGGGATCGCCCGGACGGCCGCGCCCGTGCGCGCGGCCAGCTCCAACCACGGGACGAGATTGGCGTGGTGCTCGGCCTCGGTGACGACGATGTCGTCGCCCGGCCCGGGGACCCACTGGCGGACGGCGTCCTCGTGACCTGGCACGGCGCGACCCGCAGCGGCGTTGCCCAGGGAGTACGCGACGAGGTTCAGCCCGGCGGTGGCGCCGGAGGTCCACACCAGCTGCTCCGGCTCCGCTCCCACGAACCCCGCGACCGTGGCGCGGGCGCCCTCGAAGAGCTCGGTCGCCTCCGCCGCGAGCGTGTGGGCACCGCGGTGGACGGCGGAGTTCACCGTCTCGAGGAAGCGCCGCTCGGCGTCGAGCACAGCGCGGGGGCGCTGGGACGTGGCGGCTGAGTCGAGGTAGACCAGCGGTTCACCGTTGACCTCGACGCCCAGCAGGGGAAAGTCGTCGCGGACCGCTGCGGGATCGAACACTGGCTTGCCAGCGGCCTGCTGGGCAGTCTGTGGGGCCGTCTGGTCAGCCGTCGCGGGGGTGGTGCTCACCCCGTCAAGGCTAAGTCGCTGGGGTGGCCGCCCGCACCGGCCGGGCACTGCGAGCATGGGCCGGTGCCCGAGGTTCCTGACGCCCAGACTGTCCAGACCACTCAGTCTGTCCAGACCACCCAGAACACCGAGACCAGAAGCGTCCCCCTCTTCCTCGACTGCGACACCGGCGTCGACGATGCCCTCGCCATCGCGTGGCTCGCGGCGGCCCCCGGCGTCGACCTCGTGGGCGTCGGTGCGGTGAGCGGCAACATCGCCGCCGCCACCGGAGCCCGTAACACCCTCGACCTGCTGGCCATGCTCGGGCTGCCCGACGTCCCCGTCCACCTCGGCGCCCACGACTTCCTCGACCACCCCTTCACCGGCGGTGCGCCGCACGTGCACGGCGCCGACGGCACCGGTGGTGTCCCGCTGCCCCGCGCCGCCACCGAGCTCAGCGGGGTCCACGCGGCGCAGGCCCTCGTCGACGCCGCGCACGAGCACGCCGGCGAGCTGCGCGTGCTCGCCATCGGCCCGCTGACCAACGTCGCGTTGGCCCTGGAGATCGACCCCGACCTGCCGCGCCTCGTCCGCGAGTTGACGATCATGGGTGGGGCGGCGATGGCGCCGGGCAACGTCACGCCCGTGGCCGAGGCCAACATCCACAACGACCCGCTGGCGGCGGCCCGGGTGGTGGAAGCCGGCTTCGACCTCATGGTCATCGGCCTCGACGTGACGATGCACCAGCGGTTCGAGGAGGAGCACCGCCAGGCGCTGCTCGCCGCCGGCACCCCCGTCACCCGGGTGCTGGGTGAGGTGCTCGAGTTCTACTACGCCTTCTACGCGCAGCGGTTCGGACGGCCGTGCTCGGTCCTGCACGACCCGCTGGCCGCCGCCGTGGCCACCGGCGACGTCGTCCCCAGCCTCGCGCCGCGGGTGCCCGTCGTCGTCGACAGCACCGAGGGGCCCGGGCGCGGTCAGACCATCGCCGACCTGCGCGGGCTGTACCACGGCTTCCCCGACTCGCCGCCCGTCGGCCCCGGTGTCGCAAGGGTCGCGCTGGAGATCGACGGCGACTTCGGCGCTGTCCTCCTGGAACGCCTGCTCACCCTCTGACCGGCCGCGGCGACCGCAGCCTCAGGGGGAGAGGCTCGCGAGGACGGTCGTCACGGCCGACGACGCCGCCACCGCCAGCGTCACGAACCATGCCCGCCGCAGCCTGTCGGCGGTCAGGACCGTGCGCTGGAGGCGCTCGAAGCCGTCGAGCGAATCGTGGGCGTCGGAGTGCTGATGGGCTGTGGCCGTGAGGTGGCCGGCGAGCTCGGCGGCGGTGGATGCGTCCAGCACCTTCGGCTGCTTCCGCAACCACCGCACGAGCACCGGGGCGCGCAGGACGGCGACGTCGGCCGTGCGCAGCGGGAGCGCCAGCCGCTCACTCCCGAGGACGACGACGACGGCCCGCACGGGCACGTCCCGGCCAGCGCCCTCGCTGAGCACCCGGTGCACCGCGAGGGCCCGCTGCTTCGCCTCACGCAGGTGCTGTGAGGGCTGGCCGTCCACGACGAACGCGGTCTGCGCCGCGCGGACGCGCGCGCCCGGCAGGTGCAGCACGGTGACGGCGTAGACGCCGCCGGGCCCGACGAGGACGTGATCGACATGAACAGGGTCGACATGCTCGCCCGGGGAGTTCGCCTGGGCGGTGCTCAGCGGAACATCGTGCACGAGGTGCCACGGTGCGGTCGGGCCGCTGCGGTGGCGCAGGACGCCCAGGCGGCGGCCGACCTCGCGCTGGCCGACGGCGTCGAGGTAGGGCTCGTGGGCGTCGTCCACCAGGGGGTCGGCTCCGACGGTGCGGCGGAGGGCTTCCAGCAGCGCGGGTCGGTGCGGGGCGGAGGCTTGCGCGGCGAGCGTGGCGGCCATCGCGGTCGCGCCGGCCGGCCGAGTGGTACGCGTCGGTCGAGGTGCGCTGTCGCTGGGCCCAGTCCTGTCGAGCAGGGTGTTGTCGAGCAGAGCGCTGTCGGAAGGGGCGCTGTCGACGGAGGCACCGTCGAGGTGGGCGCTGTCAGATGGTGGCTGCTCGAGCGGGGGCCAGGAATGGCCGGGAGCAGTCACTCTGCCGGCATCGGCGGCCTACCGCTCCCGCTCCAGCGGTGGGCGGGCCGGTCAGTGGTGCATGCGGGGACCTGTCACCCGTTCGGCGCAGGCCGGTGCAGTTCGGTGAGGTGGTGGCCGCGCTCGCCGTCGTCGTCGTCCTCGTTGCTGTGGTTCTCGCCATTGGAGGGGGGAGTGGTCGCCCACGGCCCGCGCCGCGCGAGGACCACCACCCCGAGCAGGAGCGCCAGCAGACCGACAGCCTGTCCGGCGCGCAGGGCCGGGTCGTCGGAGAGGTGCTCGCCGAGTGCCGGGCCCGCCACGGTGATGGCCACCACCGGTTCCAGCGCCGCGATCGCCGGGAGCGCCTGCGTCACCGATCCCGCCTGGAACGCACGCTGCGCGGTGATCAGCGACGACGGCGCGAGCACGGCCAGCGCCAGCAGCGGCCACGACAGGACCTCGCCGGCCTCCAGGTGGGCACCGACCGCCTTGAGCAGCAGCGCGTCGACCCCGAAGCCGCACGCGGCCGCGACCGCCAGCAGCACGCTGCGTCGTCCCCGCGTGAGGAGGTTCCCGACGAGCCCGGCCGCCACCTGCAGCACCAGCGCCGCGCCTGCCGACCCGAGCAGCCAGGCCTCGCGGACCGCGGCGACGTCGGGACCACCCCGGTCCTGGACGGGGTGGGCGCTTACCCCGAAGACGACGAGACCACCGACCACGAGGGCCGCCGCACCCCACAGCGCCGCGTCGAGTCCGGCGCGACCGTGCCGCCGTCGTGCCAGAGCCCCGACGAGCAGCAGCGAGAACACCAGCTGGGTCGCCAGCAGCGGCTGCACGACCACCACGCGACCCAGGTGCAGGGCGACCGCGAACAGCAGCAGCCCCGTCGCACCGAGCAGCTGACCGGCCAGCCAGCGACGACGGCGCAGCAACCGCCCGAGCAATCGCACCCCGGCACCGAAGCCCTCCGCGGCCGGTGCGCCGGAGGCGGCGTCGTGCTGCAGGACCGCGGCGCCGGCCAGGGCGCACGCCGCGGTCAAACCGAGTGCCACCGCGATCACCGCCCCAGCATCTCCCGTCGCGGTAGCCCAGAGCTGGCGACCCCGTGGCGTCTGCGAGGCGGCGGGAGGAGTTCTCCTGATCTTCACCTGGTGTGTGCGTGCCTACGGGGGGAGCGCCGCCGAGAAGCGGGCAGGGTCGTGACGGACCAGCCCGCTCGACGTGAGGATCCTCGATGACCGCAGTGCCCACGCACGCACCCCGTGTGCTCGTCCTCACGGGAAGTGTGGGTGCCGGGCACGACGGCGCGGCCGCCGAGCTGGCGCACCGGCTGCGCCTTGCGGGGGCCGTTGCCGAGGTGCGCGACCTGCTCGATGCGCTGCCCCGCCCGGCGCAGCTGTTCCTGCGCGACGGGTACGCGTTGACCGTCGCGCGTGCCCCGCGGCTCTTCGAGTGGATCTTCTGTGGCATGGAGCGCCGTGGGTTCGTGTGGCGCGTCGAGCAGGAGATCTGCTCCCTCGGCGCCGACGCGGTGCAGCGGTGGGTGGAGCTGACGAGGCCCGACATCGTGGTGTCCACCTACCCGCTGGCGAGCCAGCTGCTCGGTCAGCTGACCGAGGCCGGGCGACTGCACGTGCCCTTCGCGACCTACCTCACCGACCCTGCGGTGCACCTGTCGTGGCTGCACCCCCGGGCGCTCGCCCACCTCACCGTCACCGACGCCACCGCCCAGCAGGGCCGCGCCGACTACCCCGAGATGACCCGCGCCGGTGCGCCCTTCGCGGTGGCGGGGCCGCTCGTCCCGGAGCGGTTCTCCCGACGGCCGCAGCTGCCGGCGCTCGTGGCGTTGCGCGAGCAGCTGGGCCTGCACCACGGTCTGTGCGGAGAACTGCTGGGTGGCAGGCCGATCGCGCTGCTGGCCACCGGGTCGCTGGGGATGGGCGACGTCGTCCCCTCGACCCGCGACGTCGTCGCGGCAGGCTTCACCCCGCTCGTGCTGTGCGGACGCAACGTGGCGCTGCAGCGTGACGTCGCCGCCGTGCCCGGGGCCGTCGCGCTGGGGTGGCGCTCCGACGTCCACGAGCTCATGCAGCTCGCCGACGTGCTCGTCCACAACGCCGGTGGCCTCGCTGTCACCGAGGCGCTGGTCGCCGGTCTGCCCGCGGTCACCTACCGCAGCATCCCCGGCCACGGGCGCGCCAACGCCGCAGTGCTGGCCGAGCGCGCCGGTGTGCCGTGGCCGACGTCGCCCGGCCAGCTCGCCGACGCGCTGCGCGCCCAGCACGCCCGGGGGCGCCTGCCCAGCGACTGGCCCGACGCCGCGCAGGCGGTGCTGCGCCTCGCCTGCGCGACCGCCCCTCAGGCGGCGGTGCTGCCGCGCAGCTCGTCGAGGTGCGCGTAGCGGCGAGCCGGCGCCCACCCCGCCCGACGACCCGCGCCCTCGGCGTCCGGCACCTCCGCACCGAGCTGCACGGTGGTCTCGGCGTCGGGAGCGCTGAGCAGGACGACGTCGTACACGGCGCCCTCGCTGCGCGTGCGCGCAGCCAGGGAGGTCTCGATGACGTCGGCGAGGTGCGTGAGCCCCTTCTCCCGGTGCCGCTCGGCGGCGGCGGGAGTGAAGCGCACGCCCCGGTGCACCCCCGTGACGGCCGGGACCACGGGGGCCACCGCGCCGTCCACGGAGAACCCGACGTAAGAGGTACCCCCGCGCAGCTGCGGGCCAGGCGTGCTGATGATGGCGCCCGTGCGCAGGTACTCCGGCCACGCGGCGCGACCCGCCACCACCACGGTGTCGTGGAGCTCGCGCAGTCCGTTGACCTCCCAGTAGGCCACCAGCTCCGTGAGCAGCTGGCGCGAGTGCTCCGAGACACGCGCCTGCGGCAGCCCGTCGGCGAGGGCCAGGTCCAGGGCGTCAGCCAGGTCCGCCGAGGAACACCACGCCACCCGCGGGCCCGTGGTCGTCGCCGGCGCATCCGGCTCGAGGGCGTCCACCCACGGCGGCCGGGTGCGGTCACCCGTGACGATCAGCAGGGTCGCGTCGCTGGAGGCGAGCACCTCGCGGGCGTCACCGCTGACGCGGCGCCCGTCGCGGCCCTCAGCGAGCAGCACCACGGTGCGTGCGCTCTCCAGAGCCGGGGCCGCCGTGCGCAGCAGCGCGGTGACCAGCCGGGAGTCGAGGTGCCGCAGCACGGACGTCGTCGACGTCGTGAGGGGCGTCGAGCGCAGCGGCGCGGGGCGCAGGGTGAGGAGCGGCATGTCCAGGTGGTCGGCGGAGGGCCCTCGGCAGCTGAAGGCGATCCCTGAGGCAGTGCCCCGCACGGATGCGGGACGTCACCCGTCCGGCCCAGCGCGCAGCGCCGAACGATGACGAGAAAGATCCGCACTTGAGGTCCGGCGGTGCGGATCTTCTGCGTGATCGCGGGGGCTTCACCCGCGCGCAGCAGCCCCGCCCCGAGCGCTAGCCCCGAGCACTAGCCCCGGTCTGGGCGCTGCGGAGCACCCCGACGAAAGCGCCGAGCGCCACGAGCCCCTCGGCTGTGGTCGGGGTGATCGAGCGCAGTGCGGGGGAGTGCACGAGGTGCGCCGCCCACATCGCCCGTGACAGCGCCACGTTGAGGCGGTTGCGCGACAGGAGGAACTCCACGCCGCGTGGCAGGTCGTCTCCTGACGACGTCGCCATCGACACCACGACGACGGGCGCCTCGCGGCCCTGGAACTTGTCGACGGTGCCCACCTGCACGCCGTCGAGTCCGGCGTCGGCGAGGGCCGCCCGCAGCAGCGACACCTGTCGGTTGAAGGGGGCGACGACGAGGACGTCGTCTTCGTCGACCGGGCGGGCTGCGCCGTCCTCGTCCGTCCAGGTGCGGCCGAGGACGTCGCTGACGAGCTCCACGACGCGCGCCGCCTCCTCAGGGGACGACGTCGTGTTGTCGCGGTGGTCGACGGGCTGCAGGTGCACCCCCGGCTGCACGCCTTCGAGGTGGCGCTCGGCGGTGCGCGGGTGCGCCGCGAGCACTCCCTCGTACTGCAGCTGCGAGACCGGCTCGCACACGCGCTCGTGCATGCGCCACGTCGTGTCGAGGAGGTACCCCGCCTCGGGTGGCACGAGCGAGGCCTCGCCGAGCAGGTGTCGCAGCGCGGAGACGTCGACAGGCTCGGGGTGGGTGCCCTGGCACACCTGTGGCAGCTGCTGCGGGTCTCCCAGCAGCAGCATCCGCTCCGCCGCCGAACCCGCGACGAGCGCGTCGACGAGAGCGAACTGCCCAGCCTCGTCGACGACCAGCAGGTCGAGGTGCTGGCTGCGGATCCTCTCCTGCGCGAACGTCCACGACGTGCCCCCCAGCACGCAGCCGCCCTCCTGCGCCGCGAGCCACGCGTCGACCTTGGGTGGGCGCTCCCACGGGGTGGCCTCGCGCTCGTCGCCGTCCTGCTTCGGCTTGGCGACGGCGAAATGCGGCCCCCGCGCGGCGTCGTCGCGCACGGCGACCACCCGCTCGAGGAGGTTCTCCACCACCTGGTGGCTCTGCGCGACGACGCCGATCCGCCACCCCCGCCGCGCCAGCGCGGCGATGACGCGCGAACCGACGAACGTCTTGCCCGTGCCCGGGGGCCCCTGGACGGCGACGACGTCACGCCCCGCGTCCAGCAGCGACGACGTCACCGCGCCCACGGTGTCGGTGCCTTCAGCCCCCTCGACGGCAGGTGCGTGGTGCAGGCCCGGAGCGCGGCGCAGCAGCAGCCGCCACCACGCCTCGTCGGGCTCGCGCCCGGCCTCCAGGTCCGCCAGGGCGGCACGGGCCAGGTCGAGCACCACCGCCTCTTTGCCCTTCGTGGCCGGCGGCGCGCTCGGCAGCAGCGCGACGGGCAGCTCCGGCCAGCCTCCAGCGCCGCCCTGGCTGCCGGCCTGAGCAGTGCTCTCGACGAAGGTCACCGTTCCGGACTCCCACTCGACCGCGCTGCAGCGGGGGTGCGTGCCGCGGGCGCTGTCGGCGGACAGCTGCATGCCCTCGGGAGCCGGTGCCTCGTAGACCGCGAACGGCGAGCGGCCCAGCCGGGCGACGTCGCCCGCGCCCGACGTCGTCGTCGCTCTCACCGTCCGCTTCAGCGTGCGGGCCCGCGGCGGCTTCTCCCAGTCACCGGCCTCGACCCTGTCGAGGACGACGACGCCGTCGTCGTGGGCGAGCTCGTCCAGGGGCGTGCGGAGCCTGTCGAAGTGCTCCCACCAGAACGGCTTGTGCTCACGCGGGTAGTACCCGAGCGATGCCGCCAGCAGCGCCCGCGCGTGCTGCAGTTCGGTGCGCTGGTCGGCGCGGTCGGGTACGCCGTCGAGCAACCGGGCGACGAGGGCGGTGACAACAGCGTCCGGGCCACCGGCCGACGGATCCTCGGACGCCACGTCGTCGACGCCGACCGTGCTGGCCAGCGCCAGCGGGTCGGCTCCCTCCAGCGCTGCCGCGCGTGCGGCAGCGGCGGCTGCCTCGGCAGCCGCCGTCGTCGTCCTGCCCACGAGCGAGAGCAGCCATCCGTGGAGGCGACGGGTGCTCTCACAGTCGTAGGCGTTGTAGTCGCGGATGGCGTCGAGGACGACGGCGGCATCCGTGGTGAGGCCTCGTGCGGTCAGCGCGGTGTACCGCTCGTACTGAACGATCGAGTCTCCCGCGGTGGTGACGTCTCCGCTGCGCAGATCCGCACCCATATAGAGCGGTTCGAGCTTCTTGATGGAGTACGACGGCGCCGACACCCGCACCGATGCGCGCACCACGGCGTACAGGTCGACGAGGCGACCGTCGCGCAGCAGCTGGTCGACCTGGGCCTCGCGGGTTTGGTGGCGCACAGCCAGGGCCAGCAGCGCGGTCCGCTCGTAGGCGGCGTAGTGGTAGACGTGCATGCCCGGGTGCCTGGCCGCGGCTGCGGTCATCGCGTCGACGACGGCCTCGAAGGCGACCTTCTCCTGGGCCCGGTCGTGGGCCCAGTGGGCCGTGAACGTGCCGTCGGCGCCGGTGAGGCCGTGCAGGTACTCCAGGCCCTCGCCGCCATCGGTGAAGGGGTCGCCCTCGATGTCGTAGTAAAGGTCGCCCGCGTCGGGCTCGGGCAGCAACCGCAGGGGGGCGTCGTCGTGGACGACGTGTAGCGGCGGCGAGCCCGGCGGCTGCGCGTCACCGCGGGCCTGCAGCGCGGCCTGGGCGCGCAGCCGCTCGAACGTGGGCCGGCCCATGCCGGGCGGGCGCTGGTCGTCACGGGCGACGGCGAGGGCCTCAACCGTGCTCGCGCCACGCTCGCGCAGGCGGTGCACCTGGTCGCGGCGGATCCCGGCGACGAGGCT
Source organism: Quadrisphaera granulorum (assembly GCF_003149145.1). Classification (GTDB taxonomy): domain Bacteria; phylum Actinomycetota; class Actinomycetes; order Actinomycetales; family Quadrisphaeraceae; genus Quadrisphaera; species Quadrisphaera granulorum. The sequence continues at coordinate 9,450 of NZ_QGDQ01000037.1, read as the reverse complement.
GAGGTCACGGGCTTCCTCGCGGCCGCTCTCGCACACCGGCGCCCAGGTGCAGGTGCCGCACGCGGGGCGCGCATCGGCCCACAGCGGCTCGGGCACGGCTGGCGCGTGGAGAGCGGCGTCGTCCGTGGTGGCACGGCTGCTCGTGCCCAGTTGCGCGAGCACGCGCTCCCGGTACTCCGCCACGAGCGGCAGCAGGTCGGCGGCGCGCTCGGAGACCACCCGGCCACCGGGGCTCCCGGAACCCCCGCCCAGCCACAGGTGCACGCGCTGCGGCGCCGGGTGACCGAGGGCGACGAGGGCATCGGCGTACGCCGCGGTCTGCAGCAGCGCGGTGGGGCGGGCCGTGCGGGCGAGCTTCGCATCGACGGGCTCGTACCGGCGCCGGCCGGTGGCCTCATCGATCACCGGCTCGCCCGTGCTGAGGTCGACGCTGACGAGGAAGTCGGCGTAGCCGAGGAACCCGCCACCGCGCTCGTCGTCGTCTCCATCGGCGCTGGGGACCATGAGCGCGGCCTGGTGGACGACGTCGACCTGGGCCTCCAGCGCCGCGCGCGTCAACCCCGCGGCGGTGAGCTGGGCATCGTCGCCCTGCCCGGGAGCCGTCACCTCGACGACGCGTCCACCCCGCGGCGCGACCAGCGCCTTGAGCGCGGCGAGCGCCTCCCGCTCGTGGAGCAAACCGTGCTGGGCGACGAGCTCGAGGTCACCGTCGAGAGGCACCGCCGGGCGCTGGACGAGGCCCGTGTGGGCGGCGTGCTCGAGCGTGAGGCGGTGGTCGCACTCGAACGCGGCCATGAGGTCGCGTGGGGAGTGCCACCAACCGTCAGCCGTCCGCCTCACGCGGGCAGTCTGCGGGGCGCCACCGACAGTCCGGTGACGACCCCACCCTCTACTCCGTGATCATGGGCGTCCGCCACCTCTCAAGGGTGGCGGACGCCCATGATCACGGGGAGGGTGAGGTCAGATGGCGCCGCCGTCGGGGCCGCAGGCGTCCGCCGTCGCGGGCGAGCCAGCGGCGGCGGGAGCGGTGATGAGCTGCGGCGTCCGCTCCGACCACGCCTGCTCCAGCGCCCCGCGCAGCACCTCGGGCGACTGCGCGCCAGACACGCCGTACTTCCTGTCGATGACGAAGAACGGCACGCCCGTGATGCCCAGCGCGCGGGCCTCGGCCTCGTCGGCGCGGACCTCGCCGAGGTAGCGATCCTCCTTCAGCGCCTCGCCCACGGCGTCGGCGTCCAGGCCCGCCTCGGCAGCCAACCGCACGAGCACCGAGCGGTCACCGACAGCCTCGCCGTCGGTGAAGTGCGCCTTCATGAGCCTCTCGACGACGGCGGCCTGCAGCGCGGGGCCGCCGGTGGCCAGCGCCAGGTGCGCCACCTGGTGCGCGTCGACGGTGTTGGCCTTCACCGTGCGGTCGAAGCGCATCTCGATGCCGACCTCGGCGGCGGTCGCCGTCATCGACCGGAGCATCTCGCGGCCCTGCTCCAGCGGGGCGCCGAACTTCGTGGCGAGGCGACGGGCCTGGTCGTCGGGGCCGACCTGGGTGCCGTCGGGGTCGGAGGTAGACGTCGGGTCGAGCTCGAAGCTGCGCCACACCACCTCCACCGCGTCGCGGTGCGCAAACCCTTCCATGGCGGCCTCGAAGCGACGCTCACCCACGTAGCACCAGGGGCAGACGACGTCGGACCAGATCTCCACCTTCACGCGGACGCCAACGCCGGGGGCCGCTGTCTCTGTTCCCTGTGCTGAGTTCCCTGTGCTGATCCCGGGGTTGCCGAGCAGGATCGGGGGGTGTTCACCGACATGCCTCTGTCGCAGCTCCGCGCCCACCGCAGTGACCACCGCGACCCGGAGGGGCTCGCCGCGTTCTGGGACACCACGCTCGCGCAGGCGCGAGCAGCGGGCGGCTCGACCGACGCCGTCGTCGTCCCCGAACCCACACCGCTGACCGGCGTCGACGTGTACGACGTGACGTTCCCGGGCTTCGACGGGCAGCCGATCAAGGCGTGGCTGCGGGTGCCCGCGGGGGCTGTGGCGGACGCCGAGCGGTCAGGTCGCGGCCTGCCGACGGTGGTGCAGTTCGTCGGGTACGGCGGTGGCCGCGGCGAGCCCACCGAGAACCTGCTGTTCGCCAGCTGCGGCTTCGCGCACCTGCACATGGACACCCGCGGGCAGGGATCGGCGTGGAGCCGTGGCGCGACACCCGACGTCGGCACCGCCGACCCGGACAGCCACTCCCCGCAGTTCCCCGGCGTCATGACACGCGGCATCACCTCGCCCGAGACCTCCTACTACCGGCGACTATTCACCGACGCCGCCCGCGCCGTCGACGCCGCGCGGACGCTCGCCGTGGTGGACGCCGCGCGCGTCGCGGTCTACGGCGGCAGCCAGGGCGGGGCGATGGCCATCGCGGCGGGGGCGCTCGTCCCGGACGTGGGCGCGGTGGTGGCGCACGTGCCGTTCCTGTGCGACATCCGCCGGTCGATGACCATCACCGACGAGGACCCGTTCCACGAGCTGGTCCGCTACCTCGCGGTGCATCGCGACGCCGTCGACGCCGTGCACCGGACGCTGGACGTCATCGACGGGGTGGGCTTCGCGCGCCGCGGACGTGCCCCGGCGCGGTTCACCGTGGGGCTCATGGACGCCGTCGTCCCGCCGTCCGGGCCGTTCGCGGCGCACGCAGCGTGGGGCGAGTACGCCGCTGACCGTGGAGTGGAGGTGCACAAGGAGATCGAGGTGTGGCCGTACAACGGCCACGAGGGCGGCGGCCCGGTGGACGAGGTGGCCGCGGTGGAGTTCATCGCCCGCCACCTCGGCTGACACCCCGGTGACGTCGAGGGCGCATGGCTCAGCAGGTGTAGTCGCCGCCGTCCCAGTCCTGCACCTCGAGGTCGGTGATCTTGCCCGTCGCGGGGTCCTCGGTGACGACCCACGGAATGACGTCGCCACTGACCGGGCCGTCCGCCCGTTGGTACTCGGAGTGGACGTTCGCGCACACCTGCACCACGCCGTGGAGGCTTCTTGTTGCTGACAGCGAGTCGATCTGGACGGTGCTGCTCACCACCCCCAGGCCTGGCTTGGGGGTCATCTCAGCTCGCAGTTCCTCGGTCTCGCGGGCCCACGCCGCCACCGCGGTCACGGCGTGCCCGGTGAGCCCCGCTCGGGCGGCCAGGGCGGTGGCGGCCTCCTCGGGTGAGGAGCCGGGGACGACGACGGTCGGCGTTTGCGCCTGCGTCTGCTGTGCCGACTGGCCCTGGCTCTGTGACGTGACCAGGAACGCCCCCTGGACGTCGCGGGCGATGAGCAGGATCCGCTCCGAGGCGTCGGCGCGTTCGGCGGCGGTGAGCTGCGTGGGTACTGCTACTGCGGAATCCGGCGCCAACCACCACCACGCCTCGCCCACACCCACCGACGCCACCAGCGTCACCGCGGCAACGCTGACGACAGTTCCTGTGCGCCCCCTCGGGCGCTTACCGATCACGAGGAGTCATGAGAGCAGCTGGAGCTGGGCGCCGTCGTCGTCCTCGGGGTTGATGAAGTCGGGGTTGATAGACGAGCGGGGAGGTTCCGTTCCGCCACTGCTCGGTAGGGGAAGTGGGCGCCGCCGAGAGACCGCGTCAGCGGCGGGCGCCGCACTCACGAGGAGGTGTCAGCCTCGGTGGCGCTCCGCGGTTCTGTGCGGGTGCGCGTGCGTGCGAGGCTGGCGCCAGCGAGCAGTGCGCCGCCCAGTGTGAGGAAGGCGGCTGCGCCCAGCTGCCGCTGTGAACGCTCCTCGGCGCAGGCGAACACGACGTCCATGCTGGTTCCGCTCTCGAAGGTGCCCGAGGAGAAGGCGGGCCCGCAGCCGAAGCTCGCCAGGGGGACGGGCGTGACGCCGACGAGGACGCCGCACGCGAGGAGTACCGCTGCCGCTGCCTGCAGACCGCCGAGCACGTGCCTGGTCATCGGGGACTCCTCAGAGCTGGTCGAGATGGACGGAACGAGCCGGGAAGATCACTCGCACCGTATGGCCGGGCGCTGGTCGGCGGAAGGCGTGTCGCGAACCTCCGTGCAGGCGTCTGCCTCAGCGCTGACGGTCGAGGGTGAGCAACTGCCCGGGGTCGACGTCGAGGGCGCGGCAGAGCGCTGCGATGGTCGTCATGCGGATGGCCCGCGCCTTGTTGTTCTTGAGCACCGACAGGTTGGCCATGGTGATGCCGGTGCGTCGCGAGAGCTCGGTCATCGTCATGCCCCGCTCGGCGAGCAGCTCGTCGAGCCGGACGACGACGCCGGGCCCGCCGTCGTCGTCCTGATCTCCACTCGTGTCCGGCACGTCAGACGACACCGTCGGCCTCGTGCTGCAGCCGGGCGCCCTCCCGGAACGCGGCCGCGGCTGCGGTGACGACGGTGCCGGTGATGATCAGCGTCCACGGCCAGTCGCCTGCGGTGAAGCTGAGTCCCTCATAAGCGGTGTGCCAGCCGCTGTCGTAGTCACCGGCTTGGGTGATCGAGAAGGTGAAGGACGCCACCGTGTCGGTGAGTCCGGCCAGCGCGCCACCTCCGGCCATCAGCAAGCCCAGCCGGTGCACTCGGCGCGCGGTGCTCGGCTCGAAGGGGCGCGCGGCCGCGATGGCGATGAGGATCTTGGTCGTGGTGAGGGCTGAGAACACCATGACCAGCCCGGTGATGACGTTCGGGGTGTAGGCGAGCAGCCGCACCCATAACTGCAGGTCGATGATGCGGATGGTCGCGTCACCGCGCGGGTCTGCCTGCTGCAGCTGCGGCAGGAGATCGAGTGTCAGGTAGGAGGCGAGTCCGCCGTCGGAGAGGATCGCGCGGCCGGTCAGCGCGGTCCAGATCGAAGCGGCCACGAGCAGCGCCCCGAGGGCCACGAGCAGCCGCATGAAGGTAGCCCCGACATGCAGCGCGCTGGCACGGCGCCGGTTCGGGCGCAGGGGAGCGGGAACGTCGTCGGCACGGTCGTCGAGCACCATCTGCAGCCACCTCGTTATCGATGTCAATGTTATCGACAACAGTAAGGTCAGGGTTGCTCGATCGTCCAGAGTCGCGCCGAGCGCGTCGTCCCGTCGCGAGCTCAGCGGCCAAAGCCGGCGACCTCCGCGGTGGTCGTGGCGATGACGGCGCCTGCGGCGTCATAGGTGCAGATCCTCGTACTCTCGCTGCCGTGACCGGTGATCTTCACGACGTCGTACCCGCGAGCGACGAGGCGGCCGTGCGCCGATGCTTCCCCGCCTACCGCGTGCTGCGGCCTCACCTCGACGAGGAGGAGTTCGTCGGTCGGTGGCGCGAGCAGGCGGCGACGGGCTTCGAGATCGTCTTCGTAGAGCGAGACGGCGAGGTGGCCGCAGCGATGGGGTTCCGCGAGCTGACCACGATGGCGTGGGGCCGGATCCTGTACATCGACGACCTCATCGCGCTGCCCGAGCACCGTGGCCACGGGCTGGGCGCCCTGCTGCTGCGGTACGCCCAGGCACAGACGGTGGAGCGCGGGTGCGCCGAGCTGCACCTGGACACCGGCTACGCCCGCCACGACGCGCACCGCAGCTACCTGCGGAACGGCTTCGACATGGAGTGCCACCACATGTCGTGGACCCCGCCGGCGAGGGGATGAGCCCCGGCCGTCTGAGCTCCCGCCGACTGGGGACGCGCTGACCTGCTCAGAGCCGCCGGCCGTCGGTCTGCGAGTCCCCAGTCGGGAGATTGTGGGCAACCTCGACGGGGTCGCCGCGCGTACCAGGAGAGTGGATCTCGATGACGGCCCCGGCGACAGAGGCTCGATGAGGACGACGACGGCGACGGCCGGCGTGCGTGCTGCGCGGGGCGCTCTCGCCGTCGTCGTCCTGATGGGTCTAGCGGGCTGTGCTTCAGGCGACGTGGGGGTGACGCAGGCGAGTCAGTCGTCGCCCGGGGTGTCGACCAGCCGCTCGGGCGGCGTGGCGACGGCAGGGCCGCCGGACGTGCCCTGCGTGACGCCGACGAGCGCGGACGACCTCACCTCCTCACTGCCCGGGTTCATCGAGGCCGCGGCCCAGGTGCACGTCACGGGCAGGGCGCTGCCGTCGGACTTCGCTCAGGGTGACGGCGCCTGCGTGGAGACCAGCTCGGTGGAGCCGCTCGTGGGGAGTTTCCCGCACGGGCTGCGGCTGTTCTCGCACGAGCCGCCAGGCCCGGGGCTGCTACCGGAGGGCGACTACGTGCTGCTGCTCGGTGCCTACGACGTCGACGCGGGCGTGTACTTCACCGTCGGCGGGCACCAGGGGGTGTATGCGCTGCGCGGTGACGGGCTGCTCCACCAGCGGTGCATCCGGATGTCCGGAGACCCGAGGCCCACCGAGACCGCGGACGGCGTGACCCGTGACCAGCTGCTCCACTACGTGGAGGGCTCGATGGAGGCCACCGCATCGCAGCGCGCCGAGCTCGCGCAGGTGCTGGAGCAGCAGCGCTCACCATGACGCCCCGCTGTCAGGCCACGGCGGTCGCCTCCAGCTCGACCAGCTGACCGGGCACGGCGAGCCGGACGACGCCGAGCATCGTCGTCGTCGGAGCGGCCCCCGCTGCGCCCAGGCGGCCCGCGAGCACGCCGTAGTGGGGGAGCAGCGCGTCGACGTCGGTGGTGTAGACGCTGAGCCTCACGAGGTCGGACAGCGCCATGCCCGCTCCTGTCAGCACGGCCTCGACGTTGTCGAGGCACAGCGCCAGCTGGGCGGCGATGTCGCCGTCGTGCTGAGGTGTGCCGGCCGCGTCCATCGCGGTCTGGCCCGACACGTACAAGGTCCGGTGACCTCCGACGACCAGCTCGCCCTGGTTGAACCCCAGCTCCGTCGACCACGACACCGGGTTGATCGCTGTCCGGTTGATGACCATTCGCTGCACCGCTCCTTGCTCCTGCGGGCGCTCTCTGCGCCGCACGGACGACCCTGACGCGGATACCTGCCACCTCCTGTCACCTATTCATGACTATCTACAACGATGTTCCGGTGCGCGCCGACAGGCTGGTGTCCCTCGTGCTGCTGTTGCGGCAGCGCGGAAGGATGACCGCGCCGGAGCTGGCCGCTGAGCTGGAGGTCTCCGTCCGCACGGTGATGCGCGACGTCGAGTCGCTCTCGACCGCCGGGGTCCCGGTGTACGCCGAGCGCGGGCGGCACGGCGGGTTCGCGCTCTTGCCGGGCTTCCGCACCGAGCTGACGGGACTCACCGACGACGAGGCCACCGCGCTGCTCGCCGCCACGTCACGGGGCGGGCACCTGTTCGGGTTGCACACCGAGCTGGGGTCAGCGGTTCGCAAGGTCCTGGACGCGGTGCCCGGCACCGGGGCCCAGCGCGTGAGCGCTGCCGCGCGGCGCTTCCTCGTGGAGCCCGACACCGACCTCCTGGCGCGTCGGCAGGCGCTCGACGAGGTGGCGCCCGCCGTCCTGGCCGCCGTGCGAGAGGCGGTGGTCTCGGGGCGGCGCCTGCGGTTGGACCACGTCGGCGCGGACGGCGTGACATCGACGCGCACGGTCGACCCGATCGGTCTGGTCACCTCCCGCGGCCGCCACTACCTGCTCGCCAGACGGTCCGGTGAGGACCGCACGTACCGACTGTCACGGATCTCCTCTGCTGACGTCCTTCCCGAGGAGGCGGTTCGGGACGACGACGTCGACCTCGCCGCCCTCTGGCGCGAGCGCAGCGCGCGCTTCCGGGCAGGGGAGCAGCAGGTGCGCGTGCGGTTGTCGGTGGCCCCGGCACGGCTGGCGGAGCTGCTGGCCACCGCGGTCTCCGTGCTGGGTGACGAGCCGCTCGAGGAGGTAGCCGGCGCCGGAGTCGGAGCTGGTCGGGAGGGGTGGCGGTTGCTGGACGTCACCTTCCAAGACGACCGCCACGCGCGGTGGGCGGTGTGGACGCTCGGTCTGGACGCCGAGGTCCTTGACCCGCCGTGGCTCCGCGAGCAGCTCCGCGAGCGCGCACTCGCGCTCGCGGTCCACTACGCCCGCGATCTCGAGACGCGGTGAGGGCCGTGGGAGGTTCTGACCCATGACGCAGCCGGGGACCACCACCGCACCCGTGCTCAAGCCCGGTGTCTTGTCCAGCCGCGCGCAACCTGTCCTCCCCGGACACGATCTGCTGCTGCGCCCCTGGCAGGAGGCCGACGCAGAGCAGGTAGCGCGCGCCTACGAGGACCCGGCGATCCACCGTTGGCACGCCCGGTCGCTCTCCATCGACCAGGCTCGGTCCTGGGTGAAGTTCGAGCGCGACCGCTGGGCGCAAGAGCGCGGCGCCAGCTGGGCGGTCACGGTCAGGGGGGATCTGGCCGGTCGTGTCGCGTTGGGCGGCCTCGACCTGCACGAGGCGTGTGCCGAGATCTCGTACTGGGTCCTTCCCCAGCACCGCGGGCAGGGGGTGGCCGTCCGCGCGGTGTCCACGCTCGTCGACTGGGCTTTCGGCGACCTCGCGTTGCACCGCGTCGAACTCCAGCACTCGACCCTCAACAAGGCGTCGTGTCGAGTGGCACTCGCGGCGGGCTTCTGCGCTGAGGGCACTCTCCGCGCGAAAGCGCTGCACCTGGACGGCTGGCACGACATGCACGTCCACGCCCTCATCGCTGGTGATGTCCGACCGGCGGTGCGTGCCGGCGACACCTCAGCCCCCGCTGAGGTCGACGGTCATGTCCCGACAACCGCGGCAACCGTCATGAAGAGTCCGACGACGAGCACCGCCGCCCCCAGCATTCGGATCGCGCGCACGGAGCTCATGAAGCTGCCGGAGTAGTCGACGCCCATCGGCTTGGTGGTCTTCAGGAGCCGCGAGTACTCCGTGGCGTTCCCGCGCACGTCCAGCGCCAGGACGGTGCCCTGCGCGGCCATGAGCAGCCCGAAGGGGACGATGACGAACCGGAAACCGTCGGGCTCGTCCGCGATGGCGACGGTGACGAAGCCGATGAAGAAGACGGCGAAAGTGGCCGCGTAGAGCGTCTTGAACGGCTGGGGCAGCTGACGCAGCATCCTCAACACCAGACGTGCCTCCCGCTCTCATGATCGACGGAGAGCACTCTCCACCTCGCTGATCGACGCCGCACGTCGGCGGACAGGAACGAGCTGTGGTGAGACCAGCTCGACCCCAGCGGACGGCCGCGGCCCGGGATCACCACCAGCCAGGCACTTCCGCGTGCTGCGCGATGCCGGAAGACTCGGCTTCATGACGACGACCGACGTGCTGCCCGATCTGCGACTCCCGCGCTGGCTCATGCCGTCGCTGGCGGCGGCGTCGTCGCTGGTGCTCGCCAGTCACGTGTTCTACGTGACGTCCCTGGCGCGCGCCGGCGTTCGCGCGGGCGACGGTGACGCCGCCTACGGCGTCGACGCGGGTGACGTGCCAGGGCGCGGTCATAGTCAGGTGAGCACCGCGGGCGCCCTCCCTCGTAAGAGATCAACAGCGTTGGTGTGAGCAGCGTTCGCCCACGTCAACGTC
>NZ_QGDQ01000036.1 GCF_003149145.1 Quadrisphaera granulorum | reverse complement strand
AACAGCGCTGCAACGCTGATCTTCTTCTCGTTGGGTGTGGAGATCACCGGGAAGGTACGACCCGCCCGGTCATCCACAGGTTCTGATCATTCCTCACGCTCCGCTGCCGCACGCTCTGGGTAGGTGATCTGCGGGGAGGGGTCTGCCGACGTGACCATCCCTCTGCACCGTCACAGCAGCCGCTCAGGGCAACCGCCCGCCGGCGGCGGGCAACCAAACGGGCAACCGCTCCAGGGCCTCGGCCGCTAACCGGCTCAGTCCCGCTTGGCGGCCCATCGCATGCCTCCGCCCACGCCCTCGATCCGCGTCATCAACGACGACGGCCCCTTGGCTGCGTCCGAGCATCTGTGGGAGCAGCCGCTACGCCTCGACGTCCTTGGCGAAGAAGACCAGGCGGCGGCCGTCCTGCTCGGTGCGATGCGTCTCCCGGAATCCGCGGCGGGGGTAGTAGGCGACGTTCTCGTGCATCGCCGCGTTGGTGTAGAGGCGCACCTGACGTACGCCGGCTGCCTGCGCCTGCTGCTCCGCCCATTGCAGAAGTCGGATGCCCAGACCTCGGCCACGGACGCTCTCGTGCACGGCGACGTTCTCGATGAGCAGGTGGTCGGGGGCCCACTCGCAGACCAGGACGCCGACGATGCGCCCCTCATGCTCGGCGACCCAGGCACACGCGGGCTCACACAGCTGGGTGTAGTCAGCCACCATCGGCGCCGGCTCACGCCCGATCCTTTCGACGTACCGCTGATAGGCATCGCGCGTGAGGCGCATCATCGCCTCGGCATCGCGGTCGACGGCCCGCCTGATGTTCACGTTCTTCGCGGCGTCGAGGTCAGCGCGAGACATGACGAGGCTCGCCCTCCTGGATCCGGATGGCATGCCAGCACGTGGGCCGGCCCGTCTTTCGAGCCCACCGCTGCGGCGCGGGGCAGCGAACGTTCAACCCCGTGCTGCTACCGCGACCGCAGCGCCCCCGAGCGCGGTGGCTCCGGCGCGGTTCGCGATGCGCACGGCGCGAGGCGTCCGCAGCAGTGAACGGGCTCGGTGAGCCAGAAGGATCCAGGCGGCATCGACGCTGGCGAGAACGATCATGGTGACCGGGGCGAGGACGGCCCACTGGGACAGCCGCGCACTCGACAGGTCGACCAGCGACGGCAAGAGCGCCACGTAGAAGACCATGATCTTGGGGTTGCCCAGCGTGAGCGCCATTCCGGCTCCGAACATGGACAGTCGCGAACTGCCCTGGGGTAGTGGGGCGCCCTGCTCGACCTCGGTGGGCTGCTTCCACATCTTCACGGCCAGCCAGCACAGGTAGGCGATCCCTGCCCACTTCAAGACCAGGAAGGCCGGTTGGAAGGCCTGTGCGAGAGCTGACAGTCCCGCCATCGCCGTGGTGAGCCAGATGACCTCCCCGATCCACATCGCAGCGACGAAGGGGGCGACGTCGCGCCAGCCGTTCGTGATCACACGAGAGACCAGCGCGGCGATGCTGGGACCCGGTGTACCGGAGTTCAGCAGCAGAGCTCCGGCGAAGATCAGGACTGCGGACAGCTCCACGTGGGCCTCCTGCGGATCGACGGCACTCATGGCCGGTGACGAGCAACGCTCTTGTCGAGCGAACGAGGCGCTGGCGCCCCGCCCAGTGGGCGCCGCCGCGTCGGCTAGGCGGGAGTCAGACCCTCACTCTCGGTGGATCTTGTCAACAGGCCAAGGCGCCGACAACCCCCTCACGTCGCGGTCGCGCATCAGGGAAGGAGTTCTTTGAGTAGCGGGCCGATGCAGGAGGGGGCGCCGACAGCGGGCACCGACGGTCGCAACTCTGGCTCGACGGCGAGGACCCCCGATGTCCAGCCGGTCAGTGTCCGGGCAACCGCGTGATGCTCCATCGACAAGATGCCAGCTAGCGCATCGGTCTGAGGTGCATCGAGGGGCCGGGCTGCCGCCGCTGGTCATCGAATAGGCGATGACCCAGCGATCGGCCTGGGCTCTTGGTGATCAACATGTGGTCGTCCGCGGTGACGGCGACGAAGCGATCACGTTGAGCGACCACCGCGCGACCGTCAGCATGCCGCCGACCGAACGGGGAGGGTGGGCGAAACGCGGTCGCGAGACATGGCGATGACGGTTTCGAGGGCCTCGGATGTGCCGGTGAACAGCGTTCCGGGACATCACCGGATCGAGCTCCGCCTCCCGTACTTGCAGATCAGTGGTCGCCGTGACTACCCGCGGCATTGAAGGCGTAGCGGCGCTCCACGCGAGCCACCTGGATGTCGTAGGAGCTGTACCAGCGCTCCTTGCCCAGCCGCTGTGCCGTCAGGTGCTCAGCGTCAGCCTTCCAGGCCCGGATCGAGGCCTCATCGCGGTAGTAGATGACCGTCAGCTCCGCGCCAGCCTCATCGCTCATCGACGTCCGCCCCAGGTAGCCCGGCTGGGACTGCCCCAGCGTCGCCATCCGAACGGCCATCTCGAAGTAGCCCTCCTGGTCGGCGGAGTACACCGTATTGATGATCACCGCGTAGTACGGCGGCTCAAGATCCAGCATCCCGGGACCGTAACGCCTACCCAGCCTTCTTGACACCCAGTCATATGACTCAGCACGATGATGCCGTGCCACGACGCCCGTCCAACCTCCTCGGCGCCTTCGCCGTCGCCGTCGACGACGCCGTCCGTGACGCCCTCACACGCACCCTGCACCTAGACCACACCGCCGCAGCCGCACTCCTGGTGGTGCGCGAGCGACCAGGGCGTCCCATCGGAGATCTGGCCGCATCACTGGACCTCACCCACTCCGGGGCGGTGCGCACCGTGAACCGCCTGGCCGACAAGGACCTGCTCGAACGAGGCGCCGGACCTGATGGGCGCAGCCGCGGCCTGACCCTCACCCCCGCTGGGCGCGAGGCCACCGAGCGAGCGTTGGAGGCGCGTGGACAGCTGTTGGATGAGCTGCTGGGCACCCTGTCAGCGAGTCAGCAGGAGGCGTTCGTCGCTGGGTTGGAGGTGCTGCTGGCCCGGATGCCGCACACCCAGCAAGAGGCGTGGCGGATCTGCCGGACCTGCGAGCACGACGCCTGCCGCGGCGTGGACTGCCCCGTCGGCAGCGCCATCCGCGCCCGCCTCGCCGGCACCTCGGCGCCGGCTGCCGTCTCGGATGGGCCACCGGCGCCGTGCGCCGGCTGCTCATGACCGTCGCCACCAGGTGCCGCGATGAGCGACGTCCTGACCAGCTCCATCAGCAACCCCCTCGGCAGTCCTGTCGGCAGCCCCCTCGACTGGCCGGTCGCGAGCTTGGCTGCAGTCGCTGCGGCCATGGCCGCGGGAGCCTTCGCCCAGGGCGTCACCGGCATCGGTCTGGTCCTGATCGCTGGGCCAGCACTCATCCTCACCCTCGGCCCCGACCAGGGGGTACGCGTGGCAGTGCTCGCCTCCCTGGTGCTGAACGCGGCCATGTTGACTCGCGGCTGGCGCGCGGTGCGCGTGCGCGACGGTGCACGCCTGTGCCTGCCCGCCGTCGCGCTCACCCCGGTCGCGGCCTCACTGGCAGGTCAGCTCACGGGTCGCACCTCGCTGGCTGCTGCCGGGCTGGCGATCCTGGCCGCGGCGGGACTGCTCGCCGCGGGACGCTCCTGGCCTTGGCTGGCCAGCAGCTGGGGCGCCCTGGGTGCTGGCACGGCGGCAGCCGTGATGAACGTGCTGGCCGGGGTCGCCGGTCCAGCAGCGGCGCTGTACGCGGTGAACGCCCGCTGGGCGCCAGCTACTGCCACCGCGACGCTGCAGGCCTGCTTCGCCGCCATCAACCTGACCGCTCTGGTCTTCCTGGGACCGCCGACCCACGCAGGTCCGGTCGCCGCCGCGGCCGTCGGAGTGCTGGCGGGCTTGGCCACCAGCGTGCCCGTGACACGCCGCGTCTCGGCACGAGCTGCGCGGGGGCTGGTGCTGGTGCTGTGCGCCTTCGGCGGGGCGCTCCTGCTGGGACGCGCCCTTTCCCCCTGACCAACTGACGACTGACCGCCGAGCCGCCGAGCCCGGCCGTCACCGGAGCGCAGCCCTCCTGCCGCTGACAGCCCGCTGACCCCATCACCAACCGCTCCCCGCAACGCCTTCAACCCGCCCAACACCCCACGGAGGACGACCTCATGCCGACCTACGAGCACCGCGGGCAGCGCCCGCAGATCCACTCCAGCGCCACCATCGCCCCCACCGCCGTGATCAGCGGAGACGTGCGCATCGGCGCCGACGTCCGGGTCCTGCACGGCGCGGTCCTGACCGCTGAGGACGGCGTCATCACCATCGGCGAACAGTGCGTCGTCATGGAGAACGCCCTGATCCGCGCCCGCAAAGGCCACCCGGTGAGCGTGGGCCGCGACGTACTCATCGGCCCCCACGTGCACCTCAACGGCGCCACCGTCGAAGACGGATGCTTCCTGGGCACCGGGGCAGCACTGTTCCCCGGGGCCACGCTGGCTGAGGGGGTGGAAGTGCGCATCCACGGCGTCGTGCACGTCAACACCCACCTGGACGCCGGGGCGATGGTGCCGATCGGGTGGGTCGCCGTCGGTGCTCCAGCGTCGATCCTTCCCCCGGACCAGCACGAGGCGATCTGGGCGGTGCAGGAGGGACTGGACTTTCCCGGCACCGTCTACGGCGTCCCCCGCGGCACCCCAGCGCGCGTCACGATGGCTCGTCAGAGCCAGTGGTACGCAGCCCACAGCAGCGACCAGCTCATTGACGGGGCTGAGGACGCCGATGCCGTCGGGGCGGCTGAGACCTCCGACGTCGCTCACTGACGACCCGACCCCGAGGAGTCGGCATGTGCCTACACCGCACCCCCGCGGACTTCGATGACGAACGCAGGTCCGGTAACGCCCGCCTGCTGGCATTCAGCAGGAGCGCGCGAGCCGTCGCGGCGCCGGACGAGGAGGCCTACTGAGGCGGGACCCTCAGCCGGGAGCAAATGGAGTTGATGGGGCTGGCGATCTCCTTCGCCACCGCCTGCGGAGACTGCGTGGCCTACGACCTGCAGCAGCTGGTGCAGTTGGCCGCTGCAGGCGAGCAGCTCCACGAAGCGCTCGTCGTGTTGCTCATCGGTGGCAGATCGGTGACCTTGCCGCTGGCGCGCCAGGCTCTGCGGTTCCTCGAGGAGCTCAGAGGCGAGGAGCTCGGCGCTCCAGCAGGGGCGAACCGACCGAACAGTCATGGCGCAGCGGCGCCGTAGTGCGCCTGAGGCAGGCCGGTCACCTGCCTGACTCAGGCGAGCGTGATGGCCCCCGGCGGGAACGCCGCCGGCCCTACCGGACCTGCCCACTGAGCCAAGATGCTGCACGTGTCAACGGCCAGCACCCAGCACGTGCTCATCCTCTGCCACGAGATCTGGGGCATCACCCCCGCGCTTCGAGCCAAGGCGGCCACCTGGCGCCAGCACGGCTTCCACGTCGTGGTCCCCAGCTTCTACGAGACCGTCGGCCTGCCCGCGCACGCGCCCGACGAGGCAGCGGCCTTCCGAGCGCGCGCAGCGCTGTCACGCTCATCGATCACCGCCACGTTGACCGCCGCCATCACACCCCCAGGCGGCCTCCCCGGTCCACCGCCGTGCACCAGCGTGCTCGGTTACTCCATGGGAGGTTCCATCGCCTTGTGGGCGGCCACCACTGACCTGCCCCTCGCAGCATCAGTCACGTTCTACGGGGGCGGCTTGGAGGTCTCCCCGTGGCCGGACCTGGCACCAGGGGTGGAGCTGCTGGACGAGCTCAGGGTCCCGTGGCTGGGGCTGTACGGCGGACGGGACCCTCTCACTCCACCAGCAGCGCTGGCGAGGGTCATGGAGTGTCGACGCGTCGGTGAACCCACGGTCGAGGTGCACGTCTATCCCGAGCTGGAGCACGCCTTCGCCCTCGATGCGACTGATGCGCGGCACAGCGCTTCGGCGACCGAGGAGTGCGAGCGGCTCACCGTCGAGCACCTGCGCAGCGCCGAGCTCCTCCACAACGAGAAGCACTTGGGACCTACGCGGTCCTCGGCGACTCGTCAGGTGTGATCAGCGCGGCATGATCGACGCTCGTCGGCGAGGCCCGGATCGACAAGCGATCAGCAGTCCCGGAGGGCAGGCACCTTCCTCACCTCGCCGTCTGATCGCCTCACCGCTCACCACCACGAAGGAGATCGGAGCCCCATGCGCTTCGCCTGGATCGACGAACGGCCCTTCGGCTACCTCGACGACGACGGCAAGCCCACCGGGTGCGACATCGCCCTGGCCCGTGCCGCCTTCTCCGAGATCGGCGAGCCGTTCGAACCGGTCCACACCACCTTCTCCGAGCTCCTCCCCGGGCTGCTCGACGGCCGCTGGGAGGTCACCACCGGCATGTTCATCACCGCCGAACGCAGCCGCCGGGCCCACTTCACCCGACCCATCTGGACCCTGCGCGACGGGTTGTTGGTGCGCGTGGAACCCGAGGAGACGACCAGCCGCGGAAGCACCAGCGCGCAGGCCGTGCTGGGGTATCGCTCGTTGGCCGTTTCAGGCGATCGTGTCGCGGTGCTGCGAGATCAGGTGCAGGTCAGCCACGCCCTCGACAACGGGATCCTCAGCGAGCAGCTCGTGGTGCTGGACACCTACGAGCAGGCGCGGGCAGCCCTCCTGGCAGGAGACGTCGACGCCTACGCCAGCGTGGCGCTGGCCCACCAGCAGCACCTCAGTGCCCATCCCGGTCAGGGTCTGCGGTGCGTGGTGGTCGGCGATGAGGAGACGCCGCCGGCCGTCGGTGGTTTCGCCTGCGCAGACCCTGCGGTGGCCACCGCCCTCGATGCCGCGATGAAGGGACTGCTCCCGGCAGGTGCGCCCGGTGAGCCGTCTGCGGACCCCGGCTGCTGGCCCGTGCCACGAGTGCGGGCCGTCGAACGGGGAGGGGGACCGCGGTGATCGTCAGGGTGTCGCAGGCCTGGGTGCGAGGCGACCGGGTCGAGGAGTTCATGGTCCGGTTGCGCGAGCTCGTCGCCGACTTCCCCCAGATGCACCCGGGGCTGGTCCGCCACGAGGTGCAGGTCGACCTCGACGACGTACCGCGCGTCCAGTACGTCAGCTGGTGGCGCGACGAGGCCGCCCTGGTGCACTACGCCGGACAGCAGTAGCGCCAGCAGCCGGTGGCCTTCCCTGACGAGGGCTCGCTGCTGCGGGAGCCACTGGCCCTTCGGCACTTCTTGATCGCTGAGTGACGAGCAGCGGGCAGCGCTACCTCGCTGGTCGCAGCCCGCTCAAGGATCCAGCACCGGCACGCCGCTCCCGTCAGAAATCTCCTGAGTGAGATGAGCCTCGGCGTCCAGCAAGGTGGCAGGTTCTTGATCGTCGCCGTCTGATCCGCTGCTGGTGGCGTAACTGCCCGCGGCCGCACGATGGAGGATCGCGCGCCATCGACTCCTGGAGGGCCCCGTGCTGGAGCTGACCGCTCTGCTGACCATCTGCATCGCGCTGCTGGTCGGCGCCATCAGTCCAGGCCCCAGCTTCGTCGTCACTGTCCAGACCTCTCTGGCCACCTCCCGCGCGGCGGGGTTGCGCGTGGCACTCGGCATCGGCACTGGAGGTCTGGTCTTCGCCTGCCTGGCCCTGGGCGGTCTGATCGCCCTCCTGCAGAGCGTGCACTGGCTGTACGTGGTGCTGAAGGTCATGGGAGCGCTGTTCATCCTGTGGTTGGCGCTGAAGGTCTGGCGCGGAGCGCGTTCACCTTTACCGCAGGTCAGCGACGCGCCCACCGAGCTGCTGCGCTCACCGTTCCTGCGGGGGCTGGTGGTGCAGCTGTGCAACCCCAAGACGGCCATCGTCTACGCCAGCGTCTTCGCCTCGCTGCTACCTGCCTCATCCGCTCGTTGGCTCTACGTCGTGCTACCGGCGGCGGTCTTCGCCGTGGAAACCTCGTGGTACAGCGCAGTGGCGATGGGTATGTCCGTGCGGCGAGCCCGCGGCGCCTACGCCCGGGCGAAGGTGTGGGTGGACCGTGCCGCTGCTGGCGTGCTGAGCGCGCTGGGTCTCCGCCTGCTCTTCACCGCCTCCGCCAGAGGCATCTGAGCGGTCTGCTGGCTGGGCCCGGCAGACCTCCTGGGCAGCCGTCCGGACGACCATCCGCAGCAACACGCTGGAGCCCGATCCGCAGCGGCACGGTCGTGCACGGAGGCGGCGACGTGCGCTAGAAGTTGGGCGTGATCACTCCGGCGTTCGACGCTGACCTGCTCCTCGTCGTCCCGCTCTGGCAGGGCGGGGGCCACCCCGGGGTCGCCGACGGCGCCACGGCCCTCGCCGACCTCGTCGATCCCAGCGGCGACCACATGCTCGTGGACGCTCCCGCCAGGCCGGCCCAGGCACCCGACCCCACGAACACCGCGGTGTCTGAGCCCGACGCCCACGGCGCCGTCGTCGCCCTGCACGCAGTCAGCGAGCACCTGCACCTCACCGCCGCCGCGCTGCGCGAGAAGAACCCCCAGCGCCTGCTCCTGCTCGGCGGTGACTGCAGCACCGACATCCCCGCCGTCAGCCACCTGCACCGCCAGCACCCCGACCTGCACGTGGCGTGGGTCGACGCCCACGCCGACCTCAACACCCCTCAGACCAGCCCCAGCGGACGCGCCCACGGCATGCCGCTGCGCACCCTGCTGGGCGAGGGACACCCCGATCTGCTCCCCGGGTCCCCGACCGACGCCACCAGTAACCACGCACCGCACCCCCAGCTGCACCCCTCGCGCTGCCTGCTGGTCGGGACCCATGACCTGGACGACGCCGAGGCCGACTACATCCGCGACCACGACCTGCAGCTGCTCTCCCCGCAGCGTCTGCGCGAGCTCAACGACCTGCAGCAGAGAGTGGAGCGCTGGCTGCCCGGAGGCGCCCCACTGCACATCCACCTGGACCTGGACGTGCTGGACCCGCAAGCCTTCCCCGCCGTTGCCTGCCCCACCCCGAACGGTCTGTCCGTCGCCGAGCTCATCGACGTCTTGACCGTGCTGCGCCAGCGCGGGGACCTGGTCGGGGTCACCATCACCGAGCACGTACCTGCCCTGCCCCACTCGGCCGAAGTCCTTCCGGCCGTCCTGGACGCACTCGGCATCACCCACCGCTGACGGCGCCGCCGGACCTGGAATCGCCGGGTAGCGAGGCCGTCGGCTACCCGGCCAGCCAGCGCTGCCAGTGCGGCCACAGCAGATCGGCTATGACCTCATAGCCCCGCACGCTTGGGTGGGCGCCGTCCCCGGCGGCGACCTCAGCCATCCACACGTCGTCGTCCTGCAGGTGCGCCAGAGTGCTCACGAACGGCACCTCGCGCTGCGCGCACAGGGTCGCAAGGACCTCGACGACGGCGGTGCTGGCGTTGTGGGAGGCGTGCGCGATCGGCGCGGCCCCATCTGGTCCTGGTGGTGCGAGGACCAGTGAAACTCGCCGTCCCGGAGCGCCTTCTGGGTCTGCGCCGGCCCCCTCAAGGACCTGCTGTACGGGCGCCCCGATGTGAGCTCCGTCGTTGCCGAGCGGTGTCGACGTTCCGACCTCGCTCCAAGATGGCAGGCCGCACTGTCGACGGTCATCTGGGACGAGCGGCAGCTTGAAGAGCTTCACCGTTGCGGCCTTGGCTGCCACTGCCCTGACTTTGCACGTTTCGTGACGGTCAGCGACACGCTGACAGGACGGCAACCCAGCAGCGGAACGTCCCGAACGGACGGCCGCCGACCTGATCGCGACAGAGGCTGCGTCGGTTGCTGAGCAGCCGGCCAAGGCTCCAAGATCGGCCCGACGGCTGGTCGCTGTGTCACGGAAGGACGGTCGGCGATGTCGACGGTGGGGATCATCCTGCTCACCGCAGGGAGCTTCCTGCTTCTGGTCGGACTGCTCCTGGTCCTTGGCGTCGGCGCGCGCAACGCTGGCGTCGACGTCAGACTCCGGCGGCGGTTCCTTGTGGCGGCATTGTCCATGGGTGTCGTGCTGGCCGGAGTTGGAGCGCTTCTCCTGTAGGGCTGAGAGCCCGTCGGACGAATGCTTCGTTTAGTGACGCGCTTCCGGTAGGCGATCCCCTGCGGAACATGATCGCGACCGACGGCGGCGACGGGTTCAGGAGGCTCAGGCGTACCGACCAGCGGTGGGTTAGCGGCACAGTCTTCAGCGTCCATCCACAGGCCGATCGAGCTCTCGTCGGTGGCGAGTCGGCCCGTCACGCTTCGGGCCAGACCGAAGCTTCCCGCCCATACCGTCACCGCCATGACCACCCACACCTACAACAGCACCCTGACCTGGTCCGGGACCACCACCGACTACGACACCTACAACCGCCGCCACGAGGTCACCCTGGCCGCCACGGCGATGTCGCTCAGCGCCGACGCCGCGTTCCACGGTGACCCAGACCTGCCCAACCCCGAACAGCTCCTGGTCGCTGCAGCCAGCTCCTGCCAGATGCTGTCCTTCCTGGCCGTGGCCGCACGCAGCGGCATCACCGTGGTCGGCTACCAAGACCACGCCGACGCCGTCATGCCAGAAGACCAGAAGCCAATGCGCCTGACGACGATGACCTTGCGACCCCACGTCACCGCCACCGCGACGACCACCGCCCGCGTGGAGCGGGCGCTGCACAAGGCCCACCAGCAGTGCTACATCGCCAACACCCTGACCTGCGAGGTCCTCCTCGAGCCGACCATCGAGATCCTCTGATGCACGACATCGAGATCCCCGCCCCGCACGGGGCACAGTCCCTGCACGCCATCGGCCGCGTGCTTGGGGCAGCAGGCATCAGCCTCGAAGGGGGTGGGATGTGGTCCGGCCAAGCCCACTACCTCGTCGACGACGCAGAAACCGCGCAGCAGGCGCTGGAGCAGGCGGGCCTGGGACCGGTCACCGTGCGTCCAGTGTTCATCGCCGCTCTGGACGCAGACGTACCCGGAGCTCTGGGACGGATGATGCTGCAGCTCGCTGAGGCGCAGGTAGCCCTGCGTGCCCAGTACAGCGACCACGACAACCGCAAGGTCCTCGTCGTGGATCACCCCGAGCAGGCCGAACGAGCACGGACCGCGTTGACGCCGTAACCGGCGCCCTCAGCACCTGCATCGCTGCACTCGTCGTGGACCGGGCTGTCATGATTCAGCAGACATGAGCCCGGAGCCGGACATCGCCGTCCCCGCGCGAGCGCTCGGGGAGCCCGCACGTGCCCGCATCGCGGCGGCCCTCCTCTCGGGCAGGCAGGTCCCCGCCGGACAGCTCGCCCAGACCGCGGGTGTGGCCGTCTCCACTGCCAGCGAGCACCTTGCCGTCCTCCTGGCGGCCGGGATCGTCCAGGTGGAACACCAGGGACGTCAGCGCCTGTACCGGCTGGCCAGTGACGATGTGGCGCGCGCGGTCGAGGCGTTGCAGGTCATCGCGCCCAGCGCCCCGGTGCGATCACTGCGTCAGGCGCGAGTCTCGGTCGAGCTGCGGGCTGCCCGGACCTGTTACGACCACCTTGCCGGGGACCTGGGTCTGCACCTGACCGACGTGCTCGTCGAGGCGCACGTGATCCCCCCGCTGCACGTGGGGATGCGGGTCGATGCTCCTGAGCCCTTCCCCGCCGGGCCCCTCGTGGAGCTGCTGGGGGTGCACCCGGGGACGGGGCCTCGCCCATGGGCGCGAGGCTGCCTGGACTGGACGGGGCGCAGGGCGCACGTGGCCGGGCAGGTCGGCGCCCAGGTGCTGGAGGCCCTCGTCAGCAACGGCTGGGTGCTCCGCAGGTCTGACACCCGGGCAGTCAGGGTGACCGACACCGGGCAGGCCCGCTTGCTCGGGCTCACCGCCACGCGCCAGGCCGCGGCGCCGGACCATGCGCCGGGGGAAGGATCCGCAGCGGCAGGCTCACGGTAGGAAATGGCGACGGCACCCTCCCGTCCAAGCATCCCGACCGCGCCGGGCCCGCGCCCCGTATCCAGCCGACGACTGCATGAGAACGTCCTTGTAGCTGAAGGCAATCGCTGAGGCAATCGGTTCGAGGCGCCGACAATGCCTTGCTACGAGGTCGATGAGCAGCCCCAAGAGACCTCGCAGTACCGGGCTACTGGAGGAGGCGACGCCGACAGCGGGCCCCGGCCGTCACGCGAGCACAGAGCCCCAGAAGCCGGGCCGGTAGAGCGTCCAGGCAACCGCGTGATGCTCCCTGGACGAGATCCGGCTACCGCCTCGACCCGCGGTGCCGCCGGGCTGTCACCGCTGGTCATCGAACGGGCAACCGCTCTCTGCTCGGGCCTCAGCACTCCGCTTGCCGGGCGCAGCATCGAGGCAACGGGGTCGGGTCAGGCTCGACGGGTCCGCTGCCGTGCTCCACGGCGCACCTGCTGAGCGGAGGCTCCGTGAACCCCAGGATCGCCACACCGTCCCTCGAGCCACTGCTGACCGCCCGAGAGGTGGCACACCTGCTCGGAGTGCCGCTGAGCTGGGTCTACGACAACGTCGGCCAGCTTCCGACGTTCCGGATCGGCAGGTCGCTGCGCTTTCGCGCCGTTGAGATCGAGGACTGGGTCGAGGCGCAGCGCCAGCCGCAGCCCGGCCCGCGACAGGAGGACGCACGACGGCCCGGTGAGCGACGGGTCAGCTGACCCCTCGCCCACCGGGCCACGCGTCGCGCGATTCGGGCGCGGACCGGCGGCGCAGTTCAGCGCCGCGGTTCAGGCCCGCAGCGCTACGACGTCGCGGATCGTCGTCGCAGGCTCCGGGGCCTGACGGCCTCGGCTGAGGCTGCTGCAGCGACACCACCCGGCGTCGGCGCCGTCCCCGCATCGACGTCGGCGGAGCTGTCCTCACCGCCTTCAGCGGAATCGTCGTCGGCATCGTCAGCGAACAGGTTCGCCACGGTGGCTGCCGCATCGGCGTCCATCCCGCGCACGACGTGGGAGTAGATGTCCAGCGTGATGGAGATGCTGGAGTGGTTCAGCCGCTCCTGCACGATCTTGGGGTGCACGTCCGCGCCCAGGGCGAGCGTGGCCCAGGTGTGCCGCAGGTCGTGCAGCCGCAGCGGCGGCACGTCGGCGCGGGTGAGGGCCACCTTGAACGACATGGAGATGCGTTCGGGGTCCAGCGGCGAGCCGGCGCATGCCCCGGCGCGTAGCCACAGGGTCCCGCGGGCGAAGACGAGGTCCTGGTCGACCCACCGCTCACCGAGCGCGGCGCGGTCGGCGTCCTGGGCCGCGCGGTGCTCGCGCAGCACGCGGACGGTCTCGGGGTCGATGTGGATGACGTGGGAGCCGTGGTTCTTCACCGGCCCGAACACGAGCTGCTTCGGTTGCCCGATCGGTGTGTCGGCGTACCCCAGGGAGCGGCGCACGGACATCACGCCGTGCTCGAGGTCGATGTCGGACCACTTCAGGCCGAGCACCTCACCGCGGCGCAGGCCGGTCGCGGCCAGCACGTGCCAGATCGAGTAGTAGTGGTCGCCGCGGTTGGCCTTGAGGAACCGCCGCAGCTGGGAGGCGGTCCAGACGGTCATCTCCGGGCGGCGGGCCTTGCACTCGCGCTCGGTGGGCGGGTCCGCCCGGCGCGTGGGTGAGTCCGCGAGCAACCCTGCCTTGACGGCGTCGGTGAGCGCCGAGGACAGGATGTTGTGGACCTCGCGGACGGTGGACATCGACAGCGGCCCGCCGTTCGCGCGTCCGCGGGCCTCCAGGTGGCGGTACAGCTTGTTGAGCTGCAGGGGCCGCAGCTGGTCCAGCGGCAGCCGTCCCAGGTGCGGCTCGATGTGCAGGCGGATCTTGCGGCGGTAGCCCGAGATGGTTGCGGGCTTGAGGCGTTGGCCCTCGATCCACTCGGCCAGGTACTGGCCCACGGTCATCTGAGCCGGAGGGACGTAGCGGCCGGAGTCGACGGTGGCGGTCACCGAGCGGCGGTGCTTCTCGGCCTCCTTGGCGGTGGCGAAGCCGCGGGCCGAGCCGCGACGGCGCACGCCGTCGTCGTCGTAGTAGGTCCAGAAGACGTCGTAGACGGTGTCGTGGGCTCGTTGGCGCGCCACGACGCTGCCGGAGCCGTTCGCCGAGCGGCCGGTGCTCGCCGCACGAGGGGCCCGAGCGGCTCGTGCGCTGGGGCGCGTGGCAGTGCGAGGGGTGGTGGTGGGGGTGGTTGACCGGCGGGCCATGCGGGGCTCCTTCCGCCGCCGGCCTCGGCCGGCGGCGATCAGGCCACGGGCTCCAGGGACGACGACGGACCGAGCGCAGCTCGGGGCAGTTGCCCGGACGCTCCCAGGGCACAACTGCACACGAAATTGCACACGATGCGGATATCGAGGGCTTCCCAGCGGAGAACCTGCTGGTCAGAGCATGATCAAATGGTGTCCGAGGGGGGACTTGAACCCCCACGCCCTATACGGGCACTAGCACCTCAAGCTAGCGCGTCTGCCTATTCCGCCACCCGGACGAGTGCGGTGATGACATTAGCACCTGGTCCGGGGGCTCCTTGGCCCCACCCACCGGTACGGCGCGCCCCGCCTACCGTGCTGCCATGGCCGACGCCGAACAGCCAGCCGACCGGGCGCTGCGAGCAGAGGGACTGGTCAACGCCCGCGACCTCGGCGGATTGCGGCGGGACGACGGCACCCTGACGCCGACAGGGGTCTTCTACCGCTCCGAGAACGTGGACTGGCTCACCCCGGCGGGCTGGCAGCAGCTGTACGCCGCTGGAATCCGGACCATCGTTGACCTGCGCCAACCCGCAGAGCGCGCGCGGGATCTCGCCGAACGGCCTGACTGGGTGACGACGGTCGAGGTCGACCTCGACGGGCTCGAGAACCACGAGTTCTGGAAGGACTACTGGGACAACGGTCTCGTCGGGACGGCGCTCTACTTCCTTCCGCACCTGGAGGCGATGCCCGAGCGGGCAGCGGCGGCCCTGTCAGCTGTCGTTTCCGCTCCGCCCGGTGGAGTGCTGTTCCACTGCATGGGCGGACGTGATCGCACCGGCTTGATCGCGCTGCTGCTGCTCAAGGCCATCGGCACTCGAGATGACGAGATCGTCGATGACTACCTCGAGACTGTGCGTCTCGGGGACCTGCGCGCCGCGTCGATGAAGCGCAACAACGAGGAGGCGTCACTCGAGGCGCTGTGCCGAGCGCACGGCACGACGACCGAAGGCGCGTTCCGGCATGCGGTGGAGAACGTGGACCTCGACACGGTGCTGTCGGGGGCCAACGTCAGCGCAGATGACCGTCGGGCGCTGTTCAGCTGGCGAGAGACGGTGACGTAGCGGTTGCCCTGAAGGTTGACGTGGCGGCCGTCCAGGGGTCTCGCCGATGGACCGCTTTCCAAGACGATCTCCGCGTGCCCGTCGTCCCGACGACCTCACGAGCCCTCCGACGGGGCGTCGTTCTCGGGTCTGGCCGCCTGGACGGCCTCGTGCCCCGCGGGCACGTGGGAAGGGCCGGCTTCAGCAGGGCGGGGCTCGTCCTCGGCGTAGGCACGCAGCGCCAGCAGCGCTACGTCGTCGTCGAGGTGGTCACCGACGAGCTCCAGCAGCGCGTCGCACAGCTCCTCCAGCGGCGCGTCCGCGAGCTCCGCGACGGCGCCGGCCAGCCACGCGAGACCGTGCTCGAGGCTGGCGCCGCGGCGCTCGACCAGGCCGTCGGTGAACAGCAGCACCGTCGCCCCTACGGGCAGGACGAGCTCGTGGTCGTGCCGGTCGGTGCTCGGGTCCCAGCCCAGCACCACGTCCGAGTCGTCCGGCTGAAGGTAGGAGACAGCGCCCTCGGCGGTCAGGAGCAGCGGAGGAAGGTGCCCGGCGTTGGACCAGCGGAGCAGCCGCGTGCCCGCCGCGCGGTGGGCCTCGTCGACTTCGATCTGGGCGATGACCACGGTGGCTACGGTGTCGATGCCCAGACCGGCGGCGGCCCGGTCCAGGGCCGCCAGCGCCCGAGCGGGGGGCTCACCGAGGGTGAAGGCGATCCCGCGCAGCAGGTTGCGCAACTGCCCCATCACGGCGGCAGCGCGCATGTCGTGGCCGGTGACGTCTCCGACCACCAGCGTGGTCAGCCCTTCGGAGGTGACGAAGGCGTCGTACCAGTCCCCACCGACCTCAGCAGCGCTGGATGCGGCCGCGTAGCGGACCGCGATCTGCAGGTGGTCCGGTTCGGGCGGAGCGGTGAGCATGGAGCGCTGCAGGGTCTCGGCGATGCCGGCGACTTCAGCCAGGGCGGCATGCTCGGCCGCGTGCGCGCCGATGCGGTCCAGCGCCTGAGCGGTCAACGCCGCGAAGGCCTGCAGCAGCTCACGCTCGGAGCCGCTCCAGGAGTGGGGTTCGGTGAAGCCGAGCGTCACGCACCCCAGCAGCTGGCGGCGTCCCTGCAGCGGCACCGCGGCCCAGGCATGCACGTTTGCTTCGGCGTACAGCGCCGCTGAGCCGGGGAAGGCGGCTTCGGTCTGCTCCCGGTCGTCCAGCTAGAAGGCAGCTCCCGTGGTGGCTGCCCGGATGACGGGCAGGGGGAAGTCGGCCGGGACACGCTGGAGCCTGGTGCCCACCTCGGCGTAGGTGTCGGTGACCGAGGTGAGCACATGGGCTCCGTCGGCCTCGCGCAGGCACAGTCCGCACCCGTTGGCGCCCAGCAGGGACGCGCCCCAGGTGGACAAGACCGTCAGCACGCCGTCCCGGGTGTCGGCATCGGCCAGGGCCTGCGCGATGGCGACCAGCGTGGCCTGGCGCTGGCCGCTGGCGCGCTCGGCCAGAGCGGCTGCCTGCGCCTGCTCCGCTGCGGCGCGCTCGGCCTTGCGGGCCTCCAACCGCTGCAACGCCTGGGCGCACTGGGCGGCGTAGGTCTCCAGCAGCTCCAGCTGTTCACCCTCGAACTGCTGCGGCTGCTTCCAGCCGACGCTGAGGACCCCCAGCAGCCGGCCGCGCGCCACCAGCGGCAGGCATGCCCAGGCCTGGCACCCGGTCGTCACGCTGACCTCTTCCGGCACCGGGCCGAAGGCGACCCCTTCGGCGAGGTCGTGGATGAGCACCCTCGTGGCGGTGCGGGCAGCCTGCGTCACCGGCAGGTGGGCGTCCAGGGGCATCCGGCTGTACTGCGCGCGGGTCCGCTCACCCAGGCTGGAGGAGATGTAGGACACCAGCTGCTCGGCATCGTTCGGGTCCGGCACCGCGACGGCGCCGCCGTCGGCGTCCAAGGCCGCCTGACCCTGCTCGGCCATGATGACGGCGAGCTCCTCGAGGCTCTCGGCGTCGTTCAAGGACAGCGCGATGCGGCCCAGGGCGGCGAGCCGGGCGCCGGCCCGTTCCGCGGCGGCGCGGGACTGGACCCGCTCGGTGATGTCCAGGAAGTACAGCGCCAGGCCGTCGGGAGCGGGGACGGCGCGCACCTCCACCCACACGTCCAGCGGCGCGGGGTAGTAAGCGTCGAAGCTGACTGGTTCACCGGTGGCCACCGCGTGGCGGTAGCTGCGCTCGAACTCGGTGCCGACAGTGGCCGGGAACACCTCCCAGAAGCTGCGCCCGACCAGGTCGGCTCTGCTCGCCTGGGCGATGTGCTCGGCGGCAGCATTGACGTAGGTGACGGACCAGTCGGCGTCCAGGGCCAGGTACCCCACTGCCATCGTCTCCAGGACGGCGGCGGTGCGGGCGGTGGCCTCACGGGACTCGGTGACGTCATACACCGCGCCCACCAGCGCGGTTGTCGCACCCTGCTCGTCGGTGAGGATCCGCCCGCGCGCAGCGACCAAGCGATGACCCCCGCCGGGCAACACGATGCGGTACTCCGCGGCGTAGGTCCCGGCGCTGGCGATCGCGCGTTGGACACGGGCGACGACGTCGTCGACGTCGTCGGGGTGCACGTTGGCGTAGACGTCAGCGGGGCGCCCGCTGAAGGTGGCGCGGCTCAGCTCGGACAGCTCCAGCAGGCGGTCGTCGACCTCGAGCTGCTCGCCGGGCAGGTGCAGGACGTAGGTGCCGATGCCCGCGGCTGCCGCGGACAGGTCCCACAGTGCCTGGCGCGTCGTGGGCCCGTGGGCCGGCTCGCTGCTCATCGGACACATCCTCTCCGCGCGGGGCCGCCGTGATGGTCCCCCCTGCGGGTGACCGCCATGAGGCCAGCTCGTCAGAACCCACCCATGCGGTCCCCTATGGCACCGAGCCGCACCTGGTAGCCCCCGACGTGGCCGACACCGCAGGATGACCGCCATGAGCCGCGTGACGATGCGCCCCTTTCATGCCGACGACGTCGAGGGGGTGCTCGCGCTGTGGGAGGCCAGCAGTCGCTCGGCGGGGCAGCCTGTGTACGGGCTGGCGGAAGTGCTGGCCTCCTGCGAGAAGGACCACGCCGTGGTCGCCCACGACGCGGGCCGCCTGGTGGGTGCGGTGGTGGGGCGCGCCGCGCACGCGCAGGGTTGGGTGGTGTTCCTGGGCACCGCCCCCGGTCACGAGGCGCTCGGTCCGCGGCTGCTGGCCGCACTGGAGCGGGAGATGACCGGCACCGGCCTCACCAAGCTGTCAGCGCTGCTGGCCGATGACCAGGTGGCCCTGGAGGCCTTCGCGCGGCAGGGCTTCACCATCCAGAAGGACCTGCACTACCTCGAGCGTGACCTGCCGCTGCAGCGCGCCGAGGTGGCGCTGCTGGGGGAGCTGGGCGGGCGGATGCTCTCCCGCGACCGCTGGGACGCCATCGGCGGGATGACCGAGGAGAAGTCGCTGCTGGAGCGGCGGCTGGTGGTCCCGCTGGCTCACCCCGACGTGGCCGACAGGTTCGGGGTAGCGCCGCCGCGCGCCGTCGTCCTGTTCGGTCCTCCCGGCACCGGCAAGACCACCTTCGCCAAGGCCATCGCCTCGCGGCTGGAGTGGCCGTTCGTGGAGGTCTTCCCCTCGCGGCTGGCCGCTGACCCGGCGGGGCTGGCCGGGGCGCTGCGGGAGACGTTCACGAAGATCGCGGCGCTGGAGCACGTCGTCGTCTTCATCGACGAGGTCGAGGAGATCGCCGGGCGCCGCGGCGGGGAGCCGCCCTCGCCGCTGCAGGGGGTCACCAACGAGCTGTTGAAGATCATCCCGGCGTTCCGGGAGCAGCCGGGTCGGCTGCTGGTGTGCGCGACGAACTTCATCCGTGCCATCGATGGGGCGTTCCTGCGGCACGGGCGCTTCGACTACGTGCTGCCGATCGGCCTGCCTGACGCCGCCGCCCGTCACGCGATCTGGCAGGCGTACTTACCTGCGGGTGCCGTGGACGTCGATCTGGCCGAGGTGGTGGCCCACAGCGAGGGGTTCTCACCGGCTGACATCGAGTTCGCCGCGCGCCGCGCTTCCCAGGCGGCGATGGAGCACGCGCTGGCTCGGGCGGCGGAGTCGGGATCGAGCGGGGACGTGGTCGGTGACGGTCCGACCACGCAGGACTACTTGCGAGCCGTGGCCAGCACCCGTGCCACCGTCTCGGCGGAGACCGCCGCGGAGTTCGCCGAGGACATCACGACCCTGGCGCGCCTGTGACCGTGCTCGGGGCAGGCTGAGCCGGAGCTCATCAGGTCAGGGCGCGCGGAGCCGCGCGCCCTGACCTCACAGCGGCGTGAGGAAGAGCCCGCACAGGTGCGTCGGAGCGCCCGTGGCGACGGGTTGCTCGGCGGCCAGGTCCAGCAGCGTCTGCTGGAGGCGGCGCGCCTGGTCGGCGTTCAGCGCGAGGGGGAGCCACGACAGCACCACCGGCGGCGCCTGCTCCGCGCGCTCGGTGGCATCGCCGGGCAACCACCGCGTTCCCTCGGGTGAAACCGAGAGCCGCAGCCCGCCCTCCTCACCGTCTTTCCGATGGACGACGACGTCCCAGCTCAGCAGCCCTCGTTGCACAGCAGCTCGCGCCAGTGCCTGCAGGAAGGGCTTCCGTCCGGCGGCGTCGACCTCGTCGAAAACGGCGGTGACATCGGCCTCGGGCAGCAGGTCCAACGAGCCGCGCAGCACCTGCGGTGCGGTCCAGGTGACGACGGCGCGCCCGGAGTGCTCACGACGAGACACCTCCCGCAGCACCCCGGCGCGGTGCAGCCTGGCGACGTGGTGGGCGGTGCGCTCGGTGCTCCATCCCAGCTCGCGGGCCGCTTGCGCGGTCTCCACCGACCGCCCGCAGAAGATCGCCAGCACCTGCCGGGTCAACGGGTCCAGCAGGGAACGCACCGTTGAGGCGTCGCGCAGCCGGACCTCCCGAGCCTCGGGATCACGAGCCGGAGACGTGTTCGTCGGACCGTCCAGCGTCCCCATCGCAGCCGCCCCTTCGCCGTCACCGCTGTGCGCCACACGTCGCGGCCCCGCGACGGTAGCCGTCGGTCGACTCAGCAGAACCCCTGGTGGGCTGAGTCGACTGCCTCTGACCCTGCGGCCATGACGACCGACACGATGCTCACCGGGGACCAACCCGGAGACCACGCCGAGGACGACGCCGCCGCGCCCGTGCGACGCCCGTCCGCCGTCGGGGTCGTGCTCGCACACCACGCGGTGATGGGTATGGCGATCGCGGTGCCGTGGCTGGCGCTCGCGCCCACGGCCACCCGGTGGGGGATGCCGCCGGTGTTCCTGCTGCTCGTCCTCGTGGGCACGGTGCTGCCCGTGCTGGCATGGGCGGCACTACGACGGCGACTGGCCGCCGAGGGCATCGTCTGTGCTCACGGGGGTGACCGCACCCCGCTGGACGGGGTCACGGTCCCGATGAACCCGGTGAACCCCGTGGACCTTCGTGACCGGCTGGGCCTGCGGCGTCCGCGCGCCAGGCAGGTGCTCGTGGCGGGCCTCCCGGCCATGCTTGTCGCGGTAGTGCTGCCGTTGGCCGGACTGCCGGTGGAAGCTGCCGCGCACCGCTGGGGCTGGTTCGCGACGTGGCCGTCCACGGGGGTGGCCGACCTGCTCGCCGCTCCTTCCGCTTCCCCCGTGAACCTCGCCCTCGTCCTCGGCATGTGGGTGGTCGTCGCCGTCGTCGTCGGTCCCGTCGTGGAGGAGGTGATCTTCCGCGGCTTGCTGCAGCCGCTGCTGCCGGGCGGCCCCTGGGCGAGGGTGATGCTGGGGAGTGCGCTGTTCGCGGTCTACCACCTGTGGCAGCCGTCGTCCTGGGTCACGGTGTGGCTGGCCACCCTGCCTGTCGCGTGGGTCCGGGAGCGGACCGGCTCGACATGGCTGGCGGCGGGGGTGCACATCGGCGTCAACGCCGCGGCGCTGGGGATGCTGCTCACGGGAGCGCTGGTCCGCTGAGGCGTCGTCGACGACCTGCCCCCCCGCCCCCCGCATCCTTCGGTGCCGGGCTCGGACACCGGCACGTGGCCACGGCCGCTATCGCTGATGTAATCCCTGGATGCACCTCAACCCTTACGGCGAGTACGCGGTGCTCCTCGCCGCCTCCTTGGCCAACGACTGGCCCGCCACGCGCGAGCAGCTGGTGGCGCGCACCCGTGAGCACGGCATGACCATGCCCTTCCCGTCAGCGCCGGGGGACCTGGAGCAGACCCGAGCGGTGCTCGACAGCTGGTTGACGGTCGTCGATGCGGACGACGACGACGAGCGCGCCCGTCTGCTCAACGCGCAGATGGCGGCGGTGGCGGCCTACCCGCGCCTGACCGACCACGACAGGGAGGGCTGGCACCTGCACTACCGCGACCCCGGTCAGTCGCTGCCGGCGGTGCTGGCGGCGGTCATCAGCGTGGGTACCGCGCTCCACCTGACGACCCGGGGGATGCACCGGCTACGGCGCTGCGCCGCCGGGCCGGAGGTGGGTGACGCGTGCGTCAACGTCGTCGTCGACGTCACTCGCAACGGGCGTCAGCGGTACTGCTCGGTGCGGTGCGCCAACCGCGCTGCGGTTCGGCGCCACCGAGCGCGAGTGCCGCGTCCGTGATGGGTTGCGGGTCGACTGCCCGACCCCTGTGCCTGAGCCCGCTGGTGTCATGGTTGAACTGGTCAAGGGCATGACGTCATCGTTCGCGGATGGAGCAGGTGCAGCACTCGTGGGCCACGGTGTCGACGCACGCCACAAGTGAAGGACTCCTCAGCTACCAGCGGTGCCATTGCGGCCGTTGGCGGATCCTCGTCGAGTCGCGCACCGTTGCCGAGGCCGGCTGACGATGGAGCTTGGGGTGAGGTGGCTGATTCCCCGGGCCGCTGACTGTGGCCCTCCCTGCAACGCACGTCGTGGAGCGGGAGCCTTGGTATCGGGAGCTGTGCTCCGTGAGCCCCATCAGCGTGACGGCTTGATGACTCCCAAGGGGCCAACCATCTAGAGCCGCCCGCCGAGGGTGTGGACATCAGGGTGGCTGCGGAAGAGGTCGGCCTCGAACCGGTAGGCGTCGCCGCGGTACCGGTTGGAGCCGATGAGCACGGGCGCACCGTTCTGCTCGTACGCCACCTCGTCGCCGACGAGCACCGCGGCGCCGGGATTGACTCCCAGGAGTCGCGCGAGGGCTGCGTCTGCGTTCGCCGCGGTCAAGGCGTAGGCGCTCCGGAAGACGTCGATGCCGCACTGCTCGCGCAGCACCTGGTACAGCGAGGCGTCTTCGAGGTTGGCGTCGACCAGTGCCGGTGCCCGGTTCACGGGGACGACGACGACGTCGAAGCAGACCGGCACCTGGTCCATGCCGCGCAGTCTGTCGATCTGCACCACGGCGGCGGCGGGAGCGATGCGCAGCTTCTCGGCCTCCTCCAGTCCGGCGGGTCGAACCTCCTGGCGCAGCACCTTCGCTGTGGGCCGCAGGCCGCGCGCTCGCGCCATCTCGGTGAAGGACAGCAGGGTGCTCGGGGGCTCTCCCAGTACCCGTTGCGGCACGAACCAGCCACGCTGCGCGGACCGCTCAAGGAACCCCTGATCTTCGAGGGCGGCTAGGCCCAGGCGCAGGGTCGCGCGGCTGACTCCCAGTCGCTCGGCGAGGGCCCGCTCGCCGGGAAGTCGTGACCCTGCGGCGAACTGGCCCGTGGACACCGCCTCGAGGACGGCGTTGTAGACCTCCGCTGCGACTCCTGGCGGTGCGCTGCCTGCCATGGCGCCAGACCGTACCAGTGGTGATGACTGGTACGAACTTTGTTACCAATCGTCGACTACTGGTTCAACTGGACTGATCGTGGTTAGTGTCCACCTCGCTGCCTCGATCGAGCGAGCGGCGACAACCCGACCAGGTGGGGTGAGCATGAGACTCGGCATCCTGCGCAGTACTGCTGTCGCAAGCGTTCTGGGAATCGCTGTGCTGGCGAGCGGGTGCGCTCCGGGTGGCGGCGGAACGACAGGGCAGAACCCCTCACCGTCGACCGTCTCCACGGACATCTCCGGCTCCGGCCCCGTCACTCTCGAGCTGACCGACTTCTGGGCGGGCGTCGAGGGCGAGTGGATCGAGGCGGTGATCGACGACTTCGAGAAGAAGCACCCCGACGTCACCATCGAGCGGACCACGGAGGAGTGGGGGCAGCTGAACTCCACCCTCAACCTGAAGCTGCAGAGCGACGACGGCCCTGACATCGCCTCCGCCAACAACGGATGGCAGTCGCTCGGAACGCTGGCCCGCGGTGGCCTGGTGCGCAACCTCGACCCGTATGTCGAGGCGTACGGCTGGGGCGAGACGGTCCCCCCGACGATCGCCCGGCAGAACCAGTTCTCCACCGATTTCACGACCATGGGAACCGGCTCGTGGTTCGGCACACCGATGGCACGCACCGCGCTCATCGGCCTCTACTACAACATCGACGAGCTCAAGGCGTTGGGACTGCAACCACCCACGACCCTGGCCGAGCTGGAGTCCGCAGCGGCCGCCGTCAAGGCGGCCGGGAAGACCGTGTTCGCCTACGGCAGCCTCGACGGGGTCACCGCGCCGCTGCTCGGCGTGCAGGCCGCGCTGGCCGACAAGACCGCGCTCGGTAGTTATGTCTACGGCGACACCTCGGTGAAGGTCTCCGACATCGCCGTCGCCGAGGCCGCGAAGGTCGTCGGCGACTGGGCGAGCAAGGGGTACTTCCCCGAGGGCTACAACGGCATCGACTACAACACGGCCATCGCGAACTTCAAGGCCGGCCAGGGCGTCTTCAGGTGGGAGTACACCGGATCACTCGGTCTCGATGCGGAGCAGCAGAAGCACTTCGGCTACACGCAGCTTGCACAGTCGTCGGGGTCGGTCGTGGCGGTCGGAGCGGCACCGGCGGCGATGGTCATCTCCTCCAGGTCCGAGCACCCGGATGTGGCAGCGGCCTTCCTCGACGCGATGATGTCGCCCGAAGCCGGCCAGCGGGCGGCTGACCTCGGCCTGGTGCCGGCGCTCGCACCGGACGCCACCCTGCCCGCCACCTCGGGAACCTTGGTCGAAGAGGCGAACGCGGCCAAGACCCTCGACAAGGACGACGGCTACGTCCCCTACTTCGACTGGTCCAGCCCGACCATGTTCGACACGCTGACCCAGCAGCTGCAGCTCCTCTACGCCGGCAAGTCCACGCCTCAGACCCTGGCCGAGGCGGTCGAGCAAGACCGGAGCGCCTTCCTGGCAGGGCAGGGCTGAGCGTGCTGTCGACCGACGAGAAGACCACGGCGCCGCATCGGCCGGCTCCGGTCGTGACAGCCTCGACGCCTCCCCGGCGTCCCGGAGGTCTGGCCCGGCGGCGGCGCCTCACCGGACTGGCGCTCGCCGCCATCCCCCTGGCCCTGTACGGCGCCGTCGTCCTGATCCCCTTGGCGCAGTCGGTGCGGTACTCCTTCTACTCCTGGGACGGCGTCGGCGCGGCGACCTGGGTCGGCCTGCGCAACTACGCCTCCTTCGCGACGGACCCCGTCCTCCGGTCAACGGTCGGGCACGTGCTCGTGCTCGTCGTGTTCTTCTCCGTGCTGCCCATCGTGCTCGGGCTGCTCTCGGCTGCGCTCCTCGCCAGGGGGCGCAGCCGAGGGATGGCGGTCTACCGCTGGATCTTCTTCCTGCCCCAGGTGTTGACGAGCGTGGTCGTCGCTCTCGTCTTCCGCCGCATCTACGCGTTGGACGGGCCGTTGAACAGCGTCCTCCAGGCCGTCGGTCTCGGGTCCCTCGCACGGGCGTGGCTGGCGGACTTCACCTGGGCGCTGCCGGCGCTCGGACTCGTGGGCACCTGGGCCACCTTCGGGTTCTGCATGGTGCTGTTCATCTCCGGGACGACGGCGATCAACCCCGAGCTCTACGAGGCTGCCCGCATGGACGGCGCAGGTCCGGTGCGCGAGTTCTTCTGCGTCACCCTCCCCGGACTCAGGGGCCAGGTGGCCATTGCGGTGACCCTCACGGTCACCGCCTCGCTGCGCACGTTCGATCTCGTCTGGGTCACCACACGTGGGGGACCCGGCACCTCCACCCTCACACCGGCGGTGGCGCTCTACCGGGCGGCCTTCCAGAACCCGCAGGTGGGGCTGGCTGCCGCGATCGGCGTGACGATGGCGGTGCTGTGCCTGCTCATCGCCGTCGTCGTGACGCGCACTGCGGAGCGTGACTGACGTGAAGCGGAGCGGTGAGGTCGTCGTCAACCAGGTCGTCCTGGGGGTCATGGCTGTCCTCGTACTCGCCCCCGTCGTGGTGTTCCTGCTGACTGCGCTCAGCCCCGACATCTCCGGGCGCCCCGCGCTGACGCAGCTGACCTGGGGAAACTTCGTCGAGGCGTGGCACGTGGCCGACCTGGGGCGGGCGATGGGCGTATCGCTGACCATCTCGGTCTGCGCGGTCGCCGGGCAGCTTCTGCTTGCCCTCCTCGGAGGATTCGCGTTCGGGGTCCTGGGAGTCACCGGAGAGAAGGTGCTGTTCCCGGTGCTGCTCCTCGGAATGATGATCTCCACCGAAGCCATCATCGTCCCGCTGTACTTCCAGTTCAGGGACGTCGGGCTCGTCGGAACCCTGCCGGGGATACTGCTGATCCACCTCGGGATGGGCGTCCCCTTCGGCGTCTTCTGGCTGAGGGCAGCGTTCCGTGCGCTGCCGAGATCCGTGTTCGAGGCCGCCGAGCTGGACGGCGCTGGCCCTCTGACGACGTTGCGCCTGCTCGGGGCGCCGATGGTCCGGCCGGCCATCTACACGCTGGCCCTGCTCAGCTTCATGTGGACGTGGAACGACTACTTCCTCTCTCTGGTCTTCCTCCAAGGGGACCTGCAGCCGGCCACGGTGGCCTTGGGCTCGTTCCAGGGGCGCTACACCACGCAGATCAACCTCCTGGCCGCGGCCGGCCTCATCGTGGCTGCCCCCGTCCTCGGCCTGTACGTCCTCTTCCAGCGCCGGTTCATCGCGGGGATGCTCGCCGGCTCCATCAAGGAGTGACTCGGCTCGGTCCCCGGAAGCCGCTGCTACCTCCCCTGGCTTCCCCTTCTCACAGCTTGGAGCTGTCGTGTCCCTCGTACCCCTCATCAAGCCGGACGCGGAGTCGGTCGGCGAACACGTGGCCTCGCTCGTGGCGCAACGCCTGCACGCCAGCGGACCACACCCCTTCCTCCTCGGGTGCCCGAGCGGGCGCAGCGCCCACCCGACCTACCGGGCACTGGCCCGGCGAGCGGCCGCCGGGCTCGACGTGTCGCGACTCGTCGTCGTCCTCATGGACGAATACCTGCAGGTGGACGCGTCGGGCTTCTCGCGGATCGACCCGCAACGGTCCTACTCGTGCCTGGGCTTCGGCGAGCGGGAGATCCTCGCGCCGCTGGCCGCGGCTTGCGCCGCCGCGGGGACCACACCACCCCGGGAGATCTGGGTGCCCGACCCCAACGATCCGGACGAGTATGACCACCGCATCAGCGCGGCCGGTGGGGTCGACCTCTTCCTCCTGGCGACGGGAGCGACCGACGGGCACATCGCCCTGAACCAACCTGGCACGGCCCGCGCCGCGATGACCCACGTCGCGGCGCTCGGCGAGGCCACCCGCCGCGACAACATGGGCACCTTCGCCGAACTGACGAGCCTCGAGAAGGTGCCCACCCACGGGGTCACCGTCGGTGTCGACACCATCGCCTCGCTGTCCCGCGAGGTCGTGATGATCGTGACGGGCGAGCACAAGCGCACGGCGCTGCAGCGCATCGCGGCAGCCGACAGCTACGACCCGACGTGGCCTTCCACGATCGCGGTCGAGTGCAAGGCACCGACGCTGGTGGCCGACCTCGCCGCCGCGACGGGTTGACGGGCTCCGACGGTCCAGCCCCTCGCTCACGCCCGTCCCCTCAACCCCACCTCCCACAGATCCCACCCCCTCACATCCGGAGGATGCACAACCATGGCTTCCATCAAGCTCGTCTACATCGGTGGAGGGTCCTCGCGTGGCGCGGGGACCATGGCTTCGTTGCTCGCCCACGGCAAGGAGTTCGAGGGCTCCGAAGTGGTCATCCAG
The DNA here is from genome assembly GCF_003149145.1 of Quadrisphaera granulorum. Taxonomy (GTDB): domain Bacteria; phylum Actinomycetota; class Actinomycetes; order Actinomycetales; family Quadrisphaeraceae; genus Quadrisphaera; species Quadrisphaera granulorum. The sequence continues at coordinate 21,264 of NZ_QGDQ01000036.1, read as the reverse complement.
GACGCCGACCCGACACACCTGGAGGCGGTGGAGACCATCTCCCGCAAGCTCGCCGCCGCTCAGGGCCTGGACATCACGATCTCCTCGACCACGGACCGACGCGCGGCCTTGACCGATGCCGACGCCGTGCTGTCGAGCTTCCGGCCCGGTGGCTTCGAGGCCAGGGCACTGGACGAGCGGATCCCGCTCAAGCACGGCGTGATCGGCCAGGAGACGCAGGGGCCCGGTGGCTTCTTCATGGCGCTGCGGTCCATCGCGGTCTACCAGGACCTCCTGCGCGACCTCGACGACGTCGCACCCGGTGCCACGATCTTCAACTACACGAATCCCGTCAACATCGTCTCCCAGGCGGTGAGCCTCTACAGCGATCGGACGATCTGGTCGATGTGCGAGGGCCCCATCACCTTCCCGCTGACGGTGCTGCACGCCGCGGGTCTCGACCCCGCGCGCGCCGAGGTCACCATGGCCGGCGTCAATCACAACTGCTGGTCCACGGAGCACCTCTACGACGGCGAGGACCTCATGCCGCTGCTCGACGCAGCCTGGGAGGCGCGTCGTGACGACCCTTCGCTCGACGTCCACTCGCGGCGCATGCTCCACCTGGCCACAGCCATGCGCTCGGTCCCATCCGACTACTTCCAGTACTACTACTTCTCCGAGGACGTGCTGCGCGACCTGCGGGGACGTCCCACGACGCGCGCGGAGGACCTCCTCACGGCGCTGCCCGGCTACTGGGAGCACTACGACGAGCAGGTCCGGGCGGAGGTCCCCGCGCTCGACCCCAGTCGTTCCCGCGGCGGCATCCACGAGCTCGAGCTGGCCATCGACGTCATGAGCGCCCACTTCAACGACACCGGTGCGCGTCTACCGGTCAACCTCCCGAACACGGGCGGGTTCCTCCCCGGCTTCGACGACGACGTCGTCGTGGAGGCCTGGTGCACGGTCGACGCAGCTGGCGTCCACCCCCTCCCGCAGAAGCCGCTGCCGCACTCCGTCAAGGGACTGGTGCAGCAGCTCGCCGAGTACCAGTACCTGGCCGCCGTGGCGGCGTGGGAAGGCACCCGCGCCGACGGCCTCAGGGCTCTGGCCGCCAACCCCATGGTCCCCACGCTGGCCGTCGCCGAGGAGCTCTACGACGAGATGGCGCGCGCTCACCGCCACTACCTGCCCGAGCGCCTGCTCGCGTGAGCAGCCACCTCGCGGTCGACGCCGGCAACTCCAAGACCGTCGCGGTGCTCGTCGACCACACCGGAGCGGTGCTGGGACGCGGACGCGGCGGGTGCGGCGACATCTACGGGGCCAAGTCTCCCGAGGACGCCGTGAACGCCGTCGTCGGAGCCATCGGCACCGCCCTCGGAGCAGCCGGGGTGCCCACCGGCCAGGTGGCGTCGGCGGCGCTGCGCCTCGCCGGTGTCGACTTCGAGGAGGACGCCGAGTTCTGGTGTACCCACCTGCGGCGCAGGTTCCCCGAGCTCGGTTCGTTCAGCGTGAAGAACGACGCCTACGCGTCGTTGCGCCTCATCGACGGCAGCGGGACCGGGGTGAGCATCACCGTCGGCACCGGCCCGGCGGTCGCCGCTCGCGCCGCCAGCGGGCGCGAGGAGTGCTCCGGCATGTTCGTCTTCGACGACCTCGGGGGTCAGGGACTCGGCCGCTCGGCCCTCGAAGCGGTGTGCCGCGCGTGGATGGGGCTCGGACCGCCGACCTCGCTCACGCGATCGATGCTCGCAGCGTTCGAGGCGCGTGACGGCTGGGAACTCCGGCACCTGTTCGTGCGGCGTTTCGGAGCCCTACCACCGCAGCGGCTCTGGGGCGCCGCACGCCTCGTCCTCGCCGGCGCCGACGAGGGCGACGCGGTGGCGCAGCGCATCGTCGAGGACCAGGCGAGGGCGTTCGCCAGGTACGCGGGGTGGTGCGCCGAACGTGTCGGCGTCGACCTCGCCAGTGGAGAGCTGCCGGTGCTCCTCAACGGCTCTGTGGCGACCTCCGAAAGCCCCGCGATGCGAACAGCCCTGGTCCGCGAACTGCAGCGAGTTGCTCCAGCCGCGGCGGTGCGGGTCTCCGACGCACCGCCGCTGGCCGGAGTGGTGCTCGACGCGCTCGCCGAAGGCGGTGTCTCGGTGGACCGCGGACTCCTCGCCGTGATCGGTCGCGACCACCCCGAGGAGTTCCTGCTCACCTGAGAACCACCGGTCCGTGGCGTGTTCGCGCACTGCCCGTGGTGCCTCCAGCGAGAGTCCTCGCCTCCCGCTGGGAGGTGCGGTGCCGAGCCGTGCGGCGTGCACCTCCCAACGTCAGCTCACTGTCAGCGCGCGACCTCCCAGACGACCGGTGGTGACGGCGCGTAACAGCAGACGGTGCCGAGGCGCAGGCACGCCCGTAGGTGCTCCTCCAGCTCCGGGTGGCGGTCGCGGAGGAGGCGCAGCACCTGGCGCACCCGCCAGCCGACTGCCGACCTCGCCCGCTCCAGCGCCGCCGCATCATCACTGTCGGTGATGGTCGAGGAGTCCCAGCGGCCAGCCGCCAGGTGCTGCCCGAGCTGGAGCAGCTCCTCCGCCGCAGCCCGCGACTCCTCGACGTCACCGCGACGGTCGGCGGCGTCCAACGCCGCGCGCAGCTCGACGCTCCGCGCGCGCAGCGCGTCGTGCCGGGCGGTCAGGGCGTTCGTCGTCCCCGCGTCCGCAGTGCCCACCGGCATCTCGGGTCGACCGTCGCGCAGGGCTGCAGCGGAGACCGGCACACCAGGGGCACCGAGGAGGACGACGAGGTCGTCCATCCCCTTCGACGGCGGCAGCTCCACGCTCTGCCCGCGCCAGGTGACGAGCCACCCGTCGGAGGTCCTCGCCAGGCGGGCGACGACGCCAGCGCCCGGACCGAGGCACTCAGGGGCATCGCGACCGGCGACGTTCCCGCCCGGCGGGGGAGCGTTCCGCATCGGCACCCGCTCTACCCGGTCCACACGGCGGAGCTGGTTCAGTGAGCGAGTTGCCAGGTGCACCTCCAGCCGGCTGCGTGCGGTCTCTTCGTCCCCGTCGGTGAAAGCACGCGCCACGAATTGATGCGGTCCCGGCACTCGGTAGCGCGTGATGGTCCCGTGTGCCTCGGCGTGCACGAGCGACCCGTCGACGAGCTCGTCGAGGGCGTCGAGCAGTTCGTCGTCGTCCAGCTCGTCGTCATCATCACCCGCGACCAGCGCCTCGACCGCGGCGAAGTCGAGAGGGCGCGCGGTGACGGCCATGAGCCCGAGCACGCGGCGAGCAGGGTGAGACAGCGCGGCGAGCGACCCGGCCAGGGCGGCCTCGATGCTGCGGTGTCGGGCGAGCGCCGGACCCTTGCGGGGCGCCGGTAGGGGAAGGCCCCGCTGCCACCGGTCCAGCGCCTCCTGTGGCGTCAGCGACCGCAGCCATCCGGCGGCGAGCTCCAGGGCCAGGGGTGACCCGTCGAGCAGACGCACCAGCTCCAGCAGCGCCTCGAGGTCGTCTCGACCCGGCTGCCCGTCCTGCGCGGCCTCTCGAAGGTGCACCGCAAGAGCGGGCTCCCGCGCCTCGAGGCGCTCCAGCACGAGTCGCGCCGCAGGTGAGGTCAGCGCTTCGACGAGGCTGGCCTCCCGGCCCGGGACCGCCAGCGGTCCGACCGGCAGGAGCTGCTCCCCGGGCAAGCCCAGCGGTACGCGCGAGGTGACCAGCACCCTCAGCGCGGTGTCGTGCCGGAGCACCAGGGAGGCCGCCTCACGGGCCGACGTCGGTTCCGTGTCGGCGCCGTCCAGAAGCACGACGTCCCACCTGCCGGGCACGCGGTCCGCGAGGGCCTCGGCCGTCCGACCGACGATGTCCTGATCGTCGACGCCTTGACCAGCAGTGTCCTGGCCGACGACGAGCACCGGACCCGGCCCGCCGAGCAGCCCCCGGCTGGAGGCCGTGCAGGCCAGGTGCGTCTTGCCGATCCCCGCAGGGCCTGTGAGGGTCACGAGCCGGCACGACGACACCGTGCGCACCAGGGCCGCCAGCTCCTCCTCACGGCCCAGCACGGCGCACAGTATGGCCGCCTTCCCGCGTGAGGCGGGGGCTCCCGCGACCGAGGTGATCACCCCGACCGCCGGAGGAGTTCCCGTGCTCGCGCCCGACCTCACCGCCGTCCACGTCGCTGCCCTCGACGTCGCTGCTCTCCACGTCGCCGCCCTCGACCTGCACGCGCTGGTCGACGGAGCCTCCCTGATGGGACCCGTGGGGGGTGCGGGACCGACCGTGGTCACGGGCCTGGCCGTGGGCGTCGCCGCTGGGCTCGTGCTCTCGATCCCCTTTGGCGCCCTGAGCGCCATGCTCGTCGAGGTGGGCATGCGCTCCACGCCCCGCGTGGCGATGTCCGCGGCGGTCGGGGTGGCCAGTACCGACGTCGTCTTCGCGCTCGTCGCCGCGACGACCGGCAGCGTCGTCAGCGCGGCCTTGGCGCCGTGGCGGATGCAGGTGCAGGTGGTCGCCGCCGTCGTCGTCCTCCTCCTAGGCGCCCATGCGCTGCATTCCGCCCTGCGCGAGGAGTCGGGGAAGCCGACGGGTCGGCATGTCGCGACCCGGAGCGGCCCGCCGGGGCAGCAGGTCCGCTCGACGTGGCTGCGGTTCGTCGTGGCGGCGGCGGCCAATCCGATGACCACGCTGACGCTCACGGCGCTGGCGGCGTCGCTGGGTCCGTCGACCACACCCGCCGTCGTGGTCGCCTTCGCGGCCGGGTGCGGGGTCGCGTCGATCGTCTGGCACTCGTGTCTGTCCCTCGGCGGCCACCTGCTGGGGCGCTGGCTCACCGTGCGGGCCCGCCGCGCCGCGGCGTGGGCGGGCGCCGTCGTCACCGTGGGGATGGCGGCGCAGATGGTGATGGCGTGAGGGTGTCGACCTGCAGCCTTCGGGGAGCCGGCATCAGCGCAGCTCGGAGAGATCGGGCCGGCGCAGCCCGCGTCAGACCGTGAACCGGCTCGTCAGCTCCCGCAGCCGACCCGCGGACGCTGCGAGGGTGTCCGCCGTCGAGGCGGTGTCTCCGGCGCTCTCGCGGTTGACCTCCGCGCCTGCGGCGATGTCGGCCACGTTGGCGGAGATCTGCGCGGAACCCGAGGAGATCTCCGTGATGTTGCGGACCATCTCTGACGTGGTGGCGGACTGTTCCTCCACGGCGGCGGCGATGGTCGCCTGCACGGCATCGATCTGGGAGATCACCTCGCCGATCCCCGTGACCGCCTCGGCGGCGGCTGCGGCGTCGCCCTGGGTCGCGGCCACCTTGCTGACGATCTCGTCGGTGGCCTGCGCGGTCTGACGTGCCAGCTCCTTGACCTCTCCGGCGACGACGGCGAAGCCCTTGCCCAGCTCCCCGGCGCGAGCGGCCTCGATGGTGGCGTTCAACGCGAGAAGGTTGGTCTGCTCGGCGATGCTCGTGATGAGCTTGACGACGTCGCCGATCTCCCGGCTTGAGGTGCCCAGCCGCTCGATGGCCTGACCGGCGGAGGCGGCGGCCTCGACAGCGGAGTTCGCCTTGGACGAGGCCTCGGCGGTCGCTGACGCGATCTGGGTGATGGCAGCGGTCATCTCTTCACCGGCGGCGGCCACCGTGGTGATCGACACCGTGACCTCCTCGGAGGCGGCCGCCACGACCTGCGTCTGCATGGAGGTCTGCTGCGCGCTGGACGCCATCTGCGTGGACACACCGGTGAGGGAGCCGGAGGCCGACGCCAGGGCGTGGGCCTCCGCGCTGATCTCCCGCATGGCCGAGGCCAGGGAGTCCAGAGAGGCGTCGGTGGACGATGCCAGCTGTCCGACCTCGTCACGCCGCGCCAGCGCCACGCGGCGGTCCAACCGGCCCTGAGCGACGGCGGCCATGACGTCCACCACGCGCTGCAGCGGTCGTGTGACCGAGCGGGCCACGGTGACCGCGATCGCTGCCGCGAGCAGGACGGCCACCACCGCGCACCCGACGAGCAGCGCCACCGCGGAGCGGTAGCTCGACTCGCCGTCAGCAGTCATCCGCGCGGCGGCCGCCACCTCGGCCTCGGTGATCTCCTTCAGTGCCGCGGACGCCGCGGTGGAGTACTTGCTCGTGGTGGTGGGCCGCATGGCCGCGTAGCCGGCGTAGTCCTTGGCCACCAGAACCGGCACCTGCTGCTGCGCCCCGGCGAACCACTGCTGCATGGCCGTCCAGAAGGCCTCCTGCTGTGCCCGGCTACTGGCGGGCTCGCTCGCGAGGTACGCCTTCCAGTCCGCGTTGAACGCCGCGACGTCGGCCGTGTACTCGTCCACTGCCTTCGCGGTGGAGGCCGCGTCGGGAGCCATGCCGATGTTGCTCAGCTGGAAACGCATCTGGAGCAACGCCGTGGCGGTCTGGTCCGCGGTCATCACGGAGGTCAGGCCGCTCTCCGAGAGCAGCTTGAGGTTGGCCTGCGCCTGCCCCAGACGGATCACACCCACCCCGCTCACGAGCACGAGCAGGGCGCTGATCACGCCGAACCCGGCGTACAGCTTGTGCGCGATCTTCAGGTCTGCGAGGTGGCGCATGTCGACGTTCTCCCCCAAGTCGTCGTTCGGTGCCGTGGATATCGGCACCGCCATCGGCGTCCTGAACAGTGGATGAACGACGGGTAACTCAACGCCAGGTGAGAGGTGCCAGCTCGGCGGGGCGACCGCTGGGCGCGATGCCCTGCTGCGCCAGCGCGTACCCCATGACGTCGGAGAACACCGGGGCCGCTGCCACCCCGCCGAAGCGGTGCGCGTAGTCCGGGTGCTGGACGATGACGGCGACGACGAGCTGCGGGTCCTCCGCGGGCGCCATCCCGATGAACGACGCCGTGTACTGCTTGGTCCCGGTCTTCACCTTGGCCTGCAGGTCCTCGGCGGTTCCGGTCTTGCCGGCCACGCGGAATCCGGGGACGGCGGCGTTCAGGCCCGTGCCGTCGGACGTCACCACGCCTTCGAGCATGGACGTGACCTGCGCGGCGGTCGTCGGGCTGACCACACGGGTGCCGGTCGGCACGGGGGCGGGGGTGTAGACCCCTGACGCGTCGGTGGTGCCGGCGATGACACGCGGCGGCACGCGCACACCGCCGTTGGCGATGGTCGCGTACACCTGCGCGGCCTGGAGGGCGTTGACGGCGTAGTTCTGGCCGAAGAGGACGACGTTCTCGTCACGGGAGTTGGTCGCCCACTGCTTCGGGGTGGTGAGGATGCCGCGGGTCTCCCCGGGCAGGCCCAGCTGCTTCTGGCCGAGCCCGAAGGCCCGCAGGTAGTCGTAGCGCTGCTGCAGCGTGAGCTTCCGGCCGACCATGACCGTGCCGACGTTGGACGACTCCGCGAGCACCCCCGCGAACGTCAGCTTCTGCGGCGCATGGTCGTGGGAGTCCTTGACGATGCCGCCGCCGCGTGGGAGCTGCAGGCGGTCGGGCACCACCAGCGGCGTTACCGGCGTGGCCAGGCCTTGCTCGATGGCCGCGGCCGCGGTGATGACCTTGCCGGTGGACCCGGGCTCGAACACGTCCTCCAGCGACCGGTTGTGCCGCTCGGCCTCAGGCGTGGCTCCCGGGTGGGCGGGGTCGATCGAGCCGGACTCCGCCAGCGCGAGCACCTGCCCGTCCTTCGTCATCGCCACCACGGCCACCCACGACGCGCGCGTCGCTGCGGCCTGCGCGGCCGCGGCCCGCTGGGCGTAGAACTGCAGATCGGCGTCGAGGGTGAGCCGGACGTCCCGCCCGTTGACGGGAGCGACATCGATCGATTCCGCCAGCGGGATCCGCTGGCCGTCCTTGCCGCGCTCGTACGCGCGGCGCCCGTCGACGCCGCGCAGCACGTCGTCCTGCGCCAGTTCGATGCCGGCCAGGGCCTTCCCATCCGTACTGACCCAGCCGAGGAGGTTGCCTCCCGTCGTCCCGGCCGGGTACGTGCGCAGCACCTTCCGGTCGCTGCTCAGCCCGGGGATCTGCAACCCCTGCACCTGCCGCCGCACGGCCGGTGTCACGCCGCGGGCGAGCACCGTCCACCGCACCTGCTTGCCGTCGGAGCCGGTACGTGGCGTGAGCAGCGCGGTGAGCTCCGCCTCGGACGTCCCGAGCACCGGAGCCAGCTTGGCGGCTGCCGCGGCGGCCGTGTAGAGCTTCGGCTCGCGCGGTGTCGGCCCCCCGAAGAGCTTGGGGTCGGCGGTGATGTCGCGCCGCTCCACGTCCTGAGCGAGCACCTGACCGTCGCGGTCGGTGATGGCGCCGCGCGCCGCGGGCACGTTCTCCTTCTTCAAGCGCTCGCCGAGCGCTTGCTCGGCGAGCGGGGCTGCGTCGGTCACCTGCAGCTGCACGAGCCGCCCGGTGAACAGCCCCGCCAGCAGGACGATGACGACGACGACGGCCGCCGAGCGCCTCCCGGGCGAGCCCGCACGTGCCGCCCATCGCGTGCTCAGGCGGCGCTCCGGTCGCTTCGCGCGTGGCGGACGGCCAGGCCGTGCTGGCCGCACGGGACGAGCTGGGCGGGCGGGGCGAGCCGGCCGGGTCGGCGCGGTGACGCGCGAGGTACGGGCGGCTGCCGCGGTCCGCTGCGACGGGCGGGCCTTCCGAGTTGTTGTCGCGGGCTGGCTGGCAGCCGCGGTCCGGCCCTGAGCAGGCTTTGCCGGCGTCCCCTGTGCAGTCCGGCCCTGCGCTGTTCGACCCTGCGCCGTTCGAGGCTGAGCGGTGCGGCCCGGGGCCGAGCGTTCGCGCCCCTGAGGCTCCGTCTTCGCTCGTGCTTGGGCCGGGCGCGGGGCAGGAACCGGAGCTTTCCGCGGAGCCGGCGCCCCGGTGCCGCGTGAGCGGGGCGCGGCGGAGCCGCCCGGCTGGCGGGCTCCGGGCGTTCCGGACGGGCTCACGTCGCCGAGTATGGAGCGCGAGGTGATCGTGTCTGGGGTATTTGCGCTGGTCGGCGCGTCGGAACGCGTCGATGCCCGTGGGGTTGACGCCGCCGCCGCGGCAGCAGAACGTGGGGTGGTGGTCGCGAGAGTGCTTCACCTGGCGTCGAGGTCGCTCTGGGTGCGGGCCCAGGCGGAGGGCGCCTACCGGGGGTCCACCCTCGGGGCGGACCTCGACGAGGTGGGCTTCGTGCACGCCTCGGCGGCGAGCCAGCTGCCCGGCGTGGTCGCGGCGGTCTACGGCGAAGAGGACCTCGTCGACCACGTGCTGCTCGTCGTCGACGTCGACGCCTGCGAGGCGGCCGGTTCACCGGTGCGCTGGGAAGCACCGCCCGGTGGCGACCAGGCCTACCCGCACGTCTACGGTCCGGTGCCGCTCGCTGCGGTGGTGGCCGCTCTCGACGTCGGCCGCGACGCCGCGGGCGCGTTGCGCCTGCCGGACCTGGCCGCGCTCGACGTCGTCGTCGTCCCGCCGAGCTGATCAGCTTGCCTGTCGAGTGTCACAGTCAGCCTTCACGAGGAAGGGGGTGGGACGGGCGGCCACGTCGGGTCGGCGAGCGCGAGCCAGCGGCGGGCCGTCACCCCGTCGAACGGGGGCGTGCGCCAGGTCACGGCCGCCAGCACGGCGGCAGCAGCGGATCGCGTGGCGGTGACCAGCTCCTCGGGGTAGCCGTACGCGATGCGGTGGAGGTCGAACTCGTCTTTGTCGTCGATGAAGGGCTCCTCGCCGCCGCGCTGGACCACGTCGAGGTCGACGTCGACAGTTGTCACCCGCCCCGCCGACCACACCGCAGGCGTCGTGATGTCGACGTAGGTCTCCATCGCGCCCGCCGGTGCGGTGTCGTACAGCGTGGCCACCCAGTGCTGGTCACCGTCGCGCTCGCGGCGCTGGTGGCGCGGGAGGCAGACGACGGTCGGCCTGTCGTAGATCAGCTCCAGCCCGGGCCGCCACGTTCGCGTGCCGGCGGGGGAGTGCAGCCAGGTGCCGTGCTCGTCGTCGCCCAGCAGCCGAGTCGGCACGTGCCAGTGCGGTGAACCGTCGTACTTGGTGAACGCCAGCTGCACCTCGTCGCCGATCACCTCCACGACGCTAGCTGTGCTGCGCCCCGTCCTACGACGCCGTCCCGGCTGCTGCGGCCGGGACGGCAGGGGCCCACACCCGGCTGCGCCCGGTGAGCATCCACGCGGCGACGCTCACCGCGGTGAACACCGCCGCGAGCACCGCCACCGCGGCGTTCCCGGCGCCCACCGCGAGGGCGGCGACCCCGGCGACCACGCTGACGCCCACCGCCGTCCCGACGTCCTCCCCGAGTTCGAGCACCACCCCGCCGTGGGTGGTGGTCGTGCCCTCGCGCTCCTCGAAACCCTCCAGGGTCTGCGCCATGACCTTGGGGTAGGAAGCGCCCACCGCCACGCCGCTGAGCGCCGACACGACGCACAGCAGGGCGCCCCCGACGACGACGTCCCCGGTCAGCGCCACCGCGAACACCACGAGCAGCGCCCCGCACCCGGAGAACGTCAGCGCGGCCAGGCGGTGCGCCGCACGCGCCGACAGCCGCTCACCCAGCCCCGTCGAGCTGACCACGGCCCACAGCAGCGAGCTCACCGCCACGAGCACCGCGGCCAGCACGCCCCCGCGGTCCAGGTAGGTCACCGCGAGCAGCGGCAGCAGCGCGTTCAACGAGAAGTAGCTGCCGCACACGAGCGCGAGCACCCAGCCGCCGGACTGCGCGCGCCGCTGCCCGGGCACGGTGAGCCGCAGGGCCCGCCGGAACGGCAGCATCAGCACCATCCCGGAGACCACCACGGCGACGACGACGCTCGCCGTCACCCCCAGCTGCGCCTGCGCGCCGAGGGCCACCTGCACGACGGCAAGCCCCACCGCCACCGCCAGGAACGCGCCCGGACCGCGGACCTTCGCCGGCGTCTCGGGACGTTGGACGTCGACCACCGTCAACGCTCGGGAAATCAGCAGGCGGCCCACCAGGAGCAGCAGCGCCGGCCACGCCATCGTCGTCCTCCAGCCGAGGCTGAGCAGCAGCGCGCTGTTCACCAGAGGTGCGACGAGCGACGGCACCAGCCACATGAGCGCGTACAGGCCGAACGCCCGCTCGCGCTCGCGGGCGTCGGGGTAGAGCTGCGCGAGCACGCCCATCCCCAGCCCCGCCATGAGGCCCGCGGCGACACCGCGCAGCGCGAGCCCCGCCACCACCCAGCCCATGCTCGGCGCGGTGACCGTGACGGCGACGCCGAGGAGGAACACGACCGTCGACGTCCACAGCTGCACCTGCGGCCCGAGCCGCCCGTAGAGATAGGCACCGACGGCCATGAACGCGATGCTCACCACGCCGGACGCGGTCACCGCCGGGCCGTACAGCGCGGTCCCGCCGAGCTCGTGGGCCGCCACGGGCAGCACCGCCGAGTAGCTCAGCCCGCCGACACCCGCAGCGAACTCCGTCAGCAGGAACGCCGCCAGCAGGCGCCCCCGCGGGCCACGGAACAGCGGCGCCAGCCGGGCTCTCGTGTCCTGCGACATCCGGCGGAGAGTACTGACAGCGACCGTCCGGCGGCGCTGCGCCGATCACCCGACCGGGCGGACGCTCACTGCCCCCACCGAGTGCTTGTGCTGGAGCGGCATCGGACCCACCCTGGGGCGTGCTCGTCGTCGCCATCGTCCGGCTCGCCGCCCGGTTGATCGCTCGGTGGGTCACCGGCAGAGAGCGGCCGTGGCCCCCGGAGCTGGTGGACCTCGAGCGGCAGGCGTCCGTGGCGATGGCCATGTGCCGGTGCGGCCACATCTGGCACCGGCACGAGCGGCCCCACCCCAGCACCCGCTGCAGCGAGTGCCGGTGCTCGCGGTTCCGGCCCGCGGAGCGCCCCGGGCGCTACCCGGTCGTCGGGGGATGAGGTCAGGACGACGCCTCCGCGGCGTCACGCCTCCAGACGTCGGTGGATCGACGGTGCTCCAGCGCCGCAGCCACACACCTTCGCGCTAAAATAGCGCTATGGCGACCATTCAGATCCGTGACGTGCCCGAGGAGGCATACGAGGTGCTCCGCAGCCGAGCGCGCACGTCGGGCCGTTCCATTCAGGCGTACATGCTGGAAGAGGTGGTGCGGCTCGCCTCTAGGCCGTCCAAGGCCGAGCACCTGGCGGCCATCGAGGCTCGCATAGCTCGCGGCGAGGTAGAGCCGATGACACCGGCCGAGGCCGTCGAGCTCGTGCACGCCGCTCGCCGGTGAGTTCGGTCGACCTCGTCATCGATGCCTCGGCCCTCGTGCTGGCGCTCACCTCCGCCGCCCCAGATGCTGCCGACCTGCGACGCCGATGTGGCCAGGGCGTCGTCCACGCTCCCCACCTCCTCGATGCTGAAGTGGGGAGCGCTCTGCGTGGCAGGGCGCTGGGTGGGCACGTCCAGGAGCACCAGGTGCCGCGCCTCTTGGCGGACGCGGCCGCGATGGTCGACCATCGCTATCCGCACCACGGCGCGCTCGGACTGGGGGCCTGGGCTCTGCGGCACAACGTCTCCTTCTACGACGCCCTCTACGTCGCCCTGGCTGCCCACCTCGACGCCGTCCTCGTCACGGCCGACGCCAAGCTCGCACCGGCGCCAGCCATTCCGTGCCGGGTGGAGGTGCTTCGAGGCGACTGACCGTGCCCTGCCGGCGACGGTGCCTCCCTAGGGTTGAGCGCCGTGGACCAGAGCGGCGAAACGCGGTGGATAGCCAGCACGCGTGACTCCTACGACACGGTGGCCGAGAGCTACGCGGATCTGGTCAGCCATCATCTCCGTGACGACCCACACGATCGAGCCGATCTGCAGCTCTTCGCCGAGCTGGCGGGCGAGGCCGGTGGCGGTCGAGTGCTCGATGTCGGGTGCGGCCCCGGGCACTTCACTGCTCACCTCGCTCGGCTCGGCGTGGATGCCGTGGGAGTTGACCTGTCGCCAGGGATGGTGCGGCGGGCGCAACGCGATCACGCGGACGTGCACTTCGAGGTCGGCTCTATGGCATCTCTCACTGCTGGCGACGGAACGCTGGCAGGTATCCTCGCCTGGTACTCGCTCATCCACGCCCCTGATGACGACGTCGTCGCCGTCCTCGGCGAGTTCTACCGAGCGCTACGACCGGGCGGCATCCTCCTGGTCGCCTGGCACGTGGGCGACGAGGTGAGGCTGAAGACGCAGGGCTACGGCGGGTTGCCGATGCACGTCAACGTCCACCGGCGTTCGCTGGAGACCATGTGCGCTTGGCTGATGGACGCCGGCTTTGACCTCCTGCAGTCGACGTTGCGCGAGCCGACGGCCGAGGTACCTCAGGGCAGGCTGCTCGCGCGTAGGCAGTGACGCTCGCCCCGTCGACAGGGGCGCCCGCTGACGTGCACCGCGAGGCTGGACCTTGCCGCGCGGCAAGGTCCTACCGTCCGCGACATGGACGGCAGGCTCACAGTGGGGCAGATCGCGGACGCAGCCGGGATGACGGCGCGGGCCATGCGGCACTACGACCGCATCGGGCTCTTCGTGCCGGACGAGGTGGACGAGGACACCGGCTACCGCTGGTACGCAGCCGACCGGCTGCCCCAGGCGCGGCTCGTGGGCGCGCTGCGCGCGGTGGGCGTCCCGCTCGACGGGATCGCCACCTGCTTGTCCGCGGCCGGTGACCCCGACGTCGTCGACGACGTCCTCGCCGACCACCGCCGCAGGCTGGAGAGCCGGCTCGCCCGCGTCCGCGGTGACCTCCACCGGCTCGCCCACCTGATCGAAGACCTCGGGTGCGGCCACGACGAGCTCGGCGGCGGTGCGGGGACATCGCTGGCTCCGGAGCTGCCGGCGCCCGTACCGACGCTCGAGGCCCCGACGAGGACCCCCGACCGCCAGCTGGCGGTGGACCTGTTCAACGGCGTGTGGCGGCTCATGGAGACCGAGGACCGGACGCCCGCCCAGGACGACCGGATGATCCACGCAGCGCACGCCTCCCGCTACCACTGGGAACAGGCCGGTACCGCGGTGAACCTGGCCCGCGGTGAGTGGCAGTGCTCGCGCGTCTACGCCGTCCTCGGGCGCGCCGAGCCCGCGTTGCACCATGCCCGCAGGGTGCTGGAGATCTGCCAGGAGAACGGCATCGGAGACTGGGACCTCGCGTTCGCCCACGAGGCCCTTGCCAGGGCGTCCGCCGTCGCCAATGACGACGACGCGGTGCGGCGCCACCTTGCGGACGCCCAGGCCGCGGCCGAGCACATCGCCGACCCAGAAGACCGCGCGCTGCTGGAGAGCGACCTGGCGTCGATCTCGTCGCCCGGCGCACGGTGACCGCCGCCTCCGTCGTCGTCAGCCGTGCAGTTCACCAGGGCACGAGCCGGGGACGTGCTCGGCGGGGGCGCGCTCGAAGACCTCGGAGTGGCCGCGCTCGTCCTCGAACCGGAGCCGGTCGCCGTCCTTCGACACCCAGCCACGCTGTTCGGGCCGGTTCCAGCCGGCGGGCGCCCCGCCGTCCGGTCCGACGAGCGGGCCGCCGACGCGGGTGTAGACCACAGGAGGGTTCGACCTCACAGCGAGCAGCAGCGCGGCAGCGCTGACCGCGATCAGCGAGGTGGTGGCGCGGTGGTCCACGGGGCTCCGTCGGGTCGGCGACGAGCGCGATGCTCGCCGATCACCCTCAGGACGCCGCTGGGGCGCGCCGTGTTGCAAGCGCCGGTGCTGTCGCCGCAGCGGCGACGGCGATGACTGCGGCGCTCATCCAGAACACCGCCGGCAGGTTGAGGTGATTGGCGACGACGCCGGCCACCAGCGCGCCGACCGTGGCAGACCCGACCGCCGCCACTGAGAACGCCGAGCCCACCCGCCCCAGCAGCTCGTCAGGGACTACACGTTGCCGCAGGGACACTCCGACGACGTTCCACACCAGCACGCCCACGCCGTTGACCACGAGCAACGCCGCCGCCACCACTCCCGAGCCCGTTATCGCTAGGCCGGCCATCGACAGCACGATGAGGGCCGCGGCGGAGTACATCGCCCCGCCCACCCCCAGGCGAGCGCGCACCCACGGAGCTACCTGGCTGCCGATCAGCGCCCCGACAGCTCCGACGGCCAGAATCACGCCGAAGCCCGTCGGTCCGAGACCCAGCGTGTCATGGACGTAGAGCGCGATGACACCCCAAAACGCCCCGGAGGCGAAGCCGAGCGCGGCGAGCACCACCTAGAGCGACCGCACCAGCCGCTGCCCCAGCAGCCAGCGGATGCCCTCGGCGATGCCGGCGTACGCCTGTCGCAGTGCGCCGCCCGCTGGCGGCGCAGCGGCACGGGTCCTGCCGAAGGCGGTCCCTGGTAAGCGCCCTGACAGGACGAGCGCCGCCACCGTTGCCACGAGCAGCGCCGCGGCGTCGACGGCGAAAGGAACCACCACCGCGACGGCGAAGAGCGCCCCGGTGATGCCCTGCCCGACGAACTGCCCCGTGACCACCTGCGCCCCGTACAGGTGGGCGTTGGCGCGCTCGAGCAGCGGCTCGGGCGCGCAGCGGGGGACCAGCGCGATGGCGGCGTCGTCGACGAACGCCTCCCCGATCCCCAGCAGCAGCGCAGCGCCGATGAGCAGCCCGATGCTGGCGTGCCCGGTGGCCAGGGCCGCCACGAGCACCATGACGACGACGGTGCGCCCGGCGTTCACGGCCCACAGCAGCCGCACGCGGTCCACACGGTCCACCACCAGCCCGGCCAGCGGCCCGACGAGCAGCCACGGCAGCGTGGTGGCCGCTGCCACCGCGCTGACCAGCACTGGGTCGCGCGTCAGCGAGACGGCCAGCAGCGGGAACGCGACGCGGCGCACGCCGTCGCCGAGGTTCGCCGCGGTCGAAGCCGTCCACAGGTGCCAGTAGTCGGCGCCGAGTCGCCCCGATGAGCCGGGGGAGGACGACGACGGTGGTGCGGCGCTCACGAGCGGGCGCGATCGTCGTCGTCCTGAGAGCGGTGAGGGACAGCTGACGTCCGGTAGAGCGCCACCGTGAGGTTGGCGATCGGGGCGTCGGGTGACTGGTCGGCCTCGGCGGCGGACACCAGGGCCGCGATCTGCTCCGACAGGCGCTGATAGGCGGCGGCGTCGAGGCGGAGCCTCGTGACGAGCAGCTGCTGCTCGGCCTCCGGTGGGGCGGCGTCGAGGTCTTCGGTCACGGTGCGCAGGAGCAGCCCGCGGCGTCCGTGGGCGGGGTTGGTGGGCGCCACGTCGAAGGTGCGCGCCACGCGTCCCCAGTAGCGCTCGGTGCCGCCGCGGACCTTGGCCGTGCGGACTACGCGGACCAGACCCGCCGCGGCGAGAGTCTTGAGGTGGTGGCTGGCGCTGCCCTTGAGGAGGTCGTGCTCGGCGGCGAGTTGGGTGACCGTGGCCGCGCGCACCGACAGCGTCTCGAGGATGCGGAATCGGGCGAGGTTGCCGATCGCGGCGACCTGGTCGGCGGTGGTCAGCTCGAGGACGTCGTCGAGCTCGTAGTCGGGGATGCCATCGGGCACCCATCAAGAGTGCTTGACTCTTTATGGGTCAGTCAAGGCCAGCTACTCACCACCCGTCGCAGCCCGTCCACAGCGATTGGTCGAGCCAGTGACGGTCCCGCAGGCTCGTCCCCGAACTCGCGCCGGTTGAGCGCCAGCGTCCGGAGCGGTCACGGGGCACCACGTGGACGTCGTGGTCGAGGCCGTCCTCGCCGCGGTAGAGGACGACGACGCACCCGAGGTCGTCCCAGACGCCAGCGGAGGCGACCACCGACCCGGTTCCGGGCACGCTGGTCAGTCCGCCCGGCCAGGTGATCCCGCGCTCGAGCTGTTCATCAGTCACGTCAGGCGTCCACGTCGGTAGGTCGCCGTCGTGGCCCTCGTCGGTGGTGGCCATTCGCCCATGATCACCGCGAGGGCAAAGAGGTTGGCCGTGACGGCGGACGTGCAGAAGTCTCCCGGAGGCCGTGTGGGGAGGCCCTCGTGGGACTTCTGCACGTCGGTCGTCACGGGACCCCTACGCCACGCGCAACCGCCGCAGGCCAGCGGCCAGGCCGCCGGGGAAGATGAGCGCGTGAGAGTGCTCGACGCGGTGATGAGCGGTGTCGACGGGCGGTTCGCGCGGCTGTGGGCGTCGTCGTCGGCATCCGCGCTCGGCACGGGGCTCGTACTCATCGCTGCGCCGCTGCTCGTGGCGACCTATTCGGACGACCCGGTCGTGGTCTCCGCGGCGTTCGCCGTCGCGTGGCTGCCCTGGCTGCTGTTCGCGCTGCCCGCAGGGGTGCTCGTCGACAGGGTCGACCGGCGCCGCCTGCTGGTGGTGCTGGACGTCGTGCGAGCCGCAGCGCTGGTGGTGCTGGGCGCCGTCGTCGTCGCCGGATCCGGGGGAGTGGCGCTGCTCTACGGGGTGCTGTTCGCCGTGAACGCGTGCGAGGTGGTCAGCCGCATCGCTGGGTCGACGATGGTGCCCGACGTCGTAGGCGACATGTCTCTGGAGCGCGCCAACGGCTGGCTCTTCGGCTCGGCGACGCTCATGAACGGTGTGCTGGCGGGGCCGCTGGCCGGCGCGCTGTTCGCGCTGGCAGCCGGGGTGCCGTTCCTCGTGGCAGCCGCGGCGATGGCCGCGGGGGCGGTGCTGCTGGCGGTGATCCCCGGCCGGTACCCGGCGCCGGCGCGGCCGCAGCCGGCCGGCGGCCCGGCTGAGGAACCGGGGCGGTTGCGGGTGGCGCTCGGAGAGGTCGGCGAGGCCTTCGGGTGGCTCATGAGGCAGCAGATGCTGCGGACGATGGCGCTGCTCATCGGCCTGCTCAACCTCACGTACTACGCCGCGCTCGCGCTGCTCGTGCTGGTCGCGCAGCAGCGGCTCAGCCTCGGATCGGTGGGGTACGGCGCGCTGCTCGGCTGCATGGCGGTCGGGGGTCTGGCCGGAGCTGCCGCTGGAGACCGCATCATCGGCTGGGCCACCCCCACCTGGACCATCCGGATCGGGCTGCTGATCGAGGCGTGCTTGCACCTCGTGCTCGCGGCTTCCACGAGCGCCGTGTTCGTCGGGGTGGTGTTCGTGATCTTCGGGATGCACGCCTCGCTGTGGGGCATCGTCGCGACGACGCTGCGCCAGCGCCTCACTCCACCGGAGATGCTCGGCCGGGTGGGCAGCGCCACCACGTTCATCTCCGCCGGGGGCAACTGCGCCGGAGCCCTCCTGGGTGGGGTGCTCGCCTCCGCGGCGGGCATCACCGCGCCGTACTGGGTGGGGTTCGGGCTGGCGCTGCTGGTCAGCGCGAGCACGTGGCGCATTTTCTCCCGGGCCGCAGTAGCCCGCGCGTACACCGATGGTCGCGCTGCCTGACACTGCTGCTGGCCGTTGATCGACGACGACGACGGCCTCGCTCCGCCCAGCGGCTGACGCCGAGCGGGAGACGGTCCGACGAGGACGTACACCCCCGGGATGACAGGGCCACAGACGAACCCGCTCTCCGGCTGATCCGCCGCACACGGCGGACGCGGCAGCCTGGCGCTGCCGGACGATCAGATCGTGACGCCGGCACCACCGGAACCTCAGGGGGAGCCTGCGATGCCGACAACGGAGCAGGTGCGCCGCTACAAGCGCCGCACCGCCTACCTCCAGCTGACCGTGGTCACCGCTGCCGTGGCCGTCTTCGTCCTCGCACTTCTCTTCCCACAGAGCTGAGGGAAGCGTGCAACAGCACAGCCGACGGCAGCGTCTGAGCACCATGCACGTCCTCGACCTGCCCCGTCCCCGCAGGCACCACCTCGCCGGTGATGCCGGTGAGCTGACGCTCACGGCGCCCGTGCTCGGTCACGGTGAGGACCTCGGCACCTTCGCGGTGCAGGTCCGCCGGGCCATCCAGCAGGGAGCCACGTCCCTGGTCGTCGACGAGTCGGCGTGCGTCACGTGGTCTCCCGGTCAGCTGCTCGTGCTCGAGCACCTGCGCCGCCTCGCGCAGCGATGCGGTACCGCCTGGTCGTCCATCACTCCCGAGGATCGGTGCGCCTGATGATCGTGCTGATAGAGATCGCCGTTGCGCTGTGGGCCGGGTCGGCGGTGGTGGTGACGTCGCTGTTCGCCTCCGCGGCTCCGCTACGGCGCCGGAACGACGGCGGGCATGGCCACTGAGCAGCCTGCCGTTCGGCGGAGGGTCTTCCTGCTGGCGGTAGCCGGTGGCGCCGCAGGCGTCAGCGGGATGCTGGCCGGCTGCCGTTCGTCGTCGTCCTCGGCTGCACCGGGGGGAGCGACGTCGACTCCCTCGGTGATCTCGAAGCCGCCCGCGCCGGCGGCTCAGGTGTCGTTGGTGGCTGATGGGGTGGCGGCGGGTGGGGTGACGTCTCCGGTGCCGGTGCTGCGTCCGACGGTGTCGTCGGGGACGTTGCAGGGGGTGGTGGTGACTGCCGCTGACGGTTCTCAGATCACGGGGGCGGGGGCTGCGGATGGTTCGTGGAGCCCGGAGGAGCCGTTGGAGTTGGGTGCTTCGTATACGGCGGTCGCGTCGGCGGTGAACGCTGATGGGCAGGTGGTGTCGGTGTCGTTGCCGTTCTCGGTGACCGGTGAGGACGGCGCGGTGCGGGCGAAGTTGATGCCGTTGGATGGTGAAGTGGTGGGGGTGGGGATGCCCGTGGTGGTGATTTTTACGCGGGAGGTCCCGAAGGCTGAGCGGGCGAAGCTGGTCGAGGCGATTCAGCTGGTCACGAAGGCTCCTGATGGGTCGAGTGTTGAGGGTGCGTGGCGTTGGATCGGGGCGGATCGGGTGCATTGGCGTCCGAAGGTGTATTGGCCTTCGGGGACGAGTGTGTCGGTGAAGGTGCCGATGACGAAGGTGCAGGTGGGTGGTGCGTGGGGTGCTGCGGATCGGGATGTGGCGTTCACGGTTGGTGATGCGCATGTGTCGACGGCGGATACGGATACGCATCAGATGACGGTGCGGGTCAATGGTGAGGTGGCCAGGGTGATCCCGATTTCGGCGGGTCGGGAGGATTCCGATCCGGCGTTTGTGACGCGGTCGGGGGTGCATCTGGTGTTGGAGAAGCATGCTGATTATTTGATGGATGGTCGGACGGTGGGTCAGGATTATGCGACGCAGGTGAAGTGGGCGACGCGGATTGCGAATTCGGGGGAGTTTGTGCATGGGGCGCCGTGGTCGGTGCCGTCGCAGGGTAAGCGGAATGTTTCGCATGGGTGTTTGAATGTGTCGGATGCGAATGCGAAGTGGTTTTTTGATTTGTCGCAGCGTGGTGATGTGGTGGATGTGACGGGGACGGATCGGGCGATGGAGTTGACGAATGGGTTGGGGGATTGGGTGTTGAGTTGGGAGCAGTGGACCGCACCCCAGGTCTGAGGCTCACGAGTTCCCTGGCGCAGCGACTCTCCCTGGGGGTCACGCTCGCCGCGGTGGGGCTCGTGTTCCTGCTGGCCGTCGGGTGCACTCACATGGGCGGGCGGAGTCTCGGGCAGGAGGCGCCGGCGCAGAGTGCTGGTGGGGTGGACGCCGTCGTCGTCCATGTCGTCATCGAGGCGTCCTGCCCCCGAGCGAGGGCCGGCTTCCGCGGCGCCTCGTCCGCTCTGGTGGGCGCAGGGCGCGCTCGCCTCGTGTCCGGATGCACGCAGAGCGGCGTCGATAGCTCCTTCACGTTTGAGGTGCACCTGCCGTCGTCGTCGACGGTGGTCCTCGCGCCCGGTGGACTGCAGGCGGTCGCCGTGGACGGTTCCCGGGCCTCGGGTGCGGGTGAGGTGACGCTGCGCTACGCCCCTGAGGGCGGCGACTTCCGGCCCGTCAGCACGGCCTACGGCGACGGTGAGGACGAGGCCGCTCGCCTCGCGTGAGCCGTCCGCGTGTCACGTTCCGTGAGTCTCCGATCACGCTTCTGAGCTGCTGAAACGACTCCGACCGGGCTGTCGGTGGTGGCCTCTACGTTGGGAACATGAGTTCGAGCGGGATCCCGGAGTGGGCCGTCGGTGACTTCGACGACGAGCCCGCCGTGCCGTTGCTCGATCAGGACGACGACGATCAGGACGACGACGGCGAGGGCCTGGTCCCCTTCAGCACCGCGTGGTGGACCCAGGCGTTGGTGCAGGAGCCGCTGACGGGGTCGGTTGCTGAGCGGCGTCGGATCCGGGCCTGTGTGGCGGCTGCGGTGGGGCTGGAGCCGGGGTCGGGTCAGCTGGCCGCGTTGGAGTCGTTGCTGATGGTGGTGAACACCAGCAGCTCCACCACCAGTGCCACCACCAGTGCGGCCACGGGCAGCACCACGGCCAGCGACGCCGACTCTGCTGGTGGTGGGTGTTGCGCGTCGCTTCTGATGTCGATGTTGGCGTCACCGCCGATGTCGACCATCGACGCCAGAAGGGCCCCACCGCGACTGCGGTGGGGCCCTTG
>NZ_QGDQ01000035.1 GCF_003149145.1 Quadrisphaera granulorum | reverse complement strand
GCGCGGGCGTTGAGCAGTTCCCGGAAGGCGAACAGCACCTGGGTGCGCTTGGCCAGGGACGTGTCACGCCAGGCGGGGAACGCCGCCTTCGCCGATGCCACCGCCGCGTCCACATCAGCGGGCTCGGCCAGCACCACCAGGCGGGCCACCTCACCGGTGGCGGGGTCGAACACGTCGGCGGTGCGGGTAGAGGCACCAGAGGTGGCAGCCCCATCGATCCAATGCTGCACCGTGGATGTCGAGGATGCGGACTCGCTCATGGTTCCTTCTCGCCTCAGTTCTTCTCGGACGGCTTCAGATCGGACGGCTTGAGGTAGGTGCGCTGGCGCGCCTTGTGCTGCTCGTAGACCTCGCGGGCGCGCTGCGTGCTCTCGAGGGTCGAAACCTCGCTGACGGGGACCTCCCACCAGCTCTCCGACGAGGGAGCGTCGACGAAGGGGTCGGTCTCGACGTGGATGACGGTGGAGGTTGGGGACGCCTTCGCGTCGAGGATCGCGGCCTCCAGCTCCTTGCGCGTGCTCGTGCGCACCACCTCGATGCCGAGGCTGGCGGCGTTGGCGGCGAGGTCGACGGGGAGGAAGTCGCCGTCGAGACGCCCGGAGGACGTGCGGGCGCGGTAGCGGGTGCCGAACCGCTGGCTCCCCAGCGACTCCGACAGCGACCCGATCGACGCGAACCCGTGGTTCTGCACCAGCACTACGATGATCTTCATGCCCTCCTGGACGGCCGTCACCAGCTCGGTGGCCATCATGAGATAGGAGCCGTCACCGACCATGACAAAGACGTCACGCGGGGCCGCGCCCTGGCGGACGTCATCCGCAGCCGCCATCGCGACGCCGATCCCGCCGGCCACCTCGTAGCCCATGCAGGAGTACCCGTACTCGACGTGGTACCCCTTCGCGTCGCGCACCTGCCACAGCTTGTGCAGGTCACCGGGCATGGAGCCGGCGGCGCACACGACGACGTCACGTGGGTCGGACAGCTCGTTGACGGCGCCGAGCACCTGGTTCTGGTCGGGCTGCACGTCCAGGTCGCCCGAGTCCCTCGCGTAGACCGAGGCGACGGTCGCGTCCCAGGCGGCCTTCAGCTCCGCGGTGCGCGCGCGGTAGGCGTCCGCGACGTCGTAACCGGTCAGTGCATCCGCGACTGCCTCGAGCCCTTCGCGGGCATCGGCGACGACGGCGACGGCGGAGTGCTTCACCGCGTCGAGCGAAGCCACGTTGATCGTGACGAAGCGGACGTCGGGGTTCTGGAACGCTGTGCGCGACGCCGTCGTGAAGTCCTGGAACCGGGTGCCGACGCCGACGACGACGTCGGCCTCGCGGGCGAGAGCGTTGGCCGCCGTCGTCCCGGTCGAACCGATGGCACCGACGGACTGCGGGTGGTCGAAGGGCAGCGCGCCCTTGCCGGCCTGGCTCTGGCCAACGGGGATGCCCGTGGCGTCGGCGAGGGCCGCCAGCGCTGCCTGGGCGCCGGAGTAGTGGACACCTCCGCCGGCGATGATCAGCGGGTTCTTCGCCGAGCGGATGACCTCGACGGCCCGGGCCAGCGCGGCCCTCTCGGGCAGCGGGCGCCCCACGTGCCAGGTGCGCTCGGCGAAGAGGTCGTCGTCCCAATCATGGGCCTCGGCCTGCACGTCCTGCGGGAAGCAGACCGTGACGGCACCGGTCTCGGCCGGGTCGGTGAGGACGCGCATCGCGCCCAGCAGCGCACCCGGCAGCTGCTCGGGGCGCCACACCCTGTCGAAGTAGCGCGACAACGGGCGGAACGCGTCGTTGACGGTGACGTCACCCGAGCTGGGGAGCTCGAGCTCCTGCAGGAGCGGCCCGGCGGAGCGGGTGGCGAAGGTGTCGGCGGGCAGCAGCAGTACCGGCAGGCGGTTGATGGTGGCCAGCGCCGCGCCGGTGAGCATGTTGGTGGAGCCGGGCCCTACGGAGGCGGTGACGGCCCAGGTCTGCAGGCGGTCCTTGGCGCGGGCGTAGGCGACGGCGGTGTGCACCATCGCCTGCTCGTTGCGACCGAGGACGTACGGCAGGCGGTTGACCGCAGAGTCGCGACCCCCTTCGATCCAGTCGACCTCGTCCTGCAGGAGCGCCTGGCCGAGGCCGGCGACGTTGCCGTGGCCGAAGATTCCGAGGGCTCCGGCGAACAGCTTGGTGCGCTCGCCGTCCCGCTCGACGTACTGGTTCGCGAGGAACCTGACGGTCGCCTGCGCGACCGTGAGGCGGGTGGTCACTGGGGTCCTCCGAGGGGCAGCCGGGGGTCGGTGGGCCGGCCGGCCCAGGTGGAACGCACCCAGGCGTGGTCCGGATCGTCGACGATGCGCCAGGCGCGGTCGTCGGCGGGTCCGGCCATCGCGTTGAGGTAGTACAGGTGGTGGCCCGGGGCGGCCATGCACGGACCGTGCCACCCATGGGGGACCAGCACGGTGTCGCGGTCGCGGACCTCGACGAGGACGTCGATGGCCCGGTCCTGGCGGTCCTCGACCTCTGGGGTCGAGTACGTCCGGTGGTAGCCGACGCCGGGCTGTCCGCCGGGGCCGGGAGCGACCTCGTAGTAGTAGATCTCCTCGAGCTTGCTCTCGTGCTCGCTGGTCACGTCGTGCTTGTGGGGTGGGTAGCTCGACCAGTTCCCGGCGGGGGTGATGACCTCGACGGCGACGAGCTTGCTCGCCACGTCGACGTCAGCGGAGGCGAAGTTGCGCACCTCACGGGTGCACGACCCGGCGCCGCGCAACTCCACGGCCACCTCGTCGGTGGCGATGTACCGGACGGGCTTGCGGACACCGTCGGGGAGCACACCGGTTTTTGCGCCGGGTACGCCGACGCGTCCCCCGTCGTCGTCGGGGGAGGTGGAGAGCACGGCCTGGGAGCCGGCAGGCAGATAGAGGACGTCGGTCGGGCCCGCGAACACCGACGGACGTCCGGCGAGCTCGTAGCGATGGTCCTCTCCCTCGGAACCGTCGATGACGACGGTGAGGCTTCCGCGCAGCGGCACGAGCACCACCTCGTCGTCGCCGGTGTCTAGGGAGATCTCCTGTCCGGGGGCGAGGTCGGCGGCGCGCAGCGATGTCCAGCCCCAGCCCGCGACGTCCGGGGTGATCCACGTGTCCCAGACGCCGTTGGCGGTGGCGCCGGCGCGCAGGTGCAGGTCCTGCGTCGTTCTGGTGGCGCTGGTCACGGGGCGGGCACCAGGACGTCGCGGACGATGGCGTCGAGCTGGGCGTCGGCGTCGAGGAACTGGCGCAGCGTGTGGCGGGTGGCGCCGAACTGCTCGAACTCCTCCACGCTCATGCCACCCTCGCCCTCCAGCTCGTAAGCCTTGACGAACTCCGAGATGCCCCGCAGCGCCGCGAGGTGCTCCTCGGCGACCGGCTCGTCGATGGCGTGGGGGTTGACCGGGAGGTTGTTCTCGTTGAAGCGGGCCTGCCAGTCGAACGGAGGGGAGACGACGAGGTCACCGCCCTGCAGCTCGCTCCACTGCATGGAGTTGCGGAAGGCGGCCGAGAGGATGCGCACTCGGTAGCCGCGCTCGACGAAGAGGTGGTGCGCCTTCTTCAGCGCAGCGACGCCGGCCCACTCGAGGTGGCCCGGGTCGACGAGGATGCGCTGCTTGGCCACGTACGCCTTCAGCCAGTCGTCGAGGCGGCCGCCCATGATCGTGCAGACGTGGCCGAACTCGGGCATGGGCAGCCCGTCGGCCTCGCGGCGAGCCATGCCGCGCTCGATGGCCTCGGCCACGGCGACGGCCTGCGGCACTGTGAAGGACACGGTGGCGTTGAGGGAGACGCCGCGGTAGGCGGCCTCTTCCATGGCCTCGATGCCCGTCTTCGTGGCGGGGATCTTCACGATGATGTTCGGCGCCAGCTCCGAGAAGCGGACCGCCTGCTCGACGAGGGCTGCGGCGTCACGGTGGAAGCGCGGGTCGGTCTGCATCGACAGGCGGCCGTTGCGGCCCCCGGAGGCCTCGAAGGCCGGCTCGAGGAGCCTGGCGGCCTCGACGGACAGCTCCTCGACCACCATCCAGCCGAGCGCTGACTCTCCCGCGGTCGGGTGCTCTGCGGCGAGCTCCCGGATCCGGGCGGTCCAGCGGGGCTGGTCGGCCTTGATGGCGGCCAGCGCGATGACGGGGTTGCAGGTGGCGCCGACGGCGCCCCACGCGATGGACTTGGTCAGCTCGCCGATCTCGGCGGAGTCGTTCCACAGCGCGGTCGGCGTGGTGGCTGCGGCGACCGCCGTCGGCAGGTGCGCCTGCGACGGGTCGAGGCTGGGCAGCGGGTTGGCGCTGGCCGCGCGCTGGCCCGCGGGGGCGGGGGTGGGGGCGTGTGCGGTGGTGGTCACGGGACGGTCCTTCGGGAGGGGGTCGGTGGACGAGGGAGACGGCGATGTCAACCGGTGTCAGGCATCTGAGGACTTCTGGGGCTGGGTGGCTGCGTAGGCAGCTGCGTGAGCAGCGATGTGCGCGCTGATCTCCTCCGGAGTGGGCATGGCCGTGGAGCACTCCAGACGGGACGCGACGATGGCTCCGGCGGCGTTGCAGCGCACCAGCAGCTCGGCCAGCGGCAACCCGGCGAGCAGCCCATCGATGAGGGACCCACCGAACGCGTCTCCCGCCCCGAGACCGTTGACGACGACGGCGGGCGACGCCGCCACGGCAACGCGCTCGGTGCGCGTGGCGCCCAGCACGCCCTCGGGTCCCCGCTTGACGATCGCGAGCTCGACGCCGAGGTCGAGGAGGGCGTCCGCGGCAGCGTCGGCGTCGTCCTGACCTGTCGCCACCCAGCACTCGTGGAGGTTGCCGACGGCGACGGTGGCGTGCGCGAGGGCCCGCTGGGCCTGCTCGCGGGCTGCCCCGACACCCCCGCTGGCGGGCCAGAAGTCGGCCCGGTGATCGAGGTCCAGCACGGTGTGACGGGTCTCAGGACGACGATCGGAGCCGGCAGAGGCCGCCCCGGAGACTCCTGCGCGCGCTGCCAACGCGGCGTGGTGCGCCGACCGACTCGGCTCCTCCGACAGACCGGTGAGGGTGACCCACAGCAGCTCCGCGCCCGTGATGGCGTCGAGGTCGAGGTGGGACGTCTCGAGCTGCAGGTCGGGCGTGGTGGGGCGGCGGTAGAACCAGATCGGGAACCGGTCTGGCGGGAAGACCTCGCAGAACGTCACGGGCGTGAGGTGGGCAGCGTCGGTGGCCACGAGGGTGTCGTCGACGCCGAGCTCGCGCAGCGACCGGCGGACGAACCTGCCGAAGGGGTCGTCGCCGACTCCTGAGAGGAGCCACGGCCGGCGACCCAGGCGCGCCGCAGCCACCGCGACGTTCGCGGCGCTGCCGCCGAGGAACTTGCCGAACGTCTCGACGTCCTCCAACCCGACGCCCACCTGGAGGGGGTAGATGTCGACGCCGCAGCGACCGAGCACGAGCACCTCGGGAGCTGCGGAGCGCGTGCTCACGGAGGTCCTCCACGTCGGCGTGCGGCTGGGAGCGGGGTGCAGATCTCTCGGCCTCCGCCGGGCACGACCCTCTCGCCGCGCACCTCACCATGTCAAGTCTTGTCCTGACATACTGTCAGTCCGATCCTGTGGAACCGAAGCGTGGTCGCGATCTCGAAAGAGGGGTCTTCACCTGCGACGATGCAGCGGTGAGCAGTGCCGCCACATCCGGCCCCGCGCCCCCGTGCTTCCGGGTATGACCTGACAACTGACTAGCATCGCCGTCGGCGCTCAGGGCGCTGACGCCCCACTCGACGACGAGGAGCCCCGACAGTGACCACCACCAGCACGCCGACGTCCGCGCCCGGCACCCCGAGCGGCCCGGTACGCATCGGGCTCATCGGCAGCGGCCGCATCGGCCAGGTGCACGCCGCGAGCATCCATCGCGCCGAGGGTGCGGTGCTGCAGGTCGTCGCTGACCCCTTTGTCGCCGGCGCGGAATCCGTCGTGGCGCGCTTCGGGTCAGGCCAGACCCGCGCTACCACGGACGCGCTCGAAGCCATCGCCGCCGAGGACGTCGACGCCGTCGTCGTCGCCTCCCCGACCTCCACCCACGTCGACCTCATCGCCGCGTGCCTGGACGCCGGCAAACCCGTGCTGTGCGAGAAGCCCATCGATCTCGACATCACCCGCGTCGACGGCCTGCGCGAGCGCGCCGCCGCCGCGAGGGCTGCGGGGCTGCCGGTGGCGCTCGGGTTCAACCGCCGCTTCGACCCGCACTTCGCCGAGCTGCACCGCCGCGTGGCCGCCGGAGAGATCGGCGCCCTGGAGCAGCTGACCATCATCAGCCGCGACCCGGCGCCCGCCCCCGAGGACTACATCAAGGTCTCCGGCGGCATCTTCCGTGACATGACCATCCACGACTTCGACACCGCGCGCTGGTTCGTGCCCGACGTCGTGGCGGTCACCGCGGTGGGCCTGCGGCAGTTCTCCGACGTCATCGCGAAGCACGACGACTACGACGGCGCCGTCGTCACGCTCGTCGGCGCGGGCGGGCAGTCGGTGACCATCATCAACTCCCGTCACTGCGCCGCCGGCTACGATCAGCGCCTGGAGGCCGCCGGGCCGCTGGGCACCCTGAGCGTGGGCAACGTCACCGACACCCTGGTCCGCTCCTCCACTGGCGCCTCCGGGGAGGCCGGCGCCCCGTTCCAGACGTTCTTCCTGGAGCGGTACGCCCAGGCCTACTCCGCCGAGTTGGAGTCCTTCCTGGCCGCGGTGCGCGGCGCCGAACTGACCGGCCCCGGCTTCGAGGACGGTCGCGCCGCCCTCGTGCTGGCCGACGCCGCGGGCGTCTCCGCGCGCGAGGGCCGCACGGTCCGCGTCGACCTGTCCGCCTGACGCCCACCCCCGATCCAGGAGACGACACCGTGACCACCCTGAAGATCGCTGGTGCTCCCATCACCTGGGGTGTCTGCGAGGTGCCCGGCTGGGGCGCTCAGCTGCCCGTCGAGCGCGTGTTGCGCGAGATGCGTCAGGTGGGACTGACAGCCACCGAGTTCGGCCCGGAGGGCTTCCTGCCCGTCGACCCCGCTGACCGGGCCGCCGTGCTGCACGACAACGGCCTCGTGGCCGTGGGCGGCTTCGTGCCCGTGGTGCTGCACCGGCCCGACCACGACCCCCTCCCTGCGCTCCAGACCGAGCTCGAGGCCTTCGTGGCCGCCGGCGCCGGCGTCGTCGTCCTCTCGGCCGACTCGGGGCTGTCCGGGTACGACGAGCGGGTGGAACTCGACGAGGCCGGGTGGACGACGCTGCTGGCCAACCTCGTGCGGCTCCGCGACGCCGCGGCCGCCGTGGGCGTGCTGGCCGTGCTCCACCCGCACGTCGGCACCCTCGTGGAATCGAAGGACGACGTCGAACGCGTGCTCGCCGGCTGCGATGTCGGGCTCTGCCTCGACTCCGGGCACCTGCTCATCGGCGGCACCGACCCGGTCGCGCTGGCGCAGGCGCACCCCGAGCGGATCCGCCACGTGCACCTCAAGGACGTCGATGCCGCCACCGCGCAGCGCGTCCGCGACGGAGAGCTCACCTACTACCAGGCGGTGCAGGAGGGCCTCTACCGCCCGCTGGGGCAGGGCGACGTCGACGTGAGCGCGCTGCTGGCGTCCCTGCTGGGCGCCGGGTACGACGGCTGGTTCGTGCTCGAGCAGGACACCGTGCTCCAGCTGCTCCCCGGCGACGGCGAGGGCCCCGTGGCCGACGCCATGGCCAGCGCCGAGCATCTGCGTCGCCTCGCCCTGGCCGAGGATCCGCACGCCTGACCTTCGATGGTGGCCGCCGACTGCGACCGCGCAGGTCAGGTGGTCGCCGCCAGCAGCTGGGCGTCGTCGTCCGGCATCCAGATCCCCTCGTCCCGGCGAGGGGTCTCGGCCAAGCCCATCCCGCGCAGCACCTCGTCGAGCGTCTCCTCGGCCAGCGTGCGCGCCCACACCACCGACCAGGGGAACACGGGCGTGGGGTCGACCAGGGGAACGGTGCGCATGCCCGGGGTCGGAGTGAGCATCGCCTCGCCGATGAGTGACGGTGCCGCGGCACCGCTGGCGACGTCGTGAGCCCACTGGCGGTACCCGAAGGTCGAGCCGGTGACGTCCAGATCGAAGCCGGCCACGGCGCGGAGGTCCGCGACGTAGCTGCGCCACTCGACGGGCGCGGCCGCCATCGGGAACCACAGCGACTGCCTTGCCAGAGCGGCCAACGGCAGCTGCTCGACGTTCGCCCACGGGTGCCTGGCCGGCACGAGCACCGCGACGGGCTCCAGTCGCACGAGGCGGTGTGCGACGGCGTCGGGCCACGGTGACGGCACCGCCCCTGCCCGTCCGAAGGCGATGTCCGCGGCTCCGGTGCGCACGAGGTGTTCGGCGGTGGCTTCGGAAGAGCGGTGCACGGCATCCAGCGGCAGCGGCGTCTGCTGAGCTGCCCGGCGCAACCACGTCGACGGCGCCAGCCCCTCGCCCATGACGTCCACGCGCAGCCGTCCCGCCGGCCGGTCCTGGGCCGGGTCGAGCCGGTCCAGCAGCGCCAGCGCCTCGCGGCTGAGGCTGACCACGCGCTGACCTGCCGCGGTCAGGCGGATCCGACGGCGGTCGGTGCGATCGACCAGTGCCGC
The DNA here is from genome assembly GCF_003149145.1 of Quadrisphaera granulorum. Classification (GTDB taxonomy): domain Bacteria; phylum Actinomycetota; class Actinomycetes; order Actinomycetales; family Quadrisphaeraceae; genus Quadrisphaera; species Quadrisphaera granulorum. Next base: position 42,340 of record NZ_QGDQ01000035.1, on the reverse strand, counting down.
ACCCAGCTGATCTTCGAGACGCTGGATGCGCTTGGACAGCGCCTGCTGGGTGATGCCCAGGCGAGCGGCACTGCGGCCGAAGTGCAGCTCCTCGGAGAGCGCGACGACGGCGCGCAGCAGGCTCGTGTCGACGTCCACACCCCACCTCGTCACGACAACCGGTGGTTGTCAACGGCGCTGGCGGTTGTTGGCCGCGCACGGCAGCACCCGGCTTGACTCCCTGACGTGACCGAGCGGCGGGCACTCACCCGCCGAACGACTTCGACAGGGAGCTCCCCGTGCACGCCGTGCTGATCACCGTCCACGCCGTCACGGCGACCGTCGCGCTCCTGGCGGGCGTGGCCGCCTTCCGCTACCCGGCGCTGGTCGGCGTGCACGCGTTCGCCACCGTCGCGATGACCGTCACGCTGGGCGGGGCACTGTGGGTGGGCTGGGGGTCCACCCCGCTCTCGCTGGACGTCGTGTTCGTCACGCTGCTCGCACTCGCGGCGGTGATGAGCTACCGCAGCATCCGTGCGTGGCAGATCCGCCCCGTGAGAGGACAGGCGACGACGACGGCATACGTCGCGGCCGTCGGGTTCACCTGCATCAGCCTGACCACTGGGCTGCTGGCCATCGCGGCGCTGCGGACGGGCTGGGGCCCGGTCGCCGTCGTCGTCGCCGGTGTCCTTCCCACGGTCATCGGGCGCATCCCGCTGAACCGCGCCCTCCGGGAGAAGCAGCTCGCGGTGGCGCGAGACGAGAAGATCGCGACGTGAACGACGTCCTGTTCCGGAACGCTCGTGCGGACGAGGCCGCGGCCATCCTGGAGTTCTGGGGGCGTGCGGGGGAGAACGCCGCGCGCCCGTCCGATGATCCGGGCGCTGTACTGAGGCTGGTCGAGCGCGATCCCGAGGCGCTGATCGTGGCGGAGCTGGGCGGGCGGCTCGTCGGCACCGTCATCGCCGGATGGGACGGCTGGCGAGCAAACCTGTACCGGCTGGCCGTCGACCCCGAGGTTCGCGGGCGCGGCCTCGGGAAGCAGCTGCTCGCCCGAGCGGAGGAGCGGCTGCGGGCGCTGGGAGCCGAGCGATTCTGCGCCATGGTGCTCGACGAGAACGAGCTGGGTCGCGCGTTCTGGGCCGCCAGGGGCTACGCCCCGCAGGATGAGTGGCGACGCTGGGTGAAGGCCGCCTCCTGGTGACGGAGGAGGCAGGTGTCACTGCGCCTCTCTGCCATCTGCCGAGTTACCTGCCGACGACGACGGCCAGCGACGTCGCTCCACACGAGAGCACGCGGGCCTCGTCTCCGAGCTCCACGTCGAGGGACGCCGCGCTGTCCTGGCGGAGGGGGAGGAGTGCCTCGGTGAGCCCGTCCATCCGCAGGAGCGACCCGGGCTCGCGGCGCGCGTCGGTGGACGTCATCACGCGCGCCGTCGCGTTGACGAGGGTGCAGGGCGCCCCGAGGGGGAGCAGCAGCGGCAGGACGAGTCGATCGAGCCTGTCGACGAGCAGGTCGGCACCCACGACGCCGGTGACCTCACCGGAGCGCAGCACCGGCGTCGTGACCGTGAGCACGTAGTCGTTGACGCAGACGTAGTCCACGTAGGGACCGGTGAGGTGGCGAGCCGCGGTGCGCACCGGCACCCGCCACCACTCCATGGCGCTGTAGTCGCGTAGCTGGTCGCTGCCCGGAGCGCCGGAGGGGAGCCGGCGCGGCTCCTTGCCGGGGCCGTCGAAGAGCCACCAGGCGACGTGCCACCCCGGGCCGGGCAGCAGCGCCGGAGTGCAGATGAGACCGGCCCCTGCGATGAGCCCGGAGCCGCCTCGCAGTGCGGGCAGGGCGAACGCCGCCACGGCGTCGTCGAGTGCGCCCGGTGATCCGGCGACGGCGCTCGGCAGCTCCTCCACGGTCCTGCGCCAGCCGTCGACCTGCTCGAACAGCGGAGCGAAGATCTCCCCGACCTTGCGGGCGGCCTCCACCGGAGCCGAACTCATGACCACCGACCTCATGACGCCTCCTCATCGGCGGGCTGTGCGTTGCGTACGCGCATCCGCTCTGCCACCAGCCAGTCCAGGCTCTCCTGCACGAACGAGGTCACCGCGGATCTCGCCGCCTGCGGATCGCCGCGGCGCAGCGCGGCGAGGACTTCTTCTCTGCTCTCCGCGCTGCGCGCGCGATGCGCGTCCTCGCGAAGGCACATCCACAGCAGCGGTGCCGCCTCGCTCTGCAGCCGCATCTCCTCGCGGACCAGGCGCGGGGACTGGCTCACGGCGGCCAGCTCGAGCTGGAACCAGCCCAGGGCGCGCCGCGCCCCGCCCGCGGTCCGCAGGTCCGCGCCCTCGTGGATGCTCAGGAGGACGTCGAGGTCGTCGTCCGTCGCGCGGTCGGCGGCCACTTCCGCGGCGGTGCCGAGGATGGCGGAGACGTGCAGGGCGAGGTCTCGCAGGTCGATGCGGCTGCTCTCCAGCAGTCGGCGCTGGGCCCACCGGGCGGCGGAGTCGGTGGTGCACGTGACGAAGCTGCCTCCGTCGCGTCCACGGCGGGTCACGACGAGCCCCTGGGAGCGCAGCGCCTCGAGCGCCTCGCGAGCCGTGACCAGGGCGACCCCGAGGCTGGTGGCCATGGAGGCCTCGCTGGGGAGGCGCTCGCCGTCACGGAGGACGCCGCTGATGATCGCGTCGGTCAGGCGCCGCTCCACCAGTCCTGCACGGCCGTGGTCGTCCAGGGGGGCGAACACCACGGACAGCGAGGCGTCGGTGTGCCTGGCGTCACCTGACATGCGGCTCCCGTGGCGTGGGCGTCCTGGCGGCTGAGTCGGCGTGGCTCGCGGTGCTGGTCACGTGATCGTAACCATTGACGTCTTCTCATGACATATGGATCCATATGTTTTAGCGACGACGACGTCGAAGGGACATCCATGAGCGGCTCACCCACGATCCGCCTGCGCGGACTCTCCAAGCACTTCGGGGGAGTGAAGGCTGTCGACGCCGTGGACCTCGACGTCCGTGCCGGGGAGTTCTTCTCGATGCTGGGCCCGTCCGGGTCCGGGAAGACGACGGTGCTCCGCCTGGTGGCCGGCTTCGAGCAGCCCACCTCCGGCTCCGTCGAGCTCTTCGGCGACGACGTGACCGCCAAGGCCGCCTTCGAGCGCGACGTCAGCACGGTGTTCCAGGACTACGCGCTCTTCCCGCACATGACCGTGCTCGACAACGTGGCCTACGGCCTGCGGGTGCGTGGCGTGCGGCCCCGGCAGCGCAGGGAACGCGCCCTGCAGGCACTGGAGGCCGTGCAGCTGGCCCACGCAGCACAGCGGAAACCCACGCAGCTGTCGGGCGGTCAGCGTCAGCGCGTGGCCCTGGCCCGCGCGAGCGTGGTCGAGCCCAAGGTCATGCTCCTCGACGAACCGCTGGGGGCCCTCGACCTCAAGCTGCGCGAGCAGATGCAGGTCGAGCTCAAGCAGATCCAGCGCAACCTCGGCATCACCTTCGTCTTCGTGACCCACGACCAGGAAGAGGCGCTGAGCCTGTCCGACCGCGTCGCGGTCTTCAACAACGGTCGGATCGAGCAGCTCGGCACGCCCCGCGAGCTCTACGAGAACCCGGCGTCGTTGTTCGTCGCGGACTTCGTCGGTACGTCCAACCTCTTCACCGACGAGCACGCCGTGCGGCTGATCGGGCGCCAGGGCGCGTTCTCCATTCGCCCGGAGCGCCTGCGCCTCGTCACGGACCCCCACGCCGGTGCGGGCAACGACACCTCTGGAGGTCGGCCCAGCGCCCCCGGGACCGTCGTCGAGTCGATCTACGTCGGCAGCGCGGTCCGCTGCGTCGTCGACCTTGACGACGGTCCGCGCGTCACCGTGCTCGAGCACAACGACGGGTCCCGCCGCGAAGAGCGCGTCCGCGGCGGACGCATCCACGTCGTCTGGCAGGACGACGACGTCGTCGCCCTCGTCCCCGCCGCCAGCTGACGAGCACTCCGTCTCTTCCACCTCGACCACCTTCCGCAGAACACCCACAGAAGGGGAGTCCCATGCTCCGCACCACCTCCACGTTGCGCGCGGTCACCGCAACGATCACCGCGCTGTTGACCACCGCGGCGCTGACCAGCTGTGGCACGACGGCCGCTTCCGGGCCGGAGCCGACCCAGGAGCAGACCTCCCTCGGCAAGACCGAGGGCAGCGTCTCGATCCTTGCGTGGCCCGGCTACGTCGAGGACGGCAGCAACGACCCCACTGTCGACTGGGTCAGCGACTTCGAGACCAAGACGGGCTGCACGGTGACGTCCAAGACGTACGGCACCTCCGACGAGGCCATCAACCTCATGAAGACGGGCGACTACGACGTCGTCGCTGCCTCGGGTGACGCGACCCTGCGCCTCATCGCCGGAGGTGAGGTCACCCCCGTCAACACCGACCTCATCCCCAGCTACGCAGGAATCTTCGACTTCCTCAAGAACCAGGCGTGGAACTCCGTCGACGGCAAGGCCTACGGGGTCCCCCACGGTTACGGCGCCAACCTGCTCATGTACAACACCGACGTCGTCACGCCGCCGCCGACGTCCTGGAGCGTCGTCTTCGACGACGCGTCGCAGTACGCCGGCAAGGTCACCGCCTACGACTCCCCGATCTACATCGCAGACGCGGCGCTCTACCTCATGACCCACAAGCCGGAGCTGGGCATCAAGAACCCCTACGCCCTCGACGACACCCAGCTGGCCGCCGCCGTCGACCTGCTCAAGGCACAGCGCCCGAACGTCGGCGAGTACTGGTCGGACTACCTCAAGGAGATCCAGTCCTTCACCAGCGGTGACTCCGTGGTGGGGACCACCTGGCAGGTCATCCAGAACTCCCTCGCCAAGGAGGGCGTCAAGACAGCCGTCGTCCTGCCGGAGGAGGGGGCCACCGGATGGTCGGACACCTGGATGATCTCCTCGAAGGCCAAGAGCCCCAACTGCTCCTACGCCTGGCTCGACTGGATCGCCAGCCCCGAGGTGAACGCCAAGGCGACCGCCTACTTCGGTGAGGCTCCCTCCAGCCAGGAGGCCTGCACCTTCCGGGACGACTGCGAGGCCTTCCACGCTGGCGACGCCGAGTACGCCTCCAAGATCTGGTACTGGACCACGCCGGTCGCGAAGTGCGTCGACGGACGTACCGACGTCACCTGCACCGACTACGCGAAGTGGACTGCGGCCTGGCAGGAGATCAAGGGCTGAGGCCCCGCGGCCGCAGGGTCGGGACGGCGATGACGTCCCGGCCCTGCGGCCGCCGAGGCACCGCATCCGCAGATCACGAGGACACGATGACGACAGCTCCCTCGGCCGGGATGACCCGGCGCTCCGCCGCCTATCTCGCCACGCACCCCCGGGTCCGCCTGGCCCTCATCCTTTCCGCGCCGCTGACGTGGCTCGCCCTCGTGTACGTGGTCGCGCTGGCGCTGCTGCTCGTCACGGCGCTGTGGACCGTGGACGGGTTCACCGGGCAGATCAGCCCGACGTGGACCCTGGACAACCTGCGGACCGTGGTCACCGGGGCGCTTTACCGCACCGTCACCCTGCGCACGGTCGGCGTGGCGCTGCTGGTCACCGTCATCGACGTCGTCATCGCCCTGCCCATCGCGTTCTACATGGCCAAGGTGGCCTCTCCCCGTGCGCAGCGGCTGCTGGTGATCGCTGTTCTCATGCCCCTGTGGGCCAGCTACCTCGTCAAGGCCTACGCCTGGCGCTCGGTGCTGTCGCAGGACGGCCTGCTGAACTGGCTCGTCGCGCCGGTGGGCCTGCAGGGTCCGGGGTACGGACTGCCCGCCACGGTCATCACCTTGAGCTACCTGTGGCTCCCGTACGTGATCCTCCCGATCTACGCCGGCCTGGAGAAGGTCCCGAACTCCCTGCTGGAGGCGTCCGCCGATCTCGGTGCACCGCCGTGGCGGACGCTGTCCAGCGTCGTCCTGCCGCTCGCGCTGCCGGCCATCATCGCCGGGACGATCTTCAGCTTCTCGCTCTCCCTGGGTGACTACATCACCGTCACGATCGTCGGGGGGACCAGCCAGATGCTGGGCAACCTCGTCTACACCAACGTCGGCGCGGCCAACAACCTCCCGCTCGCGGCGGCGATCGCCCTGGTCCCGATCGTGATCATCTTCGGCTACCTGGCCCTGGTGCGACGCACCGGCGCCCTCGACAACCTCTGAGGCGGGGACGGGCATGCACCTCGGACGTCCGACGCGCGGGCTGCTGGCCGCCATCACCGGCCTGACGCTGGCGGTCATCTACCTACCGCTGGTGGTGGTTCTCATCAACTCCTTCTCGAGCTCGACCTCGCTGTCGTGGCCGCCTCCCGGGTTCACGCTCGAGTGGTGGGTTCGCACCGCGAACAGCGCCGGGGCGCGCGATGCCGTGGTGACGAGCGTCGGCGTGGCGCTCGCCTCCACGGTCATCGCCCTGGTCCTCGGGACCCTCGTGGCCATCGCGCTGCAGCGGTACGACTTCTTCGGGCGGTCGACGGTCAACCTGCTGGTCATCCTGCCGATCGCCCTTCCCGGCATCGTCACGGGCATCGCCCTGAACAACTTCTTCCGCACCATCGCCGGGGTGCCGCTGTCCATCTGGACCGTGGTGGTCGCCCATGCCACGTTCTGCATCGTCACGGTCTTCAACAACGCCGTGGCCCGCCTGCGGCGCACCGGCACCCGGCTGGAGGAGGCCTCGGCCGACCTCGGGGCCGGGGGGTGGACGACGTTCCGACTCGTGACGTTCCCCCAGCTGCGCTCAGCGCTGCTGGCCGGTGGCCTGCTGGCCTTCGCGCTGAGCTTCGACGAGATCATCGTCACGACGTTCACGGCAGGGTCCGGGGTCACGACCCTGCCGATCTTCATCCTCAACAACATGTTCCGCCCGAACCAGGCGCCCGTCGTCGCCGTGATCGCTGTCGTGCTGGTGGTCGTCTCCGTGGTGCCCATCTACCTCGCCCAGCGCCTCTCGGCGGCGGACGTCGACAGGCGCTGACGCGGGGTCAGGACGCTGCGCTGACCGTGCCTCGCGTGGCCGAGGCCACGAGGTCGTCACCGGGCAGTGACTGCCCGGCGGCGAGCGCGGCCGCCCACGTCGCCGTGTCCGTGACGGTCGCGAAGTTCGAGTGCAGCAGCGCCATGAGCGTGCGGTGCAACGACGCGGCGTCCACCGAGCCCGCGTCGTTGGTGAGGTGGATCGCGCCGGTGGCGTCGCTCAGCACCTCCACGGCGAGGCCCAGTGCTTCGGCCTCCACCGCGGACGCCAGCACGCAGTTGTTGCTCATGAACCCCACCAGCGTGATGGTGTCGACGCCCTGCTCGCGCAGCCACGGCAGCAGGTCGGTGCCCGGGAACACGCTGCTGTACTCCTTGACCACGGTCTTCCACGTGTCGCTCCGGCGCGCCTCGACGTCGGGGTGGAGCGCGAAGCCCGGCTGGGTCGGATCGAAGATGGGCGCCCCTTCACCGCCGTCGTGCTGGACGACGACGACGGGCAGCCGCGCGTCCGCCGCGGCGTCGAGGGCGCGCAGGATCTGCGGCAGGGAGTCGGCGAGCGGCGGGTGCTGGATCGCCAGCGGACCGCTGACGTACTCCTGCTGGATGTCGACGACGACGAGAGCGCGGCGGGGTGGCGTCACGGCGGTGCTCGCTCCTCGAAAGGTCAGGGGTGGATCAGGGGTCGGGCCCTGAGCGTCTCACCGTGTCTCACGGCGCGGGTGTGGGGAAGTCGGCGATGGTCGGCAGCTGTCGGCGATCAAGGTTGGCTCACCGTCAGCCGACAAGGAGGCGTGAAGTGGTGGGCGCTCCCCGTGCTCGGAGTCCTCGGCAGCATCGTTCTGAGCGTCCCCGACCTCGACAGCTCGTGGGCGGCCCTGGTGTGCGTGCCGCTCCGGCTGCTCGCCCTGGTGGTGTTGATCGCCTCCGCCCGAAGGCTGCGGGCCGCCGATCCCGGCGCCGACGCCGGGTGGTGGTGGATCGCGGCGGGCATCGCCACCTGGCTCGGGGCCGACGTCCTGCAGTACACGGGCGTGTCGTCGTCCTTGGACATCACCGCCTCCGGCGTGTCGTCGGTGTACCTGTCTGCCTACCCACCACTACTGATCGGCCTGCTGCTGCTGACCTGGCGTGCCTCCGCCCGGGAGGAACGGCTCGGTGGTCTGCTCGACGGGGCGGCGGTGGCGGTCTCCCTGGCACTCGCGGGACTGGTCCTCGCCGTGGGTCGCTCGCTGGAGGCGACGGCCGGCGATGAGCTGCTGGGGCAGATGGTCGACGTCGCCTTCACCGTGGGCGACGTGCTCCTGATCGCGCTCGCCACGTGCCTCGTGTCGGTCTCCCAGCCGCGTCCGGTGGCGCTGATCGTCGCCGCGGCGACGCTGCCGCTCGCCCTGCTGAGCGACTGCCTCTGGTTGCTGGTGCCTGTCAACTCCGCTCTCATCGGGGCCCTCAACAGTCTCCACCTCTTGTGCCACCTCTCCTGGGCGGGCGCGGCCGTGGTGGCCGCTCGAACTCACGAGTCGAGGGCTCCGCGCCCCGACCGGCCCGCCGTCGAGTCGGCGGCGCTGTCACCGCGGCGCCTCGCCGTGCTCGCTGTCGCCGGTGCGCTGCCGGCAGTCCTGCTGGGCACGGTGCCCCACCCCCCGGTAGGCGGCGGCTACGGCGGGGTGGTCGTCGGCGCCGTCGTCCTCGGTGTCCTCGTGCCGCTGCTCGTTCTCCTTCGCCTGGTAGAGGCACTGCGAGCCGTGCGCACGGCTGCCCGAGCGGTCGCGGCGCTGCACCAGGACCTGGAGCACCAGGCAACGCACGACGCACTCACCGGCCCGGCGAACAGGCCACGGGTGCGGACCGTCCTCGCCGAGGCACTGGGCGCTCCAGCACCGGCTGGTGGCTCCACGACGATCGGTCTCCTCTTCATCGACCTCGATGGCTTCAAGGCCGTCAACGACACCCACGGCCACCGCGCCGGCGACGAGGTGCTCCGTGTCACCGCTGCTCGCGCCGCCGCGGTGGTGCGCGGGACGGATACGGTGGGGCGCCTGGGCGGCGACGAGTTCGTCGTCGTCCTCCCTGGCCTCGAGAGCGAGGGCCAGCTCGTGAACATCGCTCGCCGACTCGTGGCCGAGCTGTCACGTCCGATGCAGACGGAGGGCCAGACCGTCGCGGTCGGGGCGAGCATCGGCGCAGCCCTGGCACCGCGCCGCGGCGAGGACGGCGTAGCGGCGGCAGACGCGCTCCTCCATAAGGCCGACCAGGCCGTCTACCGCGCCAAGGCCCAGGGCAAGGGGCGTGTCGTGGTCTTCGACGACGCCATGCGCGCCGAGGCCGTCGAACGAGCCGCCATGGCGGCCGCCCTGCGCACCGCCATCGCCCACGAGCAGCTGGTGCTCCACTACCAGCCCGTCCTCGACCTGGCCTCCGGTCATATCGCAGCGGTCGAGGCGCTGGTGCGCTGGGAGCGGCCCGGGCACGGAGTCGCGGCGCCGGAGAGCTTCCTGCCCGTCGCGGAGGACTCCGACCTGATCTGCGACCTCGACCGCTGGGTGCTGCGCACAGCCCTGCGACAGCAGGCGGCGTGGGCGAGAGCCGCCGCGGACGGGCGCGGTCCGCAGGTCAGCGTGAACCTCTCGCGCAGGCATCTCGCCCGCGCCTCCGTGCTGGACGACGTCATGAACGCGCTGGCGGACAGCGGCGTGGACCCGGGCAGCCTGCTGGTGGAGGTCAGCGAGGCGGGCGCGGTGGCGTCGGCCGCCGTGCGGGAGAACCTGCAGGCCCTTCGCGACCTGGGCGTACGGGTCGCTGTGGACGACGTCGGTCGCAGCTGGACATTCGCCGCGGAGTTGCAGCACCTGCCGTGCGACGTGGTCAAGGTCGATCGGCGCCTCGTCGCCAGGGACGGATCTGGAGCCGCTGAGGTGATGGCGCTCGTCGTCAGAGCCGGCCACGCCCTGGGGATGTCGGTGGTGGCCGAAGGTGTCGAGACCTCCTCGCAGGAGGCGGCTGTCCGCGCCGCCGGCTTCGACAGCGCGCAGGGTCTGCTCTGGTCTGCCGCGGTGCCGGCCCCCGAACTCGACCACCTTTTCGCCGCGGGAGGTGCACGGGCCGTCAGGTCGTGACGCCGGGCTTCTCGTCGTCTCGGGCAAGCCGTCCAGAGGGCATTGCGTGCTGGCGTCCTGGGGGTGGACGAGCACGTCGTCCATGCGGCCGTGCTCGACCACGCCTCCCCGCAGCCGGCTCTGACCCGCGGCTGGCTCTGACGGTCTGCCGCCCGCGTCCCCCGCAGCGACTTAGGTGTGGCTAACCTCAGCACGTGGTCAAGGAGCTGGCCGGGCGAGCCCCGCACGACCCCCAGCCACGTCAGGGGGCTGGCGTGGGTGCTGGCATGCGCGCCTGGGTGGGTGCCTGGCGGGGAGCGCCGGTCCGGCGCACCTCCGGTCGGGTTGCCGGGCTCGTCGTCCTCGTGGCGCTCACCGTGCTGCTCTGCCTCGTCTCGCTCGCTGTCGGAGCCAAGGCAGTACCGCTGGAGCACGCGATCGGCGCGCTCACCGCGTACGACCCGGCCCTCGCCGACCACGTCATCGTGCGGGAGAGCCGCGTGCCGCGGACCCTCGCGGCGCTGTTGGTCGGCGCAGCGCTCGGCCTTGCCGGGACGGTCACGCAGGGTCTGACCCGCAACCCCCTCGCGGACCCGGGACTGCTCGGCGTCAGCGCCGGTGCCTCCCTCGCCGTGGTGTTGGGCCTGCACGTGGTGGGCTTCCAGGACCCCCTCGGCTACGTCTGGTTCTCCCTCGCCGGTGCCGCCGTGACGTCGGTGTTCGTCTTTCTGCTCGGCTCCTCGGGGCCCGGTGGCGCCTCGCCGATGCGCCTGGCACTGGCCGGGGCTGCCACCACCGCGCTGCTCGGGTCGCTGACCGCCGCGGTGCTGCTGCTCGACTCGGCCTCCCTCGACCGCTACCGGTTCTGGGCCGTCGGTGCCGTGGCCGGAGTCCGCCTGAGCACCCTCGCCGACCTGCTGCCCCTCCTCGCCGTCGGTGCGGTGCTCGCGGCAGGCAGCGGACCGCTGCTCAACTCCCTTGCCCTCGGTGACGACCTGGCCCAGGGCCTGGGAGTCCAGCTCGGCCGCAGTCGCGCCCTGTGCGCCACCGCCGTGGTGCTCCTCGTGGGCACCGCCACCGCCATCGCCGGGCCGATCGCCTTCGTCGGCCTCACCGTCCCGCACGTCGCCCGAGCACTGGTTGGCGCCGACCACCGCTGGGTGCTCGCCTACAGCGCGGTGCTCGCCGCCGTCCTGCTGATCGGCTCCGACGTCCTCGGCCGGATGGTCGCCCGCCCCGGAGAGGTGCAGGTGGGTGTCGTCACCGCCGTCGTCGGGGCGCCGTTCTTCATCGCTCTCGTTCGACGCCGCCGGCTGGCGTCGGCGTGAGCCAGCTCGACGTCGCTGCTCCCGCAGCGCAGGTCGCCCGCGCCCGCACCGCCGCGCGGCGGCGCAGCATCGTCGTCGGCGCAGTCCTGGCGGTGCTCGTGACCGCCCTCTTCCTGCTCTCCCTGTCGCTCGGGCACACCATCGTGCCCCCGGCCGACGTCGTCGCCGCGCTGCTCGGCACCGACACCTCCCGGACGGCGTTCACCGTCGTCGAGCTGCGCGCTCCGCGCGCGTTCACGGCGCTCGGGGTGGGCCTGTGCTTCGGCGTCTCCGGGGCGGTGCTCCAGGCGCTCGCCCGCAACCCCCTCGCCAGCCCCGACGTCGTCGGCATCACCGCGGGCGCCAGCACCGGCGCCGTCGCCGTCATCGTCGCGACCAGCGCCGGCACCGGCGCGCTCACCAGCTCGATGGTGTCGACACCGCTCGCCGCGCTCGCGGGAGGCGGCGTGAGCGGCCTGGTGGTCTACCGCCTCGCCAGGGCGAGGGGCGTCGTCACGCCGTACCGCCTCGTGCTCGTGGGTATCGGCGTGTCCGCCGTCCTCACCTCGCTCACCTCCTGGCTGGTCACGCGCGCCAGCATCGACGACGCGCAGAAGGCGGCGGTGTGGCTCGCCGGCTCGCTGGGAGCACGGACCTGGGACGACGCGGTGCCCGCCGTGGGCGCGGCCTGCCTCGTGCTGCCCGCCGCCGCGGTGCTGGCGCGTCGCCTGCGCGTCCTGCAGCTGGGGGAGCAGACCGCGCTCGCGCTCGGTGTCGACGTCCGGCGCACTCGGCGCGCCCTCGTGGCCGTGTCGGTCACCGGGGCTGCGGTGGCGACCGCCGCAGCCGGGCCGATCGCCTTCGTGGCCTTCGTCGCAGCTCCACTGGCCCGCCGCATCGTAGGAAGCACCCTCACCGTGGTGCCGGCGGCGCTCGTGGGGGCGGCCCTCGTGCTCGCCGCCGACCTGGTCGGACGGACGGCGTTCGGAGCCGTGCAGCTCCCGGTGGGCATCGTCACCGGAGTGATCGGCGCCCCGTACCTCATGTGGCTGCTCAGCCGCCCTCAGCGGATTGGGCAGGGCGAGTGACGTGGAACCTCTCGCCGCGCGACTTCCCGTCGCTGAGCCCGCCTATCCAGCCCCTGCTCACCCAGCCCCTGCCCGCCCCGTCTCCGGAGAGGTCATGAATCCGTCCACCGCCCGCGCCACCCACTTCCCGTTGTCACCCCAGTGCTGCGTGCGCGCCGGCCACGCCGGCCACGTCGGCCAGCTGGGCTCCCGCCACTGCGTCCTTGCCGGAGCGGTCCGCCGCACCGCCGCCACGTGGCCCACCGGCCCGACCCGTCGCAGCCTGCTCCGCGTCACCGCGGCCCTCGCGGCCACCGGCTCCCTTGCCGGTGCGAGCGGCTGCGGGCTCGCCGGTCAGGCAGGGCCGTCAACGCAGGAGCCCGCCGGCACCGCCAGCACCGTGCCCTCGCGCGTCATGGCGATGTACGCCACCGAGGCCGACCACGCGCTCGTGCTCGGGCTGCCCGTGGTGGCCGCGTACTCCCCGAACGGTAAGGACTTCCCGCCGTACCAGGGCGACCGGCTCAAGGGCGCCACGCCGATCAGCAGCTACCCTGAGCCCGACCTCGACGCGATCACCTCGGCCGAGCCCGACCTCATCCTCGTCGCCTCGACCGACCTCTACGAGCCCGACGTCATCGACATGCTGCGGAAGATCGCCCCGGTCCGCGCGATGGCTGACGACTCCCAGGACGACTGGCCCACGGCACTGCGTGGTCTCGCGGAGCTGGTGGACCGCACCGACGTCGCCGAGCAGTTCATCGCCGACTACGACGCTCGGTCCGCGCGGCTGCGTGAGCGGGTCCAGGAGCGGTGGGGTGGATCGTCGTTCGCCTACGTCGGCCCCCTCGGTGGCGGTCAGTTCTGGGTGGGGGAGGCGACGATGCTCGTCAGCACCATCCTCCACGAGGAGATGGGGCTGCCGTTCGCCTCGGCGGTGCCGCCGTCGATCGCGGAGCGACGCCTCGACATCTCCTACGAGGAGCTCAGCATGCTTGAGGACGCCGACCTGCTGCTGGTGCGGACCAACCCCGACGAGGGCGGCATCGCGATCGACACGGCCCAGCTGCAGGAGTTCCAGTCGGCGCCGCTGTGGGACCGGCTCCCGGCGGTCGCCGCGGGTCACGTCTTCCTGAACGACGTCTACCTCTACTACACCTCGCCGCTCACGGCCCAGGCCAACCTCGACTGGATCGAGAACACCCTCCTGGCGTGAGGCTGGAGCGCTGTGGCTGCTCACCCGCCCCCTTCCCTTCTGCTGGCACCGTCTCTTCCGATCACACCGTCCCTGGAGAGGTCATGACGTCGACCACCGCGCCCACCCGCACCTGCAGCGCCATCCCCACCAACCGCACTGCCACCCGCTGCACCGTGCCCTGGCCCGCCAGCCGCTGCGGCACCGGCCCCACCCGTCGCAGCCTGCTCCGCGTCACCGCGGCCCTGGCGGCCACCGGCTCCCTCGCGGGCGCGAGCGGCTGCGGCCTGGTTAACCCGACAGGTGCGTCAGCGCAGGGGCCGACGGGCACCGCCAGCACCGTGCCCTCACGCGTCTTGGCGATGTTCGCGACCGAGGCCGACCACGCGCTCGTGCTCGGACTGCCGGTGATCGCCGCCTTCTCCCCGAACGGCAAGGACTTCCCGCGCTACCAGGGCGACCGGCTCAGGGGTGCGACACCGATCAACAGCTTCGATGATCCCGACTTCGACGCGATCATCTCGGCCGAGCCCGACCTGATCCTCGTCGCCTCGCCCGACCTCTACGAGCCCGACGTCATGGACACGCTGCGGAAGATCGCCCCGGTCCACGCGATGGCCGATCACCCCCAGGACGACTGGCGCACGGCGCTGCGGTCTCTCGCAGAGCTGGTGGACCGCACCGACGTCGCCGAGACCTTCATCGCGGACTATGACGCCCGGTCCGCGCAGCTGCGCGAGCGCGTCCAGGAGCGGTGGGGTGGATCGCCGTTCGCCTACCTCGGCCCGCTCGGCAGCGCGCAGTTCTACGTGGCGCAGCCCGAGATGCTCACCAACACCATCCTTCACGAGGAGATGGGGCTGCCGTTCGCCTCGGCGGTGCCGCCGTCGATCGCGGAGCGGCGCATGGACATCTCCTACGAGGAGCTCGGCCTCCTCGACGACGCCGACCTGCTGCTGGTGCGGACCAACCCCGTCGCGGGCGGCATCGAGATCGACACGGCCCAGCTGGAGGGGCTGCAGGCGGCGCCGCTGTGGGACCGGCTTCCGGCCGTCGCCGCGGGGCACGTCTTCCTCATCGACGCCTACCTGTTCTACACCTCGCCGCTCACGGCCCACGCGAACCTCGACTGGATCGAGAAGACGCTGCTGGCGTGAGGCTGGAGCGCTGTGGCTGCTCACCCGCCCCTTCCCTTCTGCTGACACCGTCCCTGGAGAGGTCATGACGTCGATCACCGCGCCCACCCGCACCTGCAGCGCCATCCCCCTCAACCGCACCGCTGCCCGCTGCACCGCGATCTGGGCCGCCACCCGGTGCGGCACCGGCCCGACCCGTCGCAGCCTGCTCCGCGTCACCGCGGCCCTCGCGGCCACCGGCTCCCTCGCGGGCGCAAGCGGCTGCGGCCTTGCCCACCCGACAGGTGCGTCCGCGCAGGGGCCGACGGGCACCGCCAGCACCGTGACGTCACGCATCACGGCCATGTACGCCACCGAGGCTGACTACGCGCTCGTACTGGGGCTGCCGGTGGTGGCCTCGTACTCCTCCAACGGCAAGGACTTCCCGCCGTACCAGGGCGACCGACTCGCGGGGGCGACGCCGATCAGCAGCTTCCCCGAGCCCGACCTCGACGCGATCACCTCGACCGAGCCCGACCTGATCCTTGTCCCTTCGCCCGACCTCTACGAGCCCGACGTCATGGACACGCTGCGGAAGATCGCCCCGGTCCACGCGATGTCCGAGGACGCCCAGGACGACTGGCGCAAGGCTCTGCGGTCTCTCGCGGAGCTGATGGACCGCAGCGACGTCGCCGAGCAGTTCATCGCCGACTACGACGCCCGGTCCGCGCAGCTGCGCGAGCGCGTCCAGGAGCGGTGGGGCGGCTCGACCTTCGCCTACATCGGCGCCATGGGCACCGGTCAGTTCTACGTGGCGCAGCCCGAGATGCTCACCAACACCATCCTCCACGAGGAGATGGGGCTCCCGTTCGCCTCGGCGGTCCCGCCTTCGGTGGAGGAGCGGCGCACCGACATCTCCTACGAGGAGCTCGGCCTCCTCGACGACGCCGACCTCCTGCTCGTGCGCACCAACCCCGTCGAGGGAGGCACGGAGGTCGACACGGCACAGCTGCAGGAGCTGCAGTCGGCTCCCCTGTGGAGCCGCGTGCCGGCGGTCGCAGCCGGTCACGTGTTCCTCATCGAGGGCGACATCTACTACACGTCTCCACTCACCGCCTCGGCCAACCTCGACTGGATCGAGAAGACGCTGCTGGCGTGAGCCTGACCAGCGCGGACGTGCCCTCCCGCTCACCGCAGGAGTGGTGGGAGGGCCGCTTCGAGGAGCACCAGGCCCGGCACGACGAGCTGCACGACGTCGGTCTCGACGGCACCTGGGCCGACCTCGCCGACCTGCTGAAGCCCGGTGCCCTCCAGGCCTTGCACGGCAGGATCGTGGTCGCCGAGAACGCCCCCGCCAACACCGCGGCGAAGTGGGCTCTGACCTGGACCGTCGGTCCGGTGGCCGCCGCGGTCGGGTACGCGTGGGCGACCACCGGCGCAGGCGTGCTGGCCGGCACCGGGAGCTGCCGTCTGAGGTTCAACCCCGGCGGGTGGCCCGAGCGGGTCGACCTCCGCGGCTCCACGATCCTCGTGCCAAACGGCCACGCGTGGGCCGAGTGCCCAGGCGTGGAGGTGGCGCCTGTTGAGGAGCTGCTGCGTCGTACCCGAGACGCGCTCGTCGCCGTCGCCTCGCCGTTCGTGACCGCGCTGCGCCCGCTGGGCAAGGTGGGCGCCACCTCGCTGTGGGCGGAGGTCGCCGACGACGTCGGGCTGTGCCTCACCCATGCGCCGGGGCTCGATGTCACCGACGACATGGTCAGCCGACTCGCGGCACTGCTGGACCTTCCCGGCAGCCCGTGGAAGGCGCGACCCGACGTGCGCGCAGCCCCGGTGGAGGGTGGCCGTGGGTGCCTGGCCCGCAAAGCCGGCTGCTGCCTCGCCTACCTCGTGCCCGAGGAGACGAGGACGGACGACGACGGCGACCCGCCGGCGCGGCACCAGGCCTGGGCCGCCCGGTTCCCTGCGGCCTCGGACCCGAAGCCGCGCACATGCAGTACCTGCTCGCTGCGCGAGCTCGCCGACTGCGAGGAGCGCCAGCGGGCGTGGTTCGAGATCGACAGGCAGTTTTCGGGCGGCGCGCAGAGTTGAGCCGGGGCGCCGCCCGAGCACTGGTGCAACAGAACCGTCCGCTGCCGCGTCACGCTGATCGGGGCGGTCGGCCGGGGAGGCGCGCATGAGCTCGAGGCGGTATATGGCGGTGGGGTTTGCCTTGCTGGGCTGCTCGTGCTCACCGGCTGCGGGGACGCCGGATCCGTGGGGACGACGACGGAGGCCGGCGCGCCGTCGTCCTCGTCCTCTCCCTCCGTCAACGACGTCTCGGCGATCGTCGCGGCCGCATCGGAGCCCTTGAAGGCGTCCATGGACGGTCCCGTGAAGTCTTCGACGGCCGGCTACGACTGGGCCTCGGACAGCGGGCTCGTCGAGTTGCACCCCTGGCCGGGCCGGAACTTCGCCGACGTCGTCGCCGGTGCTCCGTCGGTCGTCTCGGTGCCCGGCGTGGTCGACATCGACGGGAACCCGGCGCGTGTGGCGGTCAGGTACGCCGAGTTCGGGGGCTTGGAGTTTGGCTGATCCGTGGTCTGGGTGATGCGGTCGCTCGCCAGAGCGCCGGGGTGATCATCAGGCAGCCGACCGCCAAGAGCGTGATGACTGCCTGCCCGAATCGGCCGGCGGTGACGCCGGTGGCGTCGTCAAAAGCGTAGTTGGCGAGCGTGTTGGCGGCGGCGTCGGTGACGAGAACACCGACGGTGAGCAGCACGCCGACGCGATGCCTCCGCAGCAGCAGTACCGCGGCGAGCGGATCGAGGAGGGTCAGCGAGACGAAGTACAGCCGGAGCCACGCGGGCAGCGCCGGATACGGCTGACCCCGCGCGGTCAGCAGCTGCGCGACGTGCACAGCGGTGCCGTAGAAGAGCAGTAGGACGAGGACGACGACGGCGACGCGCAACCAGCGGGGCTGCTGCGGCCACCGGCGCATCACCCGTCCAGCGTCTCAGCCGTTCGAGTCGTTCGAGTCGTCCGAGGGGAAACGCGCCGCCCACGTCGCCAGAGCGTCCTTCATCGGCGTTGCGGTCAGGCGGTATATCCGCTCTCTGCCGTGCAGCTCGGCGGTGATGAGGCCGGCTTCCTGGAGCAGGCGCAGGTGGCGGCTCGTCGTCTGCCAGGTGTTCTCCATGCCTTCCGCGATCTTGCCGGAGGTCATGGCGCCCCCGTAGGCCTGCAGGCGCACGAGGATCGCCCGCCGGGTGCGGTGCGACAGGGCTGCGAAGAGCGCGTCGAGCTCGTCCAGGTCCGCCAGGCCACGGACCGACGGCTCTTGGCGCTCGGGTGCGGGGTCGCTCACGGGGTGACGGTTACCCGGACGAACTCGGAGAAGGTCAGCCCCCGGGGAACGGCCTCGGGGGTGCGGCTCTCGACGGTGTTGGCCAGCCGGGTCCAGACGGGGATGACATCGGGGTGCTCGTGGGCCGGTCCCATGACCTGCGGCAGCCAGTGAGCCATCTCGATGTACGTGCGCGGCTGGGCGACGCTGCGGAAGAGGACGGGCTCGGCCTCGGTGATGAAGCCGAGCCGGCGCAGAACGCGCCAGCTCTCGGGGATGGTCCGTTCGAACTCGTCCTGGCAGCCCGGCCGCACGTAGTACGTGCCGAAGGTCGTCTCCTGCAGCAAATCATCAGCCATAGCGCTTACTGTAAGCCTATCGGCTGAGAGATATCCACACCCGAGGCTCACGGCACTCCGATACATGCCGTTAGCAAGAGCCGGGCGTCGTGATGACGGTCGAGCCGGGCCTGTACTTCCACGCCCGCGACCTCACCGTGCCCCCGGAGCTGCGCGGGGTCGGGGTGCGCCTGGAGGACGACCTGCTGGTCACGCAGGACGGCCACGAGGTGCTGTCAGGGGCGCTGCCGATCGACGTCGACGACGTGGAGACCTGGGCCTGCGACGTCATGGCCGGCCGGCTGCAGCCGAGCCCTCCGGACCCGCGCCGCTGATACGAGCAGCGCCACCACCAGGGTGGCCGCCCCGAGCGGCGCGAGCAGAGGAGCTACCGCCAGGACCCCTATGCCCGTGCTGACGCCGAGCGCCGCACCGAGCAGGACGGCGGTCGGCCAGCGCAATGCCGGCCGCCCCGGCAGTACGCGGGCCAGCAGCGCAGCCGCCATCAGCCCCAGGACAGCTGCCCCAACGAGCATGAGCGCGATGTTCGACTCCGGTCCCCGCAGCGCGTCAAGGCCTCGCAGCAGGACGGCGACGACGACGGCAGCGGTCACCAGCAGCGCGGTCCGGCTCCGCCCCGGGACCACCAGCAGGGGCACCGCGACCACCACGAGCGCCAGCGCGACGCTGCCCACCGCCAGGCCGAGGTTCATCGAGGGCAGCGAGGCGAAGGGCACCCCCGCGTAGACCAGTGCGTCCTGCCAGAAAATGCCCCACAGGGCGTGCACCGTCGCCGCCGACCCCACGAGCAGCGCCGCGACCGCCAGCTGCCCCGCCGCGGCGGCCCGTCGTCCGTCGGCCACAAGAGGACGACGACGGCGAGGGAGCGGCGACGGAACTGGAGCCTGCGCCCTCGGCACGACGCGAGGTGCGGGGTCTCGGCGTCGCACCAGGCATGCGGCGGCCACGCCGGCGCCCACGACCACCGAGGAGCCGAGGGCGAGGGCGCCGAGGCCGAGGAACAGCGACGTCGGGGCGCCCAGCACCACGGCGAGGGCGCGCCGCACGAGGGCCCGAGGGCGGTGCTGGCCGCGGGTGTCGCGCAGGGCCGGCACCACGGACAACACCCCGTCCCACACGGCTGCGGCTGCGACGGTCCCCACGACCGCGGCGGCGAGGAAGAGCGGCCAGGTCGCCGCCGCGAAGGGCGTCTGCTCCAGCCCGGGGTCGGCCCTCTCGAAGCCCACGCCCCACGACGTCGACGTGACCGACGCCACGCCCCACGCGACCACGGCGGCGGTGCCCGCGAGGACCGACGCCGGGTCGCTCAGCACTCGCAGGCTGCGCAGCAGGGCCACCGCCCCCAGGCTGACCAGGGCGGGGGCGGCGGCAGACGCCAGGAGCTGCGCCAATGCAGCGGGCGTGGTGAGCACCTCCCAGCCCGTAGAGGGCGAGCGGCCGTCGCCCCCGAGCTGGGTGAACAGCAGGACGACGGAGACCAGCGAAGCGAGAGCGCCGGCGGTGGCCAGCCCCCACCCGGCGGCTGGCGTGAGTCGCTCGGCGGTGCCGTGCACCCGCACCGACCACGCGTCAGCGCGAGAGGGACGGGCGCGGCCGGCGTCGTCGTCGGCGTCCCTCATCGTCGCGAGGAAGACCTCGCCGTGGGCGTCCCGCCACGCTCGCGGGTACCAGCGCAGCAGCCGCTCGTACGGATCGCGGGGCGCGCTCACGAGGTGGTGACCAGGGCGTGTCCGAGCTGGGGCCGTGCCTGCAGCTGCTGCTGGGCCGCCCGGGCCCGGGCGAGGAGGCGCTCGGCCTCAGCCGTGAGCTGGCCGCGGCCGTCGGGGGTGATCTCGTAGGTGCGGCGGGCGCGCCCGTCGACCACCTCCTCGGAGACCAGGCGCACGAGTCCCTGCTGGCTGAGCCTGTCGAGCGTGGCGTACAGCGTGGTGACGCGCAGGCTCGTGGTTCCGCCGGAGAGCTCGCCGACGCGCTTGAGCACGGCGTAGCCGTGGAGAGGTCCTTCGGCGAGGGCGGTGAGGACCCAGAAGGCGGGTTCGGTGAGCGGAGGCATGCCGTGGAGTATTCCCACACCGGGAGTATCGATGCAAGCCTCGCCGGTGCCCCATGCCGACGCACGTGACGGAGAGGGGTCAAGCGGCGGGGGGGTGTGGTTAGGTGTGCCTCACCTAAGTTTGTGGTCGTCTCTGGAGGCTCCGTTGTTCCTGCCCAGCGCGGTGGGCCGCGTCCGCACCGCCCTCACCGCCCTCGTGGTCCTCACCGCCGTCGCACTGGTCGCCGGGTGCGGCGGCTCGGCCGCACCCGGCGCCTCGACCACGGACGCCTCATCTTCCGCTGCTGCGTCCGGGGAGGCCTTCCCCGTCGCGATCGACCACGTCTATGGAACGACGACGATCGATGCCGAGCCCCAGCGCGTCGTGACGCTCGGGTGGGGTTCCCAGGATGCCGTCGCCGCCCTGGGCGTGGTGCCGGTCGGCGTCACCGACTTCACCTGGGGCACGGTCGACACCTACCTGCCGTGGTTCGCCGACAAGGTCACCGAGCTCGGCGGTCAGATGCCCGAGGTGGTCGAGGCGCTGGACAGCGGCGAGTACGACTACGAGCAGATCCTCGGCCTGGAGCCCGACGTCATCATCGCCCGGCACTCCGGCATCACGCAGGCCCAGTACACGCGGCTCAGCGAGATCGCTCCGACCATCGCCTACCGCAGCGAGGCCTGGGCCGCCGATTGGCAGGACGTCCAGCTCACCGTCGGTGAGGCCCTCGGCCGCCGGCAGGCGGCGCAGGAGGTCATCGACGAGACCAACGCCACCATCGCCGCGCACGCCGCCGCACACCCCGAGTTCCAGGGCAAGACCTTCGCCTACGGGTCTCCCTGGACCGAGGGTGAGGCCGTCATGGGTCTGTACGGCGTCGACGACGCCCGCGTGAAGCTCATCGAGCAGCTCGGCTTCACCCCCGCGCCCGCCGTGGTGGAGAGGTCGAAGGCGACGAAGGACGCCGGGTTCGAGGTCAGCCTTGAAGAGCTCGACACCGTCGACACCGACGTCCTGCTCATCTGGGCGAACGACCAGGCCCAGTGGGAGGGCATGAAGGCGCAGCCGCTGCTCGGCGCATGGGCCCCGATCGCCCAGGGCAGGACCTACGCCATGCCCGAGCAGGGCCTGGCCTGGGCCTCCAGCGCTCCGTCGGCGCTGGCCATCCCGTGGTCGCTCGACACGGTCGTCCCGGCGCTCGCCGTGATCGTCGCCAAGGGCTGAGCCGGGTGACCAGCCCGCCGGTGGGACCGGCCCGGTCGATCTCGCCGGCCCGGTCGGCGCGGCCGGTCCAGTCGGTCGACCGCGGCCAGCAGTCCCGCCGGACGGCGGGACTGCTGGCTCTGATCGTGGCGCTCGCCGTGGCCTGCCTGGTCAGCGCGAGCGTCGGAGCGCGAGACCTGTCCCTGGGGCAGACCTGGCAGGCGCTGGTCGACCGCGGCAGCGGCCAGGCCAGCCTGGTGTTGTGGGAGTCGCGGATCCCTCGCACCCTGACGGGGCTGGTGGTCGGACCGGCCCTTGGCGCCTGCGGTGCGCTGATCCAGGCGTACACGCGCAACCCCCTGGCTGACCCCGGCATCCTCGGTGTCAACGCCGGTGCGGTGCTGGGGGTCACGCTCGGCATCGGCGTCCTCGGGATCTCCGCCGCCGCCGGCTACGTGTGGTTCGCCTTCGTGGGCGCCCTCGTGGCCACGCTCGTCGTCTACGTCCTCGGTAGCCGTGGTGGAGGCGCTAGTCCGGAGCGCGTGACGCTGGCGGGGGTGGCCCTGGGAGCCGTGCTCAGCGGCATCGCCACGGGCATAGCCCTGCGCGACCGCAACGTCTTCACCGCCACCCGGTTCTGGGGAGTGGGCTCGCTCGCGAGCAGCGACATCAGCCAGACATGGACGCTCGTTCCCTTCGTCGTCCTCGGGCTGGTCCTGGCGCTGCTGCTCTCGCGCTCCCTCAACGCGCTCGCGCTCGGAGACGACCTCGGGCGCTCCCTCGGCGCCCGGGTGGGCACCGTGCGCGTGCTGACCGTCGTCGCGGTCACCCTGCTGGCCGGCGGCGCGACCGCCATCGCCGGTCCGATCGCCTTCGTCGGCCTCATGGTCCCGCACGCCGTGCGCTGGGTCACCGGTCCTGACCAGCGGTGGATCATCCCCACGTCGATGGTGGCCGGGGCGGTGCTGCTCCTTGTCTCCGACGTCCTGGCCCGCGTCGTCCTGCCCTCCGGGGAGGTCCGGGTGGGTCTCGTCACGGCGGTGGTGGGCGCCCCGGTGCTCATCGCCCTCGTCCGACGACGACAGCTGAGCGCCCTGTGAGCGCGCACCCGACCTCCGCCCCGGGCGTCGCCGACCAGCAGGTGACGCTCCGCCTCGCGCTCGGGGGCGCCAGGGTCTCCGCGCGACTGGCCCGCCGCTCGGCCCTCGTGTGCGCCACCCTCGCCGGTCTCGTCGTGCTGGCAGGGGTGATCACCCTGGCGGTGGGCACCACGACGCTGTCCGTGGGGGAGCTCGTCGACGTGCTCACCGGAGGTGGCGACCGCCGCAGCCAGCTCGTGGTGCTGGGGTGGCGGTTGCCGCGGCTCGCCTTCGCCGTGGCGTGCGGCGTGGCGCTCGGCCTCGCCGGGGCGGTCATGCAGTCCCTGACGCGCAACCCCCTCGGGTCCCCGGACGTGCTCGGGCTCGACGCCGGCTCCTTCACCGGGGTGCTCGCGGTGACGCTCGTGGCCGGTTCCGGCTCCTTCGTGGCCATCGCCGCGGGGTCCCTCGTCGGGGGGCTGGTCACCGCAGCTGCGGTCTACGGCCTGGCGTACCGCGGGGGCGTGCAGGGCTTCCGGCTCCTCATCGTGGGCATCGCCGTGGCGGCCCTCCTGGCCTCCGTGAACTCCGCTCTGCTGCTGGAAGCCTCCGAGGAGCTCGCCCTCGCCGCGTCCGTGTGGGCCGCCGGCTCGCTGTCCGACCTCGGCTACGACCAGCTGCGGCCCTTCCTCGTGGGGCTCGTCGTCCTGCTGCCGGTGGTGGCCTGGCTCTCGCCCTCCCTCGAACAGGGAGAACTCGGCGACGCCGCCGCCGCGGCACTCGGAGCCCGGCCCGAGCGCACGCGCGCGCTGGCGACGCTCACCGCGGTGGCGCTGACCTCGCTCGTGACCGCCGTCGCCGGACCGATCGCCTTCGTCGCGCTCGTGGCGCCGCAGCTCGCCCGTCGTCTGACGCGCAGCGCCGGAGTGGGCCTGGTGGCCGCGGCGACCACCGGGGCCCTGCTCCTGGTCTGCGCGGACTTCGCCGCCGCGCGACTGACCCTTCCCGTCGGCGTCGTGACCGTCGCGGTGGGAGGCGCCTTCTTCCTGTGGCTGCTCGTGAGGGAGTACCGACGATGACGACGCACGCAGCGCACCACACGCGCCACCCTGAAACCACCAACCCGGCACCCCCGCCGCGCCTGGAGGAGCAGAGCTCTCCGCCGCGCCTGGAGGCGCGAGGGATCACCATCGGCTACGGCAAGCGCGTCATCAGCACCGACCTGCACGCGCTCGTCCCCGAAGGGTCCTTCACCGCGATCATCGGCCCCAACGCCAGCGGCAAGTCCACGCTCCTGCGGGCCCTGGCGCGGCTGCTCAAGCCCACCGCGGGAACGGTGCAGCTTGCCGGACGCGACCTGCAGGACTACGCCCCCAAGGAGCTCGCACGCGCGCTCGGTCTGCTGCCGCAGACCGCCACCGCCCCCGACGGCATCACCGTGGCCGGACTGGTCTCCCGAGGCCGCTTCCCGCACCAGAACGCCCTGGACCGCTGGTCGCTGCGCGACGAGGAGGCCGTGACCCGGGCGCTCGCGGCCACCGGTGTCGCCGACCTGGCCACCCGGCTGGTCTCCGAGCTGTCCGGAGGGCAGCGCCAGCGGGTGTGGGTGGCGATGGTGCTGGCCCAGCAGAGCGACGTCCTGCTGCTGGACGAACCCACGACCTACCTGGACATCGCCCACCAGGTCGCGGTGATGGACCTCTTCCAGGACCTCAACCGCCGCGACCGGCACACCCTGGTGGCCGTCCTGCACGACCTGAACCAGGCCGCGCGCTACGCCTCGCACGTCATCGCTGTCGCCGACGGCGCTGTAGCAGCCACGGGGCGACCCGAGGACGTCGTCACCGAGGAGACCGTCGAGCGGGTCTTCGGCCTCCCGTGCCGCGTCATCGAGGACCCCGAGACCGGCACCCCGCTCGTCGTCCCCCGCGCCCGCCCCCTCCCCGACGACGGCGCAGACGCCGCCACCGACACCACCGCCGCCGACCCTTCCGCACCCACCGCGACACCGGACGGAGCTGACACCCCATGAGCACCCAGACCACGTCCCGCACCGACGCCACCACCGACGTCTCCACCGACGTCTCCATCGACGCTGACCAGCCGACCCGAGACCCCGGGCGCATCCGCCGAGCCGAGGTTCTCTCGACCCACCCGGTGGGAGAGGGGATGATCCGCGTGGTGCTCGGTGGGGAGGACATGACGGACTTCGCCAGCACCGGGGTGGGGGATGAGTACGTGCGCCTCTTCCTGCCCCATCCCGGCCAGACCGACGTCGTGATGCCCTTCGCGTCGGGGGACCACTGGGAGTACCCCGAGGGCGCCGACCCCGGGCCGATGCGCTGCTACACCATCCGCGCCCTGCCGGCGCCCGGCCAGGTGGCCATCGACTTCGTCGTCCACGAGGGGGGAGTCGCCGCCAGCTGGGCGCAGAACGCCAGCCCCGGCGACGTCATCGGGATGAACACCCCGAAGGGGTTGTACGAGCGGCCGGAGGACGCGCGCTGGCAGCTGCTCGTGGCGGATGCCACGGGTCTTCCGGCGCTGGCCCGGCTGCTCGAGCAGGCCCCGCCGGACGTGCGCAGCCGCGCCGTCGTCGAGGTGCCCGACGCCTCCCACCGCATCGACCTGACCTGTCCGGGGCCGCTGGAGGTGGTCTGGCTGGTCGGGGGCAACGGCCACGGCCCGTCGGGGCTGCTGGAGGCACTGCAGGCGATGACCCTCCCGTCGGAGCCCGGATACGTCTGGTTCGCCGGGGAGGCGCGCGTGCAGCGCGCCGTGCGCAAGCACCTGCGTCACGAGCGTCGTCTGCCCGGTGCCGCCTACAAGGTGGTCGGGTACTGGATCGAGCGGGCCGAGGAGTGGACGCGGACCTGGGAGGGCCTGGACGGCGGGGTGCGGTCGCAGCTGGAGGCGCTGTGGGCCGACGAGACCCGCGACCCCGAGGCCGTGGCCGACGAGGTGGACGCGCTCTACGACTCCGCCGGCCTCTGAGGCGTCCCGGGCTCCGATGACCCACTCGTGATCATGGGCTTCCGGAACATTGCCCTGAGCACTGTTTCGGAAGCCCAGGATCACGGAGGGAACATCAGGGTCACGAGGAGCACGGAGCCGAGGATGGCGCACCTCCCAGGGGGAGGGCGCAGTTCCCGCGCTACGGGTGACGACCCCGCCCGCCCCTGGAGCTGCCGTGCTGGCCCTCGCCTTGACCGACCTGCACCTCACGGCCCTCGATGCGACAGCGCTGGCCGGTCTTGCGGAGGGCGCCGGCCCCTCCCCGCTCGAAGGCTTGCTCGTGGGGGTCGCCGCGGGGCTGGCGATCTCCGTTCCCTTCGGTGCGCTCTCCGGGATGCTCATGGACGTTGGCCTGCGCTCCACACCGAGAGTGGCCCTGTGCGCGGCTGCTGGCGTGGCCGCAAGCAATGTCTTCTTCGCTCTCGTGGCGGCGACGGCGGGCGGCGTCGTCAGCGGGGCGCTGGGACCCTGGCACGCGGAGGTGAAGATGGTGGCCGCCGTCGTCATCGTCGTGATCGGTGCTCATGTTCTCCGGTCAGCCTTGCAGACAGTGCCCATCGCTCTCCACAGTTGCCGGGACCCGGCTCCGGAGGCGGAGGGGGCGCGCTCGACGCTCCTGCGATTCGTGGTTCATGCGGCCCCCAATTCCCTCACGACCCTCACCCTCACCGCACTGGCGACCTCACTGGGGCCATCCAGCACGCCGAGCGTGGTGCTGGCGTTCGCGCTCGGGTGCGGTACCGCTTCCGTGCTGTGGCACTCCGGTCTTGCCCTGGCCGGTCACCTGCTGGGGCGCTGGCTCACCGTGCGGGCCCGGCGAGTCGCGGCGTGGGCCGGCGCTGTGGTCACCGTGGGGATGGCGGCCCAGATGGTGGTGGCATGACCCCGCTGAGAGCCCCGCTGGTCGCTGGGCCGGCCAGCGGACTGACGACTGGGCCGATCCTTGGATCGATCCCTGGGGTGACCACCGTGCTAACCACCCACGTCACCTCTTCTGAGGGCTCGTAGGAGCAGAGAGCCCCCACGCGCACCGACGCCCGCAGGTGCTCGCCGAGTTCGGGGTGGACCGCAGCGAGCTGCCGCAGCACCGCCCGCAGGCGCCACCCCACCGTTGACCTCACGCGTTCCGCCGTCCCGCCGGCGCGGCGCGCACGCCCGTGCCACACGCCTCCTGCTGCGAGCTGCTGGCGCAGCGCCACGGCCTCCGCACCCTCGCCCTCCCCTCCCTCCTCCAGAGCGGTGAGGCGCCTCCGATATGCGCGGCGTGCCACCGGGTCGAGGATCTCCCCGAGGTCGGCCTCGGCACCGTCCAGCTCCAGCGCCCCCGCCAACTGCACCGCGGACACCTCTCGGTGCGGGCTGGCGAGAAGGACGGCGAGGTCGTGAAGTCCCTTACGGTCGGCGACGTGGACCGTGGTCCCCGCCCAGGTCAGCGTCCAGACACCGACGCCGCACGACATCCGGCCCAGGCGGGTCGGCGGCTGCGTCACAGGCACAGGCACAGGCACGCGCTCCTGCTCGCCGCCGACGCCGAGCAGTGCGTCACGCGCGGCCAGCAGCGCGTCGCGTCGGGTCAACCCCGGTACTGGGAGGCCGCCGAGCGCTGCCCTGTCGGCGGTCCAGGTCGGGGTGAAGAGAGCGATCGGGCGCACCCCGTCGGCTTCCAGCAACGCCACGAGCTGGCGGGCGAGGGGCCGCCGCAAAGGGTCTTCGGCGATCATGGGCACAGCGGCTGCAAGGTAGGTCTGCCAGTACTGCCAGGGGCCCACGGCCAGTATCTGCGCCAGGCAGTCCGCGGCGAAGCGGCGGGCCGCGTCCGGTGCCCCCGCGGCGCGGTGGGCGGTGGCGAGAGCGCTCAGGAGTGCCGCTCGCTCGAAGGGGTGCTGCGCGACGTGGTTGCCGGTCCGCAGCCCCTCCAGCTCCTCGACAGCACGTGAGGGATCGGACGGTACGAGGGTGAGAGCGGCCTGCAACCGCGCGTGCACCTCCTGCCAGGGGGAGCAGTCGCGCACCTCCGGCAGCAGCTCCTCGAAGCCGCGCCGCGCCGCGGCGTGATGCCCGAGGTGGCCCAGCAGTTCCGAGCGCACGCCGCGGGCCCCCCACAGGTAGGGGATGCGTCCAGCGCGGGCGAAGCCCTCGATCGCCTCGTCGACGTGCCGTAGCCCGGCTTCCGCGTCGTCGTCCCACCAGGCGGTCAGCTCGGCGAGCACGCGGTGCGCGAAGGCTCCGGCAGGACCGGCGTTCAGCTCCAGGGCGGCGCGGGCGAAGGCGCGGGCAGCCTCGGCGTCGTCGGCGAGGCGCGCGGCGTTGGCGGCCACGGAGAGCGTCTCGGCGCGCAGAGCGCGACCGCGCGGGTCGGTCGGTGCCTGCGGCCAGCGGGTCAGCACCGAGCGCACCATCGACATCACCGTGCCGGCGAGGCCGTCGAAGACCGCCTCCGACATCGACGTCAGCAGCTCGTCGGCGAGCTGGCGCGCGTCGTCGTCGTCCTGCTGCGGGGTGCCCGCGACCAGTGCGGCGACGGTCTGCTCGACCTCGGCTGCGTCGTCGGCGAAGTCGGTGAAGAGGACGGGGTCGATGCGGAGGTCGCTGGCCGCGCGCACGCGACGGGCCCGCGACACCACGTAGGTACGGTGACGCTCGGCGACCCGCTCGGCCTCCGGCCTGTCAGCCAGCCGCACGCGTGCGGCGCTGCGCAACGTGGCCAACAGGGTGTAGCGGGTGCGCCCCAGCGATGAGGTGTCGCGGTGGGCCGAGGCGAGGTCCTCCGTGCCGGCCACGCGGACGAGAGACCTGTCCACCAGCGCGTCCAGGGCCGCGAGCACGTCCGCGACGTCGACCCCGTCCCCGGAGCACACCGCCTCGGCGCCCTCCAGCGTGACCGTGCCGGCGAACGCCCCGAGCCTCTCGAGCACCCGCTGCTCCACCGGCTCCAGCAGGTCGTACGACCACGCCACCACGGCCGCCAGGCTGCGGTGGCGCTCCGGCGAGGGACCCTTGGCCTTCGCCGTCAGGGCACGTGGGCCGGCGAAGCGCTGGAGCAGTTCCCCGGGTGTCATGGACCGGGCTCGCGCGGCGGCCAGCTCCAGGGCCAGTGGCGCTCCGTCGAGGATGCGCACCAGGGTGGTGACCGAGGGGTCGGCGTCGTCGAGGTGGAAGTGCGGGTTGACCGCCCGGGCTCGCTGCACGAACAGCTCGACCGCCGCGTAGCCCACAGCCTCCGCCGCGGGGGTCCCCGCGGGCGGGAGCGCCAGCGGCTGCAAGGGGTGGTGGCGCTCGCCGGGAAGTCCGAGGCTTTCACGGCTGGTGGCCAGCACCCGCACCCCCGGGTGGCCCGCGAGGGCGTCGGCCACCTCCTGGGCCGCCTCGGCCAGCACGTGCTCGCAGTTGTCGACGACGAGCAGCAGCGGCCCCGGAGGGAGGTACTCGCCCACGCTGCCGGTCGCGGGGACGCCCAGCTGCCTCGCCAGGGCCGCCCGCACCCCGCCTGGACGGACGTCGGCGAGGAGAACCACACGGACCTGGAGGGGCTGGGAGCCCACTGGGTGGCCGCCGGCCTGATCCGCGACGGCCAGGGCCAGCTGCGTCTTGCCGAGCCCGCCGAAGCCGGTCACCGTCACCAGGCGGTGCTCCAGGAGCAGGGCCAGCACCCGGGCGGCGTCGTGGTCGCGTCCGACCAGCTCGGCGCGGTGCACAACGAGGTCCACGCCGGAACATCCTGCCGTCGTCGGGGCGCCCCGGACACCGCCGAGCACCGATCTTGTGCTGCGCTTGCGGTGACGCCGAGGTGGTGTGCGCCCCTCAGGCGGGACCCGTCGAGGCGCTGATCCGCTCGTGGTGGCGGATGACCTCGTCGATGATGAGGTTGAGGAACTTCTCCGCGAAGTCGGCGTCCAGACCCGACTCGGTGGCCAGACCGCGCAGGCGCTCGATCTGGCGCTTCTCCCGCTCGGGGTCAGCGGCGGGCAGCGCCAGGCGCGCCTTGAGTTCACCGACCGCCTGGGTGCAGCGGAACCGCTCGGCGAGCGTGTGCACGAGCGCGGCGTCGAGGTTGTCAATGCTGCGGCGCAGCTCCGCGAGCTCGGACGGAACGGGGGGAGTGGTCATCGGGGGTGCCTCGATCACGGGGTAGGACGGGGACGACGACGGGCGCGGGTCCTCGGCAGGGCATCCTGCCGCACGCGTCCGTGCGCCTGCGTCTCCCTCCCGAGGTGCTCGGCGGTTGCGGCGATCGCCCCTGGTGAGAGGCCCAGATCCACTACGGTCGGCAGCGTCGATGAGCACCACTTTCCGTGCCTTCTTCCCCCGGAGACGACCATGTCCGTGTCAGCGACAGGCGGAGCGGGGCGCCCGCTGCCCTCCGCAGCTCACCACCGCCATGACAAGCGGCAAGACCAGGAACCGGCGGAGTTCCCGGCGCTCTCGAATCCTGACTCAGCGGCCCAGTACCTCACCGCGGACGACCGGGCCCAGCTCCAGGCGAAAGCCGGACTCGAGGTGACGGCCGACGGCGAGGTCGGAACGTCGGCGTCGCTGTCTCCCAACGACACCTTCGCCGCGTTCCAACTGGCCCGGAAGCTGGCGGAGGAGCGAGCGCAGGGCACCGTGACGGGCACGGTCTCGCCCCACCACCTGCGCGACCTGGCCACGCGCTACGGCTTCAGCCCGCGCGCCCTCGAACGGTTCTCCGACGGCGGTGAGGAAGGCCTCGACGTCCGCGCGTGACCTCCGACGGTCGGGGGTGGGCAGGCTCACGCCCGGTGGGCAGCCTCACGCCCGGATCCGGGCCCTGAAGCGGGCGTGATCCTGCCCACCGGGCTTCAGGCTGCCCACTGCGGACGCGCAATGTGGCGCGCAGGTCCTTGAACGACTCTGACCGGGGGCCGTCTCGGGTACCAAAAGTGACCGCCCGACTCCGCTCGGTCTACGGAGGCGGTCAATTTCGAGTGATCGTGAGGGAGTGGTGCAGCTTCGCCGGCAACCCTCGAAACGTGAGCCTCCGCGGGCGGCGAAGTCCGGTGTGGCGCAACCGGCCGTACCTGGCGCTCATCGTCGTCGCCGGGCTGCTCGGCCTGCCTGTGGACTTCCTCCTCGTGGGCATGGCCGTCTACCTGCGCGAGCTCGCGCCGGGCTCGGAGTGGGCGGCCGGGGTGGGCATCACCGCGCTCACGGCCACGTCGCTGCTCACGGTCACCGTGGTGCGTGTGACCGGGCACTGGCGACGCACCACCGCGATGGCGCTCGGCGGCTGCTGCCTCGCCGGCTGGGCGGTGGCCAGCGGGGCGGCGATCTGGCTGCCAAGCAGCTGGGTCGGCCCGTGGGCGCTGGCGTCGATGGTGCTGCTGGCAGCCGGGAGCCTCCTGTTCGGCTCCCGAGTCAACGCGCTCGCCGAGGCCGCCGCCCCGGCCGCGTCCCGCGGGCGGCACCTCGCGGCGTTCCAGTACGCCTTCACCGCGGCGGCACTGCTCGCGCCGCTGCTCGTGTCCGCGATGGCGGTGGGGTTGTGGCTGCCGTGGCTCGTGGTCGGCGCGGCCTCGGCCGTGGGTGCTGCGGCGATCCTGTTCGTGGGGCGTCGGCTGCCGCAACACGCGGTCCACCCGGGAGGACACGCCCCGGAGCAGCACGAGGAGTAGCGCGACCGTCGTGTGCGGACAGGCACTCGCGCGCGACACCGAGCCGCGTCAGCCTCGGAAGGCGAGACGGGTGGCTGCGGTGTCCTCCGCGAGCGAGCGGCTCACGCCGGTGACGGCAGCGAGGAAGTCTTCACGGCGCAGCGACAGCAGGACGGTGTCGGTGAGCGCGGTGACCGTGGCCGAGCGGGGGGTGTCGTACAGCAGCGCGATCTCGCCGAAGAAGGTGCCGGCCTCCTGCGTGCGCAGCAGGCGCCCGTCCTGGGTCACCTCGACCAGGCCGGACTCGATGATGTGCAGCTCGTCGCCGTTCTCGCCCTGGGTGACCACGGCCGTCCCGCCCGCCACCTCGGTGCGGGTGAGGGAGCGCGCGAGCGATTCCTGGGTCGCGGGGGTGAGAGAGGCGAACCAGGGGATGCCTCGCAGCAGTCCCAACGATTCGGGGGCCTGCAGCCGCGCGTCCAGGCGGCGCATCCGGCCCAGGCTCAGCACCGCCGCGACGGCGACCGGCAGCGCGACGACCACAAGCGCCCACTGCAGGCCGAGCAGGTCCAGGAGCGGGACCATCGCGAGGGAGCCGAGCGCCTGCGTGGTGATGTAGCAGGTGTCGAGCGCGCCGAAGACGCGGGCCATCCGGTGCTCGGGCGTCATGCGCTGCACGATCGTGTCGAGGTTGATGTCGACGACGGGGTTCGCCGCTCCCACGACCACCAGGACGGCGATGACGACGACGAGGTGCGGGAAGGCGGCGATCAGCAGCAGCGGGACCGACCAGAGCACCACGCCGACGGTCATGTCCCAGCCGAGACGCCCGCGCGAGGCCCGCGCGATCGCGACGACGCCACCGATGACCGCGCCGATCCCGAGTGCCGCTTCGAGGAACCCGACTCCCTCCGCCCCCGTGCCGACGATCTGCACGGCGACGACGACGAGGAACACCTTGGCGGCGCCGCCGATGAAGGTCTGCGCGCACACCTGACCCGTGACGAGGCGCAGGTCGGGGTCACCGAAGACCGTCCGGAAGCCGGCGGACAGCTCGCGCAGGAGGCCCGCCGGCTCGTCGTGGGGCACTGCCGTCACCGTGTTCCCACGGTTCTCCGGGCGGATGGCGACGACCGCGACCACGGCGACGACGAGCGCCGCCACCGTCATGCCGAACACCGCGGGCACGCTGGTCACCATCAGCAGGAGACCGCCGAGAGCGGGTCCGACGAAGACGGCGAGGCTCTCCAGGGTCCCGCTGGTGGCGTTGGAGGCGGCGAGCTCACGGGGGTGCGCGGCGAGGGCCGGCATCCAGGCGCGCTGCGCGGTGCGGAACGGCGCGACGAGCACTCCGGCGGCGGCGGCGAGGATGTACACCGGCCAGGGGCTCTCGACGTCTCCGAGCAGGCAGCCGGCGGCTGCGGCGATGAGGGCGGCGCGGATGCCCAGGGTGGCGAGCAGCGTCGAGCGCCGTGACACGCGGTCGGTGATGGCGGCGGCGACGGGGGCGGTGAGGGCGGCGGCGGCGAGACGGGCGGCGGTGAGCACGGCGACGGCCGAGGCTCCGCCTTCGCCGAACGCCCACACGGTCACGGCGGTGGCGAACGCGAGGTCGCCGATCAGGGAGATGAGCAGCGCCACCTGCATGCGCGCGAGGTTGCGGTTCGCGAACACCGCGACGATCGATTCCCGGGTGTCTCGGACGACCGCCGTGAAGCGGGCAACGGGTCGGGCAGCCATCGCGTCACCTCGGGATCGGGTCCCCATCGACCACCGCGGGAATGGGTAGAGCAACACTACAGCGAAACAGTGCGCGTCTTGATCGAAACCGCAGGTCGTGACCGGTCGTGACCGATCGACGCACGCGCCTAGGCTGGCGGACGCGCACGACGCGCCTGCTGAGCGAAGGGAACACCGGGGTTGCACTGTCGGGCATGCGCAGAACCCGTCGGCGAGGGTCACCTGTTCTGCGCCAGCTGCGGAGCCTCCCTGCGGAACTGCGCTCACTGCGGCTCGACGCTCCCTGACGGAGCGCGCTTCTGCCCGGTCTGCGGCACGAGGGTCGCAGGCGCGGCGCCGCCGACGACGACGACGGCGGTCCCGGTCGCGCAGCGGCGCGTGGTGTCCGTGCTGTTCTGCGACCTCGTCGGCTTCACCTCGCTCTCCAAGACCCGGGACGCCGAGGACGTCCGTGAGCTGCTGAGCGAGTACTTCGCCGCCGCCCGCGCGATCGTCGCTCGGTACGGAGGGACCGTCGAGAAGTTCATCGGGGATGCCGTGATGGCCGTGTGGGGCGTCCCCGCCGCTCACGAGGACGACGCGGAGCGCGCGACCCGCGCCGGCCTGAGCCTGCTCGAAGCGGTCTCCCTGCTCGGTGACCGCGTGGGCGCCGCGGACCTGTCAGCTCGGGTGGGCATCACCACCGACGAGGTGGCGGTGACCGTCGGAGCCGTCGGAGAGGGAATGGTCGCCGGCGACCCCGTGAACACGGCGGCGCGCATCCAGAGCCTCGCTCCCGCCGGCACGCTGTGGTGCGACCGGTCCACGGCCGAGCTCGTGTCCGAGGTGGTGGCGACGCGCAGCGTGGGTCCGCACCGGTTGAAGGGCCGCGTCGGCGACGTCGAGCTGTACGCCGTCGAGACGCTGCGCAGCGGCGCCCCCGTCGAACGGCGCCGCCTCGAGGTCCCGCTCGTGGGGCGGCGGCGTGAGCTGGCAGTGCTGCGTGAGCTCCTCCACGGGGTCGAGGAGGAGGAGCGACCCCGGATCGCCCTCGTCAACGGTCCGGCGGGTGTCGGCAAGTCCCGCCTGATGCGCGAGGTGGAGGAGTACGTCGAGGGCCTGCCGTCCGACGTGCTCTGGCACCGAAGTCGCTGCCTGTCCTACGGCGACGGGGTCGCCTTCTCGGCACTGAGCGCGGCGGTCCGCGTGCGGCTCGGGGTCACCAGCGACGACGGCCCGGCGGAGATCCAGGAGAAGCTGCAGGCGTCGCTGCGGTCGCTCGTGGCCGACGCGGGTGAACGTGGGTGGATCCAGGGGCACGTGCAGCGCCTGCTCGGGTCCAGGGGCCGGGGAGAGACCGACGACACCGACCTCGACGACGCGTTCGCCGCGTGGGCGAGGTGGTTCGAGCTGCTCAGCGCGCAGGAGCCGGACGGATCGACGCCGGTGGTGTGGATCATCGACGACGCACACCACGCCGACGCCGGCCTCCTCGCCTTCGTGGAGCACCTGGTGAACTCGGTCGCCTTCCCGGGGCTCGTGGTGCTGGTCGCCCGCCCCGAGCTCCTCGAACGGCATCCTCGTCTGGCCGCCCTGCGCCACACGACGGTGGTCAACCTCCCGCTGCTCACCGACTCCGAGGTCGCCGAGCTCCTCGCGCAGGTCGTGGACGACCTTCCCGAGGAGGTCGAGGAGGCGCTGGTGCGCCGTGCGGAGGGGAACCCGCTCTACGCGGTCGAGACGGTCCGCGCCCTGCAGGACCGTGGGCTGCTCGAAGAGACCGGAGCCGAGTTCCCCCGGTCGCCGTTGCGCGTCCGCGCCGGCGCCGACCTGACGAGCGTCGGACGCATGGGAGCGCCCACCAGCCTCCAGGTGCTGATCGCGAGCAGGCTCGACCTCCTCGGCACCGAGCAGCGGCGGCTCGTCATGGCGGCGGCCGTGCTCGGCCAGGTCTTCACCGTGGCGGGCCTGCAGGCGCTCACCGGCTTCACCGAGCGCCAGACGCAGGCGCTCGTCGCCGAGCTCGTGGCGCGCGACGTGCTCGCCTGGGTGCGCGACCGCCTCTCGTCCGACGGCGGGCGCATCGCCTTCCTCCAGCCGTCGGTGCGCGACGTGGCGTACGCCCAGCAGTCACGCCGCGACCGGGCGGCCCTCCACCTCGCCGCGGTCGACCACCTCGAACGTGAGACCGGCGCTCGCGGCGAGCTGGCGGCCGTCATCGCCCAGCACCTGCGTGATGCGCGTGACGCGCTCCCTGGCACCGACCCCGCCCATGACACCGTGACGGCGCGCCTCCTGGCGTGGCTGAGCGCCGCGGTTGACCACGCGGCCGAGGTCGGCGGTGCCACGGAGGTGCTCACGCTCGGCCACGAGATCCTCCGCCTGGTCACCGACCCCGCACGCGAGGTGCCCACGCGCCTGGCGATGGGTGAGGCGGCCATGGCGCTGTCCCGCTTCGACGAGGTCACGGCCGTGCTCGCGCCGGTCCTCGAAGGGGCGGCCTCCCTGGACGACCGCGCCCGGGCGGCCGCTCTCGCCGCTCGGGCCCACTCCCTGATGGGCGATGCGACGAGCCAGTGGCGCGTCCTGGAGCCCTTCCAGGACGCAGCCGTGCTCGAGCGGCTGCGGCCGGGACCGGCGGCCACGATCGCCAAGCGGCTCATGCTGTGGTTCGAGACGAGGGCGGACTGGACCCAGGCGCTCATCTGGCAGGACCGGATGCTCACCTCCGCGGAACGCAGCGGGCAGCCCGCGGTCCTGGCATCCGCCCTCGGCTCGGTGGCTCAGTCGGAGAGCCTGCGCGGCCACCGGGTCGTCGCGCGGGAGCTGCGCCGTCTCGCCGTCGACTACGCACGCGCGAACCACCTCGCCGCTCAGCTCAGCCTCAGCCTGCTCGTCGCCCACGCCTTCGAGCTCGAGGAGGACCTCGAGGCCGCCGTCGCCATCGGTGACGAGGCGATCGCCGTCGCGACCGCCGCCGGTGACCACCCCGCGAGGGAGCAGGCGGTCGCCAACCAGGCGCTGGCCCTGCGCACGCTGGGACGGTGGGAGGCCTTCGACGCTCTCGTCGCGGCGCATCCCGTCATCGACGACTGGATCGCCGAGGTGACCATCCGCGTCCAGCGCGCCCTCGCCGCCGACGCGCGCGGCGACAGGGCCACGGCCGTCTCCCTGCTCGCCGTGCCGCTGCGCGACGACGGGGAGGGCATCGACCGCCTGTGGGTGCTGGCGCCGCGCGCGGTGCGCCACTACGTCGGTGGCGACCTCGGCGCAGCCCTCGACGTCGCTGAGGAACTGCTCGACGTGGCCTACCACTACTGCCGACTCGTCGACGAGTACGCCCATCACCTCGGGATGGTCGGCCCGTGGTTCCTGGAAGCCGGTCGATCCGACCGCCTGCACGAGCTCATCCGACCGGCGCTCCAGGCGGACCCGCTCGAACGCTCGCCGCTGCTCAACGCCGTCATCGCTCGGCTGTCCGACGCGCAGCCCGCTCGAACCTGACCAGCACGTTGCCCTCTGCCCCGGCGCGGACTCCCCGGTGCGGACTCCCCGGTATGGCTCGTCACGGCGACCGCGCTGGAGTAGACCGGCACCTATGACTTCGTCGAGCCCTCCGGCGGCAGCGACGACGCCGGCCGCGACCCGCGTGGTGCCCCTGCGTGACCTGCGCCGCACGGACACCGCCATTGCCGGGGGCAAGGCCGCCACCCTCGGTGACCTGCTCGCCGCGGGGTTCTCGGTGCCACCCGGCTACGTGGTGCTCACGGACGCGTACGAGGACTTCGTCGTGCAGACCGGCATCGCCCCTCAGCTCACCCGCCTGATCACGGCACGCGGATCGGACGCGTCCGACGACGTCCGCCGCCTCTTCACCTCCGCGCCCCTGCCCGCCGACCTCGCCGCCGCGATCGTCAGCGCCTGGCGCGAGCTGGGCTCACCGCCGGTGGCCGTGCGCTCCTCCGCCACCACGGAAGACCTGGCGTTAGCCAGCTCCGCAGGACAGCAGGACACCTTCCTCAACGTCCGCACCGAAGCGCACCTGCTCGACGCCGTCCGCGCCTGCTGGGCGTCGCTGTGGACCGCCCGCGCCATCGACTACCGCAGGCACCATCCCCACAGCCGTCAGCAGGACCAGCAGGACGACGACGGCCACGCTGACCGGCTCGCGCTCGCGGTGCTCGTCCAGCAGATGGTCGACGCCGACGCCGCCGGCGTGCTCTTCACCGCCGACCCCGCCACCGGCCAGCGCCGCCGCACCGTCATCAGCGCCGCATGGGGTCTGGGCGAAGCCGTCGTGTCGGGGACGGTGACCCCCGACGTCGTCGTCGTCGACACCGCTCGGAGAGCGGTGGTGAGCAGGACGACGGCGGACCAGCCCGTGCTCACCCGCGCCCTCGCCTCCAGCGACGGCGGGACGCGCGAGGAGCCCGTCCCCGATCACCTGCGCCGCCGTCCCGTGCTCACCGACACCGAGGCGCTGGCGCTCGCGGACCTCGGCCTGCGGGTGCAGGTGCATCTCGGTGCGCCGCAGGACGTCGAGTGGGCGCGCGACACCGCCGGCGCGTTCGTGCTGCTCCAGGCCCGGCCCATCACCGCGCTCCCGGAGCCCACCGGCGACGTCCCCACCGACTGGACCGTGCCGGTCCACGGGGGCACGTACTGGAGGGCGAGCATCGTCGAGCAGCTGCCCGACCCGCTGACGCCGCTGTTCGCGGACCTCGCCGGGGTGGCCGTCCCGCGGTCGCTGCGGGCGCTGGTCTCGCAGGCCCTCGGTGAGGGAGCGTTCGACGACGACGACGACATCCGCTTCCCCACGGTCAACGGCTACGCCTACTACTTCTTCTCCCACACGGCCTTCGTGCGGATGTGCCTCGCGACGCCGCGGGCCGTCGTGTGGCTCGTCAACGGGAAGGCGCACACGGGCGTGCGCGGCTGGCGGGAGCATGCCCACCCGACCTACGCCGCGCTCGTCGAGCGGTGGGCGGCGCGACGCGAAGCCGAGATGAGCCAGGCTGAGCTGCTGGCCGCCGCCGCGGAACTGCTCGAGGCCGGGTGCACCTACTACACGGCCGTGCAGTCGGTGGTGCCGCAGGCGGTCATCACCGAGGCGGTGTTCCGCGCAGCCTACGACCGGCTCGCCCGCCGCCCCGGCGACCCACCCTCGCTCGACCTGCTGCTCGGCCTCGACAGCGCGCCGATCCGCGCGGAGACGTCGCTGTTCGACCTCGCGGAATGGGCGCACCGCCACCCGCCCGTCGCGGTAGCCCTGCGGGCCGGGCGGGTGCCTGACGATCCCGCGTGGCACCAGCTCCTCCACGACCACCTGCAGCAGCACGGGCACGCGCTCTACACCCTGGACTTCTCCGTCGGCGTTCCGGCAGACCACCCCGAGCCGCTGATTGCCACCCTGCGCCAGTACCTGGAAGGTCACGGCAGCGATCCCCACGAGCGGCAGCGCCGCTCCGCCGAGCGGCGCGAGCGCGCCACCGCGGAGGTGCTGGGGCGGCTCAGCCCGTTGCGCCGCTCCCTGCTGGTGCGGCTGCTGCGGTGGGCACAGGAGGCGGGCGCCGCTCGCGAGGACGCGCTCTCCGACATCGGTCTGGCGTGGCCGACCATCCGCAGGTTCCTGCGGGAGTCGGGCCGGCGGTTGGCAGCCTCTGGGGTGCTGGAGCACGCCGACGACGTCTTCTGGCTGCGCCGCACCGAAATGGAGGCCGCCGCCGCCGGCGATCTCACGCCACTGCGTGACCGTGTGGCGGTGCGCAAGGAGATGTGGCGCGGTCAGCGCCTCGCGAGCCCGCCGCAGCTGCTGCCGCTCGCCCCGCCGTGGCTGCAGCGGGCCCTGGGCGGCGTGATGCCCAGCGGTGACCAGTCCCAGACCGGGCCGGTGGTCCGCGGCGTCGGCGCGAGCGGTGGGCAGGTGACGGCCGTGGCGCGGGTGCTCTCAGGCCCGGAGGACTCCGCCCGCCTGCGACCCGGCGACGTTCTCGTGGCCCGCATGACCACACCGGCGTGGACCTCGCTGTTCGCGATGGCCTCCGCCGTCGTCACCGACGTCGGCGGGCCGCTCTCGCACAGCTCGATCGTGGCGCGCGAGTACGGCATCCCCGCCGTGCTCGGCACGGGCGTCGCTACGCAGCGCCTGACCGACGGGGCGCTGGTCACCGTGGATGGCGACGCCGGCACGGTCACCCTGGTCCCTGAGCAGGAGGAGGAGGAGGAGGAGGAGGACGACGACGGGCGTGGCGGCGATCCGGCCGGCTCTGCCGAACGCGGTGGGCGATCGCGCTGGCTTGCGCTCGCGGGCGGCGCTGCGGTCGTCGTCGTCGCCGTCCTCGTGGTCCGGTCTGTGCGCCTGCGGTCTGTGGGGGATCGGTCCGCGGGGCGCCGGAGCTGATTCCGCGAGCTCCGAAGTGTTGGCCCCTTGCGCGTAGTCGCTTCGTTACTCGGAAGGGGCCAACTCTTCCGAGCTCAACGCTGACAACCCCGCCGACACGAACAGCGGCTGGCCTGCGCGTCGGCGCCGAGGGCGCCGGTCACCCGTGCCCGACGTTGACGGACTCCCGAGCCGTGCGGCGGTGGGCGCGGCCGAGCTGGCGGCGGTAGTCGCGGCGCAGCGCCCGCAGGTTCTTCACGGCGAGGGCATCGCCGCCGCGGGCCCCGCGTCGGAGGGCGTCCTCCGCCTCCAGTAGCCGGCCTTGGTCGCGCAGCAGAAGCCCGAGGTTGTTCCACGCGAAGAGCTCGCCGGCTGCAGCCGCCGCGCGGAGCACCTGCTCGGCCTCCGTGACGTCACCGCGGTCTTCGTCGAGGAGGACGGCCAGCTTGATCGAGCAGTCCCAGTCGCCCTGCTCGTGGCCGGTGCGCAGCAGCGCCTCTGCTTCGTCGAGCTCGCCTCGGCGTCGCAGCACCCACGCGAGGTCGGCGCGGGCATCACCGTCGACGTCAGCTGCTCGGCGCAGCAGCGTCTCGATGTCGCCGCCAGGTTCGACGGCATCGAGGTCGTCGTCGAGATCGGCCAGCATCCACAGCGCCAACTCACCGGCGGACCAGGCGTTCCCCTCGGCGGCCGAGCGCTCCAGCAGCTCTCGGGCTGGTGCGTCATCGCCTCGCCGACGCCACAGGGTCGCGAGGCACATCGGCGCTGTGGGATCCCCCGCCTCGCGCGCCCGCTGGTAGGCGGCCTCGGCGCCGTCGGCGTCGCCGAGCTCCCTGAGCGCGTGACCGAGGTTGAGGATCGACTCCGTCACCCCGGCCGCTTCGGCGTCGGTGAAGGCGCGGACCGCTTCCTCGGTGCGGTCCAGCTCGCGGAGCGAATTGCCTAGGGCATGCAGTGCGTCGGCGTACCCGAGTTCCGCGGAGCGCGTGAAGACGACGACGGCGCGCTCGTGCTCACCGGCCTCAGCGAGGTCGTAGCCCTCGCAGTACAGGTCGGAGCCCCCGTCGTCGTCCTCAGCGACCTCGGTCTCGGTCATCACGGCTGGCCATCCTGTCCGGCCGGCCGAGCCCGGTCCACGGGTTTGCGCTACGGCCCCCAGAAGCGGCCCCGCGTGGAGCCGTCGTGAGCGCGTTGTGCCAGGTATCCAGGTGGGCCAGGAGGTGCCGGCCCGGCCAGCGCGGGTCAGACGACCGGGGCGGTCTCGCCGCTCTGGCGCAAGCCCCACCAGCGGGCGACCAGCAACGCCACCGCCAGGGGGACCACCCCGCAGAGGACCTGGATGACGACGCTGAGCGGGCTGATCTCCGAGGCTCCCTCCAGCACCGCCCTGTTGCCGCTGACGGCGACGGCTGCTGCGAGGGCGAGCGCGATCGGAGCGACCTTCATGGTCGAGCGCGCTCCTGGCCGTCCGTGCAGCAGCAGCCCGACCACGGGAAGCGCACCGAGGAGGCTAATGACACCCGTCGCGAGCCAGGCGGCCTCGTCGCCGAAGTGCGGCAGGTTCAGAAAGGGGCTGACGAACGCCGTGAAGAGGGGCTGGATCACGCCCAGCGCCACCAGGTGGGCGACGACGACGGCGGGTACGGCAGCCAGTGTGCCGAGCAGCGCCAGGCGGGCAGGGCCGCGGTAGCCAATGACGTAGTCACCCTCCACCACGGTGCGCAGCGCGAACCGGTCCACGTCGGGTCCGATGAGGTCGGCGGGGTCGCGGCCGTCCGCTTCTGCCGCGAGCAGGTCCGCGTGGAGGTCAGCGGTGATCGCCAGTCTGTCGACA
The DNA here is from genome assembly GCF_003149145.1 of Quadrisphaera granulorum. Classification (GTDB taxonomy): domain Bacteria; phylum Actinomycetota; class Actinomycetes; order Actinomycetales; family Quadrisphaeraceae; genus Quadrisphaera; species Quadrisphaera granulorum. The sequence continues at coordinate 1,023 of NZ_QGDQ01000035.1, read as the reverse complement.
CGACGCAGGTCCAGCCGGCGCAGGCGCCGGTCGACGCGCCTGAGGACGGCGTCAGTGCTGGCGGTCTGGGGACGGCGGCGCTCAAGCGTGGACACGGGCGGGCTCCTCGGGTTCGAGAACGGGCACGGCTCCTGCGGTGCGTAGGAGTGCGGTGATGGTCGTGGTGGTCTGAATCCACTGCTCGCTCCAGGCGTGCAGGGTGCGATGGCCCTCGTCCGTCAGGTGGAAGACCTTGCGGGGAGGGCCGCTGTCGCTGGGGCGCGTCTCGTCGCGCACCAGCCCCTGGCTGCGCAGGCGGGTCATCAACGGGTAGACGGTGCCGTAGCTGATGTCGGGCAGGCCGTGCTTCTCCAGCTGGACGACCAGGTCGTATGCATGCGTGGGCGTGCGGGCGAGCAGGGCGAGCAGGCAGGTGTCCAGAGCGCCGCGGAGCAGCTGGGTCCTGCGGTCGAGATCCGGTGCCATGCGTCGCACAGTAGCCATCGGTAGTGGGTCTCGCCTAGTACCAACTGCGTGTCATGGAGGACTGGCTCCGCGACTGATGGGCGATCCGTGCTTGATGCGCGGCGCTGCGGTCGTCGTCGTCGCCGTCCTCGTGGTCCGGTCTGTGTGCGTGCGGTCTGTGCGGGTCCGCTCCGCGAGGTGCCGGGGCTGATTCCGGGAGCTCCAAAGTGTTGGCCCCTTGCGCGTAGTCGCTTCGTTACTCGGAAGGGGCCAACTCTTCCGAGCTCCCCGCCAACGACTCCACGAGGCACCGCCGGTGTGCGTCAGGCCCGGATGCGCAGCGCGTACGCAGCTCCTGCGGCACTACAAGGCGTGCGAGCGCTGCGGCGTCTGCACTGTGACCAGGAACTCCCTACCGCTGGGCAGGAGCTCGCCGGTCCGCGCTTCCTCGAGGAACACCTGCTCCTCGCCGTCGAGAGGGATAAGAACGTCCGCCAGTAGGTGTGATCATGCTGCGCGGATGCGCTTGGAGCGAGGCCGGTTCTCCCAGCGGTACCGGTCCCAGCACCCCACGATCAG
>NZ_QGDQ01000034.1 GCF_003149145.1 Quadrisphaera granulorum | reverse complement strand
TTTGAGCGGACCGATCCATCCTTCGGGGTCCCACCCTCGACTCGCAACCCAAGGTCACGCAGCGTCACCGCCGACGCGCTAGTGGCAAAGGCTCATTGAGCACCTCCAGCCCCGCGATGACCTCTTGCCAGATGGTGTTCACGTCGACCCCGTCGACGGTGTAACGCACGGGAGTTCCGGCGTTGATGCCTCTCTGCGGCATGACTTCTCCTAAGTGCACGCTCGGACGTATGCCGGCCACACCTGCGCACCGGGCCACCCCCGCGGACGGATCTCCTGCTCCGCGAGGGTCGCTCGGACTAGCGTAATTCGCGCCATTGGCGACATTTCCGGCTTTGATAAGCCTGGCGCTGGAAGTCGCAACCTGCGGATTGCCGTCACGACTTCGCGGCCAGCGGTCCGGTAGTCGCCTCGACGCGTGAGGCCGCCAGCAGCGCATCCAGGTCGACGCGCGCGATGAGCACATGGCTCTTGGCCTTGCCGCCGGGCTTGGAGTGCGGGAGGACGCCGTCGCGCAGCCAGCGACGGACGGTGCTGCCAGGAATGCCGTACTCGTACTCGACATCATTCACGGTCAAGTAGGCCAGGGGACGATCTGATGTAGTCACGGTCGGACCTCTCGGACGGAGTCCGAGCCGAACATGGCGAAGGCCACGGCTAGCCCGGACGTCGCTGACGTCTGGTCTGCCGTGGCCCGTGAGGAGTGCGCCGCGCGCCGGGTCACACAGCGAGCGCCTTGCGGTCCGCGCCCGAGACGGGGGTGGGAACGAAAGCACTCTTGCTGGTCAGCCTCCCCAGCAGTCGTCACCTCGTAGACGCTGGATCAGTAGCTGCTCATGACGCTACGCGGTCGACGGACCTGCCGCTACTACTCCGCGCACCGCGACCTACCGCGCTCGCTAATCGACAACAGGGCCGAGCAGGCCTCGCACCCGTTGCAGCGCCGCGAGCATCTCCTCTCGCCGTCCGGGTCGGTTCAGCGACTGCGCGCCCGGATGCCAGGTGGGGATGACGACAACGTCACTCGCCGTCGAGAGGTGCTCCATCCACCCGCGCTGGGCGTACAGCCCGCTCAGCACAACGACCTCCAGGCGCGTGAAAAGAGTCAGCAACGCACGCAGCTCTCGCGCACCGGCACGCAGTTCGTCGGAGGTCGGCTTGACGCTGGCAGGGCCGAGGTACCAGGGAACGATGTTCCAGTGGGCCACCTCGGTCTCCCGTAGGTCGGCCTCCGCACGTAGCGACCACATGTTGGCCGCGCTCTGGTCGTTGTTGTCGACGCAGATGAAGCCGCTACCGGGGCGCTGAGTGGCGTTGCCGACCGCGGCCATCGGGCCGGGAGCCTCATGAACGATCAGCACGCGAGCGTCCACCCCTGCCTCCGCCGGGTCGAAGTCGGGGACGGTGACGTCTCGGCGCCGCTCAAGGTCGCTCGACCACTCCCGCAGCGGCTGCACCGCCGGGCTGGTCTGCAGCAGCGCGCGGCGCTCGTCCAGCAGCGCGGCATCCCGAAATCCTCGCGGGTGATCCAAAAACACCTGTGGATGCTACTCATAGTCTGTAGACCCATAAGAGGCGTTCGCCGAACGTGAGCGCTCGTGGCGACCGCAACCGAGGAGACCCGCGCTGTGCGCCGGGCCTTCGGGCTGCGGGTGCGAACGCTGCGGGAGCCACTGGCACTCAGCCAGGAAGACCTCGCCGATCAGGCCGGGTTGCACCGCACCTACGTGGGGTCAGTCGAGCGCGGCGAGCGCAACATCAGCCTCGACAACATCTACCGACTGGCCAAGGCGCTCGGCGTGCACCCGGCAGACCTGCTGCGGGACAGCTGACCCCTCGCGAACCCCTCCACGGCGCGGCGGGCGCCATGCGGCGAGGTGGCTCGCGGTGCGCGCGGTAGATCTGCACTTCTGCTGCTTGACCAGCAACAACATCGCGTCTGCCCTGGTCGACGTCGGACAGCGGTACCCCCGCCCCTCGGGGCGCCGACGTTCTTTTAATCCGCGGGTTGTGGGTTCGAGCCCCACGGGGCCCACCGTCTGACCAGCAGCGCCGTGGCGCGTGCTGGCGCACGGCACTTCGACAGCTGTACATCGAGCGGGGTGTCGCAGCCCCCAGTCGCGGCCTCAGATCGCCGAGCTGCGTCGCTCTAGCAGGACGACGTCACGCCACTGGCCCGCCATCGGTCCGTGACTCATGCGCCCGAGCCGCTGACGTATCCCGACGATGCGAAAGCCGGCTGCTTGATGCAGGGCCAAGCTGGCGGTGTTCTCCGGGAAGATTCCTGACTGAATCGTCCAGACGCCAGCGGCCTCGGCAGAGGCGATCAGCTCTTCCAGCAGCAGGCGGCCCACCCCGCGGCCCCGGGCCTCGGGGGCGACGTAGACGGAGTGCTCCACCACACCGGCGTAGACGCAGCGGTCCGAGACTGTAACCACCGCCGCCCACCCCACCACCCGGCCTGCGGCGTCGACGGCCACCAGCCGGTGCTCGGGTGCCTTGATTGCGTCGAAGTCCTCCCAGCTCGGCGGTGCTGCCTCGAAGGTGGCGTGGCCGGTGGCGATGCCCGCGGCATAGATGCTCGACACGGCGGGCCAGTCCTGCTCGGTCATCGACTCGACGACCACGGTCTCGATATCCCTGACACCTGGATCGCCGGGAACTGCACTGCTTGACTCCATCGCCCCCTCCGCCCTTACCGAAGCACAGCGGCAAGGGCGTCCAGCCCCCCTGGAACCAGTGCGTAGTAGGCCCACACCCCGCGCTTGTCCCGGGTAAGCAGACCCGCCTCCACCAGGACCTTCAGGTGGTGGCTCACGGTGGGTTGAGACAGGCCCAGGGGCTCGATCAGGTCGCACACGCAGGCCTCGCCGCCCTCGTGGGCTGCCACCAGGCTGAGCAGCCGCAACCGGGCGGGGTCAGCGATCGCCTTGAGGATGCGGGCCAGGACGACGGCGTCCTCAGCCCCCAGCGGCTCTCGCGACAGCGGCGCACAGCACACGACACCGCTCGCAGCAGCCTCGACAGCGGAGCGCTCGGTCGGGACCAGACCTAGGGCAGTGACCATTCCCGAAGTCTGCCACCATGCATCGACTGCTGTCGATATTGACGCTCGTCCATGCCTCTGGCAGGGTTGGCATCGATGAACTTCGATGCCCTGGCGAGCCCCTGGACTGGAGGTCTGTGATGACCAACACCACGTCGTCCCTGTCGTCTGCTGACGAGGCGCTGCGCGAGCAGGTCCGCTCCCGCTACGCCAAGGCCGCACTCGCCATCAGCCCCACTGACGGCGCCTCGGGCAGCTGCTGCGCCCCGAGCCCCGCTGCTGCGATCGAGGTCGACGAGCACTTCGGCGCCTCTCTCTACGACGACGGCGCCACCTCCCACCTGCCCGCCGCGGCAGTGCTCGCCTCCCTCGGATGCGGCAACCCCACCGCCGTCGCAGACCTGCACCCCGGCCAGCGCGTGCTGGACCTGGGCTCTGGCGGCGGCATCGACGTGCTCCTGTCCGCCCGCCGCGTCGGGCCCACCGGCTTCGCCTACGGGGTCGACATGACAGGGGAGATGCTCGACCTGGCCCGCACCAACGCCACCGCCGCAGGCGTCAGCAACGTCGAGTTTCGCGAGGGCACCATCGAGGCACTGCCCTTCGACGACGCCAGCATCGACGTGGTCATCTCCAACTGCGTGGTCAACCTGTCCACCGACAAGCCCGCCGTACTCGCCGAGACCTTCCGGGTCCTCGCCCCCGGCGGTCGGGTGGGGATCTCCGACGTCGTCGCCGAGGACGACGTCACTCCCGCCCAGCGCGCCGAACGCGGCTACCACGTCGGCTGCATCGCCGGCGCCCTCTCACGCACGGAGTACCTCGACGGCCTGGCCGCGGCCGGGTTCACCGAAGCCAGCGTGGAGTTCACCCACGAGGTCGCCCCCGGCCTACACGGTGCGATCGTCCGAGCGACCAAGCCCACCGCCCACTCCACTCCGACCAGCCAGCCCGAGGACTCCGCGCCGTGAGCGACGTCGTCTCCGAGCGTCCCGCCGCTGGGCCCCAGGCCCCGGTGCTCGCTCGCCTGTCCACCCTGGACCGCTTCCTGCCGGTCTGGATCATCGCCGCGATGATCCTCGGTCTGGCCCTCGGCCGCCTTGTCCCGGGGCTCGATGACGCACTGTCGGCGGTCGAGGTCGGCTCAGTCAGCCTGCCGATCGCCCTGGGTCTGCTGGTGATGATGTACCCGGTCCTGGCCAAGGTCCGCTACACCCAGCTCGGCCGCATCAGCGCCGACGCCGCCGGCCGCCGGATGCTGGCCGCCTCCCTGGTCCTGAACTGGGTGCTCGGACCGGCACTGATGTTCGCCCTGGCCTGGCTGCTGCTGCCCGACTCCCCTGAGTTCCGCACCGGCCTGGTCATCGTCGGCCTGGCCCGCTGCATCGCCATGGTCCTGATCTGGAATGACCTCGCCTGCGGCGACCGCGAGGCCGCCGCCGTCCTGGTGGCGATCAACTCCGTCTTCCAGATCCTCGCCTTCGCCGCGCTCGGTTGGTTCTACCTGCAGGTGCTTCCTGCATGGCTGGGGCTGCCGACCACCAGCGCGGACTTCTCCGTGGCCGCCATCGTGGTCTCGGTGCTGGTGTTCCTCGGCATCCCGCTGCTCGCGGGGTACCTGACGCGCGCGCTGGGCGAGCGGGCCAAGGGACGGGACTGGTACGAGCAGCGCTTCCTGCCGCGCCTGGGTCCCTGGGCGCTGTACGGGCTGCTGTTCACGATCGTGCTGCTGTTCGCGCTGCAGGGAGACGCGATCACCTCCGCGCCCGGGGACGTGGCGCGGATCGGGCTGCCGCTGCTGGCCTACTTCATCCTCATGTTCAGCGGCTCCTTCGCCCTCGGTCGGGTCATCGGGATGGATTACGCCCGCACCACCACGCTGTCCTTCACCGCCGCCGGCAACAACTTCGAGCTCGCCATCGCCGTATCCATCGGCACCTTCGGCGTCACCTCCGGCCAGGCCCTGGCCGGCGTAGTCGGCCCCCTCATCGAGGTGCCCGTCCTGGTCGCGCTGGTGTACGTCGCGCTGTGGGCTGGGCGCCGGTTCTTTCCGAACGACCCCAGCACCCCCGTGGGGCCCGGTGCCCCCGGTGCCGTGGGAACGACGACTTCCAGGAGTGCATCGTGACCCAGCCAACCGACCCCACCCTCGTCACAACGGCCACGACAGGGCAGCGGGTGCTGTTCGTGTGCGTGCGCAACGGTGGCAAGTCCCAGATGGCGGCCGGGCTGATGCGCCACGCCGCCGAGCAGCAGGGCCTGGCGGTGCAGGTCTTCTCCGCTGGAACCGAGGCGGGTATGAAACTGAACGCACAGTCGGTGGAGAGCCTGGCCGAGGTCGGCGTCGACATCTCCACCGCCCGCACCCACCAGCTCACCGACGACGACGTGCGCGCCGCTGACCTCGTGGTCGTCCTGGGCGGGGAGGCCCGCGTCGAGCCCGTCGGCGGCACCCCGGTGGAGGTGTGGGAGACCGATGAGCCCGCCACACGGGGCATCGAGGGAATGGAGCGCATGCGCTTGGTCCGCGACGACATCAGCCGGCGAGTCGAGGACCTGCTGGACCGGTTCCAGCGGGCTGCTTGAAACGGCTTCCGGGGCGGGGCACCGTTCCGCTGGTCACAAGAACGGGGAGGTGTCGTCTGGGTGTCGTCTGGATCCTGGCAGTTAGTGCCGTCGCGGGCGCACTCTGGCGCCGTGCTTCCGCCGCCGTCACAGGCCTCGCCCGACGAGACGTGCTCTCGCCCGCACCACATCGAGAACCAGCAGTGGCCAGCGTGCCAGTGCCAGCTGTGCATGGACGAGTACATCTGCCCTGCTGCGCTGAGCAGGATCGGGCGCGCTCTCGCACTGATAGCAGCGGTGGGTCTCGCGGCGATCGCGGTGGGCTCTCTGTAGTCGCCATGCACGAACGCACCTGCCAGGCAGCTACTCGGCGTCGAGCTCCGAGCGCAGCTGCTCGAGCGTGACGCGATCGGCGTCGTCGTCGACCTTCGCTGCACGGTAGGCGGCGGTGTCCTGAGCGAGCTCGACGGCCTCCAGCGCCTCGAAATCCTTCACGCTGATGACCACGGCGACGAGCGTGCCGTTGCGCGTGATGCCGATGCGCTGGTCGCCGTTCTCGGCTCGCTCGATGACCTCGTCGAGGTTGGCGCGCAGCTCGCCGATGCTGATGGTGCCCATGAGGGAGTCCACATCGCCGGTGTCGACAGGTTCACCGATGCCCACACGCACGGACAGCGATAGCCAGTCTCCTGACATCGAGGCCGCTGCTCCTCTGACCGTCGCCAGCGGCGGCGTCCTCGGCGCCGAGCTCGGAGTACGGCACCTCAGCCGAGGGCGCCGGCCGACCGCAGCAGGATGTAGGCGGCGACCAGGACCAGCATCCCAGCGAAGGCCAGACCGGCAGTGCGCGCGGACAGCCGGGCCGCCAGCGGACGCCCCGCGAAGGACGCCGCCACAGCCCCGAGGGTGAACGGCACGATCACCGCCCAGTCGAAGTGTGCGGTGCCGGCTCTCGCGAGGAGTGAGACTCCCGAATTCAGGGCGATGACCACCAGTGAGGTGCCCACCGCCACCGGCATCGCCAGACCGAGTGCCAGCACCAGCGCCGGGACGATGACGAAGCCGCCGCCCACCCCGAGGAACCCTGTGAGCAGTCCGACCAGCAGCCCGGCAGCGACCACGGAGAGCGCTTTACAGCGGCGGGACGGGCCAACATTGTGGGTCGTCGGGCATGGTGGGGCGACAGGCGCCCGCACCGCCACCGGCCCTCGAACGTCTTCTGCGCCGAGAGAGCCGAGCGCGCCCCCGTCACGACGGGCCGGAGCCAGCGGAGCACAGAGCTCCTCTGCGGCGATCGGTGCTGCTCGATGCAGGGAGCGGTAGACCATCGCAGCCGCTGAGGTCAGCATCACCACCGCGAAACTGACCAGCACCACGCCCGCCGGGACCCGATGGTTGAGCGCGGCTCCGGCCACCGTTGCGGGCACACCGACCGCCACGAACACCAGGGCGGCACCCCAGCGCACCGCCCCGGCGCGAGCGTGGGTGGCGCTGCTGGTGGCTGCGGCCACTCCGACGATGACGAGGCTCGCGACGGTGGCCTCCCGCGCGGGCATGCCGAGCAGGTAGACGAGCGCGGGCACCGTCAGGATCGCCCCGCCTCCTCCGAGCACGCCGAGGACGAGACCGACCGCCACCCCCAGGGCGACGGTGATCAGCGCGGCGGTCATCGGCATGTCCTTCCAGGGGCTGACAGCAGACGGTGGGCGGTAGGCGGTGTGAAGCGAAGGGCGGGCCGAAGGTCAGGCGGTGACCTGGGCGTCGAAGGCGAAGCGGTACCCGGCGCTGGGCGCGAACTGGGCGCTGACACTGAACCTGTCGGCGCGGATGAGGCTGCGGCGGTGCTCCACGGGGGTGCCGTCGTTGCAGCCGAGCCGCTCGACGAGGAAGGCGGCGCTACCGACGGCGACGTCCAGCAGCCCCGCCTCAGCGGGGGTGAGGACGACGGCGCGCAGGTGCTCGGCGCCGCCGCGGACGTGGATGCCGCAGCGTCGGGCCAGCTCGTCGTACAGGGCGGTCTCGGTGAAGTCGGCCTCCAGCAGCGCGCGCGTGCGTACAGCGGGCAGCCAGGCCTCGTCGAGGGCGAGGGGGACGTCGTCGGCGAGGCGCAGACGGCGCAGGTGCACCAGTTCCGCGTCGGCGGGCAGGCGCAGCGCGGCGCTGGCCGCAGCGTCGGTGACGACGTCGAGGGTCAGCACCCGGCTGCGCTGGGTCATGCCGGTGGCCCGTACCGAAGCGAAGAGGCTGTAGAGCGCCCCCAGCGGCTGGGTGAGACCGGTGGCCTGAGACGCGCGGCCACGCTGGGCGGTCAGCACACCGGCCTCCCGCAGCGGCCGCAGCGCCTGACGGACGGTCTGGCGGGACACGCCGTACTCCTCGGCCAGCGCGTGCTCCCCCGGGACGCCGTCGGTGAAGGCGCCGTCGTCCAGACGGCGGCGCACGTCGCCCTGGACCTGCTGCCAGACCGGCGTCCCGCTGGTGCGGTCGGGCAGGACGGCGGCGCGGTCGTGGGCGGCGTTCACGAGCGAGGGGCTCGCGGGCGGTTGAACGGCAGGCGCTCCAGGGCCGCGCCCATCGCGCAGGTGTTGCTCAGGGCCGCGACGGTCAGTCCGGCACCGATGCCGCCGGCCACGAAGCGGGCCTTGGGCTTCCAGATGCTGGCGAGGATGCTGGTCGCCACGATGCCCCCCGCGACGAGGCGGACCTGGCGCTCCATGCCCCACCCGGCTTCGGAGGCGGGCGTGGACCAGCCGATCGAGGATGGGGACGACGAGGACGCCGTCGCGGAGGTGGTGGACACCGCCTCCAGCCCGCCGTCGAGCACCTTGAGCGAGCGGGCCCCCGAGCCGGCCAGCGCCTCGGCGGCACGCTGGGCGCGGACCCCGGAGCGGCAGACCAGGACGACGTCGCGCTCGGCGAGCTGCACCTCGAGCGCTGCCAGAGCCTCGTCGAGCCGGTCCAGTGGGGTGTTGCGGGCGCCGGGCAGGCTGCCGGCGGCGAACTCCGCCTCCGAGCGCACGTCCAGGACGAGGTGGTCGCCGAGGGCGCCGGTGTGCAGGTGAGCGGGGCTGATGCGGGTGGCTGGAGTACGGGCGCTCATCGGGTGGGACCCCTCAGTCGTCTCGGTTCCGGCACGAGGCCGGTATCAGCTGGTGCGGGCCGGAATGGAATGTACGTACCTTGCACTGGAGCAAATGTACGTACACCATGGGTTCGCCGCAAGCCCGCGGTCGCACCCGACCGATCCGCAGGAGGACCCGTGCTGCTCGAGAGGCTCTACGACGAGGACCTGGCCCAGGCCAGCTACGTCATCGGCTGCCAGAAGACCGGCGAGGCCGTCGTCGTCGACCCTCGCCGTGACATCGCCGACTACCTCACCCTCGCCGCGAAGCACGGCCTGCGGATCACCGCCGTCACCGAGACCCACATCCACGCCGACTACCTCTCCGGCACCCGCGAGCTGGCCGCCGCCACCGGCGCCACCGCCTACGTCTCGGGTGAGGGCGGCGCCGACTGGCAGTACGGCTTCACCGCCGAGCGCCTCCACGACGGCGACCGGCTGCGCATCGGCAACATCACTCTCCAGGCCCGCCACACGCCCGGGCACACCCCCGAGCACCTCGTCTTCACCGTCACGGACGGCGCCTTCACCGACACCCCCGGCTACCTGCTCTCCGGAGACCTCGTCTTCGCCGGTGACCTGGGCCGCCCCGACCTCCTGGACGAAGCTGCCGGCGGCGTCGACACCCGCTACGAGGGCGCCCGGGAACTCTTCGCCAGCCTCAAGCGGGTCTTCCTGACCCTGCCCGACCACGTGCAGGTCCACCCCGCGCACGGCTCCGGCTCGGCCTGCGGCAAGGCACTGGGCGCGGTCGCCTCGACCACCGTCGGGTACGAGCGGCTCTACGCCTGGTGGTCCCGTTACCTCGCCGACGACGACGAAGCGGGCTTCGTGGCCGAGCTGCTCGATGGCCAGCCCGACGCCCACGCCTACTTCGCTCGGATGAAGCGTGAGAACCGCGAAGGCCCCGCCGTCCTGGGTCCGCTGTCGCCGCTGGAGCGCATCGAGGGCGAGGCGCTGCGCGCCCGGCTGGAGGCCGACGAGGCGATCCTCATCGACACGCGGGACGCGGCCGCCGTGCGCGCCGGCTCCCCCGCGGGCGCGCTGCACATCCCCGGCGTCGACAAGGCCGCCAGCTACCTCGCCTGGGTCTACGACCCCGAGACCGAGCACCGCCCGCTGGTCGCCCTCGCCGCCGATGCGGCAGCCGCCGAGGAGCTGCGCACGCACATCGTGCGTGTCGGCGTGGACGCCCTCTGGGGATACACCACCAGCCTGGACGGGCTCGAGCTTGCACCCGCCGAGACCATCGCCCCGGCGGAGCTGGAGGGCTTGGTCGCGGCGACCGGCGCCGTCGTCGTCGATGTCCGCAACCGCACCGAACACGCGGCCGGCCACGTCCCGGGGTCGGTCCACCTGCCCGGCGGGCGGGCGCTGTGGCACACCGACGAGCTGCCCGCCCCCGCCTCGGGCACCCCGGTGGTCACGTACTGCCAGTCCGGGATGCGCAATGCCGTGGTGGCCAGCGCCCTGCGTCGCGCCGGCCACCGCGTGGTGCAGCTGGAGGGCAGCTACGCCGGCTGGGCCGCCTGGGAGCGCCAGCAGGTGGCACCCGCCGTCGTCACGGCACGTCGGACCTGAGCACCCTGACCTCCCACGGCAGCAGGTGACCGTCCCACGGGCCCGAGGTCGTGAGATTGGTGAGGACGGTCGTCGCGGCGCGGTCGGGCAGCTCGACGTCGACCTCGAGCGGCTCCCCCGAGAGGTTGGCGTACACGGCCAGCCGCGCGCCGTCGAGGCAGCGCGCGAAGGCGTAGAGCGTCGGGTGCTCGGGCTGCAGCATCGTGAAGTCGCCGTGGACCACCACGGGGTCGCGGTGGCGCAGGTCCACCAGGCGCCGGTAGTAGGCGTAGACGGAGGCCGGGTCGTCTCGCTGCGCGGCGGCGTTGAGCCACACGTGGTTGGGGTTGACCGGGATCCACGGCTCACCCGTGGTGAAGCCCGCACCGGCGCCGGCGGTCCACTGCACCGGCGTGCGCGCGTTGTCCCTGCCCTTGCGGCGCAGGGCCGCGAGCACCTCGTCGGCGTCTGCACCGCGCTCGAGCACGGCCGTCTCGTAGTAGCGCGTCGACTCGATGTCGCGGAAGTCCTCGATGCGCTCGAACGGCGCGTTGGTCATCCCGAGCTCTTCGCCCTGGTAGATGTACGGCGTCCCCCGGTGCAGGTGCAGGACGGTGGCCAGCGCCGTGGCGGACTCGTACCAGTGCTGGCGGTCGTCGCCGAACCGGGAGACCACGCGGGGCTGGTCGTGGTTGTTCCAGTAGAGGCTGTTCCAGCCCCGGTCGCCCATGGCGCGCTGCCAGCGGCCCAGCGAGGTCTTGAGATCGACCACGCTGACGGGCCGCGGGGCCCACTTGCTGCCGTCCTGGTCGAGGTCGACGTGCTCGAACTGGAAGACCATGCACAGCTGACCGGTCTCGCAGTCGGTGAAGCGCAACGCCTGCTCGGGGGTCACGTTCGGCATCTCACCGACGGTCAGGCAGTCGGCGTCACGCCCGGTGAAGACCACGTCCTTCATCTCGGCGAGGTACTCGTGCACCCGCGGTCCGTAGGCGAAGGACCCCGACCCGTCGCCGAGCCCTGTCGACGTGAGCGGGCCGTCCGGCAGCGCCGGGTCTTTGGAGATGAAGTTGATGACGTCCATGCGGAAGCCGTCGACCCCGCGGTCCAGCCACCAGCGCATGGTGGCGAAGACCTCCGCGCGCACCTCGGGGCAGTCCCAGTTGAGGTCGGGCTGCTTGGCCGCGAACAGGTGCAGGTAGTACTGCCCGCGCTCGGGCACCCACGTCCAGGCCGGCCCGGAGAAGAACGAGCCCCAGTTGTTGGGCTCGGCGCCGGGGGTGCCCGGCTCGACGCCCGGGCGCGGGTCGCGCCAGATGTACCAGTCCGCTCGCTCGCCGGTGCGGCTGGAGCGAGACGACTGGAACCACGGGTGCTCGTCCGAGGTGTGGTTGACCACGAGGTCAAGGATGATCTTCATGCCTCGGGCGTGGACCTGCCGGATCAGCTCGTCCATGTCCGCGAGGGTCCCGAAGGTCGGGTCGACGTCGCGGTAGTCGCTGATGTCGTAGCCGTTGTCGGCCTGGGGCGAGGGGTACATCGGCGAGAGCCAGATGACGTCGACACCCAGCCCGGCGATGTGGTCGAGGTGCTCGATGAGACCGCGCAGGTCACCCACGCCGTCGCCGTTCGAGTCGGCGAAGCTGCGCGGGTAGACCTGGTAGACCACCGCGGACTTCCACCAGTCGGAGGCAGCACTGTCGACGGGAGCGCTGGTCCGGGAGAGCTCGGTCGCGGTCACTTGACGGCCCCGATGTTGACGCCCTTCATGAGGGTCCGCTGGAAGACGAGGAAGAACACCAGCGCGGGCAGCACCCCGACGAGAGCCGCGGCCGCGGACGTGACCGGGTCGCTCGTGTACTGGCCGAACAGCGCGCCCAGCGCCACCGACACGGTCTGGTTCTCGTTGGAGGGCAACAGCACCAGCGGGATGAAGAACTCGTTCCAGGTCCAGATGAAGAAGAACGTGGCGAGGACGACGAGCGTGGGGCGGGTCAGCGGCATGACGATGCTCCACAGCACCCGGAACGTGCCGGCACCGTCCATCCGCGCGGCCTCGAGCACCTCGGCGGGGAACGTGTGCAGCACCGAGGAGAGCAGGTACGTGCCGAAGGCCGACTGCAGCACCGCCAGCACGATGATCACGCTGAGCTTGGTGTCGTACAGCCCCACGGCCTTGGCCATGACGTACAGCGGGTAGATCAGCGCCTCCTGCGGGAGCGTGAAGGCCACCATGAAGACGGCCAGCACCCCGAAGGACCCCCGGATGCGCCCGATGCCGATCGCATAGGCCGTGAGGAGGCTGAGGACGACGGCGATGACGGCGACCGACCCCGAGATCAGCACGCTGTTGAGCAGCTTCCCGGTGAAGTCGACGGACTGCCAGAACGAGGTGATGCCGGTCAGGTCGAACGACCGCGGCAGCGCGAGCGGGCCGTTCGCCACGTAGTCGGCGGGTGACTTCACCGCGTTCAGCGCGGCCAGGAGCACCGGCAGGAGCGTGATGACGGCCAGGACCGCGAGGGCGATGAGGACGACGACGGCGCCGGGCGAGCGCCGGGTCGCCGCGGAGCGCCCGCGGGCGTCCGGTCGGCGGACGCGCGGTGGGCGGCGGTTCCCGCCCGCCGGCGGTGCGCCGGTGGCGCTCACGGGGGTGACCTGGGTGGTGCTCATGCGTGCTTGTCCTCCCTCTTCTGCAGCCACAGCAGCACGACGGCGAGGGCTGTGAGCAGGACGGCCAGGACGGTGGAGATGGCTGCGCCGTACCCGACCTGGGTGGTGGTGAAGAAGTTGTAGAAGGCGAAGTACGACGGCACGATCGTGGCGTTGCCCGGTCCGCCGCTGGTGAGGACGTAGATCGGCGCGAAGACCTTGAGCGCCGCCACGGTGGTGGTGAGCAGCACGACGGCGATCTCCGGGCGCAGCTCGTTGACGGTGATGACCCAGAACCGCTGCAGCCAGCTGGCGCCGTCGAGGTCCGCTGCCTCGTTGAGCGACGGGTCGATCCGCGCCATGCCGGACATGAAGATCACGATGGTGTAGCCGAGCTGCAGCCACACCAAGATGATCATCACGGTGGGCAGCGCGAGCGCGGGGTCTCCGAGCCAGTTCTGCGCCAGGCCGTCCAACCCGGCCGCGCGCAAGCTGCTGTTGACGATACCGGTCTGCGGCTGCAGCAGGAAGCCCCACAGCACGCCCGCGACGGCGATCGGGATGATCTGCGGCAGGTAGAACATCGCCCGCAGGGTGGTTGCCGTACGCCCACCGAAGCGCGGGGCGATGAAGTCGAACAGCACCGCGGACAGGAACAACCCCACCCCGGTCGGCAGGATCGCCATCGCGATGATGATGGCGACCGAGTTGGCGAAGGACTTCCAGAACGTGTCGTCACCGAGCAGGCGGACGTAGTTGTCCAGACCGATGAACGTGGGGTCCCCGACGCCCGACCAGCTGGTGAGGCTGAGCCATGCGTTGGCGACCGCGGGAACGGCGACGACGAGCAGGAAGCCGATCGCCCCTGGCAGGAGGTAGGGCAGGTAGCCGCCGCGCGAGCGACGGCGCGTCGCCGTCGTCGTCGTCCTCGTCAGAGGTTCGCTGGTCACTGGCTGACTGGTCACGGGCCGGCTCGTCACTTGGTGGCCGGGCGGCCGGTGTCGTAGGCCTTGCCGATGGCGTCGAGGTACTCCTGGGGGGTGCTCGTGCCGTTGACCAGGCTCTGCGCCTGCGAGAGCAGCACGTCGTAGTAGCCCGCCACCGGCCAGTCGGGGTAGTAGGCGAGCCCGTCGGCGTCGGTGAGCTGGGTGAAGCCGGCCACCGCCATCTGCCCGACCGGGTCGGTGACGGCCGAGGCGTCTGCGGCCACCGGGACGCCGCCGGCGTTGCCCATGGCGTTCTGGGTCTTCTTCGACAGCGTGTCGTCGAGGAAGTCGTACGCCAGCTCCTTGTTCTTGGCGTTCTTCGGGACGACGAGCAGGTTGCCGCCGGAGCCGGGGGCGAAGGAGCTGCCCGGGAACGGGAACGTCCCCCACTGGAAGCTGGTGATCTTGCTCTTGAACTCGCCGTCCCACCACGAGCCGCTGACGAAGAAGGGGTACGTGCCCTTCTCGAAGCCGGTGCCTGCGTTCTCGGCGTCGATGCCCGTCGAGTCCGCGGAGATGTAGCCCTTCTTCACCCAGTCCGCCGTGGTCTGGGCGGCGTACGTCCAGGCCTTGTCGTTGAAGTCGACGTCGCCCTTGAAGAACTGGAAGTTGTCGACCCACTGCTTGTCTGCCTGGCTGAGCGCCAGCTGGTAGATGAGGTGCGTGATCGGGTAGTCGCTCGCGCCGAGGGCGAGCGGGGTGACGCCGTCGGCGGTGAACGCCTTCATGACGTTCTCGAACTCCGCCACCGTGGTGGGCACCGCGAGGCCCTTCGCAGCCAGGGCGTCCTTGTTGTAGAAGACGCTGACGTACTCGCCGTAGGTCGGGATGCCGTACAGCTGGCCGGACCCCATGAGGCCGTTCTGGTCGTACCGGCCGACCGTCTGCACCGTGGCGGGCAGCTCGTCGAGCCAGCCGCGCTTCGTGGCCTCGTCGGTGAGGTCGGTGAGCAGGCCCGCCTTGGCGACGTTGCCGGCCGTCGCATTGCCCTTGGCGTACTCGATGACGTCGGGGACGTCGTTGGAGTTGAGGATCATCTGACCTGACTTCTGGATCTGGTCCCAGGTCTTCTGCTCGAACTTCACGGTCACGCCGGGGTGGTCGGCCTTGAAGTCCTCCAGGGCGGCATTCCAGCTCTGCCCCATCGCCGACTCCGGGCTCTCGTACCACCACACGGTGAGGGTGTTCGGGTCGCTCTGGGCCGATCCGCCGCCGCAGGCGGCCGTGGACAGCGCGAGCGTGCTCGCGGCCAGCAGTCCCACCACGCGCAGGGTCCGTCGGGCGGTCTTCGTCTTCATCGACATGTCTGCCTCTCCCGCGGCATCGGCGCCGCTCACAGCTCTGCATCACCGTCGACCACCATCGTCGACGCGCATCGTCGACGCGCGTCGACGAGAATGCCAGAGGGAGCGCGCAAAGGGCAAGAGGTGACGGCACCGCACTGCGCGCTCTGTCAGCGAACAGTCGCCGCGGTGACACCTGCGCAGTGACGTCCTTGCCGCAGGTGACCGCGGTCAGTCCCGGAGGTGACCGCGGTCAGGTGCGCTGGGGTGTCCCTGGCGGGACGCCTCCGTGAGTGACCGGGGTCGGTTGCGGGCGAGCGCCGTTCCTGGAGCGATGCCTCCGCAGGTGACCGCGGTCAGTCGCCGCGGGTAGTCGCCATCACGAACGACGACGACGACAGCCGGCGCAGCGGCTGCTCACGCTGCGAGAGGGGACTACTCGCGGGACGACGAGGGCGCGGACGGCGCCGCGGCCGTGCTGGCACGCACGTGGAGAGGAGCAGTGATGAGCTCTTGGATCTCGCCGCCAGCACCCGCCACCACCTTCAGCAGGTGGTCGACAGCGCGAGCGCCCATTTCCGCGGCTGGTGGCGAGACCGTGGTGAGGGCGGGCTGGACGAGCTCGGCCGAGGAATCTCCGGCGCCCAGCGACATGACGCTGAGATCGGCGGGAACGGCCCGCCCCTGGTCACGGGCGGCCTCGATGAACCCGACGAGGGCCTGCTCGTTCATGCTCACCACGGCCGTGACCTCGGGGACGTCGTGCCGCACCCGCTCGTGGACGTCCCTGCCGGCGCCGATCCTCGCCGCGGCGTGCTCCACGCGAACGGCGAGGCCGCGCGCGGCGCACTCGACCTCCACGCCCCGCTGCCCGCGCACGATCGGGCCGTAGCCGTCTTTCGCGAGCTGCTCGCTCTGACTGAGGAAGAGGATCGAGCGATGGCCGAGGTCGGCCAGGTGCCCGACGGCCAGTCGGCCCATCTCCTCGAAGTCGGAGTCGACGTAGGACAGGCCTGTCGTGTCCGCGGTCCGGCCGATCAGCACGAACGGCACGCCGGTCTCCTGGAGCACCGCGATGCGTGCGTCCTCGGTCTGGACCTCCATGAGGATCACGCCGTCGACGAGGCCCTGGGAGCTGAGGCGGCGCAGCTCCGCGAGGTCGTCCGCGGGGTTCATCCACAGGAGCAGGTGCGACCCGCTGGTGCGGGCCCGCTCGGAGGCGGCGTGCAAGTACTCGAACTCCGAGGCGTTGAGGCCGCGCTGGGTGAAGGGGAAGTGCAGAGCGATGATGCCCGTCCGGCTGCCGGCCAGTCCCCGGGCGAACGCGTTGGGCGTGTAGCCCAGCTCCGCCATGGCCGACTCGATCCGCTCCCGCGTCTCCGCGGAGATCGGACGCACGCCGCTGAGCGCGTAGGAGACGGTGCTGGCCGAGACGCCGGCGAGCCGGGCGACATCAGCACGCGTAGCCATCAGCACCTCTCCGTGGGCCCCTCGGGGTTCGGTGCGGACCCTACCCAGCACCCACCGGCACCAGCGTCGCGGACGCCTGAGCGCCGAAACCCGGTGGACGCACAGCCAAGGCCATGGCTCCATGGCCGGGTGGCCCCCGATGCGCACTACGAGCACCCGCGACTGGTGCCCATCTATGACGCGCTCGACCCCGACCGCAGCGACCTCGAGCCCTACCTGGCACTCGCCGCCGAGCTGGGCTCACGTCGAGTGCTCGACCTCGGGTGCGGCACCGGAGTGCTGGCGCTCCTGTTCGCCGACCGGGGGCTCGAGGTCACCGGGCTCGACCCCGCAGCAGGCTCGCTGGCCGTAGCTTCAGGCAAGCCCGGTGCCGAGCGCGTCCGGTGGGTGCATGGCGACGCTCGGGCGCTGGCTGACCTCACGCCGCCCGTCGTCGTCGACCTGGTGACGATGACGGGCAACGCTGCCCAAGCCGTCACCGACGACGACGCGTGGGCGGCGCTGCTACGCGCCGCTCACGACGCACTGACACCCAACGGGCACCTGGTCTTCGAGACGCGGCTACCCGAGGCGCGCGGGTGGGAGGTGTGGACCCCGGAGGCGACTCGCACCACGCGCGATCTGCCTGACGTGGGCAGGGTGAGCACCTGGACAGAGGTCACGGACGTCAGCGGCCCGGCGTCGTCGCCGACGGTCAGGTTCACGCAGCACTTCGCCTTCGACACCGACGGCGCGGTGCTCACGTCCCACTCCGTCCTGCGCTTCCGCAGCCGCGAGCAGGTGACCGCCGACCTGGCAGCGGCGGCTCTCGAGATCATCGAGGTCCGCGACGCCCCGGACCGGCCGGGGCTGGAGATGGTGTTCCTGGCAAGGCGACACCGTGGGCCAGGATCGGGGCATGCCTGAGCTGAACAAGGACACCCGGCTGTGCATCTCGCTGGCCGCACGGCCTTCGAACATCGGCACCCGGTTCCACAACTTCCTCTACGCCGAGCTGGGGCTCGACTTCATCTACAAGGCGTTCACCACCACGGACATCACGGCAGCCATCGGCGGAGTGCGGGCGCTCGGCATCCGCGGCTGCTCGGTGTCGATGCCGTTCAAGGAGGCCGTGATCCCTCTGGTCGACGAGATGGAGCCGTCGGCGTCGGCGATCGGGTCGGTGAACACCATCGTCAACGACGACGGCCACCTCACCGCCTCGAACACCGACTACGAGGCCGTGGCCACCCTCCTCGACACGCACGGGATCGACAGGAACCTCCCCGTGCTGGTCCGCGGGTCCGGGGGCATGGCCAAGGCCGTGGTCGCCGCGTTCGCGGGCAGCGGCTTCACCGACCTCACCGTGCTCGCGCGCAACGCCACGAGCGGGCCCGCGCTCGCAGCGGCCTACGGAGCAACCTGGACGGCGGACGAGCCGGCCCCGCGCGGCGGCGTCATCGTCAACGTCACCCCACTGGGCATGAACGGCGCCGACGCTGACGCCCTCGCGTTCTCCCCGGCGCACGTCGACGCCGCGGACGTGGTGTTCGACGTCGTCGCCTTTCCCAGCCACACCCCGTTGATCCGCGCCGGCGAGGCAGCGGGCAAGCACGTCATCACCGGCGCCGAGGTCATCGCCCTGCAGGCGGCGCGCCAGTTCGAGCGGTACACCGGCGTCAGGCCCACCGATGAGCAGGTGGCCCGGGCGTCAGCTCACTCCCGCGCCATGTGAGCCCCCTCTTGGGGGACGAGCGATGACCTGGTCATGGCTTGATTGACCTTCAGCGGACTCCGAGGACGACCGACGGCAATGAGGACATCAAAAGTTCAACACTTGAGGAGACACCGTGGCCCGCCGTCTTGCCGACCTGCGCATCGCACACAAGCTGCTCGCGGGCTTCACCGTGGTGTGCGCGCTCCTCGCCCTCGTCGCTGGCCTCGGGGTGATGCGCCTCGGGCAGGCCCAAGCGAACCTCGAGGAACTCTCGTCGAGCGGCGTGGAATCGGTGATGGCGGTCGGCGCGCTCCAGGACTCGTTCATGGACGTGCGCCTCGACATCGCCAACATCGGCCTGGCTCCCGACACGGCCGGCAAGCAGAAGGCACAGGAGCAGCTCACGGCCGACCGCGCGACGCTCGACGACGCCTGGAAGCGGTACCTCGCTGCCCGGCCTGCCAGCACCCCTGATCAGCAGTCGGCGTTCACCAGCGCGATCGCCGACTACCGCACCGCCGGCGACAAGCTCATCGAGCCCGCCATGCGGAATGACCTGGCCACGTACATGCAGCTGCGCGCGGACGTCGTCGTCCCGGTCGCCACGCAGGTCCAGACCGCGCTCGACGCGCTCTCCGCGAGCGAGGCCGACGCCGCGAAGGCCATGAGTGATCGCGGCGCAGCGGCCTACCGCTCGGCGGTCGCCGTCCTCATCGGTTTCTCCGCGCTCGCCGTCGCCTTCGCCATCGCGACCGCCGTGGTGGTGGCACGCTCCATCACCCGGCCGCTGGGCCGCGTCATCGACGTCCAGACGGGGATGGCCCAGGGCCGCCTCGACCGGCGCGTGGGCCTGACCCGCAAGGACGAGGTCGGCCAGCTCGCCGCGTCCACCGACACCACCCTGGACGCCTTGGCCTCCGCCATGCGCGACATCACCACCGAGGCCACTGCCCTGACCGCGTCGGCCGCATCGCTGAGCAGCGTCTCGGCCCAGCTCGCCTCCGGGGCGCAGGAGTCCTCGGCGCAGAGCCAGGTCGTGGCAGCCGCCTCCGAGGAGGTCACGGTGTCGATCTCCACGGTGGCGGCCGCGGGCGAAGAGATGACCGCCGCGATCGCCCAGATCGCCACCGCCACCAGTGAGGCGTCGCAGATGGCCTCCGCGGCGGTCGCCGCCGCCGGGTCGGCAGGTCAGGCGATCGAGCGGCTCGGAGTGTCCTCCCGGGAGATCGGCGACGTCGTCAAGCTCATCACCTCCATCGCCGAGCAGACCAACCTGCTCGCGTTGAACGCCACGATCGAGGCCGCTCGCGCCGGGGAGCTGGGCAAGGGTTTCGCGGTGGTGGCCGGGGAGGTCAAGGAGCTCGCCCGGCAGACCGCGCAGGCCACCGACGAGATCACCGCCAAGGTGAGCGCCACCCAGGGCGATGCTGAGGCCGCTGCGGCGGCTGTGACACAGATCAGCGACGTCATCGCCAAGATCGACGAGGTGCAGGCCACCATCGCCGCCGCGGTGGAGGAGCAGTCGGCGACCACGTCCGAGATGGTGCGCAACGTCACCGAGGTCTCCACCGGTTCAGCGCAGATCTCCGAGAACATCGCGGGCATCGCGGCGGGCACCGAGCAGAACAAGGGCAGCGCTGGCCACACGGCGTCCATGGCCGCTGACCTCACCGCCTCGGCGGGTCGCCTCGAGGAGCTCACCGGGCGCTTCACCGTCTGATCGCTGTCGGTCGGCCTCACAGGTGGCCAGCGCCCATGATCACGGTGATCATGGGCGCTGGCCACCCCGTCGCCGGGCCACGTGACGCTGCTACGACGCCCGCGTGTAGAAGGGCAATGCCACGACCTCCGCGGGCACACGGCTGCCGCGCACGTCGACCTCGAGGCGGGTGCCCGGTTCCGAGAGGGTGGCCGGCACGTAGGCCATGGCGATCGGGCGGCCCAGGGTCGGCGACGGCGACCCGCTGGTCACCTCACCCACGGTCTCCCCCGAGCTCGGGTCGACCACGGCCTGGGTGGCCCGCGGTGACCGCTTGCCCTCGGCGAGCAGCCCCACCAGCAGGCGGGCGGGACCGGCGTCACGGCGCTGCGCGAGAGCGTCCTCCCCCACGAAGCCGTCCGGCTTGCCGAAGACGACCACCCGGCCCAGACTCGCCTCGAACGGGGACGTCTCGCGGGTGAGCTCGTGGCCGTACAGCGGCATGCCCGCCTCCAGCCGCAGCGTGTCGCGGCAGGACAGGCCGGCGGGCACCAGCCCGAGCGGCCCGCCGGCGGCCGCGGCTGCCCGCCACACGTCGACGGCGGCGTCCGGCCGGCAGAACACCTCGAAGCCGTCCTCCCCGGTGTACCCGGTGCGGGCCAGCAGCACGTCGTGCCCGGCCACGCGTGCGGGGTCGGCGGCGTAGTACTTCAGGGAGGGGACGTCGGCGTCGCTGATCTGCGCGACCACCTCCGCCGAGCGCGGTCCCTGCACCGCGACCAGCGCCCACTGGTGAGATGCATCGTGGACGACGGCGTCGAACCCCTCGGCGCGAGCGGCGAGCTCCGCAGCCACCTCGTCGCTGTTGGCGGCGTTGGCGACCACGAGGTAGGAGTCGTCAGCGAGGCGGTAGACGACGAGGTCGTCGATGATCCCGCCGTCGGGCGCGCACAGCATCGAGTAGCGCGCTCGCCCGACGCCGATGGCGGACGCGCGTCCCACCAGCGCCCTGTCGAGGGCACGGCCCGCCTCGGGCCCACGGACCTCCACCTCGCCCATGTGGCTGAGGTCGAAGAGCCCGGCTGCGGTGCGCACAGCGACGTGCTCGGCGGTCTCGGACCCGTAGCGCACGGGCATGGACCACCCCGCGAAGTCGACGAGCTTCGCCCCGAGCTCGCGGTGCACTCCTACGAGCGGTGTCTCCTGGCCCACTGCGGACTCCCTCCGGTGTGCTGCTGCTCCGACGTGCTGCTGCGAGCTGATCCTCGCCGGTCAGCGTCCCATTCAGGGCAGCGGACTACTGCCGGGGCCCCAGCGGGGCTACCGTGGGGGGCAGCTGTTCATCCCGCGCGGGAGAGCCCTGACGCCGAACTCTCGGCGAGCAGGGCGCCGAAGGGGCAACCCTCCCCGGAACCTCTCAGGCACCAGGACCGCACGGGCGAGGCGACTCAGGAACCCACACCGAGGGTGACTGAGGGGGAGGCACCGCTACGTCGCGTCCGGGAGCCTCTGTTGTCCGACCACTCCACCCTCGCCGAGCTCGGCGAAGACTCCTTTGCCCCGCGCCACATCGGCCCCGACGCCGACCAGGTGGCCACGATGCTGGCCGCCGTCGGCCACGGCTCGCTGGAGGAGCTCATCGACGCGGCCGTGCCGGCGTCGATCCGCACCGACGGTCCGCTCGACCTCTTCGAGGCGCTCAGCGAGCGGCAGGTCGCCGCAGAGCTGGCCGAGCTGGCAGGCCGCAACCGGCCGCTCGAGCCGATGATCGGCCTCGGGTACCACGGCACCACCACCCCGCCAGTGATCCGGCGCAACGTGCTGGAGAACCCCTCCTGGTACACCGCGTACACGCCGTACCAGCCCGAGATCTCCCAGGGCCGCCTCGAGGCGCTGCTGAACTTCCAGACCCTCGTCTCCGACCTGGCTGGTCTTCCGGTGGCGGGCGCGTCGCTGCTCGACGAGGGCACGGCCGCTGCCGAGGCGATGACGCTGGTGCGCCGCGCCAACCCCAAGGCGACCGGCCCGTTCGTCGTCGACGCCGACGCCCTCCCCCAGACCATCGAAGTGATCCGCACCCGCGCCGCCGCGATGGGCGTGGAGGTGCTCGTCACGGACCTGTCCGCCGCTGAGCTCGACGCCGCCACCCTCCCCGAGCAGGTCTCGGGCGTGCTGGTGCAGTACCCCGGCGCCTCCGGCCGCGTCCCGGCCCTGCGTGGCCTGGCGGAGCAGGTCCACGGGCGTGGCGGCAAGCTCGTCGTCGCCGCTGACGTCCTCGCCCTCACCGTGCTGGAGGCGCCCGGCGCGCTCGGCGCGGACGTTGTCGTCGGCAGCACGCAGCGCTTCGGGGTGCCGCTGTTCTACGGCGGCCCGCACGCCGCGTACATGGCCGTGGCCAAGGGGCTGGAGCGCAACCTGCCGGGGCGCCTGGTGGGAGTCTCCGTCGACGCGACCGGCCAGCGGGCCTACCGCCTCGCGCTGCAGACCCGCGAGCAACACATCCGCCGCGACCGCGCGACCAGCAACATCTGCACCGCGCAGGTGCTGCTCGCCGTCGTCGCCTCGATGTACGCCGTCTATCACGGCCCCGACGGCCTCAAGGCCATCGCGCAGCGCACGCACCGCACCGCCGCCGTCCTTGCCGCCGAGCTGCGGGAGGGTGGCGTCGAGGTGGTGCACGAGCAGTTCTTCGACACCGTGCTCGCCCGGGTGCCCGGGCGTGCGGCCGCCGTCGTCGCCGCGGCCCGCGAGGCGGGGATCCACCTGCGCCTGGCCGACGCCGACCACGTCGGCATCTCCTGCTCCGAGCGCACCGACCTCGGCGCGGTGGCCCGGGTGCTGGGCGCCTTCGGCCTGGACGCCGGCGCCGCCGGAGAGCAGGCTCTGGCCGACCTCGACGTCCGCACCCCGGACGCCCTCCCACGCGACCTGCTGCGCACC
The DNA here is from genome assembly GCF_003149145.1 of Quadrisphaera granulorum. Lineage (GTDB taxonomy): Bacteria > Actinomycetota > Actinomycetes > Actinomycetales > Quadrisphaeraceae > Quadrisphaera > Quadrisphaera granulorum. The sequence goes on along the minus strand of NZ_QGDQ01000034.1, from coordinate 29,080 downwards.
ACGCCGTACCTGGAGCACCCGGTGTTCCACAGCCACCGCTCCGAGACGTCGCTGCTGCGCTACCTGCACCGTCTCTCGCGGCGTGACTACGCGCTCGACCGCGGCATGATTCCGCTCGGCTCGTGCACGATGAAGCTCAACGCGACAGCGGAGATGGAGCCCATCAGCCTCGCCGGCTTCGCCGATCTGCACCCCTTCGCGCCCGCTGAGGACGCCGAGGGCTACCGCGTGCTCATCGAGCGCCTCGAGTCGTGGCTGGCCGAGGTCACCGGGTACGACCGCGTCTCCGTCCAGCCGAACGCCGGCTCGCAGGGCGAGCTGGCCGGCCTGGTGGCCATCCGCGGCTATCACCGTTCCCGCGGCGACGCCCAGCGCGACGTCTGCCTCATCCCCAGTTCCGCGCACGGCACCAACGCGGCGTCAGCGGTGATGGCGGGGATGCGCGTCGTCGTCGTCGCCTCGGCCCCTGACGGCTCGGTGGATCTCGACGATCTGCGCGCCAAGTGCGAGGCGCACCGTGACGACCTCGCCGCGATCATGGTCACCTACCCCTCCACGCACGGGGTGTACGAGGAGGGCATCACCGCCGTCTGCGAGCTCGTGCACGCCGCGGGCGGGCAGGTCTACGTGGACGGCGCCAACTTCAACGCCCTGCTCGGCTACGCCAAGCCCGGCAAGTTCGGTGGCGACGTCTCCCACCTCAACCTGCACAAGACCTTCTGCATCCCCCACGGCGGCGGTGGCCCCGGCGTCGGCCCGGTGGCCGTGCGCGAGCACCTGGCCCCGTTCCTGCCCACGCACGCCGCGCACCCCGACGCAGCGCGTCGCACGGAGCCCGGGGGCACCGGCGCCATTGCCGCGGCGCCGCACGGCTCGGCGGGCATCCTGCCCATCTCGTACGCCTACCTGCGGCTCATGGGCGGGGCGGGCCTCACGCGGGCGACGGCGGTGGCGGTGCTGTCGGCCAACTACGTCGCGACGCGCCTGGGCGAGGCGTACCCGGTGCTCTACACCGGCGACGGCGGGCTGGTGGCCCACGAGTGCATCCTCGACCTGCGCCCGCTCACCAAGGCCACGGGCGTGACCGTCGACGACGTCGCCAAGCGGCTCATCGACTACGGCTTCCACGCCCCCACGACGAGCTTCCCCGTGGCGGGCACGCTGATGGTGGAGCCGACCGAGAGCGAGGACCTCGACGAGCTCGACAGGTTCGTCACGGCGATGCTCGCCATCCGGGCCGAGGCGCAGAAGGTCGCCGACGGCGAGTGGGAGCTGGCGGCCTCGCCGCTGCGCGGGGCTCCGCACACCGCCGAGCGCGCTCTCTCGGGTGAGCTGCCGTACAGCGCGGCGCTGGCGGCCTTCCCCGCCGGACCGGACCCGGACAAGTACTGGCCGCCGGTGGGCCGTATCGACGGCAGCTTCGGAGACCGCAACCTCGTGTGCTCCTGCCCCCCGTTGGAGGACTACGCCTGACCAACTCCCCCTCCGTGATCATGGGCAGTCGGCCACCCGCGTGAGGTGGCCGACTGCCCATGATCACGTTGGGGTGAGGAGGTCCTGGTCGCGGGAGGTCGGGCGGCTCAGGCGCGGGTGGCAGCGATGATCTCGTCGAGATAGGCGCGGCGCACCGCCCGATGCCGCGCCAGTGTGGCGGCGACGCTGAGCAGCGACCCCTCCACCTCCGCGAGCTCCTCGGCGGCCTCGACGGCGGCGCGGTACGCGGCGGCGCGCTCGCCGGTGCCGGGAGGCAGGTGCAGTTCGAGGGCCACTCGCTCCCCACCGGTGGCGACCGCGTGGCTGACCTGACGCCGAACCTGACGGCGCACGTCGTCGAAGGCGCGGGCGGCCTCGTCGAGGCGGCGAGCGACCGCGAGGCCGCGCGCGCTGGCAACAGGGCTACCGGCGAGCAGCACCAGCTGCAGCTCGCGGAGGACGTCGTCGAGGCGCTCCTTGGCCGCGAGCAGCTCGACAGCGTCCAGCGCGGGGAGGACGACGTCGACGCCGTCCTCGTCCTGCCGCGCGGTGATCACGGTGGCGATCTCGGTGACGTCATCGCTCCAGGCGGCGAGGAGCTCCTCGACGCTCAGGTCCGCCACGTCAGGCACGGGCGCCCCCGCGGGGCCGTCGTCCACCTCGAACCACACGCTCTTGCCACCCACCGAGGACGACGTGGAGGGCCCAGCTCCCCAGCGGGAGACGAGCCGTTCCACGAGAGCCAGCCCGCGCCCGCTCATCGAGGAGGCGCTGGGCGCCACGAGCACCGGCAGCGCCGGGGAGCGGTCGCGGATGCTGACCCGGACTCCCCCGTCGACCTCGTAGATGACGACGTCGAAGTCGGTGCGGGCGTGCAGCACGGCGTTCGCGGCGAGCTCGGAGACCACCAGGCCGACGTCGTCGGCCATCGCGGCGCGACCACTGGCCTCCAGCACACCCACGACGAAGTGGCGGGAGGCCCGGACGGACGCCGCCTGCGGCGGGTACGTCATCATGGCCAGCGCGCTCCGCACCGCTGGCAGGTCCTTCGTGGACACCGCTCGCCCGTCCACAGGTCTCCCGCTCTCGAGCTAAGCCGTCAGCGTGCTCGGCGGCCGTGTTCGAGGGTAGGCGACGTCGCCGCGAACGGCAGCTGTCAGCGGCGCATGACGGCTCGGGCGAGGCGGTTGCCGAGGAACTGCCCGACGATGACGATCGCCACGATGGCCACCAGGGCCGCGTAGACGATGCCCCAGTTGTACGTCTGCGAGCCGTAGGTGATGGCGTAGTCGCCGAGACCCCCACCGCCGACGAGGCCGGCCTGAGCCGACATGTCGACGATGCCCACGAAGGTGAAGGTGTAACCGAGCACGAGCGGCCCGAGGCCTTCCCGCACCACCACACCGAAGAGGATCGCGGCGCGCGAGGCGCCCATGGCGCGCGCCGCCTCGACGACGCCCGGGTCGACGCCAACGAGTGACTGCTCGACGATGCGGGCGACGGCGAACGCCGCTGCCAGGGCGATAGCGAAGGCCACGGCGTTGGTGCCGATGGTGGAGCCGACGACCAGCTGCTGCAAGGGCCCGATCGCGGCAATGAAGATCACGAAGGGGATTGGCCTGATGATGTTCACCAGCAGGCCGATCGCCCCGAAGACCACACGGTTGCTGTAGAGGTTGCCCGGCCGCGTGGCGTACAAGGCCACACCCAGCGCGAGCCCGACGACGCCGGAGATCACCATGGCGACGCTGACGATGAGCAGCGTCTGGCCGATGGCCCGGACGTAGACGTCGGTGGTGTCGAGGAACCCCGCGAAGAAGTCCACCTCAGCCCTCCTCTTCTTCGACGACGACGCCGTGCGCGCGCAGCCCGGCGAGTGCGCGCTGAACCGCGGCCGCCGGGTCGGGCTGGCCGCCGGTCAGCTCGTAGGTGAGGGAGCCGGCGCGGCGCTCGCGCACCTCGCCGACCCCTCCGTAGACCAGCTCCGCGGTCACCCCGGCGTCCCGGAAGGCTCCGTCGACGAGTTGCTGCAGTCGCGGCCGGTCGGTGATCCGCACGGTGACCAGGTGACCGGGGTGGTGCTCGCGCAGCCGCGCGAGCGCCTCCGGGCTGGGCCGGTCGTGGGTGGCCGACCTCACGAAACGCTGCGCGGGCACGGTTGTCGGTGCGGTGAAGACGTCGTAGACGTCACCGACCTCCACCACACGTCCCCGTTCCATGACGGCCACCCGGTCGGCGACGCGGCGCACGGCCTCCATCTCGTGGGTGATGAGCACGATGGTCACGCCCAGCTCGGTGTTGACCCGCCGCAAGAGGGTGAGCACCTCCTCGGTGGTCTCTGGGTCGAGGGCACTCGTGGCCTCGTCGGCCAGCAGGAGGGGCGGGTTGGTGGCCAGCGCTCGCGCGATGCCCACGCGCTGCTTCTGGCCGCCGGAGAGCTGCTCGGGGTGGGCGTGCGCGCGATCGAGCAACCCGACGAAGTCGAGCAGCTCGGCGGTGCGCCGATCTCGCTCCTCCCGTCCGACGCCGGCGACCTTGAGCGGGTAGGCGACATTGCCGGCGACCGTGCGCGAGCTCAGCAGGTTGAACTGCTGGAAGATCATGCCGATGCCGGCGCGGGCAGCCCGCAGCTCCTTCTCGCCGAGGCGGGTGAGGTCCTGCCCGGCCACCCGCACGCTGCCCGACGTCGGCAGCTCCAGCGCGTTGATCAGCCGCACGAGCGTCGACTTGCCGGCGCCGGAGTAGCCGATGACGGCGAGCACCTCCCCCCGTGCGACACGGAGGGAGACCTCGTCGACGGCGGTGACGGTGGTGCCGCCGCGCTCGAATCGCTTGGTGACACCGTCGAGCTCGACGAGCACGTCACCGCCGCCGTCCCCGGTAGGCAGGCCGGGGGCGCGGAGGCCGGTCAGGTCGCCGGACACGTCAGCCCGCGGCCTTGGCGGCCTTCGCGTCCTGCTCGACCTTCGCGAGGTCGGCCTGCAGTTCCGCGGCGGCCTTGTCGACGATGACGGCGCTGGGGTAGTCCGGCGCGAAGGCCTTCTGGACGGCCGGGTCGTGCCAGAGCTGCGCCAGGGCGAGGTAGGTCTTGTCGTCCTTGTCGGCGGCGCGGGCCGCGAAGACGTTGACGTACGGAGCCGCGGACGGGGAGGCCGGGTCGTCCTTGGCGATGACCTGGCTGTCGGTCAGGCCCGCCTTGACGGCGTAGTTGACGTTGACGACGGCGGCCACTGCGGAGCCGCTCTGCAGGGCACGGGCGGTCTGGTCAGCCGCGACGGGCGTGATCTTGACCTTGGCGCTGGTCACGTCCTCGAGGTCGGAGAAGGCGGTGCCGCCGTCCTTGAGCTGCACGAGACCTGCCTGCTGCAGCAACAGGAGAGCGCGGGCCTGGTTGATGGCGTCGTTAGGGATCACGACGACGGCGTCAGCGGGCAGCGACGCGACGTCCTTGACGGACGTGGAGTACAGCGGCAGGGGGTAGATGGCCGTGGCGCCGATGGGCTGGAGGTCGTCACCGGCGGTGACGTTGTAGTTGGCCAGGTACTGGATGTGCTGGAACTGGTTGAGGTCGATCTCGCCCTGCTTCAGCGCCGGGTTCGGCAGGCTGTAGTCGGAGAAGTTCACCAGTTCGACGGTGACGCCGAGCTTGCTCTTGGCGAGCTCGGTGTACGTCTTCCAGTACGGCAGGGCGTTGTCGGCGACGCCGATCTTGACGTTCGGCTTGAAGCCCTGGCTGGTGGCCTGCCCGCTCGCCGCGGTGGCTTCGCCACCGTCGCCGCTGCGTCCGAGCAGCAGCCAGACACCGCCCGCCACCAGGGCGAGGACGAGGACGACGGCCACCGCGATCGCCGCGACAGGGGCCCTCCGCTTCGGCTTCGGGGGCAGGGCGGGACCGCTGCTGCTGGGGGTGGGAGTGGGGCTGGACATGGTTCTCCTGGGTGGTGCATGGTCGCGCGGGGCGCCCGATGGTCAGGGTCAGCGCGGGGACGTCGAGGAGTGCGGCGACAGAGCGCAGCAGGCGTCGGGGTGAAGCAACTCCTCGGGTCGTTCCGCTCTTGCCGCGCCCGTGGACGCGGCCGGGTCGTCACCTGGAGCACCCCGCCGCGGAGGAGGGTTGCCGGACAGCCAGCCAGGGCTACGCGCTGTCACTCGTGACCTGGGAGGACCGTACGAAGCGACGCTCGCCGTCGTCAAACGCGGGCCGTCGTTCGTGACCGCATCGTGATGGATCTCGAGGGGAGGGTGCCCTCGGGGCCTCGGATGGCAGTGTCTGCCGGGTGGCAGCACCGGACACCCCGCCCATCCACCCCCGGGAGGCGGCACCGCGGCCCTCGCAGCGCGCCCTCGCCGTGGAGCCGTTCCACGCGATGGCGTTCGCCGAGCGGGCCGCGCGCCTGCGCGCCGAGGGGCACCACGTGGTGGCCCTGAGCCTGGGCGAACCCGACGACGGCGCCCCGCCCGCTGTGCTCGCGGCCCTGCACGAGGTGACGGACGGCCGGCCGCTGCCCTACACGGCCGCCCTGGGCCTGCCCGCGCTCCGCGAGGCCATCGCACGCCGGTATCGCGAGCGCCACGGCGTCGACCTCGACCCCCGGCGCGTGGTGGTGACGTCCGGGGCCTCGGCGGCGCTGCTGCTCGTCATGGCCCTCGTGGTCGACCCCGGCGACGACGTCCTCATGGCCGACCCCTCCTACCCGTGCAACCGCCAGCTGGTGCGCGCCCTCGGCGGGCGGGCGGTGGAGGTGCAGACGTCACCGGCCACCCGCTACCAGCTGTCGGCGGCGGCCGCGGCGGCCGCGTGGACGCCCGCGACCCGCGCCGTCCTCGTCGCGACCCCCTCCAACCCCACGGGCACGACCGTGCCCGAGGCCGAGCTGGCGGCCATCTGCCGGCTGGCGCGCGAGCGCGGGGCGTGGCGGGTGGTCGACGAGATCTACCTCGACCTGGCCGACCCAGTAGCCGACCCAGTAGCCAACTCCGTGCACGGCGAGCCACCGCGCAGCGCGCTGGCCCTCGACGACGGCGCCGTCGTCATCGGCAGCTTCTCCAAGCACACGGGCATGACGGGGTGGCGGCTCGGGTGGTGCGTGGTGCCGGAGCACGCCGTCGACGTCGCCGAACAGCTCGCTGCCAATTTCTTCATCTGCGCCTCGACGCCCGCGCAGCACGCGGCGCTGGCGGCGTTCACGCCGGAGTCGTTGGCGCTGGTCGAGGCGCGCCGGCTGGACCTGCGGTCGCGGCGCGCGCTGGTGCTCGACGGGCTGGCGCGGGCGGGCCTGGAGGTGCCCGTCCCCCCGGACGGCGCCTTCTACGTCTACGTCGACGTCTCCGCGACGGACCTGGGGGCGTGGGAGTTCTGCGAGCGGTTGCTCGCGGAGGCGCACGTGGCGCTGACCCCCGGGCGCGACTTCGGGGCGGGCACTGCCGAGACCCACGTGCGGCTCTCGTACGCGGCCTCCCGCGCCGATCTCGAGGAGGGGCTGGCGCGGCTTGAGCGGTTCGTCGCCTCCCTGCGCCGGTCCTGAGCCTTCACCGACGCTGAGAAACCCGGAGAACGGGTCAGCGGCAGGGGGTCGCGGCCAGCGCCGCCTCGCTGAGCGCCGCCTCGCCACCCACCGCGGTGACGTCACGGACGCCCAGGTCCTTGTAGGCGGTCACGGTGGCCGCGGGCAGGCAGTCGCGGCGGGCCAGCAGCAGCGGCGCGCCGAGCGCGGCACCGGCGAGGGCATCGGGGAAGGCTTCACCGCTCGCGAGCAGGGGTGAGGGCACGGACTCCCACGTGTCGCGGGCCACGACGGCGGCGGTGGCGTAGCGGTCGTCCCCGGCCAGCCTCACGACGGCGGTGCTCGGAAGCGCCTGCTTCACCTGCGCCACGACGGTGGGGGTGACCACGGATGTTCCTCCCACGAGAGTCACCCGGGACGGCGCCAGCGCCGTCAGCGCGCTGCGCGTGGCCGCCGGCAGCGCATCGCGGCCCGACAGCAGCAGCGGCGATCCGAGCGCAGCGCCCGCAGCACCCCCGGCGAGGGCATCGGGGAAGTCCTCGCCGGAGGCGAGCACCACCTCGCTCGCATCGGCGAAGGACGTGGTGGCCACTCGGGCGGCGGTGCCGTACCGGTCGTCGCCCTGGATCCGCTCGACCCGCTGGGAGGCCAGCGGCTGCAGCTGGCGGAACAGGTCCTCGCTGACGGCAGAGGTGCCACCGACCACGTGGATCACGGCGGGCGAGAGGCGCTGCAGCTCGGCGCGGGTCGCCTCCGGCAGGTCACCGGGCTGCACGGTGAGGACGGGGCCGCCCAGCTGAGCGGCCAGCGGGGCCGCGGCCAGAGCATCGGGGAACCGGGCACCGCTCACGACGACGACGTCGCGCGCGCCCTGCGGGAAGGACTCCTTCGAGACGGCGGCCGCGGTGGCGTACCTGTCGGCGCCCCACCAGCGCGACGTGCTGGCAGGGGCTGCCGACGCCGCGGGCGCCGTCGTCGTTACCGCAACCAGGGCCAGCGAGGCCACCGCCAGCGCACACGCCGATGCGCGAACCACGACCCCGGGCGGGGTCCCACGCACCGTCAGAGCAGCCATGCGACCACCGTGACACAGGTTGTCTGCCGCACGAGGCGCGGCGCGCGGGGTGGGGTGACTGTGCGCGGCGCCCCTCGGTGGGCCAGCATGTCGGTGTGCCCGATGACGAGACCCCCCGAGCAGCGGGGATGGCTCTCGACGCCGAAGACCCCAGCCGACTTGTGCTGCGCGGAGACATCGACGTCTACGCGGTCGCCGGGCAGCGCCTCGCGCCGGAACAGCTGAGCGAGGTGCGGGTGGTCGACCTGCACGACGTCGAGTTCGTCGACTCGGCCGGTCTGGGCTTCCTCATCGGCCTGTCACGGCAGGTCCGTCCCTACCGGCTGCGCCTCGAGGGCCTGCACGGCACGGCCCGGCAGATGCTCGTGGTCATGGGTGCCCACCACGTGCTCGACCTCTGAACCGGCGCTGAGCAGACCGGTCCGTCAGACGGCGACGGCCACCGCGTCGCGGTAGTAGTCCACGAGCTGGCCGCACAGCACGCTCCACGTACGGCCGCGGGTGCGCTCCCGGGCGGCCTCGCCCAGGGCGCGGCGCTTGGCGGCGTCACCGGCGAGGTCGGCCACGTGGGCGCGCAATCCGGCGAGGTCCCCGGGGGCGTAGAGCCATCCGGTGCGGCTGGGGTCCACGAGGTCCCGCAGCCCGCCGGCGGCCGGCGCGACGACGGGCACGCCGCTGGCCAGCGCCTCCTGCGCGGCCTGGCAGAACGTCTCGTGCTCGCCGGTGTGGACGAAGACGTCCAGGCTCGCCACCGCCGCGGCCAGCCGCTCCCCGGAGAGCTGGCCAAGGAAGGCGGCGTCGGGCAGCAGGGTCTGCAGGCGGCCGCGGGAGGGTCCGTCCCCGACCACCACGAGCCGCGTGGCCGGGACTCCCGTGAGGACGGCGAGGTCTTCCAGGCGCTTCTCGGGCGCGAGGCGCCCCACGTAGCCGACGAGCACTTCGCCGTGCGGGGCGAGGCGGGCCCGCAGCGCGGGGTCGCGGCGAGCGGGGTCGAAGACGTCGTCCACACCCCGCGCCCACACGCGGGTGCGGGGGATGCCGCGGGCGCGCAACTGCTCGGCGACGGTGGCCGTGGGCGCGAGCGTCAGTTCTGCGCGGCGGTGGATCGCCTCCACGCGCCACCACGCGGCCTCCTGGGCGGTGCCGATCCTGGCCGTGAGCGGGTAGCGGCTCGCGAACCCGGCGATGTCGGTCTGATAGACGGCGACGACGGGCAACCCGAGGCCGTTCGCGGCGCGCGCGGCAGTGCCGCCCAGTCCGAACGGTGAGGCGAGATGGACGACGTCGGGCGCGAAAGCGGCCAGCACGGCCCGCAGGCGGGTGGCCGACGGGAGCGGCACGCGCACCTCGGTGTAGCCCGGGAGTCCGACCGAGGGGACCTCGACGACCATCGCGCCGTGCACGGTCCGTGGTGCGCCGGGGTTGGCGCAGATGACGAGAGCCGAGTGGCCCTCGCGCTCCAGGTGCTCCAGCACCCTGAGCACGGAGCGGACCACGCCGTTCATCGCAGGGAGGAACGAGTCTGTGATGATCGCTACCCTCACGGAGCCAGCGTGGTCGCCGTCTCCCTCCGCCAGACCATCGCCAGGTGACCGGCAGTCGTCGCGAACGTGACGATCGGGCGGACCATCGGGCGAGGATCCTGAGGGGCGTCACGGCGGACGCCCTGGCATCGCGAGAGTCGTTATCATCATCGCCGTTCCCGTTCCACCCCTGGAGGCTGCCGTGGTCCCCGTTGTCGCTCCCCTGGGTCGGCTCCTGCTGACCGCCGCCGCCTCCGCGGGCATCGTCAAGGCCGTTTCCGACGGTCGCGGCACCGGCGCGCTCCGGCGCACGGCCGTCTCCACGGCGAAGCTCGGCATCCGCGCGTCCCGCGCAGCCGAGGTGGGCGTGGAGAAGCTGCGCCTGGCCACGGGTGACGTCGTCGCCCAGGCCCACGCCGAGCTGGGCGAGCCGGCCCCGGTGCCGCGCACCCCCTCGGCCGAGCACAGCCACGACCACGACCACTGAGCCCCCGGTGACCGACGGCCAGCACGCTGCTGCGGTGCCCGCGGCCAAGTCTGGGGTCGAGCCTGTGGTCGATACCGCCGTCACCGTCGTCGCGGACGCCGGTGGACGGGTGCGGCTGCAGGCTGACTGGCTGCGCGGCCACCCGGCCCGCGCAGTGGCCGTCGAAGACGCGCTCGACGCCCTCGACGGCGTGCACCTCGTGCGCGCCTACCCGGTGACGGGCGCCGTCGTCGTCCACGGTGACCGTGACCGGCTCACTCTCGAGCAGCTGCGCGCCGCGGTCGCCACGGCGGCCTCCGTGGACGCCGCGGCCGTGGCCTCCCGCACGCCGCGCTCGGCCGACGTCGGCAACGGGGAGGTGGCGAGGATCGTCGTGGGCGGTGTCGTGCTGGCGCTGCTCGGTCTGCGGCGCTACGCCTTCGGCCGCCCGCCGCTGCTCGGACCGACGTCGCGGACGGTCGCCACCGCCGTCACGATCTTCTCCGGCTATCCCTTCCTCAAGGGGGCGCTGCGCTCCATCACCTCCGGCAAGGGGCTCGGCACCGACGTCCTGGTCACCGCGGCCACCATCGCCAGCCTGCTGCTGCGCGAGAACGTCGTCGCCCTGACCGTGCTGTGGCTGCTCAACATCGGCGAGTACCTGCAGGACCTCACGCTGCGCCGCACCCGCCGCGCCATCGCCGACCTGCTCACCGGCGCCCAGACCGAAGCCTGGGTGCAGCGCGAGATCACCGAGACCGTCAGCACGGCGCGGGGCCCGAAGACGGTCCGCAGCACCGTCGAGGTGAAAGTGCCCCTGGAGGAGCTGCGCGTCGGTGACCTCGTCGTCGCGCACGACCAGTCGACCCTCGCCGTGGACGGCGAGGTGGTCGAGGGCGAGGCCGTGGTCGACCAGGCCGCCCTCACGGGAGAGAACCTGCCGGTGCAGCGCACCGTGGGAGACCCGGTGCTCGCCGGCAGCGTGGTGCTTCGCGGGCGCCTCGTGGTGCGAGCCACCGCCACCGGCTCGGACACCGCTGTGGGTCGCATCGTCGCTCGCGTCGAGCACGCCCAGGCCGACAGGGCGCCCGTGCAGACCGTCGGTGACGCGTTCAGTCGCCGCTTCGTGCCGGCCTCGTTCGCTCTCGCCCTGGGCGTGCTCGTGGTCACCCGCGACGTGCGCCGCGCCATGACGATGCTGCTCATCGCCTGCCCCTGCGCCGTCGGGCTCGCCACCCCGACGGCCATCAGCGCCGCCATCGGCAACGGCGCCCGCCGCGGCATCCTCATGAAGGGCGGCTCCCACCTGGAGGCCGCCGGTCGCGTCGACGCGTTCGTCTTCGACAAGACCGGCACGCTGACGCAGGGCCGGCCGGTGGTCACCAACGTGCTGTCCTTCCGCGAGGACTGGACGCCGGAGCAGGTACTCACCGAGGCCGCCAACTCCGAGGTGCACTCCAAGCACCCGCTGGCGCAGGCCGTCATCCGCTCGACCGAGGAGCGGCACCTCGTCATCCCTACCCACGAGGAGTGCGAGGCGATCCTCGGGCTCGGCATGCGGGTCATGGCCAACGGCCGCGTGCTGCTCGTCGGGAGCCCCGGCCTCATGGACCGCGAGGGCGTCGACGTCGACGAACGCGCCCGCGAGTGGGTGGACAGGCTGCAGGCCCAGGCCGAGACACCGCTGATACTCGCCGTCGACGGCGTCCTGACCGGCCTCGTGAGCCTGCGTGACCAGGTGCGTCCCGAGGCCCGCGAGGTGCTCGACACGCTGCGTGCCTCCGGGGTGCGCCGCATCGTCATGCTCACCGGAGACCACCCCGCCACGGCCGCCGCGGTCGCCTCCGAGCTCGGCATCACCGAGTTCCGGTCGCAGGTCATGCCGGACGAGAAGCAGGACGTCGTCCGCGAGCTCCAGGCGGAAGGGCACGTCGTCGCCGTCGTCGGTGACGGCACCAACGACGCACCCGCCCTGGCCCTGGCCGACCTTGGCATCGCCATGGGCCTGTCGGGCACCGACGTGGCGGTGGAGACCGCCGACGTCGCGCTCGTCGGTGACGACCTGCGCCGCCTGCTGCATCTGCGCGACCTGGGCGACCGCACGCTCCGGCTGATCCGCCAGAACTACGGCGCGTCGATCGCCGTCAACGGCGTCGGGCTGGCGCTGGGCGCCGCAGGGGCGCTGTCACCCGTGCTCGCGGCGGTCGCGCACAACGCGTCGTCGGTGTTCGTGGCGGTCAACTCGGCCCGGCTCGTGCGCTACCGGCTGGAAGCGCCGGCGTCCGCGAACACTCCGGTCGACGCACCCGAGGTGTCGGCGGCGCCGTCCGCGGCGTCCTGACCCCGTTGGGCCGACGGGACCTGCGCCCCGTCGGTGTGCCGCTGACGCGGGATGAGCGCGGCGGGAGCGACAGCGGGCACGGCGCCGGTGGTCATGACCGAACCGGCGCGCAGCCGCGAGGTACCCAGGAGCCGGGCGACCTCCGCGGCGTCGACCCCGGCGTCCAGCAGCCGCTGGGCGCGCGTGGCGCGCAACGCGTGCGAGGTGACACCCGGCAGGCCAGCGGCGTCGAACAGCGCCCGCAGGCGGCGGGTGGTGGCCGCCGGGTCAGCGGCGGTGCCCCGCGACGTCGGGAAGACCAGGGCCTGGTCGCCGACGTCGGCCGAGGGTCGCCGACGGCGGGCCTGCAGCAGCGCCGCGAGCGAATCAGTGATCGGCACGATCCGCTCGTCAGCGGTGCGGCGGACGTCGGTCGAGCGGCCGGTGGCACGCTCCAAGCGGGCCGCGACGCGCAGCGCCGCAGCTCCGGGCGTAACGTCGACGTCGGCCCAGCGCAGCGCCAGCGCCTCCCCCAGCCGTGCGCCGGAGCCCAGCAGCACCGCGACGAGGTCGGCGAGGCCGTGACGGACGGCGTCGGCGTCCGCTGACGCCACGACGAGGAGGTGCGCCGCCTGCGCGACCGTGAGCACGGGGGCCGCAGCCGGCGCGGCGGTGACCGGCAGCTCGACGCTCCGCAGCGGGTCCTCGTCGAGCACGCCCTTGGCCAGGGCCACGTCGATCACACCGCGCAGGCAGTTCCGCGCGGTGCGTGCTGCGGCGGGTCCGGACCTGTCGGCGACCTCCGCCAGCCATCGCTCGGCGATCGGCGCGGACAGGTGCCGCACCTTGACCATGCCCAGGCGCGGCACGAGGTGTGCCACCACCGAGCGGCGGTACAGGTCGCGGGTGCCCGGGCGCGCCCCGGTGGCCTCCAGCACGTCGAGCCAGGTGGCGGCGGTGTCGGCGACGGTGGTCACGCGGTCGTCCGCGGCGGCCGCCGCGGCAGCCTCGGCGCGGGCACGGCGCGCGAGGTTGTCGGCCAGGGCCGCCTCGGCCTCACGCCGTGTCTGGCCGGTCGCCCGGACCGGGCGGTACTCGCCGTCGGCGCCCTTGAGGCGACACCTGGCCACCCACCGGCTACGTCCCATGCCCTGTGCGGTGGCGGCGCGCACCCACCGCCCGGAGACGGGGTCGAGAGTCTCGACGTGCGTGCTCACCAGGCCTGCGGCCCCTGTCGCCAGGGCGGGTCGTCCCACGTCGGTGACGCTAGACCGCGGCGGTCGGCTCCGGAGGGCTTTTCCCGGAGAGGGGTTCTGGGTGCGGGGCTCTCAGACCTCGGCCGGGGGTGTTGGCTGGGGCGTCAGGTCGGGTGCCAGGTTTGATGTCGGCTCAGATCTCGACGACGACGCCGAACGGCAGCTCGGCCACCACCTCGCCATTGACCGACAGCACCAGCGCGTGGGGGCCCGTCGAGCTCAGCGGCGCGACGACGGCCACCGCGAAGCATGCCGACACCCGCCCCGGCACTTCGCCCTGTTCCAGCCCAGGGCGGACCTGCCAGGCGGAGATCGTGCCGACGTCGCCCTCCGGCGTCCGGGCCGACAGCGACAGGTGCGCCGCCGGCTCCCGGCGCCCCATCCACAACCGCCCGGCCGCGGCGAGCACCTGCTGCGCGGGCAGCTGCGACACGGCGATGACGGTGCGGTGCGCACCGACCGCCGTGAGCGTGCCGTCGGCGTCGACGCGCGCGTAGTCGGCCAGGAGGGCGTAGTCGAGCTCGGCCACGGCTCCATCCTGCCCGGATGGGGCGTGTGAGGTCTGGGCAGCCGTCTGCTGGTCCGCCTGGTCCGTCTGGGCGCCGACTGACCGAGCGCGGGCCGACCGGGCGCGGTCCATCTGGGCGCGGGCCGACAGGACCAACTCGATCACGCGCAGTGGCCAGGCAGAACGCGTCGCGCCATCATCTGACACGTGGACACCGATCGGCGCACCTCTGCCCCCCTCGTGCTGCTCGCCGGCCTCGGCGGCGTCGCCGCGTGGCTCCTGCTGCGCACCCGGCGGACCCCTGCGACCAGCACCAGCGCAGAGCGTCCGACCACGCCCGTCGGGCGGGTCGGAGAGCCCGGGCCGGAATGGTCGGTGGTCCAGACCGTCGCCATCGCCCGGCCCGCCGGCGAGGTCGCTCAGCACCTGCACGACCACGGCGGCCTCCCCGGTCTGACCGGCGGCCTGGAGGGTCCGGTACTCGACCGCATCGAGTGGAACGTGCCCGGCAGCGGCCACTTCGAGGCCGAGGTGCACAGCTTGCCGGGCGCCAACCACACCGAGGTGACGCTGCGCATCTCCCCGGAGACGGGCTCGGCACGCAGCGCCGCCGAGCACGCCGCCGCCTCGCTGCCCCTCGTCGGCGGTGGATCGTTGCGGTCGCAGGCCTCGCGCTCGCTGGCGCACCTGCAGCGCCTGCTGGAGTCGACCCAGCCGGGCAGCCCCGAGCGCGCCGCCGCGGCGGCCGAGGTCGCACAGGGCCGCTGACCGTCGTCGTCCTCCTGTCCTCCTGACGGGAGGACGACGGATCGCCGGGCGAACCCGCCCGGCGAGGCGCCTTCAGCTCTTGCGGGCACCCCGCAGGAGCAGCGCGACCACCGCGCTCAGACCCGCAGCGACCAGCACCTCCTGCGGCATCCGCCGTGTGCTCTCGCGCTGGATGCGGGCGTGGAACGCGTCGATACGCGCCGGGAACGGCGACCGGCCGAAGAAGAGATCGCTGGGCTTGTCGAGATCGGGGAAGGCTCCCCCGGCCATCCCCGCCAACGCCGAGAGCAGGACGGCGGGCCGCTGCCGCCGGCTCGCGCGTGCCACGAGGGCGATGGCGGCAAGACCCGCCAGGCCGTCGCACACGGCGGTCACGAGGAAGACTCCGCGGCGCTGATCACCCCAGTGCGGCACCTGGTCCAGCACGAAGTGCGACACCACCCCGGTGGCGAACGCCTGCACGGGCCGCTCTGCGAGCGGACCCGCTCCGAGGACCGCTCCGGCCAGGACGTGGTTGGTGACGAGCACCGGAACAGCATGCCCGTGCCGCGCGGGCGGTGGCGCGCATCCAGGCCCGTCCGGGGTGCGCTCGCGTCTCGCCCGACGGACCATCGGCACGTGGCACAGCGCGCGGAAGGCCTCGACGAGGTCTGGGACGACTGGCGGAATGCCGTCACGATGACCCCCAAGGAGCTGGAGGACTGGCTCGGCACGGACGAGTCCCACGAGGTCGGCCAGAAGTCCGGGGGCTCGGGCGAATCGACGGGGCACGCGTCAGGGCGGCGCATCGTCGAGCTGTTGCGCACGAAGAAGGACGACCTCACCGACGACGACGTGGCGCACATGCGCAAGGCGGTCGGCTACGTGCAGCGACACCAGGCCCAGGGAGGGCCCGACGACGACGTCGAGCACAGCCGCTGGCGGTACTCGCTGATGAACTGGGGCCACGACCCCCTGAGGGGCTGAGCGCGGCGTGAGCGTCGCCGTCGCCGTCGAGGTGGAGGAGCTGGAGCTCCTCACCGTCTCGCCGCACGCCCCCGGGTGGACTCGGCGTCGCTCGGGGAAGGGCTTCACGTACCTCGATGCCACGGGGGCGCGCTTGTCGTCAGCGGAGGGTGAGCGCTGCAAGGCGCTGGTCATCCCACCCGCGTGGAAAGAGGTGTGGATCTGTCCGCAGGCTGAGGGACACATCCAGGCCGTCGGCACGGACGAAGCCGGACGGCGCCAGTACCTCTACCACCCCCAGTGGCGGCTCCAGCGCGACCGCGCCAAGTTCGAGCGGGTGCTGCAGGTGGCCGAGCGGCTGCCGGCGGCCCGGGCGAGGGCGGCCGAGGACCTGGCGGCGTCAGGGATGCCACGGGAGCGGGCGCTGGGGTGCGCGTTCCGGCTGCTGGACCTCGGGTTCTTCAGGATCGGCGGTGAGGGGTACGTGGAGAGCGGCCAGTCGTACGGGCTCGCGACCATCGAGAAGCAGCACGTGCGCCTGGCCGGCGGGGCGGTGGTGTTCGACTACACCGCCAAGCACGGCAAGCGGCGCACGCTGCGGCTGGTGGACGCCGCGGTGCACGACGCCGTCGGGGTGATGAAGCGGCGCCGGGGCGGTGGGGACGACCTGCTCGCCTGGAAGGACTCCGCCGGCTGGCACGACGTCACCAGCTCCGACATCAACGAGTACGTCAAGGCCGCGTTCGGCGGTGAGGACGTCTCCGCCAAGGACTTCCGCACCTGGCACGCCACCGTGCTCGCGGCCGTGGCGCTGGCCGTCTCGACGCACGCCGCGGAGTCGCCCACCGCGCGACAGCGCGCGGTGGCGCGGGCCATGCGCGAGGTGTCGGAGTACCTCGGCAACACGCCGGCGGTGGCACGTGCCTCCTATGTCGACCCGCGCGTGGTGGACCTCTTCGAGGACGGCACGACCATCGAGCCCGCACTCACCGAGCTGGGTGCGGGCGCGGCGTTCGGCGAGCCCGGCACGCACGGAGCCGTCGAGCAGGCCGTGCTCGACCTGCTGCGGAACCCCGGCCAGGCCGCACGCCGTGCGAAGCGCGGCTGATCCAGCCCGCCTCACCCGCCCCACCCGCAGAGGCGGCGTCAGGCCCAGCCGAGCTCGTGGAGGCGCTCGTCGCTGATGCCGAAGTGGTGGCCGACCTCGTGCACCACCGTTACGGCGACCTCCTCGACCACCTCCTCGCGTGTCTCGCACGCGCGCAGCGTGGGGCCGCGGAAGACGAGGATCCGGTCCGGTAGTGCGCCGGCGTCCCAGCCGGAGTCACGCTCGGTCAGCGGGATGCCCTCGTACAGGCCGAGGATCTCCTCTTCGCCCTCGGGCGGTTCGTCCTCGACGAGGACGACGACGTTGCTCATCATCCGCGTGAGTTCCTCCGGCAGGGCGTCGAGACCGTCAGCGACGGCGTCCTCGAACTCCTCCTCGCTCATCTCCACGGGCACTCGCCCACCCTCGCACGCCGCCCCGGCGCGGACCCCGTGACGTCGGACGTGCAGAAGTTCGCCGCGCGCCACCGCTGGGCGCTTCACGGGTACTTCTGCACGTCCGACGTCACCGCGCGGGGGCACTGCCGTCCCGCCGGGCATGCAGAAGTCCGGGTGTCAGGCCCTGAGCTGCCTCCGGAGCGACTTCTGCATGCCGGACGGGACGCCGCAGCGTTCCCTCAGCCTCCGAAGGCGCGCACGTACTCGGTGGCTAGCGCAGAGTTCGCCGGGCCCGAGGCGCCACAGGTCGCCACCACGCCGCCGCTGGCCGCAACAAGGACCTCCTGGCCCGCTGTGAATGGGAACCCTCCGACAAGCGCGACAGACGTCTCGTCCTGGCTCGGCGCGTCGACGACCACCCAGTCTCCCGGCGCCCCGCTGTAGACCTTCTCGACGTCGAGGGTCACCCGATCTCCATCGACTGACGCTACGCGCCCCTCGAACGCCGTGTCCACGTACCCGAGGCTCCTTGCGACACCTGGGCACGAGGCGATGGCCGGGTCGAAGGGCTCGGCGGTCAGGGTGGTGGTCACCGGCTCGGGCGACAGCGACCTCACCACCGGCACGGCGACGGCGACCACCGCGGCGGCAGCCGCCGCGACGCCCACCGCCACCACCCACGGACGACGACGGCGGCGCGCAGCGGTCTCCTCACCAGCACCACCAGAGGCACCGGGAGCGAGGTCAGAGGTGAGGCGAGTGGTGCTCACGGCGTCCTCCAGCAGGTCGGCGACCCGGGCCGGGTCGGCAGGCGGGAGGTCCGCCGCGGGGTCGGCGCCGCGCATCGTCGCTCCCTGCGCCAGCCACGGACCCCACCTTGGTCCACAACGAGCGTCCTGGAACCCCTTTCACCGCCGTGATCATGGGCGTCCGCCACCCCCGCAGGTGGCGGACGCCCATGATCACGGACGGAGTGAGGGTCAGGCGTTGGCGCGGGCGGCGATCTCGGCCAGCTCCGCCTCGGTGGCGGGGAAGCCGGGGAAGCGCGCCATCCGCACCAGCGGGATCGCGCGGAACATCGCGCCGTGCGCCGGGTCGTCGACCATCCCCGCGAACCCACCTCCGGACCGTGACAGCACCGACCGCAGCGCCGGACCTGCCACGGGGTGCTCCAGCCAGGTGCTGATCTCGGCGTCGACCGCCACCGGCGGGGTGAGGTCCTCGCCCGTCACTTGCACGGTCTGGCTCAGTCGGTCCTCGCGAGAGGAGGCGCCCACGCGCACCTCGAAGGCACCCCCCTCGACCACCCAGCGCCGGGCGGTGGGGCTCCAGTACGACAGCGCCCGAGCGTCCAGCTCGAACCGCACCGTCCGAGACTGCCCCGGCTCCAGCTCGACGCGCGTGAAGGCCTTGAGCTCGAAGTCCGGACGCGCCACCAACGCCTCGGGGTCCGCCACGTAGACCTGCACCACCTCAGCGGCCGCGACGCGCCCCGTGTTGGTGACGCGCACCGCCACCCGCACGCCTGCACCAGCGCCCGAGCCGGTCACCTCGACGTCCAGCTCCTCGTAGAGGAAGGTCGTGTACGTCAGCCCGTGCCCGAACGGGAAGGCCACCGGCGCGCGGCGGGTGTCGTACCAGCGGTAGCCGATGAAGACGCCTTCGCCGTACCGGACCACGCCGCCCTCCCCGGGGAAGCTCGTGTACGCCGGGGTGTCCTCCAGCCGCAGGGGCAGTGTCTCCGCGAGGCGCCCGCTCGGGCTGACGCGGCCCAGCAGCAGGTCGGCGGTCGCCGAACCGCCGGCCTGCCCCAGCAGCCACCCCTCCAGCACCGCGGGCACGCGGTCGGTCCACGGGTGCAGCCGCACCGCGGAGCCGTTGGACAGGACGACGACGACGCTCTCGTTCACCTCGAGCACGGCGTCCAGCAGCGCCAGCTGCGACGCGGGGAGGTCCAGGTGGGTCCTGTCGAAGCCCTCCGACTCGTACGAGCCCGGCAGCCCGAGGAAGAGCAGGACGACGTCGGCGTCACGCGCAGCGACGACCGCCTCCGCGGCGAGCTCGCCGTCGTCGTCCTCCTCCAACGCGTAGCCGGGGGCGAAGCGCACCTCGGTGCCGGCCAGGCCCTCGCGCAGGGCGGTGAGCGCGTTGTCGAGCTGCGTCGGGACCACCTGCGAGCTGCCGGCGCCCTGGTATCGCGGGGTGCGCGCCATCTCGCCGACGACGGCGACGGTCCCGCCGTCGGGCCACGCGGCGGGGTCCAGCGGTAGCAGCGGATCGCCGCCGTGGGAGCTCACCGGCTCGTTCTTCAGCAGCACGGCGCTGCGCTGCGCGGCCTCGCGGGCGAGGGCGTGATGGGCGGCGGCGTCGTACGGGCGGGGCTCGGCCAGACCGGGCTGGGCCTGCGCGACGAGGCGCAGCACGCGACGGGCGGCCCTGTCGACGTCGTCCTCGGACAGCCGGCCGTCGCGCACGGCGGCGAGCACCTTGGCCGTAGACGCCCCCGAGGACGACGGCATCTCCAGGTCGAGGCCGGCGGCCACGCCGAGCGGCCTGTCGTCGACGGCGCCCCAGTCGGAGACCACGAGCCCCTCGAAGCCCCACTCCTGCCGCAGCACCTGCGTGAGCAGCCACGGGTCCTGGCTGGCGTACACGCCGTTAATGCGGTTGTAGGAGCACATCACCGTCCACGGCTGGGCGTCGCGGACCACGCGCTCGAAGGCGGTGAGGTAGACCTCGCGCAGAGTCCGCTCGTCGACCTCGGCGGAGATGCTCATGCGGTGCGTCTCCTGGTTGTTGGCGGCGAAGTGCTTCAGCGACGTGCCGACGCCCTGGCTCTGCACGCCCCGCACGAGGGCCGCGGCGAGGTCCCCCGCGAGCACCGGGTCTTCGGAGAAGTACTCGAAGTTGCGGCCGCACAGCGGCGTGCGCTTCATGTTCACCCCGGGGCCTAGCAGGACGGCGACGCCCTCGGCGCGGCACTCCTCGCCGAGGGCCTCGCCGACGCGCTGCAGCAGGTCGACGTCCCAGGAGGAGGCCAGCCCGGCGGCTGGCGGGAAGCAGGTAGCGGGCACGGAGCCGCCGATGCCGAGATGGTCTCCGTCGGCCGGCTGCTTGCGCAGCCCGTGGGGGCCGTCGGTGACCATGACGGCGGGCACGCCGTGCTCGGGCAGGGGCTGGGTGTGCCAGAAGTCCGCACCGTCGAGCAGCGAGGCCTTCTCCTCCAGGGTGAGGGAGGCGAGGACGACGTCGGGCTCCAGCGGTGCTGCGGCTGCGCGGGCAGAGAGTGATCCAGCATCGGTGGTGGTCATGTGACCCAGCGTACGGCGATGCCGACCATTTGGTAAGTATCTGGAATCGGGGAGATCGCCTGTCACCATGGCCAGCGTGAGCAGCACGCCCTCCACCGGCCAGGCGACCGGCCAGGTGACCCGCCCGGCGACCAGCGGGGAGCCGCTCCGCGGCTACGCCAAGGGCCGCCTGCGGCGCGAGGAGATCCTCGACACCGCGCGGGCCCTCTTCGGCGAGGTCGGCTACCGCTCAGCGTCGCTGCGCGAGATCGCTGCACGCTGCGGCATCTCGCACCCGGGCCTGCTGCACCACTTCCCCACCAAGGAGGCACTGCTCGAAGCGGTGCTCCAGCGGCGCGACGCCGTCTCCGAGGAACGCTTCGGCGTGATCCGCGCCCGGGGCACCGAGGCGCTGCGAGCCCTGGTGGAGATCGTGGCCGCCAATGTCGCCGAGCCCGGCGAGGTAGAGCTGTACTGCGTGCTCTCGGCGGAGTCGACCGCGCCGGACCACCCGGCCCACCAGTACTTCACCGACCGCTACGTCACGACGCGAGCAAACCTCGAGAGGTCGCTGCGGGAGGCCGCCGAGGACGGCGACCTGCGGGCCGGCGTCGACCCGTCGGTGCACGCACCGATCGTCGTCGCCGTCATGGACGGCCTGCAGGTGCAGTGGCTGCTCGACCGCGACAGCCCGGCTCCCACGGACATGCCCGCCGCCCTGCGCGCCCACCTGAACACCCTGCTCACCCACCCCCTCTGACAGCCCGAGAGGCGGCACACTCACCCACGTGCCGTACCCACGCCGCACACCCGCTATGCTCATCCACGTCCTCGACGGTCAACGTCCACGTGAGACCTAGGACGCTCGGCGCGAGGGCCAAGCCCTCATCGTCTAGTGGCCTAGGACACCGCCCTTTCACGGCGGCAGCACGGGTTCGAATCCCGTTGGGGGTACAGCAAGACCAGTGTCACCGAGGTGCGAACCTCGTTGGCCCCGTAGCGCAGTTGGTTAGCGCGCCGCCCTGTCACGGCGGAGGTCGCGGGTTCAAGTCCCGTCGGGGTCGCCAGCACGACCCGAGCGAGTGCCGAAGAAGCACTCGCCCGGCCAGGTAGCTCAGTTGGTAGAGCGTCCGACTGAAAATCGGAAGGTCAGCGGTTCGACCCCGCTCCTGGCCACCAGCACGTCGAGGCCCTGATTGGCGCACACCGCCGGTCAGGGCCTTCTCCGTCCCACACCGCGCCCTGACGCTGCCCTGCTGTCGGAGCTCGGCGGCAGGATGAGCGCCATGAGCGCGACGCCGCGAGCGGACAGCCACGACCTCATCCGCGTCGTCGGCGCCCGGGAGAACAACCTGCGTGACGTCAGCGTCGAGCTGCCCAAGCGACGGCTCACCGTCTTCACGGGCGTGTCCGGCTCGGGCAAGAGCTCGCTGGTCTTCGCGACCATCGCCGCGGAGAGCCAGCGGCTCATCAACGAGACCTTCCCGACGTTCGTCCAGGGGTTCATGCCGAGCCAGCCGCGGCCCGACGTCGACGTCCTCGAGGGCCTGACGACGGCGATCATCGTCGACCAGGAGCGCATGGGCGCCAACCCGCGCTCCACGTTGGGCACAGCCACGGACGTCAACGCGCTGCTGCGGATCCTCTTCAGCCGCCTGGGAACGCCGCACATCGGCTCCCCGCAGGCGTTCTCCTTCAACACGGCCACAGCGAGCGGCAAGGGCGCCGTCACGGTGGAGAAGGCCGACGGGAAGGTCGTCGAGCGCAAGAGCTTCCACGTGCAGGGCGGCATGTGCGTGCGCTGCGAGGGCCGCGGCACGGTCAGCGGGTTCGACCTGGACGCCCTCTTCGACAGCGACAAGAGCATCGACGAGGGCGCGCTGACCATCCCCGGCTACACGATGGACGGCTGGTACGGCCGCATCTTCCGCGGCGTCGGGCTCTTCCCCACCGACGTGCCCATCCGCGACTTCACGCCCGAGCAGCTCGACGCGCTGCTGCACTCCGGCCCGGTGAAGGTGAAGGTCGAGGGCATCAACCTCACCTTCACGGGGCTCATCCCCTCGATCCAGAAGTCGTTCCTGTCCAAGGACGTCGAGGGCATGCAGCCGCACGTGCGGGCCTTCGTCGACCGCGCCGTCACCTTCACCACCTGCCCTGACTGCGGCGGCACCCGCCTCAACGAGCTCGCCCGCTCCTCGAAGGTCGCGGGTCTGTCCATCGCCGACGTCTGCGCCCTGCAGGTCAGCGACGTGGCCACGTGGGTGCGCGAGCTCGCTGCCGACGCGTCGTCGAGAACCGTGGCGCCGCTCCTGGAGGGCCTGCAGACCACCCTGGACGCGTTCACACGCATCGGGCTGGGCTATCTGAGCCTCGACAGGTCCTCCGGCACGCTGTCGGGCGGCGAGGCACAGCGCGTGAAGCTCATCCGGCACCTGGGCTCGGCACTCACGGACGTTACCTACGTCTTCGACGAGCCCACGGTGGGCCTCCACCCGCACGACATCGGCCGCATGAACGAGCTACTCCTCCAGCTGCGCGACAAGGGCAACACCGTGCTCGTCGTCGAGCACAAGCCGGAGGTCATTGCCGTGGCCGACCACGTCGTCGACCTCGGACCCCGCGCCGGCAGTGCGGGCGGGCACGTGGTCTTCGAGGGCACCGTCGAGCAGCTGCGGGCCAGCGACACCCTCACCGGGCGCCACCTCGACGACCGCGCCCACCTCAAGGAGACGACGAGGACGGCGACAGGCGCGATCGCAGTGCGCGGCGCCAGCACTCACAACCTGCGCGACGTCGACGTCGACATCCCCCTCGGCGTGCTGTGCGTCGTCACAGGCGTCGCGGGGTCGGGCAAGAGTTCCCTCGTCCACGGGGCCGTCTCGCCGCGCGAGGATGTGGTCACCGTCGACCAGGGCGCCATCCGCGGGTCACGGCGTTCCAACCCCGCCACGTACACGGGGCTGCTCGAGCCGGTCCGCAAGGCGTTCGCCAAGGCCAACGGCGTCAAGCCGGCGTTGTTCAGCCCCAACTCCGAGGGCGCCTGCCCGGCCTGCAGCGGCGCCGGTGTGATCTTCACCGACCTGCCGACCTCCGGCACCGTGTCCACCCTGTGCGAGGAGTGCGAGGGCCGCCGGTTCCAGGCGTCCGTGCTCGAGCTGACCCTCGGTGGCGCGCGGGAGGACGGCGGGCGCGACATCTCCGAGGTGCTCTCGATGCCGGTCGCCGATGCGCTGGCGTTCTTCTCCGCCGGCCCCTCACGGGTGCCGGCCGCCGCAGCGGTCCTCGAGCGGCTTGTCGACGTGGGCCTGGGCTACCTGACGCTGGGGCAGCCGCTGACCACACTGTCGGGCGGAGAGCGTCAGCGGCTCAAGCTGGCGGTGCACATGGGTGAGAAGGGCAGCACCTACGTGCTCGACGAGCCGACCACCGGCCTGCACTTGGCCGACGTCGCCCAGCTGCTCGGCCTGCTCGACAGACTCGTCGACTCCGGCCGGTCGGTGATCGTCATCGAGCACCACCAGGCCGTCATGGCCCACGCCGACTGGATCATCGACCTCGGCCCGGGCGCCGGGTACGAGGGCGGCCGCGTGGTGTTCGAGGGCACTCCGGCAGCGCTGGTGGCTGCCCGGTCCACCGTGACCGGGCAGCACCTGGCTGACTACGTAGGGGCTTGACCCGTTCTTCGCTCACCAGCAGCTGGCGAGGACCGAGGCGTCGCCGAGCCTCAGGAGGCGTCGTCGCCCGAGGCTCGCGGGGCCGGCAGGGCCGCCTCAGTGGGGGCGACCTGCTCCAGCAGGGCCATGACCTCTGCCGAGCGGTAGCGCCGGTGGCCGCCCAGGGTGCGGATGGACGTGAGCTTGCCAGCCTTGGCCCAGCGGGTCACGGTCTTGGGGTCGACGCGGAACAGAGCCGCGACTTCCGAGGGCGTGAGCAGCGCCTGCCCGCCGGCCACGGGGGCAGCGGCGGGTGCGGCGGGGGTCGTGGCGGCGTCGGTGGCGAGACCCTCTGGGGAAGAGGTCTGGATCGTCGTCATGGCGTCTCCTTGGCCGGCCGGCACCGCTGCAGAGGGTGCACCGCGGACGGCATACGAGGATCGTCCGACATGTCCGACCCGTACCGCCATAGCCCGTTAGGGCCATCGCGGGGTGACGGAGGGCTACCGCGGGACCACGCTCGGGTAGTTCGGGCGCCGCCTGAGCACGACGGGAGGCCGCCGGGCAGGGTCCCGATGCCCCGTCTGGGCGTCCCCCACGCCGCTCGGGCCCGTTGGATGCAGCCTGCGGGCGCCGAACCTGTATCGTGGCCACATCGAGAGCCGGTAGCTCCGGGGCCGCCCCATGGGCCTGCCCCGGCACGACATGAGGGGGTCGACGCCATGGGGCGCGGCCGTCAGAAGGCCAAGCAGACGAAGGTCGCCCGGGAGCTGAAGTATTTCAGCCCGGATACCGACCTCAACGCTCTGCAGCGAGAGCTCGGAGGCGGTGGGTCCCCACGATGGGCCGCCGAGCCCGAGCCGCCGTCCGACAAGGACGACGGCGAGGAGTACGACCCGTACGACGACTGGGCACCCCGCACGCGCTGAGCCCGCGCTTCGGACCCGCACGCCGGGTCCTGTTGCACGGTTTCCCAGCGCGCTGCGGCACCGCGACCACCTCGGTCACTCGGGGTGGTCACCCACGAGTCGAACACCGCCACCGTCCACGCCTTTCGAGCCGCGGACGGTGGCGGTCTCGTTGTCACCGCCGTTCCTGACGGCTCCAGCCACCCACGCCTGCACCCCGCTGTTCCTCAGCGAGGCCAGTGCGTCGTCCGCGGCACCGGCGTCGAGCACGGCCACCATGCCCACGCCCTGGTTCCAGGTGGCCTCGGCGTCCTCGCGGCTCACCCCTCCGAGGGTCCGCAGCACGCTGAACACGGGCAGCGGGGTCCACGTCGACCTGTCGACGTCGGCGTCGAGATGCGCCGGCAGCACGCGCGCCAGGTTCGAGGCGAGTCCCCCGCCCGTGACGTGGGAGAAGGCGTGGAGACGCTCCCCAAGCGCGTCTGCGAGCGCCAGGCAGGGACGCGTGTAGAGCGCCGTCGGCTCGAGCAATTCCTCACCGACCGTGCGGCCGAGTTCCGCGACGTGCCGCTCGTAGCCCCAGCCGGCGTCGGCGAGGAGGCGGCGCACCAGGGAGTAGCCGTTGGAGTGCAGGCCGGAGCTGGCCATCGCCACGACGACGTCGCCGGCGCGGACCCGATCAGGCCCGAGCAGCGCGTCGGCCTCGACCACTCCGGTGGCCGCCCCCGCGACGTCGTACTCGTCAGGGCCCAGGAGACCGGGGTGCTCGGCGGTCTCTCCGCCCACCAGCGCCGCGCCCACCTCCTCGCAGGCCCGGGCGATGCCGCCGACCACCGCAGCGATGCGCTCGGGCACGACCCGTCCGCACGCGATGTAGTCGGTCATGAACAGCGGGCGCGCGCCACAGACCACGAGGTCGTCCACGACCATCGCCACGAGGTCCTGGCCGACGGTGTGGTGCACGTCCAGCGCCTGCGCCACCGCCACCTTGGTGCCCACGCCGTCGGTGCTCGTGGCCAGCAGCGGCCGCTTGTAGCCGAGCAGTGCGCTGGCGTCGAAGAGACCGGCGAAACCGCCCGCCCCGCCGACCACCTGCGCGCCGTGGGTACGGGCGACTGCCTCCTTCATGAGGACGACGGCGCGGTCGCCGGCTTCCACGTCGACGCCGGCGGCGGCGTAGGCAGAGGCGGCAGGTGCGGAGGACGTGCTCATGGCGTAGGTGGCTCCGTGACTCTCGTGGCTCGACAACTCTCGTGCCGGTCGTGGCTGGCGGTGGCTGGCACTGACGGCACGGCGAGCGCAGGCGGCGCTCGGGGCTGGGTAGGTCACTGCAGGTAGGTCGCTGCAGGTAGGTCTCTGCGGGGCAACTCACTGCTGAGCGGCAGGCTCCACACGTCCGAGGTCGCCGCGGTCGATCTTGACGCCCAGCGGCAACTCGCCCTGGCCCTTGCCGGCGCCGTCAGCGGTGCGCAGCAGCGGCCGCCCCTCGTCCGGGACCCCGGCGGGGTAGCTACCGGTGAAGCAGGCGGTGCAGAGCCGCTCCTGCGGCTGGCCGCTGGCCGCGACCATGCCCTCGAGGGAGATGTGGCCGAGGCTGTCGGCCCCGAGGCTGTGGCGCACCTCCTCGACTCCCAGGCCGGAGGCGATGAGCTCGGCGCGAGTGGCGAAGTCGATGCCGTAGAAGCAGGGCCACTGCACCGGCGGGGAGGAGATCCGCACGTGCACCTCGGCGGCGCCCGCCTCGCGCAGCATCCGCACGAGGGCGCGCTGGGTGTTGCCGCGGACGATCGAATCGTCGATGACAACGAGGCGCTTGCCGGCGATGACGTCGCGCAGCGGGTTGAGCTTGAGGCGGATGCCCAGCTGGCGGATGGTCTGGTTGGGCTGGATGAAGGTGCGCCCCACGTAGGCGTTCTTCACCAGGCCCTGGCCGTAGGGAATGCCCGAGGCCTGCGCGTAGCCGATGGCCGCAGGGGTTCCCGACTCCGGGGTGGGGATGACGAGGTCGGCCTCGACGGGGTGCTCGGCGGCCAGGCGCCGTCCCATCTCGACGCGGGCCTCGTGCACGCCTCGTCCGGCGATCGAGGTGTCGGGGCGGGCCAGGTAGACGTACTCGAAGACGCAGCCGCGGGGCGTGGCCGCGGCGAAGCGGGAGAAGCGCAGCCCGTCGGCGTCGATGGCCACGAGCTCGCCGGGCTCCACCTCGCGGACGAAGGAGGCGCCCACGATGTCGAGGGCCGCGGTCTCGCTGGCCACCACCCAGCCGCGCTCGAGGCGGCCAAGGACCATCGGGCGCACGCCGTGCGGGTCACGGGCGGCGTACAGCGTGGTCTCGTCCATGAAGACCAGGGAGAACGCGCCGCGCAGCAGGGGCAGCACCTCCAGGGCCGTGGCCTCGAGGGTCCGGTCGGGGTCTCCCGCCAGCAGCGCCGTCACCAGGGCGGTGTCGGTGGTGTTGCCGCGGGCGACCTCACCGGCCTCGGGCTCACCGCGCGACTCGGCGCGCTCCGCCACGAGGCGGCGCAGCTGGGAAGTGTTGGTGAGGTTGCCGTTGTGCGCTAGCGCCACGGTGCCAGCGGCGGTGGCCCCGAGGGTCGGCTGGGCGTTCTCCCAGCGGCTGGCGCCGGTGGTCGAGTACCGCGTGTGACCGATGGCCACCGAGCCCTTGAGAGCCTCCAGGGACGCCTCGTCGAAGACCTGGGACACCAGCCCCATGTCCTTGTAGACGAGGATCTGCTCGCCACTGCTCGTGGCGATGCCGGCACTCTCCTGCCCGCGGTGCTGCAGTGCGTAGAGACCGAAGTAGGTGAGCCGCGCGACGTCTTCTCCCGGTGCCCAGACACCGAAGACGCCGCAGGCGTCCTGCGGTCCCTTCTCGCCGGGGAGGACGTCGTGGCTGAGTCGACCGTCGGGGCGAGCCACGTCTCCATGCTCCCACAGCGGGGGCGCTAGTCGCGCCGCTGCGACCTCCGGCGGTCCTGACGGTCGAGGACGGCACCGGCGACGACGGCCGCCAGCCCCCCCACCAGCGCACCGAAAGCACCCAGCGCCACGACGAGGTAGCCGAGCGTCGCGCTGTAGCCGTACTCGCTCTCGGGCTGGCTGAACGTCAGGACGACGGCGACGAGCGCCCCCAGCACAGCGCCCCCCAGAAGGAAGACGCCGTAGCGGGGGCTGCGGGTCACCCGCACTCGACGCAGGGCCCGCGGGGGCGGTGGCGCCTCGGGTCCGTCCGGGTGCTGGCTCGACGGCTCACTCACGGGCTCGCTCACAGGGTGGAGGACAGGCTGGACGCCGGGACGATGGGCAGCAGGGCCGACAGGTCGGCGCGCGAGCCGCTCGCGCGGACCCGGCCGGCGCTCACGGCGTCGTCCCAGCTGAGGTCACCGATGGCGAGGGAGAGCCAGGTGGCGGCGTCGGTCTCGACGACGTTCGGTGGGGTCCCTCGGGTGTGCCGCGGCCCCTCGACGCACTGCACCACGCCGTGCGGAGCTACCCGGACCTCAACGCTGTGGCCGGGCGCGCGCTCGGCGAGCTCCTCGAGGGTGGCGCGGACGGCTGTCGCCGTCGTCGTCCTGCCCGAGGAGGCGGGGTCGGCCTTCCAGCGGGCGAGCGCCTCGCGGCCGGCCTCGGGATCGGTGCGTCGGCGGGCAGGCACGTCCCTACTGTCTCACCGCTGCCAACACCACCCCCCACCCCCTCCGTGATCATGGGCGTCCGCCACCCTCCCGCCGTGATCATGGGCGTCCGCCACCCTCACCACGCACGGACCCGGGTCTTCGGAGCCATCCCCAGCAGCTCCCCCAACGCCAGCTCCAGCTCCAACGACCGCCCCAGCACCGCCCCCTTGCGCGCCGGCAACACCCGCCACCCGAACTCCCGCTCCAACCGGTCACGGCGCGC
>NZ_QGDQ01000033.1 GCF_003149145.1 Quadrisphaera granulorum | reverse complement strand
GGTGGAGTGTGGCGGTGAACCGCACCGGCCCGCCCGGACCCCCTGGTCCTGACGGGCGGCCGACACCGCCGGCGCCGGCGGCTGGGGATGGGGTGGTGTGGACCGCTCCGACGGGGCACACCTACCGGGTGGACCCGCAGGTGCTGCTGGACCCCGCCGACACCCCGCCGGGAACCTTCTCGGGAGATTTCTCGGGGGCTTTCTCGGGGGCACCTGCCGGTGCTCGGGCCGATGCTGGCCCGCCGGGAAGTTGGGCCGATCCCGCCGGTGACAGCGGCGGTGTGAGCGCCGCGGAGCGGCTGGTCGGTGGGCTGCCGGTGTGGGCTCACCGGTTGCTGGCCGATGTGCTGCCCGCGTGGGTGGGGTGGCCCCCTGACGGCACGCCAGCGGCGGCGGATCCGAGCCAGAGCCAGAGTCAGGTGCAGTGGTCCCCGGAGTGGGCGCGGGCGGTGTTCACCGACGTCCCACCCGACCCGCTGCCCGACCCTGACGACGATCTTGGCGACCCGGCAGACCTCCACGATGACCGCGGAGGGTTCGAGGGTCCTGACGACGAGGGAGAGGAACCGTGTCTGTTCGACGACCTCCCCGGCGCGTGACCGTCCGCTCGTCGCGGCGCGGGGCACATCACGACGGAGCCACCATGCGAAGGTTGAGCCCCGGCGGTGATCAGCGCCGCGGGTAGGTGGCCAGCTCCTCGCGCAGGTCGGCTGCGGCGCGGTAGAGCTGCTGCTGGGTGAGGCGCAACTCCACACAGCACCAGTCGTGGGCCTGCTCCGGGAAGGGCGGGGGCGCCCACTCGGCACCGAGACCGACGAGGATCCGGAACTTTCCCGGCTCGACGGCGCTTGCCTCGTCACCGCCACGAGCAGCGTCAGGTCCCACACCGAGCGATAGGCACGGCTCGAGGAAGACGAGCCACCCGCGGTCCTGGAGCACGTCCCACCAGAACGGCACGCTGTCCCCGTCAGCCTCGTCGCCGCCGCCGTCGTCGTCCTCCCACGCTGTGGCAGGGGCGACCTGCCCCCGGCCGGCGCGCTCCCACCAGTCGGCCACCTCGGCGACCTCCCACGTGGTGAGCGCAGGATCGACGAACGACCACTCCGTCCCCCGAGCGGTGCGCACCCGTCCGGCGACGAGCAGCCAGTTCGCGTCCCACTCATCGCCGTCGTCGTCGACCGTCGCATCGGGGAACTGGTACCCGGCGAGGCGCAGCTCCACCTCAGCACCGTCGTCGCCGCGCAGGATCACGTCGGCATCATGGCCGCCACGGAACAGGTGCTGCCACGGGACAGACGCGGCACCCCCAGCTCCGCCGCGTTCCACCATCAGGTACGGCCGTGTGTGAGCCGATGGTCCTGCTGAACCATCAACTCACCACCCCTCGCGGAGGCTTCCCCGTGTCACGCCGCCTTGCGGACCTCCGCGTCGCGCACAAGCTCTACGCCGGCTTCGGCGTGGTCTGCCTGCTGCTACTGACCATCGCCGGACTCAGCGCCAGCCGACTCCACCAGGCTCAGGCGAACCTCGAGCACCTGGCGTCCTCGGGGCTGGCAGCGGTCGACTCGTCGGACCGGACGGCGCTGGCCCTCCTGCAGATCCGCTACGACGCGTCGATGCTCGCCCTCGTCAGTGACCCCGCGACGCTCGCCGCCACGGTCAAGCAGATCGAGGACGACGACGCCGCCCTGCAGGAGCAGTGGAAGACCTACCTCAGCACCAAGCCCGCCAGCTCCGACCCGCAGCGCGAGGCTTTCCTGTCGGCGCTGAAGGACTACGAGACGGGCCTTCAGCAGCAGATCCCCCTGGCACAGGCGAATGACACCGCCGGCTTCCTCGAGGTCCGCGAGAAGGTGACGTCCCCCGCCGCCACGAAGGCCTTCACCGCGCTGAAGGAGATCGTCGACACCGAGAAGGCCCACGCCGACGGCCTTGCCAGAGAGGGGCGGCAGGCCTACCAGCAGGCGCTGATCGCTCTTCTCGTGGTCTCCCTGGTGGCCGTGGCGCTGGCGCTCGGTATCGCCGTCGTCGTCGCCCGCTCGGTCACCACGCCGCTCGGCACCGTCGTCGACGTCATGGCCGCGGTGGCCAAGGGACGGCTCGACCTGCGCGTCGGATTACGCCGGCGTGACGAGGTCGGCCAGCTCTCCGCCTCGACGGATGCCTCGCTGGACGCCCTCTCGGCAGCCATGCGCGAGATCCGGGCCGAGACCAACGCCCTGAGCACCTCCTCGGTGTCGCTGCGCGGCGTCTCCGGTGATCTGGCGTCGGGCGCCGAGGAGGCCGCGGCGCAGTCGCACGTCGTCTCCGCAGCCAGCGAGGAAGTCTCCGTCTCCATCTCGACCGTCGCTGCCGCGGGTGAGGAGATGACAGCGGCTATCACGCAGATCGCGGCGGCTACCGCGGAAGCCTCGTCGATGGCCACGTCCGCGGTGTCGGCCGCCGGTCAGGCCGGTCAGGCCATCGAGCGGCTGGGCACGTCGTCCCAGGAGATCGGCGACGTCGTCAAGCTCATCACCTCTATCGCCGAGCAGACCAACCTCCTCGCCCTGAACGCCACCATCGAGGCCGCCCGGGCGGGCGAGATGGGCAAGGGCTTCGCCGTCGTCGCCGGGGAGGTGAAGGAGCTGGCCCGCCAGACCGCGCAGGCCACCGACGAGATCACCGCCAAGGTGAGCGCCACCCAGAGCGACGCCGCAGCCGCAGCGACGGCTGTCACCCAGATCAGCGACGTCATCGCCCGCATCGACGAGGTCCAGGCCACCATCGCCGCCGCCGTCGAGGAGCAGTCAGCCACCACGAGCGAGATGGTCCGGAACATCACGGAGATCTCCAGCGGGTCCGGTCAGATCTCGGCGAACATCTCGAGCATCGCGAGCGGCACCGACCAGAACCGGGATCGCGCCGGCCACACCGCGCAGATGGCCGGAGACCTCTCCGGCTCGGCCAGCCGCCTGGAGGAGCTGACCGGGCGCTTCACCGTCTGACACGGTCCCGCTGCGCTCCGCGGGCCGGCTGCGCGGTGACGGCGACTGCCGCGGGGCCAGGCCCCAATCACCCCTGCGCAGGGTGCCGGGTGCAGTCGGACGTGCAGAAGTCCCCCACAAGGCCCGTGGAGGGTCCTGCGGGGGACTTCTGCACGTCCGACTGCACGGCCCCGACAGCCGTCATAGCCCCGACAGCCCGACGCGGACGTCAGGCACTCACAAGATCAGACGCCGACAGCGGCCTTCAGCACGTCGGCACGGTCGGTGGTCTCCCATGTGAAGCCCGGCAGCTCGCGCCCGAAGTGCCCGTACGCGGCGGTCTTGGCGTAGACCGGCCGCAAGAGGTCGAGGTCGCGCACGATGGCGGCCGGGCGCAGGTCGAAGACCTCGCGGATCGCCGCACTCAGACGCGCCAGCGGCACGGTCTCCGTGCCGAAGCACTCCACGTACAGCCCGACCGGGTGCGAAGCACCGATGGCGTACGCCACCTGCACCTCGCACCGGCTGGCGAGCCCGGCAGCGACGACGTTCTTGGCCACCCAGCGCATCGCGTACGCCGCCGACCTGTCGACCTTGGACGGGTCCTTGCCGGAGAACGCACCGCCACCGTGGCGGGCCATGCCGCCGTAGGTGTCCACGATGATCTTGCGACCGGTGAGGCCGGCGTCGCCCATCGGGCCACCGATCTCGAACCGGCCGGTGGGGTTCACGAGCAGACGGTGCCCGGAGGTGTCGAGGTCCGCCAGACCGCGCAGCCCCTCCAGCACGGGCGCGACCACCTCGGAGCGGATCTGCTCGGCCAGCTCACCGAGGTCGACCCGGGGCGCGTGCTGCGTGGACAGCACCACGGTGTCGAGGGAGACGGCGCGGTCACCGTCGTACCCGATGGTCACCTGAGTCTTGCCGTCGGGCCGCAGGTGCGGCAGCACGCCGTCCTTGCGGACCGCGGTGAGCTGCTCGGACAGGCGGTGCGCCAGCCAGATCGGCAGCGGCATGAGCTCGGGGGTGTCGGTGCAGGCGTACCCGAACATGAGGCCCTGGTCACCGGCGCCCTGCGCGTCGAGCGGGTCGTCGGAGTCGAGCGACCCCGAGCGCTGCTCCCAGGAGGAGTCGACGCCCTGCGCGATGTCCGTGGACTGCGCACCGATCGAGACCGAGACGCCGCAGGAGTGCCCGTCGAAGCCCTTCTCGGAGGAGTCGTACCCGATACCGAGGATGGTGTCGCGGACGATCTGCGGGATCTCGACGTAGCCCTTGGTCTTCACCTCGCCAGCAATGTGAACCTGGCCAGTGGTGACCATGGTCTCGACGGCGACCCGACTTGTCGGGTCTTGGTCGAGCATCGCGTCGAGGATGCGATCGCTGATCTGGTCGCAGATCTTGTCCGGGTGACCCTCGGTCACCGACTCGGAGGTGAACAGGCGCAGGTCGGCCTTGGCAGCCATCAGAGGTCTCCTCGCTGGTCCACTCGTCCATGGGTCAGGCGCATCGCGACAGCGTCCCAGACCGCGTCAGCGATGGTCTCCTTGGGCGCCGGACCGACGGATCTTTCGGAGCCGTCTGCCCCGAGGATGACGACGGTGTTGTCGGGGGTGCCGAACGCTCGCCCACCACCGACCTCGTTCACCACCAGGAGGTCGGCACCCTTGCGGACCGCCTTGAGCCTGCCGTGCTCGATCACCGAACCCGACGCGTCACCGGTCTCCGCAGCGAACCCGACGACGACCGTCGAGGCCGCCACCCGACCCTCGCGGCGCGCCGCGACGAGCCCGGCAAGGACGTCGGGGTTGCGGACCAGCTCCACGACGAGGCCGTCGCCGTCGTCGTCAGATTTCTTGATCTTGCTTTCGGAGGGTGCGGCGGGCCGGAAGTCGGCCACCGCGGCAGCCATGACGACGACGTCAGCGCCCCCCTCCGCAGCGGACACCACCGCGTCACGCAGCTGCAGGGCGGTGCTCACGGGCACCACGTGCGCACCGGCGGGGTCGGGCACCTCGGTGTGGGCCCGCACGTACGTGACGCGCGCACCGCGGGCGAGGGCCCGCGCGGCCAGCGCCGCACCCTGCCGCCCGGAGGAGGCGTTGCCGAGGAAGCGCACCGGGTCGAGAGGCTCGCGGGTGCCCCCCGCCGAGACCACGACGTGCCGACCGGCCAAATCGAAGGAGGAGGAGGACGACGACGACGGCGCGCCGCCCGCAGCCGCTCCGCCCAGCAGCGCCATCGCCGCAGCGTGGATGCGCTCGGGCTCCGGCAAGCGCCCGGGGCCGGTGTCGGCGCCCGTCAGGCGGCCACTGTCGGGGTCGAGCACGTGGATGCCGCGCTCGCGCAGCGTCGCGACATTGGCGACCACCGCCGGGTGCTGCCACATCTCGGTGTGCATCGCCGGGGCCAGCAGCACCGGGCAGCGCGCGGTGAGCAGCACGTTGGTGAGCAGGTCGTCGGCGAGGCCGTGGGCGGCGCGCCCCAGGAGGTCGGCGGTGGCGGGGGCGACGAGGACGAGGTCGGCCTCGCGGCCCAGCCGCACGTGCGGCACCTCGTGGACGTCGCTCCACACCCCGGTGGCCACCGGCTGGCCCGACAGCGCCGCCCACGTCGGCTCACCGACGAACTTCAGCGCCGCCTCGGTGGGCACCACACGCACGGACGCGCCGCCCTCGGTGAACAGGCGCAGCAGCAGCGCCGCCTTGTAGGCGGCGATGCCACCGCCGACACCGAGGACGACGCGCGCTGGGCTCATCGCGGGTGGGAGCTGAGAGCTGTGGTGCGGAGCAGCGCTGGGCCCAGGGACGCGGGGCTCAGAAGCCGCGCGCGTCGTCCGAGGGCGCCGCGAACGGGTCGGACGGGGCAACGGCCGCGGCCTCGGCGGCGGCCTCCTCCGGGCTGACCGGGCGGATCGTCAGCAGGCCCGCGTCGATCTCGCGCAGGGCGACGCTCAGCGGCTTCTCCTGCACGTGGGTCTCCACGAGCGGACCGACGTACTCCAGCAGGCCCTCGCCGAGCTGGGAGTAGTAGGCGTTGATCTGGCGGGCGCGCTTGGCGGCGTAGATGACCAGCCCGTACTTGGAGCCGTCGGCGGCCTCGAGGAGGTCGTCGATGGGCGGGTTGGTGATGCCTTCGGGGGCAGCGGTGGTGCCGGACACAGGTGTCCTTCCAGATCGGGGACGAGCTCGCGCTTCGGGTCGTGCAGTGCTTCTGGTCGTGCACAGGGTCAGACGGCTCAGCGAGAGGTGAGCGGACCCAGACCCATCCATGATACGAGCTCGTCAGCGGCTCGGCTGACGTCGTCGTTGACGATGGTGGTGTCGAACTCCTTCTCGGCGGCGAGTTCCACCCGTGCGGTGGACAGGCGCCGCTCCCGCTCCTCGGGTCCTTCGGTGCCCCGGCCCACCAGGCGGCGCTCCAGCTCCTCCCAGCTCGGCGGGGCGAGGAACACGAAGTGCGCGTCGGGCATCACCGCACGGACCTGGCGGGCGCCCTGCAGGTCGATCTCGAGGAGCACCGGGGTGCCGGCAGCCAGCGCCTGCTCCACCGGACCTCGGGGGGTGCCGTAGCGGTGTCTCCCGTGGACGACGGCCCACTCGAGCATCTGACCCCGCTCCACGAGCCCGTCGAACTCAGCCTCGCTCGTGAAGAGGTAGTGCACGCCGTCGACCTCGCCCGGACGGGGCGAGCGGGTGGTCGCCGAGACGGACAGCCACACCTGCGGGTAGCGGGCGCGGACGTCAGCGGCGACGGTGCCCTTGCCGACAGCCGTCGGCCCGGCCAGGACGACCAGCCGCTGGGGCGTCGTCCCGGCCGGGCCGGAGGTCGGTTGCTGGTTCAGCGGCCGAAGCGGTCGATGAGGGCGCTGATCTGGTTGGCGCCCAGACCGCGCACGCGACGCGTCTCGGAGATGCCGATCTCCTCCATGACCTTCTGGGCGCGGACCTTGCCCACGCCCGGGAGGGCCTCGAGGAGGGCGGAGACCTTCATCTTGCCGACGACGTCGTTCTCCTGGCCCTCGCGGATGACGTCGCCCAGGTCGCCCTGGGAGTGCTTGAGGCGGTTCTTCACCTCGGCGCGCTCACGACGGGCGGCGGCAGCCTTCTCCAGGGCTGCAGCACGCTGCTCGGGGGTCAGGTTGGGGAGCGGCACTGAGAGTCACCTCTGCACGTCGTTGGGTACGTCGGACTGATCTGTCGGATCTGATCTGTCTGGTCTGAACTGTCTGCTCTGGGCGGGTCTGAGGCTGCCTGATGGCAACCTAGCCAGCTCACCTGGTCAGAGCAACGCCGGGGTCACGGATGGTGACGCAGAGCGTTTCTGCAGGCGACGGCCGAGCGTACGGCCGCCTCCTGAAGAGCTCGCACCGAGGGTCCCGCGGAAAGGATCTCCCGGCTGGAGGAGGCGAGGACGGCGCTGCGCGCGGGCCCGAAAACCCGCGCGAGGTCGGCCGGTCCCGCGCCCTGCGCACCGATGCCGGGGGCCAGCAGCGGACCGTGCACGGCGGCTAGGTCCACCGCCAGGCGAGAGGCCGCGTCACCCGTCGTCGCCCCCACCACCAGCCCCACGGACCCCAGGGGCTCACCGGCCGCCTGAGCTGCGGCGTTACGCTGCGCAGCGGCCCGGGCGACGGCGGCGGCCACCGCCTCGCCGTCCTGCCCGCGGGCGTGCTGGACGGCCGCGCCCTCGGGGTTGGAGGTCAGCGCCAGCACGAAGACGCCGCGGCCGGTGCGCGCCGCAACGTCGAGCAGCGGGTCGAGCGAGCCGAAGCCCAGGAACGGCGAAGCCGTCACCGCGTCACCGGCCAGCGGGGAGCCGTCGCCGGCGAACGCGTCGGCGTAGGCCGCCATCGTCGAGCCGATGTCGCCGCGCTTGGCGTCCACAACGCACAGCACGCCGGCTGCCCTCGCATCGGCCACCACCTGCTCCAGGACAGCCACCCCGCGCGACCCGTGCCGCTCGAAGAACGCCGCCTGCGGCTTGATCGCCGCGCACGAGCCCGCCACGGCCTCTACGACGGCCCGGGAGAACCGCTCCAGGCCGCTGGCGTCGTCGGAGAGGCCCCAGGCCGCCAGGAGGGCCGGCGAAGGGTCGATACCGACGCACAGCGGACCGTGGGCGTCCATGGCGGCGGCGAGCCGCACGCCGAACGGCTGCGGGGTCGACTGCTGGGTCGGCTGCTCGGTCAACTGCTGGGTCTGGTGGGACTGCTGGGTCATAGGTCGGTGCTCCTCGTGATGCCGCGGCCGGGCTCGTGGGCGATGCCGACGACGTCGGCCAGGCGCGCCACCCCGCGGCGCGCCAGCTCCGCCTCCAGCTCCCGGGCCACGCGGGCCGGTGCGGAGGGGTCGGCGAAGGTCGCGGTGCCCACCTGGACGGCGCACGCACCGACGGCGATGAGCTGCAACGCATCGGCGCCGCTCGCCACACCACCCGCGCCCACGATGGGGACGTCGGGCAGCACGCCGGCGCGCTTGGCTGCGGTGAGCTGCCAGATGCAGCGCACGGCGATGGGCCGGATGGCCGGGCCCGACGTGCCACCGGTCACCCCCGCGAGCTGCGGGCGCAGCGTCACGGGGTCGATGACCATGCCGAGCGTGGTGTTGATGGCCGTCAGACCCGTCGCACCGCCATCGGTGCAGGCCCGCGCGACCGCCACGAGGTCGGTGACGTCGGGGCTGAGCTTGGCGAGCACGGGCAGCGCTGGACGACCCGTCGCGGCGGCGGCAGACGACACGGCGCTGCTGACGGCGTCCAGGACGGCGCGGGACGCGCCGGTGTCGCACGCGAACACCAGACCGCGGTTGGCGACGTTGGGGCACGAGATGTTGACCTCGATCGCCCCGACCGGGCTCTCGGGGCCCAGGGCCGCCAGGCGGCCGGCCAGCTCGCCGAACTCGTCCGCGTCTCCTCCGGCGATCGAGACGACGACACGCGCGCCGGCCTCGGCGAGCACGGGCAGGTCGTGCTCGAGGAAGCTGTCGATGCCCGGGCCCTGCAGGCCGATGCTGTTGAGCATCCCCGACGGCGTCTCGGCCATGCGTGGGGTGGCCCGGCCCGACCGCGGGTCACGCAGCACCGACTTGGTGACGACGGCGCCGAGCGCGGCGAGGTCGAGGTAGGGCGCCAGCTCGGCCCCGGCGGCGGCGCAGCCGGAGGCGGTCATGGTGGGCGCCGGGAGGTGGAAGGACCCGATGGACGTGGAGAGGTCCACGGCCGTCGCCGCTGGGGCGTGCACAACGTCCTTGATCGTCGCGGATTCCATGTCAGTGGCCTCCCATTGCCGTGGGAGCGCCTACGGCGTCGTCGGGGACCAGCGCCCCACCCCGCAGGTGGGGTGCGGCGCCGATGGCGTCCCAGCGAAGGGCGTCACCGTCGAAGACCGGGCCGGCGGTGCAGGCTCGCAGCATCCGCGTGCGGCGCACCCCGTCGTCGTCGTCCTGAGCGACGGGGAGCACGCACGTCATGCAGACGCCGACACCGCAGGCCATGGACTCCTCCACCGCCAGCCAGGTGCGCGCGCCCTGCCCGAGCACCTCGCGGGTGGTGGTGTGGACCGAGCGGAGCATCGGCATGGGGCCGCAGGCGTAGACCCACGGATCTCCCAGATCTGCCAGCTCCAGCAGCACCTCGGGCAGGGCGTCGGTGACGCGGCCCGGGGCTCCGAGGGAACCGTCGTCGGTGGTCACCACGAGGGCGTCAGCAATCCCGTCCAGCGCGGTCGCGTCGTCGACGGCGCTCGTGCCGAGCAGCCGGTCGGCACTGGCGGCCCCGACGATGCCCACCACGCGGCTGCCCTGGGCCGTCAGCACTCGCGCCAGCCACGGCAGCGGGGCCGCGCCATAGCCGCCGCCGATGACGACCCCGGGGGTCCCCGCCTCGGGGATCGGGAACGGGCGGCCCAGCGGCGCCGTCGTCGGGACGACGTCGCCGGGGCGCTTCGCCGCCAGCAGTCGCGTCCCCGGACCGGCCGCCGCGACCACCACCTCCAGCGTGCCCGCCACCGGGTCCGCGGCGTGCAGCGACAGCGAGCGCCGCAGGAGCATGCCGGAGTCGCCGACGCCGCACGCCACGAACTGCCCCGGCTGTGCGCGCCGCGCGGCCTCGGGGGCGTGCAGCACGAGGTGCGTGTACGCCCCGACCGGGCGCGCGGAGACGACCTCGGCCGCCTCCTGCACGCCCGCGGGCGCCGTCGTCGTCCTGCTCATCTGACAGTCACCGAACCTGTCGGCAAGCCAGTCACCGGGTCGTCTTCAGGTACTCGGCGTGCTCCTGCAGCGACCTCACCCGCACCGGCTCCCCCGCCGCGCGGGCGGCGTGGGCGGCGTCGATGGCCGCCGCGGCCGCCGCGAGCTGCTGCACCGTGGTGAAGACCGGCACGTCCATCGCGGCCGTGGCCGCGCGGATCTCGTACCCGTCAGCCCTTGCCCCTGCAGCGGCCGGGGTCTCGCCAGCGCTGGGGGTGTTGACCACGAGGTCGACCTCGCCGGCGAGGATCCGCTCGACCACGGTCGGCTCGCCGTCCTCCCCGTGACCGGAGGAGTGCTTGCGCACCACCGTGCTCGCGACGCCGTTGCGGCGCAGCATCATCGCGGTGCCCTCGGTGGCCACCACCCGGAAGCCCAGGTCAGCCAGGCGCTTCACCGGGAAGATCACGGCGCGCTTGTCGGGGTCGGCCACCGAGACGAAGACCGTTCCGGACAGCGGCAGCCCGCCGTACGCCGCGGCCTGGCTCTTGGCGAACGCCGAGGGGAAGTCGATGTCGATGCCCATGACCTCACCGGTCGAGCGCATCTCCGGCCCGAGCAGGCTGTCGACGACGAGCCCGTCCGGCGTCAGGAAGCGCTTGAACGGCAGCACCGCCTCCTTGACGGAGATCGGTGAGTCGTCGGGCAGGTCGCCGCCGTCACCGACGGCGGGCAGCAGGCCCTCGGAGCGCAGCTCGGCGATGGTGGCGCCCACCGCGATGCGCGCGGCGGCCTTGGCCAGCGCGACCCCCGTGGCCTTCGCCACGAACGGCACCGTGCGGCTGGCGCGGGGGTTGGCCTCCAGCACGTAGAGGACGTCCGAGGCGAGTGCAAACTGCACGTTGAGAAGGCCGCGCACCCCCACGCCGCGGGCGATGCCCTCGGTGGCCTCGCGCACCCGTGCCAGCACCGACGAGCCGAGCGTGATCGGCGGGAGCACGCACGCGGAGTCACCGGAGTGCACGCCGGCCTCCTCGATGTGCTCCATGACGCCGCCGATGTAGACGTCGGTGCCGTCGAAGAGGGCGTCGACGTCGATCTCCACGGCGTCGTCGAGGAACCTGTCCACCAAGACCGGGTGGTCGGGGCTCGCGACGGTCGCCTTCTTGACGTACTCCTCCAGGGAGGACTCGTCGTAGACGATCTGCATGCCGCGCCCGCCGAGCACGTAGCTGGGACGGACGAGCACCGGGAAGCCGATCTCCTCGGCGACGGCGCGGGCCTGCTCCACCGAGGTGGCGGTGCCGAACTGCGGGGCGCGCAGCCCGGCCTCGGACAGGACGCGGCCGAACTCGCCGCGGTCCTCCGCGAGGTCGATGGCGGCCGGGGTGGTCCCGAGCACCGGGATGCCCTCGGCCTCCAGCTGCGCCGCCAGGCCGAGCGGCGTCTGGCCGCCGAGGGTGGCGATGACGCCGACCAGCTCACCGGAGGCCTGCTCCGCGTGGAGCACCTCCAGGACGTCCTCCAGCGTGAGCGGCTCGAAGTAGAGCCGGTCGGAGGTGTCGTAGTCGGTGGAGACCGTCTCGGGGTTGCAGTTGACGAGCACGGCCTCGTAGCCGGCCTCGCGCAGCGCCATGACGGCGTGGACGCAGGAGTAGTCGAACTCCACGCCCTGCCCGATGCGGTTCGGTCCGGACCCGAGGACGACGACCTTGCGGCGCTCGCTCGCGGCGACCTCGCTCTCACCCTCCGACGTGCTCTCGTACGCGGAGTAGTGGTACGGCGTCTGGGCCGCGAACTCCGCCGCGCAGGTGTCGACGGTCTTGAAGACCGGCCTCACGCCGAGGCGGTGACGCAGCGCGCGCACCTCCTTCTCCCCGCCGGCACCCAGCCCGCGCAGCTGGGCGAGCTGCACGTCGGAGAAGCCGTGCTTCTTGGCCGTGCGGAGCAGCTGCTCGTCGAGCTCGGGGGCGGCGGCGATCTTGGCGGCCACCTCCTCGATGAGGAGCATCTGGTCGAGGAACCAGGGGTCGATCTTCGTGGCCTCGTGGAGCCGCTCGACGCTCGCGCCGCCGCGCAGCGCCTGCTGTACCGAGACGATCCGACCGTCGGTAGGGGTCTTGGCCTTCTCGACGAGCGCGTCGACCTCCTCGGCGGTGGGCTGCTCCCCGGCCCAGGAGAACGACGCCCCGCGCTGCTCCACCGAGCGCAGCGCCTTCTGCAGTGCCTCGGGGAACGACCTGCCGATGGCCATCGCCTCCCCGACGCTCTTCATCGTCGTCGTGAGGGAGGAGTCCGCGGCGGGGAACTTCTCGAAGGCGAAGCGGGGCACCTTCACCACGACGTAGTCCAGCGTCGGCTCGAAGCTGGCCGGGGTCTCGCGGGTGATGTCGTTGGCGACCTCGTCGAGGCTGTACCCGACGGCGAGCTTCGCGGCGATCTTGGCGATCGGGAAGCCCGTCGCCTTGGACGCCAGCGCCGAGGAGCGCGAGACGCGCGGGTTCATCTCGATGACGATCATGCGGCCGTCGGCCGGGTTGATCGCGAACTGGATGTTGCAGCCGCCGGTGTCGACACCGACCTCGCGGATGACGGCGATGCCGACGTCACGCATCCGCTGGTACTCGCGGTCGGTGAGCGTCATGGCGGGCGCCACGGTGATCGAGTCACCGGTGTGCACACCCATGGGGTCGAAGTTCTCGATCGAGCAGACGACGACGACGTTGTCGGCGTGGTCGCGCATGAGCTCGAGCTCGTACTCCTTCCACCCGAGGATCGACTCCTCCAGGAGCACCTCGGTGGTGGGGCTGGCGTGCAGGCCCGCACCGGCAATACGGCGCAGGTCTGCTTCGTCGTGCGCGAACCCGGAGCCGAGGCCACCCATCGTGAAGGAGGGCCGGACGACGAGCGGGTACCCCAGCTCAGCCGCGACCTCGAGGCACTCCTCCATGGAGTGTGCGGTGCGGCTGCGGGCGCTCTCGGCGCCGCAGCGCTCCACGACGCCCTTGAACGACTGGCGGTCCTCACCGAGCTGGATGGCGGGGACGTCGGCGCCGATGAGCTCGCAGTCGTACTTCGCCAGGGTCCCGGCCTCGTGCAGCGCGATGGCGGCGTTGAGGGCGGTCTGGCCGCCGAGGGTCGCCAGGACGGCGTCGGGGCGCTCCTTGGCGATGATCGCCTCGATGACCTCGGAGGTGATCGGCTCGACGTAGGTGGCGTCGGCGACCTCGGGGTCGGTCATGATCGTCGCCGGGTTGGAGTTGACGAGGATCACCCGCAGGCCCTCAGAGCGCAGCACGCGGCACGCCTGGGTGCCGGAGTAGTCGAACTCCGCGGCC
The DNA here is from genome assembly GCF_003149145.1 of Quadrisphaera granulorum. Taxonomy (GTDB): domain Bacteria; phylum Actinomycetota; class Actinomycetes; order Actinomycetales; family Quadrisphaeraceae; genus Quadrisphaera; species Quadrisphaera granulorum. The sequence goes on along the minus strand of NZ_QGDQ01000033.1, from coordinate 39,398 downwards.
TGGCCGATGACGATCGGGCCGGAGCCGATGACGAGGACGGAGCTGAGGTCTTCACGGCGCGGCATCAGCGGTCGCCCTTCGTCTCGGTGGAGCCGGTGGTCGAGCTGGTCGGCTTGGGTGCGTTGAGCAGCGGCGGCAGCGGGGCGGCAGGGTCGGCGACGAGGTCGACGAACCTGTCGAAGAGGTAGTTCGCGTCGTGCGGGCCGGCGGCCGCCTCCGGGTGGTACTGCACCGAGAAGGCGGGGGTCCCGGTGACCCGCAGGCCCTCGACCACCCCGTCGTTGAGGCCGACGTGGCTGACCTCCACCTGGCCGAACGGCGAGGCGATGGATCCTTCGAGCGGCGCGTCCACGGCGAAGCCGTGGTTGTGCGCGGTGATCTCCACGCGGCCGGTGGACCTGTCGAGCACCGGCTGGTTCACGCCGCGGTGGCCGTAGCGCAGCTTGTACGTGCCCAGCCCGAGCGCACGGCCCAGCAGCTGGTTGCCGTAGCAGATGCCGAAGAACGGGATCTTCCGCTCGAGCACCTGCTGCAGCAGCTCCACCTCGTGGGTGGCGGCGCTGGGGTCACCGGGGCCGTTGGAGAAGAAGACGCCGTCGGGGCTGACCGCCAGGACGTCGTCGATCGTCGCCATCGCGGGGAGCACGTGCACCTCGGCGCCGCGCTTGGCGAGCTCACGGGGGGTGTTGGCCTTGATGCCCAGGTCGACCGCGGCGACAGTGAGCCGCTTGGCGCCGATCGCGGGGACGACGTACGTGTCGTCCGTGCTGACCTGGCCGGCCAGGTCAGCACCAGCCATCTCCGCGCCGGTGCGGACCCGCTCGAGCAGCTGGTCGCGGGAGGAGCCGGACAGGGCCGCCCCGGAGAAGACACCGACGCGCATGGCGCCGCGCTCGCGCAGGTGGCGGGTCAGCGCCCGGGTGTCGACGCCGGAGATCCCGACGACGCCCTGCGTGCTCAGCTCGTCGCCCAGCTCGCGCCGCGAGCGCCAGTTGGAGGCGCGACGGGCTGGGTCGCGGACGACGAAGCCGGCCACCCAGATGCGGGCGGACTCGTCGTCCTCGTCGTTCCAGCCGGTGTTACCGATGTGCGGCGCCGTCATGACCACCACCTGGCGGTGGTAGCTGGGGTCGGTGATCGTCTCCTGGTAGCCGGTCATGGCGGTGCAGAAGACGGCCTCGCCGACGGTCTCGCCGGTGGCTCCGTAGGCCTCGCCGGTGAAGGCGCGGCCGTCCTCGAGCAGCAGCAGCGCAGGGCTGCCGGTCGTCGCCGTCGTCGTCGTGCTCATGCGGCGTCCTTCCCGTGGGTCGTCTGTCCACTGGGGCCGATGAGCCCCTCCACCAGGGCAACGAGGCGGGGAGCGTCCTGCTGCGGCTTGGTCCGCACGGCGCTGTCCACCTCCGTTCCGCCTGCTCCACCGAGCCGCCAGGTCACCACGACGAGGTCCTCCTTGCCGAACATCACCTTGCCCGCCTGGCCGCGGGCACGGGTCACGCGCACGAGGTCAGCCGCGGGGATCGAGAACGAGGCCGCGCCGGGTCGGCGCAGCAGCAGGGCGGGCTGCCCTGCAGAGAGAGCCTCCAGCTCCACGAGGCTGCGGCTGCCCAGGCCGTGCGCGGTGACGCGCTCGAAGGGGCGGCCAGAGAGAACGGTGGAGACGTAGGTTCCGGTCGCCGTGCGCCCGGAGGCTGCGGTGGGTTGTTCGGCCGTGCCGCCGACCCACTCCTCACCGGCTCCGGTGGGCAGCGGAGCGGGCGCGGGGAGCGCGGGAGTGTCGCCGTCGTAGGTGCCGGCCTCCTGCTGAGCAGCGCGGCGCCGCCAGGAGCGGAGCATGACCCACCAGATGAGGGGCACGAGGGCCAGCAGCACCAGCCCTGCGATCACTTGCTCCACGAGGCCCCCTCCTTGACGGCACCACCGAGGTCGCCGGGCAGAAGACGAGTGATCACTTGCTCCACGAGGCCCCCTCCCGGTCGGACGCGGGGAGCGCGCGCGGGGTGGCGAGTGCACCGTCGAGCACGGTGGGGTGCCCGCCGTAGAAGGTGGCGACCACGCGGCCAGGCAGCTCGCGCCCGGCGAACGGGCTGTTGCGGCCCTTGGTGGCCATGGCGGCCGGGTCAACGGTCCAGCGGGCAGCAGGATCGATGAGGACGACGTGGGCCGCCTCCCCCACCGCGAGCGCGCCGCCCTGGCCCGTCACGCGACCGATGCGCGCGGGGGTCTGCGACATGACCCGGGCGACGCCGGCCCAGTCGAGGTGGCCTGGCTCGACGAGCGCGGCCAGCACCACGGACAGCGCGGTCTCCAGCCCGGTCATGCCCATCGCGGCGGCAGACCACTCGCAGTCCTTGTCCTCCACGGGGTGGGGGGCGTGGTCGGTGGCGACGATGTCGATGGTTCCGTCGGCGACGCCCTCGCGCAGCGCGCGCACGTCGTCGTTGGACCTCAGGGGCGGGTTGACCTTGTAGACCGGGTCGTACCCGCGGACCAGCTCGTCGGTGAGGAGCAGGTGGTGGGGGGTGACCTCGGCGGTGACGTCGACGCCACGCGCCTTGGCCCAGCGCACGATCTCCACAGACCCGGCGGTGGAGACGTGGCAGACGTGCAGGCGGGAGCCGACGTGCCCGGCGAGCAGCACGTCGCGGGCGATGATCGCCTCTTCGGCGACGGCGGGCCAGCCACGCAGCCCGAGCACGCCGGACAGCGCGGACTCGTTCATCTGCGCGCCCTCGGTGAGGCGCGGCTCCTGGGCATGCTGCGCGACGACACCGTCGAAGGCCTTGACGTACTCCAGCGCCCGACGCAGGAGGACGGCGTCGAAGACGCACTTGCCGTCGTCGGAGAAGACGCGCACGCCGGCGGCGGAGTCGGCCATGGCGCCGAGCTCGGCCAGCCGCTCCCCCGCCAGACCGATCGTCACGGCGCCGACGGGGCGGACGTCGCACCAGCCGGCCTGCTGCCCGAGGCGCCAGACCTGCTCGACCACGCCGGCGGTGTCGGCGACGGGCGCGGTGTTGGCCATGGCGTGCACCGCAGTGAAGCCACCGAGGGCGGCGGCGCGGGTGCCGGTCTCGACGGTCTCGGCGTCTTCCCGGCCCGGCTCGCGCAGGTGGGTGTGCAGGTCGACCAGGCCCGGGAGGGCGATCAGCCCGCTTGCCCGGACGACGCGCGCTCCCTCGGGGGCGCTCAGGGAGCCGGCGGGGCCGACCTCGGCGATGGCGCCGTCGCGCAGCAGCAGGTCGGCCGCCTCGCCGCCCAGCGGGCGGGCGCCCGTGATCAGGGTCGTGTCCACCGTCACTCCTCTTCTCCGGCGAGCAGCAGGTACAGCGCGGCCATGCGCACCGCCACCCCGTTGGTCACCTGCTCGACCACGCGGGAGCGCGGTCCGTCGGCGGCCTCGGCGGTGATCTCCAGGCCGCGGTTCATCGGGCCAGGGTGCAGCAGCTGTGCATGGGGGGTGAGCGCGGTCAGCGCTGCCATCCGCTCAGCGGTGACGCCGTAGCGGCGCGAGTACTCCCGCGCCGAGGGGAAGTAGGCGGCGTTCATGCGCTCCAGCTGCACCCGCAGCGCCATCAGCGCGTCGGGTGCCTCACCGAGGGCGGCGTCGAGGTCGTAGGAGACCTCGCACGGCCAGGTCTCCACCCCCAGCGGCAGCAGGGTCGGTGGGGCCACGAGCGTGACCCGGGCACCGAGGGTGTGCAGGAGGTGCACGTTGGACCGGGCAACCCGACTGTGCAGGACATCCCCGACGACGACGACGCGCCGCCCGGCCAGGTCCGCCCCCGCCGCGGCGCCGAGCTGGCCGCCGCCCACGAGGTGCTTGCGCAGCGTGAACGTGTCGAGCAGCGCCTGGGTGGGGTGCTCGTGCGTTCCGTCACCGGCGTTGAGCACCGCGCCGGAGGTCCAGCCCTTCTCCGCGAGGCGGTGGGGGGCCCCGGAGGAGGCGTGCCGGATGACGACGGCGTCGGCGCCCATCGCCTGCAGCGTCAGCGCGGTGTCCTTGAGGCTCTCGCCCTTGGAGACGCTGGAGCCCTTGGCGGAGAAGGTGATGACGTCGGCCGAGAGCCGCTTGGCGGCGGTCTCGAAGCTGAGCCGGGTGCGGGTGGAGTCCTCGAAGAAGAGGTTCACCACCGTGCGACCGCGCAGCGCGGGCAGCTTCTTGATCTCGCGCTGCTGCGTGGCAGCCATCTGCTCGGCCACGTCGAGCAGGCGCACCGCCTGCTCGCGGGTGAGGTCGGCAGCGGACAGGAGGTGCTTCACGACGTGCCTGCCTCACGTGACTCGATCCGGACCTCGTCGACGCCGTCGGTCTCGACCAGGCGCACATAGACCCGCTCCGACGTCGACGTCGGCAGGTTCTTGCCCACGTGGTCGGCGCGGATCGGCAGCTCGCGGTGGCCGCGGTCGACGAGGACGGCCAGGCGCACGGCCCGCGGGCGGCCCAGGTCGGACAGGGCGTCGAGCGCGGCGCGCACGGTGCGGCCGGAGTAGAGGACGTCGTCGACGAGGACGACAGTGGTGCCGTCGATGCCGGCCGCGGGCAGCGTGGTCGGCTCGGGTGCGCGGGTGGGGTTCCGGCGCAGGTCGTCGCGGTGCATCGTCACGTCGAGCGAACCGGTGCAGGCGGCGGCGTCGAAGCCGGGCTCGACCTGCTCGAGACGCTCCGCAAGGCGGCGGGCGAGGAGGGTGCCGCGACGGGGGATGCCCATGAGCACCAGGCCCTGCGGGCCCTTGTTGCGCTCGAGCAGCTCGTGGGCGATCCGGGTCAGCGACCGCGAGATCTCGGAAGCGTCCAGGACGGTGGACGCATGGACGGTGACATTTTCGGGAGACAGGCGTGCGTCAGCCATGCTCGTGACTCACTGACTCCTTCCCCGCCTCACAGGACGGAGGTTGAAGGACGTCGTTCGACAGGTGCGGCTCCGACCGTACTGCACCCCGCGGGAGACGCCGCACCGAGCGGCTCCTGGCAACGATCTTGTGGCGATCATCTCCCGGTCAGCTCACGGCGGGCCGCCGACGCATAGGGGCGTCGCTCTGCGAGGCTGAGGGGCACCACAAGCACCACCGGCGTACGCATCGTCGCCGACCGTCGCCATCGGGTCCCCGCTGGTCACTCTGGGTGAACAGTTACTGCCTGTGACCTTCCTGGAGTTGACCTGGAAGTCACTCCCCGTGACGATCACAGTCAGTTGGTGCGCGCACCGCAATGCAGCGCACGGGATCGAGAGAAAGGGACGTCATGTCTGAGGAAGGATCGGGCTACGCCAAGGCGCTCGGCGGCCGGCTGCGAGCCATCCGCACCCAGCAGGGCCTGTCCCTGCAGGGCGTGGAGCAGCGGTCCAACGGACAGTGGAAGGCCGTCGTGGTCGGCTCCTACGAGCGCGGCGACCGCGCCGTCACCGTCCAGCGCCTCGCCGAACTGGCGGACTTCTACGGCGTGCCCGTCTCAGCGCTCCTGCCCGACGGCGGCAACGCCGGTCACAGCGAGCCCCCGCCGAAGCTCGTGCTCGACCTGGAGCGCCTCCAGTCGGTGCCCTCGGAGAAGGCCGGCCCGCTCGCGCGCTACGCCGCCACCATCCAGAGCCAGCGCGGCGACTACAACGGCAAGGTGCTCTCGATCCGCTCGGACGACCTGCGCGCCCTCGCCGTCATCTACGACCTCCCCCCGCACCAGCTCGCGGAGGAGCTCATCGGCTGGGGCGTGCTCGACCCCGACGCCCGCCGCGCCGTGAGCCAGAACGGCTGACCCTCACCGACCACAGCGCGTCATCAAGACATGATCAAGCAGAAGACCCGCACTCCGGCCTCCGGGGTGCGGGTCTTCTGCAGGATCAGCGCTGCGTGACGGAGCGACTCAGCTCTCGACGAGCCCCGGCTTGAGCTGCAGCAGCCGACCGAGCAGACCGTTGACGAACGACGGCGACTCGTCGGTGGACAGCTCCGACACCAGACCGACCGCCTCGGACAGCACCACCTCGTCGGGCACGTCGTCGGCCCAGAGCAGCTCGAACACCCCGATCCGCAGGAGGTTCCTGTCGACAGCGGGCATCCGGTCGAGCGGCCACCCGTGCGAGTACGTCTCGAGCAGCTCGTCGATGCGCTCACGGTGAGCCTGCACACCCTCGACGAGGTCGAGGCTGTACTGGGGCACCGGCACGAGGCCGCTGGCCAGCCGGTCAGCGGCCAGGGTCACCGGGTCGAGCCCTCGCTGCTCAGCTTCGAAGAGCAGGTCGAGGGCCCGCTTGCGGGCCTTGGTCCGGGCAGCCACGTCAGCGGGCCGTCGTCGTCGTCATCACCCTGGGTGAGGAGTCGCGCGGGGCGTCAGTTGACGCGGCCGAGGTAGTCACCGGTGCGGGTGTCGACCTTGACCTTGACACCGGTCTCCAGGAACAGCGGCACCTGGATCTGGTAGCCGGTCTCCACCGTGGCGGGCTTGGTGCCACCGGTGGAGCGGTCACCCTGCAGACCCGGCTCGGTGTACGTCACCTCGAGGACGACGGAGGTGGGCAGCTCGACGTAGAGCGGCGTGCCCTCGTGCATCGCGACGATGACCTCGGCGCTCTCCAGGAGGAAGTTCGCGGCGTCACCGACGGTAGCCTCGGGCACGGTGATCTGGTCGTACGTGTCGGAGTCCATGAAGACGAAGTCGACGCCGTCGCGGTAGAGGTACTGCATGTCGCGCTTGTCGACGGTGGCGGTGTCGACCTTGGTGCCAGCGTTGAACGTGCGGTCGACAACCTTGCCCGAGAGCACGTTCTTGAGCTTGCTCCGGACGAACGCGCCGCCCTTGCCGGGCTTGACGTGCTGGAACTCAATGACGGACCACAGCTGTCCGTCGAGGTTGAGCACGAGGCCGTTCTTCAGGTCGTTCGTCGATGCCACGTGGGGAGATGTTACCGGGGCAGGCACGGTGCCCCGGACGGCGGCGACCTCGTCCGGGTCAGGCGCTGATGGCGGAGTAGGCCGCGGCCAGCAGCGACGGGTCGGGGCCCTCGAGGCGGCTGGGCTTGGCGACGTCGTCGAGGACGACGAAGCGCAGCAGGTCACCGCGGGTCTTCTTGTCGCGCTTCATGCCTTCGAGCAGCTGCGGCCAGCGGTCTCCGCGGTAGGTCAGGGGCAGGCCGACCGCGCCGAGCACGCTGCGGTGGCGCTCGACCACGGCGTCGTCGAGGCGGCCCGCGAGGCGGGCGAGCTCCGCGGCGAACACCATGCCGATGCTGACGGCCGCGCCGTGGCGCCACTCGTACCGCTCGACAAGCTCGATGGCGTGACCGAGGGTATGGCCGTAGTTGAGGATCTCGCGCAGGCCCGACTCCTTGAGGTCCTCGCCGACGACGTCGGCCTTGACCTGCACGGCCCGCTCGACGAGCTCGCGGATCATGGGAGCGCCCGCGTCGCGGATGGCGGCCGGGTCGGCCTCGACCAGCTCAAGAATGCGAGGGTCGGCGATGAACCCGCACTTCACGACCTCGGCCATGCCGGCCACGAGATCGTTCACCGGCAGGGTGCGCAGCGCGGCGAGGTCGCAGAGAACGCCCGACGGCGGGTGGAACGACCCGACGAGGTTCTTGCCCTCCTTGGTGTTGATGCCGGTCTTGCCGCCGACGGCGGCGTCGACCATGGCCAGCAGCGTGGTGGGCACCTGGACGACCTTCACCCCGCGCAGCCACGTGGCGGCCACGAAGCCGGCGAGGTCGGTCACCGCTCCCCCGCCGACGCCGACGACGGCGTCCGTGCGCGTGAAGCCGGCCTGGCCGAGCACGCCCCAGCAGAAGGCGGCCACCTCGGCGCGCTTGGCGTCCTCGCCGTCGGGGACCTCGGCGAGGTAGGCCTCGAAGCCGGCGGTGGCCAGGTCGTCACGGACGGCCTCGCCCGTGGCCGCGAGCGCGTGCGGGTGGACGACGAGCACGCGCTGCACCCGGTCACCGAGCAGGCCGGGCAGCTCGCCGAGCAGGCCGCTGCCGACGAGCACGTCGTAGGGGGCGTCGCCGCGGACGGTGATCCGGGTCGGCTGGTCTGCGCTCGGCTGGCTGGGGCTGGTGGCGCTGATCGCGGCGGTGCTCACGCCGACCGATCCTACGGAGCCCCCTCCACCCCCTCCGTGATCATGGGCCTCCGCCACCCCACGGCAGTGAGTTCCTGCGGCGTTGCTGCATGGGGCGACCGTCACGACTGACCGAGGTCACCTTCGGCACTGACCGTGGTCACCTTCGGCAACCAGGCCCAGGGCGAACACCTCCGCAACTCACCGTGGTCACCTCCGGAGCTGACCTCGGTCAGTGGCGGCGATCACCTCGTCGATCCAGAGGGAGATGGCGCGAACTCGCGTGAACGGCTCTGGCCGGGGGGCCGTCTCGGAGCAGGAGACTCCGAGTGGGCCACCGCGACGCATCTCGTCGATCAAGGACGTCAGCGCCACAACGCCGTGGGCTGCGATCTGACCATGACCGATCACGCAGATCTTGGCGATCGATCGACAGCGCCCGCACGTGAGGCCGATCGATCGCCAAGATCAGCACCTTGATGCGGTGACATGTGCCCAGATCACGCCGCGTTGTGGCGCGCACTTCCTTGATCGCCGCCGGTTGAGGCCACGAGCTCTGCGGCCGGACCGGCACATTCACGCGTGCTCGTCAGCGAGGTGTCCAACCGTCCATGATCACGCTGCGATGCGTGCACAGAGTCCATGATCACGGCCAAGAGTGTGCACAACGTCCATGATCACGGACGGGGGTTAGTGGAGCGCAAGGAGACGCAGGACGACGTCGGCGACCTGGCGCGCAGACCGGCCGTCCGTAGGAACCACGTGATCGGCGACCTCGGCGTAGTGCTTCTCACGCGACGACATCACCTGGCGCCAACGCTCCTCAGCACCACCGGCGAGCATCGGACGGGTGCTGGTGTCACCCAGCCGCGAGCGCACGTGCTCCCACGTGGTCGTCAGCAGCACCACGGGTGAGCGCAGCGCGACGAGGTCGGCGCGCGTGTCGGCGTCGAGCACGGACCCGCCGCCCAGGGACAGCACACCGGAGTGGCCGTCGAGGGCATCGACGACGGCGGCGCGCTCCAGCGCACGGAACGCGGCTTCGCCGTCCTCGGCGAACACCGTGGCGACGGGACGACCGGCCACGGCCTCGACGTCGGCGTCGGTGTCGCGCAGGACGACGCCGAGATCACGCGCGAGCAACGCTCCGACCGCCGACTTGCCGGCCCCCATCGGGCCGACGAGCACGACCCGAGGGGCCACGGTCACGCGCCGTTAGCGCTGGCAGGGCTGTCAGGGTTGTCAGCGCTGTCGATGTGGGTGCGCATGAGCTCCGGGATCGACTCCAGGTAGGCGCGCACGTTGCGGGCCGTCTCCGGCACCGAGTCACCGCCGAACTTCTCCAGCAGCGCATCCGCCAGGACCAGCGCGACCATCGCCTCGGCGACGACGCCCGCGGCGGGCACCGCGCACACGTCGGACCGCTGGTGGTGGGCCTGGGTGACCTCACCGGTGGCGACGTCGACGGTGGCCAGCGCCCGCGGCACGGTGGCGATGGGCTTCATCGCGGCGCGTACGCGCAGCACCTCGCCGGTGGTCATGCCGCCCTCAGTACCGCCCGCGCGGGCGGTGCGGCGGCGCAGCACGCCGTCGGGGCCGGGCTCGATCTCGTCATGGGCGGCCGAGCCGCGACGGCGGGCGGTCTCGAAGCCGTCACCGACCTCGACGCCCTTGATGGCCTGGATGCCCATGAGCGCCTGCGCGAGGCGACCGTCGATGCGGCGGTCCCAGTGGGTGTGGCTGCCCAGGCCCGGCGGCACGCCGTAGGCCAGCACCTCGACGACGCCGCCGAGGGTGTCGCCCTCCTTGTGGCAGGCGTCGACCTCCTCGACCATGCGCACGCTCGTGGCCGGGTGGTGGCAGCGCAGCGGGTCGGCGTCGAGGGCGGCGACGTCGTCGGGGTGCGGCAACGGGGATCCCTCCGGCACCGCCACCGGCCCGAGGGAGACCGTGTGCGAGACCAGCCGGATGCCCGCGGCCTGCTCGAGGAAGGCCGCGGCGACGGCGCCGAGCGCCACCCGGGTGGCGGTCTCCCGGGCGCTGGCGCGCTCCAGCACGGGGCGCGCCTCGTCGAAGCCGTGCTTCTGCATGCCGACGAGGTCGGCGTGGCCCGGGCGCGGACGCGTCAGCGCCGCGTTGCGGCCCGTGGACTTGAGCAGGGACGGGTCCACCGGGTCGGCAGACATCACCGTGGACCACTTGGGCCACTCGGTGTTGCCGATGGTCAGCGCGAACGGACCGCCCTGCGTCACGCCGTGGCGCAGGCCACCGAGCACGGTGACCTCGTCTTGCTCGAACGCCATGCGCGCGCCTCGGCCGTAGCCGAGGCGTCGCCGAGCGAGAGCGGCGACGAGGACGTCGGTGGTGACGGAGACCCCCGAGGGCAAGCCCTCGAGCACTCCGACGAGGGCGGGGCCGTGAGACTCCCCCGCAGTCAGCCAGCGCAGCACGCGGCCGATCCTCCCACGTAGCTCAAAGTGGCCCCGTCCAGCTCGGAGCGGCTCAGGTGTGGGCAGTTCAGGAGAGCGTGACGGGGGTTCCCATCCGCAGCGTGTAGGTGGTGGCCCCGCCGAGCAGGTCGACGGTCTGCCCGTCCTGACTGTCGACCACGACGAGCCACGACAGCGGCGGGGTGGACCCGAGCGTCTGACCGGCCGAGGCGTTGGTGGTCGAACGGGCGCCGCCCTGGACCACGTCGAAGGTGTGGACGCGGGTCGTGGTGTCGGTGCCGGTCCACTGGACCGTCGTCGGAGACGAGGAGGTCGCCGTCGACGTCGAGGTGGGAGTCGACGTCGGGGTGTCCGTCGCCGTGGAGGTGGGGGTGGACGTCGCCGTGGGCGTCGGGGTTGCTGTTGCCGTGGGGGTCTGGGTCGGCGTCTGGGTCGGCGTGGACGTTGCCGTGGGGGTCGAGCTGGACGACGACGGCGCCGGCGTGAACGTCGGGGCGTATCCCGCCGACTGGTCAGTGGAGGGCCATCCGGAAACCGACCCCGAGCCGCTGCCAGGGTTGGTGCTGCCGAACTCCCAGGAGCCGGAAGAGCCGGAGGTGGCGCTGGTCGACGGAGACATCGTCGAGGTGGCGGCCGACGTCAGTGCGCCGCCGTCGACAAGCGGGACGAACGCATTGCGCGCGGCCACGCTGATCCCCGCGCCGGGTGCCGAGGTGGCCCCGGAGCTCGGCGTGCTGGTGGCTCCGGGAGCCGAACCGGCCACAGCCTGCGAGGCGGGGGCGACGAGCTCGGTACCGGGGGTGCTCCCGAGGAGCACCGCTCCGGCGACGGCCCCGGCGACGGTGGCCAGGCCTCCGACGAGCAGTGGGGTGCGCTTCTGGGTGGCCCAGGTGCGGACGCGTCCGATCAGCGGGGCCTCCGTCGCCGCAGGAGCGGCTGCGGGCGCGGCGGGCGCCGGAACGCGTGCGCCACTGCTCTGCGCGGGCGGCACCGCGAACGGCGACGCCGGCTGGGACTGCGCGGAATCTCCGCCGGTCCCACCGCCGAAGGGCGATCCGAACGGCGAGCCGAAGGGGGATTCAGACATGGGGCCCTCCTCAGGCCGTCGTAGCGGGGGCGGGCGACGGCGAGGGGATCGCCGAGGCGGTGGGGGCCTGGGACGACGGCAGCACGAACGCCGTCATCCCGATGGTCGTCGAGAGGTCACCGGCCTGGGTGGCGGGCTTACCGGGTGAGGCCGGCGCTGCCTGCTCGACGGTGGCGGAGATGGTGGTCACGAGCACCGAGCGAGACAGGTCCTGCACCTGGTCGAGGAAGGCCTGGACCTCGGCGAAGGATCCGACCACCTGCACTGTGACGGGCATCTGCACCACGTCGGCGAGACCTGCCACGGCGGCGCTCGACGTGGTCGGTGCGGTCTGCTCTGACGCACCCGCCGTGGGCTCGGTCGCGGTGGATGCGGCCGTGGCGGGGACGGCGGCCGCGGCAGGGCGCTGCGCCGGGGCAGCCGGCGTCACGGACACCAGGGCGACGCCGGCCGCGGTAGCGGCAGCGTCGATCTGGCGGCTGAAGGGCGAGAGGTCCAGCGTTGCGGGCAGGGCCTGGCGCAGCGATGCGAGCTCCGCCTTGCTCGCCGGGAGCTGCGCGCTCTGCTCGACGAGGACCTTGAGCTTCTGCGCCTCCAGGACGTTGGTGTTCACCACCGACTGCTGCTGGGCGTTCAGGTCAGCGACCTGGTCCCGCTGGGGGCTGATGAGCAGCAACCACGCGGCGGCCACGAGCAGGACGGCCAGCAGCGAGGTGCCGGCGACCCAGGTGCGGGGGGTGTTGGCCAGCACGTCAGCCAGCCTCCTTCTCGAAGCGGTGGGACAGCGCGTCCGGCGTCACGCCGACCGTCGAGGAGAACGAGACGACGGGGGTGCTGCCGAGGGTTGTCTGCTGCGCCGTGCTGTAGCGGGCGTCGGCGAGGCCCGGCAGGGCCGTCAGGCCGTCCAGCCACGCCGCGACGCCGTCCTGGGAGGTGGCGTAGCCGTTGACGCTGATGGTGGCGATGGCCGGTTCCGCGAGGGGATCCGCACCGGCTGCGGCGCTGCCGTCAGCGGTGGCGGTGTCGGCGAGGGTCAGCGAGATGTCGGTCAGCCACACACCCGCGGGAGCAGAGCCGTTGACCGCGGTGAGCAGGTTGCTCCACCTCACGTCGCCGGCCATGACCTGCGACTGCACGCCCTGCAGGCGCTTGGTCTCGTTCTGGGTGGCCGTGACGTCAGCGAACTGCGCCTGCTGCTGCTGCAGGCTGGTGGTGCGTGCCTGCTCGGCCGCCAGGCGGTCGGCGGCGTCCCGTCCGTCGAGAAGGGCACCGGCGTAGACGCACCCGAGGACGACGAAGACGGCGGCGAGTCCGCCCCCGAGAGCGCGCTGCGTGCGCAGCAGGCTCCGCGCCGCCAGGACCTCCTGCGGCAGCAGGTTGACCCGCGCCGGGCGCATACCCGGGCCGGTGAAGCCCTGCTCGGGGAGCTCGACGGTGTCGTCGGCCAGGGGCAGCACCTCGGTGGGGGCGGTCACGAGGCCACCGCCAGCGCGAGGCCGATGGCAACGACGGAGGGGTCGTCGCCGGAGCCGGCGACGTCGTCGTCCTGAGCGCCCTCTCCCGAACGGAAGCGGACCGTGCTGCCGAAGCGCACGGGGAGGTCGACCACGGCCTCGAGGTAGTCCGCGGTTCCAGGGAACTGGCTGCCGCCGCCGGTGAGCACCACGGAGGTCACGGGGAAGCGGGAGTTGGTGCTGGCGTGGTAGTCGAGGGAGCTGCGGACCTCGTCCATGAGCTGGCCGAGGCCGGCCGCGATGACCTGCTCGTTCCCGATGGCATCGGTGTCGTCGAGGCCGGCGCTGAGCTTGCGGAGCTCGGCTTCCTCCTCGGTGGTGCCCTCGGCGCGGGCCAGGGCGGCCGTGATGTCGCTGCCACCCGCCTGCAGGATGCGCACGAGGTGGGGCACGCCACCGGTGTGGATGGTGAGCGTCGTGATGCGGCCGCCGATGTCGACCACCATCTCCGTGGGGCCCTGCTCGTGCCAGCGACTGCCGACGGCGCGCATCACGGCGAACGGCACGAGGTCGACCGAGCCGACGCGCAGGCCCGCGGCTTCGACGGCGTGCACGTTGCGCAGCACGTCCTCGCGGGGAGCGGCGACGAGCAGACCACGCTGCACCACCGCGCCGGACGGCGAGTTCAGGCGCTCCAGCAGGTGGAAGTCGAGCACGGCCTCGTCGACGGGGATGGAGAGGACGTCGGCCACCTGGAAAGGCAGCGCCTGGGCAAGGTCGGCCTCGGGGAGGTCGGGCAGGTCGATCTGGCGGACCATGACGCGGCGGTTGGCCATTCCGAGCTGGACCGTGCGGCTGGAGAAGCGGCCGGTCTTCCACAGCTGCTTGACGGCAGCGGTGACGGCGGCGGCGTCCTGAACCACCCCGTCGACGACGGCGCCCTCCGGCAGCTCGACCTGCGCCTCGCGGCGCAGCACTGCTCCGCCGGATCCGAAGGACAGCTCGGCCGCGCGCAGGGCCGCGCTGCCGATGTCCAGGCCGATGCCCTTGGCTCTCACGACTCCCCTTCCGTCACCACACTGCGGTGCCCCCGCAGGGGTCTCGTGGTGCTCATCGGACGGGTAGAGCGAGGTCTGAGCCGTTCGGAGGACGGTTCAGCCGTTCGCCGGGGCTACTGGGGCGTCACCGAGGCCCGTGGCGCGGGGGCTCAGAGCCCGGCGAGGTCCAGGTACGCCCCCACGAGGGCGTCTCCGGCCAGGAGCGCGGCGAAGGCGCCGGCGAGCATGAACGGGCCGAAAGGAAGAGCGGTGCTCCGTCCCGCGCGGCCGGCCAGCACCATCGGCAGCGCCACGAGCCCCCCGAGGAGGAACGCGAGGAAGCCGCCGACGGCGAGCTCACCCCACCCGAGCCACCCCAGATGCAGGCCCAGCAACCCGGCGAGCTTGACGTCTCCCAGGCCCATCCCGTCGGGCCTGGCCAGGTGCAGCGCCAGGTAGATCCCTCCGAGGACGACGGCGCCGAGCAGCGCGCCGAGCAGCGCCGACGGACGGTGGTCCGCGAGGGCCGCCACGGTGAGCAGCACCGCCGAGACCGGGTAGGACGGCAGCACGATGGCGTCCGGGAGGCGGTGTACGTCGAGGTCGATGAGCGCCAGCGCCACCGAGATCGCCGTCAGGTACAGCCAGGCCGGCAGCGACCAGTCGAGCCCGACCACCGCGGTGACCACCGCGAACGCGACCGCCGTGCCCGCCTCGACCAGCGGGTACCGCGCGCTGATGCGAGCGCGGCAGTCACGGCACCGCCCGCGCAGCAGCAACCAGCTGAGCACCGGGACGTTGTCGCGGGCACGCACCCGGTGGTCGCAGACCGGGCACGCGCTGGGCGGGAACGCCACGGACTGGCCGCGGGGCACCCGGTGGACGACGACGTTGAGGAACGACCCGACGAGCAGGCCCAGGAGCGCTGCGCTGGTGACGAGCAGCGGCTCAGGAGCCACGAACGACCTCGTGAACGCTGCTCACGCTGGCCTGGCTGGCGTCCGGTGGGGCGTTCCACTTCTGCGCGGACGTGCCGCTGCACGGCTCGACCACGATGACGTTGCCAAGCCTGTTGGGTTCGTCCAACGGGCCGTATCCCATGCACCGTCCGTAGGTGTCGATGAAGGTGTAGCTCGCGCCGTAGTTCCCGGGCACTTCACCGGTGCGCTTCCAGAGCTGGGTGGGGTCTGTCCCCTTGGGAGCGCACCTGTCGAAGTAGGGCTTGGCGGGCTGGCTCTGGTTCGAGGGCACCGTGGTCAGGCACATCGTCTGGTTGTATGTGGACGAAGAGCTATTGCCGTCCAGCGCCGTCACCTGGTCGGTTGCGTTTTCCTGGTAGGTGATGGCTTGATTCCAGGCAACGCCTGTTCTGCCACTCGGGTCCTGCTTGCACGGATAGAGGAACTCGTACCGGTACCCCATCGACAGATAGGCGATGTCGAAGCAGCGGCCGAACTGCGCGTAGTTAACGATCTGGTTGGTCGCCTTGCCTGCTGCGCCGGCCCCGAAAGCCGCTGCGGGGGCCCAAGCACCCCAGGCATCGCCAGTGCCCCAGCAGTTTGTTCCATACTTCAGCAGCTTGCCCGCGAGGGCGTTGTTGTCGGTGGTGTCGGCTATTAAGCAGTGGCCTTCATCGCGAGTGTTGTCGGCCTTCTGGCCCCACAGGACGGTGCCGTCCTTGTAGCTGTACAGCTGGTCGACACGGCTCGCGTCGCACTTGCGCAGTGTCACCGTCACCGTCTGCTCCACCGCTCCCGTCAGGCAGAGCGCGGTGGATCCCTTGACCGTGGTGCTGCTCAGGCGGATGCGGTAGTCCGTGTCCCACTGGAAGAGCTGGGAGGGCTCGGTCGCGCTGCACTGAGCGATCGGGGTGTAGGTCAGGGTGCTTCCTTCGGTGAAGCCGCTCGCCGTGATGCACCAGCCCTGACCGACAGGCATCATCAGGCCGCCTAGGCGGTTTTCGTTGGTGAGCTTGAAGGCGTAGGTCGCCTTGAGCTGCCGGTCACCCGCCGACGTCGCTGGCCCAGGAACGCCGTCGCTCAATCCCTTCGACGCGAGGACGGCGATCTTGGGCGTGTTGCCGCTGCCCGAAGCCACGGGACAGTCAATTCGTGTGCTGCTGGACGAGGTGGGATCGCCGGTCCAGTAGGTGATGGCGACGTAGTACGACAGCGTCGGTGAAGCGTTACTCACCGCACCGGAGACCTCGCAGGGCAGCTTGGTCGGCGAGCCGTAGATCTTGCCGGTCACATCCGGCGAGCCCGCCGCCGTGCGGATCTGGCTCAGCGCAGCATCAAGACCCGCTTCTGCCGCCGAAACCGTCGAGGCGCGCTTCTGCATGAACATTGCAGGGGCGGTCTGCTGGATGACCGACATCGAGATGATGACCCCGAGGCTCGCCACGACCAGCATGAGCATGATGACGAGCAGCAGGGCCGCGCCCTCGTCCGAACCATGCTCGCCCTCACCGTCGATGTGACGGCGCAGACGATGGCGCAGGGGGTCTACCAGACGCTTCACGATGCTGCTCCAGGGCGATTCGGAGACGGGACAACGGCCGAGATGGCTCCCCCGCTACGGACGATGCGGCGTCGGGCCATCACGAGCGGTTGGCCGTCGGGTTGCAAACCGGCTTGTCGGTGCTGCTCTGGTACCCCGGAGAGGCCAACGAGGTGTTCCGCGCGACGAAGGCTGCGGAAAGGGCTGAGGCGCCGTCGCCACGGGCGGTCACCGCGAGGTTGACCTTGAGCTGCTGATGCGGCAGGGCCGCTGTCGGTGCCAGCGTCGTGAACGGCGAGGCGGTGGAACTCCTGAGGGCCGTGGTCAGCACGGTGCTCCAGCTCCCCGCGCTCGGCGAGCCGCTCTCCAGCCAGCTGCGGGTCTGCAGCACGCCGGTCGACGAGACGTAGCGCCACTGGTAGCAGCGCTCGCCGCCGCCCGCAGTGATGCCGCGGTACTCCACCCACGACGTGTCCCCCACCGTGCCGGGCAGGTTTATGGCGTCGGCGTAGCGCACCTGCTGGTCGAGGGTGGTGAAGACCTCCCAGACGTCAGTCTGGGAACTGGCCGCGCCTTGGACCCGCACGGTGCTGCGTGAGATGCCCATGATCCCCGTCATGACCACGGCGAGGACGGTCGCGAACAGGCTCATGGCCACAACGAGCTCGACGAGCGTTGCCCCCGACTCGCCCTGTGGCTCCCTATGGAGCGCGCGGCTCGCCTGACCAGCCGTCACGGGCCGCTGGCGCCAACGTTCGGCCATCACGGCTTCACCGTGACGGTGACCGTCGCCACGTTCGAGACAACACCGCTAGAGGTCGTGAACTTGTACTGGAAGGTGTATGTGCCCGTCCAACCCGGGTTGGGTTGGAACGTGACAGTGCCCGCAGCATCGTTTGCTGTAAGGGTGGGATTGCTGTGCCCCGGGGTCTGCATAGTGGTGATGTCGTTGCCCTTGGGAGACGCTCCCGTGTCGTTGCCCAACACATCGATGATTTGTGTGTTCCCCTTGGTCCCCGCGAGAGGATTGTCGTTCACCGCGACCGCCGGGTCGTTGACGTTCCAGGTCAGGTCCGCGTTGGGGTCGATGAGCGTGGTGACGACGTAAGAGCAGGTGGCCGTGGCGCACGCCGAGGCAGCCACCGGCGTCCAGGTGACCTGGACGAACGCGCGCACCATCCGCACGTACCCGGTGGCCGGCGAGGTCGGCATCGTCCCGACGCCCTGGCACGGCGTGTTCGCCGCGCTCGTCGAGGAGCTGGCTCGGTCGCACAGGCCGATGAAGGTCTTCACGGCGTAATCGGTCTTGCCGACCCTCGGCGTCGAGCTGAGGGGAAGCACAGCAGCGGAACTGCCCCGCGTCGTCGCAGCGGGGTCTGACGCCTGCCAGGTCTGCGACAGGTTGGGCAGGCCCGCGCTACTCCACTGCTCGGCGACGTCCACAGCGTTGCGACCGGCGGCGAGCCCCGTGGGCAGAAGCTTCCCGTCGGTCTGGACCACGGCATTGGGCACGACGGCGCGGACCTGCTCCATCGCCTGGTTCGCGACGGCCACGGCTCCCTGCCGCTGCTGGAGCGCAGCGGTGTTGCTGATGCCGCTCATGCTGAAGCGCAGGGCAGCGGTGGCGACGATCACCAGGAGCACGAGGGCAACGACGACCTCGATCAGCGTGAACCCGGCCTCGCGTTCGGGGCGGGGCTCGCGCTGCGCGGCGCGCTGCCTGCGGAAGACGTCCATGGTGTCCTCTCCATCGGCAGTCTCGGCAGGGCCTTGAGGGCTGGTCACGGAACGCGCACCAAACGCACGAAGGGCCCGGACTCGAGTCGAGTCCGGGCCCTTCTGAGGCTGGGCGGATCAGGCGCAGGTGCCCTCGCGAGCCCCGGCGGCGCCGGCCTTAAGCCCGCCGGTTGCGCTGTCGTACTGGAACACCACGCTGTCAGAGATCGCCGTGCCCTTGGTGTTGTAGCCGATGACGCAGAACGCGGTGGCGGTGGCCGGCGCGGCGTTGAGCTTCACCTTGATGACGTTGCCGCCGGAGGTCTTCACGTCAGGAACGACCGCGCTGGAGTCCTGGAAGGATGCCGTGCCCGAGTAGGTCTGCGCGTCAACGTAGGCGGTCTGCATCTCCTGCGCCACGGCGGTGATGTCCGACTTGATAGAGGTGTCGACGGCCTTCTTGCGCTGGTTCAGGAAGACCGGCACCGCGATCGCGGCCAGGATGCCGATGATGATCATGACGACGAGGAGCTCGACGAGCGTGAAGCCGGCGTCCTTCTCCTCCGTGGACTTGCGGATCCGAGCGAGCACGGTGCTCCCCTTCTGTCGATCATCGGAGCCCCCGTAGTCCGGAGGCTTCACCACCTAGTCATCGACCCTTGGATGCCTCGCTTGACCCCCTGCGGCGCCGGTCACCCGTCTGGTCCTCCCCTGAACGGACGAGTGCCCGGACCGCCGCAGCGACCCGGGCACCCGGAAGACTCCACACGTCACTGGATGACGTTGAACACCGAGAAGATCGGCATATAGAGAGCAACGATCATGCCGCCGACCACGGCACCGAGGCCGGTGATCATGAGCGGCTCAATCAGCGACGTGAGCGCATCGGTGGTGGCTTCCACCTGCTCGTCGTAGAATTCGCTGATCTTCTCGAGCATGGCGTCGAGCGCGCCGGTGTCCTCACCGACGGCCATCATCTGCGCCACCATCGGCGGGATCACCGAGTGCCCCAGGAGCGGTCCGGTGAGGGAGCCGCCGTTGCGGACACTGTCCTGGCAGTCGTGCAGAGCCTTGGACACGACGACGTTGCCCGTGGTGCCCGCGACGATCTCGAGAGCGTGGATGACCGGCACACCGGAGCGAACCATCGTGCCGAGGTTGCGGGCCATGCGACTGATGGCGATCTTGGCCGTCAGCTTGCCGAACACGGGCACCTTGAGCTTGATCGGGTCGACGACGTTGCGCACGTCGTCGCGGTGCTTGACGCGCCCCCAGACCACAGCACCCACCACGGCCAGCACGAGCAGCACAGGACCGAACAGCCGCAGTCCGTGCGAGAGCGTCACCAGCAGCTGCGTCGGCCCCGGCAGCGGGGCACCCAGCTGCGAGAACATCGTCGCGAAGACGGGCACGATGAAGATGAGCATCGCCAGCACCGCGAGGATGGCGATGCAGAAGACCACCACGGGGTAGGTCATGGCGCTGCGCACCTTGGCCTTGAGCTTGGCCTCGGCCTCGAAGTTCTCGGCGATCTGTCGCAGCGACTGATCGAGGAAACCTCCCGCCTCACCCGCGCGCGTCATGTTCACCATGAGCGGCGGGAAGACGCGCGGGTACCGAGCCAGAGCCGAGGAGAGCGAACCACCCTCCTCGACAGCGGTGCGGACCTCAGCGAGGACCTTGGCCAGCGCCTTGTTCTCGGTCTGGTCCGCCAGGATGCTCAGCGCCCGCATCAGGGGCAGCCCCGAACTCACCATCGTGGCGAACTGCCGCGCCATGATGGCGAGGTCGGTGGTCTTGACACTGTTGCCGAACGGCAGCGTGATCTCCCGCTGCAGACCTTGACCCGCCAGCTTCACGGACAGCGGCGCCTGGCCCGACGCGCGCAGCTTGGCGATCAGCGCCGCCTCGCTGCGCGCCTCCATCTTCCCGACCTTCTTGCGGCCGGAGGCGTCGCGGACGACGTACTCGAACGACTGCGTGCCGGTGCCCGACTGCCCGGACGAGACGGAGCTGGGCCCCTTGGTGGCGGCCTTGCCGACGGTCTTGGCCGCAGGCCTGGCCTTGGTCGGGGCCTTGGCGAGGCTCTTGGTGGGTGCGGCCATGGTCAGGCCCTCCCTGCGAGGCGCTCGAAGTCCTCGGGGTGGTGGCAGCGCGAGCGCGCCTCCGCGTACGTCACGCGACCGGTGCGGACGAGGTTGGCGAGGTGCTGGTCCAGGGAGTGCATGCCCTGCTGGGCCCCGGCCTGCATCATCGAGTAGATCTGGTGGGTCTTGCCCTCGCGGATGAGGTTGCGGATCGCGGGGGTGGCCACGAGCACCTCGGTGGCAGCAGCGCGGCCGCGGCCGTCCGCCGTCTTGCACAGCGTCTGGCAGACGACGCCCTGCAGCGCACCGGCCAGCTGCGTGCGGATCTGCGCGTGCTGGTCGGAGGGGAAGACGTCGATGATCCTGTCGATGGTCTGGGCGGCGTCCTGCGTGTGCAAGGTCGCGAACACGAGGTGACCGGTCTCGGCGGCGGTCAGCGCCACGGAGATCGTCTCCAGGTCCCGGAGCTCACCGACGAGGATGATGTCCGGGTCCTGCCGCAGCACGTGCTTGAGCGCCGCCGCGAACGAGCGGGTGTCCTCCCCCACCTCGCGCTGGTTGACGATCGCGCGCTGGTGCTTGTGGAGGAACTCGATGGGGTCTTCGACGGTCATGATGTGGTCGGCGCGGGTGCGGTTGGCCTGGTCGATGATCGCGGCGAGCGTCGTCGACTTGCCCGAACCCGTCGGACCGGTGACGAGCACGAGCCCCCTCGGCAGGTTCGCGAAGCTCGACAGCACCGGCGGCATGCCGAGCGACTCCAGCGACTTCACCTCGGTGGGAATGACGCGGAACACTGCCCCGACCGACTCCCGCTGGCGGTACAGGTTGACGCGGAAACGGCCGTAGCCCGGCACCGGCAGGGCGAAGTCGAGCTCCATCTCCTCCTCGAACCGCTGCCGCTGCTTGAGGGTCAGGACGGCGAACAGCGAGCGCTTCAGTGGCTCCGGCTTGAGCACGGGGAAGCCCTCCAGGGGCTCCAACTCACCGTGCACGCGGGCCATCGGCGGAGCGCCGACCGTGAGGTGCAGGTCGGAGGCACCGCGAGCGGCCAGGGCCCGCAGCACCGCAGGGACGTCGACCATCTCCTCGTCCGGCGCAGCCCCCGCGCCGACCCCCGGGCGCGCGCCCATGGGCGGCAGCGGAGCCGTCGGAGCGGGCGGGGCGCCGGGCACCGTCG
Source organism: Quadrisphaera granulorum (assembly GCF_003149145.1). Taxonomy (GTDB): domain Bacteria; phylum Actinomycetota; class Actinomycetes; order Actinomycetales; family Quadrisphaeraceae; genus Quadrisphaera; species Quadrisphaera granulorum. The sequence continues at coordinate 17,841 of NZ_QGDQ01000033.1, read as the reverse complement.
GAGGCGACGCCTGCGCCGGGACCGACGCAGGGCGCGCTCCCGGGGGCGCCAGCAGCGGCCCCTCGTGGTCACCCGTCCCGTAGCTGCTCACCGCTGGTCCTCCCGAGGTGCACGCCGGCACGAGGGCCTCGCGCCCTCTCCAGGTGGCCTTCGGCAGGTGCACGCACCCGCTTGAGTGATAGGGCGCGCTCTACCAGGTGGACTCGGCCAGCGCCGCGGTGACGCGGACCCGGAGGGCTTCCGCGTCGTCCTCCGTCACAGCTCCCCCGGACAGGACGGCGAGGTCCTGACGCGGGTCCTGCTCGTCCGGCAGCGCGGCGAGACGGTCGGCGACCTCGACGGCGGTGCGCAGGCAGGCCAGCCACGGCGTCAGTGGCTGGGTGTCGCTGGGGTGCGCCGCATCGTGGACGGCATCGATGGGGTCGACGACGTCGACGGCGTCCTCGGCGTCGAGCTGGCGCAGCGCCTCCCCCAGCTCCGGGGGGAAGCCGAAGGAGTCGACGGCCTCCGCGGACAGCTCGCTGTGCCGAACGCCGTACCGCGCGAGCTCGGCGCGCGCGAGAGCAGCACGGCCGCCGCGGCGCACGTCGTCGTCGTCGAGAAGGGCCGCATAACTTGCAGCGTCCGTCTGCCACAGCACCGCCTGGCCGAGCGCTGACAGCAGGCCCAGGCAGAACGCCTCGCCCCCGGGCAGCCCGAACGTGCCGGACAGTTCCCCGCTGGCCGTGGCGGTCAGCCGGCAGCGCGACCAGAACGCCTCGGGTACGCCCTCACCGCCCTCCAGGCCGGCGGCCGCGGCAGCGGCGAACGCGCGCACGGTGTCGGCACCGACGGTCGTCACGGCGAAGGCGACCGTGCGGACCCGCCCGGACAGCCCGTACGCGGCGCTGTTGGCGAGGGCGACGACGCGGGCGGCCAGCGCGACGTCGGCGCCCAGCACGTGCGCCAGCTCCCGCGCGCCCACGGACGGGTCGGCCGCGAGGGCCACGACGCGGGCCGCGACCGGACGGCGAGCACCGAGGTGACCGACAGCGGCGAACAGCTCCTCGCGCGAAGGCGCCGGCAGCCCAGCGTGCAACTCAGACGGCGACACGGAGCACCTCCCCCACCGTTGTGTGGCCGTCGAGCACCTTGGCGAGCCCGTCCTGCAGCAGCGGCACCATGCCCCGCTCCCGCGCCAGCGCGCCGATCTGACCGCTCGGCGCACGCTGCACGGCGAGGCGCTCGACGTCCTCGTCCACGGCCATTACCTCGTGCAGGGCCAGCCGCCCGCGGTACCCGGTGCGGGCACACGCGGCGCACCCCACCGGGCGGTGGAGCACCACGGGCTCCCCCTCGGGCAGGTGCGGCCACGGCAGGCCGCTGCCCCAGACCTCCTCACCGGCGGCGCGGTAGGGCTCCTTGCACCGGTCGCACAGACGGCGCGCCAACCGCTGCGCCACCACACACGCCAGCGCCGAGCCCACGAGGTAGGGCTCCACGCCCATCTCCACCAGGCGGGTCACCGCCGAGGGCGCGTCGTTGGTGTGCAACGTCGACAGCACGAGGTGACCCGTGAGCGAGGCCTCGACGGCGATCGTCGCGGTCTCGGCGTCGCGGATCTCCCCGAGCAGGACGACGTCGGGGTCGGAACGCAGGATCGATCGGAGCGCCCTGGCGAACGTCATGCCCGTGCGCGGGTTGATCTGCACCTGGTTGAGGCCCGGGAGGCGGTACTCCACCGGGTCCTCGACGGTGATGACGTTGAGCTCCGGGCGGCTGACGGCGTTGAGCGTCGCGTACAGCGTGGTCGACTTGCCGGAGCCCGTCGGGCCCGTGACCAGCACCATCCCGTAGGGACGGCGGTAGGCCGCCTCGTAGCGGCGCCGGTTCGCGTCACCGAACGCCAACTGGGCCAGGTCCAGGCGCACCGTCGACTCGTCGAGCACGCGCAGGACGAGCTTCTCGCCCCACACCGTCGGCAGGGTCGCCAGGCGCAGCCCGACCTCCCGCCCACCGGCCATCACCGTAAGGCGGCCATCCTGTGGGACGCGACGGTCGGCGATGTCCAGGTCGGCCATGACCTTGAGCCGCGAGACCAGGCTTGCGTGCACCGACGGCGACAGCTCCAGCACGTCGTGCAGCACCCCGTCGATGCGGTAGCGGACGCGCGTGCGGTCCTCCCCCGGGTCGATGTGCACGTCGCTGGCACGGTCGGCCACCGCGCGCGCCACCATCGAGTCGACGAAGCGCACCACGGGAGACTCGCTGGCCGCATCACCCTCGAACAGCGACTCCGCCCCACGTCCGCCCGGGGCCTGGGCAGCGGAGGTCTGCGCGGCGACCTGGTCGGTGAGCAGGTCGAGGTCGGCGTCGTCGCGGCAGTGCCTGTCGATGGCAGCCAGGACGTCGGCCCGCAGGGCCTGCGCCACCTGCACCTCGGCACCGGCGAGGGCCCGCACGTCGTCGAGGGCGACGACGTCGCCGGGGTCGGCCATGACCACGAGCAGACGCCCGCCGGCCAGAGCGATGGGCAGCACGGCGTGCCGGCGGCACAGGGCGACGGGCAGGCGCAGCACGGCCGCCGGATCGACGGGGGTGACCGACAGGTCGAGCACGGGCACCTCGCGCCCGCGCGCACCCCGGGTCCCGTCTGCGTGCAGCATCCACACCTCCGGCCGGCAGCCGTCAGCCGCCGTCAACGTCGCCCGCACCGTCAGCAGCGACGGCAGGAACGTCGACAGGTCGGCGCCGGCGGTTGACCCGGCGCGCTCGGATGGTGGGCCGTCCGGAGGACAGTGCCGCCCGGCCGGCTCAGCGGATCGGCGTGTCAGCGGGCAGTGCAGGTCAACGGGCAGGGCGGGTCAGCGGGTGACGAGCTGGTCCGTGCGCGCGTCGACCACGGCCATCGCCGCCTCTCCGGCGGCCCGCATCACCTCGAGCGGCGCGGAGCGTCCCGTCATGAGCTGCACCTGCCGCTCCGCCTGGTGGACGAGCATGGAGAACCCGCCCACGGCGTCTCCCCCGGTCGCCGCCCAGGCCTGCGCCAGCGCGGTCGGCCAGGGGGCATAGACGACGTCGAGCAGAGCTCCCGCCGGCGGTCGGCCGCCCAGGGCACGGGAGAGGGCTCCGGCGACGGCGTCCGCGGCACCGGCGGGCGCTGTCGAGACCGCCGCGTCGCACCCCGCCAGTACGCGGGCCACCTCGAGGGGATCGCCCCAGGGACGGAGCGCCACCCGCACCCCGAGCCGCTCGCCGACCTCCAGCAGGGGCCACGCGCGCTCCACGGAGCGCACGACGACGACGGGCTCGGTGACGCCCAGCTTCGCGAGCGCTGCCACGGCGGAGGCGGCCGTCGCGCCGCCGCCGAGCACCACCGCCGTCGTCGCCCGGTCCAGGCCCACCTCGGCGAGCGCCGCGATGATGCCGTGCACGTCGGTGTTCACGCCCCGCCACGCGACGGGGCTGTCAGGCATGGATCCGGAGACGGGCTTCTCGACGGGCACCAGGGTGTTGACGGAGCCCACCGCCAGCGCCAGGTCGGACGCACTGGCCAGCAGCGGGATCACCGCCTGCTTGAGCGGCATGGTGAGGGAGACGCCCGCCCAGCCGGCGTCGAGCTCGGCGAAGGCCGCGGGCAGCGCCGCCGTGTCAACCTCGCGACGGTCGTACGTCCAGTCCAGCCCGAGCGCCGAGTAGGCAGCCCGGTGCAGGGCGGGCGACAGGGAGTGGGCAATCGGTGAGCCCCAGACGGCAGCCTTCACGATCAGCCCTGCTGCTGCGGGTTGGCGCGCAGCCAGGCCTGGAACTCGGCCACGTTCTGCTGGTGCTCGGCGTAGGTCGCGGCGAACTTCGTCTCACCCGTCGTGGGGTTGACGACGACGAAGAACTGCCAATCACCCGGCGTCGGGTTCAGCGCGGCGCGCATGGCGTCCTCACCGGGTGAGGCGATGGGCCCCGGCGGCAGACCCGGGTGCAGGTACGTGTTGTACGGCGACGGGTTCTGGCGGTCTTCGGGCGTCGTCGTCAGACCGGTCTTACCGGTGGCGTAGTTAACGGTGGTGTCGAACTGCAGCGGCTTGCCCGCGGTGACGCGGTTCTCGATGACCCGGGCGACCTTGGCCATGTCCTCGGCGTTGGCGCCCTCCTTCTGCACCAGGCTCGCCTCGGTCATGAGGCGGTGGCGCTCGGCGGGGTCGGCGGGGAAACCGACGTCGTTCATCGCCTTCTCGGTGCGCTGCACCATGGCCTGCAGCTGCTGGAGCGCCGAGGTCCCGGGGTCGAACGTGTACGTGGCGGGGAACAGGTAGCCCTCGACGGCACCCTGCGCGTCGGCAGGCAACCCGAGCTGGGGGTCCTTGGCGGCCGCCTCGTAATCGGAGACCGGCAGGGCTGTGGCCTCGGACAGGCGCTGGTAGATCTGGGCGGCGGTGTAGCCCTCGGGCACCTGCACCTTCCAGGAGGAGCGCGCGGCCGGATCGAGCAGCAGGGAGATCGCGGAGGCCGCGGACATCTCCTGGCGCAGCTCGTAGGTGCCGGGCTGGATCGACGCCGCCTGAGGGTTCTCCGCGGCCGCGGAGACGAACGCCCCTGGCGTCTTCACCACGCCGGCCTTCGCCAGCACCGAGCCGATCGTCCGGCCGGACGCGCCATCGGGGATCTGCACGGTCACCGAGCCGCTGCCGTCGCCGGAGTAGTCGCCGCTGTCGGTGACGCTCGCGACGATCTCCTTGAGCTGCCCACCCACCAGCACGACGGAGGCTCCGAAGAGGACGGCGCACACGGCCAGCACCACGAGGGTGATGCGCTGACGACGACGGCGACGGCCGTCACGGTCACCGCGTCCGGCTCTGCGCTGCGAAGGCCCTGGACCCCGACCCGCGCCGTCCCGGGAGGACGAGCGGGACTCCGGGGTCCCCGGCAGGTCTTCCAGCGACAAGCCAGCCATCGACGCGCCTCGCCCCTTCCCCCCGTGCCGCGGCGTCAGCCCGGCGCGGGCCCGGGGTCGACGGTCGACCCCGGCGGCCGACCCGTGGCGCGCTCCGCGTCAAGGGCCGTCTGCAGGATGAGCACTGCCGCGACCTGGTCGACCACCTCGCGGTGGCGCCGGCCCGACCGCCCGGAGGCCGTCAACGCCTGGTGGGCGCTGACGGTGCTCAACCGCTCGTCCACGAGTCGCACCGGCACCGGCACGACTCTGCCTGCCAGTTCAGCAGCGTAGTCACGCACAGCCGCCGCCGCGGGACCTTCGCGCCCCGACAGTGACACGGGCAACCCGACGATGATCTCGACGACGTCCCGTTCAGCGACCTCGGTGACAATGCGTCGCAGGTCAGAGCCCTGCGCACGGTCACGCTTGAGCGTCTCGACGGGTGTTGCGATGAAGCCGCTCGGGTCGCTCGCGGCGAGTCCGACGCGCACCGACCCGACGTCCACGCCGAGCCGGACGCCCCGTCTCACCGGCTCCTCACAGCTCTGCGACGCCTCAGGAGACGGCAGCGCCGACGGTGGAAGCCACCGCGGAGCGCACGGCGTCGAGTGCGGCGGGCAGCGCCGACGCGTCGGTGCCGCCGCCCTGCGCGACGTCGTCCTTGCCGCCCCCACCGCCACCGAGAGTGGTCGCGGCGACGCGCACGAGCGCACCGGCCTTGAGGCCCGCGGCGCGGGCCGCGGGGCTGGTGGCGATGACAACGACGGGCCGGCCCTTGGCGACCCCCCCGACGGCGACGACGGAAGCGGACTCGCCGAGGCGACCGCGGACGTCGAGCGCGAGGGTGCGCAGGTCGTCGGCGGAGGCGACCTCGCCAGCGCTCGTGGCGACGAGGCGCACCTGCGCGGCACCGGGCAGCACCTCGGCGCCCGCCGCCAGCGCACCGGCCCCGGCGAGCACCTCCTTGGCGCGGGCAGCCGCGATGGTCTTGTCGGCCTCCTTGAGCTGGTCGAGGAGGGCGGCGATGCGGTCGGGCAGCTCCTCGGAGCGCACCTTGAGCAGCCCCGTCAGCTGGCTGACCAGGGCGGACTCACGCGCCAGGTGGGCGTGCGCGTCGGGGCCGACGAGAGCCTCCACGCGGCGGGTACCGGAGCCGATGGACTGCTCCCCCAGCAGCGCGACGACGCCGAGCTGGCCGGTGCGCTGCACGTGCGTGCCACCGCACAGCTCCTTCGACCACTCGCCGATGCCCACCATGCGGACGCGGTCGCCGTACTTGTCGCCGAAGAACGCCAGGGCGCCGGCGCGGCGGGCGGAGTCCGGATCGGTGACGGTGGTGGTGACGGGCAGGTCGTCGGCGAGGAAGGTGTTGACCTCGGCCTCGACGTCGGCCAGCTGGGCCGCGGACGGCGCGGCCAGGGCCGTGTAGTCGAACCGCAGGCGGCCCGGGGCGTTCTCGGAGCCGGCCTGGCGGGTGCCGTCCGGGCCGAGGGAGTCGCGCAGGCCCTGGTGCACGAGGTGCGTCGCGGTGTGGGCACGGGCGATGGCCAAGCGGCGGGAGGCGTCGACGACGGCCTCCACCGGGTCACCGACGGCCACCTCGCCGGACACCACGGTGGCGTGGTGGACGTTGAGGCCGGGGATAGGCCGCTGGACGTCGGTGACGTCGATGACCGCGCGCACGCCCGCGGGGCCGTTCACGGTCAGGCGGCCGTGGTCGGCCAGCTGGCCGCCGCTCTCGGCGTAGAAGGGTGTCCTGTCGAGGACGAGCTCGACGTCGTCGCCGGCCAGTGCCACCGGAACACTGACGCCGTCGCGCAGCAGACCCGCCACACGGCCCTCCGCGGAGAGCACCTCGTAACCGAGGAAGTCCACATCCCGGCCCAGGTCGTCAGCGACCTGGCGGTAGCCCGCGGTGTCCGTCCGACCAGCGCGCTTGGCGCGGGCGTCCTCGCGGGCGCGGGTGCGCTGCTCGGTCATGAGACGGCGGAAGCCCTCGGCGTCCACCGAGACGCCCTGCTCGGCGGCCATCTCCAGGGTGAGGTCGATGGGGAAGCCGAAGGTGTCGTGCAGCTCGAAGGCGCGCTCTCCCGAGAGCACAGGAGCACCGCCGTTGCTTCCGGCGGACGCGGCCGCCTTCTTCGCCTGGGCCACCGCGGTGTCGAGGATCGTGGTGCCCGACACGAGGGTGCGCCGGAAGGCCTCCTCCTCGGCGTAGGCGACCGCGCTGATGCGGCTGAAGCCCTCGCGCAGCTCCGGGTAGGCCGGAGCCATGGCCTCCAGGGAGACCGGCAGCAGCTCCGGCAGCGTCGGGGCGTCCACGCCGAGCAGACGCATCGCGCGGACCGCGCGGCGCACGAGGCGACGCAGCACGTAGCCGCCGCCCTCGTTGCCGGGCGTGACGCCGTCACCGATGAGCATGAGCGAGGCGCGCACGTGGTCGGCCACCACGCGCAGCCGGACGTCGGCCTCGCGGTCGGCGCCGTAGCCAACCCCGGCCAGCTGGGCCGCGTGCCGCAGCACGGGGGCCACCTGGTCGATCTCGTACATGTTGTCGACGCCCTGCAGGAGCAGCGCGGCGCGCTCCAGCCCCATGCCGGTGTCGATGTTCTTCTTCGGCAGCTCGTGGAGGATCGGGAAGTCCTTCCCCTGCCCCTCACCGCGCTGGAACTGCATGAAGACGAGGTTCCAGATCTCCAGGTAGCGGTCTCCGGCCGGGTCGTTGGCCGGACCGCCGTCGGGCCCGTAGGCGGGGCCACGGTCGATGTAGATCTCCGAGCACGGGCCGGCCGGGCCGGGCTGGCCGGTGGACCAGTAGTTGTCCTCCATGCCCAGGCGCTGCACGCGCTCGGCCGGCAGGCCGGCGATGCGGCGCCACAGCCCGAGCGCCTCGTCGTCGTCGGTGTAGACGGTGGTCCAGATCTTGTCAGGGTCGAAGCCGTAGCCGCCCTGGTCCTGCGGGGTGGTGACGAGCTCCCACGCGTAGGAGATCGCCCCCTCCTTGAAGTAGTCGCCGAAGGAGAAGTTGCCGTTCATCTGGAAGAACGTGCCGTGGCGCGTGGTCTTGCCGACCTCGTCGATGTCGAGGGTCCGCACGCACTTCTGCACGCTGGTGGCACGCGGGTACGGCGGGGTCTGCTGACCCGTGAGGTAGGGAATGAACGGCACCATGCCGGCCACCGTGAACAGCAGCGTGGGGTCGGGGCTGATGAGCGAGGCGCTCGGCACGACGGTGTGGCCACGGGCCTCGAAGAAGTCGAGCCAGCGCCGGCGAATCTCGGCGGTCTCCACGGGTCCCCTCCTGGGGTGGTCTACGTGAGTTCGGGGAAGGAAGCAGCGGCAGCTGCTGAGGGCCGGCCCACGGGGCGAGCCGCGCAGCCGGCGGACGTCAGCCCGCGTGCAGGCCGCGCCGCGGCGCGGTGGGGTTCTCGAGCAGGTCGCGGGCGGTGGCCTCGTCGAGGGTGCCGGTGTCGACACCGAGGGCGATGCGCAGCTCCTCCTCGCGCTCGGCAGCGCCGGCGCGCACGTCGGCAGCGAACGCGCGCACCCCCTCGGACAGACCCGCCCAGCCGCCCTGCGACGTGCTCACCGAGCGCGCCGCCTGCACGGCGCCGACGGCAGCGGCCACCACGCCCAGGCCGACGAGCACGAGCTTGCCCACGCTCAGGCCCCCTGACGGGCGGCGGCGCGGCGACCCGCGCGACGACCGTTGACGGCCTGGCGGACGCCGTAGGTGAAGGCCGCGACCCGCACCACCGGCGAGCCGAGCGTGGCGGCGAACAGCGCCGTCAGCGCCGAGGCGTTAGTGGTGATCTGCGCCGCGTTCGTGGTGATGGTGTCGATCTTCTCCATCTGCTCGTTCGCCTGGCCGACCGTGGTGGTCACCTCGGCGATGAGCGGGACGGTGGAGTCGGACACGCCCTTGATGGCGGCGCGGGCCTCGTCGAGCACCTGGCCCAGCTTGAGGATGGGCCGCGCCAGCAGGGCGACCAGGACGACGAAGGCGAGGGCCGCGATGAGCCCCGCGACATCTCCGACGGACAAGGGGACTCCTGAGTTCTGGGGCGGTGACCCAACCAGCGGGGTGCCCGGCGACCCTACCGCGCAGGCGTCCGAGGCCAGGTGGCGGCGTTCGCGTGGTGCGGCGGATGAGCGCACCAGCTCAAGGAGACCCAAGAGCTGTCGATCTTCCCTTCATGGCCCGCCTCGTCCCGTCGCTGAGCGGACCGGACGTCGGGACCTGGTCCGCTGCCGCGACGCTGGGCTACCAGGCGTACACCGTCCTCGCGGTGCATGCCGTCCATCTGCTGGTGATCTGGTTGACCGGCGCACCCGCCCGCGTCGATGTGATCCTCGCGAGCGCCGGCGTCTGGGTGGTGCTGCTGGTCTGGGTGAAGACGCGCGGCACGCGCCTGCGCGACGGAGAGGTCGCCGGGCTCTGCTCGACCGGAGCCGTGATCGCCGTCGTCAACGGTCTGTTCGCCCAGCCTCCGACGCACGTGGCCTTCATCGCCGTGGGCCTCGTGGGGATGCTCCTCTCGACGTGCTCCTTCACGTCGCTGGCCGTGGCGCGAGTCGTGCTCCCCGTCGTGCTCGTAGGCCAGGTGATGCTGCAGCTGGGCACCTTCGGAACCTCGGTCACCAGCCTGGCCGTCGCCGGCTTCACCGTGGCGGCCACCCTGGGCGCCTGCCAGCTGGTGCTGTCCGCCAAGGCCGCACTGGACGAGGCGCTGGCCCGGGCGGACCAGGCGGCGCGGACGGACCCGCTGACCGGGCTGCTCAACCGCAGAGCGCTGGCGCAGGCGTTCGGTGCGGTGCGCGCCGCCGCGCCCGGGGGTCACCGGGCGGCCGTCGTGGCACTGGACCTCGACCACTTCAAACGCATCAACGACGAGCACGGCCACGACGCCGGCGACGACGTGCTCCGGCGCGTGGCCGACGTCATGCGCGCGCACACCCGCCAGGGTGACCTGCTCGTACGCCTCGGTGGGGAGGAGCTCGCCTGGGTGGGTAGCTGGGCCGACGCCGAGGAGGCCCACGCCAGCGCCGACCGTCTACGCGCTGCGGTGGCCGCCGCGCCGTCGCAGGGCATACCCGTCACCACGAGCGCGGGAGTGGCGTTCTCGACCGACGCCACACACGCGGCGCCGGACGCCGAGGCGCTCTCGCGCCTGCTGGTCCGCGCCGACGTCGCGCTCTACGAGGCCAAGCGCGCGGGACGCGACCGCGTCGTCCTCGCGGCACCTCAGCTGCCCACTGACGCCGACCCCCACCACGGAAACGACGGCACCGACGACAGAGCCAGCACCCACGACAGAGCCCCCGCCCCGCAGGTGCGGGACGGGGGCTCCGGCAAGCCCTCGGCGGCGGCCGCCGCGGGGACTGCTGAGATCGCGGGTCAGCGAGCGTAGAACTCGACGACGCGAGAGACCTCACAGGTCACGGGGATCTCCTCGCGGGTGGGGCGACGAGCCAGGCGGACCTTGAGGTCGGCCAGCTGCACCTCGAGGTAACCCGGCAGCGTCGGCAGGACGTCGCGGTGGGCGCCGGCAGCAGCCACCTGGAACGGCGTCAGCGAGGCGCTCTTGGAGTGCACCGAGATGATCTGGCCCGGGCTCACGCGGAACGACGGACGGTCGACACGGACGCCGTCGACGAGGATGTGGCGGTGCACCACGAGCTGGCGCGCCTGAGCGATGGTGCGGGCCAGGCCGGAGCGCAGCACGAGGGCGTCGAGGCGCATCTCGAGCAGCTCGACGAGCACGTCACCGGTGCGGCCCTGCGAACGGCGGGCCTCCTCGAACGTGTTGCGCAGCTGCGCCTCACGGATGCCGTACTGAGCACGCAGGAGCTGCTTCTGGCGCAGGCCCAGGGAGTACTCGGACTCCGTGCGGCGACGGGCACGGCCGTGCTCGCCCGGTGGGTAGGGGCGGACCTCGAAGTAGCGCGCCGCCTTCGGCGTGAGCGGCACCCCGAGGGCGCGGGACAGGCGGACCTGGCGACGGTTGCGGTTGGAGTGGGACACGAGCTGGTGACTCTCCTTCTCGGGGCGGGCACTCGTGGTCGGTGACCCCGCCACTCGGACCGAGCGGGACGACCAGCGAACGACGGCGGCCTCCACGCCCCGGCTGGGGCGGTGACCACGAGGCGCTCCCCCGTCATCAGACGACGGGCTCAGCACCAGCGGAGAACACTACCGCAGCTCACCGGTCAAGCCGGCACGCACAACGACCGATGCACGGAGGGTGGATCTCCTTCGGAGGTCGGCCGCACCACAGGATCGCTGGTGGTTGCCGTCGGCGCTGGGGCTGCTCATCGCGGCAGCTCACGCCGTGCTGCTCGCAGTGCAGGCCACCGGCGAGGTCCCCCTGCCGTGGGCGGCGGCGACGGCCGGTCCGCAGATCGCCTTGACCGCCACGTGCGGCGTCTGGTGGCTGTGCGCCGGCTCGTACACCATCGTGCGACGGGGAGACGTCGGGCGCGAGGCCGCCGTCATCCCGCTCGGTCACGTGGTCGCGATGGCGACGATGGGCGTGTTCAGCGCCATCCCCGGCGTGCCGTGGTGCACCGCGGTAGCCCTGGTCACCATCCCCATCGCCACGGGGATCCGCTGGAGCGCCAGCGTCGTCCGGGTGGTGCTCGCTACGGCGGCCGTCGCGTCCGTCGCTGTCTCGTTTACTGCAGTGGGCGCCCGCGCCGGGATCGGGCTGGGGATCTTTGCCGCCGCCTGCACGATGATCTCGGTGCTCACGCCGACACTCGTCATGCTGCGCCTGGAGTCGCGGCTGCGCGACGCGGCAGACACCGCCCTGCGCCAGGCGGTCACCGACCCCTTGACAGGCCTCCTCAATCGCCGCGGGCTGGAGGAGCACGCCGCGAGGGGTGACGCCTGGGGTGTCGCCGCCCTCGGCGCCCCGTTCGACTCCCGTGCCCGGGACGGGGGTGGCCACATCGGCGTCGCCGTCGTCGACGTCGACCACTTCAAGCGCGTCAACGACGAATTCGGCCATGCCGCGGGCGACGTCGTGCTGCGGGCGGTTGCCGACGTCATGCGCCAGCACGTCCGCGCGACCGACCTCCTCGTGCGTCACGGCGGCGAGGAGTTCGCGTGGGTGGGCCGCTGGCCCGACGCGGAGGCGGCCATGGCGTCGGCCGAGCGGCTACGCCAGGCCGTGAGCGAGGCGCCCATGCCGCACGGGCGCGCCGTCACGGTGAGCATCGGCGTCACCGTCAGCACGACGAGCGATCCCCCGGCCCCGGATGCCGACCCGGTCGCGGAGGTGCACCGGCTCATCGCCCGGGCCGACATCGCCCTCTACACCGCCAAGCGCACCGGCAGGAACTGCGTGGTGCTGGCGTCGGCCGCCGGGACGACCGACGACTCCAACGACTCCAACGACTCCAACGACGACGCCAGCGCCGTGGAACTCAACGCTGGCGCAGGAGCGCCCTGATCCGCTGCAGGCGGGCGCCGATGTCGCGCTCCACCCCGCGGTCGGTGGGTCGGTAGTACTCGCGGCCGGCGAGGTCGTCCGGGGCGTACTGCTGCGAGGCCACCGCGTGCGGGGCGTCGTGGGCGTACACGTAGCCCTGACCGTGGCCGATCTTCTGCGCCCCGGCGTAGTGCGCGTCGCGCAGGTGCGGCGGCACCGGACCGCCGCGGCCGGCGCGCACGTCCGCGATGGCCGCGTCGATCCCCAGGTAGGCGGCGTTGCTCTTGGGGGCGGTGGCCAGGTGCACCACGGCCTGGGCCAGCACGATCCGCGCCTCCGGCATCCCGATGAGCTGCACCGCCTGGGCTGCGGCCACCGCCGTCTGCAGGGCGCTGGGGTCGGCCATGCCGACGTCCTCGCTCGCCGAGATCACCAGCCGCCGGGCCACGAAGCGGGGGTCCTCCCCCGCCTCCAGCATGCGCGCGAGGTAGTGGAGGGCGGCGTCGACGTCGGAGCCTCGCAGGCTCTTGATGAGCGCGCTCGCGACGTCGTAGTGCTGGTCCCCGCCGCGGTCGTATCGCACCGCGGCGATGTCGACGGCCCGCTCGGCCGCCGCCAGGTCGACGCGGGCGGCGCCAGCCGCGGCGGCAGCGTCGTCGCAGTCGCCGTCGTCGTCCTCCTCGGGTTCTGAGGACGACGACGAGGACGCGCGGGCGTCCAGCGCGAGGCCGGCAGCCGCCTCCAGGGCCGTGAGGGCCCGGCGAGCGTCACCCCCGGCCAGCCGGACGAGGTGGGCCAGTGCGTCGTCGTCGAGGGCCACCTGGCCGGCCAGACCGCGCTGGTCGGAGACGGCGCGCTGGAGCAGGTCGCGGACGTCGTCGTCGGTGAGCGGCGCCAGGCGCAGCAGCAGGGAGCGGCTGAGCAGCGGTGAGACCACGGAGAAGCTGGGGTTCTCCGTGGTGGCGGCGATCAGCACCACCCAGCGCTCCTCCACGCCGGGGAGCAGGGCGTCCTGCTGGGCCTTGGTGAACCGGTGGATCTCGTCGAGGAAGAGGACGGTCCGGCGGTCGTGGAGGTCGCGGGCGGTCTTGGCGGCGTCGAGCACGCGGCGGACGTCCTTGACGCCGGCGGTGACGGCGCTGAGCTCCTCGAAGCGCCACCCGGTGCCGCGCGCGACCACGTGGGCCAGAGTCGTCTTGCCCGTGCCGGGCGGACCCCAGAGCAGCACCGAGGCCGGCCCGGCGCGGCCGTCGCCTCCCTCCACGAGGCGGCGCAGCGGCGCGCCGGGGGTGAGCAGGTGCTGCTGACCGGCGACCTCGTCGAGGGTGCGAGGGCGCATCCGGACGGCCAGCGGGGCCCGGACGGAGCGCGGTGGGGGCGCAGCCCCGTGGCGGCCGGCGCCGCTCTCGTCGTCGTCCTCCCCGAGGCCGTCGCTGAACAGGTCACTCACGGCGCCCATCCCAGCACGCCCCCCTTCCCCTCTCCGTGATCATGAGACCTCCGACCGTGATCATGGGCGTCCGCCACCTGCGAGGGTGGCGGACGCCCATGATCACGGCGGGAAGGCGCACCTGTCGTCCATGATCACGGAGAGGGTGAGGGACGAGGTGGCGCGTTCCGGACGATCCGGACGTAGCGTGAGGTGGTGACGCACACGACGTCCGTCCTTCCCACCGCACCGACCGACCTGCCCACCACGCTGGGCGCCCTGCGCAACAGCGGCCTGCCCCAGGCGCAGCCCCGCTCGGTCAAGGCCGAGCTGCGCGAGAACCTCCTGGCCCGCATGCGCGCCGGCGAGCCCCGCTTCCCCGGCGTCGTCGGCTTCGACGACACCGTGCTGCCCGAGGTGGAGCGGGCCCTGCTCGCCGGGCACGACCTCGTGCTCCTCGGGGAGCGCGGCCAGGGCAAGACCCGCCTCATCCGCTCCCTCGTGGCGCTGCTCGACGAGTGGACGCCCGTCATCGAGGGCTCCGAGCTGGGCGAGCACCCCCTGGAGCCCATCACCCCGGCCTCGGTCCGCCGGGCGCGCGAACTGGGCGACGACCTGCCGGTCACCTGGCGTCACCGCTCCGAGCGGTACGCGGAGAAGCTGGCCACGCCGGACACGTCCGTCGGTGACCTCATCGGCGACGTCGACCCGGTCCGCATCGCCGAGGGCCGCACGCTGGGCGACCCCGAGACCATCCACTTCGGCCTGGTGCCGCGCACGCACCGCGGGATCTTCGCCGTCAACGAGCTGCCCGACCTCGCCGAGCGCATCCAGGTCTCGCTGCTCAACGTGCTCGAGGAGCGTGACGTGCAGGTCCGCGGCTACACGCTGCGGCTGCCGCTCGACGTGCTCGTCGTCGCCAGCGCCAACCCCGAGGACTACACCAACCGCGGCCGCATCATCACGCCGCTCAAGGACAGGTTCGGGGCGGAGGTGCGCACGCACTACCCGCTCGACGTCGACCTCGAGGTGGAGCTCGTGGCCCAGGAGGCCCGACTCGTGGCCGACGTGCCGCGCCACCTGCTCGAGGTGGTGGCCCGGTTCACGCGGGCGGTGCGCGAGTCGCCCGCGGTCGACGCGCGCTCCGGCGTCTCGGCGCGCTTCGCCGTGGCCGCCGCCGAGACGCTGTCGGGAGCGGCGCTGCGGCGCGCAGCGCTCACGGGCGACGAACCCGTGGCGCGCGTGGGCGACACCTACGGCGTGGTGCCGACGCTGCGTGGCAAGGTCGAGTTCGAGTCCGGCGAGGAGGGCCGCGAGGAGGAGGTGCTCGTCCACCTGCTCCGCACGGCCGTGGCGGAGGTCTTCCGGGCCCGGCTCGGCGGCGCCGACCTGTCGGGCTTCACGTCGCTGGTCTCCGAGGGCGGCACGGTCTTCACGGGCGAGCTGGTGAGCAGCTCCGAGCTGCTCGCGCAGGTGGGGCGGGTCGAGGGGCTGGCGCGCGTGCTGGCACGGCTCGACCTGCCCGAGGCCCCGACCCCCGGCCAGGCCGCGTCCGGGGTGGAGATGGTGCTCGAAGGCCTGCACCTGACGCGGCGGCTGGCCAAGGACGTCGAGGCCGGCAGCGACGGCCACGGCGACCGCGCCGTCTACGGCGGCTGACGGGCTGAGCAGGACGACGACGACGGCGGCGCGGGCTGCGAGGGGGACGCGATGAGCAGGGCCTACCGGTACGGCGCGTGGGACGGCGGCGCTGACCCGCTCGCCCCTCCGTACGACGTGCGCGCGGCGGTCGACGCGATCGGACGGGATGTCATGCAGGGGCGGTCGCTGGCCGAGGCGCTGCGCGACCTCCTGCGGCGCGGACTCGAGGACGACCGAGGCCGCCGGGAAGGGCTCGACGAGCTGCGGGAACGCGTGCGGCGCCGGCGCGAGCAGCTCCGCGCCTCCGGCGACCTGGCCGGGTCGCTGCAGCAGGCGCGGGAGAAGCTCGACCAGGCGCTGACCACCGAGCGCTCGGCGCTGGACCAGAAGGCCGCCGAGGCCGCCGAGCGGCAGTCGGCCAGCGGCGAGGACGCGGGTGCCGCCGACGGCCCGGACGCCGCAGACAGCGCGGGCAGCACTGACAGCGCGGCGGCCGACGTGATGGAGGCGCAGCTGGCGCACGCCCAGCTCGACGCGCTGCCGCGGCGCACGGCAGCGGCGGTCCGTGAGCTGGCCGACTACGACTGGACCTCACCGGCGGCGAAGCAGCTGTACGAGGAGATCCTCGACGACCTTCGCCAGCAGGCGCTGCGGGCGCAGATCCCCGGGCTCGGACAGATGGGTCAGCAGGGTCAGGGCGGCGAGGGCGGCCAGGGTCAGTCCGGGCCGTCGATGGAGGGCGTCAAGGAGCTCCTCGGGGACCTCAACGCCTTGCTCGCCGCGCACGAGCGCGGTGAGGACACCACGCAGCAGTTCGCCGAGTTCATGGACAAGCACGGCGAGGCGTTCCCGGAGAACCCGCGCGACGTCGACGAGCTGCTCGACGCCCTCGCACAGCGCGCCGCCGCCATGCAGCGGCTCATGCGGTCGCTGTCGAAGGAGGAGCGCAGCCAGCTGCAGCAGCTCATGGCGCAGGCCATGGCCGACGCCGGGCTCGAGGCCGAGGTCAGCGCGCTCAACCAGCACCTGCAGGACCTGCGCCCCGGCGCCTTCATGCGGGGTCGTGGGCGGGAGTCCTTCAACGGCTCCCAGCCTCTCGGGATGGACGACGCCACGGGGGCGCTGGCCGAACTGGCGGACCTGGACGATCTCGACGACCAGCTGGCGATGGACGGGCCAGGACAGGGGCTGGACGACGTCGACGTCGAAGCTGTCGAGCGCCAGCTGGGCACCGGCGCCGCCCACCAGCTGCGCCGTCTCGCCGAGCTGGAGCGCGAGCTCAAGCGGCAGGGCTGGCTGACCGGACCGGCCAGCCAGTTGCAGCTGTCCCCCAAGGCGCTGCGCCGGCTCGGCCAGACCGCGCTACGCCGGGTCTTCGCCGACCTCGAGTCGTCTCGGAGGGGCTCGCACGACGAGCGCTCCGCCGGTGCGGCCGGTGAGGCCACGGGCACCTGGCGGGAGTGGCAGTTCGGTGACGAGCAACCGCTCGACGCCGTCGCCACGGTGCGCCGGGCCGTCATGCGCTCCGCGGCGACGCGCTCGCCGTCGTCGTCGTCCTCCTCTTTCGAGCAGAGGGGGGTGCGGTTGCTGCCGGAGGACTTCGCGGTGGCCGAGACCGAGCGGCGCTCCAGCGCGGCGGTGGCGCTGTGCGTGGACCTGTCGTGGTCGATGTACGCCGAGGACCGGTGGGCGCCGATGAAGCAGACCGCGATGGCGCTGGCGCACCTCGTGGCGACGCAGCACCCGAGCGACGCGTTCGAGATCATCGGGTTCGACAGGACGGCGCGGACGATGTCCACGGCCGAGCTGGCCGCGGTCGAGCCGGCGTGGATCCAGGGCACCAACCTGCAGCACGCGCTGGCGCTGGCGCGCCGGCACCTGTCGCGGCACCCGGACGCGCAGCCGATCGTCCTGGTGGTCACGGACGGTGAGCCGACGGCGCACCTCGACGACGACGGCGAGGCGTGGTTCGACTGGCCGACGTCGCCGGAGACGCTGCGGCGGACGATCGGCGAGGTGGACGCCATGACGCGCTCGCGCGTGGCGATCAACACGTTCCTGCTGGGCGAGGACCCGGGCCTGCGGCGCTTCGCCGACGCGATGGCGCGGCGCAACGGCGGGCGGGTGTTCGCGCCGTCGCTGGAGCGGCTCGGGGAGTTCGTGGTGTCGGACTACCTGCGCGCCAGGAACGGCGGCTCGGGCAGCCGCCGCGTCTCCTGACCTCCCGCCGTGATCATGGGCGTCCGCCACCCTCCCGCCGTGATCATGGGCGTCCGCCACCCTCACCACGCACGGACGCGGGTCTTCGGAGCCATTCCCAGCAGCTCCCCGAATGCCAGCTCCAGCTCCAACGACCGCCCCAGCACCGCCCCCTTGCGCGCCGGCAACACCCGCCACCCGAACTCCCGCTCCAACCGGTCACGGCGCGC
>NZ_QGDQ01000032.1 GCF_003149145.1 Quadrisphaera granulorum | reverse complement strand
GTCGGTTCTCACTGACATCGCGCGGTGACCGCTCAACTTGATCTTTGCGAGCCGTCGATGTGGACGGCCCGTTGATCATCGGGAGCGGCTCCGGGGATTTACACCACTTCACGGGACGTGACTTCCGCCCCGAGGGTGCCGTCCCCGGGTGGGAGCTTCGGTACCTGTCGCTCTCACTGGCTCGCGCATGTGGGTGCCCTTGCGAATGCGGCAAGACTCGCGCCCGGATCCTGGGCGCCCGCCGGGGTCAAGCAGTCGCCAAGCCTCCGTTCTGCCCGTTGGTATGCAGGCCGATGTGCTCGCACTCGCCGACGCAACGGGTCGAAGCTCAAGCTCAGGCGGCCCCCTCGTGGCGACGTCGCAGGCTGCGCCGGGCCCCACTTGACGAGCGCCTGCATCGCCAGTGGGTGCACCACCCGCACGGGCAGGAAGTACAGCCGTCCGCGCCAGCCGAGCAGGCGCACCGTGGTGGTCACCGACAGCAGCCGCTGCTCGCGGTGGATGGCCACGGCGTATCGGAACAGCAGGTGGGTTTCGTCGGCGGCGATCAGTGCCTCGTCGGCGTCGCCTTCACGCACGGCAAAGACTCCGCGGTTGGCGCGCCGGACGCCGATGAACGGCGCCAGCAGCTGACGGATCTGCATCGCGCCGCGCACCCACCCGGGCATCGCCGTGAAGCTGAAGAGCTCGCCGGCCCAGGTGCGGGCGTCGAGCGGCTCGTCGTTGGCGAGGGGGACCAGCAGGCAGTCGGCGAAGTCTGGTCGGGGGATGTCGCGCAGGGCCATCGAAGCGAAGGCGGTCATCGGAGCTCCTCGCGAGCGGGCGCGCCGTACGGGGGCGTACGGATCTCCGTACGCTAGCGTACGGAATCATGGGTACGTCCAGTCGCCGCACCGCAGAAGACTGGGTGGCTGCCGCATACGACCGGTTCCGCACCGACGGCCTTGCTGCCGTCAGGGTCGAGGCGGTGGCGCGCGACCTGGGAGCCACCAAGGGCTCCTTCTACTGGCACTTCGCCGACCGCGCGGCGCTCGTGGCCGCCGTCGTGGAGCGGTGGGAGCGCGAGCGCACCGACCGCCTGGTCGCTGCAGCCGACGCGACCGACGGACCGGCAGACCCGCGGGCCCGGTTGGAGCGGCTGTTCGCCGCCGTCGCCGCCGACCCCGTGCTCGGAGAAGACCCGCTCTACCTCGAAGCCGCCGACGAGGGCGTGGCCGAGGCGGTCGCCCGGGTGAGCCAGCGCCGGGTGGAGCACGTCGCCGCGCTCCTCGAAGAACTCGGCGTCGAGCCGCGAGCGGCCCACCAGCGTGCGCTGCTGGCACTGGCCTCCGCACTCGGGCTGCGCCAGCTCGCACGCATCGGACTGGTTGGCGGGGCCTCACCGGCGCCGTCGCAAGGAGTGGACCTGGTCGACCTGCTCACCGCCCCGAGCGCTGACGCCCGGGCGGGGGCCAGGTGAGCAGCGAGGTTCCCGACGACGACAACGACGCGCGCACCGCCACGCAGGCGCCTCCGCTGCTACGCCCTAGGCGTCGTCGTCGGCGTCGTCGACGTCCCGGTGCCAAGCTCTTCGCGGCCTTGCGCGAAGCGACGGTGGTGCTGGTGTGCGCGCTCGTCCTGTCGCTGCTGGTGACCACGTTCGTGGCGCGCCCGTTCCGGATTCCCAGCGCCTCGATGGAGGTCACCCTCCTCGAAGGTGACCGTTTGCTCGTCACGCCGCTCGTGCCGGGGCCGCTGCCGCTGCAGCGCGGTGACGTCGTCGTCTTCACCGACGAGCGCGGGTGGCTCGACGACAGCAGTGATGACAGCGACGGCAGCAGCGAGAGGGGCGCGGCGACGGGCGCCGTCGTCGAGGTCCTGACCTTCCTGCGGGTGCTGCCGGACGGCTCAGAGGGGCACCTCGTGAAGAGGGTGGTCGGCCTGCCCGGAGACCACGTGGTCTGCTGCGACGAGCAGGGCCGCACGTCCGTCAACGGCGTCGCCCTCGACGAGGCGCCCTACCTGCGGCCGGGCAGCTCCACCGACCAGGTGCCGTTCGACGTCACCGTGCCCGACGGCGAGCTGTGGGTCATGGGCGACAACCGCGGCAACTCCAAGGACTCGCGCTTCCATCAGGCGACGGCCGGCGGGTTCGTCGCCGAGAGCGCCGTGGTGGGGCGGGCGGTGGTGGTCGCGTGGCCGCTCACCAGGCTCGGGTGGCTCTCGCGACACAGCGACGTGTTCGCCGCTGTGCCCGATCCCGGTCGCTGAGCACCCGCGCCCAGGACCGGCCGGGCAGACTCCCCGCCGTGGACGACGACCCCGAGGGGCCTCCCGAACTTCCGATGCCAGCGCCGCAGGTGCTTGACTTCCCCGTCGCGGTCCCGGCCCATCTCACGCTCGACGAGCTCGTGGTGGTCGGCAAGGGTTGGGGAGGCGACGACGCGAGGGACACCTCCTGTCGGTGGGAGAATGTCGAGGTCGCCGGCGTGACTTCCGACTACCGCGAGCCCATGTGGCGGCTGGAGACACGCCCGAGACGCGGCATACGCCCGGCTGCTCCCTCCGGGGCAGGGTTGCTCCTCGACCCTGACGTCGCGACCCTTGCCGCCGACGCCGTCCATCTGATGCTCAGCAGCCGCATCCCGACCGGTATCGGCGGTGAGGAGACCCAGCGCCGAATGCAGGCGTGCTGGGAGCGGTCGCAGGCGCTGCGCGAGGTCTTCTCCCCGCTGCCGTCGGCCACGAGCCCGTGGCAGCGACGCGAGCTCGACGTCGACGGGCAGCGGTACGCCTGGTGGGTCCACGAAGACGAGCTCGGGTGGGCGGGCGCTGCAGACCTCGGCCCGGTCTTCGTCGAGACTCGGGGTCGCGGCGCGGCGCCGTCGTCGTCGTGGTCGTTGCGGCTGCTGCCTCCTCCGGAGGCAGCGCAGCTGCTGGTCCGGGCCTGATCGCCGTCGCCCATCAGCTGGCTGCGGCGTTCGGGCGAGACACGCCGTGCTCGGCGTGCTCGCGACAGGGGCCGCTGGAACCATGGATCAGCGGTCGACGGCCAGACCTACCCGAGCACGAGGGCGGCCCGCCGCCGGGGAGCGACATGACCATCACCACGTGGAAGACGGGCGAGACCGGCGTCGTCGACGACGACGGCGCTGGTGACGGCGACGTCACGGTGGTGCGCGTCAGCGGTGAACTCGACATCCGCGCCGCCCCGGAGCTGCGCGGCGTGCTCCGCGGCTTGTTGCGTCACGACGGCGACGCCGGCGCGCCCCGCGTGGTGGTGGACCTGCGCGAGGTGACGTTCATGGACTCCACCGCGCTCGGTGTGCTGGTCCAGGCGTACAAGACGGCCCGCGCGCACCGGCGCACCTTCGCGCTGGTCTCCACTAGCCCCCGGGTGGCTGCGCTGTTCCGCGTCACGGCCATGCAGCATGTGATGCCGCTGCACCCCGACGTGCCCACGGCGCTCGGCAGGACGGCCCCCGCGCGCGCCGGATGAGCCCCTCACGAACCGTGGTGCGGGAGGATGGGCCGGTGAGCACCGCACTCGACGCCCGTCCGTCTGGCGGCCGGCAGCCCAGTGGAGAGCCCACGGGAGTGCCCGGTGAGCTGGCCGCGCTGCTGCCGCCGCTGCGCTTCGGCCCGCACGTCGTCGACGTCCCCGTGGTGCTCGCCCCGATGGCCGGGGTGACTAATGCCCCTTTCCGCAGCCTGTGCCGCGAGCACGGCGCCGGCGTGTACGTCTCGGAGATGGTCACCAGCCGCGCGCTGGTCGAGCGCACCCCCGAGAGCCTGCGGCTGGTGCAGCACGAGCCGGGCGCGAGCCCGCGCAGCGTGCAGCTGTACGGCGTCGACCCGACCACGGTGGGCGCCGCCGTGAGGATGCTCGTCACCGAAGACCTCGCCGACCACGTCGACCTCAACTTCGGCTGCCCGGTCCCCAAGGTGACGCGCCGCGGTGGCGGCTCGGCGCTGCCGTGGAAGTCCGACCTGTTCCGTGACGTCGTGCGCGCCGCGGTGCGGTCCGCGAAGCGGTCCAGCGGCCCCGACGTCCCGGTCACCGTGAAGATGCGCAAGGGCATCGACCCCGACCACCTCACCTACCTCGACGCCGGCCGGACGGCCGAGGCCGAGGGCGCGGCGTGGGTGGCGCTGCACGGCCGCACCGCCGCCGACGGCTACGCCGGCACCGCCGACTGGGAGGCCATCGCCCGCCTCAAGGAGGACGTGACCAGCATCCCCGTGCTCGGCAACGGCGACATCTGGTCCGCGGAAGACGCCGTGAGCATGGTCGAGGCCAGCGGCTGCGACGGCGTCGTCGTCGGGCGAGGCTGTCTCGGGCGGCCGTGGCTGTTCGCCGATCTCGCCGCCGCGATGCGCGGTGAGCCCGACCGGGTGCGCCCCGGGCTGCGTTTCGTGGCCGAGACGCTGCGCCGTCACGCGGAGCTGCTCGTGGAGCACTTCGGTGACGAGCTGCGCGGCTGCCGCGAGATCCGCAAGCACGTCGCCTGGTACCTCAAGGGCTACGTCGTCGGCGGCCACCTGCGCGCCCAGCTCGGCCTTGTCGACTCCCTGGCCGCGCTCGACGCGCTCATCGCCACCCTCGACCTCGACCAGCCGCACCCCGGCGAGGCCGCCGAGGGCTCCCGTGGACGTACCTCCCCGGCACCGCGCGTGGTGCTGCCCGAGGGCTGGCTCGACTCCCGCGAGCTCGACAGCGCTGCCCTCGACGTGGTCCGCGCCGGCGAGCTGGACCCCGCCGCGACGGCGGGCGGCTAGGCGTGAGCAGCTTCTGGCGCCGGAACCGGGAGGGCGCCGAAGCCCAGCAGCTCCAGCAGGTGCAGCGAGGCGCGCACTGCGAGATCGACGGCGAGGGCAGCGGCTACGGAGAGCACGCCCGCGCCCGCTGGGCCCCGGAGGAGCCGAAGAGCTACAAGCGCAGCGCCTTCGCTCGTGACCGCGCCCGCGTGCTGCACTCCTCGGCGCTGCGCCGCCTGGGTGCCAAGACCCAGGTGGTCGGACCCGGTTCGGACGACTTCGCCCGCACCCGCCTCACGCACTCCCTGGAGGTGGCGCAGGTGGGGCGCGAGCTGGGCGGGGCGCTGGGCTGCGACCCCGACGTCGTCGACACCGCCTGCCTCTCCCACGACCTCGGCCACCCGCCGTTCGGGCACAACGGCGAGTCAGCGCTGGCGCAGCTCACCGCGGCCATCGGCGGCTTCGAAGGCAACGCGCAGACGCTGCGGCTGCTGACCCGCCTGGAGCCCAAGACCCGCTTCCCCGACAGCGCGGGCGGTGGCCCGGCGGGGCTCAACCTCACCCGCGCCAGCCTCGACGCCACCACCAAGTACCCCTGGTACTCCGGTGACGACCCGCGTGGGGTGACCCGCAAGTTCGGGGTGTACTCCAGCAGCACCCCGGGAAGCGACGACGGCGACGACGACGTCTTCGCCTGGCTGCGCGAGGGCGCCCCCGACCGTCGCCGCTGCATCGAGGCGCAGGTCATGGACCTGTCCGACGACATCGCCTACTGCGTGCACGACATGGAGGACGCCGTCGTCGCCGGGAGGCTCGACCTGCGGGCCCTCGCCTCCCGCGACGAGCGCGGGCCCATCGCCGACGCGGTGCGCGCCTGGCACTTGCCCGACGCCTCCGACGTCGAGGTCGAGGCCGCCCTCGACAGGCTCCTCGCCACCCCGTACTGGGCCGACGGCTTCGACGGGTCGTGGGCGGCGCTCGCGGCGCTCAAGGACATGACCAGCCAGCTCATCGGCAGGTTCTGCGCCGCCTCCGAGCATGCGACCCGCGCCGTGGCCGGGCCGGGCCCGCTGACCCGTTACGCGGCCGACCTCGTCGTCCCCCGGGCCACCGAGGTGGAGATCGCCACCCTCAAGGGCGTCGCCGCGACGTACGTGCTCTCCCACCGCGACAAGGCCTCCTCCTACGCGGAGGAACGTCAGGTGATCACCGACCTGGTCCGTGCCCTCCTGGAGACGCCACACGTCATGGAGGCGCCGTTCGTGGCGTGGCACTCCCAAGCCGAGGACGACGCCGGCCGCCTGCGTGCCGTCGTCGACCAGGTCGCTTCGCTCACGGACACGAGCGCCCTGGCCTGGCACTCCCGCTTGGTGATGACCTACCCCTGACTTCGCGGGTGGGCAGGCTCAGGTCCGGTGGGCAGCCCCATGTCCGCATCCGAGCACTGAAGCGGTACCGAGCCTGCCCACCGGACGCCAGGCTCCCCACGCGGGTTCGCGGCTGGTTGCCGCCTTCGTTGATCTGCGAGGCCATGTGCAAGCGCGTTGCTAGCATGGTGCGACATGTCGACTCTCTACTTGCGCAACGTGCCGGATGATGTCGTCGCCCGACTACGGCGGATGGCCGAGCAGGAGTCGATGTCGGTTGCTGCGGTGGCCGTCCGTGAGCTGGCCGAGTCGACGCGCCGAGTTGACAACGCCGCGGTCCTGGCCGGACTCCCGCACCTCGACGTACCGATGAGCGACATCCTCAGCACCGTCGATGACGCTCGCGACGATCGCTGAGCACGTCCCGTGCCCCTCGTCGTCGACTCCTCCGCCCTCGTCAGCGCTCTCCTGAACGATGGCCCCGCTCGCCAGGCGCTCACCGGACAGGTGCTTCACGCACCCCACCTGTTGGACACCGAGCTGACCAGCGCCCTCAGGGGTCTCGTTGCGGGAAAGGTGATCGAGCCCGAACAGGGACTGCACGCGCTCAGCGCCTGGACCCGGCTGGGGGTGCACCGTTACGCCGCGACCGGGCTACTGGAACGCACCTGGGAGCTGCGCAGCAACCTCAGTGCGTACGACGCCACCTACGTCGCTCTCGCTGAGACCCTCGGGTGCTCCCTCCTCACCGGCGACTCGCGGATCAGTCGTGCGCCCGGCGTCCGCTGCCTGGTGACCGTCGTCCCCGTCTGAGGCGACCCTTCCCGGACGGGTGCCCGGCTACTGCAGGGCGGAGGTCAGCCGGCAGACGTTGTCGAAGAGCTTGCTGCGCCACGGCCGCTGCATCCAGTCGGCGAGCAGCAGCTCGCGGCTCACCGCGCGGTAGGAGTCCTCGACGGCGCGCAGGTCCTCCACGAAGGAGCGGCCACGCACCATGACGGAGACCTCGAGGTTGAGGCTGAAGGAGCGGATGTCCATGTTGGACGAGCCGACGACGGCGACGTCGTCGTCGATCGTCACGTGCTTGGCGTGGAGGATGTACGGCGCCGGGTAGAGGAAGATCCGCACACCGGCGCGCAGCAGCGCCTCGTAGTAGGACCGCTGGGCGTGGAACACCAGCCACTGGTCGCCGATCTCGGAGACGAACAGGTCCACCCGCAGCCCGCGCTCGGCGGCGGTGGTGACGGCGTAGAGCAAGGAATCGTCGGGGACGAAGTACGGGCTGGTGATGATGACGCGCTCCTGCGCGTAGTACATGAGCGCGTTGAACAGCTTGAGGTTGTTCTCGCCGTCGAAGCCCGGGCCGCTGGGCACCACCTGGCAGTCGAGCAGGCCCTGGTGGCCCGCGGCGACCACGGGCGCGGCGTCGGCGGTGCCGCCCTCCAGTGGCGCGGGGATGGCGGCCTCCGCCTCGGCCTCGAGCAGCTCGTCGGTCTCGGAGTACCAGTCGGTGATGAACAGCGCGTTGATCTCAGCGACGACGGGTCCCTCGAAGCGGACCATGAGGTCCTGCCAGGTGAGGTTCCGCCGGCCGTAGCGCTTCTTGTGGTAGCTGCGGTCGACGGCGTTCTGGCTGCCCGTGTGCGCGACCAGCCCGTCGACGACAACGATCTTGCGGTGGTTGCGCAGGTCAGGGCGCTGGAACTTCCCCCGCAGCGGCTGGACGGGCAGCATCTCGTGCCACTGCGCGCCGAGGTCGTCCAGAGCGCGCAGCGTGCGCCGGTAGCCGGGGGTACGCAGCGAGGCGACGTGGTCGAGCAGCACCCGCACGGTGACACCGCGCTGCACGGCCCGAGCCATGGCGTCGAAGAGCGGACGCGTCGTGTCGTCGAGGTTGAGGATGTAGAACTCCACGTGCACGAACCGCTGCGCCCGGTCGACTTCCTCGGCCAGCTGCAGGAGCACCTTGTCGTAGTCCGTGAAGACCGCCGCGGCGTTGCGGGTGACCAGCGGCATCGCGCCGGCGCGGCGGTTGAGGCGCACCAGTGAGGCCAGCCATGGCGGCCACGGGTCGTCCTCGCGGAGCACGTCCATGCCCTCCGTCCGCGCCATGATCATCTTGTTGATGGTGCGCTGCTTCTGGCGACGGGCCCGGGGGAGCTTGGGTGAGCCGATGAGCAGGAAGGCCGCGATGCCGACGTAGGGCAGAAAGAAGATCGCCAGCAGCCAGGCCATGGCCGAGGAGGGCCGTCGGTTGCTGGGGACGACGGCGACGGCGACGAGGCGGATGACGGCGTCGAGCGCGAGCAGCGCGATGCTGAGCCACAGCGGGGGTGTGGGGACCAGCGTGGGCAGGTCGCCCAGCCGCGCGAGGAGGTCCGTCACCTCGCGAGCGTAGGTCGCCTCGCACCGTCACGACCGCTCCAGGCGCGGCACGCCACCCCCTCGGCCCCCATCCATGGGCGTCCACAGCTGGTCGTCGCCGGTCCGGGTCCCGAGCGCCCAGGCACCTAGACTCGCCGGGTGGCGGGGAGGATTCGGCGCGAGGACGTCGACGCCGTCCGCGAGCGGGTGCGGATCGACGAGGTGGTCGGCGAGCAGGTCGTCCTCAAGTCTGCCGGCGTCGGCTCCCTCAAGGGCCTGTGCCCCTTCCATGACGAGCGCACCCCCTCCTTCACGGTCCGCCTCACGACCGGCAGATACCGGTGCTTCGGGTGCGGGGAGAACGGCGACGTCTTCGACTTCCTCGTCAAGACCACCGGCGTCACCTTCGTCGAGGCCGTCGAGTCGATGGCAGGCCGCGCGGGCATCACCCTGCGCTACGAGGACGGCGGCGGCGCCCGTCCCGCGCAGGACGTCGGCAAGCGCCAGCGCCTCCTCGACGCGCACCGGGTGGCCGCGGAGTTCTTCGCCGAGCGGCTGTTCTCGCCCGAGGCGCAGGTGGGCCGGCAGTTCCTCAAGGACCGCGGCTTCGACAGGGCCGCGGCTGAGCAGTTCGGCGTCGGCTATGCGCCTACCGGCTGGGGTGCTCTGACCGACCACCTGCGCGGACGCGGCTTCACCACCGAAGAGCTCATCACGGGCGGCCTGGCGCTGGAGGGACAGCGCGGCCCGTACGACAGGTTCCGCGGGCGCCTCGTGTGGCCCATCCGCGACGTCGTCGGCGCCGTCATCGGCTTCGGCGCCCGCCGCCTCACGGAAGACGACTCCGGCCCGAAGTACCTCAACACCCCCGAGACGCCGCTGTACCGCAAGTCGCAGGTGCTCTACGGCATCGACCTGGCCCGCAAGGAGATCGGCCGGCGCCAGCAGGTCGTCGTCGTGGAGGGCTACACCGACGTCATGGCGTGCCACCTCGCCGGGGTGCCGACGGCGGTCGCCACGTGCGGTACGGCCTTCGGCGCCGACCACGTGCGGATCGTCCGCCGCATGATGGGCGACGACGACGGCGCCGGCCAGGTGGTCTTTACCTTCGACGGCGACGCTGCCGGCCAGAAGGCGGCGCTGAAAGCCTTCGAGCACGACCAGGAGTTCGTCGCGGCCACCTACGTGGCCGTGGAGCCGCGCGGCATGGATCCCTGTGACCTGCGCCTCGCCGACGGTGACGCTGCTGTGGCCGCGCTCATCGAGGCGAAGCGGCCGATGTTCGAGTTCGCGGTTCGTTCGGTGCTGTCCGGGTGGGACCTCGAGACCGCCGAGGGGCGAGTCAAGGCACTCGCCGCCGCGGCGCCCGTAGTGGCCGGCATCAAGGACCGGCAGCTGCGCGAGGAGCACACCCGCCAGTTGGCGCTCATGCTCGGCATGGACCTCGCGGTGGTGCTGCGTGCCGTCGGCGCCGAGGTGCCGCGCGTCGCCCGCGGAGCCGGCGCCCGCCCGGAGGGCGGCGCTCCGCAGCCCGCGCGCGGGCCCGTCCGTGCACGGGGCGGTTCCGGGCGACCGGGCGAGCGCGACGCCGTCGCCGATGCCGAGCGCCAGCTCCTGGCGCTCGTGGTGCAGGCCCCCGCGGCGGTGCCCGATGCCTTCGATGCCCTCCCAGAGGACGCCTTCGTGCTGCCGCCCTCCCGGGCCGTCCACGAGGCGGTGCGCAAGGCCGGCGGCGTGGTCGCCGGGCGGAGTGCGGGGGTCTCCTGGGTCGACCACGTGATGCAGGCCTGCGCCGACGGCACCGCCGACCAGGTGCGCCCCCTGCTCGGTGCGCTCGCGGTGGTGCCGCTGCCTGCTGACTCCGAGGAAGGCCTGGCGCGTCTCGCCGCAGGGCTGCTGTTCGACGTCCGGCTGCGCGAGCTCGGGCGGCGCGAAGCCGACCTCAAGGGGCGTGCGCAGCGGCTGGAGTCGGCGGGGGAGCACGAGGCGGCGTCCCAGGCGTACGCCGCGCTCTTCGCGCTCGCGTCGGAGCGCCAGCGGATGCGCGCCGAGGCCGCCGAGGGCGGCATCTGAGGCACGCGCTCGCGGCCCTGCCGCCCGCCGCAGGGATCACCATAAGTAACGCTGTGTCTCGATCACGTCGCTGAGCGTGTCGCTCCGCGGTCCGTATGCCTCCGCGCCGTAGCGTCGATGAGGTGATTGCAACGCCGCGACCCTCGTCTGGTCCCCTCCCTGGTGACCTGTACCTCGACCCCGAGGTGCCGGCGTGCGAGCGGGTCACCATCAGCCGCAACGGCTGGTCGGCCCAGGCATCGCACATCTGGACCGGGACGGGCTGGACCCGCCTGTCGCCCGGCGTCGTCCACGACGTCCCGGCGCACCCCGACGTGACCCTCCCGGTGACGCGCACGGTCCCCGTGTCCGCGCCGCGCGAGGTCTCGGCGGAAGCGCTCGACCGTTGGCGTCGTCGTCGCGCCGCCCTCGAGGAGGCACAGCGTCAGGCTGTGGCAGAGGCTGAGACCGCTTCCGCGGCGGCGCAGGGCGTCGCCGACGCGAGCTGACCCCGCCCCCTCCAGTGACGATCAAGGAAGTTCTGCACACCGCGGCGTGCAGAACTTCCTTGATCGTCGCCGGGAGATGGGGCACTGCTCCGCAAGGTCGAACACCCGTTCGCCATCGGGTGGGGTGAGGTGCCATCCTGCCGGGGTGGCTGGAGGCACTGACCGAGCGACGACGGGCCTGCCCGCCTGGCTCGTCGCCGCCAACGAGAGCACGCGGCGGGCGGCCGAGGAGGCCCAGGCCCAGCGCCGGCCGCAGCGACGCATCCACTGCTGGGTGCACGCGACCGGCGCCGACCATGCCGGGCTGGTGCTCGAGTGGCGCCGCGAGGGCGCCGGCTGGATGGCCCGGGTCGTCTGGACCACGGGTGGGGGAGACCTCGTCTGCACCTGGCTCGACGCCGAGCAGATCGAACCGGTCTGACCCGAACGACGAACGAGGTGGCCGACTGCCCATGATCACGCCCGATCGGGCGTGATCATGGGCAGTCGGCCACCTCGGACCGGAGACCCCTGCTGGTCGGCTGGCTGGTCGGACTACGGGTCAGAGAGTGCGCGCGAACACCCACGTCTGGGGGTGCCCGGCGGAGTCGAACCCGACGGAGTGCAGCGAGTACCCGGTCCTCTTGCAGAAGTGGGAGACCCCGGTGCCCTGGGGGTCGGGGTCGCCGTGCAGCGCCGCGTAGCCGAGGGCGTCTTCAGCTTCGGCCTGGATGTGCTGGCGGTTCTTGACGACGATCTGCTGGGTCACGCCCCTGCATCGACGTCCGCCCGCCGCGTCTTGAGGTCAGGCGTGGCAGTGACCGCCGGAGTCACCCGTTCGCGGGGGTGCCACGTCGAGGGTGGGGTTCCTGTCGAAGAACCCCGACGGCGTGAGGGAGAAGCCCACCGGGTCGCACGGCATGATCGGCCAGTCCTCCGGGCGCGGCACGTGGTGGATGCCGAAGACGTGCCAGAGCACCACGTCGGTGGACTCCAGCGGCTCGTCGTCCGCGATCCAGCGCGTCATGCCCGTGTCCTGCGCGGACTGCGTCGGGTTGTCGCCGGCGGGCCACAGTTCGTTGTCGTGGTGACGGGTCACCCAGACCGGGTTGCCGATGACCGGGGCGCGCTGGAACTGCGGCGCCTCGGTGTCGAACAGCGCCGGGATGGCCGACGGGGTGTGCAGCTTGTACGCCACCGGTGCGCCGTGGGCGTTGCGGCGCTGCGGGTTGATCACCTTCCACGCGCGGGCCGTCGCGGAGTTCGTAGTCCGAGCGGCCTCCCGCTCGGAGCGCACCGGCGTCGTCCGGGTCGTCACGGCCAGCCCGTACGGGTTGCCCGGGCCGATCGGCTCGGCCACCGACTCGACCTCGACCACGGTGTTCGTCGGCAGCGCGCCCGGCGTGGAGAGGTCGCGGTCGACGTCGAGGTCGAGCCGCGCCACGATGAAGTGCTGGTGGATGGGCGCGTAGGTGCGGTCGTCCACGAGCACGCCCGTGGGCGGTGTCGCCTCACCCGGCGGCAGCGGTGTGGTGACCATGATCCCGGTGGCGCGGACCTCGCAGGTGACGGCGCCGTCCTGGTGGAGGCGCCAGTAGACGAGGTACTCGTAGTTCGCCACCGTCGCGTGGAACGAGATCACCATGACCCGCGACCGGCGCACGGCGGCCCGGCCGTTCGCGTCGACGTGCTTCCACAGCACGCCGTCGTCCTCCTCGTGCAGGCAGATGGCGTTGGTGATCGTGTACGGCTCGCCGCGGGAGTCGGTGAGGACGGCGTCGAGGTAGCGGATCTCGCCCAGGCAGTCGCAGCCGAGTTCTAGCGAGGTGGTCATGTAGCCCAGGCCCCACTCGCCGATGTCGTAGGCGGTGCGGCGGTAGTGGTCGAACGACGGGTCGCGGTAGGGCACCACCATCTCGGCGAACGACAGCCGGTGACCGACCGTGCGGCGCTGCTGCTGGTCTCGGGAGTCGTCCACCCACGTCAGCTCGTGCAGCACCAGCCCCTCGCGCGGGGTGAAGCCGAGGCGCACCTGCCAGCGGTCCCACGTCAGGAGCCCGTCGACCACGGAGAAGCCCGGCCCCCCGGGCTGCGTGATCTCCAGCGCGGCGAGGGGCTCGCGGACGGTGAAGCCCGGCAGCACCGCCGGCAGCAGGTCGGCTTCGTACTCGCCGACGACGACGGGGGACGCGTCCACCGCACCGACTGCGCGGCGCGCGGCGTCGTCGTCCTCGTGGACCTCCAGCAGCTCGAACGTGTTCATGTCGAGCACGAACTTCAGCCCGCTCACCGGGTGCGCGTACGGGGAGCCGGTCGGCGTCTCGCGGCGCCACACGTCGGCCCACCCCAGGCGGCGGTCCCGCCACTGCTCCGGCATCACCTCGCGCCCGTACGTCCAGGTGTCGATGAGTACCAGGTCGAGGTCAGTGAGGCCGCGGGCCGCGAGCGCCTCCTGGACGCGGGGGTGCGCCTTGAGCGCCTCCTCGGCCTCGTGCCACTCGTCCACGGTGAAGTTGGGCGTCTCGCCCGGCAGGTCGCGCCACTCGGCCACCGCCTCGGCACCCTCCAGGGCGAGGTCGACGACGGCGGTGTACGTGCGGTTGTCCGCGCGGTCCCACAGCACCGAGCGGGTGCGGCGAGGCACCGGGTCTCCCTCGCGCCACGCCAGCAGCTCCGCCTTCGGCGGCTCGGCGAGCGCGACCGACGCGAACCGCATCGTCTCGGCCAGGTGGCCACTGGCCGCGAGCAGCTCGCGGCTGCGGGTCAGCTCGGCGGCGCTCAGGGGCACCAGGGGGTGGCTCGGCGATGGGGCGGGCGTGGTCACGGGCGAAACCCTAGGACCTTGGGGTCACCTGCTGTCCACGCGGGACGATCACCGGGAACACCCACCGATGCCCTGGGTGCTCGCTCGCGCCCCACAGCTGAGGGGCGTTCTCGCCCGGGCCCGTCGGACCGGCAGTTGGACCGGCAGTTGGACCGGCAGTTGGAACGGCAGGGTCGAGGTCCTCGCAGCCCGGCGGCAGCGCACCGCGGTGAGTGGTCCAGGCGCCGGGGGAGCCCATGTGGAGGTCGCCGCAGCGGTCGTGGCCCGCGCTCGCGGAGACCACCCAGACGGTCGAGCGCACGTCGTCGTCCTTGTCCTTGCCCTGGCGCTCGTGCCCTGGCCCGCGGACGTCCGAGAGCAGCGCGACGCCCTGCATGCGCGGCGGCTGGTCGGGGTGCACCGCGAGCGGATCCCCGAGCGGCAGGCCGGTGACAGGGTCGAGCCGGTGCACGACGAGGCGCGGAGCACCTCCGGGGCGGCGGTCTCCGGCCCGCCGGTACTCGCCGCTGACGAGTACCGGGCCCAGGCCGTCGAGGTCGCCGGTGCCGGTGAAGGAAAAGCGGAACCGCGCGGCCCCCAGCCCGGCCCGCAGCAGTGGCACCCGCAGGGCGCGCCGCTGGGGGAGGACCCATCCCGAGGGGGCGCGGTGGACGTCATCGAGGGCAAACACGCGCAGCCCGAACAGCGTGTCCGCCACGAGGAGCAGCCGGCCCTCGACCGGTGAGGTGACCACGGCCAGGCCCCCGGCGTGCACCGGCACCGCGCCCAGCGGTCGCAGCCAGGCGACCGGGCGCCGGTGCCTGACGGCGAGCTCGACGTGCGCGTAGCGAGGGTGGTCGGGATCGGACCTGTCGACGACGCTGACGCGCGAACGCGGCACGCGTCGGCGCCACCACGGCCCCGTGCTCTTCTCGTACCAGCCGACGAGCAGCACGCGTCCGCCGTCGAGGGCCGCGACGCCCTGGGGCCACCAGGTGCGGTCGCGCGCGTCGTCGTCGTCCCAGGTGAGGCCATCTCCCGTGAGGTCGCCCGGGATGTCGCCGGCCGCAACGGCGCGTGCGGGCGTGCCGCCGCCGCGGCGCAGGTGCGCCAGCAGAGCGCCCAGCCCCGTCAGGTCCCGCTCCGCGTCGGTGGGCAGGCGCCGGGCGCGGGTCGGGCGCAGGTGCAGGCGCACGGGTCTCACGTTGCCAGGGTGCTCGCGCTCGTCACGGGTTGCTCGCCGGATGTTCACCGGCCGGGTCTCCACAGCGGTGGCGCTGGCCGCATCCTGTCGCGGTGAAGACCTCCGACGAGCTCCCCTTCAGCGGCACTCCGGACCTCGATCCGGACCTCCCCCCGGAGAGCGAGCGCCAGGCGCAGCCTGATGCCAGGGCGCACTTGAAAGCCCTGCTCAGCGACGTGGACCAGGACCTGGCGCTGCTGCGCGAACTGCGCGACTCCGGTGCCAGCGGCGACCACGCCGCGAGGGTTCTCCAGGAGCGCGACCAGCGACCCCAGCGGTGACCTTCGGTCACTGATGGTGATGCCATGATCCGGGAAGCTCAGGTCCGGATCGTCCTGTGAGTGGCGGTGGAGCGGCACCGCTGGAGGGAGATCTCCCTCGCCGGGCACCCGCCCGAGGCGTGCCGGGCGGACACCAGTCCCATCCGGGTGACGGCACCTGGCATCATGGTGGCGCATCGAAACCAGGTGGCTCCGTTCGCTCGGGGGGCGATTCCTGGTGTCCGCGCAGTCCTCTTCCTCTTCGTCGTCAGTGTCGTCGGCACCGTCGGCGTCGTCGCACCATCCGCTCGAGCTGCAGGTCCAGCGGCTCACCGAGGAACTGGTCGCTGCCGATCGCGAGCTAGCCGCCCAACAGGAGACGGTCGACCAGCTGGTCGCCCGCCAGGAGCAGGCCCGTGAGTCGGCGCGTCGGCTGCTGCACGCCCTGCCGACCCCGGTGATGACCACCGACGCCGAGGGTGAGATCGAGCTGTCGAACGCCGCCGCCTCGGCCCTGCTGGCTGTGCCCTCGGGCTCGCTGGCGAGCACCTCGGTTCAGGCGTTCATCGCGGCGGAGGACCGGCCGCTCGCCCAGTCGCTGCTGTCGCGCGCCGGCCGTGACGGCACAGCCGTGGCCCGGCTGAGGGTCCAGCCGCGCGAGGGCGCCCGGCGCGAGGTGCAGGCCGTCGTCTCGGCGTGCTCGTCGGAAGCCGGCGAGCGTCGTCTGGTGCTCGTGCTCCCCGCCGGCTCGGACGTGCGCCACGACGACGGGACGGAGCTGCCGGAGCTGCCGGCGCAGCTCCAGGGCCACAGCCAGGGCCAAACCCAGGGCCAACAGGACAGCGACGACGACGACCACGCGGTGGCGGCGATCAGGTCCATGGCCCAGCTCGTGCTGCTCGCCGTCGGTGAGGTTCCGCAGCACCAGCTGCTCGGCGCGGTGGCTGCCGCGGCGGTGGCAGCTGTCCCCGGCGCGACCTGCAGCAGCGCCAGCACGGGTGATCCCGCTCAGCCCACCGACAGCGCCGCGGACTCCGCCGAGGCCCAGTGGGTGGACGGCGCCCAGTGGTCCGCCGACGAGGGTCCGGCCTCGCTGGCGCACCGCACGGGGGAGGTCGTGGTCAGCGCCGACCTCGGTGCTGACGAGCGGTGGCCCCGGCTGGCGCGACGTGTGGCAGAGGGACCGGTGAGCGCCGTCGTGTCGGTGCCCCTGCGCGTGGGGGGCCGGGTGATCGGTGTCGTGAACGCCTACGGCGGTCAGGTCGGTGAGATCGACCGCGAGCGCGCCAGCGCCTTCGCCGAGTCGGCCTCAGCGGTGCTCGAGGTCGCCGAGCGGACGGCTGCGGTGCGCGCCGAGGTCGAGAACCTCAAGCTGGCCATGCAGTCGAGGGCCGCGATCGAGCAGGCGAAGGGTGCGCTGGCCAGCCGGTTGGAGTGCACCGTCGACGAGGCGTTCTCCGCCATGGTGGTCATGAGCCAGGACCGCAACGTCAAGGTGCGCGACATCGGGGTGCTCGTGGCCAGTGCCCCCAGCGACACGTCGCTGGACCTCGCGCTGGGCGCCGCTCTCGAGCGGGCGCGCCAGCGCGCGGCGGGCCAGCCGCGCGCCTGATCGTCGAGCGTCAGGCGTGCGGTCTCCCGTCAGACGTGACGGGGGCGCAGGACCGCGGCCGCAGCAGCGGCGACGACGTCGGTGGTCTCCAGGTCGAGGCTGAAGTCGAGCACGTCGTCCCAGCCGATGACCGCGCCGGTGTGCTCCTCGAGCGCCTCGGCGGGCACGTCCCACCGCTCGGCGGGCACGCCGCCGGTGGTGAGCAGGCGCACCACGTCCTCGGTGGCGTGCTTGCGGATCTCGTCGGTGCAGGTGGGGCAGTCGAACGCGTAGAAGCTCCACGCCGGGACCGTGCAGACCACCAGTCGCACCTGGGACGGGGTCAGCTCCACGTCCCCACAGGTGGGGCAGGAGGCCTTGATGGTGGTCATAACGGGGTGGGTCCTTCCGGCGCGGTGCACACCCCGGCTCCTCGGGGCTTCCCACGTCGTCGGCGATCTCGCGCCAGACCTTGAGTCGCGTGTCATCCCCGAGGGAGGCATGAGTGCCGCAGGTACCCCTTCCGGCCCTGGCGATCTCACGCGCCTCGCACGCGTCGCCAGCACGCGCCGTCAGAGGGTGCGGTGACCTGCCACCGTGAACCAGACCACCTTGCCGCCGGGTTCCTCGCGCACGCCCCAGGCGTCGGCGAGGTCCTCCAGGAGCGCCATGCCGCGCCCGTGCGGGGCGCCGCGGCGCAGGCGCAGCACCTGCGGCAGCTCGGTGCTGTCGTCGCCCACTTCGACCAGCACGGACTCGGCCGTGGCGGAGACGCTGAGACGCGCCCTGCTCGCGGCGTGGAGCACGGCGTTGGTGACCACTTCGCTGGTCAAGAGCACGGCGAGGTCACGCGAGAGGTCGGAGACCCCAGCTGCCTGACACCTGTCGCGCACGAGGGCCCTAGCGGCAGCGATCGACCCCGGAAGCGCGTCGAGGACTGCCGACGCGGACTGCACTCTCCGAGATTAGGGGGCGAGCGTCGTCCGCACCCGCTGGGCCGGATCAGCTCGTCGTGTCGTGATCGTCAGTTTCCGTTTGGTCACTCGCGGTGAGCAGTGCCTCACGCTCTTCGGCCGCGGCGGAGCGCGCGTTGGCCGCTCGACGCCGGTCAGCCCTGGCATCCACCCGGTCGCTCGCGGCCCAGTCCCGGGCCACGGCGGCGTGGTGACGGTCCACGGCGCCCGTGTCGGGCTCGCCCGCGTCCGTGGCGCGGCGGTAGGCCGCCCTGTCTCGCGCCAGCGCATGAGTGTCACGCGCTTCGGCCTCCTGATCCCGGCGCTCCGCCGCAGCGTCGAACGCGTCGGCGAGCGCATCGAGCTGCCGGGCCACCTCGCGGGCTCGCCGTTCCAGCTCCGCGCGCTCCGCAGGGTCCACAGCGCACGCAAGATTGGCCCGCAACTTCTCGGCCAGCTCCAGGACGCGCTGCTCTTCGAGAGCCAGCGCGTCCTCGTCGTCAGGGTCGGGCACCGCCGCCGGTGGTCCGTCCAGCACGCATCCACCGTAGGGGATCGTCGCGAGAGCGCACCTGGTCAGGATCCGCGACTAGCCCGTTCAGTGCCCACCTCGGCTCCGGGAGCGCCCGCGGCGCTTGCTGCGCTGAGCGGTGTCGGCGGCCTTCGTGAGGCCGCGCGTCACCGCGCTGGGACCGCGTCGCGCCTCGATGCTGCGGGCGACCTTCCGCAGGACGGCCGCGCCGATCGGGACGACGACGGACAGCACGATCCAGCGACGCAGGCTGGTGGCGAGCAGAGCGGGCACAGCGCCTCCCCAGGGCTGTCGACGCCGCGCGCCGACACGGTTCCCGGTGGCGTGAGCGCCGCCGGGACAGCCAGCCTTACATCGCAAGGCTGGCTCAGCGACTCGACGGGCGAGGCGCTCCGACGAGCAGGGACAGCGGCCACAGGCGCGGACTACTGCCCGGCGCGTACGTCGGGAGTCGCGCGGGAGTCAGGCAGGAGTCAGGCAGGAGTCAGACGGGAGCTACCAGGGCCAGCGCGAGGGCCACTGCCGGCGCAGGGCGTCGGCGGCCTGCCAGCGCTGCGTGGCCCGTTCGACGTCCGCTTGGGCGCGGGCCAGGTGCTCGTGCCGGGCCGGGTCCTGGCGGGCCAGGTGAGCCGTGACCCGCTCGCGGCGCAGGGCGTCGTCAAGGAGCTTCTTGGCGCGGCGCTCCTCGTCCTCGGCGAGGTGGCGCTGCCGCACCTGCTCGTCGCGCATCCGCCGGGCCGCCAGCTGCTCCTGCTGGTCAGCTTGGCGGCGACCGTCTTCCGCGTCACGCTCGCGCCGCCACACCTCGACCGCCGCGCGGCGTCGCTGCGTCGCCTCGAGCGCGGTGCGCTCGACGCGTTCGTCGTGCTGGTGACGCACGTGCTCCAGGGTGGAGCGGTCGTCGTAGGGGCTGTGCTCGGAGAGAGCCATCGTGCCCGCCCTTCTCGGCGGTCGGCGCGCCGGAGCGCGTTCCACCAGGGTCGCACGCCGAAGGGCCCTGTGAGCCGACGACGCGCGATGCGGCAGCCGGTCAGCCGGGTCGGCGGGCCGACGCCAGGCGCACGAGGTTGCGCGCCGCCATCGCGATGGTCAACGGCCCGACACGCGGCACGAAGACGCTCGCCCGCTCGTGGACGGAGCTGTCGAAGTTGGTGAACTCCGCGACGTCCACGCAGATCGCCCCCTCGCGGATCTCCTCGCCCCGGACGAGCTCGAAGTCGCGCGAGGGCACCGCGGAGATGACGACGTCGGCGGCAGCCAACGCCGCGTGCCTGTCGATGTCGGAGTCGCGGACGTCGTGGGCGTGACGGCCGATCGCCGGCTCGAACGTCAGCGGACCGGTCAGGTCGAGGGAGTGCACGCGGGCGCCGTCGTTGGCGAGCATCGCCGCGAGGGGGCGGCCCACCACGTCACTGCGGTTGATGACGCACGCGGTGACCCCCTCCAGCGGGGCGGCCTCGCGGTCGCTGTGCAGCCCCGCCGCCTCCAGCAGCTTGAGGATCGCCAACGGTGTGCACGGCAGGATCGCCCGGTGCCGGTGCTCCGGGTCCACGAAGCGCTCGTTCTCGTAGAGCAGGCGACCCCAGAACGAGTGCATGCCCTCGATGTCCTTGCGCGGGTCGACCAGCTCACGCAGCCACCGGTCACCGGCGCGGTCCGTCAGCGGGTAGTAGAGGAACACCCCGTCGACGTCGGGATCGGTGTTGGCCGCCGCGACGGCGGCCTCCGCCTGCGCCGCCTCGGTGTGGCGCAGCTCGAAGGTGATGCCGACGTCCTCGAACCCCCGCTGGGCGTACCGCGCGTACGTAGCCGCCGGCCCCTTCTCCTGGCTGATCAACCCCACCACGCGCAGCGAGCGGCCCTGCTCCACCAGGTGCCGCACGTGACCGCGCACCTCCTCACGGAACGCCGCCGCCACGGGCGACGGGTCGAGCACGGTCGCGCTCATGCTGCCTCCTCCAGCCGCTCCACCAGGGCGTCACGGCGCTCGCGGAGCCCGGGCACCTGCTCCGAGGAGAGGCGTTCGAGCGCATCGATGTTGATGTCGGCCGTGCGCAAGCCCGCGCGAGCGGCACCCAGCGCCAGGTCTCGTCCGGCCAGAACGTCGCTCACCACGCCGCGCTTTACCAACGGTTCCACGACGTGCGACTGGTCGACGGCGTCGAGCAGCGCCTCGACAAGGCCGAGCGGCCCTTCGGTGGCGCGGACGCTGGCCGCCTCGATGGCCTCACGACGACGGCGCGCGTCGTCGTCGTCCTGTCGGGGCAGACGGTAAGCGGCCATCAGGTGCTCGAAGTCGGCGACGTCACCGTCCGCCGCGGCGGCAACGCGCTCGCGCACGGCTGTCAGCTGCTCCGTGTGGTGGTCCAGGGCACCGTCGCCGGTCACGGCGACGGCCATCTGCACCAACCCCACTCCCAGCGCCCCGGTGACCGCGGCGACGGAACCGCCGCCGGGTGTCGGAGCGGATGACGCGGTCCGCTCCAGCAGGTCGGCCACGCTGAGGGCCCACAGGCTCTGGCTCACGGCGGCCCAACCTAGCCGTGGTCCGCCCGGCGCCGCCCCGCCGGTCAACCTGCCGGTCAACCCGTCGGTCAGGCGCGCAGGTACCAGCCGCGCCGGTGCAGCGCCGTCGCCAGCACCCACCAGCACGCGAGCACGGCCGCGCTGAAGCCCACCTGGTCGCTCACCAACCATCCGAGGCCCTGCCCGAGCGACTCCGCGTAGCTGGGCGCCGCGGTGGGGTCGGGCCGCAGCGGCCGCAGGAGCAGCAGCTCGGCGACCACGTGGCTACCGAAGTACACGAGCAGGCTGTTGCGCCCCAGCGCGACGAAGGGCCGCCGTGCCGAGCGGACGAGCGCGCCGGCCCCCGCGCCCCGTTCGATCCCCGGCGCGTCAACCCAGGGCGCGTCGACCACGGCGTGCACCACGGCGACGACGAGCACCACCGCTGCAGCGACACCCAGGCCGAACGGCGCCGTCCAGAGCCGCTTCATGGCCGGGACCAGGGGAGCGGCGGCGGCAGCTCCGGCAGCGACGACGACGGCGACCGTCAGCAGTCGCCCCAGCGCCGCCGCGTGGCTGGCGCGCGAGGCGGTGATCGCGTGGGCGGCCGCCGTCCCCGCGGCGGCGGTCGCGCAGGCGCCCAGCAGCGCGACCAGTCCCTCCGGGTCGTGCCCGAGGCTGAACTGCTCGTAGAGGTGCGCCGTCGGGAGCACGGCGCTGTCGATGCTCAGCGACGGGTTGCACTGCGGGGTGACCTCGCCGCCGGGGCAGCCGACCGCCCAGCGCGCGAGCAGCGCCGTGTGAGCGCCCGCGAGCGCCAGCGCGACGCCGGTCCACGCGATCCAGCCTCGCACCACGAGGTGCAGGACGGCGATGACCAGCACCAGCGCCGCGTAGAGCTGGAGCACGCCCGTCCACCGCAGCGTGTCGAGGTCGACGGTGCCGTCGCGCGCCCACGCCATCGCCGCGTTGTAGGCCATCCCCGCTGCGATGAGGACGACGACGCGACGCACCAACCGGCTCACGCGGACGCCGCGACGGTGCGCGAAGCCCAGACCAGCGCCGGTGAGCACCACGAAGGCGGGGAAGACGACGTCGAGGGGGTGCACACTCGCCCACGGCGCGTGCTCGAACCAGTCCGGCGGAGCGATGAGGCTGCTCGTGACCACGCTGATGGCGAGCAGTAGTCCGCGGACGACGTCGACGGCCGCGGTCCGCGTCGACCCCTTGCGCGTCGAACTGCGCGTCGACCCCCTGCGCATCGGGGGTGCAGCTGGCGCTGAGGCGGGCGTCGTCGTCGTTCTGGTCGCGGTGTCCTGCTGGCGCCTCGGGCGCAGCGCTGGCGAGGTCGGCACGCCCGGCGGCAAGGTCACCTGTCGAGGCTAGGAGCGACGCTCGTGCCGCACCGGAGAACGAGCGACCCCGCTGACGCTCGTCTCAGCGAGCGAAGAGCGCGCCGCAGTCGATCTCGACGGCGAACGGCTCATCGACGGTCACGGTGATGGCGGCCGGGTGGCGTGCAGCATCCACGAAGTGGCCGCCGTCGTTGCGAAGCACCGTGAGGGTGTCGCTCTGAGGATCCACGAGCCAGTACCAGGCGGCTCCGGCCAGGCCGTACAGCTCCCGCTTCCGGCCGACGTCCTCGGAGCGCGTCGACGGCGAGAGCACCTCGACCACCAGCAGCGGAGCTTCGCGCAGCAGGTCAGGGCCCGGAGCGTCAGCATGGAAGACCATGACGTCCGGCTCGAACACCATCTGCGGCGCGGCCTGCCAGCCCCACTCGCTCAACACGTCGTCACCGTCAGGGCAGGCGTCCTGGAGACAGCGGGTGAGGCGGCTCTGCACGGTGACGTGACGCCGCGACGGGGAAGTCGCCGTCACCACGTCGTCGTAGTACTCGTGGTGCTTCGTCTCTCCGAGGGCCAGGAACTCCGCGTACGGCATGGGCCATCGCAGAAAGCTCCCCGCCCTCAACGGAGGCGACGGGACCAACACGCCTGGCACGGTACGCCGGATCGGGGCTTGCACACAGGTGCGTGCCGAGTGGCATGGACAACCACCCTGGCAGCCCGCGCCCGTTCTACGCCTTCCCGATCACCGGAGTCCTCACCCCGCGGTCGTCACTCCGGGTGTGCCTGGGAACTTCGTCCTCGCAGGAAGTGCGGACCAGATGCGGACTGGAGCGATCAGGGTGCGGGCATAGGGATTTCCTCTGTGGCCTGTGACGTGCACTGATGTCGGTGCCGCGGGTGGGGCTCGAACCCACGACCGAGGGATTATGAGTCCCCTGCTCTGACCGGCTGAGCTACCGCGGCGTCATGCGCCCCTGATGCTGCCAGACGCGCGGGCAGGGCCCGCGCGTCTGGGTCAGCTCATCAGGGTCAGAGGCCGCGAGCGACGGCCGCCGACGCGGACAGCCATGCGCGCCGGGTGGCGGGCTGCTGAGCGTCGTACTGCAGCTGCCCGTCGACGAGGGTCGCATCGAACGGGACGACGACGACCTCGCGGGCCAGGGCGCTGAACCCGTCGACCACGCGCTGGACGTCGGCGGCACTGGCCTTGGGGTCTGCGCGGGAGACCACCACGACGGCGTTGGCGGCGAGCAGCGCGGACCGCTCGTCGCGGGCGGCGAGCGCCTCGAGGAGGAGGGCGCCGGCCTCGGCGTGGTCGTCGCGGGTCGTCGTCGGGACGACGATCTGGTTCGCGTGGTCGATCATCCGCAGCCAGGCCGGGTCGGACTCGTCGTTGCCGGAGTCGATGAAGATCATCCGGTAGAACCTGCTGGCCAGGTCGTGCACGGCGTCGACGTCGCGAGACGTCACCCGCTGCTCGCTGGCCAGGACCAACGGCTGGGAGCACAGCACGTCGTACCGGTCGGTGCGCTGGTGGTGCACGTACTGGGCCAAGTCGGCCACCCGAGCCTCGGAGCTCAGCATCTGCTCGACCCGGGGGAGCAGGTCCATCGATGTTGCCTGGTGGTCAGCCTGCTCGGTGCGCCACCCGAGGGTGCCGCGGGTCTGGTTGTTCTCCCAGGCCAGCACGCCGGCGCCGCCGTAGCGCGCGAACGTGGCCGCGAGCATCGCCGTCGTCGGGGTCTTGCCGGAGCCACCCTTGGCGTTGACGACGGCGATGGTGCGCGGCCCCATCCAGTGCTGGGAGACCGTCTGCATGTCGGCTCGGCTGCTGAGC
Organism: Quadrisphaera granulorum; assembly: GCF_003149145.1. GTDB lineage: Bacteria > Actinomycetota > Actinomycetes > Actinomycetales > Quadrisphaeraceae > Quadrisphaera > Quadrisphaera granulorum. The sequence continues at coordinate 28,950 of NZ_QGDQ01000032.1, read as the reverse complement.
TCGTCCTCACTGGGTGCCAGGCGCATCCCGAGCCCGTTCAGCGCGCCACGCCAACCCTCGGCGGCGATCGTCTCGGTGTGGTGGTGCCGCACGAAGGAGGGCCGCGCGGCGGGCGTCGCGTCCTCGTGAACGATCGGCGCCGTGTACAGGGGCGGCGTCGGGGAGACGTCGTCCCCGATCGAAACCTCGGTCCCTGCGGGCGTGGTGAAGTCCGCGCCCGTCGCCGGGGCAGACCGACCGGGTACCCGGACCGTCACCTCTGGCTGCGCCGGGACGGCCGGGCTGGTGGCGGCACGCGCCGGGACCGAGGGCTCGTCCGCGGGACCGGTGGCCGTGCTGCTGACCGTGCTGGTGACGGCGAGCGGCCGCTCGTCGGCCATGACCGCGATCGGCGCCGCGGCCTCGCTGCCCCGGGATCGAGCCGGGCGGCGCGGCTGCGCGCGGATGATCGTCTTCAGTGGCGTGGGCGGGATGACGGTCGTGGTCTCCGGGGAGGCCGCCTCGTCGACGCTACCTGGCCAGACCGCGCCGGAGGGGAACACGACGACGGCGGTGTCGCCGTCGTCGGAGCGAGTGATCATCTTCACGGGGCAGCCGAGTGCGGCGGCCCGCTCCGTGACCATCGCGGTAATGGTCTGCTGGGTCTCGGCGCTCTCGGACGCCTCGAGGACCTTCATCACCCCGTCAATGGTCACCTCGGCGCGGCCATCTGCGCGCTTCACCACGAGAACGGGGTCGACTTCGGTCGCTCGCGTCACGTCGTCCGGCTCCATCTCTCGCACGGCGGGGGACGCCGTGCGGCGCACCACCCCTTGATCGAATCGAACTGTAGGTGTGATCACGCGGCGCACTTGCATGATCACGGCGTGGTGGCCTGGCGGTCCGCCCGGCTGGAGCCGTGCATGTCACACAGAGTCACGAGCGATAAGCGCTCTGATGGTGTTGGGGGAGCGGCCCCTGGGTCGAGACAGAGGATCTCGGCGCGACCGTTGGGCTCTGAGAAGTCCCCGCCGCCGTCGGAGGGGGAGTCGAGGAGAAGGGCTCCCGCACTTGGACTCGAACCAAGAACCTGCCGGTTAACAGCCGGCTGCTCTGCCAATTGAGCTATGCGGGAAAGGACGCGCCAGCGGCGGCGTCGGATGACGACATTACCAGGCGCCACCCGTGCCCTGCGGCAGGACACGGGTTCACCAGTCGGGGCGTCGCCGCAGGGCCTTGGTGCTGCTGCGCGCTTGCTTCGCCTCGGCTCGCCGCCGTCGCGCCCCGGCGGAGATCCTCGTCGTCCGTCGCGCTGGGGGAGCAGGAGCCGCTGCGGCAGCGACGAGCGCCGCGAGCCGGTCACGGGCGGCTGAGCGGTTGCGCCGCTGCTGCCGGTGCTGCGAGGCGACGACGACGAGCACCCCGTCCACCAGGCGCCCCTCCAGGACCTCGAGCAGCCGCCCGCGCAGCTCCTCGCCGAGCGCGTGCGAGCCCGTGACGTCCCACGACAGCTCCACCCGCGAGTCCGCCGTGTTCACGCCCTGTCCTCCGGGGCCGGACGAGCGCGAGAAGCGCCACCGCAGCTCCTCAGCGGGCAGCACGAGGCGACCCGCCGCGCGGCCCGACCTCCCGGGAACCGTGATGACGAGGGGCCCTTCCGGACGGTCTACCCCGGCGGGCTCCCAGCCAGCCGCGGGGTCGGTCAGCTCGGCGACGGCGGCACCTCCTCGTCCGGGGGCAGGTCTTCGAGGGCGGCGATCTCCTCGGGCAGGGGCAGCCCCTCGCCCGTGAGGTGCCCGGGGCCGTCGGCCCAGGGCGCGTCCTCGTCCGGCAGCTCCGGCGGCTGGCTCATGGGGGAGTCCTACCCTCTCCCGCGCCCGGGCGCACACCGCAGTCCGTAGTCCGCACGCCACTCGGAGGGTCGACATGCCTGACGACGACGGCCGCCGCGGCGGCGCTGCGCCCGATGACCACGGGGACCGCGCCGGCCCCCACCGGGCACACGACGGTGAGGAGCGCGTCGAGCTCGTCGTCGACGCGGCCAACGTGGTCGGCTCCCGACCCGACGGGTGGTGGCGCGACCGAGCTGGTGCGGCAGCACGCCTCCTGGCGCATCTGAGCGTGCTCGCCGCGCTCGGTCGCGCCACGGACTTGGCGGGCGGGTCGATGCCGCTGGGCACCGTGCACGCCGTGTTGGAGGGTGCCGCACGCGCCGCAGCCCGACGGGCCGACGTGCAGGGCGTCGAGGTGCACCTCGCCCCCTCCGACGGCGACTCGGCGATCGTCGCCCTCGTCGAGCAGCTCGTGCAGGACGGGCGCCGCGTCGTCGTCGTCACCGCAGACCGCGGCCTGCGGGCCCGTCTGCCCCCGGGCACGACCTGCATGGGCCCGGGATGGTTGCGGACCCTGCTCGACGAGCTGCAGGCCGATCGGCCGGGGTAGGTGCGTCGGGCCGGGAGCGCCTCTCGGCGCGGGGCCGCTCGAAGCGGCTTCAAGTGGAGCCCGGGGCTACCGCGGCCCGACGCACCTCCAGGCTAACCCCCCGGAGCGTCGTCGGTCGCGTTGTGGACGGACTCGGCAGGTCGGGAGCTGCCCGTGGTGGCCTCCCACCGCTCCAAGCGGACCTGTCGGGCGGCGGCCTCCAGCTGCTCGGCGGTTCGCACCAGCCGCACGGCGGACTCGGTGGGCCCGCCGGTGCCCCGCGACAGCGCGGGGCTTCTCAGGGTGCCCCCCTGGGCGCCGCCAGGGGCCTCCTGCACGTCGTAAGCGGCTCGTGCGGCCCGTCCTGCGGCCACCACCCTGGCGAAGGCCGCTGCGCGCTCGAAGGTCGTCGGGACGTCACCGCGGGCGAGGCCGCGCAGCACCGCGTCGACCGACGCGCGGACCTCATCGGGGCCGGGCGGATCGCCGACGCCCGCGACCACCTCCATGACCGGCAGGCTGCGACGGCCTTCCTCGAACTCCCGGGCGGCGCCGACCGGATCGGCGTGGACCCACTGCCTCAGGGCGAACAGCCGCCACAGCGCCCCCGCGAGGCTGTCGGCCGGCGCGTCGGCCCACAGCGACGACAGCACCTCCAGGCCGTGCTCGTCGGCGAGACCCACGAGGCGCGCGGCGACCTGCGCGTCCTCGGAGTCACGGGCGCCGTCGACGATCAGCCGCGCCGTGGTCTGGGCGGCCTCCTCGCGCAGGGCAGGATCGCCACCGCCGCGCATGGTGTCGAGCGCGGCGGGGCCGAGGAAGGCTGGCCTGCGGGGGTGGTCGACCACGCGACCATTAGAACGCCACACGGCCCCCGAACTGCAGTCGATCACGCGCTGCGGTTCGGCGGAGCACTCTCGACGCCCGCGTGGAGAGCCCGCGAAGGGTCTGTGAAACGCCCGAAGACCGTCCGGAGAGCGTCATCCGGGCCCCCGCCGATCACGCTGCGCTGACGACACGCCGCGTCGCCCGAAGGGGATCTCCTGGTGTGGTCACGCCGCGTGGTGCATCATGACCGACGAGCAGGTCGTTGCACGGTCTCCCCGCGCTGTCCGCACCGCCGCTCGTCCCGTCGCAGGTCGTTGGGGAAGACGCACCACGCGCCGAGGTCGGAGGAGGTCGAGATGTCCGGTGGGATCACCCGTGGCGTGCTGTTCGTGCACTCAGTGCCACGTGCGGTGTGCCCGCACGTGGAATGGGCGGCGGCCAACGTCGTCGGCGTATCGGTCACCATCGACTGGACCGAGCAGCCGGTGGCGCCTGGTCTGCTGCGCGGTGAGGTGCCCTGGCATGGGGCTCCCGGCACCGGGGCGCGCCTGACGTCCGCTCTGCGGGGGTGGGCGCACCTGCGCTTCGAGGTCACCGAAGAGCCCAGCGAGGGCGTCGACGGTGGCCGCTGGAGCCACACCCCTGAGCTAGGGATCTTCCACGCCGTGACGGACGCCCACGGCAACGTCGTCGTCCCCGAAGACCGGCTGCGCGCCGCCGTGGAGCGCGCCGGAGACGATCTGGCGCTCCTGCGCGAGGGCATCGACCTCGCCGTCGGCCGCGCCTGGGACGACGAGCTGGAGCCGTTCCGGTACGCCGGAGACGGCAATCCCGTTCGCTGGCTGCACCGAGTCGGCTGACGGTCGGCTGACTCTCTCGGCTGAGGGTCGGTTCACGCAGCACGTACGACGAAGGGCCCCCGCCTCACGGTGGGGGCCCTTCGTGCGTCGGTCTCCGTGCCGGCCGGCCCTGTCGGCCCTGTGAGCCGCTGTCAGCTGGCGGGGCCGAAGACCACCGCGACGTTGTGACCGCCGAAGCCGAACGCGTTGTTGATCGCCACACCCGCGGGCAGCTCCCGCGGGGTCTTGAGGACGAGATCGATGTCGGCGCCCGGGTCCATGTCCTCGACGTTGATCGTCGGCGGCGCGAGCCGGTGGTGCAGCGCGAGGATCGCGAAGATCGACTCCACGGCACCCGCCGCGCCGAGCATGTGGCCCGTCATCGACTTGGTGGCGCTGATGGCCACGTGGTCGAGGTCGGCGCCCAGGGCCACCCGCAGCGCCTTGATCTCGGCAAGGTCGCCGGCGGGCGTGGAGGTCGCGTGGGCGTTGATGTGGACGACGTCGCTCGCACTCACACCGGAGACCCGCAGCGCCTCGATGACGGCGCGGGAAGCCCCCGCGCCCTCCGGCTCCGGGGCGGCGATGTGGTAGGCGTCGGACGACGTCCCCGCGCCCAGCACCTCGGCGTAGATGCGCGCTCCACGAGCCCGCGCGAACTCCTCGGACTCCAGCACCATGATCCCGGCGCCGTCGCCCATGACGAAGCCGTCACGCGTGGTGTCGTACGGCCGCGAGGCCGTCTCGGGGGAGTCGTTGCGGGTGGAGAGCGCCTGCATCGCGGCGAAGCTCGCCATCGGCATCGGGTGGATGGCGGCCTCGGTGCCCCCGACGACGGCGACGTCGGCGCGGCCCGTGCGGATCATGTTGAGGCCGTAGGCGACGGCTTCACCGCCCGAGGCGCACGCCGAGACCGGCGCATGGGCGCCGGCGGCGGCGCCGAGGGCCAGGCTCACGGCGCCGGCGGCGCCGTTGGGCATGAGCATCGGCACGGTCATCGGCAGCACGCGGCGCGGGCCGCGGGTGCGCAGGGTGTCGTAGGCGTCCAGGAGGGTGTGCACCCCACCGATACCGGTGGCGACCACGGCGGCCAGACGCAGCGGGTCGACCTCGGGGGTGCCGGCGTGGGCCCAGGCCTGCCGGGCGGCGGCCACGGCGTACTGGCCGGAGGGGTCCAGGCGCTTCGCCTCGTGCTTGGGCAGCACGTCGGGGGCGGGGACGTTTGTGCGGGCGGCGAACGTCACCGGCAGGTGGAACTCCTCGACCCACGGCTCGTCGATGGTGTGGGCGCCCGGGGTGCCGCTGAGCAGGGCGTCCCAGGTGGCCTGCACCGTGTCGCCCAGGGGGGTGACGGCGCCCAGACCGGTGACGACCACGCGGGTGCGTGACGGGTTCGAGCTCACGGGGACCTCCGGAGTGGGACGGGGTGGTGCCGGGTAGCGGTGGAGTCATCCACCGGGTGGTGCTCCCCGGGCGGCCCGCACCTGCGAGCCGCCCGGGCGGGGACGGGTGTCAGCCCTGCGCCTGCTGGATGTAGGTGACGACGTCGCGCACCGTCTTGAGGTTCTTGGTGTCCTCGTCGGGGATGGTGACGGAGAACTTGTCCTCAGCCTGGACGACGATCGAGGTCATCGACAGGGAGTCGATGTCGAGGTCGTCGGTGAAGGACTTGTCCATCTCCACGCTCTCGACCGGCAGGCCGGTCTCCTCGTTCACCAGCTCGGCAACGCCGGCCAGAATTTCCTGCTCGCTCTGCGCCATGGGTGCTTTCTCCTTCGTGCGCCCGGCAGCGCCGGGTCTGGGTGGGGTGGTGGTCTGCGGTGGACCAGCCGGTCGGCTGGCCCTCAGCGTGAGGCGTCGGCTGGCTGCCCAGCCGTGAGATTCAGGGCAGGACGACGACCTGCGAGGCGTAGGACAGGCCCGCGCCGTAGCCGATGAGCAGCGCCAGCCCGCCCGAGGGGGCCTGTCCGTCGGCAAGCATGCGGTGCAGCGCCAGCGGCACGGAGGCCGCCGAGGTGTTGCCCATCTGCGCGATGTCGCGCGCCACGGGCACCGTCGCGGGCAGTCCGAGCTGCTTCACCATCGCGTCGATGATGCGCATGTTGGCCTGGTGGGGGATGAACGCGGACAGGTCGTCCACGGAGATCCCCGCGGCGTCGATGGCCTTCTGCGCTACCGGGGCCATCTGCCAGACCGCCCAGCGGAAGACCTGCCGGCCCTCCTGCTCCAGCGCCGGCCAGACCATCTCCTCGCCGGCGGCCTCCGCGGCGCGGACCTCGATCCAGCTGCGCTTGTTCTTGATGGTCTCCCACTGGCCGCCGTCGCTGCCCCACACCGTGGGGCCGATACCGGGGGTGTCGGAGGGGCCGACGACGACGGCGCCGGCGCCGTCCGCGAAGAGGAACGCCGTGGACCTGTCCGTGAGGTCGGTGAAGTCGGTGAGCTTCTCGGCCCCGACCACGAGCACATGGCGGGCGGTGCCGCCGCGCACGAGGTCGCTGGCCTGGGCGAGGGCGTGGCAGAAACCGGCGCACCCGGCGGAGACGTCCCACGCGGCGGCGGGCGTGGCGCCCAGGCGGTGCGTGAGGATCGCCGCGGCGGCGGGCGTCTGGTACGGGTGGCTGACCGTGGCGACGATGACGGCGTCGATCTCTGTGGGCGTCAGGCCCGCCTTCTCGATCGCCTCGGTGGCCGCTGCCTGGGCCATGTCGACGACGGTGGTCTCCGCGTCGGCCCAGCGCCGTTCCTCGATGCCGGTGCGCTGCCGGATCCACTCGTCGGTGGACTCGATGAACGTGCAGATCTCCTCGTTGGTCACCACGCGCTGCGGGCGGAAGGCGCCGACGGACAGGATCCGGGCGTGGCCGGGGCCGGTCGAAGACACCAGCGAGGACGTGCTGCTCATGCGAGGGCGCTCCGGGGCTGCTCGAACTGCTGGGTGGTCTGCTGTGGCACTGCGTGGCGGGCGATCAGGTCGCGGGCCGCGGGGAGGTCGTCAGGGCCCTTGAGCGCGAGCAGCTCCACGCCCGGCAGGGCCCTCTTGGCCAGCCCGGCGAGGGTACCCGCCGGGCTCAGCTCGAGCAGCGCCGTCACCCCTGCGGCGGAAAGGGCATCGCTGCACAGGTCCCACCGGACGGGGTTGGCCACCTGCGTGACGATCCGGGCGAGCACCTCACGGCCATTGCTGACGACGGCGCCGTCGGCGTTGCTCAGCAGCGGCAGCGCGGGGTCGGCGGTGGGCACGCCCGGGGCGAGCAGAGCCAGCTGCTCGCGCGCCGGCGCCATGTGCTCGGTGTGGAAGGCGCCGGCCACCTGTAGCGGGATCACGCGGGCACGCGGCGGGGGCGCGGCAGCCAGGGCGGCCAGCTGCTCGGCGGTGCCGGCGGCCACTACCTGGCCGGCGGCGTTGTGGTTGGCGGCGGTGAGGCCCGCGGCCGCGATGGCGGCGGCCACCTCGTCGGGCTTGCCGCCCACGACGGCGCTCATGCCGGTGCTCGTCGTCGCGGCGGCCGAGGCCATCGCCCGTCCGCGCTCGCGCACCAGCACGAGCGCGGCCTCCGGGGTCAGGGCCCCGGCGAGGGCTGCCGCGGTGAGCTCCCCGACCGAGTGGCCAGCGAGCACCACGTCACCGGTCACGCCGTCGGGCCACAGGGCCGCGGCGGCTGCCAGCCCGGCGGCCACGATGAGCGGCTGGGCGACGGCGGTGTCGCGGATCGTGTCCGCGTCGGAAGTGGTGCCGTGCGTGAGCAGGTCGGCGCCAGGTGCCAGGTGGCCGTCGTCCTCCTGATCACCGCCGACGCGACCCACCACGGCGCTGGCCCAGCGCAGGCGGTCTGCCACGCCGGGCAGCTCGAGCCAGGGGGCGAGCATGCCGGGGGCCTGCGACCCCTGACCGGGGCACACGAGAGCGAGCACCGCCCCAGCCTGCACGGTGGTGGGCCGCCCCACCGGTGCGGGGGGTGACGAAGTACCGCGCCGGGGTTTGGAGGATTCCTCCAAACTGCGTCAAGTGACGGTCAACCGCGGGTCAGGTGGTGGGGGGCTCCGAGGGCGCCGTCGTCCGCCGCCCCGGTCGCTCGGCGAGGGCGCCCACGGCCAGTCCGACCTGCAGCACGAACGCCTCGCGGGGCACCGTCGGGTCCCAGCCGGTCACCTCCGCGACCCGCCGCAGCCGGTACCTCACGGTGTTGGGATGAACGAACAGCGCGCGCGCCGTGCCCTCCAGTGAACGGCCCGAGGCCAGGTAGGCGCGCAGCGTGTCCGCGAGCACGGGGGCCGCGGCGACGAGGGGGGCGTGCACGCGGTCGGCCAGGGCTCGCCGGGCGCCGGCGTCGCCGGCCAGCACGCGTTCGGGGAGCAACTCGTCGGCGGCCACCGGGCGCGGCGCCTCCGGCCACGCCCGCGCAGCGGTCAGCGCCACGAGTGCCGTACGGGCCGATCGCCCCGCCGCCGCCAGCCCCGCCACCACGGGGCCCACCACCACGGGTCCGGCGCCGAGGCGCGGCGCCAGCGCGTTCGCGGCCCGCAGGGGGCCGTCCTGACCGGCGGCGCCGAGCACCACGAGCGCCCTGTCGCCGCGCAGCCCCACCAGCGCGTCGTCCGCGGCGGCCCGTGCGGCCCGGCGGAGATCGGCGACGACGACGTCGGCGGCGCCTGCCGGCCGGGTGCCGATCAGCACCGCGACCGGGACGTCCTGCGCCCAGCCGAGCGCGGCGACGCGGGTGGCAAGGTCGTCGTCGGCCTCACCGCGCACCAGGGCGTCCACGACGAGGGCCTCCAGGCGCGCGTCCCACGCGCCGCGCGCCTCGGCGGCGCGCGCGTAGACCTCCGCCGCGGAGAAGGCCACCTCGCGGGAGTACCGCAGCACCGCTTCACGCAGCTCAGCCCGATAGTCAGCCCGATGGTCGGGCTCGGCGAACCGCGGCACCTGCTCCTCGACGACGTCGACGACGACCCGCAGCAGCTGCAGGGCCTGGTGCAGCGAGACCGCCCGCACCAGCTCCCGGGGGGCCACGGCGAAGACGTCGGCGGAGACCACGCGGCGCGCCTCCGGGGCGCGGAACCACGCCACGAACGAGGCGATGCCGCCCTGAGCCACCAGGCCCACCCAGGACCGCTCCTGCGGCCCGAGCGCGGCGTACCAGGGTTGGTGCTCTTCCAACCGCGCCATCGCGGTCGCGGCCAGTGCTCCGGCGGCGCCCTGCAGCGCCCGCGCGACCTCTTCGCGCCGGGCGGCCGCGAGCACGGCGCCGTCGTCGCCCCGACTCTCACCCTCGTCGTGGCCCTCGTCCTGGCCCTCGGCGGTGCTCACCCGGTCAGGGTAGGGAGCCCGTCGTTGTGGACCTCCTCCAACAGGCCCGCCCGGGTGAGCGGCGCTCTTCGCCGCCCGCCCGGGTGGACCTGCGCCATCCCCGACATGGCACGGGGTGGCCCCGTGACAGACCTACCGTCACGGGGCCGCCCCGTCCCATTCAGGGTGACGTCAGCGCAGGATCGTCAGGCGTCTCCGCCCGCGTTGCCGGACGTGCCGGCGGTGACGTCGTCGAGGCGGTACTGCTCGTACGCCTTCACCGGCAGGCCACGGTCAACCTCGCCGCGCTTGGCGAGCACCTGCAGCGCCCGGTAGGCGATGCTCGGCCCGTCCACGTGGTAGTGGCGGCGCACCGCGGCGCGGGTGTCGGACAGGCCGAACCCGTCCGTGCCGAGGGAGACGTACTCGTTCGGCACCCACTGGCGGATGAGGTCGGGCACGGCGCGCATCCAGTCGGACACGGCGATGACCGGACCGGGGGCGTCGGCGAGCTGCTTCGCCACGAACGGCACCGGCGGCTCCTCGGTGGGATTGGTGAACGCCGCCTCGTCGCAGGCCAGGCCGTCGCGCCGCAGCTCGTTCCAGCTGGTCACCGACCAGACGTCGGCGAGGACGCCGAAGTCCTTCGCGAGCAGCCCCTGAGCCTCCAGGGCCCACGGCACGCCCACGCCGGAGGCGAGCAGCTGCACGCGCGGTGCACCCTCGTCTCCCGCGGGCGCCGAGGCGATCTTGTGGATCCCCTTGAGGATGCCCTCGACGTCGACGTCCTCCGGCTCGGCCGGCTGGACCATCGGCTCGTTGTAGATGGTGATGTAGTAGAAGACGTTCGGGTCTCGGCTGTCGATGGTGCCGACCTGCCCGAGCTTGCTGCGGTCGGACTCGCTGTCCTGGACGTTCGTGGAGCTCTCGCCGTACATGCGCTCGAGGCCGTCGCGGACGATGTGCCCGATCTCGTAGGCGTACGCCGGGTCGTAGGCGACCACTGCGGGGTTGGTGGAGGCCAGGAGCAGCGAGTGCCCGTCGGCGTGCTGCAGGCCTTCACCGGTCAGCGTCGTGCGGCCGGCGGTGGCTCCCAGGAGGAAGCCGCGGCCCATCTGGTCCGCGGTGGCCCAGAAGGCGTCACCGGTCCGTTGGAAGCCGAACATCGAGTAGAAGATGTAGACCGGCAGCATCGGCTCGCCGTGGGTGGCGTACGACGTCGACGCTGCCTGGAACGCCGCCGCGGACCCGGCCTCGTTGATGCCCAGGTGGAGGATCTGCCCGGAGGTCGACTCCTTGTACGCGAGCATGAGCTCGCGGTCGACGGAGGTGTACTGCTGGCCCTCCGGGTTGTAGATCTTCGCCGTCGGGAAGAACGAGTCCATGCCGAAGGTGCGGGCCTCGTCGGGGATGATCGGGACGACGCGCGGCCCGAACTCCTTGTCGCGCATGAGGTCCTTGAGCAGCCGGACGAACGCCATGGTGGTGGCGATCTGCTGCTTGCCCGAGCCGCGCTTGACCACCGTGTAGGCGGAATCGCCCGGGAGCTTCAGTGCCTTGGACGACGTGCGGCGGCTCGGCACATACCCGCCGAGGGCCTTGCGGCGCTCCTGCAGGTACTGGATCTCCGGTGCGTCCGGCCCGGGGTGGTAGTACGGCGGGCGGTACGGGTCGGCCTCGAGCTGGGCGTCGGTGACGGGGATCTTCAGGCCGTCGCGGAAGGCCTTGAGGTCGTCCAGCGTCAGCTTCTTCATCTGGTGCGTGGCGTTGCGGCCCGCGAAGTGCTTGCCCAGGCCGTAGCCCTTGATGGTCTTGGCGAGGATGACGGTGGGCTTGCCGTTCTTCTGCGTCGCCGCCTGGTAGGCCGCGAAGACCTTGCGATAGTCGTGTCCGCCGCGCTTGAGCGACCAGATCTGGTCGTCCGTCATGCCCTCGACGATCTTCGCCGTGCGCGGGTCACGACCGAAGAAGTGCTCGCGGATGAACGAGCCGTCCTCCGCGCGATAGGTCTGGTAGTCACCGTCGAGCGTGCGGTTCATCAGACCGACGAGCGCGCCCTCGGTGTCCTTGGCGAGCAGCGGGTCCCACTCGCGGCCCCAGACCACCTTGATGACGTTCCAGCCGGCGCCCAGGAAGAACGACTCCAGCTCCTGGATGATCTTGTGGTTGCCGCGGACCGGGCCGTCGAGGCGCTGCAGGTTGCAGTTCACCACGAAGGTGAGGTTGTCCAGGCCCTCGTAGCCGGCCAGCTGCAGCAGGCCGCGGCTCTCCGGCTCGTCCATCTCGCCGTCGCCGAGGAACGCCCAGGTGTGCTGGTCGGAGGTGTCCTTGATGCCGCGGCCGGCGAGGTACCTGTCGAACTGCGCCTGGTAGATCGCGTTGGCCGGGCCCAGGCCCATGGAGACCGTGGGGAACTCCCAGAAGCCCTTCATGAGGCGCGGGTGCGGGTAGCTGGGGAGCCCGCGGCCGGGGGAGGTGAGCTCCTGGCGGAAGCCGTCGAGGTCGTCCTCCGACAGGCGCCCCTCGAGGAAGGCACGGGCGTAGGTGCCGGGGGAGGCGTGGCCCTGGATGAAGACGTGGTCACCGCCGCCGGGGTGGTCGGGGCCGCGCCAGAAGTGGTTGAAGCCGACCTCGTACAGCGTGGCCGAGGAGGCGTACGTGGAGATGTGCCCGCCGACGCCGATGCCGGGGCGCTGCGCGCGGTGCACCATCACCGCGGCGTTCCACCGGTTCCAGGCGCGGTAGCGGCGCTCGATGGCTTCGTCGCCGGGGAAGTCGGGCTCGTCCTGCGGGGGGATCGTGTTGACGTAGTCCGTCGAGATCAGACCCGGGACCGGTGAGCCCAGCTCACGCGCGCGCACCAGTGCGCTGCGCAGGACGAAGGAGGCGCGGTCGCCGCCGCGGGCCTCCACCAGGCCGTCGACGGACCCGAGCCACTCCCCGGTCTCCTCCGGGTCGGCGTCGGTCTGGTGCAGGGGGCCTGCGAGGGCTCCCAGCTCAGCGACCTCGTCGCGTGGTGCCACGTTGGTCTCCACATCGCTCGTCGTCCCCGCGGCGGGTGGCGCCGCGGGGTCCCGGCGCGCGGTGCGGGCGCGAGGTGGGGCGCCGCAGGTCCGCGTCGGGGCCCCTCCATCCTGCCCTCCCCGCCGGTGATGTCCACCCCCCGGTGGCGCACCCCGTGCCGTGCGTCACGCGAGGCTCGCCGGAGCCGTCCGATTCGTCTCGGTGACCATGCCGGTGAGGGAAGCGCGGGAGGCGCTCCGCAGGGGCAGCACACGCTCTTCACCGGCGTAGACGTTGAACCGCGGCGGGCGCACGAAGCCCGCCAGCCCCATGCCAGCGCGCCCTGCCAGCTCGACGGCGAGGGAGGACGGCGCCGAGACCGCCGAGAGCACCGGCACCCCCGCACACCACGCCTTCTGCACCAGCTCGAAGGACGCGCGGCCGCTCACCTGCAGCACGGTGCCCCGCAGCGGCCACCCGCCAGCCAGGTGCTCGCGAGCGGCTCGTCCGAGCACCTTGTCGACGGCGTTGTGGCGGCCGACGTCCTCGGCAACGGCCAGCAGTTCCCCGTCGGTGGAGAACAGCCCCGCCGCATGCAGCCCGCCGGTTCGCGCGAAGACGCGCTGCGCCTCGCGCAGCCGCCCGGGCAGCTCCAGGAGCAGCTCCGGGGCGACCTGGGCGGCGTCCTCCCGCAGGTCGAATCGGCTGCGGCGGGCGACGGCGTCGATGCTGGCGGAGCCGCACACGCCGCACGCCGACGTCATGCCGAACGTCCGACGGCCCTCCAGGTCGGGTGCGGGGACTCCTGGGCGCAGCGTGAGCTCGATGACGTTGAGGGAGGACAGGCCGTGCTCGTCCGCGGGGTCGGGGTCACCGCAGTGGACGGCGGCGGCGACGTCGTCAGGGTCGGCGAGCAGGCCCTCGGTGAGCAGGAACCCGAGCGCGAGCTCGACGTCGTCGCCGGGCGTCCGCATCGTGACGACGACGGGCTCCGCAGCGGCGGCATCACCGGACGACAACGCCCTGACCCGCACCTCGAGCGGCTCCTCCGCGGCGAGCGAGTCGGGGCGCCGCGAGGTCGTTCCGAGCTCCGCATCCACCCTCAGGACGGGCTTGCGTGGGCTCGACCTCGCCATGCCGCCAGGTTAGTGCCGGTGCGGCGAGGCGCGAGGCGGTAGCGTTCGGGCGGCCAGGGAGGGCAGGTCAGAGCGTGACCGCGGGAGGCGGCACGGCACACGAGGGGGAGACACACACGGTGAGCGAGACCGCGGGCGCGCCCGCCACGAGCGGAGCGGCGCGGCTGGCCCTGAAGGCTGGGCAAGCAGTGCAGGAGCGTGGCTACGACGACGACGTCGACCATGACCTGCGTGATTCCGTCGAAGAGATCATCGGCTCGGAGCTGCTCGACGAGGACGACGTCGACGTTGTCGACGCGGTGATCCTGTGGTGGCGAGAGGACGACGGCGACCTGGTGGACGCGCTCGTCGACTCGCTGGTCTCCCTCGCGGACGACGGGGTGGTCTGGCTGCTGACCCCCAAGGCCGGCAGCGTCGGCCACGTCCGCCCCTCCGACGTCGAGGAGGCAGCCCCCACCGCGGGGCTGTTCGCCACCTCGACTGTGAAGCCCTCCCCGGACTGGACGGCCACCCGCCTGGTCAGCGGACGAGGGCGTCGCTGACGATGATGTGACCACCTCGCTGGAGCGCCACTGCGGCGCGCAGCGCTAGGGCCTGTAGCTCAGCTGGTAGAGCACCGCGTTTACACCGCGGCTGTCGTCGGTTCGAACCCGGCCGGGCCCACCACGACACCGCCCCCCCAATCCCGTCCCGTCGGTGACCATGTCGGGGTGGACACCGCCTGGAACGCCGACGCACCTGCCCGCCTGGCCACCTCGGACGACCTGGCCGCGGTCCAGCAGCTCTGGGCGCAGGCGTTCCCCGAGGAGGAGGGCTCGCACCTGCCCGTCGCCCTCGCCGAGGGACGGTGCCTTCTCGTGGTCGAGCAGGGTGCTGCCCACTCGGCTGTCGCGGCGGTCCTGGCGAGCTCGGCGTCGCAGCTGCCGGGCGAGCGACGGCTGGTGGTGGCCGTCGCTCGGTCCGACCAGCAGCTCGAGCACTGGGCGACGGCAGAGCGCGCCGCGCGGCGCTGGATGCTCGAGGAGGGCGTGAGGCGCTGGCACGTGGTGGTCCGAGAAGACGACGCCGTGCCCGTCACGGCCCTCGGAGCGGCGGGCTATGAGGTGACCGCCCGTTCCTGGGGCGCGTCACTGCGAGTGGCAGCCGTCGACGCGCCCGTGTGGCGCCGGTTCGTGCAGGCGGCGGAGCGCGCGGCTTTCACCATGAGGCGTTTGACCGAGGCCGACGCTCCTGCCCTGCACGGCCTCGTCTGGGCATGCCGGGAGGACTTCCCCGTCACTCCGGCGACCCCGGCCCCCGAGCCCGCGCTGCCGGAGATCGCGGCAGGGCTGCGCAGCGGGAGCGTCGTCGCGCACGGGGCCTTCACGAGCTCCGGTGAGCTGGTCGCCGCGACGTCGGTCGAGCTCTCCGACGAGCCGCCAGGGACGGTCGCCGATGTCGAGCAGACCGTGGTGGCCCGAAGCGCCCGGCGCCGCGGGCTCGCCACAGCCGTGAAAGCCCTGTCGGTGCTGGAGCTGGGAGTGGATGCCGGCCCACAGGGCGTGGTGGAGTTCCGCACCGGGGGAGCGCAGGTCAACGAGGCGTCGCTGCGGGCCAACCGCGCGGTCGGCTACGTGCTGGAGCCGCTGTGGCTGACCTGGACGAGCGGCCCCACTGGCTGACCGGCGGTCACGTCACGCCAGGACGGAGACGGCGCATAGGACGACGACGACCGCCGTCCCTGCCAGCGCCGTCGTGTCCCATCGGGAACGAGCCGTCTGCGGCTCGCCGTCGTGCGTGTCGATCCAGCTGGTGACGGCCGCCCCGAGGGAGTCGTCGGCGTCGTGACGCGAGGTGTCCCAGCTGGCGATGCGGCGCCCGTCGCGCAGCTGGAACCGCACGTGCGGCCGCACCGTGGCGTCGCGGACCGCGCCCCACGGCAGGTGATGGCGCCGCAGCACGGTGACCACGCGAGCGCCGTCCCTGTCGAGGGCGACGTGCGGGCGCGCCAGGAACAGCACCATGACCCACACCCCGGCCAGCAGCCACGGGCCGGCTGCCAGCACCGTGTCGGCGCGCCCGGCGAGGAGCGCCTGCAGCACGAGACCCAGGGCGACGACGACGGCAAGGGCGGTCGCGACCACGCCGACGGTGCTTCGCAGCACCACGGGTCTGTCGTGCTCGGCGGCGGCGCTCGTCGTCGTCCTGCCCGTCGTCCTGGTTGTCGTCCTGCCCCTCGTGCGCCCGGCTGGTCGCATCGTCAGCCCAGCCTCAGGCCACGACGGCAGCGTCGCCGAGCTGGTGCGTCTGCTCCGCGTGGTGGCACGCCACCTGGCGGCCGGCCACCGACCGCTGGCCCGGGTCTTCGCTGGCGCACCGGGTCTGCTGCGCGGCCGAGAGCAGCGGCTTCAGCGGGCAGCGCGCCGCGAAGCGGCACCCGGTGATCTCGTCGAGCGGGGAGGGCAGGTCTCCCTGCAGCAGGATGCGCTCGCGGCGTGCTTCGGCGGTGGGGTCGGGCACCGGGACCGCCGAGAGCAGCGCCCGCGTGTACGGATGGCGAGGGTCGTTGAAGAGTGCGTCGGCGGGTCCGTGCTCGACGACGCGCCCGAGGTACATCACGGCGAGGTCGTCCGCGACGTGGCGCATGACGGCCAGGTCGTGCGCCACGAAGAGGTAGCTCAGGCCGCGCTGTTCCTGCAGGTCCGAGAGCAGGTTGATGACACCGGCCTGGACGGACACGTCGAGCGCGGAGACGGGCTCGTCGAGGACGAGCAGCTTCGGGTGCACCACGAGCGCCCTGGCGATGCCGATGCGCTGGCGCTGCCCACCGGAGAACTCGTGGGGGTACCTGTCGGCGTGGGAGGGGTCCAGGCCGACGTCGGCGAGGGCCGCCAGCACGCGGCGCTCGATCTCGTCCGGGGAGATGCCGTGGACGGTGAGGGGTTCGGCGACGATGTCGGCCACGGTCATGCGCGGGTCGAGGGCGGCCATCGGGTCCTGGAAGACCACCTGCACGTCCTTGCGCAGCGAGAGCCGCTGGGTCTTGCTGAGGTCGGCCGTGTTGAGGCCGGTGACGCGGATGGTGCCCGACTCCGCGCCGGCCAGCTCCAGCACCTGCTGCACGGTGGTCGTCTTGCCGCAGCCCGACTCCCCGACGAGGCCGAGGGTGGTTCCGGCCCGGACGGTGAAGCTGACGCCGTCGACGGCCTTGACCGTGCCCGCCCGCTGCCGCAGGAACCGCCCCTTGATCAGCGGGTACGTGCGGCGCAGGTCGGAGACCTCCAGCACCGGCGGTTCAGCGGAGACCCGCTCGACGTGCTCGGCGGCCTCGGGCACGGGGAACACCTCGCCCCGGGGTAGCTGGCCGGAGGCGATCTCGGAGGCGCGCACGCACGCCGCGGCGTGGCCCACCTCGGGGACCAGCGCCAACGGGGGTTCGCTCGTGCGGCAGCGGTCTTCGGCCGCGGGGCAGCGAGGCGCGAACGGGCACCCGGCGTCGAGCGAGCCGGGAGCCGGCGGGCGGCCCACCAGGGGGACGAGGCGTGCTCCCCGGTGGGCACCGAGCGTGGGCATGGAGCGCAGCAGCCCGACGGTGTACGGCATGACGGGGGAGGCGAACAGGTCGTGGACGGGCGCCTCCTCCACGATGCGCCCGGCGTACATGACGGCCACCCGGTCGGCGTTGCCGGCCACCACGCCGAGGTCGTGCGTGATGAGCACGACGGCAGCCCCGGTGACCTCGCGGGCCTTCTGCAGCAGGTCGAGGATCTGCGCCTGGATCGTCACGTCGAGGGCCGTGGTCGGCTCGTCGGCGATGATGAGCTTGGGGTCGTTGGCGATCGCCATCGCGATCATCACGCGCTGCCGCATCCCGCCGGAGAGTTCGTGCGGAAACCTGTCGAGCTGGCGCGCGGGGGTCGGCAGGCCCACGAGGCGCAGCAGCTCCTCGGCGCGGGTGCGGGCGGCGTGAGCGGACAGGCGCCGGTCGTGCAGGGTCAGCGCCTCGGCGATCTGACGCCCGATGGTGAAGACGGGCGTGAGGGCGGACAGCGGGTCCTGGAAGACCATCGCGACATCGCTGCCGCGCAGTGCTGACATCCGCCGGTCGCTCAGGCCCAGCAGCTCCTTGCCGCCCAGGCGGATGCTCCCGGTGATCTGTGCGGACGCGGGCAGCAGGCCCATCACGGCCAGCGACGAGACGGACTTGCCGGACCCGGACTCCCCGACGATGCCGAGGAACTCGCCCTGGTCGACGTGGTAGCTCACGCCGCGGACCGCGGGTACCGCACCACGGCGGAAGGAGACGTGGAGGTCGTCGACGCTCAGCAGCGGATCAGGCACGGTCTGCTCCCGAGGTCGGGTCGATGGCGTCGCGCAGCGCATCGCCGAGGAGGCTGGTCGCGAGGACGGTGATGATCAGCACCCCGGCGGGGAACACGAACAGCCACGGACGGGTGACGGCGGCCGAGCTGCCCGCGGCGAGCAGGGTGCCCAGGGAGACCTGCGGCGCCTGCACACCGAAGCCGAAGTAGCTCAGCGTGGTCTCAGTGAGGATGGCGGCGCCCACCCCGAGCGTCGCGTCGATGATGAGCAGCGACGCGACGTTGGGGAGGATGTGGCGGCGGATGATCGTCGTCGTCGGGACCCCCATGAAGCGGGCCGCCTTGACGAAGTCTCGCTCGCGCAGCGACATCGTCTGGCCGCGGATGACGCGGGCCATGACCATCCACCCGAATGCGGCGATCGCGGCGACCATCGCCACCCAGCTGAGCTGCTTGAACAGCGGGCTGAGGAGGATGAGGACGAAGAAGCTGGGGATGACGAGCAGCAGGTCGATCACCCAGACGAGCACCCGGTCCCAGGCACCGCCGAGGTATCCGGCCACCGCTCCGACGATCCCGGCGAGGATCGAGGCGGCGGGGCCGGCGATGAACCCGATGAGCAGCGACTTCTGCAGGCCCGCGAGGGTCTGCGCGTAGATGTCCTGCCCGATGCTGTTGGTGCCGAACCAGTGCTGCGCGCTGGGCGGCTGCCCGAAGGCCGTGACGTCGGACTGCTGAGCAGTCCACGGGTAGAACAGTGGCCCGAGGTAGGCCCACAGGACGACGACGACGAGCACGCCCAGCCCGACCTGCGCCTGGCGCGCCGCCAGGGTCCGGCGGAGCACACCGGGGCGACGCACCCGCGGGGCGCTGGGTGCGGCTGCCCCCGTCTCCTCGGTGGTCGCCGCAGTGGTGGTCAGCGGGTCCAGTGCGGACATCAGATCCTCACCCTCGGGTCGAGAGCTGCATACAGGACGTCGGCGAGGGTGCCGGAGATCAAGACGAGCACCGACGTGAACAGGATCGTTCCGGCCGAGGCGTTGATGTCGTTGTTTGAGATCGAGTCGATCAAGTACTGGCCCATGCCGTTCCAGCTGAAGACCAGCTCGGTGACGCTCGCCCCGGTGAGGATCAGCCCGAAGGAGTAGGCGAAAAACGTCGACATGGGGATCAGCGCCACGCGCACGCCGTGCTGGATGAGCGCGGACGCCCGCCCGCGGCCCTTGGCGCGGGCGGTGCGGATGAAGTCGGCCGAGAGCACGTCGAGCATCGCCGACCGCTGGTAGCGGGAGTAGCTGGCCACCGCGAAGATCGTCAGGGTGATCGTCGGCAGCAGGAGGTGCACGAGGCGGTCTTTGAGTAGGTCCCACGTCGAGCCGGTGATGCCGGCGGAGTACTCGCCGGTGAAGGTGATCACCTGGCTGCCCACCGCGTTGTTGAACTGCGTGGCCCCGATCATGAGCAGCACCGCCACCACGAAGGTGGGCGTGGCCAGCACGACGAACGAGCCGTACCCGGTGACCTTGTCGACCAGGCGGTACTGGCGGACCGCTCCCCACACGCCCACGGCCACTCCGAGCACCGCGCCGAGCACGGTGCCGATCACCAGCAGCCGCAGGCTCGTGCCGGCCTTGGCCAGGATGTCCGCGGTCACCTCGGTGCCCCGGGCGCTGATGCCGAGCGAGCCCGTGGTGAGCAGGTGCAACGACCAGTCCCACAGGCGCGTCAGCACCGGAACTCCCGGATCGGCACCCACCTGGCGCAACGAGGCGTCAATGCTGGCCTGGGGGATCGGAGGGTTGCGACCCAGGAAGCGCGCCGCAGGGTTGAGGGTGAGGCTCGCCAGCACGTAGCCGAGGGCGGTGGCGAACGCCGACAGCAGCACGTAGTTGACGAAGCGCCTCAGCACGAAACCGATCACGTGGTGTCGCTCACCCTTCTCCAGCCGGACCGCATGGTCGGCCCCGGGACGCCCGCCATGGTGGCCCCCATTGTGCAGATCGACCCGCGAAGGTCACGAAACGCCGTCGATTTTCGCGACGGAGGCCAGAAATGTGCCCTGGGGGGTTGTGAGGGAGGGGTCTAGCAGGCATAGATGCTTCTGGTCGAGTGATCAGGCTCGACCACGGATCGTCGAGAGGGCCCTGGGTCATGCGTGTCATGCGAACACCACACCGGAGATTTCGTGCCGGTGCCGTCCTGGTCGCTGCGGCGCTCGCGCTCGCGGGCTGCACCAGCTCCGGGTCGCAGACCAGCGAGCCCGAGTCATCGGCGTCCGCGTCGGCGGCGCTCGCCAAGCTGCCCGCCGTCGGCTGGACGGCGGCCGCCCGGGACAAGGTCAAGGACGGCGGCACGCTGCGGCTCCCCGTCGACAGCCTGCCCGCCAACTGGAATCTCCTCCAGGCTGACTCGGGCACCGTCGACGACCAGCTCGTGGACTCGACCTTCCTTCCGAGCTTCGTGAAGTTCGACGAGAAGGGGCAGTGGAGCGCCGACCCGGACTACGCGACCAAGGTCGAGCTGGTCTCGCAAGACCCGCAGATCGTCGAGATCACCATCAACCCCAAGGCCGTCTGGTCCGACGGCACGCCGATCACCGCCGCTGACGTGGCCGCGAACTGGAAGGCGCTCAACGGCGTCGACCCGGCGTTCGCCCCGACCACCACCAACGTCTGGCAGGACGTCTCGGCGGTCGACCAGGGCGCCACACCTCAGGACGTGAAGATCACGTTCGCCAAGGTCAACGTCGACTGGCCCTCGATCCTCAGAGGGCTGTACCCCGCCTGGGCCTACAGCTCACCTGACGCCTTCAACAAGGCGTGGGCCAGCGGCCCCTTCGCGCCCGACGGCAAGACCTATGTCTCCGGCGGCCCGTTCATTCTCCAGACCTTCGACGCGAACGGCGGCACGGCGACCTTCACCCGCAACCCCAAGTGGTGGGGTGACGCCCCGAAGCTCGAGCAGCTGGTCTTCAAGACCGTCAGCCGCGACGCCGTCGGGCAGGCCTTCGCCAACGGCGAGATCGACGCGTTCAACCTCAACGGCAGCGCCGACAACCTCAAGACCGTCGAGAGCAAGCAGGGCGCGGTAGTCCAGCGGTCGCTCGGCCCGACCTTCCGCCACGTCACCCTCAACGGCAAGAGCGAGGTCTTCTCCAACGCCCTCGTCCGCCAGGCGTTCGCCACGGCGCTCGACCGCAAGACCCTGGCCGCCGCGATCCTGGGTCAGGTCGGCAGCCCCGTGCAGACCCTGGGCAACCTCATCTTCGTGCCCGGTCAGCAGGGCTACGTCGACCAGGCGTCCAACCTCACCGGTGACCCGGCGGCGGCCAAGAAGCTCCTGGAGCAGGCCGGCGCCACCTTCGACGGAGACAAGGCCTCCCTGAACGGCAAGCCGCTCAACGTGCGCTTCGTCATCCCGTCCAACAACACCAACTCGGCGAACATCGCCACACTGGTGCAGCAGCAGACGGCCGCGGCAGGCTTCACGGTGACGATCGACAGCGTGCCCTCGGCCGACTTCTTCGTGAAGTACGTCGACACCGAGAACCGCAACTTCGACGCGACGTACTTCGCGTGGCAGGGCACGCCGTTCCCGATCTCCTCGACGGAGTCGATCTACTACCCGGCCGACTCGGGCCAGAACTTCCCGGGCATCACCGACGACTCCCTCGGAGCCGACTGGGCTGCTGCCAACGCCGAGTTCGACCCGGCCAAGCGGATCGAGATGGCCAACAACATCGACAAGAAGCTCATCGCGCTCTACAGCACCATCCCGCTGTTCGCGGAGCCCTACGCGTGGGGCGCCGTCGGCAACCTCGCGAACTACGGGCCGTCGCTGTTCGAGAGCACCACCTGGCAGGACGTCGGCTTCACCAGCTGACGCGCTGCTCACGCCGGGGGTGGTGCGGCCGGGAGACCGGTCGCACCACCCCCGGCGGCGGTTCTGGTGCCTGCCGTCGGTGGATACCCTCGCCAGTGTGAGTACCCCGACGCTGGCGCAGGTCGTCGCCGTCCTCGACGAGCTGTACCCGCCCGCGTGGGCCGAGGACTGGGACCGCCCGGGGCTGGTCTGCGGAGACCCCGACGCCCCCGTCGAGCACGTGCTGCTGGCGGTTGACCCGGTGGACGTCGTCGTCGACGAAGCCATCGAGACAGGCGCCCAGCTGGTGCTGGCGCACCACCCGCTGCTGATGCGGGGCACCTCGACGGTCGCGGCGAACTTTCCGAAGGGCCGTGTGGTGCACCGCCTGATCCGCGAGGGCGTGGCGCTCTTCACCGCCCACACCAACGCGGACTCCGCCCGCCCGGGGGTCTCCGACGCGCTGGCCCGTGTGGTGGGGCTCGTTGACCTGGAGCCGCTGGTGCCGGCTTCCCACGACGCGACGCTCGGCCTCGGCCGGGTCGGCCGGTTGGAGCCGCCGTTGCCGCTGCGGGCGTTCGCCGAGCAGGTGGCGCAGGGGCTGCCCGCCACCGCCGGCGGCGTGCGCGTGTCGGGAGACCCGGACGCGATCGTCGAGCGGGTGGCCGTATGCGGCGGAGCCGGCGACTCCCTGTTCGCCGACGTGCGCGCCGCCGGTGTCGACGCCTACGTCACCGCTGACCTGCGCCACCACCCCGCCTCCGAGGCCCGCGAGCAGGCGCCCGGCATCGCGCTGGTCGAGGTGTCGCACTGGGCCAGCGAATGGCCGTGGCTGCACGGCGCCGCCGAGCGCCTCACCGCCCACCTGGCGAGTCTCGGCCTCAGTGCCACGACCACCGTGTCCACCCGCTCGTCCGATCCCTGGAGCTTCCACGTGCCTTCGCCTTCCGAGACCACACGGTGACCCGCCGATGACGCTCACCGCTCCCGCCCGCGACCAGCGGCGTCTGCTCGACGTGCAGGCCCTCGACACCAAGCTGGCGCAGATCGTGCACCGGGCGCGGACGCTGCCCGAGCACGCGGCGTTGGCCGCGCTGGAGACCACAGAGCGCACCCTGCGCGACGAGCTGGTGGCCGCCCGCACGGTGGCCTCCGACGTCGAGCGGGAAGCCACCCGCGCGGAGATCGAGGTCGAGCAGGTGCGGGCCCGCGCCGAGCGCACGTCCGCGCGCCTAGCTGCCGGCGGCACGCCCGCCAAGGAGCTCCAGCAGCTGCTCGCCGAGGCCGAGGCCCTCACACGGCGCCTGCGCACCCTGGAAGACGCGCAGCTGGAGGTCATGGAGCGCCAGGAGAGTGCGGCCGAGGCCGTCGCCGAGCTGGAGCAGCGCGCGGCGGGGCTCGCCGGTGAGCGCGCTAAGCTTCTCGCCGCTCGCGACACCGCGTTGACCGCTGCCCGGCAGGAGCACGAGCAGATCGGCGCGCAGCGCTCCGGCGCCATCGGTCAGCTCGACAAGGGCCTGGTGGCCCTCTACGAGAAGATCCGTGAACGCCGCGACGGCCTGGGCGCTGCATCGCTGGTCGGTGAGACGTGCGGCGGGTGCCGTCTGCCGCTGACCGGCACCTTCCGGGGGGTCGTCACCGGCGCAGCGCCCGACGACGTGGTGCAGTGCGAGGAGTGCGACAGGATCCTGGTCCGATCACCTGACCCCGAACTGCGTCGATGACGGGGGCTGGGTTGGGGCCGGCGAAGGGGCCGATGATGGTCCGATGACTGGCAGCGCCTTCCACGCCCGCGCCGGAGACTTCACGCCCCGCGAAGCGTGGAACGTGCTGGCAGCCGACCCCCGCGCCGTCCTCGTCGATGTCCGGACCAGCGCGGAGTGGGTCTTTGTCGGGTTGCCGGACCTCACGCCGCTGGGCCGGCGTGTGGTGGCGCTGGAGTGGACCACGTTCCCCGACGGCGCGAACAACCCGCGCTTCCTCGCCGAGCTGGAGGACGTGGCACCGAAGGACGCGCAGGTGATGTTCCTGTGCCGCTCGGGGCACCGCTCCGTGGCCGCGGCCGACGCCGCCGCCCGCGCCGGATGGATGCGGTCGTTCAACGTGCTCGACGGCTTCGAGGGAGACCTCGACGCTGACGGCCACCGCGGCGTCAGTGGCTGGCGCGCCGAAGGTCTGCCCTGGCGGCAGTCCTAGACGGTCGGTTCCCCGGGGCGCCCCTGGCGAGGCGCTGACCTGGATGCCCTCGCCAGGGACGGGTCCGTGCACGCAGCTGCAACTGTTGGCCCCTTGCCTCAGCGGGGTTGGCCCCTTGGGCGTGACGGCGTGCTCATGCTGATGGGGCACATCGAGCGCGTTGATGGGGCCAACTCTCACAGCTCCCCCCACGAGAGCTCCCGCTCCGCGACGCCCGCCGCCGGGAGGGCCTCAGCTCGTGGGGTCGCCGCAGCGGGAGCAGGCAACCCTAGATGGTCAACCATGTGGCGACGGCGCGGTGATTGTTTCACGGCCCACAGGGCAGGATGACGCCATGATCCTCGCCCACGACGTCGCCGGTTCCGGTCCGCTGCTCGTGCTGGTGCACGGCATCACCGAGGACCGTCGCAGCTGGGACCCGATCGACCTCACCGACAGCTTCACCGTGCTCCGCGTCGACGTGCGGGGCCACGGTGAGTCAGAGGCCGCGGAGCCCTACGACATCCCGACGCTGGCGGCGGACGTGCACGACACGGTCCTGCACGTGTGCGCCGCTCGCAGTCTCTCCGAAGACGGACTCCCCGAGGGGCGCCCCGTGGTCGTCGGGCATTCGATGGGCGGCATTGTGGCAACGGCCTACGGAGCGCTGTTCCCCGCCCGCGCCGTCGTCAACGTCGACCAACCCCTCCATCTGGCAGCCATGCAGCAGCAGGTCTTGCAGGCCGACGGCATGCTCCGCGGCGAGCAGTTCCCGCTCTTCATCGAGGGGATGTTCGCGCAGATGTCGGGTGCCCTCGACGCCTCCGAGAAGGCCCGGCTCGACAAGATCCGCGCGCCGAAGCAGGACGTCGTCCTCGGGGTCTGGCGCATCCTGCTGGAGGGCTCCCCGGAGGAGGTCTCCCAGCTGGTGGGCGAGCTGACGAAGGTTCCCGCCGATGTGCCGTACCTCGTCATCACCGGTCTGGACGCGGGGCCCGAGTACGCGCAGTGGCTGCAGCAGGCGATCCCCCACGCGGTGCAGGAGGTCTGGCAGCCGCCGACGCACTACCCGCACCTGGCTGACCCGGCGAGGTTCGTGGCCCGGGTGGAGTCCTTCGTCCGCTGAGCGGCGGCCGACTGGCTGCGCCGCTCACAGCACGAGCGCGCCGACCGCCGCGACGAGTACCACCGGCACGAGCACGAGCCCCTGCAGGGCGAACCGGCCCCACTGCACGGGCACGTTCTCCGCGCGGCACGCCCGCGCCCACAGCAGCACCGCCAGCGATCCCCACGGGGTGATGAGCGGTCCGGCGTTGACGCCGACGAGCACCGCGGCGGTACGCAGCGGATCGTCGGGGGAGAGAAGGGGCTGCAGCGCCAGGTAGGCGGGCAGGTTGTCGACGGCGTTGGCGGCAGCGGCCGACGTGGCCGCCAGGCGCAGCAGCTCGACGAAGCCCTCGCCGTCGCCAGCAACCGAAGCCAGCACGGACGTCAGCCCGTGCTGGTTGAAGGCCTCCACCACGAGGAACAGCCCCAGCACGGAGATGGCCATCGGCAGCGGCACCATGCCCGGGTGCATCGCCGCTGGCTTGCGCACCGCGAACACGGCCGCCAGCACCAGCGCGGCGGTCCCCGCCACCGCCCACGGCTCCAGGCCGATGGCCAGCGCAGGCAGCACGAGCACTACCACGGCCGCCGCCACCTTGAGCAGCACCGGATCGGACACCTCGGCGGGCTGAGGCGGGGAGTACCCCGTCCGCAGTGCCTTGCGGTGCAGCACCGCGAGGACGACGACGGTCGCGACGATGGCCACCACCGCGGGGCGCCAGGTCAGCGCCACGAACGCCGGGACGTCCCCGCCGGCCGGCCCGCCCTCCAGCACGCCGAGGGCCAGCAGGTTGGTGAGGTTGGAGACCGGCAGCAGCAGCGAGGCGGTGTTGGCCAGCCACGCGCACGTCAGCGCCAGCAGCGCGCCGACCGACGCGGGCGCTCCCGTCCGTCGGGCCAGCGCGAGCACCACCGGGGTGAGCAGCACGGCGGTGGTGTCGAGGCTGAGGGTGATCGTCGCGGCGACGGCGATGGCGACGACGAGCAGCCACAGCCGCCACGTCCGCCCACCGCCGTGGCGGGCGGCCCACACCGCGGCCACCTCGAACACGCCGGCCTTGCCCGCCAGCTCCGCCAGCACGGCGGCCGCCAGGAGGAACACCAGCACGCTCCACGTGCGGCCGAGCAGGTCGCCGGCTTGGCCGAGCGTCAGTGCCCCGGTGATCAGGACGACGACGGACGCGACCACCGCGAGCAGCGGCACGAGCGCGCCGTCGGGCAGCCAGCGCCACAGGCGGGTCACAGCGTGCCCCGCAGGATGACGTCGAGGTGGCGGACGCGACCGGGTGCGGCGGGAGCGAGCTCCACCTCGAAGGCCTCCGCTGCCGCGGCCGCGAGGGTCTCGGGGGAGTCGGGCTCCTTGCGGCGGCGCAGCAGCAGGTGCCGGGCGAGCTCGCCGCGGGTGCGCTTCGCGTCGTGGCTGACCACCGTGCGGATCGGGCCGTCCGGGCCGTTGGTCTCGCGGAAGACGCGCACGGCCACCACGCGACCGGCTAGCTCTCGGGAGGGCTTCCACGCAGCGGCATAGGCCGCGGAGCGGCAATCGAGCACCACCTGGCCGGGCTGGGCGACCAGCTCGTCAAGGACGGGGGTGAGGTGGGGGCGCCAATGGGCGGCGAGCTGTCCGACGCCGGGCAGGTCGGTGCCCATCGACAGCCGGTGCGCGGGCACGCGGTCGCTCGAGCGCAGGAGTCCATAGGCGGCGGAGACGACGAGCACGCGTTCCGCGGCGCGGGCCGCGGCACCCCTCGGCAGCGACGCCAGGCCCAGCGCCTCGAACAGCACGCCCGTGAACAGCATCGCGGCGGCGTGCGCCGGTTCGGTGCGCCAGCGGCCGTTGCGGGCGACCTCCTCGGCGAGCGACGCGCTGGCCCCGATCGCTGCCGGATCGTCCGCCACGGCAGCGGCCGCCTCCAGCACGCGCTCGCGGGCGTCGGCTAGCTGCGGCCACGACAGGGCGCCGAGGTCGACGGGGGCGCTGGCCCGCCCGGCGCGGGCGGGGAGCTTGCGCTCCGAGGGCGGCAGGAGCAGGAGCACGGGCGCGAACAGTAGTGCGCGAGCCTGCGCGGGGCTCGTCTAGGCTGCCCGAGCGGACGAGCCAGCCGGGCGGCCGCGTCGGAGGGCCTCGCGAGGGGCTCACCGCCGAGGAACGTCCGGGCTCCGCAGGGCAGGGTGGTGGGTAACACCCACCCGGGGCAACCCGCGGGACAGTGCCACAGAAAACAGACCGCCACGGCTCTTCCGGCTCGCCGGAGGGACTGAGGTAAGGGTGAAACGGTGGTGCAAGAGACCACCAGCACCCCCGGTGACGGGGGTGGCTCGGTAAACCCCACCCGGAGCAAGGCCAGACAGGGAGCGTTCGAGGGCTGCCCGCCCGAGCTCCCGGGTAGGCCGCGACTGCGACCGGCCCCTCGTGGGACGGGAGCGATGAGGACGGCGGCAACGTCGTCCCGAGATGGATGGCCGCCCCTGGCGACCGGCTCGCCGGTCACCAGGACAGGACCCGGCGTACAGGCTGACTCGCCCGTCAAACGGCCGGTGACCTGCGGAGATACCTCCGCAGGTCACCGGTTTGTCCTCAGATTGTCTTCACTACTCTCCGCTGTCGCTTGATTACAGCAAACTTTGTCCTGTCAAAGGTGTCTCAATTGGCCCGCTCCGCCTCGTCAACAGCGTCGCTTTGGGCTGGTTTGGTGCCGCCACCGATCCTGTTGGTCAATTCGTCAGGCGGCGAGGGTGAGCTCCAGGCGGGCCAGGTGCGTGGTCCTGGCCCGCTCCGCAGGCCGGGCGTTCCAGTAGGCGTCTAGGCGGACGAGGTTGATCGCGGTCGCGGCGAACTGGTGCTGCAGTCGGGTCTTGTCCAGCCCGCGGTAGCGGGCGCGGCGGATCCCGGTCACCGCGACCGCCTGCTTGATGGTGCCCTCCACCCCCGCCCGGGTGGCGTACCGGTGCTGCCAGTGCCTGCTCGCCTGCGCCGCGCGCCCAGCTTGTTGGACCTCGTAGACCTCCTGCGGTGGCAGGGTCAGCTGCCTGCCGATCGTGGTCGATTTCGAGGTGGTGCACAGCGCCCGCACCGGACACGGGTCACAGGTCGAGGCGGCGAACTGCACCACGACGACCTGCGTGCCGCGTTGGGTCGCCGGCATCCACCGCGCGCTCGCGGCGCCCTGCGGGCAGGTGACCTGGCGGGTGAGGTGGGGCCCCGGCTCGGCAACGGGCCGGGGCTACCCGACGGCGCAGCCCCCACCGGCGGGCCCGCACCGTTCCTGGTCGCCATGGTCACCCACCCCCACCAGGGCCAAGGGCGTCTGGTGCTGACCCAACGCCACGTCCTTGACGCCGAATCCCGAACCCAGCTCAAGGGCTCGGCGGTCAGCACCAAGGCGGCCACCGCCCGCCGCAAGAAGACCGGTGAGGGCCCCACCGCCCGCGCCCTGCTGCGCGAGATGGACCTGCGGGGGTACACCGTCACCGCTGACGCCGCCCACACCAGCGTCGCCACCGCCGCCACCATCCTGGGCTCCGGCGGGCACTACCTCATGGTCATCAAAGGCAACAACCCCACCCTGGCCGCCCACGCCATGAACCTGCTCAGCGCCGACGCCCCCTCCCACCCCGGCCACGCCAACCCCACCTACCGCCCCGAGGACCAGTCCGGCGACCAGTCCGGCGACCAGTCCGGCGACCAGGCCGAGGGGCACGAGGGCGTCGAGCACGAGGGCGGCATCAACGGCGCCAGGCCGGGCAGGTGCTGCTGGCAGCAGGAAGAATCCGGTCACGGACGCCGCGAGCACCGTCACCTGCGCGCGGTACCCGTCAGCCCCGCCCAGACCCACGCCGCAGGGGTCAAGCTGCCCGGCATCGCCCAGTACGCGCTGCTGACCCGCAGACGCGCCGAGGTCCGCGCCGACCACATGTTGCGCGTCGCTTCTGATGTCGATGTTGGCGTCACCGCCGATGTCGACCATCGACGCCAGAAGGGCCCCACCGCGACTGCGGTGGGGCCCTTG
>NZ_QGDQ01000031.1 GCF_003149145.1 Quadrisphaera granulorum | reverse complement strand
GGCTACCTGCTGCCCACCGAGTGGACCAGCACCGCGAAGCCCCCTCCGCCAAGATCACCTCGCCGCGAGGTCACGACGCGGTGGATCGAGGCTGAGCGCGTCGTGGGTGTCCCCCAGCGGCTGACCTACGCTGGAGGGGTGACGCTGGCACCTGAGGGACGTCGGATGCTTCGGGTGGAGGCCCGCAACGCCGCCGTACCGATCGAGCGCAAACCCGAGTGGATCCGCACCACCGCCAAAACGGGCCCGGAGTACCAGGCCCTGCACTCCCTGGTGAAACGCGAAGGCCTGCACACGGTCTGCCAGGAAGCCGGCTGCCCCAACATCTTCGAATGCTGGGAAGACAAGGAAGCCACCTTCCTCATCGGCGGTGACCAGTGCACCCGCCGCTGCGACTTCTGCCAGATCGACACCGGCAAACCCGCCGCCTTCGACACCGACGAACCCCGCCGCGTCGCCGAGAGCGTGGCCTCGATGGGGCTGCGGTACGCCACCATCACCGGCGTCGCCCGTGATGACCTGGCCGATGGTGGGGCGTGGTTGTACGCCGAGACGGTCAGACGCATCCACGACAACCCCACCGTTGATGGTGCGGGCACGGGGGTGGAGCTGCTGATCCCGGACTTCAACCGCGATCAGGCGCAGTTGGCGGAGGTGTTCTCCTCAGCCCCGCAGGTGCTGGCGCACAACGTGGAGACGGTGCCGCGGGTGTTCAAGCGGATCCGCCCCGCCTTCACCTATGAACGCTCCCTGGGGGTGATCACCGATGCCCGGGCGGCGGGGTTGGTGACCAAGTCCAACCTCATCCTGGGGATGGGGGAGACCACCGAGGAGGTGGTCACTGCGCTGCGGGATCTGCATGAGGCGGGCTGCGACATCATCACGATCACCCAGTACCTGCGGCCCTCCCCGCGTCACCTTCCGGTGGATCGGTGGGTCAAGCCGGCGGAGTTCGTGCAGTTGCAGGAGGAGGCGGTGCGGATCGGGTTCACCGGGGTGCTGGCGGGGCCGTTGGTGCGTTCGTCGTATCGGGCGGGGCGGTTGTACGCCCAGGCGTTGGCCGCCCGCGGTGGGGTGCTGCCGGAGCACCTGGCGCACCTGGGGGCTGCCTCGGCCGCGGGGCCGGCACGCCAGGAGGCCTCCGCTGTGCTGGCCCGCCACAGCTGACAACCCTCCGGACGGCCGTCGCCTGGTCGCCGCACCGCGCCCTGGGCGGCGTCTGCCAGCGCGCCTAGAATCTCGTCTCATGGCCCGACGCTCCGACCCCGCGCCCTCCCCCGCCCCGGCGGAGGGACGTCGTCGAGGGCTGTTCCGCCGCAAGCCCCGCACGGGGCCCGGGCGCATCGCGCAGATGCGCGAGGTCTACAAGATGACCGCCCGCGTCGACCCCTCCGTCAAGTGGTGGATGCTCGGCGCGCTGCTCATCCCGTTCGCGGTGTTCGAGGTCATCGGCCTCATCACGGGCCACTGGATCTACTTCGGCATCATCGGTCTGCTCTTCTCCGTGCTCGCCGCGCTGTTCGTTCTCGCGCGGCGCGCGGAGTCCGCGGCGTACAAGAGCCTCGAGGGGCAGCCGGGTGCTGCCGGCGCTGCGCTGCGCACGCTGCGCCGCGGCTGGCTGGTCGAGGAAGAGCCGGTCGCCATCGACCCGCGCACCCGCGACGTCGTCTTTCGCGTGGTCGGGCGGCCCGGCGTCATCCTCGTCTCCGACGGCCCCGCGCCCCGCGTCAACCGCCTCCTGGAGGACGAGAAGCGCCGCACCGCACGCGTCCTGCGCGACGTCCCCCTGCACACCATCCAGTGCGGCCGCGGCGAGGGCCAGACTCCGCTGCCGAAGCTGCCGAAGAAGGTCCAGCGCCTGGAGCGCAAGCTGACCAAGCAGGAGGTCGCCGAGGTCACCAAGCGCCTCAAAGCCCTCGGCGGCGTGCGTCCCCCGATCCCCAAGGGCATCGACCCGTTCCGCGCCCGGCCCGACCGCCGCGCGGTGAGGGGCCGCTGAGCAGCAGCCCTAGGCAGCGGATCCGCGCGCTCGTCGTCGACGGCGTCCTGCGCCGCTGGGATCCGCAGCTGTGGGTCACCGCCGAGGCCCGGGCTGGGGTGCCCCGCGGGGCGCTCTAGCGAGCCGCCTTCGACAGGACGGCGCTGCATGACGTCGTCACCGGGCGCGCCACCGACGCCCAGTGGCTCGACGGCACTGCGGAGCGCCTCGCACAGACGCACGGGGTGCCGCTGGAGAGCGCGCGCGACGTCGTCGCCACCTGGTCCGCCTCTGTGTGGACGACGAGGTGGACGCCGTCTACGCGACGTGGCGCCTGGGCGTCGCCAAGCCCGACCCGGCCGTGAATCGGCACGTCGCCGACGACCTCGGGCTGCCGCCATCGGCGTGCGCTTTCGTCGATGACTCCCCGCGCCACGTCGCCGGTGCGGAGGCGGCGGGCATGGTGGCCTACCTCTTCACGGGCGCAACGAACCTGCGGCTCTTCCTCGCGACCCTGGACCGCTGAGCGCGAGCGGCCATGCCCGCAAGGCATGTCACCAATGCTCGCCCGGCCGTGGACAGACGATCTCCGGCACCGAACAGTTGCGCAGGCGCTCCGACGAGGCGCGCATCGGGCAGGCGGAGGACGACCATGACAGCGACGAGCACTTCAGGTCTCGGTACGAATACTAAGGATGGCGGTCTGGCCCGCAACCTGGGGTTGGTTGCCCTGGTCGGGCTCGGCCTGGGGTACATGACGCCCACGGTGATCTTCGACACCTTCGGGACGGTCTCCGAAACCACGGCGGGGGCGGTGCCCTCGGCCTACCTCGCAGCGCTGGTGGTCATGGCGCTCACCGCGCTCAGCTACGGCAAGCTCGTCATGGCCTTCCCCTCGGCGGGATCGGCCTACACCTACGTCCGCGAGACGATGCACCCGAACCTCGGGTTCATGGTGGGCTGGTCGTCACTGCTGGACTACCTGCTCCTGCCCATGGTCAATGCGCTCATCATCAAGCTCTACGTCGAGCAGATGCTGCCTCAGGTGCCCAGCTGGCTGGTCGTGCTGGTCTACGCGGTGTGCACCACCACGCTCGTGGCCATCACCATGCGCGGCACGTCACGTGTGAACCTCGTCCTTCTCGTAACGGCCGTTGTGGTAATGGCCGCGTTCGTCGTCATCGCCAGCTACCAGCTGCTGCAGGGAGAAGGCGCGGGCACCCTCGTCAGCGGCCGCGCCTTCGCGGGCCCGGAGACCACCTTGCCCCTGGTGCTCACGGGCGCCACGGTGGTGTGCTTCTCCTTCATCGGATTCGACGCCGTCACCATGTACGCCGAGGAAGCCAAGAGCCCGAAGATCATGCCCCGGGCGATCATGCTGACCGTGCTGCTGGGCGGCGCGATCTTCCTCGTGGCGGCCTACGTGACCCAGCTGCGCTTCCCCGACAACACGCCGTTCGGCGAGTTCACCGACGACCCGCTGCCCCAGATCGCGCGCATCGTCGGCGGCCCGGCGTTCCAGGCCGTCCTCGTGGGTGCCGCATTCATGGCCACCGTCGCCTCCGGCCTCGCCTCGCACGCCAGCGTCTCCCGCATGCTGCTGGTGATGGGCCGCAACGGCGCTCTGCCCGGCAAGGCCCTGCGCTGGGTCAACCCCCGCACGCACACGCCTGTGGTCAACATCATCATCGTCGGAGCGGTGTGCCTGCTGGCCGTGGACCTCTCCCTCGAACTGGTCTCGGCGTTCATCAACTTCGGCGCGCTGGTGGCGTTCACGTTCGTCAACGCCTCGGTCATCGCCCACTTCGCCATCCGCCGGCGCGAGCTCCGTACGCCCCGCGAGTGGATCGTCAACGCGGTGGTGCCCGGCATCGCCACGCTCCTGACCGCCCTGCTGTGGACCCAGCTCCACAGCGACGCTCTCATCGCCGGCGGGATCTGGGCCGCGATCGGCCTCACGTACTTGATCGTCTACACGCGCGGCTTCCGCCGCCCGATGGCCTCGCTGGAGGAGTAGGACGACGACGAGGGTCAGCCCCCCTCGTACGCCGCGAGCAGGGAGAGCGCCGCGAGGGACACCGCGTCGACAAGTCGACCTCCGGTGACCATCGCGGCGAACTCCTGGCGGGAGACCCAGCGCGTGATGAGGTCCGCCTCGGTCTCCTCCAGGTGCTGTTCGCCCGGGGTGAGGCCCTCGGCCAGCCAGGCGTGGCCGCGCTGCGAGGCCATGCCGGCGGCCAGGTCGAAGCTGCCCAGCAGCGTGAGCCGCGCAGCGCGCAGGCCGGTCTCCTCCGCGAGCTCGGCGCGGGCGAGGTCCTCCAGGGAGCCGGAGGCCCCGGAGGGCCAGGTGCCCTGAGGGAACTCCCAGCGGCGGGCGCGCACCGGGTAGCGGTACTGCTCCACGAGCCACCATCCCTCGCCCGGTCCGTCGTCGGCGGTGGTGCGGGGCAGCACGATGCAGAAGTCCGGCTTGTCGACCACCCCGTACACGCCGGTACTGCCGTCCTCGCGGCGCACGAGGTCTTCCCGGACGCTGATCCACGGGTTGGCGTAGACGACGCGACTCTCGAGGGGCTCCACGCGGGCGACGCTACGACAGCCTCACCGGCGCTCAGCGACGCAGGAGCAGCGTGCCCGCCGCCTTGTCGTGCAGCTGGCGGCCGTCCCCACCGGGCAGCAGGGCTGGCACGAACAGCCCGACGAGCACCGCGCGCACCAGCGCCGCCAGCGGCGCGGGAGGCGTGGCGCCGTCGACGGTGCGGTGCACCCGCATCCCCAGGAGGACGTGCCCGAAGCTTCCGCCGAGCGTGGCGATGAGCAGCACCTGCTCGAGGACGAAGATGCCCAGCGTGACGACGGGGTTGTAGTCGAAGAACGCGAAGGAGACGAGGGAGCAGGCGAGCCAGTCGACGGTGAGCGCAGCGACGCGCCGCCCGGGGGCCGCCAGCGAACCGCGCCCGCTCTCGGGCAGGCCCAGGCCCTGCCCCGGCCAGGCGTCAGCAGGTGCCGTCACAGCGCCACAGTACGTGGAGGGCTGGTGCACGGTCCGACGTCCGGTCCCGGTGATCCGGCCTGACCAGCCCCCGCGTAACCTGCGCTGGTGCCGGCGTCGCCAGCCGGGGACACGTGCTCCTCATCGTGCGACGACGGCAGACGCACGAGCGCCAGCGCGACCCCCCGAGGAGGGTGGATGTTCAAGGACGCGAACGAGGTCACCAGGTACATCACCGACAACGACGTCAAGTTCGTCGATGTCCGGTTCTGCGACCTGCCCGGTGTGATGCAGCACTTCAACGTCCCCGCCGCTTCGGTCGACGAGGACTTCTTCACCGAGGGCCAGATGTTCGACGGATCCTCGATCCGCGGCTTCCAGGCCATCAACGAGTCCGACATGAAGCTCATCCCGGACCTCGACACGGCGTACATCGACCCGTTCCGGGTCGAGAAGACGCTCAACATCAACATGAGCATCGTCGACCCGATCACGGGCGAGCCGTACAGCCGCGACCCCCGCCAGATCGCCGCGAAGGCCGAGGCCTACCTCAAGAGCACGGGCATCGCCGACACGGCGTTCTTCGCGCCGGAGGCCGAGTTCTACATCTTCGACGACGTGCGCTTCAAGACCTCCCAGCAGGAGGCCTACTACCACATCGACTCCATCGAGGCCGCGTGGAACACCGGTCGCGTGGAGGAGGGCGGTAACCGCGGGTACAAGACGCCCTACAAGGGCGGCTACTTCCCGGTCCCGCCGACCGACCACTACTCCGACCTGCGCGACCAGATGAGCCTTGCGCTCGACGCGCAGGGCCTCGGCGTGGAGCGCGCCCACCACGAGGTGGGCACCGCCGGCCAGACCGAGATCAACTACCGGTTCGACACGCTCGCGAAGTCGGCCGACAAGATCATGCTCTTCAAGTACATCATCAAGAACGTGGCCTGGCAGGCGGGCAAGACCGTCACCTTCATGCCGAAGCCGCTGTTCGGTGACAACGGCTCGGGCATGCACGTGCACCAGTCGCTGTGGAAGGACGGCAAGCCGCTCTTCTACGACGAGTCCGGCTACGGCGGCCTGTCCGACATGGCCCGCTGGTACATCGGCGGCCTGCTGCACCACGCTCCGTCGCTGCTCGCCTTCACCAACCCGACGGTGAACAGCTACCACCGCCTGGTGCCGGGCTACGAGGCGCCGGTGAACCTCGTGTACTCGGCGCGCAACCGCTCCGCGTGCGTGCGCATCCCGATCACGGGCTCCAACCCCAAGGCGAAGCGCATCGAGTTCCGCGTGCCGGACCCGTCGTGCAACCCGTACCTGGCCTTCTCCGCGATGCTGCTCGCCGGCCTCAACGGCATCCAGAACCGCATCGAGCCGCCGGACCCGGTGGACAAGGACCTCTACGAGCTGCCGCCGGAGGAGCACGACTCCATCGCGCAGGTCCCGGGTTCGCTCGGCGCCGTCCTCGACGCCCTCGAGGAAGACCACACGTACCTGACCGACTCCGGGGTCTTCACCGAGGACCTCATCGAGACCTGGATCGAGTACAAGCGGAAGAACGAGATCGACCCGATCCGCTTCCGCCCGCACCCGCACGAGTTCGAGATGTACTACGACATCTGATCCTCGCGAGCGCATGACCGCGGTCAGCTGACCGCGGGGTCGAGCCCGCACTGCTCGTCCTGACCGGGCGATTAGTGCGGGCTCGTTGCTCGTGAAGCGAGCGTGCCGCTCAGGCGTGCTGCGGGAGCCCCTCGAGCGCCTTGCGGATGCTGGCGATGGCCTCGTCGCTGGAGGGCGCCGTCGGACGACGCGGAACTCCCACCGGCTCCCCCTGCAGGGCGAGGGCGGCCTTGACCGCGGGGATGAACGGCTCCGACAGCAGCGCGTCGATGACGGGGTAGAGCGTCTTCCACGCCGCCAGGGCACCGGCGAGGTCACCGGCGGCGATGAGACGGCTGACCTGGACGACCTCGGCCGGCACGACGTTCGCGGTGCCGGCCATGACCCCGGCGGCGCCCTCGACGAGGGCGCTGTAGAGGTAGGCGTCCCAGCCGATGAAGGTGCCGATGACGTCGGAGTGGTGGTGGATCAGGCGCAGCGCCTGCTCCCAGTCGGCGCTGGAGTCCTTGATGTACTTGACGTTGTCGACCTCGGTGGCCAGCCGGCGCACGGTGGCCGGGTCAAGGTTGAGGCCCGTCACCGACGGGATGTTGTAGAGCATGATCGGCAGCTCGACCGCGGCCGCGACGTCCTTGATGTAGGCGACCGTCTCCTCGGTGGACAGCGGCTCGTAGTACGGCGAGATGAGCATCAGCACGTCGGCGCCGGAGACCTGCGCGGCGCGGGAGAGGCGGATGGCCTCGGCGGTGGTGGTGGCGCCGGTCTGGGCGATGACGGGGACGCGCCCGGCGGTGTGCTCGACGACGACGTCGACGAGCTGGCGGCGCTCCTCCGAGCTGAGGGCGCCGACCTCGCCGGTGGAGCCGGCCGCCACGACACCGTCGACGCCGGCGTCGATGGAGCGGTCGACGACCTTCTTGAGCAGGGGGACGTCGATGGCGTCGTCGCTGTCGAAGGGGGTCGTGAGGGCGGTGAGGACGCCTCGCAGGTCAGTGGTCACAGGGTGCTCCTGGTTCAGGGGGGTTCACGGGATGGACAGCGCGAAGGGTGCGCTCTGGCGGTCGGTGGCCAGCACGCTGGCGGCGTCCTGGGCGGCGGAGAAGCCGGAGGTGATGGACGTCTCGGTGTAGAGGGTTCCGAGGTAGTCACCCGCGAGGAACACGCGACCAGCGCCGCGAGTCAGGGTCGACTGAATCTTCGCTCGCCCGGGGAAGGAGTACGGGGAGGCGACGGCCCAGCGGGAGGCCTTCGCCTCGACAACGGTCTTGGAGAACCCCGGGCAGTCCAGCACCGCCTCGAGGTCGCGCAGGTGGGTGGCCACGACTTCGTCGTCGCTCTTGTCGAGCAGCGCCCTGCCGAGGGCGGCCGGGGAGAACGTCATGAAGCTGCCGCCGGGGCGGCGGACGGTCTCCGAGCCGCGCACGATGCTGGCCTGGTTCAGGGCGATGGCGAAGGACCGCTTGGGCGCGGCGATCGCGTAGATGTCGTCCCACGGCTGCGGGCCCGTTTCGTCGGTGAGGAACGCGGAGCTGACGTGGGGGCCGTACTTCACCATGCCGAGGGCCTCCTTGAGGTCGGCCGGCAGGTCCACGCCGATGCGGTTCGTGACGTCGGCGGTGGTGGCGAGCACCACCGCGCGAGCCTCGACCTCCTTGGCGACGCCGTCCTGGGTGTACCTCACCAGCACCGATCGGGGCCGGTGGACGACCTCGGTGACGACGGCGCCGAGCTGCACCCGCTCGCCCAGAGCAGCAGCCACGGTCTCCGTCAGGGTGGACGGGCCGCCGACGATGCCGCAGTTCAGACCCTGCCCGAAGCCGAGCACGAGGCTGAAGTAGCCGATGCCGGCGCCCGCGGAGATCTGGTCCATGTCACCGGCCGAGCGCGTCACGGTGGTCTTGAACAGGGCCGCGGCGTCCTCGGGCAGGTCGCCGATGAGGTCGGCGAAGGTCTGGGTGTTGGCGAAGTCGTAGATGCGCTGCTGGCGCATCGCCCCGGACTCCCCCGCCCGCTTGCGGACGACGTCGGTGTACTTGGCCACCCCCGTCACCACCTTCATGCCGGCGGTCACGGTGGCGATGCGGGAGGCCAGCGGCATGGGGATGCGCAGCGGGTACGTGGCGATGTGCCCCTTGCGCAGGAACTTCCCGTTCATCGACAGCGCCTGCAGCGACCCGGGGACGGCCACGGCCATCACCCCGACCTCGTTCAACAGCGCGTCGGTGGACGATCCCGGGCCGGCGAAGACGTGCCCGCCCCAGTTCAGCCAGTAGTCCCCGCGGCGCTCGGACTTGATGCGCCCGCCCACGCGGTGGTCGGCCTCCAGCACCAGCCCGTCCCAGTGGCGCAGGCGCCACCCGGCGGCCAGTCCCGCCAGTCCCGCTCCGACGACGACGACGTCCTTCATCTCGTGCTCTTCTCTGCGTGCGTGGGTGCGGCCGGGTCAGCGCGTGCGGTTGTGCATGACGTGCTTGGTGCGGGAGAAGTCGTCAAGGGCGTAGATCGAGAGGTCGCGGCCGTAGCCGGACCCCTTGAACCCGCCCCACGGCACCTCGCTGGCCAGCACCAGGTGGCAGTTGACCCAGACCGTGCCGAAGTCGAGCTGA
This sequence comes from Quadrisphaera granulorum, assembly GCF_003149145.1. GTDB lineage: Bacteria > Actinomycetota > Actinomycetes > Actinomycetales > Quadrisphaeraceae > Quadrisphaera > Quadrisphaera granulorum. The sequence continues at coordinate 45,025 of NZ_QGDQ01000031.1, read as the reverse complement.
CGGGCGACGTCGTGGCTGCGGGCGGCGTCGCGGGTCCACACCGACGCGGCAAGGCCGTAGACGACCTCGTTGGCGCGGGTGATGGCTTCGTCCTCCTCGGTGAAGGTCTCCACCGTGACGACGGGGCCGAAGATCTCCTCACGGGCGCACTCGGCGCCGGCGGGCACGTCGACCAGCACGGTGGGGGCCACGAACCAGCCCGGTCCCTCGGCGGGGCCGCCGCCCACGGCGGCGGAGATGCCGGCCTCGCGGGCGCGGTCGAGGAACCCGACGACCTTCTCGTAGTGGCCCTTCGAGACCAGCGGGCCGATCTCGACGTCGTCGCCGGCGCCGGGCTCGCCCACCACGAGGGACTCGACCTCGGCGACCAGCAGGCGCGTGAACTCCTCGGCCACCGAGGCGTGGACCAGCACGCGGCAGCCGGCGCCGCACTCCTGGCCGGAGTTCCAGTACCCGGCCGCCCGCAGGGAGCTGGCGGCGGCGGCCAGGTCGGCGTCGGCGAAGACGACGACGGGGGCCTTGCCACCGAGCTCGAGGTGCACGCGCTTGAGGGAGGCTGCCGCCGACGTGGCCACCGCCCGCCCGCTGCCGACCGACCCGGTGAGGGCGACCAGGGCGACGTCGGGGTGGGTCGAGAGACGCTGGCCCACCACGGGGCCGGTGCCGGTGACCACGTTGAAGGCGCCGGCGGGCAGCAGGTCCGCGATCAGCTCGGCAAGCTTCAGGGTGGCCAGCGGGGTGATCTCCGAGGGCTTCAGCACCAGGGCGTTGCCCGCCCCGAGGATCGGGGCGATCTTCCAGGCGGCCATGAGCAGCGGGTAGTTCCAGGGGGTGATGACCCCGACCACCCCGACCGGCTCGCGGTGGATGACCGAGAGGTGGTCGGTGACGAACTCGTCGGCAGCGGCCGACGTGGCCGTGCGCAGCGCACCGGCCATGAAGCGGAACGTGTCGACGGCCTGGGCGACGTCGTCGCCGGAGACCGACAGCGGCTTGCCGGTGTCGAAGGACTCCAGGCGCGCCAGGGCCTCGGCGGAGCTCTCGATCCGCTCGGCGATGCGCAGCAGCACCAGCGAGCGCTCCTTGGGCGTGGTGGCGGCCCACGCGCGGCCGGCGGCGCGAGCGGCGGCCACGGCGGCGTCGACGTCCTCGACCGAGCCGGCGGGTACGGCGGCGATCTTCTGACCGGTGCAGGGGTCGAAGACGTCGAGGGTCTCGGTGGAGGTGCTCGAGGCCGGCGCGCCGGCGATCCAGTGCTGCAGGGCGGGCAGGTCGCCGTCTTCGACGAGCACGGAGCCGGCGGCGGCGCGGCGCACCGCGGTGGGGCCCGCGGTGGCGGTCGCGGTGGCAGTGGCAGTGGCGGTGGTGGACATCAGGAGACCTCCGGGACGAGGAAGCGGATAGGTGGGTGGTCGCTCAGCGGACCGGGGCTGTGGTGCGCTCGGACATGGAGCGCAAGAACTGACGCGTGGACTCCACCTGCGGATCGTCGATGACCTGGGAGGGAGGGCCGATCTCGGGGACCGTGCCGCCGGACATGAAGACCACCTCGTCGGCCACGCTGCGGGCGAAGCCGATCTCATGGGGAGGCGGCGAGCGCGATCTTGACGAGGAACGACGAAGAGCTGTTCACGGTGTCTTCTCCTGGTGGTGCGATCGGCGTTCGAGACGTGAACGGGCTCGACGGTGAGCTCGCGGTCGATCGGCGGTGCTGGCGTCCACAGCGCCGGGCTGGTGCGCGAGCGGTGTCTCGCGTCCCAGCGGCCGGCCCTGGCGTGCGGCGTTGATGAGAACCTAGGATGTGATCACAGATCACACAAGAGGATGAGTGGCAGCGCCCGCAGCTTTAACATGACGGCAACAGGGGAAAGCCACAGGGAAGCGCTGGTGCCCTGGCCGTGGAAGGCTGTGCGGCACCGACTGCTCGGAGGATCACGGTGGCGATGACCCCGGCTGCACCGTCACTGCTGGCCGACCAGGTCTTCGTGACGCTGCGCGACATGATCGTGAACGGCCACCTGCCCGGTGGGACCCGGCTGCGCATCCGCCAGATCGCGGACGAGGTCGGCACGAGCGTCATGCCGGTGCGCGAGGCGATCCGCCGCCTCGAGGAGGCGGGCCTCGCGGTGAGCAGCCCCCACCGCGGAGCGGTGGTGCGGGAGGTGAGCAAGGACGAGCTGCTGCACATCTACGACATCCGCATCCTGCTCGAGACGGACGCCGCGGAGCGTGGCGCACGGGACGCCACTCCCCAGCGGGTTGCCCTGATGGCCGAGCAGCTCGAGCACCTGCGCACCGCAGCGGACCGAGGCGACGTCGACGGCACCCTGGACCGCGACGAGGACCTGCTGCGCGTCCTCTACGGAAGCCAGCCCAACCGCCATCTCGTCGAGCTCGTCGAGGGCCTGTGGCGCAAGTGCCGCATCTTCAAGATCTTCGGCGCCAAGACGGCACTGGCCGTGGGCGATGACGCACTCTGGGCGTACCCGGCCCGACTCGTCGAGGCCGCCCGCCGCCAGGACGGCCAGGAAGCCGCAGCGGCCACGAGAGAGTCGCTGCTGAGCGCCAGGGGGCGCATCGAGTCGTTCATGGGATCGACCCAGACCGCTTCCGACAGCCCGCCCGTCGAGCATCCGGCGTAGCGCCCCCGCTGCAGCGTGAGCCCCATGCCTGCGGGGGCCGACGCGGGTCTATTCCTTGTCGGCGAGGAAGTGGCGCAGCGTCAACGGGGCCTGCAGCAGCAAGGCCTCGTCGGGGAAGGTCACCGGCTCGTGGCGCCAGTGCGGCCCGGCGTAGCGCACGAGACTGCCCTCGTCGCGCCACCAGCTGACGTACTGCACCCGCGTCGGGTCCTCGAGGTCGACGAGCACCTCGTGCCGGAGCAGGCCGGGGTGCGCCTCGGGGAAGCCCGCCACCAGCTCGTGGAGGCGGATCATGAAGTCCTCGACCCGGTCGGGCCGGACGCTGGCCTCGGACACCCTGATGATCACGCACTCACGCTCGCATGCAGTGCCCGCGCGAGGGGGGCCAGCTCCGGCATGCCCTCCGCCGTCGCCAGGGACTCCTCGAGGACGCGGTCATGGGTGGGGCGGGCGTCGGCGAGCAGGTGCTGGCCGGCCGGGGTGAGCTCGGTGTAGATGCCGCGCCGGTCGTCGGCGCACAAGACGCGCATCAGGAGCCCGCGGTCTTCGAGGCGAGTGACCAGGCGCGTGGTCGCACTGCTCGACAGCGCCGCAGCGCGAGCGAGCTGCTGCATGCGCATGTGCCAGCCACGCTGGCGACTGAGGGCATCGAGCACGGTGTACTCCACGACGGAGAGCTCGTGCTCGCGCTGCAGCGACCGCTCCAGCGCGGCCTCGATGAGCCCGTGCAGGGCGGCGAGCGTCCGCCAGCCACGTGCACGCACCTCGACCGCGTCGTCGGCGATGCCCATCTGCAACCCCCTTGTCGACTCCCTCGACGATCGGGAACCACCGTACCTCACTTGCGCGGATATCCCGCGCCTGCAACTATCTATCCCGCGCCTGCAACTACTGCGAACGCCGGTTGTTGCGTTCGCGTCGTCCTGGACTTCCTCCGGAAGGACTTCCCCATGCCCATCGCCCTCGTCGCGCTCGCCCTCGGCGGGTTCGGCATCGGACTCACCGAGTTCGTCATCGCAGGCCTGCTCCCCGAGGTGGCCGCCGACTTCGGCGTCACCGAGCAGGTCGCCGGCTACCTCATCTCCGGCTACGCCCTGGCCGTCGCGATCGGCGCCATCGCGCTGACGGTGGCCATGTCACGTGTGAACCGGAAGCTCGTCCTCGTCCTGCTCATGGTCCTGTTCCTCGTCGGCAACGCGATGTCTGCGCTCGCACCCACCTATGACGTGATGCTTGCCGGGCGCATCGTGGCCGCGCTGTGCCACGGCGCGTTCTTCGGCATCGGCTCCGTCGTCGCCGCGAGCCTGGTCCCGGCCCACCGCCAGGCCGCCGCCATCTCGATGATGTTCGGTGGTCTGACCATCGCGAACGTGCTCGGTGTCCCGCTGGGGACGTTCCTCGGTCAGGCCGCGGGCTGGCGCTCGACGTTCTGGGCGATCACCGTCATCGGCGTCGTCGCCCTGATCGGCATCCTCGCCCTCATCCCGGCCGCCGCGGTCAAGGCACCCAGCGCCACCGGCAGCATCCTCGGTGAGTTCCGGATCTTTAGGTCCGGGCAGGTGTGGGCGTCGATCCTCCTCACGATCCTCGGGTACGGCGGCATGTTCGGCGCCTTCACCTACATCGCCTTCACCCTCACCGGTGTCTCCGGCTTCGCTCCCGCCGTGGTCCCCTGGCTGCTGGTGCTGTTCGGCGTCGGCCTGTTCCTCGGCAACGTGGTGGGAGGCCGCGCCGCCGACAAGAACGTCGGCGCCACGCTGCTGGTCACCCTCGCCGGCCTGGTGCTCGTCCTGGCCGGGTTCGCGGCAGTGGCCACCAGCCAGATCGCCACGGTGGTCGCCCTCGTGCTCATGGGCGTGTTCGGGTTCGCGACCGTGCCCGCGCTGCAGATCCGCATCATGCGCCACGCCGCGAGCGCCCAGGCCCTCGGCTCGGGCGCCAACATCGCCGCGTTCAACGTCGGCAACGCCTTCGGCGCGTGGATCGGCGGGATCACCATCGCCGCCGGCCTCGGCTACACCTCGCCCCTGTGGGCAGGTGCCCTGGTGACCCTCGCTGGTCTCGGGGTGCTCCTCGTCGCGGGATTCGCACCCGGCGGCGAGCTGCGCCGACAGGCTCAGCAGCCCGAGGCCGACACCGCGCTGAGCCACTCCCGATAGCCGCTACCCGGTGGACTCCGCCGCCTCCAACGCAGCGAAGGATGGAGTCATGCCGTACCCCGGTCGGTGAGGACGGCTGGCGCGCTCCGGCTCAGCGCTCGCCGGAGCGCACCAGTCGCTCAGCGGTCCGGCCGTCCTTCAGCGTCACCTGGATGGTCAGTTCCTGCTCGGCCTTCCCGGGCCACCAGGCGGCGAAGTACCCGTCAGCGACGGTGGCCAGGACGTGGCGGCCGTCCGCCGTCGTCAGCCGCACTGCGGTGACGTCGTCGCCGACTCGTCCGATGGCGCTGGTGAAGGTCCCGGCCGCGGTGCTGGAGGTCGCCCCCCAGGAGACGGCGGTGCCGTCTGGCGCCGGCGCCGGCAGGTCAGCGGACAAGCCCCAGGAGACCGCGCCCTGCTCCTGCTCTCCGTCGGTGCCAACGGGGGCCTCGTCGAGCAGGAAGCAGTTTCCGACGCCGATGGGCGTGGCCACCACGGTGAAGGAGTACGTGCCCCGGGCCTCGCTCAGCCCGGCAACCTGCGCCCCCCCGAAGCCGAGGGCAGCTCCGGTCGACAGGCAGTCCGCCTGAAGCGCTGCGGCCCGATCATCACTGAGCGGTGTCGGGGTCGGGGTCCAGGAGGCAAACGCCGACGAACCACCCTCCAGCAGTGAGGGAACGACGACGGCGACTGCCGTCGCAGCTGCGGCGACTCCGCCCAGCACCCACCAGCGACGGTGGACATCGCGTTGACGAGGTTCGCCTGCTGCGCGGAAGGGCTCCTCCTGCGGCGTGGTCAAGATCCGCGCCAGCATCTGGTCGGCGGTCGCCGAACGGGAACGGTCCTGGCGTCGCGTCGAGGTATCGATGCTGGTCGGGTCGAGACGGCGTAGGTCGACGTCGTCGAGGGTGATGCGCTGCTGGTTCACCGGAGACCTCCAGGGGTGGTGGTGTTCGAGGGACGCAGCCGGGCTCGGCGCGCCGGGGAGTTGAGGTGGACGCGTAGCCGCCGACGGGCACGCATGAGCCGCACGCTGAACGCCGTGGTGCTGATGCCGAGCACCTGCGCCGCGTGGGTGTTGCTGAGGTCGTCGAGCGCGGTGAGGGTCAGCGCCTCCTGGTCAGCGGGGCTGAGCAGCGACCAGGCCCTGGCCAGGTCGATCTGGGACACGACGTGCTCGCTGCCGTCCGCGAGCTGACCCTCCGGGGGCAGCACCTGCCCGATCCGGCTGGTGAGGGCGTCGCGCCTGGCGTCGGTGCGACGTTGGCTGGCCAGGAGCCGGTGAGCGACGCCGAACAGCCACGCTCGGGCCTGGTCGTGCTCTGTCGGCACGTGGGCCAGGCGCCGCCAGGCCACCACGAAGACCTCCGCGACCACGTCCTCGGCAGCCAGCGGGTGGATGCGGCGCTCGGTGAAGCGCAGCAGGTCCTCGTACGTGGAGCGGAACAGGACGGCGAAGCGCTCGTCGTTCGCGCCGCCCATCGCCTCCCCCGATCCGCGTGTGGGTGCCGGCGGGTCGACCGTCGGGCCCGGTGCTCGTGGTGTCGTCACACCCACACATGGCTTCAGAGCCAGGGATCACTACAGGCGACCTGAGCAGATGTCCAGCAGCCGTCCGTCCTCCCGAGGCGCCACGGCAGCCGGCACGCCACCCACGCAGATTCGGCAACCCTGAGTGACAAGGGAGCAACGCTCGGAAACGGCGTCACCAGAGGGCGACGCATCGCCGGGCGATTCCGCCCGCAGCACGGTCGCACGCTGCTCCGTCGCCTGGTTACCGTGGGACTCGTGCCTGCTGGAACCGCTGTGCTGGTGCTGCTCGCCGTCGTCGTCGTGACGGTCGTGATGGGTCTGGTGATGCGCAGCCGCGCTGGTCGGGCGCGCCCCGCCGCCGGTGATGTCGTCGGCGTGGCCCCCGCGTCGCACTTCGGCGAGAAGGCGACCCTCGTGCAGTTCTCCACGCCCACCTGCGCCCGCTGCCCCGCCACGGCACGCCAGCTCGACGCGCTCGCGGCGCGGCACCCCGGAGTCGCCCGCCTCGAGATCGACCTCACCGAGCGGCCCGAGCTCGCGGCGCGCTTCGACGTCATGCAGACCCCGACAGTGCTGGTCGTCGACAGCGCCCTGGCCGTCCGTTCCCGCTTCGGCGGGCAGCCCCGTCCCGCTGAGGTCACCTCGTCCCTCACCGCCGTCCTCGACCAGGAGCACACCGGTGCCTGACACCCGCCCCACCACGCCTGCGGCCCTGCCCACCAGCCAGGGCATCGACCCCCGCTCGCCCCGCTTCGGTGCGGCCATCACGTCGGTGCTGCTGGCCGTGACCCTCCTGCTCACGCTCACGCGCGGCACGGAGGCCGTGGGCGTCGCGCTGCTGGCCGTCCTCGCCGTGGTCTTCGCGTGGGGAGGCTTCGCGGGGATTCGCCGCCACCCCTACGGCGTGCTGTACCGACGGTTCGTGCGCCCGCGCCTGGGTCCTCCCGCTGAGCTGGAGGACCCGGCGCCCCCGACGTTCGCGCAGCGAGTGGGCCTGGTCATCACCGCCGCGGGCGTGGTGCTGGCGCTGCTCGGCGTGCCGTGGGCGGCAGCCGTGGCCGCAGCGCTGGCGCTGGTCGCCGCGTTGCTGAACGCCGTGTTCGACGTCTGCCTCGGGTGCCTGATGTACGTCTGGCTGGTGCGGGCCCGCCTGACCTAACCGGCGATGGCCGTGTTCGCGGCGTCCTGGGCCTGGCGCATCCCGTCAGCCACCGCCAGACGCCCGGCGATGACCTCCCGGAGGAACGGCTGGGCCGCCTGCCCGCCGATCTGCGCCCTCCGCCCGAACGGTGCTCTGATGGTCTCCCCCGCGGCAGCGTCGAGGAACGGCGACACGTCGACCCCCTGCTGCTTCCAGTAGTCCAGGTAGGTCTGCTGCGCCGCGGTCACCGCGGGGAACGCCGCCCCCTCGGCGCCGATGAACAGGGCACCCTCGGGCGAGGCGAGCCAGCGCAGCACCTCGAGCGCGGCCTCACGGCGCGGGCTCTTGGCGTTGGCCACCGCGACGATGCCGTTCGTGACGGTGACCCGCCCGGCCGGGCCGGTGAGCGCGGGTGCGACGGCCCACTTCGCCGTGAGGCCGTCGGCCACGTTCCGGAGGTTGTAGGTGCCGGACTGGAACAGCGCGAGGTTGCCCTGCGTGAACTGGTCGCGGCTGAAGTCGCCGTTGGCGTTGGTGTCCGCCGCGGACGGCGCGACCTTGTGCCGGTTGATGAGGTCGACGACGTACTGGATCGCCTCGACGGACTTCGGGTCGTCGCCGAAGACGTAGCTGGCGTCGTCGGCTTGCCAGCGACCGCCGTTGGACCCGACGAAGTTGTAGTAGATGGCCTGCAGGTCGAAGGCCGCGTTGAAGCCGTACTGCGGCCGGGCCCCGCCGAGCGTGGTGAGGGCCTTCGCGGCGGGCAGCAGGGTGTCGCCGGTCCCGGCGGGGTTCCACACGAGGTCGGAGGCGTCCACGCCCGCGGCCGAGGCCAGGTCGGTGTTGACGAACAGGGCGATGGCGTCGGACAGCTGCGGCACACCCCACAGGGCGCCGTCGCGGGTGAACTGCTGCACCACCGACTGCTGGAACCCGGCCAGGGCGTCGGGCAGGGCCTTCGAGATGTTCTCGAAGGTTCCCGCCTCGACGTAGTTGTCGTAGTTGGAGCTGTTGATCCACAGGATGTCGGGCAGGGTGCCGCCGGCTACATCCACGGGCAGCCGGTCCCAGTAGCTGGCCCACGGCACCAACTCCACGGCAACGGAGATGTCGGGGTTGGCCTGTGTGAACGCCGAGAAGCTCTTCTCGTAGCCGGGCTGCACCGTGTCGTCCCAGATCCGCACCGTCACGGTGGTCGCGGCCGCGCTGGTACCGCTGCTGGTGGCCGGGTCGTCAGCGATGGAGCATCCGGCCGCTCCTGACAGCCCGACGAGCAGGCCCGAACGCAGCACCGCCCGGCGGGTGGGCTGCAGGGCGGCGAGGGATGCGGCGAGGGCCGTCGGGGATGTGGTGCGGCGGCCGGGGTGATTCGTCACGGAGGTCTCCAAGGGGACAGCGCCCATCAGCGGAAGCCGGTGGCGGTGAGGGAGTCGGTGACGTGGCGCTGAACGAGGAGGAACAGCACCACGAGCGGGGCGATGGCGAGGGTGGTGGCGGCTGTGACGAGCGTCCAGTTGCCGTTGTACTGGCTCTGCAGGGCGGCCGTGGCGACCGTCAAGGTCTGCCACGTCGGTCCTGTCGTGATGATGAGCGGCCACAGGAAGCTGTTCCACTGGCTCACCACGGTGATGACGGCGAGTGTGGCCAGCACCGGACGCGACAGCGGCAGCACCACGTGCCGCAGCACGCGCAGCGAGCCGCAGCCGTCGAGGCGGGCGGCGTCTTCCAGCTCCACGGGGACGGCGCGGAAGTGCTCGCGCAGCAGGTACACCGCGAAGGGACTGCCGAAGAGGGTGGGCAGCACGATGCCCCAGAACGTGTTGCGCAGCCCGGTCTGGGAGAACATCACGTAGAGCGGCACCACGGTGACCACCTGCGGCACCATCATCGTGGCCAGGTAGGCGCCGAACAGCAGCCGCCCGCCCGGTACGTCGTACCGCGCGAAGGCGTACGCGGCCAGCACGGAGAACGTCAGCTGCCCGACCAGCAGGACCAGCGCCACCTGCACCGTGACCACCAGCGCCGGCACCAGGCTGGACGCTCCACTGAGCAGCTCGGTGTAGTTGTCGAAGGTCAGCGGATCGGGCCAGGTCAACGTGGCCTGACGCGCCAGCTGCACCGGCTGCTTCAGCGAGGTCAGCACCGACAGCGCGAACGGCGCCAGCGCCAGCAGCGCCCCGGCGAGGAGCACGAGATAGGTGGCCGCGGCGGCAAGCGGGCTCAGGCCGCCGAGGCGGCGGCTACGAAGACGGGCACTCATACGACCATCTCGTACGTGCTGCGGCGGGCGAACCACCAGCGCAGGCTCACGGTGAGCGCCACCATGACCACGAGCAGGACGACGGACAGCGCCGCCGCCCGTCCCATGCGCAGCGCGGTGAACGCCTCGGCGTAGATCTGGTAGGCGATGACCTGGGTGGCGCCGCCGGGGCCGCCGCGGGTCATCGCGTAGACGGTGTCGAACACCTGGAAGCTGGCGATGATCCCGGTGACCAGCACGAACGACGTCGTGGGGCGCAACAGCGGCAGGGTGATCGACCAGAAGCGCCGCCAGGCGCCGGCCCCGTCGATGCGGGCGGCGTCCCCCAGCTCTTGCGGGATCGCGGCGAGACCGGCGAGGTAGAACAGCGCCACGTACCCGACGTGCGTCCACACGGTGACGAAGGCGACGGCGGGTAGCGCGAGCGCCGGTGACGTCAGCCACTCGACCCGCACGCCGGTGAGGGCGTTGAGCGCCCCCGTCGACGGATCGAGCACCCACCGCCACACCAGCCCGACGACGAGCGGCGCGCTCACCCACGGCACCACGAAGGTGACGCGGAACACTGCCGATCCGGGAAGGCGCCGGTCCAGCAGCAGCGCCGACGCCAGCCCGAGGGCCGTCTGGACGGGGATGACGAGCGCGGTGAAGAGCACCGTCGTCACCAGCGACCGGCGCACGGCCGGGTCGGCGGCGATGGCGGCGTAGTTGTCGAGCCCGGCCCAGGTCGGCGGGCTCACCAAGTCCCACCGCTGCAGGCTGAGCCACAGCGCCACGGCGACAGGCACCAGCAGGAAGACGGTGGTGCCTAGCAGGCTGGGCGCCAGCAGCAGCAACCCCGCGGTCCGGCGAGCAGTGCGCTGTGAGGTGCGCCCACTGCTCACGAGAGTTCTCCCCGCCACGGTCTTGCGCCGCGCTCCGCGACGCCTGGTCCTCACCCGGGGCACCCCTGCGTGGTGGGGGTTGCCGGTCGACCAGCCGGGGCCTTTGGGTCGACGCTCGTGACCTACTGGTCGGATTCCACCTCACCACCCGCGGACTCGTCAAGCAGGGAACGACACCCCGGCGCCCGGTCTCGTTGACACTCGTTGCCGTCGCCACCTAAAGTCCCTCACAGCCATCCAGAGCGACCGAGAGACCTGGCTCGTCGACGTCGCAGCAACCACCCGCGAGGGCCGGTGCTACCGCCAGGACCGATGGGAGATCACCATGGTCATGCCGCCCGCTGGGCTGTCGCTCGTGCGCCGTCGCCACGTCGACCTGCTGCACCACGCCAGCGCGCTCTGTCGCCGCTGACCCCACCTCCGCGACCGTTGCCGCAGCGGTCCGCCACCAGCACCACCGCACCACCCGCCCGGTAGCACCGGCCGGTCGCTTTCGCGTGCTCTGAGGAGCGCGAGGGCCCCGGCGACAGGTCGACGCCGGTCGGGCGATGCCCTCTGTCCACCCGCAGTACCTCCACCTGCCGCACTGTCGGCCACCCCACCCAGGAGCTCCTGTGTCTCTCCGCCCACCCCTCATCGACGCCGCCGAGCTGGCGGCCACCGCCGCCCGCGGCTGGCGCACCACCGACGGCACCCCCGTTCGCGTGCTCGACGTCCGCTGGCGCCTCGGCGCCGCCGATGGCCGCGATCAGCACGCCGCGGGCCACGTGCCGGGTGCGGTCTACGTCGACCTCGACACCGAGCTCGCCGTCCCCGCTTCCGAGCACGGCCCCGCCGACGGCCGCCACCCGCTGCCCACCCGCGAGGCCCTACAGGCCTCCGCGCGGCGCTGGGGGCTGCACGACGGCGACGCCGTCGTCGTCTACGACGACTGGGACTCCTTCGCCGCGGCCCGCGCGTGGTGGCTGCTGCGCCACGCCGGCATCGTCGACGTCCGCGTGCTCGACGGCGGCCTGTCCGCGTGGAAGGCCGCCGGCCAACCTCTCGAGACCGGCGACGTCACTCCCGCGCCGGGCTCGGTGGAGCTGAGCTGGGGGCACCAGCCGGTGCTGACCATCGACGAGGCCGCTGCGTTGCCCGAGCGCGGGGTGCTCCTCGACGCCCGCGCCGGGGAGCGGTACCGCGGTGAGGTCGAGCCGGTCGACCCGGTCGGCGGGCATATCCCGGGGGCGGTGAGCCTGCCCACCGCGAGCCATGTCGACGGCGGCCGGTTCCGCACCCCGGAGCAGCTGCGTGAGGCGTTCGCGTCGGTCGGGGTGCCGGTGACCGGGGAGGACGACGACGGCGAGACGCCCGTCGGTGCCTACTGCGGCTCCGGTGTCACCGCCTCGCACACCGTGCTGGCCCTGGAACTCGCCGGTCTGCGCGGCGCGCTCTACCCCGGCTCCTGGAGCCAGTGGTCCAACACCCCCGGGCGCCCCGTCGCCACCGGAACCCAGCCCACCCCGTCCTCCCTCGCTGAGCCTGCAGGAGCCCCCCGATGACCGTCGAGTTCATCAGCGCGATCAACGTCAACCCCGCCAACGAGATCAACGGCTCCACCGACACCCGGATCGACCCGAAGTACCTCGCGCGGTACGCCCGCACGCTGGAGGAGGCCGGCTTCGACTACACGCTGGTGCCGTACGGCTCGCCGTCCTACGACCCGTTCACCGTGGCCGCGACCGTGGTGGCACACACCGAACGCATCAAGCCGATCATCGCGCTGCGCCCCAACACCATCTACCCCACCGTGGCGGCCAAGGCCCTGGCCACGCTCGACCAGCTCTCGGGCGGTCGCGCAGTGGTCCACTTCATCGCCGGGGGCAGCACCCAGGAGCAGGCCCGCGAGGGAGACCGCCTCTCCAAGACCGAGCGGTACGCGCGGCAGGCGGAGTACATCGAGATCCTGCGCAAGGTCTGGACGTCCACCGAGCCGTTCGACCACACCGCCACGTACTACTCCTTCGAGGACTTCGTCTCCCGCGTACAGCCCGTCAACGGCACCATCCCGGTGTCCGTGGGGGGCTCCTCCGACGACGCGTACCGCGTGGGAGGTGCCCTCGGCGACATCTTCGGTCTCTGGGGCGAGCCGCTCGCGGAGACGGCGGAGCAGATCAGCCGGGTCGCCGAGGCCGCCCGAGCCGCCGGCCGCACCGACACCCCGCGCACGTGGGTGACGTTCCGGCCGATCATCGCGCCCACCGAGGAGCTCGCGTGGGAGCGAGCCCGCGCCACCCTCGACGTGCTCTCCGGTCGCGGCGGAGCGGGTCTGTGGCGAACCCGCCGTTCCGCGAGCGCCGGACCGGAGAACGTCGGCAGCCAGCGCCTGCTCGACATCGCGGCGCGCGGTGACCTGCACGACCGTGCCCTGTGGTTCCCGACCGCCACCGCGACGGGCGCCCAGGGCGCGTCGACGGCGCTGGTCGGGACACCGGACACGGTGGCCGCGGCGATCCTCGACTACGTCGACCTCGGCGCCGACCTCATCTCCATCCGCGGCTACGACAACCTCAACGACGCCATCGACTACGGCCGCTACGTGCTGCCGCTCGTGCGCGGTGAGCTGGCCGCCCGCGAGCAGGGCCGGCGCGGGTCCGTCGTCGACGCACCGCCGGTGGACGACGTCGTGCGCGCACGCGAGCAGGCGCACGCCCGCGAACGAGTCGCCTCGTGAGCGCGCCCGCGCTCACGACACCCGCACCAACAACACCCGGGCTGCCCGCCGTCGACACCTCCCCCGAGCGCCTCGAGGCCCTGCGGGCGCAGCTCGCCGCCACGGCACCGCAGGTGGACGAGACCGCGGAGTTCCCGTGGGAGGGACTGCGCGCAGTGCACTCCGCCGGGCTGCTCACCGCGACCGCAGGCGGTCGGCACCTGTCGGGTGTCGATGCCGTGCGGGTGTTCACCGCTCTCGGCGCGGGCGACCCGTCGGTGGCGCTGCTGGCCGCCATGACGGTGTTCCTGCACCCCCTGGCCGCCCGCACCTTCCCGCAGCGGCTGCTCGAGCGGCTGCTGCGGGAGTCGGCCGAGGGGCCCACCCTGCTCAACGCGGTGCGCGCCGAGCCCGAGCTCGGCGCGCCCGCGCGCGGTGGGCTGCCGGCCACCACCCTGCGCCGCGCCGGTACCAGCGGCGGTGACGGACTCGGCTGGGTGCTCGACGGGCACAAGGCCTACGCCACCGGCTCCGAGGGACTCGCCTACCACCTGGTGTGGGCGGTCACCGACGAGCCGACGCCCCGCGTCGGCCACGTGGTGGTGCCGGCGCGGCGGGACGACGGGACGCCGACCCCGGGCATCGAGGTCGTCAGGACGTGGGACCACCTCGGCATGCGCGCCACCAGCACCCACGACGTCGTCTACTCCGGCGTCGAGGTGCCGCTCGACCACTTCGCCGGGGCGCCGGTGGGCACGGTGCCGAACAACGCCGCGCCAGTGGACGCGCTGCACCTGGGGCTGCCGGCGCTCTACCTCGGCGTCGCACGTGCCGCACAGGCCGCGTTCACCGACTTCGCCCATGACCGAGTGCCCGCCGCGCTGGGACGCCCCATCGCGACCACCGACCGGATCCGCGCCGTGGCCGGTGAGGTGGAGGCGCAGTTGCTGGGCGCCGAGGTGATCCTCACGTCGCTGGCGCGGGCCGTCGACGAGAGCACCCCCGGCAGCACCGACCGCCAGCAGGCGCTGGAGCGCTCCGGTGTCGCGAAGCTGCTGGTCACGCGTGCCGCGATCACCGCGGTGGAGACCCTCGTGGGTGCCGCGGGCAACCCGGGCCTGTCGCGCCGCTCCCCGTTGCAGCGGCACCTGCGCGACGTGCTCTGTTCGCGCATCCACCCGCCCCAGGACGACACCGCCCTCATCGCCCTCGGCTCGCGGGCCCTCACGCGTTGATCGGGCGCGCTGACGCCCCGAAATCCAGCCCTCACCACCAGGAGCTTCCGTGTCCTTCGAGCAGTCCCACGCGCCCTCTCGCAGATCCTTCCTCGGTCTGACCGCTGCCGGTTCGCTGGCGGTGCTGCTGTCCAGCTGCGCCGTCGACCCGAAGACCCTCGAGGCCGACCCCGCAGCGGGCACCGCGACCTCCGCGGCGATCGTCGAGGGCGGCACGCTGCGCCTGGCGTTCACCTCCGACGTCTACGGCAACCTCGACCCGAACCAGAACTTCTGGATCGAGTCGCGCAGCATCAACCGCAACCTCGTCGACTCCCTCACCGACCAGGACCCGAAGACCGGTGAGATCGTCCCGTGGCTCGCCACGAAGTGGGAGGTCGCGCCCGACGCGAAGAGCTACACCTTCGACCTGCGCGACGACGTCACCTTCAGCGACGGCACGAAGTTCGACGCCACCGCCGTGAAGACCGCACTCGACGGCATCAAGGCGCTCGGTGCCAAGGCCTCCCTCGGCGCCACGTACATCTCCGGGTACGCGGGCACCACGGTGCTCTCACCGACTCGGGTGCGCGTCGACTTCTCGACACCGAACGCGGCGTTTCTGCAGGCGACGGCCACGACCACGCTGGGGATCCTCTCCCCCGCCTCCTACAGCAAGACCCCCGAGGCCCGCGCCAAGGGCGACTACGTCGGGTCGGGGCCGTTCACGCTCACCGAGTACGTGCAGCAGCAGTCCATCAAGCTGGCCAAGCGCGCGGACTACGCCTGGGGCTCCGGCATCAACGCCAACACCGGCGCCGCGCACATCGATGCGCTCGAGGTGACCTTCATCCCCGAGGAGGGCGTGCTCACCGGCAGCCTCACCTCGGGGCAGATCGACGTCGCGTGGCCGCGGACCCCGCTGTCCGAAGCTGCGCAGACCTCGGTCAAGGCCGCGGGCGCGACGGTGCTGAGCGCCGTGTTGCCCGGCCTGACGTACAACATCATTCCCAACGTCAACGGGATCCTCGGTGACCCGGCTGTCCGTCAGGCCCTGCAGAAGGCCCTCGACCGGGCCGAGTGGGCCTCGACCGTCTTCTACGACGGCTACCCGGTGGCCAAGAGCGTCATCGACTCCACCACCCCGCAGTGGGCCGACAACTCCTCCCTGCTGGAGCACGACCCGACCGGCGCCAAGGCGCTGCTCGACCAGGCCGGATGGGTGGCCGGCTCGGACGGCACGCGGTCCAAGGACGGCAAGCCCCTGTCGCTGACGCTCGTCGTCGGTGGCCCGTGGGCCGGCTGGGACCTCGTGCAGAGCCAGCTCGGGGAGGTGGGCATCACCCTCGTGCAGCGCGTGGTGACGCCCGCGGAGTTCACCACCGCGAGCAACAGCGGCGACTTCGACCTCACCGCCACCTACTTCACCCGCGGTGACGCCGACATCCTGCGCACCTACTACGACCAGAGCGTCGTCAAGCCCGGCACCGGCCCGGGCGCCTACAACCAGGAACCGCAGACCGCCGCGCAGCTGACCACCCTGTTCGCCCAGGAGATCAGCGAGACCGACCCGGTCAAGCGCAAGGCCGTCTTCGCGGACATCCAGAAGATCCTCATCTCCAGCGGCGCGCTCTTCCCCCTCCAGGACCGCGTGCAGACCGCTGCGACGGCGGCGACGGTGCACGACCTGAAGTTCACCCTCGAGAGCTTCCTGCGGCTCAACGACGTCTGGATCTCGAAGTGACCGCGCGGTACGTCGCGGGACGCATCGGGCAGGCCGTCGTCGTGCTGTGGGCGGCGTACACCGTGACGTTCGTCGTCCTCTACCTGCTCCCCAGCGACCCGGTGTCGATCCTCGTGGACACCGCGGGCGGCGCGAAGGGCGCTGCGAGTGCGGCGCAGGTCGCGGCGATCAAGGCGGAGTACGGCTTCGACAGGCCGGTGCCCGTGCAGTACGTGACGATGCTCGGCGCTGCCCTCACCGGTGACCTCGGCAGGTCCGTCTCGCTGGGCACCCCGGTGAGCACACTGCTCGAGGAGAACCTCCCGAGCACGCTGGCACTGGCGGTGGTGGCCATCGCCATCACCGTGGTGGCCGGGCTGGTGCTGGCGTTCGTCGCCACGTACGTGCGCCGCCCGTGGCTGCGGACCCTGCTGGAGCGGGTCCCGGCGCTGGGGGTGTCGTTCCCGACGTTCTTCATCGGGCTGCTGCTCCTGCAGGTGTTCTCCTTCAACCTGCGGCTGTTCCCCGCGACCGGCTCGCAGGGGCTCTCCTCGCTGGCGCTGCCCGCCGTGACGATGGCGATCCCCGCCGCGGGCATGCTCGCCCAGGTGCTCGTGCGGGGGCTGTCGGACACCCTCGGCGAGGCGTACGTCACCACCGCGCATGCCAAGGGGCTGCACCGGCTCGTGGTGCACGGCAAGCACGCGCTGCGCAACGCCGCCCTGCCGGCGCTGACGATCCTCGGGGTGCTCGTGGGCTCCGCGGTCACCGCGTCGATCGTCGCCGAGACGATCTTCTCCCGGGCCGGGCTGGGCCGGCTGACGCAGCAGGCCGTGCTCGCGCAGGACATCCCGCTCGTCATGGGCATCGTCGTGGTGGCAGCGGCGGCGTTCGTGCTGGTCAACCTCGTCGTCGACCTGATCTACCCGCTCCTGGACCCGCGCGTGGTGGTCAGCCGCCTCGCCGTCCGGGCCGCCTGAGGAGGCCGCCGTGACCACGCTCACCTCACCCACCCAGACATCGCACACGACCTCGACGACGACGGCTGCCGCCGACGCGACGACGGCTGCCGCCGAGCCTGCTCTCCTGCCTGGGGGGCGGCGTTCGCGCCGTGCGCAGCTGCTGCGCCGTCCCGGCGTCGTCGTCGCCGTCCTCTACGTGCTGCTCGCCCTCGGCACCGCGGCGGTGCCGGGGCTGTACACCGGCGTGGACCCGCAACAGCCTCACCCTGCCGACAAGCTGCTGCCGCCGGGTGGGCAGTACTGGTTCGGCACCGACGAGCTCGGGCGCGACCTGTTCGCGCGGGTCGTGCACGGCAGCGCACTCACCGTCCAGGCGACGCTGGTGGCGCTGGCCATCGCGGTGGTCGCCGGACTGCTCGTCGGCCTCGTGTCGGGGTTCTGCGGTGGGTGGGTCGACGTCGTGCTGATGCGCGGGGTCGACGTGGTGCTCGCCATCCCGACGCTGCTGCTGTCGCTGACGATCATCACGGCGCTCGGCTTCGGCACCGTCAACGTGGCCATCGCCGTGGGCGTGGCGCTCGTACCCGGCTTCGCGAGGATCACCCGCGCCGAGGTGCTGCGCGTCAAGACGCTGCCCTACATCGAAGCGGCCCGCTCCGGCGGCGCCACCTGGACCAGCGTGCTGCGCCGCCACGTGCTGCCCAACACGTGGGGCCCCGTCGTGGTGCTCGCCGTGCTCGACGTCGGCACCGCGATCCTCGCGGTGTCGTCGCTGAGCTTCCTCGGCTTCGGGGCGCAGCCGCCGCACGCCGACTGGGGCTCTCTCATCGCCAGCGGCAGGACCTACCTCGTCACCAACCCCTGGCTGAGCCTGCTGCCCGGCCTCGCGGTGGGCCTGCTCGTGCTGTCGCTGAACCACGTCGCCAAGAGCCTCGAGGAGGTGGCCCGATGAGCACGTCGACCCTGGCCGTGGACACCCCCGTGGTCGAGGTGCGCGACCTGTCGGTCGCCTACGGCCAGCACCAAGCGGTCAACGGCGTGAGCTTCGCCGTGCCCGCGGGGCGCGTCGTCGCGGTGGTCGGGGAGTCCGGCTCCGGCAAGACCACCACGGTCTCCGCGCTGCTCGGGCTGCTGCCGGCCGCCGGCCGCGTCGTCGCAGGCTCGGTGCACGTCGGCGGGCGCGACCTCACCCACGTCTCCGAGCGGGAGCGGCGCGCCGTGCGCGGCCGGGTGGTGGGGTACGTCCCGCAGGACCCGACCGTGGGACTCAACCCGACGCTGCGGGTGGGCGAGCAGGTGGCCGAGGCGGTGCGCCGCCGCGGCGTGCCGCGCCGGTCGGTGCCCGCCGAGGTGCTCGAGGCCCTGGCCGCCGCGGGCATCGACGACCCCGCCCAGCGCGCCCGCCAGCACCCGCACCAGCTCTCCGGGGGGCTGCGCCAGCGCGTGCTCATCGCCACCGCGCTGGCCGCACACCCGCAGCTGGTCATCGCCGACGAGCCCACGAGCGCGCTCGACACCACGGTCGCCCAGAAGATCCTCGACCATCTCGAGGGCTTAGTGAGGACGTCGGGCACGGGCCTGCTAATCATCACCCACGACCTGCGCGTAGCCACCGACCGCGCTGACGAGGTGCTCGTCATGTCCGCCGGGCGCATCGTCGAACGCGGACGTCCCGTCGACGTGCTCGGCTCCCCACAGCACCCGTACACGCAGCGGCTCGTGGCCGACGCGCCCGGCGGCGGGTCACGCAGCGTGACGCTGGTGGCGCCGGCAGCGGCAGTGTCGGCAGAGGCGGCAGAGGCGGCCCAGGCTGACGACGTGGTGCTGCGGCTGGAGGGCGTCACCAAGGACTTCGTCGTGCCGCGGGGGGCGGCGCAGCGGACGCTGCGGGCCCTCGACGACGTCAGCCTCAGCGTGCGGCGCGGCACCACGCTGGCGCTGGTGGGCGAGTCCGGCTCGGGCAAGACGACCGCGCTGCGGGTGGCGATGCGCCTGGAGGAGCCGACCTCGGGACGCGTCGTGTTCGACGGCGAGGACATCACCCGCCGCGGCTGGCGGGAGCTGCGGCCGCTGCGCCGCCGCTTCCAGCTGGTGCACCAGAACCCGTTCGCAGCGCTCGACCCCCGATGGGACGTGCGCGACCTCGTCACCGAGCCGCTGCACTCCTTCGGCATCGGCACCTCCGCGGAGCGGGCGCGCGCGGCGGAGCGGCTGCTCGACGCCGTGCACCTGCCGGCCGCCTTCGCCGACCGCCGCCCCGCCGAGCTCTCCGGGGGGCAGCGCCAGCGGGTGGCCATCGCTCGGGCCCTCGCGCTCGATCCGGAGCTCGTGCTCCTCGACGAGCCCGTCTCAGCGCTCGACGTCACCGTGCAGGCGCAGGTGCTGGACCTGCTCGTGGAGCTGCAGCGCGAGCGGGGGCTCTCCTACCTGCTCATCTCCCACGACCTCGCCGTGGTGGCCGACACCTCCCACGACGTCGCCGTCATGAGCCGGGGCCGCATCGTGGAGAGCGGTCCCACGGCGCAGGTCTTCGCCGATCCGCAGGCGACGACGACGGCGGAGCTGCTCGCCGCCGTGCCAGGGCAACGCGCGGCCCGCCGAGCCGGTGCGCCCGACGGCCAGCTGCTGGCGGAGGCGGCCCGATGACGCGATACGTGGTCATCGGCGCTGGCGCCGTCGGGTCCGTGCTGGCTGCGCAGCTGCACGCCGCCGGGCGCGAGGTGGTGCTCGTCGCCCGTGGTCGGCAGGTGGAGGTGCTGCGCAGCCGTGGGCTGACGGTGCTGCGGCCGGCCAGCGCCGGTGCACGGTCCACCGAGGTGGTCCGGGTGCCGGTGGCCGCCGGTCCCGACGACGTCGACCTTCGCCACGACGACGTGCTGCTGCTCACCACCAAGGCGCAGGACGTCGACGCGGCGCTCGACGCCTGGGCGTGGCAGCCGGTGATCTCGGACGACGGTGCAGGCCTGGTGGGCGCGGACTTGCCGCTCGTGACGTTCCAGAACGGCGTCAGCACGGAGCGGGCGGCGCTGCGCCGCTTCCGCACCGTGCTCGGAGCCACGATCTGGATCGCCGCCAGCCACACCGAGCCGGGCGTCGTCGTGAGTCCCAGCTGGCCGCGCGTCGGCCTCGTGTGGGTGGGCCGCTCCCCACGCGAGTCGGGCTACATGTCAGATCCCGTGGCCCACGCGGTGGCGGCTGACCTGGACGCCGCGGGCTTCGCGGCGTGGAGCGTGCCGGACGTGGCGCGGTGGAAGGCCCACAAGCTCGTCATCAACGCCACCAACGGCCTGGACCTGTTCTCCCGAGAAGCTCCCGCGGACCGGGAACTGCTCGACCGGCTGGCCGCCGACCTCGTCCGGGAGACCGAGGCAGTGCTCGACGCAGCGGATCTGCCCCGCGCCGACCCCCGCGCGGTGGGTGTCGGTCCCGGCTCCCTCGTCATCGAGGAGGTACCGGGTCACGTCGGCGGTCGCCGCTCCACCTGGCAGAGCTTCGCCCGCGGTGCGGGATCGGAGGTCGACCACCTCAACGGCGACGTCGTGCAGCTGGGCCGGCTGCACGGCGTGCCCACCCCGGCCAACGAGCTCCTCCAGCGCGTGCTCGGAGCAGCGTTCTCCGGCGAGACCCGCACGCTGCCCCTCCCCGCGGAGCTGCTGCGGTCAGCCCTCCCAGCATCCCCGCCGGCATCCACGCCACCGTCCCTTCCCACACCCACCACCCTCACGGAGGTCCCGGCATGACCACGACGACGAGCACCACTCCCAGCACCAGCAGCACCGACTTCGACACCACAGCCACCGAGCCCAGCGCGCCGACCGTGCCGCTCGTGCCCCCGGCCATCGCCGGAGCCGCCGTCGCGGGCGGCGCGCTCCTCGTCGACGTCCGCTCCGCGGGCTACCGCGAGAAGCACGGCGAGCTGCCGCAGGCCGTCGTCGTCGACAAGCCCACCGCGGCCGAGGTCGTCCCCACGCTGGCCGCGACGGACGCCCCCGTCGTCGTCATCTGCGGCTCCGAGGCCGGCTCGACGCCGGTGGTCGAGGCGCTGGCCGCCATCGGCTACACCGCGCTGGTGCACGTCGCCGGCGGCTACCCCGCGTGGAAGGCGGCCGGCCTGCCCACGACGCCCGGTACCGAGGACAGCACCGACACACGCGCCGAGGGCGCTGCGTGACGAGCACGACCACCGGGGTCGAGGCGGGGGTCGACACATCGCTCGTCGACGGGCTGGTCGCCGATCTCAGCGACTGGTCCGTCGAGCCCACGGCGCTGCAGGCCGCGCGCCGCGACAGGTCGGGGGTGCCCGCGCCGGGCGACCCCGCCGTCGTCGTGCGCGCCCGCAGCGTCGCCGAGGTCCAGCACACCGCCCGGTGGTGCTCCGCCACGCGCACGCCGCTGGTGGTGCGCGGGGCGGGCAGCGGCCTGGCGGGAGCGGCCACCGCGGGCGCAGGTGTGGTGGTGCTGGACCTGTCGAGGCTGGACCGGATCGTCGAGGTCGACCCCGTCGACCAGGTGGCCGTCGTCGAGGCCGGTGTCGTCACCGCCGCGCTCGACGCGGCGGCGGCCGAGCACGGCCTCATGTACGCGCCCGACCCGGGCAGCGTCGGCATCAGCACCATCGGCGGCAACATCGCCACCAACGCCGGCGGCCTGCGCGGCGCCAAGCACGGCGTCACACGCGAAGCCGTGCTCGCGCTCGACGTCGTTCTGGCCGACGGGCGGCTCATCCACGTCGGGCGACGCACCCTCAAGGGCGTCACCGGGTACGACCTGGTCGGCCTGTTCACCGGGTCCGAGGGCACCCTCGGCGTCGTCGTCGGCGCGACGCTGCGGCTGCTCCCCCGGCCGGCGGCGGTGGCCACGGCGCTCGCGACGTTCACCAGCGTGGCGGCGGCCGCCGCGGCGGCCAGCGCCGTCGTGTCCTCAGGCGTGCGACCCCTGGTGCTGGAGCTGGTGGACGGCGCCACGCTCGGCGCCATCGACGCCCTCGCGGGCACCGCGCTGCAGGTGGCCACGGGGCCGTCCGGCGCGGTGCTCGTGGCGCAGACCGACGGCTCGTCCTCGGCCGCTGCCCGCGGGGAGCTGGACCGGCTCGCAGCGGTGCTCACGCCCCTGGCGCTGACCGTCGAAGCCACCGACGACGCGGCACGCGCCGAGCAGCTGCTCACCGCCCGCCGCGCCGCGCTGCCGGCCGTCGAACGGCGCGGGCGCGTGCTCATCGAGGACATCGCGGTGCCACTGTCACGCCTGGCCGAGGCAGTGGAAGGCGTGCAGGGCATCGCCGCGCAGACCGGCACCGAGATCTACGTGCTGGCACACGCCGCCGACGGCAACCTGCACCCGCTCATCGCCGTCCCCGGTGGTTCCGGAGAGGGACAGGACGAGGCACCGCTGCCGCCGCAGGTGCTCGCCGCCGCCGACGCGGTCTTCGACCTCGCGCTGCGCCTGGGCGGCACGGTCACCGGGGAGCACGGGGTCGGTTCGCTCAAACGGGAGCATGCCGCCCGCGAGCTCGGGCCCGACGTGGTGGAGTTGCAGCACCAGCTGAAGGCCGTGCTGGACCCATCGGGGATCCTGAACCCGCACACAACGCTCTGAAGATCCAGAAGAACCTCGAGGAGACCTCGTGACGACACCAGCGGACCAGGGAGCCCAGACCGGAGCGGAGATGGGTGGTCTGCTGCGCTACCGCCTGCTCACCGGCACCGACGACCGTGCCTTCTGCGAGAAGGTCAGCGCCGCGTTGGCGCAGGGGTACGTGCTGCACGGCTCGCCCGCCATCACCTTCGACGGGACCAAGCCTGTCACCGCTCAGGCCGTGGTGCTTCCCGCGGTCCTTCACGAGGTGCAGCCGTGAGCCGCGCCGGTGACGTCACGCCGCGCGAGGCGTGGGACGTGCTGACCACCGAGCCGGGCGCCGTGCTCGTCGACGTGCGCACCCGGGCCGAGTGGACCTTCGTCGGGGTGCCAGACCTCGCCGGTCTGGGCAAGCAGCCCGTGCTCCTGGAGTGGAACGACTACCCGGACGGGCAGCGGAACCCGCGGTTCCTCGACGAGCTCGCGGCCGCCGTCCCCGACCGGGACGTCCCGGTGCTGTTCCTGTGCCGCTCGGGGGTGCGGTCGGTCGGTGCCTCCGACGCGGCCGCCGACGCGGGCTGGTCGCGGGCGTTCAACGTGCTCGACGGCTTCGAGGGCCCCACCGTCGACGGGCACCGCGGTGCCGTCGGGTGGCGCGCCGACGGGCTGCCCTGGAGCCAGCCGTGACCGCCCTCGACGAGCAGAGCTGGGGGCCGGCCACGCGCGCGGTGCGCGGAGGTCTGGCCCGCTCCGGCTTCGATGAGACCGCCGAGGCGCTCTACCTCACCAGCGGCTTCGTGTACTCCTCGGCAGCCGAGGCGGAAGCCGCCTTCGCCGGGGAGCACGACAGGTTCGTCTACTCACGGTTCAGCAACCCCACCGTGAAGGTGGTGCAGGACAGGCTCGCCCTCATCGAGGGCGCTGCCGGGTGCTGGGGGACGTCCACCGGCATGGCCGCGGTGTACGCCGCGTTGCAGTCGCTGGTGCGCCACGGTGACCGGGTGGTGGCCTCGCGGGCGCTGTTCGGTTCCTGTTACGTCATCTGCGACGAGCTCCTCCCCCGCTGGGGCGTGGAGGTGGAGTTCGTCGACGCTGCCGACCTCGGCCAGTGGGAGCGCGCCCTTTCCCGGCCGACGACGGCGGTGTTCTTCGAGACGCCGTCCAACCCCACGCAGGAGCTCGTCGACGTGCGTGCGGTGAGCCAGCTGGCGCACGCCGCCGGCGCGACCGTCGTCGTCGACAACGTCTTTGCCTCCCCGGTGCTGCAGAAGCCGCTGGAGCTCGGCGCCGACGTCGTCGTGTACTCGACCACCAAGCACCTCGACGGCCAGGGCCGCACGCTCGGTGGTGCGGTACTGGGGACCGAGGCGTTCTTCGCGAGCAAGGCCGCGGAAGACCTCGAGACGTTCATCCGTCACACCGGCCCGTCGATGAGCCCGTTCACCGCATGGGTGCTCGCCTCGTCACTGGGCACGCTGGAACTGAGGGTGCAGCGGATGAGCGCGTCGGCGCTGGCCGTGGCCGAGCACCTGCAGGGCCTCGCCGACTCGGGCTCGGGCGCCGGGGCGCAGCTGGCGTCCGTGCGCTACCCGTGGCTCCCCTCCCACCCCCAGCACGAGCTGGCCCGGGCGCAGATGAGCGGAGGCGGCTCCGTGGTGACCCTCGAGCTGGCGGGGGGCAAGCCGGCCGCCTTCGCCTTCCTCGACGCGCTGCAGCTGGTGGACATCTCCAACAACCTCGGTGACGCGAAGTCGCTGGCCACCCATCCGGCCACCACGACACACCGGCGGCTGGGCCCGGAGGGACGCGCCGCCGCGGGCATCACCGACGGCACGGTGCGGCTGTCGGTGGGGCTGGAGGACGAAGCCGACCTGGTCGCCGACGTCAGCGCGGCGCTCGCCGCGGCCGCCGGGACGCGCTAGGGGCTGTCGGACGTCCGTCCCTGCGCCCGCCGCGAAACGGCGGGCGCAGGGACGGCGCCTCTGACCGGTGGGTTGGGGGAACCAGATCCGGTCAGTCGAGGGGCGGGTCTACCAGGTCACGACCGCGGAGTTCGTGGTGGCACCACACGTCCTCGTCCGCCGCGCTCGTTCCTTGGCGTCAACATCGCCGGTGGAGAGCCTGGCCGATGTGAGTGGACAGCGGTACCGACACCCGTCGGGCATTGCGTCGAGGCCTGTCCGACACCTGTCGGTGCCTCGGACGCCCTCCGGGGAGCCGGCAGGTCGAGCACCCGGGAGTGCCTCAGGCGCCACCTCAACCACGCGACGCTCAGGCGCGCCCTCCCCAGACCCGCGAGCGGGTCGAAGCCCAGCGCCTCGACCACCTCCTCCAGACGCCCGTGCAGGGTGCTGTGGTGCACGTGGGCCAGCCGTGCCGCGTGGCGCACCGATGTGGCCTCGGTCAGGGCCGCGAGGGTCGAGGCGCCCCAGGGCAGCGCCGCGAGCGCCTCGAGCCGGTCCACGTCACGCGTGTCGGCGTCCTCGGGGAGGTCGACGAGCAGCTCGAGGAGACCCCCGAATCGCTCCGCGTGCGAGGTCGGCCCGTAGGCGGCGTCCCACAGCCGCAGCGCGGTGATCGCGGTCTGTAGAGCGCGGGGGAGGTCGTCGACGGCGACCAGCTGGCTCGCGCCGCTGGGCGTTGCGGGGATCGGGGCGTGCCCCTCGGGGACGACGAGGACGTGCAGCGGCCCGTGGGGTGTCGGGACGACGTCCTCGGGGACGACGGGATGGGAGGTCCACTGGGCGAACAGCGGCGCCACCACGACGCGGTGACGTCCGTCGGTCCGGATTCTCAAGGCGCTGGCAGCTTGCCGCCGGCAGGCCACCGGCACGTCCCGGTCCAGGAGCACCGCCATGTGTCGCCGCTCTGCGAGAACTGCCCGGCCCCGGCCGTGACGGATACGCAGTGCCAGCACGAGCCGCTCGAGGATCAGCGCATCGTGTCCGCCGGGTGAACCGTCGCGCTCGAGCCAGACGAGGACGCCGTCGACACCCCGCGTTCCCTCCGGGGCCGGCGCGGACTCCAGCACCGTGCCGGTGCTGGCGACCCGCAGGCACGTCGAGGTTCCCTCCAACTGGAATCCGGCAGGGCAACCGGCCATGGCCGCTGCGGCTGACAGGAGCCCCCTCGTGCCGACGTTGCCCACCAGCAGTTCGTCGAAACAGGCGATGACGCGCAGCCCGTGGCTGGCGTCGGGGTCGAGCGCTTCGAGGCGTCCTAGCAGGTCCTGCACCGAAACATGATGACCGGGCCTCCCCTGGGAAGACGCGGTGCTCAGTCGCCGACCACCCGTTCCAACCAGGCGTTTCGCACGGATGCCAACGAACGGGCGAGCGCCGTGTGCGGCGCGAAGATGTCGAAGGCGTGGAAACCGCCGGGCCAGACGTGCAGCTCCGCGTCGACCCCGGCACCCCAGAGCGCGGACGCGTACGCCACCGCCTCGTCGCGGAAGATCTCGGCCTCGCCCACGCTGACGAAGGCCTGCGGCAGGTGGCGTAGGTCGGTCGCCCGGGCGGGCGCGGCGTACGGCGACACGTCCGGCCCACCGACCGCCGCACCCAGCAGCGCCGTCCATCCGGTCTCGTTGCTGACCCGGTCCCACACGCCCACGCCGTCGAAGGCACGCGTGGAGTCCGTGACGCCGCGGTCGTCGAGCATCGGGAAGTCGAGCAGCTGGCCGCACAGCGCCGGGCCGCCGCGGTCACGTGCGGCCAGGGCCAGACCTGCGGCGAGGCCGCCGCCGGCGCTGGCACCACCGACGAGAAGGCGGTCGAGCCGGATGCCCAGGTCTGCCGCGTGGGCAGCTGTCCACTCCAGCGCGGCGTAGCAGTCCTCCCGAGGGACCGGATCGGGGTACTCGGGAGCTCTCCGGTACTCTGGGGTCACGACCACCAGGCCCAGGTGCTCGACCCAGTCGAAGACCTGGTCGAGCCCGCTGAAGCGGTCACCGAAGATCATGCCGCCGGAGTGGGCGTAGAGCATCCCCGGGCGCGGCCCGGTGATGCGGGGGTTCCGCAGGACCGAGACGGTGACCGGAGCCCCCGCGAACCCTTCGACCACGACGTCCTCGCAGGTCACCGACCGACCGGCCAGCGACTCCACCAGCGGCCGTGACGCGTAGGACCGGCGCATGAAGTCGATGAGGTCAGGCGTGACGGTGGGCGGGAAGACACCGCCCACGAGGGCCAGGCCCGCTCGGAGCTCGGGATCGAAACGGGGACGCTCCACCGGGGGCCGCCTTGGCTCGGTCAGGACGAGGAACGGTCATCCTCGCAGGGGCGGCGTGCGGGGCGGCGCGACGCGCCGCGAGCCCGTGGCCTCGAAAGCAGCGGCCAGGCGCAGCAGGCGGGTGTCGTCGTAGGCGCGTCCGGCCAGCGTCAGCCCCACGGGCATGCCCGCGTCGTGCATGACCCCCATCGGCACTGTCACGGTGGGGATGCCGAGGTGGCGGACCGCGAGGTTGCCGTTGGCCACCCATACGCCGTTGCGCCACGCGGCGTCGGCAGCGGCCGCGTCGACGTCAGCGGTGGCCGGACCGACGTCCGCCACGGCGGGGAAGACGACGGCGGCCAGGCCGAGCCCGTCCATCCAGTCCTCGAGGTCGGCCTTCCGGGTGGCCTCCAGCCCGCGCAGCCCGTCGGCGATGCCGGGGACGTCGGTGTACGAGGCGCCCGGGTGGTCACGCACCCACTGCGGGTACGTGGGCAGGTCGTCGTCGAAACCGGTGTAGCGGTCGGGCAGGGCGCCCTCAGGGTGGGGGAAGATCCGCTCGCCGTCGACGTCGGCGAGGGTGCGCAGCGCCGGGTCGCCGTTGGCGTCGAGGAAGTCCTCGAACGCCCACGCGGCGAGGTCGGTCAATTCTCGGCGCAGGAAGTCAGCGGGCACGAGACCGCGAGTGGCGATGGTCGGAGCACCGGCGCGGTCGCCCTCGTAGTTCGACACCGCGGGGAAGTCGACCTCGACCACCTCGGCGCCCGCAGCCTCCAGATCGGCGCGCGCCGCCTCCCACAGGGCGATCACCGAGGCGCGGGTCTCGATCCGCTCGCCGGTGGGGCCGCCGATGCCCGTGCCGGTGCCCGCGTCGGTGTCGGCGTTGACGTACATCCGCGGCACGCCCACGCGCACGCCGCGCAGCAGCTCACGGGCGGCGTCGTCGGCGGCGTCGTCGACGGCCAGCGCCGCGTAGGACTGCGGCCGCACCTCGGACGCGGCGGGGATGGGCACCCAGGGCTGCGACCGCCACAGGTCACCGCGGGTCTGCTCGTCGTCGGCGACGACGACGTCGAGCACCTCCAGCAGGTCGGCCACGGTACGGGTGTGCGGGACGACGACGTCCATGGTCGGCACCAGCGGCCAGTTGCCCCGCGTGGAGATGACGCCGCGGGAGGGGGTGTAGGCGACCAGGCCGTTGTTGCTGGCGGGGCCGCGGCCGCTGGACCAGGTCTCCTCCCCCAGGCCGAAGGCGGCGAAGCTCGCGGCCGTCGCTGTCCCCGAGCCGTTGGAGGAGCCGGAGGCGAAGGGAGCGGTGAGCCAGTCCGCGCTGTACGGGCTCTCGGCGCGGCCGTAGACGCCGCGCTGCATGCCGCCGTTGGCCATGGGCGGCATGTTGGTCAGGCCCAGGCAGATCGCTCCGGCGGCGCGCAGGCGCTCGATGGTGAAGGCGTCGCGCTGGGCCACGAGGTCGACGAACGCCGGGCTGCCCGCCGCCGCCGTCAGCCCGCGCACGAGGTAGCTGTCCTTGGCGGTGTACGGGATGCCGTCGAGCGGGCCTCGAGCCTCGCCCCTGGCCCGGCGCTCGTCCGAGGCCCGCGCCTCGTCGCGGGCGGCCGGGTTGAGGACGACGACCGCGTTGAGCGCCGTCTCGGTACCCGGGGCGTCGTAGGCCGCGATGCGGGCGAGATAGGCCTCGACCAGCGAGACGGCGGTGGCGCGACCGTCCTGCAGCGCTGCGCGCAGGTCGGCGATCGAGGCCTCGACGACGTCCACATCGACGTCCACGTCGACGTCCACATCGACGTCGCGCTGAGGGGTTTGGGGGGCCATGCGATGCGCCTCTCGCCGAGGCTGACTAATCGACAGCCTTTCGGTTACTGTTCCCCGCATCTTGGGGCACGGACCGCGTGGTCCGCAACGGGCCGCGGACGACCGCGGACGAGGCCGCCCCGGCCGAGTGGCAGGAGCAGCTGTGCCGACGACCAGGACGAGGACGACGACGATGCCCGCCGAGTGGGAGCACCACTCCCGCACGTGGATGGCCTTCCCCCCGCCCAACGCCACGTTCGGCGAGGTGGGCGGGGCCGACCTCGCCCGGGCGCGCGTCGCCTGGAGCCGGGTGGCGAACACCGTGGTGGGCTTCGAGCCGGTGACGGTGCTCGTGCGGCCGGAGGACGCCGGCGCTGCGCGCGAGCTGCTCGACCCGCGCGTGGAGCTCGCCGAGGTGGGCCTCGACGACTCCTGGCTGCGCGACTCCGGCCCGACGTTCGTGCGGGGAGCCTCCGGCATCCAGGCGGTGGACTGGACGTTCAACGGCTGGGGCGCGCAGCGCTGGGCCGCCTGGGACCAGGACGCGCAGGTCGCTCGCCACGTGGCGGAACTGGCCGGGGTGCCGGTGGCGTCGTCGTCGCTGGTGACCGAGGGCGGAGGCTTCCACGTGGACGGCGAGGGCACCGTCCTGCTCACCGACACGGTGCAGCTGGACCCGCACCGCAACCCCGGGTGGACCCGCGAGCAGGTGGAGGCCGAGGTCCACGCCCACCTGGGCACCACGAAGGCCATCTGGCTGCCGCGCGGGCTGACTGCCGACTACGGGGAGTTCGGCACCCGCGGGCACGTCGACATCGTCGCCGCGTTCACCGCGCCCGGCCAGGTGCTCGTGCACACCCAGACCGACCCGGGCCACCCCGACCACGAGGTCTCCGCCGAGGTGCTCGAGCTGCTGCGCACCGCTACCGACGCTCGCGGACGCCGCCTGCAGGTCACCGAGCTGCTCGCCCCGGTGGTCAGCGAGGTGGACGGGGAGCTGGTCGACCACTCCTACGTCAACCACTACGTCGCCAACGGCGTCGTGGTGCTGTGCGCCTTCGCCGACGAGCACGACGCGGCCGCCGCGCGCGTGCTGACGCAGGCCTACCCCGATCGCGAGGTGGTGCTCGTGGACGCCCGCGACATCTTCGCGTTCGGCGGCGGCATCCACTGCATCACGCAGCAGCAGCCGGCCTGACGGATCCGGTCGAGGAGGTTGCCGTGGCACGTCCGACCTCGCCGCTGCTCTCCCGTGGCGGGATCCTCGCCGCAGCACTGGAACTCGTCGACGCCGACGGCGACTTCACGATGCCGCGGCTGGCCCGCGCGCTGGGCGTCAGCTCGTCGTCGCTGTACCACCACGTGCCGGGCGGGCGCTCCGACGTCGTCGAGGGTCTGCGCAACCTCGTCTGCGCGGGGCGGATGCCCACCGAGCGCACCGGCAGCGAGGGCTGGCGCGCCTTCGCCGAGCACTGGGCCCGCGGCTACCGCGGGGCGATGGCGGCGCACCCGCACGTCGTCCCCCTGCTCACGACACAGACCGTCAGCGACCCCGCGGTCCTCGCCAGCTACGAGGCGCTCGTCCACGTGCTGGTCCAGGACGGCTTCGACGACGCCACCGCGCTGCACGTGGTGGCCGTCCTCGACTGCTTCGTGCTCGGCTCCGCCCTCGACGCGGGCGCGCCAGCGCAGGTCTGGGCCGACGACGACGGCAGCCGTCCCCACCTGTCGCGCGCTGTCGACGCCGCGCGGTCACGGCCGGGCGACCGGTCAGCGACGACCTTCGAACTGGGCCTGACGAGCCTGCTCACCGGCCTGGAGTCGGCCCGGGAGGGCGGCGACGCGTAGGACGATCCGCTGGCGAAGGCTGCCGTCGGAATCATTAAGACTGCCGTTCCCGTCAAGTGCGGGGAGTGAGCTGTGGGCACTCTCCTCGCCACGACCTCACAGGGAGGGGCCAGATGAGACCCACCACCACCGCCACGGAACTCGCCTCGGAGATCCGTGCCCGCCGCACCAGTCCGGTCGAGGCGGCCCAGTACTACCTCGACCGCATCGACAGGCTCGACGGCCCCGTCAACGCCATCGTCTGGCGTGACGACGAGCGCACGCTCCAGGAGGCGCGTGCCGCCGAACGACTCCTCATGACCGGCGGCGACCTGCCGCCCTTCCTCGGGGTTCCCATCCCGGTCAAGGAGCTCACGAACGCAGCCGGCCAACCCAACACGCTCGGCTCGCTCGGCACCAGCACGGAACCGCGGACCCATGACGACCTCGTCATCGCGGCGCTGCGCCGTGCGGGCGGGGTGCTCATGGGTCGGTCGAACACCCCGGAGATGGGCCCGATGTCGGTGTCGGACAACCGCAGGTTCGGGCGCACCGCCAACCCGTGGCACCTCGGCCGCACCGCCGGTGGCTCCTCGGGAGGCGCTGCGGCAGCCGTGGCAGCGGGCCTGGCGCCCGCGGCCCAGGCCTCCGACGGTGGCGGGTCGATCCGCATGCCGTCCTCGTGCTGCGGCACGGTGGGGCTCAAGCCGAGCCGAGGGCGCGTCCCCGCCTTCGTGGCGGCCTGGGACCACGGCGTCGTGGACGGCATGATCACGCGCTCCGTGCTCGACGCCGCGGCGCTGCTGGATGTCATCTCCACTCCCGACCCGCTGTCCTGGTATAACGCCCCGGCGCTGCAGCGCCCGCTCGCCGAGGAGGTCGGTCGTGATCCCGGCCGCCTCCGGGTGGGCCTGCTGCTGGAAGCCCCCAACGGTGTCCCGGTCGACGCCGAGAGCATCGCGGCCGCTCAGCGGCTGGCCGAGGAGCTGGAGCACCTCGGGCACCATGTCTTCCCCGCGAAGCTGGATGGGTACTCCCCCGTGGCGCTGCGCGAGTACCTCGACGTCATCGTCAACGCGTGGGTGCTGGCTACCCCGTACGTCGACGAGACGCTGGCCGAGCCGTACCTGCAGTACCGCAGGGACCGCGGGCGCCAGCGCAGCGCCGGCGACTACGCCGTCGCTGACGCCCGTCTCCAGTACGAGACCCGCGCCGTCAACGCCCAGTGGGGACGCGACTGGGACGTGCTGCTCACCCCGACCATGGCCACCGTCGCGCCGCCGATCGGCACCGTGCTGGAAGAGGCCAACGCCACACCGGACGGTCCGCGGGTCACCGAGAACCAGATGATCGCCTTCACCGCGTTCGCCAACATCGCCGGACTTCCCGCCATCAGCCTCCCGGTGCACCGCACAGGCGACGGCGTACCGGTGGGCGCGCAGCTCATCGGTGGTCCCTTCGACGAGGCGACGCTGGTGCGCCTCGCCTCCCAGGTCGAGCCGGCCTTCGCCTGGACCGAGGCCCTGCCGCCCGGCTTCGACTGACAGCTACCCGCTGCTCCAGACATCCCGCTGCGCCTGACCGCGCGCCGAACTCCGACGTGCTCGTTCCGACGACTTCGAGAGGACCCCCCATGTCCCCAGCAACCATGTCCCCCGCAAAGCCCCGCCGTCGGCTCCGTGCCCTGGCCGCCGGATCCCTCCTGCTCCTGACGCTCACGGCGTGCAGCTCCACCACTACCTCCTCCACCTCCGCCTCAGCGAGCGCGGGCGGTGCCGACACCGCGGCCGCAGAACGTGCCGCAGCGGCCGTCGAGGCCGGCTACGCCGGTGACAGCACGACGCCACCGACCTCCGGCCCGGCGCCCGCCACCGGCAAGAACGTGTGGCTGATCTCGGCGTCCCAGCAGGTGCCCGGTCTGGCCCACCTCACCGAGCGCGGCGTGGAAGCCGCGACCACACTGGGGTGGCAGACGAACGTCTGCGACGGTCAGAACAACGCCGACGGCGGATGGGCCAAGTGCGTGCGGCAGGCGGTCTCCGCCGGCGCCGACGCGGTCGTGCTGGAGGCCATCGACTGCGCCCCGGTCAGCCAGGCGCTGTCCGAGGCGCGCGCCAAGGGCGTGCTCGTGGCCTCGCTGACCTCCTTCGACTGCGACGACCCGACGCAGGGCGGCGGCCAGAAGCAGTTCGACGTCGACGTCCCCTTCTCCAACGACCGCACCGCGGCCCAGAACTACACCGACCAGGGGAAGCTGCGCGCGGACTGGGTCATCGCCCAGACGAAGGGCGCAGCGAAGGTCGTGCACGTCGAGTTCCGCGGCGTCGCCTTCGGT
The DNA here is from genome assembly GCF_003149145.1 of Quadrisphaera granulorum. GTDB lineage: Bacteria > Actinomycetota > Actinomycetes > Actinomycetales > Quadrisphaeraceae > Quadrisphaera > Quadrisphaera granulorum. Next base: position 12,073 of record NZ_QGDQ01000031.1, on the reverse strand, counting down.
GAGTACCTCGCCGACGCGTTCAACGAGCAGATCGCCACCTGCACGGGATGCGAGGTCGTCTCCACCGTCGTCATCACGCCCGCCGACATCCCCAACATCCGGCAGAAGTTCGAGACCGCGCTGCTCCAGGCGCCGACGGCGAACGCCGTCGCCGTCGACGTCGACTTCATGCTGCCCGCGGGCGTTGCCCAGGCGCTGAGCACGTCGGGCAAGCAGCTCACCGTCGCGGGCGCCGAGTGCTCGCAGGAGTCCATCGGCTACCTGCACCGCCAGCAGGCCATCGGCATGTGCATCGGCGGGTCGTCGGGTTGGCTCGCCTACGCCGGCATGGACGGCCTCAACCGCGCCTTCGCGGGGCAGCCGGTGGTCGACAGCGGGGCCGGCATCCAGCTGGTCGACGCCACGCACAACCTGCCCGCCGAGGGCAGCGTGTTCGAGGGCTCGGTCGACTACGCCTCCGCGTACCGGGCGGCCTGGGGTGTCTGAGTCCGGGGTGTCTGACACCGGCCCGGCGCTGCGCCTGCGCGGGATCAGCAAGTCCTTCGACGGGGTGCGGGTGCTCCGGGGGGTCGACGTCTCGATCACCCGGGGCACGGTGCACGCGCTGCTGGGCGGCAACGGCTCGGGCAAGTCCACCACCCTCAAGGTGGTGGCCGGGGTCTACCGCGGCGACCCCGGCGGCGTGGTCGAGGTCTTCGGGACGCCGCACCCGGCGGACTCCTTCTCCCCGCAGCAGGCCCACCGAGCGGGGCTGCGCTTCGTCCACCAGGACCTGGGCCTCGTCGACGACCTCAGCGTGGCCGCGAACTTCGGCCTGGTCAGCGGCTTCCCCCAGCGCCTCGGCGCCGTGAGGTGGCGGGCCCTCCACGAGCGCACCGCCCGGGAACTCGCCGCTGCGGGCCTGGACATCGCACCGCAGGCACCGGTGCGGGCCCTCAGACCCAGCGACCGCACCCGCGTGGCCATCGCCAGGGCGCTCCAGGACGACGACGGCGGGCACCCCCTCGTGCTCGTGCTCGACGAGCCCACCGCGAGCCTGCCCCACCACGAGGTCGACGAGCTGCTCGAGGAGCTGCGCCGACGACGAGAGCAGGGGCACACCATCGTCTACGTCAGCCACCGCATCCCCGAGGTGCTGGCGGTGGCCGATGACCTCACGGTGCTCCGGGACGGCGTGGTGGCCTACAGCGGACCCGTCAGCGGCCTCACCGAAGACCACGTCATCGCGATGATGACGGGTCTGGCGGCCGAGCAGGCAGCGCCTGCAGCACGGACGCCACGGGCACCGACGACAGCAGCGCCGCTGCTTCGAGTCAGCGGCCTGTGCACCGCCGGGCTGGGCCCCCTGGACCTCGAGGTGCGCCCCGGGGAGGTGGTCGGGGTGGCCGGCCTGCTCGGCTCGGGCAGGTCCCGCCTCCTGGGGCTGCTCGCCGGACAGGTCCCCCGGACCTCCGGCAGCGTCCAGCTCGCCGGGCGGGAGATCCACCACCGCTCACCGCGGGCGGCGCTCGCGGACGGTGTCGCCTGCGTGCCGGAAGACCGCGCCCGCGACGCAGCCTTCCCCGACCGTCCGCTGTGGGAGAACGTCTCGGCGATCGCCTTCCCCCGCTACGCCCGCTGGTGGGGGGCCGACCGGCGCGCGGAGCGACGCGACGCCGTGAAGGCTGCGGCAGGGTTCGCCGTCCACGCCGCCCACGGCGAGGTGCCGTTCGCCTCGCTGTCGGGAGGCAACCAGCAGAAGGCCGTGCTGGCGCGTGCCACGTGGACCTCGCCCCGGCTGCTGCTGCTGGACGAGCCCAGCCAGGGCGTCGACGCGATGGCACGCAGGGACATCCACTCCTTCATCCATCGCCACGTCGACGGCCACGACCGGGCCGCCCTGGTCGTCTCCTCCGACTTCGTGGAGCTCGCGGCTCTCTGCGACCGCGTCCTGGTGCTGCGAGACGGCCGTCTGCGCGCCGAGCTCACCGGCGCCGAGCTGCACGAAAGCGCCATTGCCCTGGCAGTGCACCAAGACCGAGAGGATCCCCGATGAGTCCCGCGAGTCCAGCAGTCGGCACGGACCCCACCTCCGAGGACGCCTCCCCGGCGTCCGGCCAGCCGTCACCGTCGATGCCCGCGAAGGGCCACCGGAGCCTCGGGAACGTCCTCGAGAGATACGGCCTGCTCCTGCTCCTCCTCGCCGTCGCGGTGTTCTTCTCCGCGTCACCCGTCTCGGGCCCGGCCTTCCGCAGCAGTGCCAACTGGCTCACCCTGACCGCCAACCAGGCGGTGACGTTCGCCGTCGCCCTGGCGCTGCTGTTCCCCCTGGCGGCAGGCTTCTTCGACTTCTCCGTGGGTGCCGTCGCGGCGACGTCGTCGGTGGTCGCGGCCGCCGCGATGAGCCACCACGCGCTTCCCCTGGGGGTGGCGATCGCCCTCGCCCTCCTCACCGGCCTCACGATCGGGCTGTTCCAGGGGGTGCTCGTCGCGCACCTGCGGATGAACCCCTTCATCGCCACGCTGGGGACCGCGACGCTGCTGGGCGGGGCGATCTTCGCCTACACGGGCGGGCTCCAGATCACCCAAGGCATCTCCCCGGCCCTGACCAGCGCGGGCTCCGGCCTCTGGGCGGGACTGCCGGCGATCGTCGTCGTCGTCGCCCTGCTCGCTCTGGTGGTCTGGTTCGTCCTGGACCAGACCGTCTTCGGGCGCCGGTTGTTCGCCATCGGTTCCAACGTCAACGCCGCACGTCTCATCGGCGTGGACGTGGCGCGCACCCAGCTGCTCGCCTTCGCCGCGTCCGGCCTGGTGGGAGCCGCGGCGGGGGTGCTGCTCCTGGCTCGTCAAGGTGCAGCGACGTCGGACAACGGGATGACGATGCTCTTCCCGGCACTCACCGCCGTGCTGCTGTCCACCATCGTCATCGACGTCGGCCGACCGTCCGTCCAGGGAACGGCCATCGGGGTGGTCTTCGTGGCCGTCAGCACCAGTGGTCTCACACTGATCGGGTCTCCGGCGTGGGTCAGCTCCGTCTTCACGGGGGCAGCCCTGCTCGTCGCGGTGGCCGTCGCCAGCCTGGGGCGCCTCCGCAAGGGACGATGATCCGAGGCCAGGGGCAGGTCCCCGGCCACCACCAGGAGGACCTCGTGACCTCGCCGGACCACGCACCCACCGATTCCGAGGTCACGCTCCGCGTCGAGGCACCCGCCCGGCTCGCCGGCTACCTGTCGACCCCGGGTCAGGAGGCCGTCTCCCTCGCCCAGGACGAGACGATCTCCCTCCTGTGGCGGGAACCCGGCGCGGAGCTCAGCCTCGAGAGCTGGCACGTGGGGGACCTGGACATGGTGGAGTTCGTCAGTGACGGCGCCGTCGACGTGGCACCGGTGCTGCGCCCCGCTCCGGGCTCCTCCACGTGGCCGGGCCTGACGGTGGGGGTGTGCCTGGAGGGCCGTGTGACCCTCACCCAGTCCTCCAGGACGGTGCACCTGGAGCCGGGCAGGTTGGCCTTCTACAACGGAGGCCGTCCGTTCCGCATCAGCACCGACGGACCCCACCGGTGGCTGGTCTGCCGCCTGAGGTTCTTGCGACAGGGCAGTACGACGGATGCGGCGGCGGACGTGGCCGCCCGCGAGATCCCCCTGGCGGACGCCGCCGGGGGGATGCTCGCCGACCTTCTCGTCAGCGTCGCCCGTGCGCGAGGGACGCTTTCGCCGCGAGCACGCGTGCACTGCGCCGATGCCGTCCACTCGCTGGTTCGGGCCGTGATGGAGGACGTCGCCGGATCCCTGCGTTCCCGGAAGGCCGCCAGCTCCTTCACCCGGTACACGCAGTGGCTGGAGGAGCACCTCACCGACGACGACGCCACCGCCGAGCAGCTGGCCGCCGCGCACCACGTCTCCGTCCGCCAGGTGCGCGGCGTGTTCGCCGCCCACGGCACCACCGTCTCCACCTTCGTGCGCCAGCTGCGGCTGGAGAGCTTCAAGCACGACCTGCTCGACCTGTCGCTGCTCGACCACACGGTGGCGGCGCTGGCGCGGCGCTCGGGCCTGCGGGACCCCGCCGTGGCCAGTCGCCTGTTCCGGGCCCAGTACGGCCTTCCGCCGGGGACCTACCGCCGCGGGGCCCTGAACAGCGCACTGTCCTGACCTGCTGTCCTGACCTCAGGCAGGGCAGGCCTGGTAGGCGTAGCCATCGTCGTCGGGGGTGAGCAGGTCGTGGTCGCGCAACACCACCGACGTGCGGCGGTCGGGGTGTCGGCACACCTCGTCGAAGCGATCAACGCCCAGGCCGTCGGTGTACTCGATGTCGAGCACCACCGGGTAGTGGTCGGTGTAGGCGTCGCACTCCTCGTAGACCGCGCACGACTCGGCGACGGCGAAGTCGTAACCCGCCGCCCGCAGCCGCGCCGACAGTTCCGGCGTGTTCTTCTGCGCGATCGCCAGTCCGGCCTCGTGCGCCACCCGCACGTACTCCTCGGCCAGAGCGGTGTTGTCGGCGGCGGTGAGGTGCTCCTGGGACCGGGTCCAGCTGTCGAGGTTGTCGATCTCGACGGCGTCGAACCCCGACTCCGCGCACCCGCGGATCCACGGCCCGACCACCTCCGACAGCTCGGCGCGCTTCGCGGCGGTGGAGGTGTCGAAGAGCAGCTCGTCCGGCCAACCCGGGTCCGCCAGGGGGCCGTCGGCGGTCTGCACCACCAGGTCGGGGTGTGCCGCAGCGAACGCGGCCGAGTCCTGCGGCTGCGTCTGGAAGCCGTTGACGTAGCAGATGTCATAGCCCAGGCCCGCGGGCTGGGCGGTGCGGTCGCGGGCCACCACCGTGACGCCGCCAGGGGGCGTGTACGGGCCCGACAGCTGGTAGTCGAACCGCGTCCCGCTCGGCGGCGGCGACCAGGTGCGGTGCTCGGGGGTCGCCTGAGGCGCGGCCTGCGTATCGGTGGCGGAGCTCGCGCAGCCGGTCAGGGCCAGGACGACGACCACAGCGCATCCGGTAGCGCCACCGACCACTGCGCCGACGCGGCGCCCGTCAGCCGGCAGCGGCGTCCGCAGCAACGGAAGCGCGGCAACCACGTGCGCAGGCGTGAAGGGCACCCGTCCACGCTAGCGAGCACGGACTGGGATGCTGCGGCGATGGCAGTCCACCACCAGGCGTCGATCGTCCCCACCAAGGCCGAGCTGCTGGCGGCGTGGGTGCCTCGCCAGCCGTGGGCAGCCGGAGCCGACACGTCGTCGCTGACGAAACTCGGCTCGTACCGCTTCGACGACCCGGACGGCGAGGTCGGGATGGAGACCCACGTGCTCGCCACCGCCGACGGGCAGGTGCTCCAGGTGCCGCTGACCTACCGCGGAGCCCCGCGCGCCGGCGCCGAGGAATCCCTGGTCACGACGATGACGCACACCACCCTCGGCGACCGCTGGATCTACGACGCCCTCCACGACCCGGTCTACGCCGCCGTCCTCGCCTCGACGATCGCCACCGGTGGCCACGAAGCCGACCTCTTCCTCTCCACGCCCGACGGTCTGGTGCTGCAGCCTGCCTCGGCGCGCGTGCGGGGCAGCGGCACGGCCCCCTCCGCACCCGCCGCAGGCTGGAGCGGCCCGCGAGTCACGGTGGCCGGCACGACGTCACGCATCGAATGTGACGGCGCCCTTCTCACCGTGCTCCACGTGCTCGAAACGACGACGGCGAGCGCCGCAGCGGACGAGCTCGTGCTGACGGGCACCTGGCTAGGTCAGGATCGACCCGTTCTGCTGGCCGTGCTCCGCTGACGGGTGCCTCCCCAGACAAGGACCGGCGTCAGCCTGCGGGTAGGGGACGAACTTCGGCCAGGCAACGGCGGAGGTGCGCGCCGAGCGGTCCCCGGGGAGCTGACACCATCGCCCGCATGACGGGCAGTGGCTGGCCGGCGGACGACCACGTGCACTCCCAGTATTCGTGGGACGCCTCGGCCGGTGACATGGAGGCGACGTGTGCCCGCGCCGTCGAGCTCGGACTCCCAGCCATCTCCTTCACCGAGCACGCAGACTTCGGCGCATGGCGACCGCCGCCCGGCGGGTGGAGCTGGAAGGGCACGGTCCGCGGCCGCACCGACGAGCACGGGCGGTTCATGACCGAGCCGCTCCACGTGCGGGCCTACGTGGAGGCGGTCCAGCGGTGCCGCCACCTCTTCCCCGACCTGCGCATCCGCTGCGGCATCGAGCTGAGCGAAGGGCACCGCTTCCCCGCGGAGGTCGCCGAGCTCGCGGGCTGGGGCTTCGAGCGGGTGGTGGGCTCGCTGCACGCCCTACCCGACCTGCACCTGCCGGGCGAGGTGGTGGAGATGCGCGGGGCCGTCGCCCAGCGAGGGCTGCTGGGGGCCGTGCGGACCTACCTCGACGAGGCGGCCGTCATGGCGGCGAGCGATGCGCCATTCGAGGTGCTCGGCCACCTCGACTACCCGCTGCGCTACTGGACGCCGGAGGCAGGGCCACTGCCGTGGGCGGACCTCGAAGAGCAGGTGCGCCACGTGCTGACGGTGCTCGCAGGCTCCGGGAGGGCGCTGGAGGTGAACACCACCCGGCCGATGGAGATGCTGGTCGTGAGGTGGTGGCACGCGGCGGGCGGCCAGGCGGTCTCGTTCGGGAGCGACGCCCACGCGCCGGAGCACCTGGGACGTCGGTGGCGCGAGGTCGCCGACGCTGTGAGCGTGGCGGGGTTCCGGCCGACAACCGACCCGACGGCCTTCTGGTCGCGCACCTGACACCGCGCGGTCTGCGTTCAGGGCCGCGATCGTCCGCTCACGCGCCGTCGTCCACGCGAGGAGTCAACGCGTCGAAGGCCTCGTCGACGAGCTGCGGCAGCTCATCGACGCCATCGCGCTCGGCCCACAGAAGGCTCGCCGCCGTGGCGCACGCGAGGCCCGCGGCCGCAGCGGCACGCGTGCCGACCGCTCCGGCGTTGTGTCCGGGGTGGGTGGCCAGCCCGTCGGCGATGAGGCGCTCGGTGGTCAGCGCCCGCTCGGCCTGCCGTGCTCGCAGCTCAGGGGTGACCAAGACGAGACGCCAGCGGCGCAGCAGCTCGTCCCGGTGCGTCGGGTAGACCTCACCGAGGACGTGGTGGATGGCACCGCGCACCATCTGCAGCGCGGGCTCATCGTGCGGACGCTGGGCCACGAGAGCCTGGAGCCGCGCGTCGTGGTCGTCGGTGAGGACGACCTGGTCCTTCGCGGCGAAGTGCCGGAAGAACGTCATGTGCGAGACCCCGGCAGCCGCGGCGATCTGCTCGACGGTAGTCGCCGCGTAGCCCTGCTCCTGGAAGAGCCTCAGCGCGTGGCGGTGCAGCTCCTCACGGGTGGCCTGCCGTCGTCGAGCGTGGCGGTCTGCGCCAGCCGCTGCGGTCTCCCCCTCGTCCACAGGGGTCATCCTCCACAGCGTGGTCTCGCGGCGGCGCAGCACCTCAGGCAGGAGGTCGCACTCGTGTGCTCGGCAAGACCATCCAGGTGGTCGCCGCACAGGCCAGGGCCAGCCCGCTGCACGCGAGCAGCACCGCGCCGACGCCCGTGGTGAACGCCGACGCCGCAGCCTGCTCCAGGCCCAGGCGATGCAGGGCACCAGCTCCGGAGAGGGAACCGAGGGCGAGGCCACGTGAGGACGGCGGCAACCCGGCCACTGCTGGCCGGAGGTGGTTGGCGTAGGTCGCCGCCAGCAGGCTGCCCAGGGCGGCCACAGCCAAGGCACCGCTGATCTGACGGAGCGTGTTGATGAGCGCCGAACCGGCTGCGGCTGCCGTGTCGGGGACGGTGGACATGGCGGCGTCCATCGCAGTGGAGACCGCGGCACCGATGCCGGATCCGGTGATCGTGAGAAGCCCTGCGAACAGCCACTGCGGCGCCTCTGGCCCTGCTGCGGCCAGCCCGCCGGCCCCGGCTGCAAGTACGAGCAGCCCTGCCACGGCCGTCGTCCGGGTGCCCCACGCCCGCTGGAGCCGGGCACCGGCGGCGCCTGCCACCAGGAGGCCGACCATGAGCGGCAGCAGCCGGAGCGCGGCAGACGGTGCGTCGAACCCCCGGACACCCTGCAGCAGCTGAGGGAGAACGAAGAGGACGGCGAGCAGCACAGCGCTCGCTCCGGCGACGGCGACGACCCCGCCGCAGAACCGCCGGTCACCGAACAGGGCGACGTCCACCAGTGGGTGGCGACTGCGTCGCAGGTTCGCCGCGAAGGCCGCCATCGCGGCCAACGCGACGGCGACGAGCACGAGCGTGCGCGGCGACGTCCAGCCTGAAGAAGGCGCCTGGATCACCGCGCCCACGAGGCTCACCAAGCCCACGGCGGAGGCGACCACGCCGATCGCGTCGAGCCGGACGTCACGGCGCCCTGGACGGACCGGGACGGCGACGACGACGGTGGCGATGGCGAGGACGACGACGGGCACGTTGACCCAGAAGACCGACGCCCAGGACCACCGGGCGAGCAGCGCACCTCCCACGAGCGGTCCGAGCGGCAGTCCCAGCGCGACCGCCGAGGTGAGGAGACCCAGGGCCCTGGCGCGCTGGTCCTGCGGGAACTCGGTGGTAACGATCGCCAGGGCGAGCGGCACGAGCACCGCCGCCCCAGCGCCCTGGACGGCCCGGGCTGTGATCAGCTCGCCGACCGACGTCGACAGCGCTGAAGCCACCGACCCGACACCAAAGACGAAGAGTCCCACCAGCAGCGCGCGGCGGTGGCCGAAGCGGTCACCGAGGCGACCCGCCGGCAGCATCACCGCGATGACCGCCAGCAGGTAGGCGTCGACCACCCACTGCAGCGCTTCCGTCCCGGCCCGCAGCTCCGCGGAGATCGTCGGCAGCGCGACGTTGAGGACTGTCGTGTCGAGCCCGACCACCACGACCGACAGGGACAGTGCTGCCAGCGCTGGCCATCCCCGGCCCCGGTCGCGACCAGTAGCTCGTGAGTTAGCGACTAACATGCCTTTATGTTAGTCGCTAACATGAGCTTCGGCGAGCCTGATCGACGCAAGCTGCAGGCTCCCCACGACCGGCCCAGTCCGGAGCCGACAGCCCTGGCATCTCCAGTCAGTGCGGCTCGCACACACCTCGAGCGCCCCGCGATGGTCGGGATCTCCGGCTACGGCGGAGCAGGGAAGTCAACGCCGGGTTGGGCCCTCGTTCAGCGGGCCCCCGGAGCGGTGCGGCTGCGCGGAGGCGACTTCCTCGACATCGCTCGCTTCCGCCGGCGGTCATCCGACAGGGACGGCGTGGAACGCGACCAGCTCGCCCAAAGGTGCTCGCACCCCTCCGCTCCGAACAGCCGGTGACGTACCGCCCCTACGGCTGGCGTGCGCGGGAGCTAGCGGAGCCGCGGAACTCCCGGCGGCCGACGTCGTCGTCGACGTCATCGGGCTCTTCCACCCGGATGTACTGGAGCTGCTGGACGTGACGATCTAGGCGGACGCTGGCCCCGACGCCGCGACAACGCGGGGCAAGGCCAGGGACACGCGCCTCGGGCACGACGACGACCAGCTCGAACGGCTTCGGGTTCTCCCCGGTGACGGCTGCTGAGTCGACACGGTCGGACAGCCGTTCCGCAGGTCAGCCTGGGATAGAGGCGCCCTGGCCGCGCCCCACGCGCAAACACCCTTGCTGAGGCAGCTGTCGCTCAGACGAGGAAGTCGTCGACCTGCAGGTCAAACGCCACGAAGGGGCGCAGGGTCGGAGCGAGCTCCAGCACGAGATCCCTCACCGCGGGCGCCGCGTCGGGGGTGAACTCCAGCAGCACAGCCGACTCCGTCGTTGTGTCGCGCGGCGGCCCAGCCCACGCCGACTCAGGTAACGCCGCGGCGATCCGCTCGATGCAGTCGTCCAGCACGAGCCCCGGCTCGGTGGGGCGCTCCTCGAGGGCCTTCAGCTGACCCTCGACGGCGGCGCCCCACAGGTGCGGCTCGTCAGGCGGCAGGAACAGCAGCACGTCGTAGGAGGACACGCACACCTCTCTCACTCGACAGCGGGAAGCCCTCGCGGCGCGGGAGCTCTAGCACGTAGCTGACGCCATTCTCGTCTCGCAGCACCGCGCGTGGGCCAGCGCTCCAGCACCAACCCAGCCGAGCGCCGAGTAGGTTGCGGAGCGGGTGCGGGGCAAGCATTCGCAGTGCTTCCAGCTGGTGAGGCACGACCGGGGACTGCTGAATGGCGTTTCGAGGGAGGAAGCGATGAGCACGCACATTGACGACATCGACGAGAAGATCCTCGCTGAAGCGCAGGACCTGCTCGGCGCACCTACTCCACAGGACGCCGTCAACCAGGCACTGCGAGAGGCTGTGCGCAATCGACTGGTCGCGCAATACATGGAGCTGATGAAGCAGCAAGGGACTTCGCAGAGTCACTCGCCCAGGGACGATGCGTGGCGCTGACGGAGTACATGCTCGACACGAGCGCCAACAGCCGGCTCCACCTCGACGCCGTGGCGCAGCGAGTGCAGCCGCTCCTCGAGCGAGCTCTCATCCACACCTGCGCGGTGCTCAACCTCGAAGCTCTGTTCTCGTCCCAGAACGCGGACGAGTACGACCGCATATGGACCATCCGCAACAGCATCTTTCTCTATCAAGACACCGACGAGCGTCACCTATCGAGGGCACAAGAGGTCCAGCAGCGTCTGGCCAGAGAGTCGCAGCACCGCGGAGCGTCGCTTCCGGATTTGATCATTGCCGCTGTGGCTGAAGCTCGCGGCCTGACGGTTCTGCACTACGACAGGGACTACGAGCACATCGCAGCCGTCACCGGGCAGGCGACTGAATGGGTCGCTCCCCCCGGGAGCCTTCCGTAGGCGCAAAGCGCCGTTGGTCGCGATCATGCGTCACAGGGGATGCCTCAGTGGTGTTGTGCCCTGGTGTGCCATTCAGCCAGCCCTGCTGGGAGCAGTCCCTGCTTGCTCATCGCACGTGAACGCGACTTCCCCTCCAGTACCAGAGCGTGGGGTGACCGAGCGCACCGTTCCGCGGCACGTGCCGATGTGCCGCGAGGTGCAGCCACTCACAGACCGCTGAGGAAGTCCTCGATGCGCCGTTGCGTCGCGTCGCCTCCGGAGCCGTACCAGACCAGGTGGCTCAGGCTGGGGCTCGGCCACAGCAGCGACCCGCAGATGTTCTGGTGCAGGTGTTCCGCGTGGCGCCAATCCACCTGCCCGTCGTGACGGGAGGCGATGACCAGGGCGGGCTGCTGGACCGCACGGCCGAGGTCGGGAGCCAGCCGGTGGCGCACGTCGATGGAAAAACCTTGGCCTGAGCGCATGGCGGCGAACAGGCGCACGAGCTCGTCCTGCTCGCCAGGGCTCAGGTCGGCCATCACCCGGTGCGCCGGTGAGGTCGACAGGCTCGAGAGCATCATCCGCAGCCCCAACGAGGGGTAGCGGCGCAGCAGAGCCCGCACGCTGGTCCAGGTCCAGGGTTCGACGTGGGCACCGAAGGCCAGGTGCGCGGCCAGGCGCGTGGCACCGGTAGGAAAGGGCAGCGCGGACCGGGCGGAGATCAGCAGGAGCGAGCGCACCAGGGACGGGTGGCGTTCGGCCAGGGCTACCGCCGCTGGGCCTCCTGCGGAGATGCCGAGGACTGCTCGCACGGAGCTGATGCCCAGGTGGGCGCACAGCTCGGCGGTGGTGTCGGCGAAACGTTCTGGGGTGGGCCCGGCTGAGGTGGGGGTGCGGCCGTAGCCAGGTCGAGAGGGGATGAGCAGCTGGTGTCCGGCCGCACGCAAGGGAGCTTCACCCAGCGCGATGCCGGCGCGCATGTGCCCGCCGTGCATGATCAGCACGACGTCGCTCGTCGTTGCCGTCGCTGGTTTTGAGCTGGTGCCCGCGGTGACGGGGAGAAATTGTCAAGACCTGTGGATGAAGATCGTTTAGGCGGCGGTCGGGAGGGCCTGCTCAGCCGCTGACGCGCCGGCTTCACCGAGTTCGTCGGGGCGTTCCACACGCTTGCCGGCCTCGAACACGACCCCCGCGCGCACCAGCGCCACCAGGTGCGGGGCGGTGATCGCCCGCCACCGGCACTGAGCAGCCTCGATGAGCTTGAACGCCATCGCCAACCCCGCCTTGGCGCTGCCCGGCCCCTTGGTGACCTT
>NZ_QGDQ01000030.1 GCF_003149145.1 Quadrisphaera granulorum | reverse complement strand
TTGGCGTTGTTCGAGGTGCTGCCGGTGAAGCTGGGCCGGTTCGGGGCAGGTGGAGGTGTCCCGGTGGCATTGGGGCGCGGCGGGGTGGGGTCGCTGCGGTGAGCCGGGGACTGGGCCGGCTGGTCGGGGATGGGGTATGAAGTTGTGGGGCGGGGCCGTTCTCGCCCTGGTGTCGGTGGGCTCGCCGTCGGCGGGGTCGGTGAGTCCGGTGGCGGGGTCGCTGACGAGCCCGAAGGCTCCTCGGGTGGGTCGCTGCGGTGATCGCGGTGATCGCGGTGATCGTGATGATCTCGGTCAGGTTTGGGTTCCGGTACGGCGTCACCGTCGTCGGGTCGTCCGCTGCGCTTACAGCCGCCGCTGACGCCCCCAAGATCGTCGTCCGGCTCGTCGTCGAGATCATCGTCCAGCCAAGGCTCGGGTTCGTCGCTGCAGCCGCCTGCTTCGAGTCCCTGGTCGTCCTCGGACCAGTCATCTCGCCCGTCGCCCGGCCCGAAAGTCGGTCCCCAGTCCGGGCCGTCACCTGGGCCGCCGTCTGGGCCCTCGGGCCAGTCGTCCGGGTCGTCAGTGTCGAGGTCCTCCGGGCTCTTGGGATCCTCGGGGTCGTCCTCGGGGTCCTCAAGGTCATCATCGAGGAGGTCATCAGCCAGGACCACGATGTGGATCTCCGACAGGCGAGCCCGCTGCTCAGGGGTGGGAGTGCGCACCGGGGCGCGGTTGTCCACCACGGTCCCCGACGCAGGACCCCTGGCTGAGTCGGGCTCAGCGTCTTCCTCGTCGTCGTTGTCGGTGCCGTCGTCGGTGTCCTCAGCGAGGTCGTCAGCGTGACCGCCGTCGGCGAACAGGTCCTCCCCGGGCGCGGAAGAGCGGTCAGCAGCCGGCTCGGTGGGCACGCCGGCCTCGCCGGGGACGGGGTCGCCCAGGGCCTGCGCGATCGTCACCGGGGTCGCTTCGATGTCGCCCAGCACCAAACTCGCCAGCGCGTCCGCGCGCAGCTGACCCTTGGTGCGGGTCTCCGGCTCGTCCTCACCAGCATCACCGTCGCCGGCGTCGGGGTTCTCGGTGTCACCCGCCAACGCGTTGGCCGCGATCTGGTTGATCACCTGCCACACCCGCGTCGCGTCCCCCAACTCCATGTCCGCCACGATCCGGGCGCACCCCGGCAGCGGAGACGCACGCAGCACCACGTCACGGTCATTGATGCCCGCGGCCATCGCCCGCGCCGCATACCCCGGATCAGCAGCCAACGCCGCTTCCTCCAACGTTGCTGCCAGCCGAGCCCGGCTCAGCGTCGCCGCAGCCGCCACCGCCGTGGCCTCCACGACCCGGCGTGCCCGCTCACCCTCGACGCCTTCGGGTAGGCGCCGGCACACCGTGACCAGTTCCCGCCACTGCGCCGGGGTCATCAGCCCGCAGATCAGGGCTTCCTCAGCGGCGGGAAGCTCGTACAGCTGCCGTGCCTGCCCGACCAAGGCCGTCGCTGAACGTCCGGAGATCCGCAGCACCGGGGCGAGTTCATCGGAGGCGGGGCGGCGGGAGTCCTTCCACGTCGCCCGCGAGGACTGCTCGGCCAGCTTCGCAGTGTCCAGGCCGGCGATGAAGTTCAGCTGCAACGCGTACAGGTAGGACGCGCACCGGTCGCTGGCGGCGGTGACCTCGGTCCACTCCCGACTCGACAGGCCCAACCCAGCGGGGTCGGCCTCGGGGTCTGCTGATGCAGAGGACTCGTTGGCGTTGACGACGGTCAGCAGCGTCTCCAACGCTGCCATCTGCGCCGACCCCGGCGACTGCTCCACTGCAGCGGCCACGCAGCCGCGGAGGCGCCGCCGCTCGGCGATCGACCCGGTCAATGGGTCTGCGGACAGAGCCTTCGTCCACCAGGGGATGCTGAATCGGACTAGGCCCTCGCCGTCGTCATCCTGATCCCCCTCCAGCCCGAAAGCGGGCGCAGCGGGGTACTCGTCGGGATCACCGACGGCCCACTCCGGAGCCCCGCTCGAACTCATGTCCCCAACGTAGAGGCCACCACTGACAGTCCGGTCGGAGTCGTTTCAGCAGCTCAGAAGCGTGATCGGAGACTCACGGAGCGTGATCCAAACGCCCGGGAGATATGGCTCAGAAGCTCAAGCGGGGCCGTAGACGAGCTGGACCACACCGTTCTCGAACGGCGTGGTGCTCAGCAGCGACAGCTCCACCCGCGACCCGTCGGCGAACAGGCGCAGCCCCTCGCCGAGTGCCAGCGGGTAGGTGATGAGATGCAGCTCGTCGACCAGTTTGTCGGCGAGCAGCGCCCGCACCAGCTGCACGCTGCCGCTGACGTAGATGTCACCGGTGGCGTCGTCTTTGAGCTGCTGGATCGCGCTCGCCGAGTACTCGACGGCGCTCGAGGGCCCCCAGTCGAGGCCGTCGGGCCGCGAGGTGACGACGTGCTTGGGGGAGTCGTTGAAGAACGGGGCGCCCGGGTCGTCCTCGGCAGTGCGGGTCGACCATGCCGGCGCGAACATCTCGTAGGTGTTCCGCCCGAGCAGGATGTCGGAGCATCCGCCGGTGATACCGCCGATCGCCGCCATCATCGGCGCCGTCCACGGGTACGCCATCGTCCACGAGGGCGCGTCGACCACGCCGTCGATCGTCATGAACTCGTGAACCTTGATCGTTCCCATGCTGGTGCTCCGTCCATCGGTTCGTCAGGTGATGCCGGGGTGACCGCCGCCGCGGCTGGAACTCATCGGTGAGTGCGAGACGCTGAGCGTCAGAAGCCGAGCGTGAGCCCGCCGTCGTCGTCGTCCCCACGGGCTCGGTATTCCTGCGCGAGCGACGGCGCGTGCTGAGAGAGCCACAGCTCGAACTGCTGGCGGCAGCCGTTCTTGCGGCACCACCGCTCCCACCGCTCGGGAGTGGCGTCCTCGTGCTCGAACGTCGACAGGCGCCGGTCGCACAGCGACCTGCCGCTCAGGCGCGGGTCGGGCCAGTGCACGCGGCGGTCAGCGCCGTCGCCAGCGCCCCAGGTGAGCCTGACGGCTCGTCCAGCGGGGTCCGAGCTGACGACGGGCGTGGACATCAGGCCAGCTCAGCACATGCAGATGCCGCTGGCGGACCTCACGGTGAAGCAGTCCGGGCAGATGCTCGGCGGCGGTGCGGGCACGGGGGCGGGCTTCTTCGCCGCCGCTGCCCGGGAGGCGCGCACCCGGGGAGCAGCGGCGGCGCTCGGCGCCTTCGGCTCGGCGGGGTCCGAGGAATCTGCGGGGTCCGTCGGCTCCTTCGCCACACGAGGCGTGCTGCTCGCCGGCCGGGAGGCGCCGGCGTGACGGGTCAGACGGTCGACGACGTCGCGCTCGTCCTGCGCGCCGGAGTCGACAGCGCCCTGCCCACCAAAGTGCATCCACACCCGGCGCCGGGCACCGCCGCCGGTGTCGGTGCCGTCGACGAGGGACGCCTCGCGCACCACGAGTGCGGAGAGGTCGGGCTCGCCGCGGCGGGCGCAGTCAGCGGAGATGACCTCGAGCGCCTTGCCGATGCCGCGAGACGTGACCGCGCCGTCGGTGGCCTCGGACGCTTCCGAGGGTGGAACGACCCGTCCCTCCTCCGCGGCGGCCAGCAGGGCCTCGCGGAGCATCGGGATCGCCTTGAACAACCGCGCGGGCAGAGCCTCAGAACCGAGCGACGTCACAGACCCACTCTCGCACCCTGCACGGTCAGCGCGGAACGTGTTCCCGGTGACTGCGTGGTGTCGGCAGCGTGGCCGCTGAGCTCGGCACGAAGTGGTGGACCCTGTCACGGCCCGCGGCCTTCGCGGCGTAGAGCGCCTCGTCGGCCCGGTCCACGAGACTGGCCGCGAGATCAACCGCCGTCGCGACCCCGGCGCTGTCGCCCTCGCGGGTGCGGGTGATCGCACCTGCCACCGCGGAGTGCTCCAGCGATGCCGTCCCGATGCTGACGGTGACCGGTGGCAGCCCCGCCACGACGAGGTTCCCGACGCTGCCGCGGATCCTCTCCGCCAGGGACGCCAGGTGCTCGGTGTCGGGAACCAGCGTGATCACCAGCAGCTCCTCGCCGCCCCACCGCGCGAGGAGGTCGTCCCGGCGCAGTTCCGCCCGCACCGCACTACCGACGGCCTGCAGCAGTCGGTCACCGGAGGTGTGGCCCCAGGTGTCGTTGACGCGCTTGAAGTGGTCGAGGTCGAGCAGCAGGACGGCGACGTCCCGCTCGTACTCCACCGCAGCGTGGAGCAGACGCGGGACGTGGTCGGTGAGGCCCCGGCGGTTGAGCATGCCCGTGAGGGCATCGGTGCAGGCGGTGCGTTCCGCTTCGGCGCGAGCGCGGTCGAGGGCGGCGGCCACGGCAGCCACCACCACCGCCGGCGCGGCCACGATGATCGCGACCACCGACACGCTGTAGGCGAAGTACGCGCCCGGCAGGTCCAGCTGCAGGAGGAGCACCGCTGCCATGGCCTCGGAGACGACGACGATGGCGACGAGCCACCAGCCCCGGTGGTGCATCCGCCCGAGCGCCGCGACCAGCGGGAGCGTGGCGATGCACTGCCACTTCCACTGCACGTCGGGCACCAACGTCCCGTACCCGGCGATGAGGCCGGCCGCGAGCACGAGAACCGTCGTCGCCTCCCACTGGCGCAGCTGTCGACGGATGGCGACGACGGCGGCCATCAGCGCCCACGCAGCCGACACGACCAGCAGCTCGCCCCGGTGCGCGGCGTGAGCGGCCGAAGCCTCCGGGGGCAGCGAGCTCGCGCTGAACATCGCCGCGGCATCGATGAGCAGGAGGACGGCCAGCACGGCGGCCCGCCACTCGATCCACCGCGACAGCCGCGCCACGACGCGGGGAAGGCTCACGTCCCGAACATCGGCACGGCGCCGGGGCCGCCTGAGTGCCGTCACCCGGTCACGACGTCAGCGATCCGGTGCTGGAGTGCTGCGGTGCTCCGGACCTCCACGGCGGCCGGTGCTGACAGCCCTGTCGGCCTCGGAGGCACCGCCGGTACCGTCGGTGTCTTCCCCCCGCCCGGAGGCCATCGTGTCGGACCCGACGTCCCGCTACCCCGAGCAGCAGCCCCAGCAGCCCCACCAACAGGGGCAGCCCGAGCAGCCGCCCGCGTACGTCCCGCCGCCCGGGTACGAGGAGTACGCGCCGCGGCAGCAGGCCCCCTACGCCGGCGGCCAGGAGCAGCCGTACCAGCAGCCGTACCAGCAGGGCTATCCCCAGCCGTACCAGCAAGGCTCTCCGCAGCGGCCGACCTCCGTCACCGCCGTCATCGGGCTCGTCCTGGCGTTCCTGGTCAGCCCGATCGGGATGATCGTCTCGGCCTTCGGCATCGGCGACACCCGCGGCGGGCGCAAGGCCGGGCGGGGCATGGCGATCGCCGGCGTCGTCGTCGGCGCCGTCGGGACGGTGATGTGGGTGCTGGCGATCATCGCGGCGGTCGTCTTCGTCCAGAGGTCCGTGGAGACGGTAACGAGCCTGTCCTCTGCCATCCCGAGCGAGTTCCCCACAGGGCTGCCGAGCGGCCTCCCGAGCGAGCTGCCCAGTGGTCTGCCGACCGACCTCGGGGGCGCACTCGGCGGAGAAGACGCCAGCGCCGACGTCACCGTGGAGAGCTGCTCGACGAGCATCGGGGGCCTGGCGACGGGCGCGGTGAGCGTCACCAACAGCGGCGACGACCCGGCGTCGTACTTCATCACCCTCACCGCCCTGGACGCGGACGGGCAGAAAGTCGGCGACCTCGTGGCGAGCATCGACGGCGTGGCACCCGGCGCCAGCGCGCCGGGTGACGCGATCGGCTACGTCGAGGGTGGCGGCGAGATTGCCAGCTGCGAGGTCTCCGGAGCGGTGCGCAGCGCCGCGGGCTGACACCGCACCCCATGCGGCAGGGTGGGTGGATGGCTGCACCGGACCTGCGCACCGTCGAGCTGCACCTGCCGGGCCTACGGGTGCTCGAGCACGAGCTCGACGTCCCGCTCGACCACACCACAGCCACCAACACCACAGCCGACACCACAGCTGCGTCCCTCGTCGTCTTCGCCCGCGAGGTCTCGGCGGTGGACGACGGTCGCGACAAGCCGGCGCTGCTCTTCCTCCAGGGCGGCCCCGGCCAGGAGGCGACCCGCCCGTTCGGTGCTCCGCTCACCAGCGGGTGGATGGCGCGGGCGTTGCGCGACTTCCGCCTCGTGCTGCTCGATCAGCGCGGCACGGGCCGCTCCACCCCGGTTGGTGACCTGCCCGGCATGACGCCGTCCCAGCAGGCCGACTACCTGGCGCACTTCCGTGCGGACAGCATCGTCAGGGACGCCGAGCTCCTGCGCGAGGCGCTCGGCATCGAGCGGTGGAGCCTGCTCGGGCAGAGCTTCGGTGGCTTCTGCTCGCTCACGTACCTCTCGCTGGCGCCGTCGTCGTTGACCTCCGTTCACGTCACCGGAGGCCTCGCACCGATCGGGATGAGCCCCGACGACGTCTACGCCGCCACGTGGGCGCAGATGCGCGTGCTCTCCGCGCGCTACCACGAGCGCTACCCCCACGACCTCGAGCGGCTGCGTTCGCTGCACGCCGAGCTCGCCGAGAGGGAGATCAGGACGACGACGGGCGACCGCGTCACGTCCCGCACCCTCCGGGCCGCCGGCCACGGCCTGGGCATGAGCGACGGCGCCGACGCGCTGCACGCCCTGCTCGAGCGACCCGTCGACTCCCCGGCGTTCCGCGCCGACATCGCCGATCCGCTTGGGTTGGCACGCAACCCGCTCTACCTGCTGGTGCACGAGGCCTGCTACGCCGACGGCTTCACCACGGCGTGGGCGGCCGAGCGCACCCGCCCTGACGACTTCGGCGACCCAGCAGCAGGCGGCGACCCGGCGCTCCTGTCCGGGGAGCACGTCGGTGGCTGGCTGCTCGACCCTGAGCGCGGTGGCGTCGGCGCGCTCGCTCCCGTGGCTGAGGCGGCTCGCCTGTTGGCGGACCGGCCCTGGCCGAGGCTGTACGACCCGTCGGTGCTCGACGGTGTCGCCCGGGGCGCGGACGCGGTGCCGGTGGCCGCCGCGATCTACCTCGACGACCCGTACGTGCTCGCCGAGCACTCCCGCGCCACGGCAGCCCTGCTGGGCGCCCGGACGTGGATCACCGACGAGCTGCTCCACAATGGCCTGCGCGCCGACGGAGACCGCGTGCTGTCCCGCCTGTTCGACATGACCGCCGGCCGCCTCTGACCTCCTCCCCCCACCCACACCGCAGCCGAGCGCCTCGCTGCGGTTCGGACGGGGGTCGGAACCGCAACGAGGCGCTCGGCTGCGGGAAGGGGGAGTGGTCAGAGGGGAGCGCCCTCCCGGGGGGTGTCCACCACCCGATGCTGCTCCTCCACCACGGTCTCGGTGGGCGGCAGCATCTCGTCGAAGACGCGCAGCTTGTCGAAGCGGAGCGCGTGCTCGCGGGCGCGCTGCTCCAGCTCGAGGCGCTCGATCTCACCCATGTCGAGCACGGCCCTGTCGATCATCCGAGCGAGGCCCGCGACGTCGCCCGCTTCGATGATGAGCGCCGTGTCACCGACGGCTTCGCCGGTGCCGCCCACGAGCGTGGTGATGACGGGGCCGCCGCCGGCGAGCATCTTCTCCGTCAGCGCGATGCCGAACGTCTCCACGAACTCGGGGACCGGCTTGGTGGGCAGCGCGTACGCCGCGCACCCGCGCATGAGCAGCGGCTTCTCGGCGTCGGAGACGTCGGTGAGCAGGAGGATCCGCTCGTCGTCGCCGGGGACCTCGGCGATCTGCGCCCGCACCGCCTCGACGGCGTTGCCGGCCCCGGCGATGACGAGCTTTTTCGTGGCCGACGTGCGCGAGGCGCGGTAGGCGTTGATGAGGTCGTCGACGCCCTTGGCGCGGGTGATGCGCGACAGGAACAGCACGTAACCGTCGCGCTCGAGGCCGCGTGCGGCCAGCGCGGCGTCGACAGCGGCAGGATCGAGGTCGAGGAAGGCGGAGGTGTCGATCGGCGGGTAGCTGATCCGCACCCGGGCGGTGAGCTCCTCGGCGAAGCGGGTGCCGGCGAGCGCGTCGACCTGCTCCGCCCAGCGCACGACCTCTTCCTTGGTGAACTCCGACACCGCGAGGAGGTCGTCGTTCTGGAGGTAGGTGGACAGCACCATCGCCGCGGCACCCCAGGCGCCGGTCCGCAGGGCGTTGGAGACCACGTTGGTGATGTCGGAGCCGACCGCCTTGGCCAGCGTGCGGGCGTCGAGGGCGAAGCCCGCCACCCGTGCTCCCGCGACGGCCTGGACGACGACGTCGGTGTGCGGCGTGAGGTACATCGACAGGACGACGGTCGGCACGCCCTCGGCGAGCAGCTCTACGAGGCGTCCGGTGAGACCGGCGATGTAGCGGCCGTCCGGCACGCGGTTGTCACCGACGGGAGCGGGGCGCTCGACCGTGATGCCCGGTGAGTAGGGCAGCAGCGCGTCGAGGGGCTTGAGCGGCAGACCCGCCGCCTGCAGCGCCTCCAGCGGCCAGGTGAGGATCCGCACGTCGTCGAAGCCGCGCAGCAGTGCTGCCTCGGCGAGGTTGCGCGCCTCGCCGGAGTGGCCACAGATGACCGGGTCCGCGCGGACCAGGATGACGAGACGGCGGTCGGGCTTGCTCATGCCGGTCATGAGGTCCTCCTCGGGTGCTGGGGCGGGTGTGTGTGGGTGGACAGTGGCGCTGGGGTGGAACTCAGTCGGAGCTAGGTCGGAGCTGGGTGGTCTGGGGAAGTGCGGACGGGAAGAAGTGCGGGCGGGAAACGGTGTACGGGCGGCGCGTCAGCGCGCTGCCGGCGAGGGTGGGCGCACCGTGCGCCCGAAGCCCTGCGGTTCGTCGCCGAGGTGGAGCACCAGGCGACCCCCGCGGTGGACCCGTTCCATCGTGAGGTGCGGACCGGCCAGCGGCTCGCCGTCCAGCGTCGCGGAGAGCACGTGCTGCGGCTTGACGGCACCCGCCGCGGATGCTGCCTCGAAGGAGTCGTCGGAGCTGATGGGCTGCTCCCGGTGCCCGACAGCTTCGACGACGAACTCACCGCCGGGGACGGCGAGCACGGTCCGCTCGAACGCCGGCGCCGACAGGAGGAACAGGTTGAGCCCTGCCACCGGGAACAGGCCGAGGGAGGCCCAGACGTACCAGGAGGACAGGCCGCCGGAGTCGTCGTTGCCGGGCAGACCGCCACGGCCGGTGCCGAACTGGTGGGTGAGCGCCGCGTGCACCACCTGCGCGGTGCGGTCGGGGCGGCCCGCCCAGTGGTAGGCCCAGGGGGCTTCCATGTCGGGCTCGTTGTTGAGGCCCTCGAACCTGTTGAGGGCGTAGCCGGCGGCCATCTCCGCGGCGTTGGGCCGCAGCCCGGGCTGCCGCACGGGAGGGGCCCCGAAGCCGAAGAAGGCGTCGAGCATCCGCGTGAACGCCTCGGCACCGCCCGCGAGCTGGACCCGGCCGGCCATGTCGTGCAGGAGCCGGAACGAGTAGTTCCACTTGCCGCCCTCGTAGTACTCCGAGTCGCGCAGCAGCCCGGTGGTCGTGTCGAAGGCGTTGATCCAGCGCAGCGACCGCTCCGCGAGGTCATCGGCGAGGCGGCGGTCACCGACGGCACGCGCCACCTGCGCCGTGCAGTAATGGGCGAAGGCCAGGTCGAGCGTGTGCGAGATCGGGTGCACCACGCCGTTGTCGATGAACATCTCGCCGTAGCCGCGGCGCAGGTCGTCGTCCATGTGCACCAGCGCCCACGACCAGTCGATCGGGGCCAGGTCCACGGCGTGCGCGTCGGCCAGGGCGGTGTGCGCGAGCGCGCTCGCCTGCCGGAAGAACCTGTCGGCCCCGCGCGACATCCGGTAGCCGATCGGGAAGTTGCCTTCCTCCTCGCTGACCCTGATGAGCGACTCCAGCAGGTCGGCCGCGCGGTTCGGGGTGATCGCGGCGAGCAGCGGGATCTGCGTCTTGTAGATGTCCCACATCGTCGAGATGTCGAACGCGAACGGGCCGTCCGAGGGCCAGAACGGGCTCTCGTCGTCGGCGATGCACGGCTTGATGAGCGAGTGGTACGTCGCCGTGGCCATGACGGTGCGGCGCGCGGGCGTGCCGCCCTCCACCGCCACCCGGCCCACGTGGTCGGTCCAACGGGCTCGGGTGCGCTCGCGGACGGCGTCGAAGACGGGCTCGCAGGGAGCGGAGGGCAGCTTCGAAGCGTGCTCGGCGGTGAGGTTGGCCCGCGCCTGCTCCACCCCGCGCAGCGAGAACCCGATCCGCACCTCCACGGTCTGGCCCGCGCGGGCCGGCCCCATGAAGAGCAGCCCGAAGGGCCGCAGCGTGGTCTGGCGGATCCTGTCGAAGTCGAGCCGGGTGCCGCCCTCGATGAGGCGCCTGTCGTGCCAGAGCATCGGCCGCCACGGCGCCGTGTGCCGCGCCGGACCCGACGGGCCGGGCACGTCGGTGTCGACCTCGAGGGCGAACGACAGCGGCACACCCTCGACGACGATGGTGCCCTGCGCGCGGCCCTGGCCGAGGTTCTCGACCTGGGCGCGCAGCGGCACGGTGCGGCCGTGCTCGATGGCCAGCCCACCGCAGGACGCGTCGACGACGACGCGGGCGCTGCGGTGCTCGGGGAAGGTGTAGCGGTGCACGGCCGTCTTGGGGCCGACGGTCAGCTCGCAACGGATGCCGGAGTCGAGGGTGGCGGCGTAGTAGCCCGCCTCGGCCACCTCGTCGGTGAGCTCCCACGACTGCCCGAGGTCGTCGAGGGGCTGCACCATCGGCGTGACGCGCAAGTAGTTGTAGTACTTGCGGATGGCACCGGTGCCGGACTGCTGGAAGTGCGTGAAGCCCGAGGCCTGCAGCGTGTCGAAGACCTCGCTGGGCATGCCCTCGAGGCTCTTGTCGTACTGGCCGTACCCGGTGGGGTAGGCCCCCGAGTAGGCGCAGGCGCTCACCATGCCCAGCGGGCTGGTAGCTCCGGGGTGGGTGTTGCCGACCTGCGGCTTGGGCCACCACCACGCAGCAGCTAGACCGCGTGGCGCCGGCAACCGGGTCGCAGCGGTCCCGACGAAGGGATCGATCTCGGTGAAGATGCGCCGAACCTAGCGGCGCTCAAGGGTCACGCGGGTTTCATTCGCGTGAACTGTGTCCCGGCGCGTCGCTCTCACCGTCAGCGTTCTCCCCAGCAGGCAACTCACCAGGCGACTCAGCAGCCGACTCAGCAGCCGACCCTCACGAGCATGAGCGAGCTGCTCAAGCTCACCGGGCACCCTCCCAGCATCGGCTGCGACGATCGTCCGTGTGACCGCGCTCCTCCATGACTCGCCGCTGTCGGGGGTCGCCGCCCGGCGCTCCCGCTGGCGCATCAGCTCCGGGCGGTTGTCCGTCCTGGTCCCCGCTCTGCTGGCCGCGGCACTCACCGCCTACCGCTACGACGCGAAGCCCTTCTGGCGCGACGAGGTCTACACGCTGAGCACCGCCGGCCGCAGCGTCGGCGACATGATGGGACTGCTCTCCGAGCGCGACGCCGGGCTCGTCGGCTACTACCTGATCATGCAGCCGTGGATCGCGGTGAGCGAGGCCTCGTGGTGGATCCGGTTGCCGGGCGCCGTCGCCACCGTCGTCCTCGTGGCCCTGGTGGCGGTGCTGGGCCGGCGCTTCGCCGGGCCATGGGGCGGCCTCGTGGCCGGCACGGTCGCGGCGCTGGCGCCGGCCGTGTACCTGCACGGGCAGGAAGCTCGCCCGTACCCGATGGCGCTGACCGCCGTCGTCGTCACCGTGCTGCTCCTGCTGCGGTCCACCGAGCGACCGCGCGCGTGGATCTGGCCGGTGGCGGCGACGACGGCGCTGCTGGCCGTGCTCTTGCACCCGCTCGTGACGCTGCCCTCGGTCGGTGCGGTGTTCTTCGCCGTGTGGCTGCGCCCCGGCCGCGCCCGCCGCTGGGCGCTCGTCCTGGCCGCGCTGCCCGCGGGCCTGGTGGGCGCGGGCCTCGTGGTCGCGGGGTCGATGCAGGCCGCCGAGCGCCCTCCGGCACCGGCCACGCTGCCGGAGTACTTCACCTTCTGGCGCCTCGTCGCTGACGTGCCCTGGCTGGGGTGGGCGGTCCTCGCGCTCGCCGTCGTCGGAGCTGTGGTGCTGCTGCGGCGGGGTCCCACGCGGGACTCCGGGCGCGAGCCCCACGCGCTCGTGCTCGTGCTGTGGGCGCCGATGCCCGTGCTGGCCATCACCACGCTCGGGCTCATGGGTGGGTACTTCAACCAGCGGTACGCCAGTGCCGCGCTGCCCGCGATCGCCGTTCTCGCCGCCGTCGCCCTCACCGCGCTGCCCGCCGCCGCCCGCCGCCTCGCGAGCCGGTCCGCACGGGGGGAGCGCTGGGCGGGCTGGGCCGCGGTGACCGCCGTCGTCGTCCTCCTGGTCAGTCTGGTGCCGGCGGGCGTCGGCTTCCGGCAGGCCCGCGCCGGCTTCGACGACCCGGCCGGCGCCGCCCAGCAGATCGCCGCGCAGGCGCAGCCGGGAGACGCCGTGGTGTACGTGGGCAACGTCGTCAGGCCCATGGTCGAGGCGTACTACCCGCCGGGGCTGGCGGGCAGCGACCGCCTCACCGACGCGCTGCTTGTGGCCTCCCCGGAGGACAGCGACACCCTCGGGGGGCTGGAGGTCTACCGCGTGGTCGACAAGATCGCGGAACTCGCGCCGCACCGACGCGTCTGGCTGGTGGGCTCCGTGGCCACTGCCACCGGCGACCTGGGCCGCACCACCGGCAACGCCCGCGCCGTCATGCGCGACCGGCGCCTGGTCTCCAGCACCGACCACAACTGGCTGCGGGTGGAACTGTGGGAGACCCCCGAGGACGACGTCACGGGTGCGTCCGCCTCGCAGGAACCCCCGGGCGTGGCGCAGTGAGCGAGTCGTAGGCTGCTGGGATGGCCTCCAGCGACCGTCCGGCCGCCCACTCGGACGACCAGCGGCGCTACAACGCCGGGTACGACGAGCAGCCCGAGGCCTACGAGTCCTTGCGTGCCGCCGGGCACATGACGCGGCGCCGGGTCGAGTACTTCGAGGGCGTGCTGCGCGATGTGCCTGGTCGCGTCCTGGAGATCGGGTCGGGGACCGGCACCCTGCTGCGTCGTCTGGCGTCCACCCACCGCGACCGGCACTTCACCGGGGTGGAGCCGCTGCCCAACTACGTCGACTTCGCCAACGGTCGCTCGCGCGACCTGGGGCTCGGCAACGTCGCCTTCGAGATCGGCACCGGTGAGGCGCTGCCCGACGGGGTGGCCGACTCCTCGGTGGACCTCATCATCAGCGTCGACGCGCTCCACCACGTGGAAGATCTCGACGCCGTGCTCGCCGAGGCGTCCCGCGTGGCGGCCCCCGGCGCGCGGTGGCGCGCGATGGAGCCGAACCGGCTCCACCCGTACGTGTTCCTGTGGCACACCGTCACCGATGGCGAGCGCACGTTCAACGCCGGTGACTTCCTGCGGCGGGCGCGCTCGGCTGGCTGGCGCCTCGTCGGCAAGGACCGGCTGTACCTCTACCCCAGCACCGTGCAGCAGGTGCCGCCGTGGGCGGAGCGTCTTGAACGGCGCCTGGAGGGCGTGCCGTTCCTGTCCGGGGGCGTCGCGCTCGACCTCGTCAAGGAGTAGCCGCTCCCTCGTCCCGGGGGAGTCCAGTCTTGTCGGACAGGTCCGTGTAAGTCGCTGACGTGCCGCGGGCCAGGTGCACCGGGTACTTCACGGCGTTGGCGGCCAGCTTCGCGGTGAAGGCCCGCTCGACGTCCACGCCAAGGGAATCGGCGAGCAGCAGCAGGTAGGCCAGCACGTCGGAGATCTCCTCACCGGCCCGCTGCCGCAACTGCTCGCGGTCCGGGTCGGTGGCGATGGCCGCGGCCTCGGCGTCAGTGAGCCACTGGAGCAGCTCCGCCACTTCCCCGACCTCACCGACCATCGCCAGCGCCAGGTTGCGCGGGGTGTTGAACCGCTGCCACTCGCGCTCGGCGGAGAAGTCGCGCAGCATCCGCTGCAGGTCGCTGACGTCCACAGGGTCATCTCTACCGGCACGCGAGCGCCACCTGGCGCGCAGCCCACGCCGCCGTCGAGGAGCCTCCCGGGGACTGGGTGGACTGGCTCTTGCCCTCGTCCCACGAGGTGACGACGTCCACCTGCAGCTCCAGGCCGCCCTGCGACGGCGGGAGCGCTCGGCGGCAGTCGGGATTGAGGCGCAGCACCGTCGTCAGGTCCTGCTGCGGAAGCACCTGAGCGGGCAGCTGCACGTCGCTGGAGAGCCGCAACCACGGCGTGGACTGCACGCTCAGGGTCATCGCGGTGTCAGTCTCGTTCCGGGCGGACAGCGCCATCGTCCCGTCGTCGCGGGCGCTCGCGGTCACCGACAGCGCCCCCGAGGCCATCGGATCGCAGGCGTACGCGAACTGCTGGCGCAGGTCTGCCCACCCCGCGCTCCCGTCAGAGGCGAGGTAGCGATGCCGGACCACAGGACCGTCATCACCGCGAGATGCCGTGCTCGACAGGTCCTTCGGCAGCGCGACATCGATGTCCAGGCTCAGCGGCTCCGCTATCTCGGGAGGCTCCGTGCTGGAGCCCGACCACTGCGGTGCGGGCGCCTTCGTACAGTCGACGGCGCCCCGCAGCACGAGCGTGTTGGTGCCTCCCGGGATGACCGGGGTTGAGGTCGCCGGGCCGAGCAGGCTCAACAGCGGCTCCGAGGTGCCGCGCACGGTGAGTCGCACCGGCTGCTTTCCACTGTTGAGGACCTGCACCTGCAGCTGGACGAGCAGCTTGCCCTGCGCGTCGAAGGTCGTGGGTTCACCGGTGAACGGAGACATCACGCTCGCGCCGCCCACCTGCAGCGCGCTGAGCTGCTGCGAGCTGGCGAGGTCGGCGGCGGCGGAGATCCGGAACTGCCGACCCACCGAGACGACGACGAGCAGCGCGAGCGCCGTCACGAGAACCGGCAGCATCCAGCGGGAGCGGAGCCAGCGGGGGCGCCCGGCGCGCCGGGAACTCGGATGCGGAGACGGGCGCTCGTCGCCGCTGGCGTCGCCGTCGTCGTCATCGCTGAGGTCGAGGACGTCGTCGGCCCAGCCGGCAGCGTCGCGATCCCGAGCCACCCGCTGACCGTAGGGCTTGTCGCCGGGCGGGCATCGCCATGCCACACCATGGGGCAGGATGATCACCGCGTGCCGCTGGGCGAACTGCGTGGGTGGGGTGCGCTCGAACTCAGGAGGTCCGCCCGTGTCCGTCGTCGTCATCAACGCCCTCGACGTCCCCGAAGACGGGGGGCCGGAGATCGAGCGCCGGTTCGCGGCGCCCAAGCACGCCGTCGACGGCGCGGAGGGGGTCGAGGGCTTCCAGCTGCTGCGGCCGGTGGCGGGGGAGAGCCGGTACTTCGTGGTGACGCAGTGGGCCAGCCGTGAGGCGTTCGAGGCGTGGCGCGACGCCAGCGCCCGGGTAGCTCACAGCGATGGCGACGGCGGCCCTGCCGCGCGCAAGCCCGTGGCCACCGGGTCGACGCTGCTCGAGTTCGAGGTGGTGGACCTCTGAGCGTGTCGCTGATGATCCCGAAGGTGGGGGGCCGATCGGGCGAGAGCTCTGCTGCGATGCTGGGCAGCCGTCAAGGGCACCGCGCTGACCGTCGAAGCCGTCGGAGCAGCACCGCCACTCGAGCGCACGGGTGGTCAGCGCGAGGGTTGGAGTCACCATCGCCACCGCCGACATGAGCCTCCGGCACGAGGCCGAGCTGCGCCGCCTCCTGGGCGAGCAGCGGCTCGTGAGCTGGTTCCAGCCCATCGTCGACCTCGCCACCGGCGACGTCGTCGCCCACGAGGCGCTGGTCCGCGGACCTGCCGACTCGCCCCTGCACCTTCCCGACGCCCTGTTCAGCACCGCCCGCCGCCACGGCCTGCTCGCGGAGCTCGACGCCGCCTGCCGCGCCGCCGCCTTCTGGGGGGCGTCGGCGCAAAAGCTGCGCGACCCCGTGGGGCTGTTCGTCAACGTCGAGCCGGAGGTGCTCGACAGCGCACCCCTCGACGTGCTGCTGGAGATCGCCGCCAACGCCCCGGGGCAGCTACGTGTGGTGGTCGAGTTCACCGAGCGGGCCCTGGCGCACCGCCCCGCCGAGCTCCTGCGCACCGTTGACAGGATCCGCGACGCCGGGTGGGCGGTCGCTCTCGACGACGTCGGCGCCGACGAGCTCTCCCTGGCGTTCATGCCGCTGCTGCGACCCGATGTCATCAAGCTCGACCTGCGCCTGGTGCAGGACGGCCCCGGCCCCGACGTCGCCCAGGTGATGAACGCCGTCAACGCCTACGCGGAGTCCAGCGGCGCGCTGGTGCTGGCCGAGGGCATCGAGGACGACGAGCACCTGCGCCTGGCCCGCTCGCTCGGAGCGGTGCTCGGGCAGGGGTGGCTGTTCGGCAGACCGCGGCCGGTGATCGACATGAGTGCGCGCACGGCGGCTCTGCCGCTGCCGCCCCGACGGGCCGCGCAGGCGTCGTCGTCATCTGTTGTGGACAGCCAGGCCAGCCCGTTCTCCCTGCTGCCGCCCGGCGCCGTGCTGCGTCATGCGCCCAAAGCGCTGCTGATCGAGCTCACCAAACAGCTCGAACGTGAGGCGCTGCGCCAGGGCAGCGCGTGCGTCCTCGCCTCGACCTTCCAGCTGGCTCGCTACTTCACCCCGGCAACCGCCAGCCGCTACCGCGACCTCGCCGAGCGCATCGCCTTCGTGTGCGCGCTCGCCGAGGACATGCCCGCCGAGCCGCTCCCCGGGGTCCGCGGTGCCGCGCTCGCGGCCGGTGACCCGGTGCGCTCGGAGTGGGACGTCGTCGTGCTCGCCCCGCACTTCAGCGCGGCGCTGCTGGCCCGTGACCTCGGTGACGACGGACCCGACGCCGAGCGGCGCTTCGAGTACGTGCTCACCTACGAGCGGTCGACGGTCGCGGCAGCGGGGCGAGCGCTGCTGGCGCGCGTCGTCGCCGCTGAACCCGCCGCCCCCGGAACCCCCGGAACCCCCGGGACCCCCGGGACCCTCGCCCCCTCAGCGGGGAGCGTGCTGGCGGCGGTACCGGCCCCGACCGGGGCCGACGTGGCCGAGTGCCTGCCTTCGCTGCTCGGGGAGCCTTCGCTGCCGGCCCTCCCGCCCGTGCCCTCGCTCGAGCCGGGAGCTGCCACCGAGGCGCTGCTGCGGCGGGCGCTCGACGCCTCGACGAGCGGGGTCTGCGTAGCCGACGTCCGCCGTCCCGATCAGCCGCTGGTGTACGTCAACCCCGCCTTCGAGCGGCTCGCCGGGTTCACCGCCGGGCAGGTGCTGGGGCGCAACTGCCGCTTCCTGCAGGGATCTGACACCGACCCCGCCGTCATCGACGCGATCCGCACCGCCGTCAGCGCCGGCCGGGAGTGGACCGGCGTCGTCCTCAACCACCGCGGCCCGGATCGGACGCCGTGGTGGAACGAGGTGCACTTGAGCCCGGTTCACGACGACGACGGCGCGCTGGTCCACTACATCGGCGTGCAGACGGACGTCACCGAGCGGGTCATCGCCCAGCGCGAACTCGCGGTGGAACGTGACCGCACCCGCGCGCAGCGAGCCCGGCTGGAGCAGCTGGGCCTGAGGACTCCGCTGTAGCCCTGTGCCAAGCCGTCGGTGCCGT
This sequence comes from Quadrisphaera granulorum, assembly GCF_003149145.1. Classification (GTDB taxonomy): domain Bacteria; phylum Actinomycetota; class Actinomycetes; order Actinomycetales; family Quadrisphaeraceae; genus Quadrisphaera; species Quadrisphaera granulorum. The sequence continues at coordinate 37,371 of NZ_QGDQ01000030.1, read as the reverse complement.
CGCTGAGGGGGGATGGCGTCCGGGGATGCCGGAGGGGATGCCCCTCGGACGTGACAATCGCCTGCGCCCGACCACAGAATGTACGGATGCGTCACGAAGCGAACACTGCGGGTGGCGAGTGACCGCGGTCAACGTCGTTGACCTCAGGGCCCACGACGATCTGGACGCCCTCTCTGAGTTCGAGCTCCTCGACCTCTACCTGCGCGTTCGGCGGATGCTCGCGTCCCGCCTGTCGCGGGGCGACGGCTCGGAGTCGATGGAGATGTTCTTCTCCCGTCTCGCCGAGGTGGTCGAACCACCGGCGCCGGTCGTCACCGTGCCGAAGGCGAGGATCTCCCCCCGCGAGCGGGAAGTGCTCCACTTCCTGGCGCAGCAGAAGACCAACGCGGAGATCGCCGCGACGCTGTTCATCAGCGAGAACACGGTGAAGAACCACGTGTCGAACATCCTCGCCAAGTACGAGGTCAGCACCCGGCACGGCGCCGTCATGGCAGGGATCCGCGAGGGGACCCTCACCGTCGACTGATCGCTCAGCTCTTCGGAGGCCGCTGGCTGATCGTGGCGGCGTGGCAGACCCTGTTGCGTCCTGTCCGTTTCGCCTCGTACATGGCGGCGTCGGCGCTGCTCGTGAGCAGCTCCACCAGTCGCAGAGCGGCCTCGGCGGTCTCGGCCGCGTCTCGCGCCGCGGCGTCGCTGCTCACGGCCGTGCCGATGCTCACCGTGACCCGGGGCAGGCCGTCGACGGCGAGAGCTTGCACCGCGAGACGGATCCGCTCGGCCCGTGACGCGGCATCGTCGAACCCGGGGACCGTGCCGACCACGAGCAGCTCCTCGCCGCCGCTGCGCACCACGATGTCGCGGTCTCGCACCACCGAGCGCAGCGTCCGAGCGACCTCGACGAGCACCGCGTCGCCGGCTGCGTGGCCGTGCACATCGTTGACCTGCTTGAAGTGGTCGATGTCGAGCAGCGTGACAGCGACCAGCTCGCCACGGTCGACAGCGTCCACCACGAGGCCGTGCGCGTGGGCGCGCAGACCCGCACGGTTGGTGAGCTGCGTCAGCGGGTCCGTCACGGCGGCGCGGCGGTCCTTCACCATGGCCGCTTCGAGGCGGTGGACCAGCGCCAGCGCGATGAGCGCGGGGACGAACGTCGCCGCGTTGACGGTGAGGATCGCGGTCCACCGCTGCAGCAGGTCGTCCTGGGTGCTTCCCACCACCAGGCCGATGCCGAGAGCCGTGGCGGCCCACACCGCCATCGTCCCGCGGAACCTCAGACAGAGAGCAGCGAGTGCAGCGACGGCGTCCAGGACCGCCACGATCATCCAGGGGTAGAAGCCGTGGGGCTGGGTGAGTCCGTCGGCGGTGAGCGTGATCACCGCGATGAGCAGGTGAACGCGCGCGACCGTGTCGGTGACGGTCTTGATGAGCAGCAGGTGCGCGACCTGCACCACCCACAGGGTGCTGAAGAAGAGCAGCCACGCGGTGGTGAGACCGAGCCCGTTGCCGGTCGTGTGGTTGACGAGGGTGAGCCCGTACGCGATGACCCCGGTGACGGAGAACGCCCCGACCAGCACGGGACGGCGAACGGCACTGCGCCAGCTCGTCCGGTCTTGAACGGCTGGCACTCCCTCGTGATCGACGCAGCAGGCTCCGACGTGAACCTCTCGATGAACTCCAAACCCGCACCTCAGAGGACACCACCCGGATGCCACGACTCCCCCCGCAAAGGTGTCTGCTCTCCGGGCTACACGCGGAAGCGTGCGGGGGCCGGGTGAGGCGCAGTGACAGCTACTGCGGCGTGGCTCCCCGTGTTAGCGACGGCCGGGTGCCACGGTGCTGGCAGGTGACCGGGGGGGAAGACGATGACGACGACGACGCGCGCGCGGCGCGCCAGGGCCGCGACGATCGCCGCGCTGGTCGCGGGAGGCCTTCTGGCTGCCGCGACTCCGGCGCAGGCAGTGACCATCGACCGCTGGTCGGGCGGTGACCGCCACGCCACTGCCGCCGCGGTCTCGACCATGAACTTCCAGAGCTCGACGAAGGCCGTCGTCGTCGTCAACGGCAACAGCTTCGCCGATGCGCTGGCGGCAGCACCGCTGGCCGCTTCGCTCAAGGCACCCCTGCTAACGGTCACCGCCGACCAGGTGCCGACGGCGACGAGCGCCGAGATTGAGCGGCTCGCGCCCCAGCTGGTGTGGGTGGTCGGCGGGACGACGGCGATCAGCGAGGGCGTCACCTCCCAGCTCGATGGACTCTCTACCGGCGGCACGATCCGGCTCGCCGGCAACACCCGCTACGCGACCGCCGCCCGCGTCAGCGAGATGCAGTTTCTCGGAGCGCAGGAGGTGTACGTCGCCTCCGGTGAGGGCTTCGCTGACGCTCTCGCGGCCGGCGCAGCCGCCGCCTCCAAGGGCGTCCCGCTGATGCTCACGAACCGCGACAGCCTGCCGTCGGAGACCGCCGACATGCTCAAGGCGGTAGGTCCGACCCGCATCACCATCGTGGGCGGCACCACGGTGGTGTCCGCCGCCGTGCAGGCGAAGCTCGAGGCCGACTGGCCCGGGAAGGTCCGCCGGATCTACGGCGACGACCGTTACGACACCGCCGCCAAGGTGCTCAAGGACCTCGGCAGCTCCGCGCCCAGCGTGCTGCTGGCCAGCGGCGTGAACTTCCCTGACGCGCTCGCTGGTGCCGCACTCGGCAAGCCCCTGCTCCTCAGCCGCCCCGACTGCCTCCCGCAGGTCACGGCCGATGCCTACACCGCCCTCGGCACCACCAGCGTCACCGGCCTCGGGGGCTCCGACGTGCTCAGCAACGCGGCGCTCGCCGGCACTGTCTGCGTGCCGGCGGCGCTGCCGGAGGCGGCCGCGTCCGCGTCGTCGTCCGAGTTCGAGAACTGCACCGCGGTCCGTGCCGCCGGCAAGGCTCCGCTGCGACGGGGCCAGCCGGGGTACAGCAGCAAGCTCGACCGCGACGGCGACGGCATCGCCTGCGAGTGACCCACAGGTAACCCCAGGCCGAGACCAGCACACTGGGCGGCGTGCGCCGCTCAGTCGCTGACAGGGTCGCTCGTCACCTGCTGGCGCGCGGCGGAGGCGTCGTTCACCGGGCGCTCGGGCCCGAGGACGACGGCGGTCGCGCTTTTCCGCTGACGTACCTACGCGACACGCCACCGGCGGAGCGCCGGGGACTGCCGGTACTCGTGGTGCCCGGCGGCCCCGGCCTGGCGTCCGCGCTGCCGTACCGAGCCTGGCGGCGCCGGGCGGTGGCCCTCGGCCTCGACGCGATCATGGTCGAGCACCGAGGGGTGGGGCTCTCTCGTCGTGACGCGTCGGGGCGTGACCTCACGGCGGCCGATGTGACGGTCGAGGCCGTCGTCGATGACCTCGCCGCTGTTCTTGACGACGACGACGTCGAGCGCGCCGTCGTCTACGGCGCGTCCTACGGCAGCTACCTCGCGCAGGCGTTCGCGATGCGTCACCCGGAGCGGGTGGCGGCGCTGGTGCTCGACTCGCCGATGCTGTCGGTGGTCGACGACGTCGCCGCGGTCCGCGCCCATCGCCGTCGTCAGCTCTGGGACGGCGAGGAGCCCGCGCTCGCCGAGGCGGCCGCCGCGGTGCGTGAGCTCGGATCACGGGCGGTCACGATGGAGCTGATGACCGAGCTCACGGCGGTCGTGACGGTGGTCCACGAGGTCGCCGGACCCGACGTGCTGCGCCGCCTCGTGACGGCTCGCGGGCAGGGGCGGCTGCGGTGGCTGTGGTCGATGCTGGCGGAGGTCGGCGTGTCGGAGGCATCGGAGTCGGTGCAGCGGTACCTCGTGGAGCCCGACCTCGTGGCCGGCATCGCCTACGGCGAGCTTGGCTTCGGGCAGCCTCCGGACGGAGGCCCGCTGGACATGCAACTCATCCACGCGGGTGTCGCCGCGGGCCAGCCGGCGTACGCGGGGGAGCCGTTCGACCTGGTGGCGGGCCTGCAGCGGACCACGGTTCCCGTGGTGGTGCTCTCCGGCGAGCGCGACCTCACCACGCCTCGGCCCATCGCCGCTCGCGCCGCTGCGCTGGCGCCGCAGGGTCTGCTCGTCGAACTCCCCGATACCGGCCACAGCGCCCTCGACGTGCACCGTGAGGCGTCGCTGTTCGTGGCACGCGCAGCGGCCGACGGCGACGTCGACAGGTTGCGCGATCCCGCTGTTCTCGATCGCCTTCGCCAGCTGCCGCACCGTGGCCTCGCGCCCCTGGCCGGAGCCGCGCTGAGCGCCGTCGTCAGAGCCACCACCTGAGGGAGCCACCACCTGAGGGAGCCACCACCTGAGGGAGCCACCACCTGAGGGAGCCACCACCTGAGGGGGCTGTCAGCGCGAGCCGTCAGCGCGAGCCAGGTGCCCGCACCACGAGCCAGAGCAGGTACGCGCCGCCGATGGCGCCGGTCACCAGGCCCACCGGTAGTTGCAGCGGTGCGAGCAGGCGTTGTGCCGCGAGGTCGGCAGCCAGTAGCAGCACCGCACCCGTGACCGCGCTGGTCACGAGCGGGATGGTCGGTGCGCGCAGCATCCGCCGTGCCAGCTGAGGGGCGGCCAGCGCGACGAACCCGATCGGCCCGGCGGCAGCGGTCGCCGTCCCGGTCAGCCCCACCGCGGTGAGCACGAGGACCACGCGCGAGCGCCCGAGCGGCACCCCGAGGGCCGCGGCGACGTCGTCGCCGAGATCCAGCACCCGCAGTGTCCGCGCCTGGACGAACACCGCCGGTAGCAGCACGGTGAGGGACGCCGCGAGCACGGCGACGTCGGGCCAGCGCGTCACGGCCAGGCTGCCGAACAGCCAGGTCCGCGCGACCTGCGCCACCTCCAGCGGGGCGCGGGTGATGAGGTAGTCGTTGACGGAGGCCAGCGCTGCCGCCAGGGCGATGCCGACCAGCACCGTCCTGTCACTCCCCGTGCCCGCCCCGCGCGTCAGCAGCAGCACGACGCCCGCGGCCAGCGCCCCACCGAGCCACGCTCCGGCGGCGGGGGAGAGCGCCCCCACCCCGATGACGACGACGGCGAGCGCGCCCGTCGCGGAGCCGGTGGTGAAACCGATGACGTCCGGGCTGCCGAGCGGGTTGCGTGTCAGGGTCTGGAACACCGCACCGGCGGTGGCCAGCGCCGCCCCGACCAGCAGCGCTGCGCACAGCCGAGGCAGGCGCAGACCGAGAACGACGACGTCGTCGGCGGGTGTGCCCTCCCCGAGCAGCGAGCGCAGCACGGCATCCGGGGAGGCGCGGTACGAGCCACCGAGCAGCGACGCGACGGCCAGCGTCGCTGCGAGGAGCGCCAGCGCGGTCAGCAGAGGCAGCACGCGGCGGCCCGCCGTCGTCGTCCTGCTTGTTGTGGTCCTGACCATCAGTGACCGCTCACCGGCGGGACCCGCGCAGGGCCAGCCACAGCAGCAGCGGCGCCCCGACGAAGGCCGTGACGATGCCGACCTCCAGCTCCGACGGACGTGCGACGACGCGGCCGATGATGTCGCTGGCGAGCACGAGCGCCGCCCCGCCGAGCGCGCACAGCGGCAGTGTGCGGCGCAACCCGGGGCCGACCACCAGCCGGATCGCGTGCGGGACCACGAGCCCGACGAAGGACACCGGACCTGCGGCCGCGGTCGCGCCGCCGCACAGCAGCGTCACGGCGAGCAGCGCCAGCAGGCGCAGCCGTGTGGTGCGGAGCCCGAGCGAGCGGCCGACGTCCTGCCCGAGGGCGAGGGCGTCGAGCCCGCGCCCGAGCGTCCACGCCAGCGCGCCGCCGGCCACGACGAGCGGCGCGACGACCAGCGCGGTTGTCAGCTGTCGGTCTTCGAGGGAGCCGACCACCCAGAACCTGTAGGAGTCGAACGTGCGCGCGTCGATCAGCGTGATCGCGCCCGTCACCGAGTGCAGGCACGCGGCCAGCGCGACCCCCGCCAGCACGAGGCGCACCGGGTCGGCAGCGACGCCGCGGCTCGCGCCGATGAGCAGCACCGCGCCGGTCGCGAGGGCCGCACCGGCCAGGGCTGCCGCCGCGAGCCCCGCGGGATTGCTCACCCCGAGCACCGAGATCACGACGACGACGGCGCTCGCCGCGCCCGCGTTGACGCCCAGCAGACCGGGTTCCGCGAGGGGGTTGCGCGTGAGGGCCTGGATGACGGCGCCGGCGCAGCCGAGCGCGGCTCCCACCAGCACGCCGAGCACCGTGCGGGGCACGCGCAGCTGGTGCACGACGAGTGCGTCGGGGGAGGAATCTGGTGCCCAGAGGGCGCGCAGCGCCGCCTCCGGCGGAACGGGGCGGGAACCCACGGCCAGGCTCGCGACGGCGAGGAGCACCACGAGGAGGGCGAGCGCGACGCCGAGCGCGGCCACGGTGACGCGGCGGGGAGCGACATCCGCCGCGGGCGCGGGGCTCAGCCGGGCGGGCATTGCAGTGTGGAGGGCAAAGCGGCGTCCTCCTGAACAGGGCGTTTGCACCGGGCGTGATCGAACCTGTACTCAGGGATCTCCACTGGCGAAAGGCAAGGCTAACTTATGCGTCCTCAGCCCCCGAGGCTTCCCTCCGCCGACCCTGCGCGCCCCCTGCTGCTCACGGGGGTGAGCGTCCTGCTGGTCGGTCTGCTCGCGGCCTGTGGGGGCGGGGCGCTCAGCGGCTCACAGGCCGGTGCGTCTGCTGCCGCGGCGTCCGGCGGGGCGTCGGCGTCGTCGTCGGCACTGCCCAATGCGGAGGCCGGTGCGGCGGGACCGCACGTGGTCTCGCGCACGATGGCGGAGGGCATGGGGTCGACCCAGGCCGATGGCGTCTTCCCCCGCACGGTCGCGCACTACCTCGGCTCCACCGAGGTGCCTGCGGCCCCGCAGCGGATCGCCGTGGTCTCCACGGGGCAGCTCGACGCGCTGCTCACCCTCGGTCACGTGCCGGTGGCCGCGACGGTCGCCGAGTCGAACGCGCTCGTGCCGGAGTACCTGGCGCAGGCCTTCCCGCAGGACGCCACCGCGCTCGGCGCCATGACGAGCATCGGCACCCGGACCGAGCCCGACGTCGAGGCCATCGCCCAGGCCAAGCCCGACCTCATCCTCATCAACTCCACGCGCGGCAAGGACTACTACGCCGCGCTGTCGGCGATCGCGCCGACCGTGGTGACGCTCGGCAACGGCGTCAACTGGAAGAGCGACTTCCTGCTGCTCGCCGATGCGCTCGGGCAGAAGGGTGATGCGCAGAAGATCCTCGACGGGCTTCACACCGACGCCGCCGCGTACGCCGCGAAGCTCCCTGCAGGGACGCCCGCGCCGACGGTGTCGTTCCTGCAGTCCACCGGTGACCGCACGCGCATCATGGGTCTGCCGTCGTTCACGGGTGGTGTCGCGGAAGACCTCGGCCTGGGGCGGCCGGAGTCGCAGCGGTTCGACGAGACGTCGAAGGACATCAGCGCCGAGCAGCTCGACCTCGCCGACGCGGACTGGATCTTCTACGCCGCCGCCGGCGACGGCGTGCAGCTCATCACCGGGTCGACGCTGTGGCCGGGGCTGAACGCCGTGAAGGCGGGGCACGCCGTCGAGGTGCCGCTGGAGCCCTTCTACCTCAACGCCGGGCCGACGGCCGCGCGCCTCGTGCAGGACACCGTGACGAAGTCCGTCACCCCCTGACCCCGTCCCCCTTCCCGCACTTTCCGCGGCAAGTGCGCCACCGGAGCCCCCGGAAGCGCACTTGCCGCGGAAAGTGCGGAAGGGATGGGGGCGTGGGACGTCGGGGGCATCAGCGGCGGCGGGCGCCTCGCGCGCTGTGGTTCCCGCTGCCGCTCCAGCTCGTGCCAACCGAGGCGGTTCGCGGCTCGGGAGCATCGAGCAGGCGCTCAGTCCGACCCCGCTCAGGCGGAATGTGCGGCGTGCCAGGCAGCCACCACCTCCGGGCGCAGACGCCCGCGGTCGGAGACGGGTAGCCCCTGTCCCAGCGCCCACGCCCGCACCTCCCGCGTGGACGGCTCGGGCGTAGCGGCGGCGGCGCTGTCGCGTCCCTCGACGTCGTCGACGACGGTCAGCTCGGTGCCCGCCCAGGTGAGCGCTGCCGCCAGCCAGCGGTAGGTCCACTCCTGTGCGAGCTTGCGGGTGTCGCAGAAGACGACCGGCACGTTCGGGTAGGCGACCTGCAACTCGGCCAGGCCGTCGGCGACGACGGCGGGCCGCACGTGCTCCTGCGCGAAGACCCTCGAGTACGGCTCCTCCACGACGACGGCAGCGCGCGGCAGCGCGGCCAGCTCACCGAGGGCGTACCGCAGCCGCCCGCTGGTGAGGCTGGCAGTGAAGTCGGCGATGGTCTTGCGCTCCACCGCGGCGACCACGCGCCCGCCGAGCAGCACGGCGTAGTCACCGCAGGCCAGGGCCCGCCGCACGGTGCGCACCTGCTGATCGGCGAACGTCCACGGGTAGCGCTCGCGGCCGTCGATGACCACCTCCAGTTCGGTGATTCCCGCGGCGCGCGCCGTCGGCGTGCTCACCTGGGGCCGGGACTGCTTGCGGGTGCGCGGCGACTGCCAGAACACCATCTGCCGTCCGCGCGCCCGCGTGGTCACCACCTGGGAGCGGTTCTCGCGCGAGCGCGCCGCCACCACGTCGATCGCCGCTCCGCGCCGGGTGCAGCTGACCAGCTCCACCCTCTCGACGATGTCGAGGTGCGCCTCGTCCGGCCAGGCGTCGGCGGGCAGCGGGTGGCAGTACAGCGCCGATGTGCGCGGCCACGTGCCTTTGGTCGCGAAGACGAGGCCCGCCTCGCCGGTGCCGTTGACCGGCAGGCGTACGAGGAAGGGCAGGCTGCTGCCCTGGTCGGGGTTCCTGGCGACCGTCAGCTCCAGCGTCACCTGGTCCTCACAAGTCCTGGACCAGTCGGAGGGCGTCGTCGATGTCTCGCAACTCCTCGTAGCTGGTCATGCCCCGGAAACTCCCGAGGCGCGAGGGGTCGACAGCACTCACCTGCTCGCAGAGTGCGTACGTCGTCGTGTCGGGCATGGCGATCGCCACATGCCACTGCGCCTCGAAGACCGTGGTGCTCGTGGGTACGACCACCACGGTGGACAGCAGCGGCAGTGCAGTGGACTGGACGACGACGGCGAGCCGGCGTTCACGCTGATCACGTCCTTGCAGGTGATCGCCACGGCTGAGCGGAGAGGTGGCGAGTTCGTAGACCTCACCCCGCTGCATGCAGGTCTTCCTGCACGGCGCGCATCTCCGCGAGGTACTCCGGATTGTGGCTGAGTGCGGCGGCCTCGTGTTCGGCGCGCTTGCGCTTCTGCTCCCATCGCAGGGCTCGCAAGCCAGCCACGATGACCTCGTCGGCGCTCATGTCGTGCTCAGCTCCGTACGCCGCGACGTCGTCGCGCGTGGCGACCTTCACGCGGACGGTCGTTGTGGTCGGCCCAGTCGCCATCTGGCGAGTCTACAAGTCGTCTACAAGCTCGCGATGACTGAAGGAGTCAACGTGAGGGGCACGTCGTCGCGCAGGTCGATGACCGGAAGCTCCGACGTCTCGATGAGGCCGTCGATCAACAATCTGGCTGTCGCGGTATCCGCCACTGGTGTGCCGAGCTCCAGGGCGCGGGTCGCCTTGCGGGTGCCGGAGTGGACGTCGTCGGTGACGAGCAGTCGCGTGCGCCCCGAGACCGCGCTCGTCACCCGCACCCCGCGCTCGCGGCAGCGGGCCTCCAGGAGGGCGCGCACGTCCGGGTCACCGCCGGTGAAGACGACGGCGTCGCCGGGGCGCAGTCGAGGCAGCTCCGCCGTTGGGCGCACCGGCGCCGCTGGCCGGGCCGAGCGCGCCGGTTGAGCAGCCCGCGCCCTCCACGCCGCACCACCTGGCAACGAGCTACCTGATAACGGGACCGGGCTAGCTGATGCCGTCGCCGCCCGCCGCCGCAGTACGGGCGCGTGCGCCGAAGCAGCGATGACGGGCCAGGCCGTCGCCGTCGTCGTCGCCCTGTCCAGCAGCTCGGCGTGGGCGCCCGGCCCGGCAGCGTGCAGGTAGCAGGCGAGCAGTCCGGCGGTGGCGCGGGCGTCGCCGAGGGCGGAGTGGGCGCCGGTGAGGCGCACCCCGGCGGCGGCACAGCAGTCCGCGAGCTTGCGGCGCAGCAGCTGCGGCAGGTGCCGCCGGCTCTCGGTGAGCGTGCACAGCCGGGGGACGTCGGGCATCGTCACGCCCGCGCGCTCGAACTCGGCCCGCAGGAAGGGCACGTCGAAGTTCGCGTTGTGCGCCACGAGCACCCGCCCGGCCAGCACGTCCACCAGCGCAGAGGCGATCTGGGCGAAGCGCGGGGCGTTCCGCACGTCCGCCGGCCGGATGCCGTGCACGTGCGTGGCACCGACGGTCGGACGCCCGGGATACACGAGGGTCGACCACTCCGTGCCCGCCACGCCCTCGGGGGAGACGTGGACGACGGCGACCTCGACGATCCGCTCCGTGCGCGGCGACAGGCCCGTGGTCTCGAGGTCGAGCACGGCGAAGCCAGCTGTGCCGGGGAAGTGCACTCCGTCACGCTACGTGAAGAGGCAGAACGGGTGGCCGTCGGGACCGGGGAGCTATGAAGCGTTGGCCCCTTCACTGTGACCAGGCGCTTACTCCCAAGGGGCCAGTCCTTCACAGCTCCCCGCGACACCCACCCCGGCCGCACCAACCTCCCGCTCCCTGGCACGCCGAAGCCGCTCACCGCCAACCTGCGACCCGGCTGTCCGCTCCACCTGACCCGGCCAGGATCATTGGGGGATGCACCTGCTCTGCGTCATCGACGTCGACGTCGAGGTGCGCCCCGGTGCCCTCGAGCGGTCGGGCATCCGCACGACCGCTGCCGCCATCGACATCGTGCTCGAGCACCTGCGCGGCGAGTGGGAGCGGCACTACGCGGTGGTCCCCGGCACGGACGAGCTCTCCGCCGACGGCTTCACGGTGCTCCCCACGCTCGACGACCCCACCGTCCTGCACGACCTGCGCTGGTCAGCGGTCGGCCACCGTGACGAGCAGGACGACGACGGCGGCCGCGGCGTCCGACATAGCTCTGCCCCGCGCGGCGCCCTCGTCGCGCTGAGAGCCGACCTCTACACGCCGCTCGGCCCGGAGGGCCGCATGCGCGCCCGCACCACGGTGACCTCTCACCACCGAGACGGTGCGCGTCACGGCGACAGCCACCTCGGTGCAGCCGGCGGCGTCCACGTGCGGATGAGCACGGGACGGGAGCTGCTCGGCCACCGCCTCGTCCCGCTCGACGAGCCCGCCGCAGGCCGCCCGCCGCTGCTCGCGTCGCTCACCGCCGACCCGCGCCTGCGGGTGACGTGTCGCGGGCAGGACCTCGACGGGCGCATGCCCTCGCTGACCAGCACCGACGACGGCGACGACGTGCTCACCGCCCTGCGGCAGCCCCAGCGGCTGCCCGTGCTCCTCGCTGACCCGGCCACCCAGCCCGGGTGGGGGTTGGCGCGCCGCGCGGCGACGGAGCTGCAGGGCCTGGCGCGCGTCGTCGTCGTGAGAAAGGCCGCGAAGGAGCGGCTCGCGGAGGCGGCGCCCGAGTTCGCGCCACCGCCTGGCGGTCTGCGGCTCGTGTGGCCGGACCTAGCGGTCGAGCATCCGACGTGGGACGAGGGCGAGGCCGTCGCGGCGGAGCCGCCGTTCGTGGAGGTGCTGTTCCGGCAGCTGGCCGCGGCGTCGGCGCTGGCCGGTGGGCGCGACGGCGCGTGGTTCCAGGCGCGCCGGCGCAGCAGTGGGCGCGGGGGAGGGGAGCGCGGGGCGTCGTCCTCCGAGGGCGACCAGGGCGAGGAGGTCGCGTCGCTGCGGGCCGAGCTCGACGAGTGGGCCGGTGAGGTCGCGCTGCTCGGCGAGGAGAACGAGCGCCTGCGCGAGCAGGTGGAGGCCCTGGAGGCGCTGCGCTTCGAGCTGGACCGCTGGCGTGCCCGGGCGACCGCCCTGGAGGCGGAGGTCGGGCCCGACCAGGTCCGCTGGTCGGACGCACCCGCGCTCGACCCGCGGGACGCCAAGCCGCTGTTCGCCTTCCTCGAGGACGCCAGCGGCGGCACCCTCCGCTTCACCGCGAAGGCCGCCCGGGCGTGGGCGAAGTGCTCCTACGTGCACCCCGCCAAGATGCGCGAGGCACTGGTGTCACTGGCGCAGGCCGCGCGCGACTACTCCGAGCGCGAAGGGCTCGTCGAGGGGCGGATGACGGACTGGTTCCTTGCCGGGTACGGGCTGGACGTGGCCCTCACCGACACCCCCGAGCTCACGCGCCGCGCGCGCTTCGTCTACGAGGGGGAGGAGCTCGACGCGGTGCCCCACATCAAACTCGGTGACCACACCCACCCCGACGCGTGCGGCCGCGTGTACTTCGCGTGGTCGGCGCAGCCGCCGCGGTTCGTGGTCGACCACGTGGGTCAGCACCGCTGACGCCACGTGGTCGACCACGTTGATCGGTTGAGGGTGGCCGGCTGGGTTGAAGGGCTAGGGGACGACGACGGCGGGGGCCGTCAGGCGTCGTCGTCCAGGCGCTGGTCGAGCAGCGCGTCCAAGGTTTTCCGGCCGTCGTGGCGTGACTCGGCGTAGCACGACCTGGACCAGGCCAGCGCGAACTCCTCGGGTGACGGCATGGTGGCTCCTCCTGGATCGCAGTGATCGGGGGTCCTGCCGACGACGTGTCGCTGGCTGCGACCGGCGACGGCATGCCGCGATGGTGAGGCCGGTGGCGGCGTCGCGGACGGAGGCGTGCCGAGAGACACGAGCTGGTGACCCAGCCGTAACGCCGGCTGCTCGTTCAGGCAGCACTCACGGTGGGCCACGAGCGCGACCACGCGTACGTCAGGCCGTCGTGGACATCGCCTTCTGCGAGGTCGAACTCGTTGGCCAACTCCTCGATGGAGCCGCCCGCTCTGACTCGCTCTGCAAGCACATCGGTGCGGACGCCGCGGACGGTCGCGGCGCCGGAGCTTCGGCGGGGGTCGATGACCACGGCACGGTCCTTGCCGAGCGGTCTGATGCGTTCTGCCTCGGCCAGGGGCGTGTCGGCGAAGTCGATCCTCTCGACGTAGTCACCGACGACCAGGGGATTCAGCCGGTACTGACCACTGCGACCACGGAAGACGAGCCACAGGTCTTCGGGGACGTCGGTGCTCTCCTGCAGCTGGAAGACCAGCTCGCGTCCCTTGCCCACGAAGGGCTTGAAGTGCGCCAGGGGGTAGCGGACCTGGAACTGCTGGCGCATCTCCGAGATGAAGGGGCGCAGGCGTTGCATAGACACCGAACTGCGATAAGCCCGCAGGTAGCGAGCCTCGACGACCTCGCCCCACGTCATGTCCAGGGTGCCCCGAGGCTCAGTCCGGAGAACCGGCTCGTAGAAGGTGCCGCGCCTGTCGCCGCCCTCCAACCAGTGCTGGAGGGTCGTGGCGGGAATGCGCAGCTGTCGCGCCGCCTCCCGTGCCGGCATGACCGGCACGTCGAGGATCGACACGGCCACCGCTGCCCCCTCTGATGCTTGGCTCGACCTCCGCAGTGTCGAGATGTTGACAGGATGGCAGACGCTTCCGACCGCCGGATCAGCAGAAGGCTCAGCTGACGGGCACCTGCTCGTCGTTCGCCCCGACGAGCCCGCTCAGCGCCATCAGCAGCACGGCTCGCAGGTTCGGGTCGAGGCGCAGCTGGTTGCCCTCCTTGAGAGTGGCCAGGCCCGCGGCGTCCAGTAGGGCGGACTCCGTCAGGAGGACTGACGGGTCGACGCACGTCTGAGCGATCTCCAGGAGGTCAGCGACTCCGTGAGCTCCCAGCACGGCGAGCAGCTGCATGAAGGCCGTGACGCGCGGGCCGCCGGGGGTGTCGGCGACGGCTTGCGGGTCGCGGAGGAACTCCTGCAGCGGCACCGACTCGTCCAGGATCGCCGACAGGTAGGCGATCAGCACCACGGTGGCCGTGCCGGTGTCGTCACCGACCAGCTCCTCCCGCAGCTCCCGCGCTTCGAGCGTGGCGCCGTGGATGGAGGCGAGTGTGGCGAGCGCCTTGTCGTCGCGCTTCTGCAGCGTTTCCCGCAGCCGAGCCGGCCACGACTCCGGGCTCCCGAGGTCGGCACCCGGCGCTGCGTCACTGTCCGTCACCGGGACACCGAGACGTTCGCGCAGCCGCACCACGAGTGGGTTGGACCGGGCTGCAGCGGCGACGGCGTCCGGAGGGATCGCGCCGATCTCGTCGATCAGCTCGTCGTCGATGTCGAAGAGCGCCAGGGCGGCGGCGTCGTCGTCCTCGAAGACGGCGACGACGGCGTCGCGCAGCTCGTCCAGGTCGAAGTCGCGTTGCAGGGGCTCGTCCAGCAGCTCGCCGTCTTCGTCGTAGGGGCCCATGCCGTCTTCGAAGGGAGCGGGCTGGCGGCCGGTGACCAGGACGGCGGGCGGTGCGTCCTCGTTGAACGGAAGGATTTTCTCGAGCTTGAGGGTGTGCGACCAGTCGTCGCCGAGGTCGTAGGTGTAGCCGAGCGTCTCCCCGGGGTGGGTGAGCACCTGGTCGAGGGTCACTTCGTGCTCGGGGAGGGCGTCAGGGAGCTCGAACTCGACGTCGCTGATGTACAGGTCACGCTGGCCGGTGCCGCGCTCCCCGTAGCGGTGGAAGTGGTGAAGGTGGCTGTTCTCCCAGCCGAACGCGGCCTGCAGCACCAGGTGCAGCGCCTCCAGGTTGAGGTCGGAGCGAACGTCCAGCCGGCGCCACACCGGGGGCTTCATGCGGTCGAGGTCCACCCGGAGGCGGTAGGTGACGGGTTCGGCTCGACGGTCGTGGAGGTGGGTCGGTGAAGTCACTGGTCAAGTCTCCCCAGTGATCAGGACGACGGCGACCCGAGCCTGCGGGCCTCGTGTGCCGCGGCTGCGAGACGTGACCCCCGGAGACTGGGGAGCGGTCACTCCGTCTGACAGCACGGCCGGTGGCCTATGAGGTACTCCTGGGCGCTGACGGGGAAGTCGGTGGCGTCCGCGCGTATCTACCGGGCTGGGGCGCAGGGGAGTCCCTGCGTTGCCCCAGCGGTCTTGTCAAAGCCGCGCGCCTTCCCGCGCTGTCTTGAACAGTTGTCGAACGCGGCGGCATCCTGGCGCCGTGTCCAGATCGATCGATTTCCGTCCCAGCGCCGAGGATGAGCGCATCCTGCGCGAGGCTGCCCGCCCAGGGGAAAGCACCTCGGACACGCTGCGCCGTGCCCTGCGACTGCTGGACCACGAACGGTGGCTCGGCCAGTTCCACGCCGACGCCGAGAAGATCAAGAACGAGGATCTGGGCGCCGAACCGGACGCCTGGTGATTCGCGGAGCCGTCTACCGCGTCGACCTCGGCCAGACACGGGGTCACGAGCAGCGGGGCAGGCGTCTTGGCCTGGTGGTCTCTCCCTCGGAGCCGCCGCTGTCCGTCGTAACCATCGTCCCGACCTCTACATCAGCCCAGCCATCGGTCCACCGGCCCGAGCTGGAGGTCGCTGGGCGGCCGACTCGGATGCTGGTCGATCAGGTCCGCTCCATCGACACCGACTACCTGGTCGGCGATCCGGTGGACTACTTCGCCCGCGACCAGATGGCCCACGTGGAGCTGGCCCTGGCCCACTACCTCGGCATCGCATCCATCGCTTCGTGGGGAGCGTCGTAGTTCACGGCCTGCACCACGGGGCGCTTGTCTGCCTAGGGCTACCTGGACACCGTGTGAGCGGCTCGTCTTCCTTCGCACCGACGAGGCCCGCACCGTGCTCCGCGGCGGACGCGGCAGACTTGTCGGGTGCAGGTGGATCTGGCTGAGGTACTGGGCCGACGCGAGGCGGCGTCCCTCGAGTTCAAGCGACAGATCGACCACTTCGACGACGTCCGCAAGAACGTCTGCGCGATGGCGAACGACCTGGCGGGAGCCGGTGGCGGCGACATCATCATCGGGGTGGACGACAACGGCGCGGCGTGGGGAGCTGACACCAGCGACAAGGAGCTCCAGCGCTTCCTCGGTCTGCGCAACGACGGCGAGATCCTTCCGCGACCTTCGTTGAACGTCAGCGCGGCTGTGTACGACGGCCTGCCGGTGGTGCGGATCCGCGTCGAGGCTGCAGAGCTTCCTCCGGTGCGTTTCAAGGGAGTCGTCTACGTCCGCCCGGGGCCGCAGGTGAAGTCAGCGAACGCCAACGACGAGCGGGTTCTCCTCGAGCGACGCACCGCCGCTGTCAGCGCCTTCGACTCCAGGGGCCTGCCGGGAACGTCGATCGACGCGCTGGACAAGGAGCTGCTGAGCTCCACCTACGTGACCGCAGCAGTGGACCCTGACGTGCTTGAGGAGAACGACCGCCCCCTCGCGCAGCAGCTGCGTTCGCTCGGGATCCTCGACGCGCAGGAACGGGTGACGCCGACGGGGATCGTCCTGGGGGCGTTCGACCCGACGGCCTGGCTCCCCGGCGCCTACGTCCAGTTCGTCAGGTACGCGGGGACGGACGTCGCCGCTGACGTCGTCGACGAGGAGGAGGTGCGCGACAACCTCATCACCGGCACCCGGACGCTCACCGCCCTGATCCAAGCCAACGTCACCCAGCGCCCGAAGGCGGACGGACTCCTCACGGAGCGCACCTTGGCTGCGTACCCCATGGCTGCGGTGAGGGAGGTGCTGCTCAACGCCCTCATGCACCGCGCCTATGACTCCACTCACGCGCCTGTGCGCGTCCAGTGGTTCGACGACCGGATCGAGATCTCCAACCCCGGCGGCCCGTACGGAGTGGTGACGGCGGACAACTTCTCGTCGACCAACGACTACCGCAACCCCTCCCTTGCAGCAGCTCTCAAGACGCTGGGCTTCGTGAACCGCTTCGGGCGAGGGATCGGCAGAACCCGCGTACTGATGGCGGAGAACGGCAACCCTCCGCCGGAGTTCGTCATCGACCAGTCCTCGTGGACGGTCACCCTGAGAGGACGCGCATGACCACCGTCGCCTTCTTCAACAACAAGGGCGGCGTCGGGAAGACCACGCTGGTCTACCACCTCGCCTCGATGATCTCGCGCCTCGGTCGGCGCGTCCTGGCGGTCGACCTCGACCCGCAGGCCAACCTCACCGCGCACTTTCTCGGCGACGACGACCTCGAGTCGCTCTGGACAGCGCCGCTGGAGGAGCGGACCACCATCGCAGGAGCCGTCCACCCCATCGTCGAGGGCACCGGCGATGTCCGAGTCACCGCTCCCAGACTCGTCGCGGAGGACCTCTGGCTGCTCGCAGGCGATCTCGACCTCAGCCGCTTCGAGGAGAAGCTCGCTGCCGCGTGGCCGTCGACGTTGACGGGGAGCAGCAACGCTGACGTCCGCGCGACGACGGCGTTCCACCGGCTGACCGCGGCTGCCGCCTCGGAGGTGGCGGCTGACGTGACCCTCATCGACGTGGGGCCGAACCTCGGTGCCCTCAACCGCGCCGCTCTGCTGTCGGCCGACCACGTCGTCGTGCCGCTCGGCGCTGACCTGTTCAGCGTGCAGGGTCTTCGCAACCTCGGGCCCGCGCTCCACCGGTGGAGGCAGGACTGGCAGGGCACCGCCCGCCCCCGCATCACGCTGGACGTCAGCCTCCCCAGCGGTGAGATGCGTCCGCTGGGCTACGTGGTGATGCAGCCGAGCATGCGCCTGGACCGACCGGTCAAGGCCTACCAGACGTGGCTCGACCGCATCCCCGACGTCTACCGCAGCACGCTCGGCACTACGGACCAGTCTCTCGTCGATCCGGCGATCGGGACGGTGCGGAACTTCCGGAGCCTGATGCCGCTGTCGCACGACGCGCGCAAGCCGATGTTCGATCTGCGCACCGCCGACGGCGCCATCGGCAGCACCCAGCGCTACGTCCAGCTGTGCTTCGCCGAGTTCCGAGCGCTGGCGGAAGAGGTGCTGGAACGGCTCGACCTGCCGAGCACGGAGTAGCTTCAGCCCAGCCCAGATGGGGACAGGCAGCTGCTCACGGCGCGAGCGGCTCCCACCAGCTGTCGAGGAACGGCTGGTGCTCCTCCCGCAGCGTCTGGAGGTGCTCGTCGAACGAGGTCGTGCTGAGGGACAGGGCGAACACCTCGGGGTTGCTGCACAGCGGCTCGAAACCCACCTGCCGCCACGTCCACTGGAGCGAGGCCTGCCCCTTCCGGCGTAGGCCCTCGCCGCCGTGCGGGAGTGCGTTGATCGCGTCACCGCGGTCGGGGAGTGGCATGGGGTAGCAGGCCACGACGTCGACGCCCGCCCGCAGCGACTCGATCACCTCGGCGAGCAGGAGCGGCCCGAGCCCGAAGCCCCGCCACTTCGGCTCCAGGCGCATCTCGTTGACCACGAGGATGGTGCCGCCGATGACGTCCTCCACCGGGCTGTCCGGCCGGTCGTCAAGCGCGTCCAGCTCCGTGACGACTGCTTCGACAACGGTGACCAGGTCCCCGTGCATCTCGTCGGCAGCGTTGACCAGGTCAGCGTCGTAGATGTCGCCGATCCAGAGGTCCGCAGTGCCCAGGGTGACCGTCTGACCTTCGGCGAGCTGAACAGCTCGGAAGGTGGCCGTCCACTCCTGCAAGGGGTGAGAGTGCCCCGGCGTCAGCTCTCGATGCACGTCGATGCGCAGGTCCGCGAGGCCGTGGCCTTGCGCCGCCGCATGGAGGTTGCGTGCCAGAGACGTCATCCGGCAATCGTCACCGCGCAGGCCGTCCCACCGCTTCGCCCCTTCGGGCGGTCTTCGGCACGCCGAGCGCGGGCACTCCTCGCGCGGTTGCCGTGCCCTCGCCGAGACGCCCGATCATGGGGTTCCAGTACGGGGTTTCCGTCCGACTGAAATACTCCTTCGCGATCCTCGTCGATGAGGTGGAAGAGGGGGTAAGGACTTGTTGGAGCAGCTGCCGCGGTGGGTCGAGGTCTCGCCGTCGCAGTTCACCCACGAGTCCGAGGGACTCCGCCGAGTCCGCGCGCTGCTCCCCGACGCCGCCCCCTACCGGGCCTGGAGCAACTTCGAGTTCCGTGACTCGCATGGCAAGTGGCACGAGGTCGACCTGCTGGTGCTGGGACGCCGCCGCCTGCACCTCGTCGAGCTGAAGTACTACAGCGGCACGCTTCGTGGTGATGACCACCGCTGGCTCCGTGACGGCCACCGTGCCGAGGACTCGCCTCTCAAGCTCGCCCGCCGCAAGGCACAGCGGCTCGCGTCCAAGCTGCAGGATGAGTTCCGCCGGCTGGCGGAAGGGCAGCGCTGGCAGGCGCCCGACGTGCGCAGCATGGTGCCCTTTGTCCAGGAGGCGGTGTTCCTGCACCACCCCGGTTTCCGCAGCGCGCTCCCGGACGATTCCGCCATCGACCTGTTCGGTCTGGAGCGGCACGGCCGGTCGTCCAACCTGCCGGACCTCTCCAGCCGGCTCCTCGAGGCACCCCGTCCTGGTGACAACGTGATCACCGCCGAGCGGTCGAACACCATCGCGGTCCTCATGGAGCGCATCGGTGCCGTTCCTCGGCGCCAGAGGGAAGCCGGCTCCTGGGTGATCGACGAGGAGCCGCTCGGCGACGGTGAGGGGTGGCAGGACTGGCCCGCGTTCCACCGGGTCGAGCAGACCCGACGCGGGCGGGTGCGCTTCTTCGTCCCGCTCCCAGGCGCGCCCGCTTCGGAGCAGCAGCGGGTGAGCCGCACTGCTCGCCATGAGTTCTCCATCACCTCGCGCCTGCAGCACGAGGGGGTGTTGCGTCCCGCCGACCTGGTGGATGCCGAGCTGGGCGTCGGGCTGGTCTACCCCGTCGACGACGAGTTCCAGCGTCTTGACCTGTGGCTCAGCGACCAGCCCACGGGCGTGGCGCTGCCGGCACAGCTGCGACTGCTCCGCAGGGTCGCCGAAGCGGTGGCGTACGCCCACGGCAACCGCGTGGTACACCGCGGGCTGTCACCGCTGGTGGTCTCAGTGCACTCCAGCGGTGAGCGGGTGCTGGTCGGTGACTGGCAGAGCGCCGGCGACGTCGAGGCTGGCGCCCGGAGCAGTGACGGCGTCACCCGCTGGCTCGACGAGACGACTGTCCGAGTCGCCGCTACCCGCAGGCTCGCCGCCACCTCCCTGCAGGAGGTTGGCCGCCGAGACGTCGAGGGTCTGCGGCCGGAGGTCTTCCAGGCGCCCGAGGGCCGCTCGCGCGGCGCTGTCGACAGAGTGCGGCTGGACGTCTTCGCCCTCGGCGCCTTGGCGTACTACCTGGTCAGCGGACGCGAGCCCGCGCGTGACGTCACGGCGCTGCGGGAGCGGCTCAGCCGCGACGGCGGCCTCGACCTTGCTGCTGACCTTCCGCAGGTCTCGCGAGCGCTGCGCCACGTGGTCCTGCACGCCACACATCCCGTCGTGGGGGAACGGACCCCTGACGTCGCGAGTTTCCTCGAGGAGCTCGCTCACGCCGAGCGCTCGGTCACCGAGACGGACAGCGGAGCCGACGAGGTCGACCCGCTCGACGCTGCCCCGGGAGCTGTCCTCGACGGGCGCTTCACCGTGGTCCGCCGCCTGGGCACGGGCTCGACAGCAGCCGGGCTGCTGGTCGAGCATCACGAGGGCCCTGACGCCGCGGCGCCGCCGGTGCGGCGCGTGCTCAAGGTGGCGCTTCACGATGCCGCGGCCGCACGACTCGCCGACGAGGCCGAGGTGCTGCGCAGCCTTGACCACCCGCGCGTGGTCACCCTCCTGGAGGGGCCGCTGCAGGTTGGGGGGCGCCGGGCGCTCCTGCTGGAGAGCGCCGGCGAACGCACCCTGGCCGATGAACTGAGCCGCCGGGGCCGGCTCTCGCTCGACCGGCTCGAGGGCTGGGGGTCGGAGCTGCTGGAAGTGCTCGTCGCCCTCGACCGCAAGGGCGTGGACCATCGAGACCTCAAGCCGGCCAACCTCGGCATCCGGGAGCCCAGGAACCGCGGCCCGCATCTGGTGCTGTTCGACTTCTCGCTCTCGCGAGCCGCGGCCACGTCGCTGCAGGCTGGTACGCCGCCCTACCTCGATCCGTTCCTCGGCACTGGAGGGCGCGACCGATTCGACTCCGCAGCTGAGCGCTACGCCGCTGCCGTCGTCCTCTTCGAGATGGCCACGGGGTCGACGCCGGTGTACGGCGACGGGCGCTCCGACGCCGGCTCGACGCCCGGGGTCGACATCCCTACATTCACCGCGGAGGCCTTCGACCCTGCCGTCGCTGCGGGCATGGTCGAGTTCTTCCGCGGCGCACTCTCCCGCAACACCGCTCAGCGGCACGACACCGCCGCCGACATGCTCGCCGCATGGCGCGCGCTGTTCGCTCCGGTGCCCAAGACCGTCCCCGACGACGCCGATGCACGCGCCGAGGCCGCCCAACCGTCAACGCCCCTGGCTGAGGCGGGACTGTCGGCACGAGCGCTCTCCGCTGTGGAGCAGCTGGACGTGCTCACCGTGGGTGACCTGGTGGCTGTCGACCCGGTGGGCCTCAACCGGCTCAGGGGCGTCTCCGAGGCCACCCGCAAGGAGGTCAAGAGCCGGGCGAGCGCGTGGCGCAAGCGGCTGCTCGCCGATGTCACCGCTGGGGGGCGGCCGGCTCCGCCCGCCGGGGCTGCAGGACCGAGCGCCGGCGTCACGCTGCAGGCTGCCTGCCAGCTGTTGCTGGAGGCACTCGGTGGCCGCGGTGGTAGCCGACGGCAGGCAGCGGCCCTCGTGCTCGGAGCGGAGGGCGAGCTCGACGCCTTCGCGAGCCAGCAGGAGCTGGCGGACGCGCTGGACGTGACCCGTGCCCGTGCCGGTCAGCACCTCGCCGACTTCCAGAACGACTGGGCGGGCCACGCCCCGAGCCGCGCGCTCCTCGACGGGGTCGCTGGCGCCGTGCGCGACGCCCTGGCGGCTGCGGGCGGCGTCGCCACCGTCTCGGAGCTGACCGACGCAGTGCTGGCCCGCTTCGTGCCGACGGCGAGCCATGGGCCGCCGTCGGTGGCGGACCGGCGCGTGGCGAGCGGGCTGCTGCGCCTCGCCGTCGACAGGCTCGCGGCGTTCAGCAAGGCGCAGGCTGACGACGCGGCGGTCGCCACCGTGGTCAGCCGCCGCCATGGCGGGCGGATCGCCCTGCTGGGCACCGACGCCGCTTTCCTCGACGCTGCTGACGCTTTAGGGCAGGCGACGGCGCAGATCGTTGCGCGCTCGGTGGCCGCCGGTGAGGTGCTCGTGCCCGAGGTTCGCGCTGCGCGCGAGCTTCGTGAGGTCGCCGCCACCGCGCTCGAGCCCGAGGCTCCGCTGCTCGGCGATGCCGGACGACTGGTGACGCTCGGCGTCGCGGTGGCGAGCCTGGTCGGCAGCGGTGTTGGCCGTAGCGGTAGCGGCGACCTACACAGCCTCGACCTGCCGACGACCACGGCGCTCGCTCTCGCCCTGGCAGGAGCACAGGGCAGCGAACGGCTCCCCCCGACGGAGGTGGTCGCACGGTTCCGTGCACGCTTCCCGGCCCTTCCTCCTCTGCCGACGTCCCGCGCCCACCTGGAGGCGCTGCTGCGCGAGGCGGGGCTCGACCTGGTGTGGGACGAGGCCGAGCACGGCTTCCGCGCTCGCACCCAGGTCGGTGACACGACAGGACTCGCTTCGCGGGCGGCCACCGTCACGGGCGTTCCTGTCGTCTCCGCGGTTGGCTACGGGCAGGTCGACCGCCGGTTGGCCGAGAGCATCGCGGCTCGCTCGTTCTTGGCGCTTGGAGTCGCTGGGCAGCGCGTGAGCGAGGTCCTGGCTGCGATGAAGGCGCGGACACCGGCAGACGGAGGCGCCGTCGACGTCGTGGACGTCACCGAGGTGCTGCTGACCTGCATGCGTGAGGCAGCCCAGCGCTTCGGCGTGCCGTGGGACACCGTCGAGGCAGCCGATGCCGCGACCCCGGGGAGCATCGACCAGCAGGGTCTCGCCGCACTGGTGACGCAGGCGCTCCCCGGAGTCGAGGCGGCCGTCCAGCGGGCGATGGACGTCGGCGCGGAGGGCTCCCGCGCAGTGCTGCTCACCGACGTCTCCCCGCTGGCCCGCTACGGGCACCTGGCCTCGCTCGGTCGCTGGAGCGACCTGTCGGCGCGCCGCCGCCAGGCCGTCTGGGTGCTCGTGCCGCAGCTGTCGATCCAGCGAGGACCGGTCATCGACAGGACCCCGCTGCCGCTGGCAGCGCCGGGTCAGTACCTCACCGTGGACGACGAGTGGCTGCGGCAGCGCGCCGCCGGCACGACAGGAGTGACGGCATGACGGCCACCCCGACGCTGACCAAAGACCTCAAGCGGCTGGTGCTGCAGCTCGAGGACGACCTGCGCGAGCAACTGGACCGCGACGACGAACGACGTGCGGCCTGGCAGGCCGAGCACCACGACGCTGTTCGGCGTCAGCGCACCGCGGGCGCCTGGGGCGCGTGGCGCGACGACCGCATCACGCAGGTTGCCGTGTCCTGGGTGCTCACCACGGTGTTCGTCCGCTTCTGCGAGGACAACGCGCTGGTGACTCCTACATGGATCACAGGCCCCGGCCCGCGCCGGCAGGACGCCCTCGACGACCAGCTCGCCTACTTCCGCACCCACCCCGAGCACACCGACCGGGAATGGCTGGAGCAGGCGTTCGCCCACCTCGGGTCACTGCCGCCGACGGCGGCGCTGGTCGACGCCCGAGCGCCGTTCCGGCTGCTGCCCATCTCCGGTGGAGCAGCGGGCCGCATGCTGGACTTCTGGCGGTCGCGCGACGACGACGGCGCCCTCGTGCATGACCTGGCCGACGCCGACCCGGACACGCGCTTCCTCGGAGATCTCTACCAGGACCTGTCCGAGCACGCTAAGAGCACGTACGCGCTCCTGCAGACACCGGAGTTTGTGGAGGAATTCATCCTTGACCGGACGCTGGAGCCTGCACTGGCCGAGCGGCCGCTCGACGGCTTCAAGATGATCGACCCGACCTGCGGGTCGGGACACTTCCTGCTCGGCGGTTTCCGCAGGCTTCTCGACCGCTGGCACCGCAAAGCGCCAGGTCTGGAGCTGCAGGCCCGCGTGCAGCAGGCGCTGGACGGCGTCTTCGGTGTGGACATCAACCCGTTCGCGGTGGCGATTGCCCGGTTCCGGCTACTTCTCGCCGCGCTGAAGGAGTGTGGGCTAACATCGCTGGAGACGGCTCCCGCACTGACGACGAACCTTGCGGTTGGCGACACCCTCATCTACGCCGCGCCGCAGACTCAAGTGCACTACGAGGGTCTGCACGTTTATGCGCACGAGGACACTGCTGCGCTTGACAGGATCCTTACCCCCGGCTCGTACGACGCTGTCGTGGGCAACCCGCCATACATCACAGTGAAGGATAAGGCGCTCAACGAGGCATATCGAAAGCTCTATCCGATGTGCAAGGGGAAGTACGCTCTGACGGTTCCCTTCATGGAGTGCTTCTTTGGGCTTGCGAGGCGTGCCACCGATACGCAGCTTGCCGGGTGGGTTGGTCAGATCACGTCAAATTCTTTTATGAAGCGCGAGTTTGGTGCTCCGCTCATCGAGGAGTTCCTGGCGAAGCAGGACCTCCGACTGGTGATCGACACCTCCGGCGCCTACATCCCAGGGCACGGAACTCCGACGGTCATCCTCGTCGGTCGTCCGCAGCGCCCGGTGGGCGACACGGTCCGCGCAGTTCTCGGTATCCGCGGTGAGCCCGGCCGCCCGTCGGCGCCGGAGGAGGGGTTCGTCTGGAGCTCGATCGTTGAGCATATGGGCACCCCGGGCTGGACCGACGAATGGGTGTCGGTGGTCGAAGCTCCGCGACGCACATTCTTGCGGCATCCGTGGAGCCTCACTGGAGGCGGCGCCAATCTCCTTGGCCGGCACCTGATGGCCAATTCCGCGTCGACACTGGGCGATGTAATCCTTGGGAAGATTGGCTTCGCCAGCTTCCCTGGGGCCGATGACGCCTTCTTTGCGTCAGGTCGCTCATTGGTGCGGGCGGGAATCCCCGCCAAGTATGTCCGCGAGGTCGTCATTGGGGAGTTCGTTCGCGACTGGGACAATAGCCCTGGCTTCTCCTCGTTCACGCCAATCCTCCCCGACCGATGTCTCACAACTGCCAATGGCCACAAGAGCTGGCTTCGCCGGCAGTGGCCGCTCAAGGCCGTCCTGAACAACATCACGGGGTTTGGTGGCGAGACGCGAGCAGAATCGGGTGCACCGTGGTGGCTGTGGTACCGCTGGGTGGCGGCAAGGTATTCCACCCCGTTGTCAATAACCTTCGCATTCGTGGCCACGCACAACCATTTCGTTCTAGATCGCGGAGGGAGGGTATTTAAGCAGTCGGCGCCAGTTATCAAGTTGCCTGCACGTTCGACCGAAGGGCACCATCTAGCATTGCTAGCTGTACTTAACTCTTCGGCGGCGTGCTTCTGGCTCAAACAGAATAGTCAGAACAAGGCGGGGGGTGGCAACGGTAGGGGTATGCAAGACGAGGCATGGGAAGAGCGGTATGAATTTACCGGAACTACTCTCCAAGAGTATCCCCTGCCGGTAGACTTCCCGCTCCGTCAAGGCCATCTTATTGATGGCCTTGCGCGGCGGCTGACGTCGCTGACGCCGTCCGCCGTTGCTAAGGGGGAGGTGCCTGAAGCGCTGCCGCTCAAACTCGCGCGCGAGGAGTACGAAGCTACGCGCCGGCTCATGGTGGCCGAGCAGGAAGAGCTCGACTTCGAGGTTTACCGGCTCTACGGGATTCTCGACGACGACCTCACCTATGCCGAAGAGGTACCCGAGGTGTCGCTAGGGGAGCGAGCCTTTGAGATCGCGCTCGCTCGCCGCGTGGCTGCAGGCGAAGAGACCACCGCGTGGTTCGCCAGGCACGGGTCCAAGCCCATGACCGAGATCCCCGAGCACTGGCCGGCCGCCTACCGGCGGGTGGTGCAGCGGCGGCTCGACGCCATCGAGAGCAACCCGCACATCCGCCTGCTGGAGAAGCCTGAGTACAAGCGCCGGTGGGCGTCCGAGCCGTGGGAGAAGCAGCAGACCGCCGCGCTGCGCGACTGGCTCCTCGACCGGCTGGAGGACCGCGCGCTGTGGTTCGATCGTCAGGGCCGGCCGCAGCCGCAGTCCGTCGCGCAGCTCGCTGACCGCGTGAGCCGTGACAGCGACCTGGTCAGCGTGCTGGAGCTGTGGAGCGGGCAGCGCGACGTCGACGTCGTCCGCGCTCTTGCAGAACTGCTCGCCGGCGAGGCGGTGCCCTACCTCGCGGCCATGCGCTACAAGGACTCCGGCCTGCGCAAGCGGGAGGCGTGGGAGCAAACTTGGGCGCTGCAGCGCCGCGAGGACGCGGGCGAGGACGTCGGCGTGATCCCCGTGCCGCCGAAGTACACCTCCGCTGACTTCGTCCGCGGCTCGTACTGGCAGGCGCGCGGCAAGCTCGACGTGCCCAAGGAGCGGTTCATCTCCTATCCCGGAGCGGGTCGCGAGACCGACCCGACGCCTCTGCTCGGCTGGGCCGGGTGGGACCACGCCCAGCAGGCGCTCGCCATCGCCGTCGTCCTGCAGGCTCGTGAGGAGGAGGGCTGGGCTGAGTCACGGTTCACGCCCCTCGTCGCGGGGCTCGCCGAGCTGCTGCCGTGGGTGCGCCAGTGGCACTCCGACCTCGACCCGACCTACGGCGTCAGCCCCGCCGAGTTCGTCGCCAACCAGCTCACCGAACGCATGGCCCAGGTCGGCGCCACTCTCGACGACCTCGCCGCCTGGCGACCCGAACCGCCCCGCCGCGGGCGGGCACCCCGAAAGGCCTGACCCTTCCCATGCTCCTCAAGGACGTCCTGGAGATCCCCGAGCGCTCGCTCGCCGAGGACTATGTGCTGCGCCTCACCGACAACGTCGGTGGGGGCAGCGCAGACGCCGCAGCCAGCGCCGCGAGCAGGCGGGCCATCGAGGAGTACGTGGTCACCGAGCCGCTGGTCGCGTCCTTCGACCGTGCGCTGGGCATCGTCGCCGATGCCCTGACCACCGGCACCAGCCGCGCTGCCTTCCTCACTGGCTCCTTCGGGTCAGGCAAGAGCCACTTCATGGCCGTGCTCCACGCGCTGCTGCGCCACGACGCGACGGCGCGGGACAAGCGCGAGCTGCAGCCGGTGGTCGCCAAGCACGACGCCGCGCTGCGTGAGGCGAAGCTGCTGCCACTGGCCTTCCATTTTCTGGCCGCGCCGTCTGTGGAGCACGCGATCTTCGCCGGCTACGAGCGGCAGATGTCGCAGCTGCACCCGGAGGCGCCGCTCGCGCCGCTGCACGAGAGCCAGCAGATCCTCGTGGACGCCGAGCGCCAGCGGCAGCTGCTCGGTGACGAGCGATTCTTCGCCGCGCTCAACGGTTCCGGCGCTGGGTCATTCGGCCCGGCGGGCGCTTCCGCGGGGGCAGCCGGTGGCGTGTGGGGTGCACTGCTCCAGACCCAGGCCTGGACAGCTGGCTCTTATCAGGCGGCACGATCTGCCTCCCCGCAGGCGCCCGAGCGACAGCAGCTGGTGACCGACCTCGTGAAGGTGTTCTTCAGCTCCTACACGCGTCAGGCAGAGTGGGTCGACCTCGAGTCGGGTCTGGACGCCATCGCCCGGCACGCCAAGAGCCTCGGTTACGACGGCGTCGTCCTCTTCCTCGACGAGCTGGTGCTGTGGCTCACCAACGCCGTGCGCGACCCGGTCTTCTTCCGCCGCGAGGTGCAGAAGATCACCAAGCTGGTGGAGAGCTCCACTGGTACCCGCGCCGTGCCGCTCGTCTCCTTCGTGGCCCGGCAGGTGGACCTGCGCAAGTGGTTCACCGACTCCGGCGTCACCGGCGCGGAGCAGGAGGCGCTGGACCGCGCCTTCCGCCACCAGGAGGGGCGCTTCGCCACCATCGAGCTCGGTGACGACAACCTCCCGTACGTCGCCCGTCAGCGGGTGCTGCGCCGCCGCGGCCCCGAGGGGGAGCGGGTGCTCGACGATGCCTTCGCCGCGCTGGAGCGCCGGCCCGCGGTGTGGAGCGTGCTGCTCGACGGCGTCAACACTGACGACCGCCACCGCGGCGCCGACGAGGCAGCGTTCCGCCTCACCTATCCGTTCTCACCGGCGCTGGTCTCCACGCTGCGCTCCCTCGCCAGCGTCATGCAGCGCGAGCGCACCGCGCTGAAGGTCATGCAGAAGATGCTCGTCGACCGCCGCGAGATTCTCACTGTCGACGAGGTCATCCCTGTGGGCGACATCTTCGACGACGTCGTGACCGGCAGCGAGGCTCTCGACAGCAGCGTGGCCGCCAAGTTCGCCGCGGCCGGTGCGCTGTACGCGGACAAGCTGCAGCCACTTTTGCTGCGTCGCTACGGTCTGACACCTCACGACCTTGCCGAGCCCGCAGCGCTGCCCGGCGGCTACCTCACTGACGACCGTCTGGTGAAGACACTGCTGCTGGCGGCTGTTGCCCCCAACGTCCCGGCGCTCAAGGAACTCACCGCCTCGCGCCTCGCCTCGCTGAACCACGGATCCATCACCACGATGCTCCCTGGTGGCGAGGTGGGCGTGGTGCTCACCAAGGTGCGTGAGTGGGCCAGAGACGTCCCGCAGATCACCGTGACTGGAGACGGCCGCAACCCCGTCATCGCCGTCCGGCTCTCTGATGTCGACTCCGAGTCGATCGTCCAGCGCGCCGCAGGGGAGGACAACGAGGGCCGCCGCCGCGAGCTGCTTCGCGAGCTGGTTCGCGAGGCCCTGGGGCTGGCGGAAAGCGTGCCCGACATGTACGGAGCCATCCGCCAGACCCACGTGTGGCGCGGCTCGCAGCGCGAGGTCGACGTCGTCTTCGGCAACGTCCGCGACACCGACTGGCTTACCCGCGACCACTTCACGGCGCGCGAAGGCACCTGGCGGCTGGTCATCGACCACCCCTTCGACGACGCCGGCCACTCCGCCGCCGAGGACCTCAGCCGCGTCGAGCGCCTCCGTGACGAGGGCCTCGACACGAACACCCTGGTGTGGCTGCCGCGCTTCCTCACCGACGACCGCATGCGTGAGCTCCGCCGCCTCGTTATCCTCGAGTGGCTGCTCAGCGGCAACGGGGAGCGCTTCACAGCCCACGCCGACCACCTCTCCGAGGCCGACCGGCTCACCGCCAAGACGCACCTCGAGACCGAGCGCGCCGCGCGCCGCGCGGACCTGCAGGGCGTGGTGCAGGTGGCGTACGGCGCCGCAGCGCCGAACGCCACCGCCGTCATCGACGACGCTGGGCACACGCAGGTCTTCGTCAGCCTCTCGGCTTCGTTCAGGCCGCAGCCGCCCGTGGGCGCCGACCTGCGCGCCGCCTTCACCGCGCTCCTGGACCAGGCGTGGTCGCACACCTACCCCAAGCACCCCCTGTTCCAGCCGGCAGACCGGCCCGTCACCGTGGCTGAGCTGGTGGCGGTGTACGAGCACGTCGAGCGGGCGGTGGCAGACCCCGACGGGCGAGTCCCTCTGACAGGGAAGATCGCTGAGACGCGGCGGGTGGCTGACGCGTTGGGCGTCGGCAGGGCAGCGGAGACGCACTTCCTCTTCGGGGACGAGTACCTCCGCCCCTGGGCCGCCGAGATCACCCGGGCGGCGACGCGCGCCGGCGTCTCCGACACCGACCCCGTGACAGTCGCGCAGCTGCGTAACTGGATCGCGGATGTCGAGCCGGCATGGGGCCTGCGCCCGGAGGTCGCCGACCTGGTGATCATGGCGTGGGCGGCGCTGCGCCAACGGGCGTGGAGCAACCACGGCGGTCCGGTGGTCCCGCGCCCCGGCGCGCTGCAGCCGACGTACGAGCTCCGGACCCAAGCGATGCCGAGCGACGCCGACTGGGCTGTGGCGACCCACCGGGCCGCTGTTCTCTTCGGGGTGGTGGCACCACCGCGGCTGACCGCCAGCAGGCTCAATGCCTGGGCTGAGCAGGTGCACCTCGCACTCAGCGAGATGCCGCGCATCTTCGGCCTGATTCCGGCGGTGGAGCACGCGTACACGGCATTGGGACTCGACACCTCTGACGAGGCGCAGGGCGATGCTGGCCCAGCGCCCAAGCGTCTGGCGACCGCCCGCAGGTCCCTGGCGCTCGTCGAGCGACTGACCAGGGCAGCGACCCCGGTAAGACTGGTGGAGGTGCTGGCCCAGGTGGACTCCGCCGCTGACGACACGGCGGCGGCCCGCTCGATGTCGACGGCCTCCTCCGTCACCGCAGCGCTCAGCAGCTGGACGTGGTCTCGTCTGCGTCCGCTCCGCGAGGGCGCGGCAGGCGACGGCTCGCGGGCGCGCGAGGCGCAGCGCATCCTCGACGATCTGCGCAAGGCCATGGCCAGCGATGAGTTCTCGTTGCCCGTCGCCCCGCAGCTCGGCCAGGCCTCGGACCAGATCTTCGCCTGGCTGGAGCGGGGCCAGGAGCCTCGCGACCTCCGTCCTCCTGTCCCCGTGGGACCGACCGGACCGACACCCCGCCCTCGGCCCGGCCAGACCAGTGGGTCGGTGCGCGTGCCGCGCGGATCGACGCCTCGGGAAATCAGCAACGCACTCGCTGAGGTGCTCGCCGGCAGCGCCGACGGCGACCTGGTGATCGACTGGCGGTTGGAGCCGTGACCACCATCACGGATGCGGCGCCTGGGCGGTCGACCGTCCGCCTGCCGGTCATCCGGGCGCTCCTCGACGACGCTCGCCGCCATAAGTACGTCGACGGCGTGCTCGGTGTGCGCGCGTCGCCGTCGTGGGCAGGGCCGGAGACGTTCAACCACGAGGGCGTCCCGGTGCGGGTGGTCGCGTGCCGCTCGACGCTCGCCGTCCGCGAGGCGCTCCTGGGCCGGAGCCGTGGACGCTGGTTGGTGCTGCTCACGGACCGCGACGAACTGGACCTCGGCGCCGGGGTGCTCACCCACCTCGTGGGGCACCGACTGCGCACGCCAGACCCCTGGGACGCCGTGCGCCACAGTTTCTCCGCCACGGGCATTGACCCCACGCTCACGGGGGGTGCCGGCGCCCGCGACCTCGCGCTCGGCCTGCTCACCGCGACCTCCGTGGACGGGTGGCCCGCTGCACGAGGCGGCGTGCTCACTCGCGACCATGCCCTCGCAGCAGTCGCCGTCCAGCACCTCGGCTGGTCCGGCGGATCACCGGACCTCGCCGCGGTGCTGGAGTGGTCGACACGGCCGGATGCGGTCCCCCGCATCGCCGACCTGCGAGAGCTGGCGGGCGACGTCCTCACCGACGCCGTGCTGCAGTGGCTCGCAGCTGCCGCACTTGGCGTCCGCGGCCCCGTCGAGCACCTGCTGCGGACGGGCCAGGTCAGCGACCTCGCGCCCTGGGGACTCGTCATGGGGACCGTGGCGGCCGCGCTCGCCGATGGCTCGGCCTCGACCGCCGAGCGAGAAGTCGCGGCCGCGGCGCGCATCCGCGCTGAGGCATGGCTCGGAACGCCCGTACCAGCGCCACCGCAGCTCACGGCGTGGTCGGAGGTCGTCGCCGCCTCTGTGACCGCCCGGTCTGCTGCCGCCGGTCGTGTGCTCGCCCGCGCCGACGAGCTGCTGCGCAGGGTGCAGGCCGAGGGTCTGGCTGGGCGCTCCCCGGTCCTGCGTGCTGGCCTCGACGCACGCCTCGTCGTGCTCGCGGAGACACTGCGCCGGGCCGGCGACGGCACGAGCGGTGACGTCGAGACCGCCTGGGTGACGGTCCGCAGCCATCAGCTGGCGGACGCCACCGATGACGTGCGCCTGCGCGCCATGGAAGCAGCCGTGAGGCTGTGGCGCTGGCTCGCCACCCCGGAGCCGTCAGGCTCCGGCTCGCCGCTCGCTGAGCACATTTCGCGGCACACGACGGAGCACGCGTGGGTGGACACCGCTGTCGCCGTGCTCGCCGGCGGCACCGGCCACCCCGAGCTCGACACCGCATTCGAGGCGCTCCTGCACCGTGTCCGCAGCCGGCGCGCCGCCGCTGACGAGACCTTCGCGCAGGCCTTGGCGGTTCACACTCTCGACGACCCCCCGGATACTGGCCCTGGGACCCGTCGCTCGCACGGCGGCGTCTGGCACGTCGAGGACCTGCTGCACGACGTGGTGCTGCCGCTGGCAGCGGCGCCGCAGGTGGAGTCCGGGGTGCTGTTGCTCGTCCTCGACGGCATGAGCGCCGCGATCGCCAATCAACTGGTCGAGCACCTGACCACCAGCCGCACCAGCGGGTGGGCCGAGGCTGTGCTGCCGGGCCAGGCGCGACGCGCGTCGACCCTGGCCGTGCTGCCGACCCTCACCAAGGTGAGCCGGACCTCGCTCTTCAGTGGAGAGCTGCGCGAAGGGACCCAGGAGACGGAGCGCCAGGCGTTCCAGGCCCTCACGCGCGCCGCCGGTGTCTCCTCCCGGCTGATCCACAAGAAGGGGCTCGACAGCTCACGCGAGGGTCACGCTGTCGCCGACGACGTGCGGGCGGCCGTTGAGGACACCGCCGGCACGAGGCTCGTGGCGTGCGTGCTGAACGCCGTCGACGACGCCCTCGACCGCTCCGACCCCGGCGGCACCACCTGGGACGCCGACGCGGTCAAACACCTCGCTCCGCTGCTGCAGCTCGCGCAGCAGCGCGGCCGCGTCGTGGTGCTGACCAGCGACCACGGACACGTCATCGAGCGACGCCTTGGGGAGCAGCGCCGATACGCCTCGATCTCCAGCGGCCGCTCCCGGAGCGACGCCGAGCCGGCCGGCAAGGGGGAGGTGCTGGTCAGTGGCCGGCGTGTGCTGCTCCACGGCGGTCGGGCGGTGCTCGCCGTCGACGAGCGCGTGCGGTTCGGTCCCCTCAAAGCCGGCTACCACGGCGGTGGGTCGCCCGCGGAAGCGGTGATCCCCGTCGTCGTCCTCGTCCCCGGTGTGGTGCCGACGGGACTGCCCGCCGAGGTGGCGCTACGGCTGGCGGGGCCGCAGGCGCCCGCGTGGTGGACGGGTCCGGTGACCCTGGCGGTCACGCCTGCCCCGGTGCCTACCGGTGCGGCCGTCGGGGAGCCGGTCGCTGCGTTGGAGCCCACCGACGAGGGACACCTGTTCAGCTGGAGCACGCAGCCGGCGCCTGCAACTCCGGCGGCAACTCCCCAGGCGTCCGCCAGGGGTGCTGACGTGGCGCGAAGGCTGCTGAACAGTGCGGCATTCGCTGCTCAGGTGGACTCGGCGCGGCGCAGCGCTGTGACGCCGGAGCTGGTGGCGGCCCTCGTCGCGGCGCTCGTAGACACACCTGGGCAGCGGCTGCTGCTGGTCGACGTCGCGAGACTCCTCGCGGTGCCGGAGGCGGTCGTGCTGGGACCCGTGCGGCAGGTGCAGCAGCTGCTGAACCTCGAGGGGTACGAGGCGCTCCGCCTCGACGTCGACGGGACGACGCTCGTGCTCGACGAGGCACTGCTGCGCGAGCAGTTCGAGCTGGGCTCGTGACGGCTTCGCCATCCTCACCGTCGGTGTCGCCCCGACGGCGTCGGGAGGTGCTCGACGCCCTTCGACGCGGGACCGTCCCGGCCGCGGGTCTCGACCTGCTCGCCACCGGCCTCGAGCGCTTCGCGCCGGCGCTGGACGCCGAACTCGATGCCGTCGAGGGTGGGGGCGCTGCGTTCAAGGCCGTCCGCGGTGAGTACGGCGCAGGCAAGACCTTCATGACCAGGTGGCTCGCGGAGCGGGCGATGCGTCGCGGCCTCGCCGTCGCCGAAGTGCAGATCTCCGAGACCGAGACCCCGCTCCACCGCTTGGAGACGGTGTACCGGCGCATCGGTGAGGCGTTGCGGACGTCATCGTTCCCGCCCAGTGCCCTGCGAGCTGTGCTCGACTCCTGGCTCTACACGCTGCAGGCCGACGCGCTCGCGGCGTCCCCGCATCTGCCGACGGACTCACCGGCGCTTGCTGAGGCTGTCGACAGGCTGCTGGAGGCCCGTCTCGCTGCCGTCTCCGCGCGCACCCCAGCCTTCGCGCAGGCCTTGCGCGGCTACCACCGGGCGGTGACCGAAGGCGACTCACCGAGCGCCGACGCACTTGCCGCCTGGCTCGGCGGGCAGCCTCACGTGGCGGCCGCGGCCAAGCGCGCCGCAGGAATCCGCGGGGAGCTCGACCACTTCGGAGCCATGGGGTTCCTGCAGGGGCTGCTGACCGTCCTCCGCGACGCCGGTCACCCCGGCCTCCTCCTCGTGCTCGACGAGGTCGAGACCCTGCAGCGCGTCCGCGGTGACGTCCGAGACAAGGCGCTCAACGCGCTGCGGCAGCTGCTCGACGAGGTCGACGCCGGTCGCTACCCCGGTCTTTACCTCGTGGTCACCGGCACTCCGGCGTTCTTCGACGGGCCCAGCGGTGTCGCGCGGCTCGCTCCACTGGCCCAGCGGCTGGCCACCGACTTCACCACCGACGCGCGCTTCGACAACCCGCGCGCGGTTCAGCTCCGGCTGCCGGGTTTCACCCAGGAGCGGCTCGTGGCGCTGGGCGCGAGGGTGCGCGATCTCTTCGCCGACGGCGCCGCTGCGGGCGACCGGGTGCGCGCTGTGGTGGACGACGCCTACGTGGCCACGTTGGCTCGTGCCGTGACCGGGCAGCTCGGAGGCCGGGTCGGCGTGGCGCCCCGCGTCTTCCTCAAGAAGCTCGTGGGTGAGGTGCTCGACAGAGTCGACCAGTTTGAGGACTTCGACCCGCGGCGTGACTACGCCCTCACCGTCGGCGTAGCGGAGCTCTCGGACGTCGAGCGGGAAGCCGCGGGATCCGCGGCCGGATCGGTCGACGACGTCCACCTGGACCTCTGAGGTGGAGGAGCTCCACCCCGTCGTCCAGCACCACCTAGTCAACACCCTGGGGTGGCAGGCGCTACGCCCGCTCCAGCAAGCGGCGATCACGCCGCTGGTGGCGGGCCACGACGCGCTGCTGCTCGCGCCGACTGCCGGTGGCAAGACCGAAGCCACGGTGCTGCCGTTGCT
Organism: Quadrisphaera granulorum; assembly: GCF_003149145.1. Taxonomy (GTDB): domain Bacteria; phylum Actinomycetota; class Actinomycetes; order Actinomycetales; family Quadrisphaeraceae; genus Quadrisphaera; species Quadrisphaera granulorum. The sequence goes on along the minus strand of NZ_QGDQ01000030.1, from coordinate 2,499 downwards.
GTCCCGGATGGCCGGCGAGGCGTGGACTGGCCTGTCGGTGCTCTACGTCTGCCCGCTCCGGGCGCTGCTCAACAACCTCGAGCCACGCCTGGCCGGGTACGCGTCGTGGACCGGGCGGCGTGTAGGCCTGTGGCACGGAGACACGACGGCGGGCACTCGACGTCGCCTCCTGGAGGACCTTCCGGACCTCTTGCTGACGACGCCGGAGTCGCTGGAGGCCATGCTCGTCTCCACGCGGGTCGACCACCGCCGTGTGTTCGGCGACCTTCGCGTCGTCGTCGTCGACGAGGTCCACGCCTTCGCAGGCGACGACCGCGGGTGGCACCTGCTTGCCGTCCTCGAGCGGTTGTCTAGGGTCGCGGGGCGGTCGGTGCAGCGCGTCGGAATGTCCGCGACGGTGGGCAACCCCGATGAGCTCCTCGCGTGGCTGCAGGGAAGCGGCCGAGGCACCCGTCCTGCGACCGTCGTGGCACCGCCTGCCGCCACCGCTCCGGCTGCTCCAGACCTCCAGGTGGATTTCGTCGGGTCGGTGCCCAACGCGGCCACGGTGGTCGCGGCCCTACACCACGGCGAGAAGCGACTGGTTTTCGCGGACTCTCGCCGCACCGTGGAGCAGCTCGCGGTAGCGCTGCGCGAGCGAGGCACCGAGACTTTCGTGTCGCACTCGTCGCTGTCGGTCGATGAGCGGCGGCGCGCCGAGACCGCCTTCGCCGAAGCGCGTGACTGCGTCATCACGTCGACGTCCACGCTAGAGCTGGGCATTGACGTCGGCGACCTTGACCGGGTGCTGCAGCTGGGAGCGCCGACGACGGTCGCGTCGTTCTTGCAGCGGCTGGGACGCGCCGGGCGCCGCGCGGGCAGCTCGCGCTCCATGCTCTTCCTGGCCACCACCGACGAGGAGCTGTTGCGAGCGGTGGCCCTGCTGCTGCTCTGGAGCGAGGGTTACGTCGAGCCCGTCACCCCACCGCCGTCGCCTCGGCACTTGGCGGCACAGCAGCTGCTCGCGCTGTGCTTGCAGGACGGAAGAGTCGGGCGCACGACATGGCCGGCGGCGCTCGGCGGTCTTCCCCTGGCAGGCGCCGACGAACTAGCGGAGATCACCGACGGCCTACTGGAACGCGGCTACCTGGACAGCGACAGCGGGATGCTGTTCGTCGGCAGGGAGGCCGAGCGGCGCTATGGGCACCGGCACTTTCTCGAGCTGCTGTCGGCCTTCACCGCCGATCCCCAGTTCACCGTGCTGCACGGCCGGCTGGAGATCGGAACCCTCGATCAGCTGGCGTTCACGCGCTCCGTCGAAGGCCCCCGGGTGCTGTCCCTCGGCGGGCGTTCGTGGCTGTTGACGCACCTCGACTGGGGCCGGCGGCGCGCCTACGTGGAGCCGACCGACCGCGTCGGCTCCTCTCGATGGTCCGGCGGAGCACGAGCACTGTCGTTCGCCCTCACCGACGCGATGCGCCGCGTGCTGCTCGGGGCCCAGCCGCGGGGCGTCGTCCTGAGCCGCAGGGCCACGGAGCGACTCGCCGTGGTGCGCGAACAGCTCGCTGTCGCCGTCGACCCGAGGGCCAGCGCGGTAGGAGAGTGGCACGGCGAGCAGCTGCGGTGGTGGACCTGGGCGGGCGCTCGGGCGAACCTAACGCTGTTGAGCGCGTTGGCGGTCTCAGGCGTCGTCGAGGAGGTGTCGCAGGTGGATGACCGCTACCTACGGCTGGCTCCCGAAACGACAGCCGGGGCGCTCACGGCCGCGATGGCTGGCGTTCGGCAGCGGATCGAGGCACTCGGGGTGACGACCGAGGTCTCCGACGAGGCACTGAAGCAGCTGAAGTTTGCCGATCTGCTGCCGGAGCGGCTGTCGCGCCGAACCCTCAGCGAGCGGCAGGCGGACGCAGCAGGAGCGCGGCTGGTGCTGGACCGAGGCGTGTTTGACGTCCGCGCGAGCCGCTGAATCAAAGCGCTGGCACTCCAAGACGGGTTCCCCAGCGACGACGGGGACGTCGCGACAACGCTCAGGTAGATGGCTTCGACAGCATCGCAGACGACCATGTCCGCGTGACGATCTTCAGCCCAAACTGGTTGGTGAACTGCGAGTGCTGCTGGGTGAGGTGTTTGTAGGCCCGGTCCATCCTGGTCGACCAGACGAGGCGCGAGACAAGGAAGAGGTCGAAGGCGGCGGACTCCAGCCAGTCGACGTCGCTCGTATACCCGACCACTGCTCTTGCCTTCGTCTTCGCGCAGAACGCCTTGAGTTGCTCGTCGGGCACGTCGACGACGCTGCAGGCTCCGAAGTAGACGATTCGGCCTTGAGTCGGTTGGCGAGGTGGGCCTCCAAGTCTTCGAGCGTCACTTCGGTGTCGCCGAGGAAGGAGATGGCGTTCCTGCGTCCGTGAAAAGCGAGGTAGAGGAGCAGGGCGCGGTCATAGTCAGGTGAGCACCGCGGGCGCCCTCCCTCGTAAGAGATCAACAGCGTTGGTGTGAGCAGCGTTCGCCCACGTCAACGTC
>NZ_QGDQ01000029.1 GCF_003149145.1 Quadrisphaera granulorum | reverse complement strand
AACAGCGCTGCAACGCTGATCTTCTTCTCGTTGGGTGTGGAGATCACCGGGAAGGTACGACCCGCCCGGTCATCCACAGGTTCTGATCATTCCTCTCCGACGAGACCTGAGCCCCATTCAGGCAGTGTTCGAGTGGCGGCGGAGCGTCGCGAACGCCGCGCGAGAACCGCTCGTGGTGGTGGTGAAGTCTCCCGATGACGACGGCGACGAGCTGCCGCCCGGAGCCGCCAGGGTCCGCCCGACAACCCACCAGATCACGATCTACGACGGTGGACCCGATCACCCGTTGAGCGTGAACCCGCGCAAGCCCGACGTGATGCCAGAAGGCGCATGCCCGCTGTGGACAGCACTGGTGCGGGTGACGCCATGGCCGCTGCAGTGCTTGCGAGCTTATGGAATGATCTTGACCTCGCGGCTGCCACCGACTTGGCCCAGGTGATGTCCCTGCTGGCGGGCGCCGGGGTCGGCGCCCGAGAGATGCTGCCTGACCAGGAGCAGGCTCGGCAAGCCTGGGGCTTGTGCTACCCCACCAAGATGCCTGAGTTGCCAAGGTTCACAAGACCCGCTTCCCCCGACGGGCCCACCGGGGTGTGAGGCCCGTCGCTCACCCCTCTGTGAGCGTCGACGGCGCGGGAAACGAGACGCCGCTGTTCCGCGGCCGCGAGCTGCTGCGGCTGCGCTACGCCCCTGCAGTGCGCCGCGTGACCAGCACCTGGTTCGGCCGCTGACCGCTGGCTCCCCGTGGCGCTCACCTGGTACCGCGAGTGGTACGTCGTCGATACCGTCGATGGACGGCCGTCAACCTCCGACTCACCCCGGATGCTGAAGACGCTCTCCGGGAGCGTGCGGCCGCGTCGGGTAGGTCGCAGCAGGAGAACCTACGCGCTGCAGTCGACGCCTCCCTCGGCCGCGACGTCGCCGAGCCGACCACCTCGGCCACGTCCGATCTCGAGCGCCTGGCCGCTGGGGGTCGGCTCCAGGCCGCGCGCACGCCCTACCGCCGCCCTCTTCGGCGCTACAAGGCTCCTGGCGGCGTGAGCGGCCTCGACGCCCTCGACCGCGACGATACCCGGTGATGCGGCTCTGCCTCGACTCCAGCGCGCTCCTCAAGCAAGTCGTCAGCGAGATCGAGTCGGAGCCGTTGGAGGACCTACTCGGGCATGAGCCCGGCGCACGGGACCGGCGCTCCTGCGCACGCTCGACGCGCTTCACCTCGCCACGGCGATGCTGCTCGACGTCGACGTCGTCATGACCTACGCCCAGCGTCTCCTCGACGCAGCCGCCCAGGTGGGATTGGCGGCTGATGCGCCCTCCGGCGGCTCGGGATGAGGATCTGGCGGGGCAGGATGCTCCGATGCCCGGGACCCGACTCCTGACTCTGCTGGTCGCTGCGCTCGTCGGGATGGGGCGCTGGTGGCACTCGCCGTCGACAGATGAGGAAGGCTCCCGGCCCCACCCACTCGCGGCACAGCTCCGGGTAGTTCTCCGGAGTGCCGCCGCTGGTGGTGCAGTACGTCACCACCTGCGCGCCGCGCATCGCGGTCTCGTTGCCGTCCTCGTGGTAAGCGTCGCGAGTGAGCGCGACGGGTCAGGGGCGGCGCTGGGTGGCGAGCAGCGCCACCGAGAAGGCGGCGGCGCCGTCCAGCGTCGTCGGGTCGGTGCCAGTCAGCTCCCGGATCCGCGTGAGGCGGTGGCGCACCGAGTTGACGTGCAGGTACTGAGCGCGGGCCACGGCCACCAGCGACCCGTCGGCGGCGAGGAAAGCGCGCAGGGTGTCCACCAGCCCCGCGTCGCGGCGGCGGTCGGCGTCCAGGAGCGGGCGCAGGAGCGCGTCGACGAAGGGGGTCAGCACCTCGGGTGGTTGAGCGGCCACCAGCGCTGCCAGGGTGGCCCGGCCTCGCACGGCACCGGCTTCGCCGTCGGCGCGGACGGCCGCTGCTGCGGCGAGCTCCGCGCGGGCGCGCCGCAGACCCGCGCCCAGCTCTCGCCACGGTGACGGTGTGGCTGTGCCCCACGGGACGTCGAGCGCGGCCGCCACCGCGGTCAGGTCCAGGTCGTCAGCGGTGACCAGCAGCACCACCTCGCCCTCGGTGGCCATGAGGTGCGGCGCGCCGGCTACGGCGGCGGCCAGCTCGCGCACGGTGCTCGTCGGCCACGCCGAGGCCCGCAGCTGACCGCGGCCCAGGCCCGCGTCCACGAGCGCAGGCAGCAGGGCCTCCGGGGCGAGGGCGCCGTCGGTGAGCAGCTCGAGGAGCTGCCCGGCACGCCCGTCGGCCACCGCGGAGCGCACCCGCAGCGCTGCGAGGTGCTCGGTGACCGCCATGAAGGGCGTTCCCGGTCCGGCCTCCAGCAGGGCGAGGCCGAGGTCCGTGCACGCCGCGACCAGGGCGCCCGGCACCTCCGGGTGCACGTCACCGGTGCCGAAGCAGACGCCCGCCGCGCCAGCACCCGCCACCGCGGCGGCGAAGGACGCGCAAGCGACGCCGTCCACGAGCGACTGCCCGACCGTGCACACCAGCTCACCGCCGCGCAGGTAGGCCGACGGGTCCACCAGCTCCGTCGTGTGCGCCCAGCGCACCCTCGTCCCCGCAGGGCCGGGTAGCAGCAGCGCGAGGCCCAGTTCGGACTCTCCGACGAGCTCGGGCACGGTGGGGCCGGCGTCGTCGTCCGCCCCACCACCGCCGCTCACCACACCGGCACGCTACGACCCGTCTGCGCTGATCACGGAGCCGTCGTTGGAGGTTCCTCCAACCGGCCGCGCCGACGTGGGGACGCGCACGACGTCGGGGCGCGGGGGCTGTCGCGGCTGAGCTGGCAGCGCCACGGTGAGGCCACCCCCGGAGATCCCCGGAGCACGTGCAGGAGGTTCCCGTGAGCGCCACCGCCCCACCAGCAGGCCCGACCAGCACCACCGAGCTCAAGCGCGAGTTCACGCTGTGGAGCTCCTTCGCCTTCGCGTTCGCCTTCATCAGCCCGATCGTCGCGCTGTACGGAATCTTCGCCCTGGCCATCACCACCGCCGGGCCCGCGTTCTGGTGGGCGTTCCCGCTTGTCTTCGCAGGGCAGCTGCTGGTGGCGCTCGTCTTCGCCGTCCTCGTCTCCCGGTGGCCCCTCGAAGGGTCCATCTACCAGTGGTCGCGCGGCCTGCTGGGCACCGGCTACGGCTGGTTCGCCGGTTGGGCGTACCTGTGGACGCTCGTCATCGCCATGACCACCGTCGCGCTCGGCGCGGCGGGGTTCCTCGCGGCGATTGTCGGGATGTCAGCCCCGAGCGGCGGTCAGCGCGCGCTCATCGCCCTTGGCATCCTCGTGGCCGGCACGCTGCTCAACCTCGTCGGCCGCGTGGCGCTCAAGGTGTTCCTCACCGCCTCCATCGCCGCCGAGGTGCTCGGCTCCGTGGTGCTGGGCGCATGGCTGCTGCTCTTCCACCGCGAGCAGCCGCTCAGCGTGCTGTGGCAGGGCGTGGCCTCCGGCGACGGCGGGGGAGCGGGCTACCTGTCGCTGTCCGGCCCGTTCCTCGTGGCGGTGGCCTTCGTCGGCTTCTCGTTCGTCGGGTTCGAGAGTGCCGGCTCCATCGCCGAGGAGGTCCGCGACCCGCGGCGCGCGGTGCCCCGCGCGGTCATCGCGAGCCTCACGCTCATCGCCGTCGTCGTGATGTTCTCCGCGGCCGCGATCATCCTGGCCATCCCCGACCTCGGCGCTGTGCTCTCCGGCGACGACGCCGACCCGGTCTCCTCCACGCTCACCGCACAGCTCGGCGCGGGCATCGCGACCCCGGTGGAGCTGCTCTTCGTCATCGGCTTCCTCGCGTCGTTCCTGGCTCTGCAGACCTCCGCCAGCCGCGTGGTGTGGGCGTACGCCCGAGACCGGGCGCTCCCCGGCGGCCGGGTGCTCGCCCGCCTCTCACCCGGCACCGCCCAGCCGACGACGGCCCTGCTGCTGGTCTCCGGCGTGGGCGCCGCGCTGCTGCTGCTCAGCCTGGTGGCCGGGGACGTCTACACCCTGATGATCAACTTTACGACCGGTGGGTTCTCCGTGGCGTTCCTCTTCCCGCTCGTCGGCTTCGTCGTGGTCCAGCTGCGCCGCGGCTGGACGCCCGGCCCCTTCACCCTCGGTCGGGCCACCCTCCCGGTGTCCGTGGTGGCCGCGGTGTGGGCGCTGTTCCAGCTCTTCAACATCGCCTGGCCGCGCCCGGTCAACGAGCAGCGATGGCTGGACTGGTCGGTGTGGATCGCCGTCGCTGTCCTCGCCGTCGTCGGAGCCGCCGTCTACGCCTCGGTGCGCCGCGGCATCGTCCCCGTGGCGACGCCCGACGAGGAGGCCACCACCGTGGCGCACGAGGGGTCGAGGCCGTGACCAGCGCCACGGCCTCCACGACGGTCCCCACCGCGATCCCCGCCACGACCGCCACGACAACCGGAGCTGAGCCGCGCGTCGCTGTGGTCACCGGAGCGGCCTCCGGCATCGGCGCGGCGTGCGCCGCGGCGCTCACCGCCCGCGGGTGGCGCGTGGCCGGCTTCGACCGCGCGGGCCTGCCCGACGGCACACCCTGCGTGCTCGGCGTGGCCGTCGACGTCGCCGACCCGGACGCCGTCCGCGCCGCCGTGGACTACGTGACCGCCCAGCTGGGCCCGGTGGTGGCGGCCGTCCACGCGGCCGGCCACTACGCCGCCGTGCCCTTCGAGCAGACCACCTCCGAGCAGCTGCACCGCATGCTGCGGGTGCACCTCGGCGGTGCCCTCCACGTGCTCCAGGCGGTGCTGCCCGGCATGGTCGAGCGCGGCGCCGGCGCCGTCGTCGCCATCAGCAGCGAGCTGGCCGTCGGCGGTGGCGGCCCCGGAGACGCCGCCTACGCCGCCGCCAAGGGCGCCGTGCTCGGGCTGGTGCGCAGCACTGCGGCCGAGGTGGCGCCGCACGGCGTGCGCGTCAACGCCGTGGCACCCGGCCCCACCGACACCCCGCTGCTGGCCCCCGACTCCCCGTGGCGCGCGCCCGAGTACCTGGCCACGCTGCCGACCGGGCGGCTCGCGCGGCCCGAGGAGGTCGCGCGGTGCGCCGTGTGGCTGCTGGAGGAGGGCACCTACGCCGTCGGCGAGGTCCTCCACCCCAACTCCGGGGCGGTGATCTGAGTGACCGGCACCACGAGCCGCGTCGCGCTGGTGACAGGAGCTGCCGGTGGCATGGGCGGAGCCCACGCGCGGCGCCTGGCCGCGGACGGCTGCACCGTCGCCGTCGCCGACCGCACCCTGACGCCGGCCCTGCGCGAGCTCGCCTGGGAGGTGGGGGGAGCGGCCTTCGAGGCCGACCTCGCCGACCCTGCCGCCGCAGCGGACCTCGTCGGGCAAGTGAGCGGGCACCTCGGGGACGTCGACGTGCTCGTCGCCAACCACGCCCACATGACCATGGGCGCCACCGCCACCGTGAGCGCCGACGACTTCTGGTCCGTGGTGGACGTGAATCTCAGCGCCACCTTCGCGCTCGTCCAGGCGGTGCTGCCGGGCATGGAGCGGCGCGGCGGCGGTCGCGTCGTCGTCGTCGCCAGCGAGTGGGGGCTGACCGGCTGGCCGGAGGCCGCCGCCTACGCCGCCTCCAAGGCGGGGTTGGTGGCGCTGGTCAAGACGCTCGGACGCGAGCTGGGGCCTCGGGGTGTGCTGGTCAACGCCGTCGCGCCGGGCGTCATCGACACGCCCCAGCTGTCGGTCGACGCCGCCGCGGCCGGTGTCAGCGACGAGCAGGTCCGCGCCGACTACGCCGCCCTGACGCCGCTGCGGCGCATCGGGACGCCGGAGGAGGTCGCCGCGGTGGTCTCGCTGCTGGCGGACCCGCAGCTCGGGTCCGTGGTGGGGCAGGTCGTGCAGGTCAACGGCGGGACGACGAGGGGGAGAGCATGAGCGCAGACTCACTGGGGACGACGGCGACGGCGACGGCGACGGCGACAGCGCAGCGGCCGGTGGGGCAGGTCGACGCGACGAAGGTGCCCCGGTACGCCGGGCTGACCACCTTCGCGAGGCTGCCGCGCCGCGAGGACGTGCCCGACCACGACGTCGCCGTCCTCGGGGTGCCGTTCGACGCCGGGGTCACCTACCGGCCCGGCGCCCGCTTCGGCCCCAGCGCCATCCGCGAGGCCAGTCGCCTGCTCAAGCCGTACAACCCCGCGCAGGACGCCGCGCCCTTCGCGCTGGCGCAGGTGGTGGACGCCGGCGACGTCGCGGCCAACCCCTTCGACCTCACCGAGGCGCTGGCGTCGGTCGAGGCCGCGGTGCACGAGCTGAGTGACGGCGGACGGTCGGTGGTGCTGCTCGGCGGAGACCACACCATTGCCCTGCCGTCGCTGCGGGCGCTCGCTCGTCGGCACGGTCCGGTCGCGCTGGTGCACTTCGATGCCCACCTCGACACCTGGGACACCTACTTCGGCGCCCCCTGCACGCACGGCACACCGTTCCGCCGCGCGTCGGAGGAGGGCCTGCTGGTCAAGGATCGCTCCGCGCACGTCGGCATCCGCGGCTCCCTGTACGACCGCGCCGACCTCCTCGATGACGCCGCGCTCGGCTTCACCGCCATCCACGCCCGCGACGTCGACGACATCGGCGTGCGCGGCATCATCGACAGGGTGCGCCAGCGCGTGGGCGACCACCCGGTCTACGTCTCCGTGGACATCGACGTGCTCGACCCCGCTTTCGCCCCCGGCACCGGGACGCCCGAGGCCGGAGGGCTGACCAGCCGGGAGCTGCTGGCCGTGCTGAGGGGCATCGCCGACCTACCACTGGTCGGCGCTGACGTGGTGGAGGTGTCGCCGGCCTACGACCACGCCGAGGTCACCGCCGTCGCCGCCGCGAACGTCGCGTACGAGCTGGTCACCGCCCTGGCCCTGCAGCGCTCGGTCCAGACGGCGGCCCGACGGTGAGCCGGCTGCCGCCGCCGCTGCCGTGGCCCGGTGGGGCTCGCGCTGCGGCGTCCTTCACCTTCGACCTCGACGCCGAGTCCGGTCTGCTGTGGGAGCAGCCCGACGTGGCCGCCCGCGCCAGCGTCATCACCCACCAGTCCTACGGGCCGCTGGTCGGGCTGCCGCGTCTGCTCGACATGCTGGAGCGCCACCGCGTGCGCTCCACCTTCTTCGTGCCCGGGTGGACCGCGGAGCGGTATCCGGGCGCCGTCCGCGACGTCGTCGCCGCAGGTCACGAGATCGGCCACCACGGGTACCTGCACGAGCAGCCGTCAGCGCTGACCGCGGCCGAGGAGGCGACGGCGCTGGACCGGGGGCTGGAAGCGCTGGAGGCGGTGGCCGGGGTGCGGCCCGTCGGGTACCGCGCGCCGATGTGGGACGCCTCGTGGCGCACCGCGAGGCTGCTGGCCGAGCGCGGCTTCCTCTACGACTCCTCGCTCATGGACGCCGACACCCCGTACGAGCTGGCGGTGCCCGTTGGCGGCGGGGACGACGACGGGCGGCCGCCGACGTCGTCGTCCTCGATCGTCGAGATCCCCATCCACTGGGCCCTGGACGACTGGGAGCGCTACGCCTACCTGCCCGGCCTGGTGGGCAGCGGCCTCATCGAGGCGCCTGCGGTAGCGCGGGCGGTGTGGGAGGCCGAGCTGGACGGGCTCCGCGCTGCGGGTGGGTGCTGGGTGCTGACCTGTCACCCCTTCCTGTCGGGGCGCCCAGGGAGGGCGCTGGAGCTGGAGCGGCTGCTGGAGCGGGTGATCGGCATGGACGACGTGTGGCTGGCGCCCCTGGAGGAGATCGCCCGGCACGTGCGGGTGCTCGGCCTGCCGCCGCGGACGCTCACCCCGCCGCAGGTCTGAGGGTGCGGTGGGATGCCCCCACCTGTCTGGCCGTGCACAACGCGACGTGCGGGGGTCTGCGGCACAGGCGATCATGTGAGTGGAGCGCTGCCGGTCCTGCCTCTGTGGGCTGCGGTGAAGGCCGCTGCTCGTGTTCGGAGGTCGTCGAGCAGCTGATGTGGCAGCGCCGCCACGACACCTGAGGTGCTGCTTGCCAGACCGTCGATCGCTGCGGCGACATGGTCGATGCTGCGCTGCGAACTCGCCCCCGCCCAGCTGCGTAGCTCGCTCTCCAGCGCCTTCCTGTCGACCTGGTCCACGAGCTGGTGGCCGGCGATGTCCAGGGCAAACCGGGTGGTCCCGAAGCTCAGTAGGGGAGCAACGTCGTACGCCGGCGCCAGACGCGCCCTGCCGCGCTCGTCCAGGAGCACGGAGTGGTTCTTGGCGTGGGCATCGGTGTTGCCCAGCAGCACGTTCAGCGCTGTCAGGCGCGCCAGTGGCTCCACGTCGCCGCCGCTGGCCTTGAGCTTGCCGGCCATCGCCGCCAGGGAGGGGTAGCGGCGTCCGCGCTGGAACTTGGCGCCCAGGTCATCGGCATTGAGTCCGAGGGCCTGGGCCATGTCCTCCTGGTGCAGACGGACGATGCCGTCAGGCTGGACGTGGCGGTCGTAGCGGGGGATGACGAGGGCTTCCACCCCGCCGATGGTCTGGATCCACGAGGGGGTGTCGGTCAGGCCTGCTTCGGCGCTGACGGCGGCGCCGAAGGCCTCGAGCTCCAGGCTCAGCGGACCGTTGCGCGGTTTGAGGATGTGGGTGCTCGAGGCCCCGTGGCGGGCAATGCCCCACGCGCCGTCCTCCAGTGATCGAAGGACGACCTTGTGCTGGACCCCCGGGAGGGCGTCGGAGGAGCCACCCCCCAGGGTGGCGGCGGCCTGGGGGTCGGTCAGCAGCAGCGCGACGTCGTCGTCGCTGAGGTGCTCGACGCTGCCGACGCCCGGCTGCTCCCCGGGGGCCGACAGGCGGACGGCGCCGGCTACGTCGCCGCCGGAGCGCTTGAGCAGCTGGAGGACCTCGGTGGTGCCCAGGCGTCGCTCGAGGCGATGGCGCGCGGCGGTCTGCGGCTCGGGCAGCAGCCCGGCCAGGAAGGGGCGGACCTTGCGGTGGTGCGGAGGGCGGTCGGGCTCGGTCACCGGCAGGTTCAGCGACAGCACGGTCTGGCCGAGGTGCCGCTCGGCGCCCTCGGGTGTCCAGCGCAGGTCGATCCGCTCGCCGGTCTCGGTGAGTTCGGCGAGGCGCACCCCGTGCAACCACAGGTCGGCGCGCGTCACGTGCGCGGCCGTGCGACCAGATCGATGCCCAGCTCGTCGAGCAGGTCGAGCAGGCGTTGAGCCTTCAGTCCGAGTGCCCCGGATTCGATTTCGCTGAGGTAGCGCTGACTGAAGCCCATCGTGGTGGCCAGTGCTCGCTGGGACAGCCCGCTGTCGTGGCGCCGGGCGGAGACCAGTCGGCCGAGCTGGCCCGTTGTCGTGACCTTCTGCTCCACTGAACCCCCATGACTACTGATCTGTAGTCAGAGTGTCTGACTACAGATCAGTAGTCAAGCCGCTGTCGTCAACGCTGGCCCGGCGCACGGGGCCGGCGCTCCTACGCACGCTCGACGCGCTTCATCTCGCCACGGCGATGCTGCTCGACGTCGACGTCGTCATGACCTGCGACCAGCGTCTCCTCGGCGCAGCCGCCCAGGTGGGATTGGCGGCTGATGCGCCCTCCGGCGGGTCGGCACGATGATGGGGCCGCGGGGCAGGATGCTCGGATGCCTGGAACCCGACACCTGACGTTGCTGGTCGCTGTGCTCGTCGGGCTGGCGCTGGTGGCGCTCGCCGTCCAGTGCCTCGTGCTGCTCCTGTCGACCGCGCCGGTGGCGCACGGGGCGTGGCGGGTGGGGGTGAGCGCCGTCGTCGTCACCGGGGTGTGGTTCTTGCTCAACGGACCGCTCGAGGGGCCGACGGTGCTGGTGTTCTCGTCCAACCACGGGTTGACCGTGGGCGACCTGGCGGGCGTGCCTCCGCTGCTGCTCGGGGGAGTGGTGGCAGCGCTCGCGCTGCCCGCACCGGCGTGAGCTGGGGGAGCTGAGCGGTGGGCGGGCCGGGAGTCGAGTTCCCGAGGCTGTGTCGCGTTGGCCCTATCGGCGTGATGGCGCCGTCACCGAGAGTGGGTCGCTGGGGGAATGCCTTCGCCGCCGGCCCGCGTGAGAGCAGGGCCACGCCATTCAGAGAACGAGTGAACAACAGTTTCCTGAGCTGCGCAGCATTGGCCCTTTCAGCGTGACGGCCCCGTGACGCTGAAGGGGCCAACGCTTCACAGCTCCCGACATTGACTCCCTCGCGGGGCGAGCCAGTCCGGTGCAAGCCCGCGGTGGTCGGGGCTGGCCGGACCAAGGGGCCACCGTTGTCGGCGACCGAGCCCGGACTGGCACTGTGGGTGCATGGCGAACAAGCCGCACCGGCGTCCGAAGGCCAACGCGCAGAAGCCGAAGCGTCGGCCGACACGGCCGTCATCGAGCAGCGGAGTGCGGCCGGCGCGGGAGCGCAGCCATCACCACGACCCCGTCGCCGTCGCCGTCGACGGGGGGCTCAGCGGTGGGTGGCTGGGCCACGCGGGTGCGTTCCAGGCCTGGGTGATCGCTCACGGTGCGGACGGAGCGCTGGAGAGCCCCGAGGAGACAGCGGCCAAGGCCCCTCTGCTCTGGGCCGGCGTGGTTGCGGCGGCAACGATGGCGCCCGCGGCCGGTCTCGAGGCCGACCCCACCCTGTGGACGCTCCATGATCTTGCAGCCCTGCTCGACCTGGTGAAGAAGGAGCAGCCGCGGGAGATGGTGGAGGCGGTCTGCGCCTCGCTGTCGTTGTACTTCCACTACCTCGACGACAGCGGCGCCTGGGCGGACGACCCGACGAGGGTGAGGTCGATGCAGGCCATGCTCGACACCACCCTCGACCCCGACAGCCTGCTGGCGCAGATCAGCCGGCAGATGGCAGCCGCCGGAGACGTCAGCGAAGAGGCCGAAGATCGCGCCGTCGCTGCGCTGCCGCTCCTGGCCGACGTGGTGGCGATGCTGGGAGCGGTCCGGCAGGGGACGCTGAGCATCACGAAGGACGCCGCCGGCAAGCAGTCGCTCGCGGTGGACCTGCCCGAGCCTCTCGCTGTCGGCGGGCAGACGGGTCTGGCGCACCTGTGGTGGGCTCTGAAACTGGCGCAGTTCGTTCCTCTGGGGGGCAACCCTGAGGACGGCGACGACGACGCGCCGCCCACCCTCACCGCGGCCGGCGAGGCGCTGCTGTCCGACCCTGCCGGCGCTATCGACGAGGCACGAGCCGTGGTGTCTCGGTGGATCTTCGTGCTCCTGGACATGCCGCACGTCTGGGCCGGACATCGGCCCTTCCCCAGGGGTGCGTTCTTGCCGCTGATGTCCGTGACTCTTCTGGGGGCCTTGGCCGGGAACGGAGTCGGTCGAGCGTCCGTCGACAGCTACTGCGACACGCTCGATCTTTCGGCTGTGGAGCGTGCGGCGTTGGCGCAGCTGGCCGTCGAGACCCTCGACAGGCTCGTGCTCGCCGGGCTGGCCGTGAAGGGGGACGACGAGCAGGTGGTCGTGCCCGGTGAGCTGCAGTCGGTGGTGCAGGCGGGCGTCGAGATGGCGATCGTCATCTCGCGCAAGTCATGACGTCGTCCGCTCGTTCATCAAGAGGTTGGCCTGCCTGCCGAAGGGGTGGCTCCAGTGAGCGACTACACCGTGAAGGCCTCGCGTTGGGAGCGGGGCTGGGAACTCGTCATCGTCGACGCTACTGGCGAGGAGGTCACGGCCACGCAATCCCTACAGCCTCGGTGGAGCCGAGCGCATGGGCCGCGACTGCCTCAGGGCACTGGAGTACCCCGAACCCACCTCACTCACCATCACCGTGGAGATCGACGGCCTGAGTCTTCGCCGCCGGTAGTGGGCGTTGCGCCTCACTAGGGCGCCGCGGGCCAGCGCCTCCGCACTGACGTGCCAGAGGACGAGCCGTCACCCGATGATCTTTCAGTTCAGGGTCCTCGCAAAGTGGAAGATCATCAGTGCTGGAGGTGCAAGCCGTCCCTTTGTGGCCGCCCGCCGCTGCGGCCCGTGGCACTGCTCGATGATGCCGGGGACCGAGACTCTTACCCTTTCTGATCGCGGGCGGCCGTCCTGGTCGAGCGGTGTTCCGGAAGTCCATGATCGCGATGGGGTGGTGTTGCTGTGCAGCTGGTCGGACGTGACCTGGGAAGCTGTCCAGGAAGCGTTCGACATGCGCGTGGCTGCGGGGCTCCCCGTGGGGGGCTCGCGTGACGCCGTTGTTGTCCCCAAGCCCTTGGGCACCGTGGTCGAGTGGAGCCCGGAGGGTGGCTGTGGCGGCGCTGAAGGCGAAGCTGTAGCCATGGGTACCGCCAAGGCCCTGCGCTCTCAATGAAGCCCCAACTGGCCGATGTCGCGATGGCGATCGTCATCGCGTGGAGGCGGCGAACGGGGCAACCGATCGCCTCGCCGAGGTGACCCAGCCTGGGCGAGGGTGAGAGCGAGTCAGCGACGTTGAGCACCTCCGCTTGATTTGGGGCGTAGACAAACCGATGTTTGGGGCGTACGTTGTCTGCCGTGGCGTTGACGTGGGCAGAGTCCGCCGACCGCCATGGAGTCGCCCGTGAGGACGCCCTGCACGCCATCGTGAATGCGGTCTACGTCGAAGAGTCGTTCGAGGAGCCCCGGCCGCCAGCCGCCATCCCGCCGACTCTGTACATCGGGCCTCAGCGTGACCCGAATGCGCCGCTGCTGGAAGTCATGGTGGAGAAGCGACCACCACGAAGCCTGCGGGTCTTCCATGTCATGCATGCGAGGGCCAAGCACCTGGCCAGGATGGAGGACTGATGAACGACCGAATCGACATGCACACCCCCCGTCTCCCTCAGGACCGCACTCGTGAGCTGGAGCATGACGAGGAGATGTCTCACTGGGCTGAGGAGGCGATGACGCTCAAGGAGCACTCCGGCACCGCTCTGCGTGGTGCGAGCGCGGCCGCCCACGGGCGCGCAGCGCTGGAAGCAGCTTTGGGTGGCCCGGAGGCCGTGGAGGGTGCTCTGCGAGGGCGCAAAACCCTCGGGCGCAACCGGCCCGCAGGGCGTTCTCCCAAGCGTCAGACAACCCTGCCTGTCGACCTGGATCAGTGCGGCGCCAAGTTCATCGGTGCCGGTGGCGCCAAGGACTACTCCGAACTGCTGCGCGTGGCGTTAGCGGAGTACCTCGAGCGTCACGGCGCGAGCGTCTGAGGTCACCTGCGCCGCTGCACAGCGCTCGACACCGACAGCCTCGTCGGCGAGCAGCCCGTAGCGCTTCGCGTCGGCAAGGCTGGTCAGCCGGCCCAGCGTCGGTACGCCTGGACCCACTGCCAACCCGGCGGCGCCGGGTCGGGAGTGGGGAGATCGCGGAGGTCGATGACCTGGCGATGACGCCCGCGCTCGCACCGCGCGACGAGCGTGTCCTCCCCGCTGATGTCCACCTCGACGACGGTCACCGTCTCGCCGAGCACCTGCACCGTGAAGGGCAGCTCCAGCTCGTCGTCGATGAAGTTCTGGAAGCCCATCGCGGCTTCGTCGGGGGAGTAGCAGTCGGCCGTGGCTTCGGCGATCAGAGCGTCGAGGTCGACCTCGGGCCGCACGGTGTCCGGCTGCGAGGTGTTCGGCGGTGCGGTGTGGTCCGGCTTCGCGAGCAGCTGGGCCTCGCGGAAGAGCACGGCTCCGGCGGAGCGACGCTCAGTCGGCGTGGTGACGTCATCCTCGGGGTCGAGCCCCAGGTCATCGCGCACGTTGTGGCGGATCTGCTGGGTGAGCGCGTCAGCGGCGTTCCCGTCACCGAGCACCATGGACGTCACGATGTCGACCAGCTGAGCATGGGGGAGGGCCGCCACGTAGGGCTCGACGGCGTCGAGGGTCCACCACTCCTCGAGGGGATCGTCGACGTCGGGGCTGCTGGCGGCGGCGCTGCCTTCCGCCGCTGCGGCGATCATGGTCTCGGGTAGCTCGAAGAACGCCACGAACGCCTTCAGGGGCTCGTCGAGGTGATCCAGGCCTGGCGGGACGGGCGGCTCGACGTCGTCGTCGTCGACATCTCCTCGCACCAGCGCGACCAGCCACGCCAGGTAGAGCAGGCGGAGGTCACCCCGGCGCAGCGACCCGCGGGCCGAGGCGATGTCAGCCAGGGGACTTGACGTGTCGTCGTCGTCCTCGAAGTACAGCGGGCGGTCGAACTCCAGGTAGCCGTCGTCGGCATCGAGGCGGATGGCGATCACCGTGCTGTCTGCGTCAGACCAGACCTCCACCACCTGCTCGGTGGCGTACTGCGCGGCCACGGAGAGCGGCAGGTCTCGCGCGGGTACCTTCAGCAGCACGTGACGTGAGCCCCAAGCGGCGACGTGCAGATGAGCGTCGAAGTGGTCGCCGATGAGGGTGTCCGGGTCGCCGGGAAAGTTGCCGTAGTCGTAGTGGACGGCGTACCGGCTGGCGCTGACGTGAGATCGCGAGGACAGCCTCGACAGGTGCTGCTGCAGCTCGCGGGGGAGAAGCTTGTCGAGCGCGAGGAACTCGAAGTACTGGTACTCGCTCATCTGCGAAGTCTGCCGGAGCTGCGAGGGAGCGCTCTGACCGGGAAAGATCACGCAGATCTTGGCGATCGATCGGCCCCAGGTGCCTCTGGGCCGATCGATCGCCAAGATCTGCACCCTGGTGCTGCGGTAAAAGCCGAGGTCACGCGCTGGTGGCGTGCACAACTTCCTTGATCGTCGCGGAGGAGGCGTGCTGGTCAGAAGGGGCAGGTGGAGCGGACGTCGTTGAACGTCATCCCGACGGCCGGGGCGGGGCAGAGGAACTGCGAGTACCGGGTGTCGCCGTCCACGAACCGCTTCAGCCAGCTGATGGTCGCGCCGGCGACCGTCGGGTTGGTGGAGTTCACGCTGGTGGGGGCGTAGTGGCTGGCGCCGCGCAGCTCCAGGTACTCCTTGGGCGTGGTCTTCGGGATGGAGGTGTAGAAGAGGCGGGCGTGGCGAGTCGGCGGGGCGACGTCGTCCTTCTGTGCACCGACGATGAGCGTCGGTGTGGTGACCTCTGGCCAGGTGGTGTCGGTGTTCCACGGAGTCAGCGGGACGGCGGCCTTGAGGGAGGGGTTGGCCTTGACGGCTTCCAGCGCGCCGCCGCCGCCCATGGAGTGCCCGGCCACGGCCAGGCGCGTCGGGTCGATGCGGTCCTTCACGGTGCTGGACGTGGTGAGCCACGTCAGAGCGGCGCGCAGCTGGGAGCCGCGGGCAGCCGGCTTGTCGTAGACGCTGAGGGTGTCGATGGTGATCACCACGAAGCCCTGCGAGGCGATGCGCGGGCCCAGCCAGGCGATGCTCGACTGGCGGGCGGTGTACCCGGGGGAGATGGCGACGGCGCCGACGGTGCCGATCGACGCGTCCGTGGGGTAGTAGACGGTGCCCCCGCCGAAGGTGCGCGCTGTGCTCCTCGAGACGGTGGTGGTCGACACCGCGAACGGGCCGGCGGCGGCCTCGATGCTCGCTCGTGTCGGGTCCGGGCCCTTCTCGTACCCACTGGCCGCCACCGCCGCCGGGGCAACGCCCAACAGCGCGACCACGGACAGGCTGAGCGCCAGCAGCAGCGACATCACTCTGCGGACCACGGACTGCCCCCTCGACCACACCCCAGGCGGCCCGCGCCGGGCGCCTCACGGAAGGTAGCGGCCCCCTGCACCTCTGGGGAGGTGGTCACCGGAGGAGAATCCGGACGATCAGTGCGGATCATGAGTAACCGCTGCTCACGCCCGCATTTGCGTGGTGAGTCCGCTCCGGCGTGTCGGAAGAATCTCGGCGCGGCGGGGTTGATGGTTGGCCCATCTGGGTAGACAGTGAGACATGGTCATCGTTGCCCTGTTGGTCGCCTGGGCGGTCGTCGCCTGCGGCCTTGCTCTCGTTCTCGCCCGCGCCCTGGCGGTCTCTTCCAAGAGTGACCGCTGGATCCACGGACACCGTGAAATGCGCGACCTCCGTCGCCTGCACGCGGCACGTCCTGCCACGCTCCACCACGCCGCCCACCGCGACGCCGCCTGATCCGCCGCGCCGCACTGCATCCACCACGCTGAGAGCGGTCAAGCCCCTCGATGTTGAGGGGCTTGACCGCTCTCAGCGCGTTTCCAGCTCGCACCCACGTGACCTGCGAGATCAGCCCGTAGACCTCTCCCTGTGGACATCTGGATCGTCGCGGCGCTGACCGCCTGGGTTCCCGTCTCCTTCGCGCTGGCCCTGTTGCTGGGGCGCAGCATCACGCACGCCGACCAGCGCGAGCGGGCGGCGCTGCCGCCGCACCCCGGTGCCGAGCGCCCGCACGAGGAGCGCCCCGCCGCCGTCGTCGTCTCCCTGCACGTCACCGGCGTGGACCGATCGCAAGCGCAGCCTCAGCTCACCCACGACAGCCCACGCCGCATCGCCTCCTGAGGCGGCTGCGGCGCGCGGTGTCGGACTCCCCAGGCCTGTCAGGCGTTGGGGCGGCCCAGGGCGCGGTAGGTGAAGCCGGCCTTGCGCCAGATGGCGGGGTCGAGCACGTTGCGCCCGTCGATGACCTGGCGTCCACGGGTGAGGGTGGCCACGTGGGCGGGGTCGAGGTTGACGTACTGGGGCCACTCGGTGAGGAGCAGGACGACGTCGGCGCCGCGCAGCGCGTCGTCGGTGTCGGTGGCGTAGGTCAGGTCTCCCCACAGGCGCTGGGCGTTGGCGACGGCCTCGGGGTCGGTGACGACGACGTCGGCGCCCTGCAACCGGGCCATGGCGGCGATGGAGATGGCGGGGGAGTCGCGCACGTCGTCGCTGTGGGGCTTGAACGCAGCACCCAGCACGGCGATCTTGCGGCCAATGAAGGAACCGCCGCAGGCCTCACGGGCCAGGTCGACCACCTTGGCGCGACGGCGCATGTTGATGCCGTCGACCTCGCGCAGGAACGTCAGGGCCTGGTCGGCGCCGAGCTCACCGGCGCGGGCCATGAAGGCGCGGATGTCCTTGGGCAGGCAGCCCCCGCCGAAGCCGACCCCGGCGGAGAGGAACTTGCGGCCGATCCTGTCGTCGTGGCCGATGGCGTCAGCCAGAACCTTCACGTCGCCACCGGCGGCCTCGCAGACCTCGGCCATCGCGTTGATGAAGGAGATCTTGGTGGCCAGGAAGGCATTCGCTGCGACCTTGACCAGCTCAGCGGTGGCGTAGTCAGCCACGAGGACGGGCGTGCCATTGGCGATCGGACGGGCGTACACGCGGCGCAGGAGGGCTTCGGCGCGCTCACTGGTGGTGCCCAGGACGAAGCGGTCCGGGGCGAGGGTGTCGCTGACGGCGTGACCCTCGCGCAGGAACTCGGGGTTCCACGCCAGCTCCAGGTGGGGGGCGCGCTGGGCGAGGTCGTCAGCGAGACGGGCGGCGGTGCCGACGGGGACGGTGGACTTGCCGACCAGCAGCGCCGGGCCCTCCACGATGTCGGCCAGGGACTCGAAAGCCCGCTGGACGTAGGTGGTGTCGGCGGCCAGCTCGCCCTTGCGCTGGGGAGTGCCGACGCAAACGAAGACGACCTCGCAGGCCTTGAGGTCGGCGACCTCGGTGGTGAAGGTGATGGAGCCGTCGGCGTCGCCGGAGGAGACCCGGGTCAGCAGCTCGGGCAGACCGGGCTCGAAGAACGGGGCGCGACCGGCGGCGAGAGCGTCGAGCTTGGCCTGGTCGATGTCGTAACCGACCACCTCGTGGCCGAGCTCGGCCATGCACGCCGCGTGCACCGCGCCGAGGTAGCCCAGACCCACCACGCCGACGCGCAGGGGAGCCACGGGCTCCGTACCGGTGGCACCGGACTGGGAGGCGTCGTCATGTTGCGGGAAGGCCACGGTCATGCAGCACATGATGGCCGCTGGGCGTCTTCTCGGGGGACAGACCCGTCCACACAGTCGCTCAAGGGTTGGAACGGGCGTTCACGCCTTCGCGTGATCGCTCCAGGTCGGAGGCCCTCGTCGTCGTCGTCCTCCTCGACCTCGACCGGAGCAGCGGTCGGGTGACCGGAGGTCACCGACCGTGCTGTTCTGGTCACGCTTGACCGGTGCTCGCGAGACTCCGGCGCATCGCAGCGTGAGGACGCTGGCGGGGCCGGCTTGCGCGTGGGATGCAAGCGCCTTGCGGCGTCGCGACACGTCCCTGCGATGCCCCTGTGACCTGCGAAGATGACGGCTAGGTCACGACGGGTCACGGTGTGGACACGACACGTCCGCGACACGCCGCGGCCCGTTCCGCCCGCACCGTCGCGGAGCCGAACATCACAGCGTGATCCTGCTCGCCGTTGCGCTGCTGCTCCTCGTCGTCGTCGGTGTCCTCGGAGTGGTGGCACTCGGCGCCTGGGAGGCCCGCACGTTCGCTGCGGCCCCCGCGCGACCGGCGCTGCTCGCCGTCCTCGACGAGGCCCGCGCCGCCCAGCCCGAGGGCGTCGAGGCCCCCCGCCCCGTCCGCGCGCTGCGCTCGGTGCTGACGGCCGCCTGATCTGCCCGGGACCGCCGCCGAGAGGTTGGCGGCCTGCTGGCGCCTTCCTCCGGCGCTCTCCGGCGGCTCCCGGCCCGCGCGCAGACAGCGTCGTCTGTTCGCGGACCCGGAGCCGTCGGCCCACCATGCAGGCATGAGCCCGCGAGGGCTGGTAACCCCTCCGTGATCATGGGCGGTTGGCCACCTCGCCGTCCGTGATCACGGACTCTGTGCGCGGCATCCCGGGACGTTGGTGCCCGGTGGGGACGCTCGTGCCCGGTCGGAGGGCCTGGAGGCGGGCCTCAGCGCCCCCACCGGGGCGAAGCGTCCCCAGGGCAGTCCGCGAGCAGGCTCCTCTCGCCCGATCGGCGCCGGTAGATGGCGCGGAGGCGCTTGATCGTGACAAAGGGGAAGCTCTGCACGCTGGGCGTGCAGAGCTTCCTTGATCGTCGCGGGTGAGGGGTCAGCGAGCGCGCCGGCGGCGGCGCTCCTGCGCCGACAGCCCGAGCACCCCCGCGAGCAGCGCCCCGCCGACCAGCAGCGGCGCCACCAGCCCGACGACGTGCTCGAGCGACCGCTGCGAGGACTGCGGAGCCACCGCGCCCAGTGACGTCACGCCGTCGGCGACATCAGCGACGTCCGGCAGCACCGGAGCCGCCTGAGCGAGCTGGCCGCTGGCCCCGAGCTCGTCGACGGTCACGGTGTCGGACAGCGGGACGACGCTCTGTGTCGACGCGCTCGCGCTCGGGAGCAGCGACGCCAGGGACGACGACGAGGTCGCCGGCTTGGCCGGTGCCGGCGTCCGCGGGGCACGCGTGGCGACCGGCGGCGTGGTGCCCACGGGCGCGGGGACGGCACTGGTCGGAACGCTCGTCGGTGCGGTCGTCAGTGCGGTCGTCGGCGGCGGAGTCACAGTGGCAGTCGCCGTCGGGGTCACCGCGGGGGTCGTCGGCGTCGCTGTAGGCGTCGCCGTGGGAGCCGGTGTCGTCGTTGGCGGTGTCGTGGGAGTGGCCGTCGGCGTCGTCGTGGGGGTCGCCGTCGGAGGCGGGGTCGTTGGGGGTGCAGTCGTGGGGGGCGCCGTCGTGGGGGGTGCTGTTGTCGCGGCCGGTGCGCTCGTCGACGTCGTGCTGGTGCTGCCTCCGGCGCCAGTGCTGGTGCCAGCGCCGCTCACCGCAGCGGCCAGCCCGGTCCCCGAGCCAGAGCTGGCCGAGCCGGAGCTTCCGGGTGTCGATCCGGCGGACACCCCGGCCGTGGCTGTGGCCGCGACCGCCGTCCCCGGGCCGAGCAGCACGGCGGCAGCGACGAGCGCGCCCACACCTGCTGCGCGAACGCGCTTCGTCGACGCGGTCGTGGGACGTTCGGTCTCGTGCAGGACCTCCACGGTCCCTCTCCTCTCGTCGCACCGCGCTCTGAGCGGTGCAGGGTCGTGGCTCATCGTGCGCTGTCGTAGGGCGCCAAGGAAAGTCAAGCCCGCGCGCCGTGACGCGGACGTGACCTCGACGACGTCATCACGCGGCGATTCGTGACAGAACGTCACGAAGGACCCGGTTCGGGTCACAAGGGTCACGACGGTCACCGGAGCCGCTGGGTAGCGCGCGGCGTCCGTCGTCGTCCTGATCACCGCAGGGCGCGTCGGCCCCGTCCTCGCGCCACCGCCGCGCGCACGCGCTGGCGGCGCGCGGTCTCAAGGGCGGTGCCGGCCAGGGCGAGCGCCGCCCCCACCGTGGTGAAGAGGAGGACGGCGTCGGGTCCGTCCGTCGCCGTTCGCTGGGACGTCGACGAGACGTTCAGCACCGCCGCGCTGCCGCCGCTCGCAGACCCCAGCGACGTGCCGGGGTGCAGGCTGCCGAGTCGGACCGTGCTCGGCAGCTGCGCGCCGCCGTCGACGGGAGCGGACAGCAGCTGAACGCCGTCGCCAGCTTCCGCCACGTGCCTGCCGCTGCCCTGCTGGAGCTGCGCGCCCTCACGCAGCGCGTCGACGAGGGCGTTGGGGTCGACGTGCCGCCCCGAGCCTCCGAACGTCGCGCTGGCGTCCGGCGAGGGCAGCGCCGGGCCGGCGGAGACGAGGTCGATCAACGGCGAGTCGCTCCCCGATGGCGACGCACCCGGGTCCGCGGAGGCGTAGGGCGTCGCGTCCTGACCGTCCGTCGTCCATCGCGGCTGCGAGACCGCAGGCGGCGCGCTCCACGTCGGCGCTCCGCTGGGGGTGGCCGTGGGCGTCCACGTCGGTGGGCCATAGACGGGCTGGGACGTCGGCGTCGACGGCGCCGGGGCGGACGGCGTGGCCGTCGCGGAGGGGCTCGACGGGCTCGACGACTCTGCCGGCGTCGGCGGAGTGCTCGACGGCGGCCCGTAGACCGTGCCCGCACCGGGCGAGCTCACCGGCTCGGAGGTGGTCGACGCCGACGGCTCCGGCGTGACCACCGGGCTGCTGGTCGGGCTGCTCGCTTCGGACGCAGTGGGTGTCGCGGTGGGTGTCACCGTAGGCGTTGCGCTGGGCGTCGGCGTCGTCGTCGCCGTGGGCTCGGAGGTCGGGGTCGGCGTCGGGGTCGGCTCGGAGGTCGCTGGGGACGAGGTCGGGGCCGCGGACGACGGTGCCGCCGACGTGTCAGAGCTGGACGACGACGGCGACGCGCTCGCCGCCGGCTCGCTGGCGCTGGAGGACGCCGCCGGCGACGGCGACTCGGCCGCAGTCGGCGACTCCGGCGCCGCTGCCGACTCCACGGCGGTTGGAGCCGACGTACTGGTCTCCGGCGCCGCGGAGGTCTCGACCGCCGGGCTGCTCGAGGCGACCGCTTCGGCGACGGTGTCGGCGTGGCTCATCGCGGGGAGGGCGATGACGCCCAGGCCCGTCAGGCCCAGCACCCCGAGGGCGCGCGCGCCGCGGGTGGCTGCGCTCACCACGGATGTCCGAGGGTGTCGGGCACGGGTGGGCTCCTGCCGAGGTCCTTCGGTGCGCGCCCGCACCGGGGGGCACCACAGGGGGGTGGCGCCCAGCCAGAATGCCCGATCACTCCCGGTTCGTGAAGTCGGCGGCGTGAGGTCCGTGGCTCAGCCGCGCTGGCGGCGCTTGCGCAACGCGCCCTCGGCGCCGCCGAGGGCGGCGACCAGACCGAGCCCGATGCTCATCGGCAGCAGCCACGTGTTGGGGCCTCCGCCCTGCTCGTTGCTGCTGACGGGCGCGGTGCCGAGGGTGGTCGGACCTGAGGCGACATCGACGGAGCCGAGCCGCGTCCCGATGCTCCCGTCCAGATCAGCGCCGCCCTCCGTGGCCGCCCCGACGGACGGGGAGCCCTGAACG
This sequence comes from Quadrisphaera granulorum, assembly GCF_003149145.1. Classification (GTDB taxonomy): domain Bacteria; phylum Actinomycetota; class Actinomycetes; order Actinomycetales; family Quadrisphaeraceae; genus Quadrisphaera; species Quadrisphaera granulorum. The sequence goes on along the minus strand of NZ_QGDQ01000029.1, from coordinate 36,967 downwards.
TAGGTGCCGGTGCCACCGCTGATCGCGTCGGCGGAGTCCGACGGCGCTGCGGGCAGCAGCTGCGCGACAGGCGCGACCGGCCCCTGGGCGCGGTGCTTGGCGCCCGCGGAGCTCTTGCTCGTGCTGGCCGAGTCGGGCGCGCTGGCGGCGGCGCGGCGTCCGCTGCTCTTCTGCGCGCCGTCGTCGCTCTTCGTCGTCGTCGCCTTGGCTGTGGTCTGCGGGGCCGTGCCGGTGCTCGGGGCGGCGGGAGCGGCCACCGCTGCCGCCTCGGGCGCCGTCAGGGGAGCCACGGCCGGCGTCACGACGACCGGCGCTGCCACGACGACCGGCTCCACCGCGACGGGGGCCACCGGGGCGGGCTCGGCAACGGGCGCGGGCTCGGCGATAGGCGCAGGCGGAGCCGGGGCGACCTCCGCGACAGGAGCCGGCTCGGCGTTCTCGTGGTGGTCGTCCTCGTGGTCCTGGTGCTCGTGCCAGGGCTCCTGCGGCTGCGTCTCGGCAGGCTGGTCGCTGTCCCCGCCGTGGTCGGGTGAGTCGTCGCAGGGCTGGTCGGCGTCGTCGGAGGGCTCGGGGACGACGACGACAGGCTCCGCGCCCTCCGACGGCTGCTCCGCCGTCTCGTCGTCGCTGTCGCCGTCTGCCTGGTCATCGGCCTGGCCGCCGTCGTCGGCAGAGTCATCGGCGGCTGTGTCGGCGGCGTGCTCGTCGCCGTCGTCGTCTGCCTGGTCCTCGGCGTGGTGGTCGTCACCCTCGGTGTGCCCGTCGCCGTCGTCGGCGCGGTGTGCGCCGCGGGAGCCTGCCGGGCCCTTGTCGCCGCCGCTGTCGGAGGTATCGGTAGAGCCGGCCTGCTCGGTGGCCTGCGCCTCCTCCTGCGAGGAGCCGTCCGAGGGCTGCGTGGCGTCGGCGGAGGCGTGAGCCTCGGCGGGCTCGGCGGTGGCGGTGTCCGTCGTCGCCATGGCCGTCATCGGCGCGGCGACGACGCTGACCCCGACCAACCCCAGCACGCTCGCGGCGCGCAGCGCTCCGCGGCGGACGGTGGGGGTTCCGTCCTCGGGGGCGGTGGTGCTGTCCGTGCGGGGTGACATGCCGGGTCCTCTCGACGTGCGACGAGCCCCTCGGCGCGTCGCCGTCATGCTGCCCGTTCTGCATCACTATGCGCAGGCAAACTCACCGACTGTGACATTCCTCGTCGCTTCGCGAGGGCACGACACGCCGTCTGTCGCGCGCTTCCTTGATCGTGCGAGGGGGAGTGTCAGCTGGCGCGGCGGCGGCGCAGCAGGTGCCTGATCCCCGAGGGACCGGTGAGCGCCAGCAGCAGCGCACCGCCGACCAGCAGCGGCATGCCGTAGGTCCCGAGGTCGTCGAGCCAGCTCACCGACTGGCTCGCGACGGGCGTCACGGGCGCGGCGGCGGTCATCGGCGAGGGCACGGGCGGGGCGCCGAGCAGCAGCGACTCGTCGGTGGGGCCGGTGGTGAGGGAGGGATCCGTCGCTACCAGCAGCGTGGCGGTGGGCAGGGACGTCGGTACCGCTGGCTGCGCCGACCCCGCGGTGGTCAGGGACGCGACCGCGGTGCTCACCGATACCCCGCGCCCGGCCGTCGACGTGCGCTTCCCGCCGCTCAGCGCCACGGAGACCCGGTGCGCGGACGGGCGGGTCGAGGGCGTCGGCGCGGCGGTGCTCGGCGTCGTCGGCGCGGGGACCAGCGCGGTGGGGGAGGCGGCGGGAACAGATGGGGCGGTGGTGGGAGAGCAGGACGACGACGGCGCGACCGGCGACGTGGCCGACGACGTCGGCGATGCGCTGACCGGCGTGACCGAAGGGGCGGCGGCTGCGCTGGTCGTCGGGGCCGACGGGGTGGCGCTCGCGGCGGGCACCATCGTCGCGGTAGCGATGGCCGTCGCCGTCGCCGTCGCCGTCGTTGTCGTTGTCGTCGAGCCGGCGGGTGCGGTGCTCGGCGTCGCGGTGGGTGTGCAGAGCGGCAGGCCGGCGGGGCCGGAAGCTGAGGCCGTCGGCGAGCTCGGCACGGGCGACGCCGTCGGCGAGCCTGTCGGCGTCGCTGACGGCATCGGTGTCGGCGTGTCGCTGGGCGAGCTGGTCGGTGAGGTCGTCGACGTGGCTGTGTCACTCGGCGCGGAGCTCGGTGTGGCACTCGGGGTGGATGCGGGGGTGGCCGTCGTCGCCGTGCCTGTCGGGGTGCTCGACGCCGGGCTGGAAGCCGAGCCCAACGCTGCGTCCAGTGCGGAGAGAGCCGTCACATCCGCCGCGGGCGGAGCGTCAGACGGATCCACCGTCGTCGTCCCCGATCCATCGGGGACGAGGGCCGCCTGCGCCGGTGCCCCGGCAAGGACCACTCCCGCGGCGAGCAGCGCGGTGGCTGCGCCGAGGCGCGCCCGGAGGGTGGCAGCGCGGATGGCGGCCGGCTGCGGCGCGGACGTCCTCATGCCGGTGCTCCACGGCTCGCTGGGCCCTGCCGCGCCGGCGGTGGTGCGGCGGACGTGCGGCAACGGTGGGGCGTCGGCAGACCCGACGCCACACCATCGTGCCGCTGGCGAGGTCGCTGGTGCGGGATCTTGGCGAATCTGGGCGTGTCGGCCTACGGGGGAGGTGGGCTCCGGGGCGCCGATCGGGTGACGCTTCGTTGCGTGTGAGGCAGCTAATCGCCTGCAACATGTGCAGGAAGTGACATCTGACTGTGGAACTCGTCCGAACTGCGATCTGCCCCCTATAGTCCGCTTCCGTCACGGCGCGTCACCGTGGTGATCCTGACCGAGGGGGACGCTTGAACGGCCACACCGTCGAGACAGCCCAGAAGTTGCTGCTCATCGCCTCGACCGGCGGTCATCTTGCGGAGTTGATTCGCCTCGAGCCGTTGCTGAGGGCTCACCCTTCATCACTGTGGGTAACTTTCAAGACGCCGCAATCCGAGACTCTCCTCCGTGGACGGAATGTTCTCTACCTGCCGTACATCAAGCCGCGAGCCGTGCTGACGGTGATCCAGGCGATGCTGATCTTCGCCGCTCGCCTCGGCAGGGAGCGGTTCGACGGCGCGGTGAGCACCGGCTCGGGCATCGCCCTGGCATGCCTGCCCGTCGCCCGCGTCCGCGGCATCCCGACCCGGTACATCGAGAGCATGGGCCGCACCCACGGACCGTCCATGACGGGGCGCCTGCTCCATGCGATAGGCGGCACGGCCATGTACACCCAGTCCCCGCGATGGGCCCGTGGCCGCTGGCAGCCGCATCCCAGCGCGCTGACGAGCTACCGCGCCGTGCCCACCCCGCGACGGCCGGAGAGCCCTCGCCTGTTCGTGACGCTCGGCACTATCGGGGGGTACCGCTTCGACGCGCTCGTCGATGCTGTCCTCGCCACGGGCTTGGCCGACAGTCGCACGGTGTGGCAGCTGGGGACGACCACCCGAGACGACCTTCCTGGCAGTGTCCACACCATGATGAACTCCGCGGAGTTCGAGGCCGCTGCCTCAGCGGCCGACGTGGTGATCAGCCATGCGGGCGTGGGTACCCTCCTCACGCTCCTGGACCTGGGCCTGCACCCACTCATGGTCGGGCGGCGCGCCCACCGGGGCGAACACGTGGACGACCACCAGGCCGACATGGAGCATCTGCTCGACGGCCTCTCCGTGGGCCGCTACCTGGAGGTCGAACAGCTCACCGCAGACGTCGTGCGCAGTGCCGCCGACTGGCGCGTGACCCATGGCGAGGCTGTCGACGTCGCGGCCGACCAGAGGCAGATCGACCTCTCCGACCGCGAGATCGACCTTTCCGACCCCACGAAGGACTCCGTCGCATGACCGCCCCTGACCTCCGCGCTCCCGCCCGCGCCATCTTCGCGATCGGCCGGGGTCAGTACGAGAACGTCGGCGACCTCATCCTGCGTCGCCAGCTCCTGGCGTGGGCTGTGCCCGGGGCCCCGCTCCACGTGTACGTCGGCCACTCGCCCGAGGGCTACGACGAAGGCCTGCAGCTGCCGCCGGACGCCGTGACCTACCGCTCGCTGGCCCGCTGGTACGCAGCGGGTCTGCGCGAGGCGCTGCGCGGGCCGATCGGCTACCTCTTCAAGCCCGGCGAGCTCCAGCTGACGATCGTGGGCATGAAGGAGCACCTCGTGGTGCTCCCGCTGCTGGCTGCGGTGAAGCTCCGCGGTGGGCGTGCCGTCCGGGCGGGCGTGGGCAGCCGCAACTTCGCCGCCGTCCCGAGGCTGCTCATGCAGCCCTCCATCCTGCTCTCCGACCTCACCCTGTGGCGCGACGTGAGGTCGGTCGCGTACATGGGCCGCGGTGAGCTCGCGCCCGACCTCGCCTTCGGCGAGGGCGCACCCGACGAGGTGCTGACCGCCTCCCGCCAGCGCACCCGAGAGCGCAACGCCCTCGTCGTGTCCCTGCGGACCGACCTCGTGCCGCCGCCCTATCCGGGCACGGGATGGATCGAGGGGGTCCGGCGCTACGCCGACGAGGAGGGCCTGGAGATCTGGGCCGTCACCCAGGTCCAGGTCGACGACGAGCGCACCCACCAGCTCGCGGCCGACCTCGACGCGAAGGTGCTGCCCTGGCCCGAGGTCGCAGACCACTGGGGGCAGGAGGTGCGGCTGCGGGAGCTGTACCGCCGCACCGCCGTCGCCCTGTCCGACCGGCTGCACGTGGTGATCGCTGCGCACACCGAGGGTGCCGTCCCGTTCGGGTCGCTCACCGACGGTTCGGACAAGATCGAGCGCCACTTCGCGGCCATCGGGCTCGACGGTGTCTCCCGTGACGTCCGTGGTCTCACCGCCGACGAGGTGGTAGCCGCCCTGCGCGCCGCCGAGGCTCGCCGGCCCGAAGCGATGGACCGGCTTCTCGAGGCCCGCGGCCGGCTCCGTGCCCGCCGCGACCAGGTCCGCCGGCTGTTCGGCCTGGCGCAGGCCGCTTCCGGTGAGCGCGAGCACGCCTCTGCCGGGCAGCGTGGTAGCTGACGCGGGGGCCTCGCGCACGACGCGAGGCCTCGCTGCCGGCCGTGCCCCCCGTGTCGTCCACCTCGGCCGCACCGGAGAGGTGCCCGGGGGCATGGTCCAGGTGCTCAACAGCTACCTGAAGTGGCCGTTCGAGCGCACCGCGGTCGAGGTGCTCACTTCCCGCGGTGCCCCGCACGACCACGTGGCGGCCGCTCGTGCGGCCGCGGGTGCCGCAGCGAAGGTGCTCACGCTGCCGCGCGGTGAGGTCGTCGTGGTCGCGCACCTGTCGGAGGGGGGCTCCTTCCTGCGCGAGGGAACCCTCCTGCGGATGGCGGCCCGTCGCGGCCTCGCGACCGTCGCGCACCTGCACGGAGCCTCGTTCGCGTCGTTCGCAGCGGCACGCCCCCGGCTGACCGCGGGCGTGCTGCGCGCAGCCGACGTCGTCATCGCCCTCTCGGAGGAGTCACGCGAGGTCAGCGCGCGGTTCGTGCCCGCAGCGCGGGTGCACGTCGTTCCCAACGCCATCCCCGCCGGCGTCCCGGCACCCAAGCAGAACCGCATCGTCTTCGGCGGCATCGTCAACCGCCGCAAGGGCGTCGACGTGCTCCAGGAGGCCTGGAGCCAGCTCGCGGACCACGGCTGGGAGCTCGTGGTGGCCGGACCGGTACCCGACGAGTCCCTCCTGCGACGCGACCTTCCCGGTCTGCGCTTCACCGGCGCCCTCGCACACGACGAGCTCATGGCCCTGCTCGACAGCTCCCGCGTCGCCGTCCTCCCCTCCCGGGAGGAAGCCATGCCCATGTTCCTGCTCGAGGCGATGGCACGCGGCAACGCCGTGGTCTCGACCGACGTCGGAGGGGTGGCCGCACTGCTCGCGGACGGCCGCGGCGTCGTCGTCCCCCCGGGGGACGCGGCAGCCCTGCGCGACGCACTCGCCGGCCTGCTGACCGACAGCTCCCGCCTCGAGCAGCTCGGTGAGGCTGCGCGCGCCGGCCACGCCAGCTCCTTCAGCGCGGAGGCGGTCTTCCCGCGTGTGGAGCAGCTGTGGCTCGACGCACTGACGACGGCGGCGCGGCGGTGAGCGGTCAGCTGCGCTCCGCTCCCGCGCTCGCGACCGCACGCAAGGTGGTGCTGCTGGCGGGGATCGGCGGCGTCGCGGTGCTCCTGTGCGCCGCACTGGTGGTGCTCGTCCCCGGGTCTCCCATCGCCGGCTCGGTGCTGCTCGTGGCGGCGCTCTGCGGGGGCGTGGCGCTCTTCTCGGTGCCGGTCCACTGGCTGCCGGGCATCGCCCTGGTCACGTTCGTGGTGATCCCGATGCAGCTTCTGCCCTCCCAGGGCGCAGGGAACGTGCTGCGCCCTGCGCTCGTCATCCTCTACGTCTGGCTGCTCCGCAGGCTCCTGGCGACGCCCCTCCGTGCCCTCGCCGATCCGGCGAACCCTGCTGACCCGCACCCCATCCGCAGCGCCTTCGGCTGGTACCTCATGACGAGCGTGTCCGCCGTCCTGCTCGCTGTCTGGACGTGGACGGCCATCGGCTGGTCACCCATACCCACGACGAGCACCTCGTGGACCGCGAGCTTTCTGCTGTCGGCGTTCCTGCCGTTGCTCGTGCTCGACGCCCGTGAAGAGGCGCGCGTCCTGCGGTCGTGCTTCCTCTGGGCGGGCGCCGCCGCGGGTGCGTACGCGATGCTCGAGCAGGCCGTGCGCTCCTCTCCCCTGTTCGACGCGGTCTACGCCGCGCTGGGCGCTGCTGTGGGTGCGCCCTGGGCGGTGTACCGGGCCGAGGTCTCCTTCGGGCACCCCCTGTTCGCTGGCGCCTTCCTCACCGTCCCCGCGGTGCTCGGCATCGTGGGGTGGCTCCAGGGCGGCCGTCGGCGCGAGCTCGTGCTCGGTGCCATCGCCGCCGTCGGGGTGGTGATGACCGTCTCGCGCGGATCGCTGCTCGCCGTCGGTGCGGGGCTGGTGGCCGGGGCCGCTGCCCTGGCGCTCGTCATGCCAGGAGTCCGGAAGGAGCGCCTGCTCGCCGTCGTCCCCTTCGGGATCATCGCCGTGCTCGGCCTCGGGGCGTTCGGGCCGCTGTCCCAGCGCGAGGACTCGGTGGAGTCGGGCCTCTCGGCGGACGTCCGCTTCCGCGCCCTCGACGTCGCCCTGCGGTCCGCCGAGCAGACCGGATGGCTCGGAGGAGGCCCGGCGACCTCCGGCGTCCTCGGGCGGCAGTTCTCACAGATCGTCATCGAGAACTCGATACTCCAGCTGCTCATGAGCCTCGGGGTGCCCGGGCTGCTCCTGTTCGTCCTCGTGGTGGGCAGCGCCTGCATCGTGGCGCTGCAGCGCGGTGACGCCGCGGCGGCGGCCGTCGTCGTCGCATACGTCGTGGCGATCGCGGGCTTCAACGCCCTCGACGCCGTCCGCGGCATGCACGTCATGATGGGCTTCCTGCTCCTCCTGGCCCTCCACGGCCGCCGCCTCGACACCGTCATCCCCCCGCAGCGATTGCGTCAGCAGCAGCGCCGCGACCCGAACCAGCAGCGCCCCGCGGCTGTCAGCGCCCTGCGCCACGGCCCCGTCGGCGCGGAGGCCACACCATGAGCACCGCGCCCACCACCAGCGCGTCCACCACCGGCACGCCGACCGGTGCCGCGACACCCACGGTGCGCGTCCTGCACTCCCTCGCCCCGCCGGACGGCACCACCAAGTACGTCGACCAGATCACGCAGATGGCGCCCCCCGGCGTCGACGTGGGCTACTTCTCCTGGCGGACCGCTCTGACCGGTCGCTACGACGTGCTCCACCTGCACTGGCCTGAGCTACTGCTGCGGGCACGGACGCCCCGCAAGCGCCTGGCGAAGAGGGCCGCGATGCTCGCGCTGCTCCTGCGGACGCGCATCACCAGGACGCCGATCGTCCGTACCGTCCACAACCCCCGGCCCCACGAGGCCGGCTCATGGGCGGAGCGGCGCCTGCTCGCCGCCGTCGATGCCAGCACCTCGTTGTTCATCCGCCTCAACGCGACGACGACGGTGGCGCCCGGCAAGCGCGTCGAGACGATCCTCCACGGCCACTACCGCGACCGCTTCGCCCAGCACCCCCGCAGCGAAGCCGTGCCCGGCCGCCTCGTCTACGCCGGGATCATCAGGCCCTACAAGGGGGTCGACAGGCTCCTCGAGCTCGCACCCCATCTCGCCCCCCACGGTGTGAGCACCCGCGTCGTCGGGAGCCCCAGCGACGACATGCGCTCCCTCGTCGAGAAGGCCGTGCACGACGAGCCCTCCGTCAGCGCCCGACTCGCCTTCGTCCCGGACGCCGACCTCGTGACCGAGGTGACCGCGGGGGAGCTCGTCGTCCTGCCCTACCGAGAGCTGCACAACTCCGGCGCGCTCCTGGTGGCGCTCTCGCTGGACCGGCCCGTCCTCGTGCCGCGGACCCCCAGCACGGAGTCGTTGCGCGACGAGGTCGGCGCCGACTGGCTGCACCTGTACGACGGCGAGCTCCAGGTCGACCACGTGCTCGCCGCCTTCGCGGCGGCGCGCCAGCGCCAGCCAGGAGACCGCCCCCGGTTGGAGGGGCGCGACTGGGACCACATCGGCCGCGCCCACGCTGCGGCCTACGCCGCGGTGCTCGCGACGGGACGCCGCTCATGACGACGACGCCGGCGCGCGCCGCGTCCGGCGACAACGCCGAAGAGCAGGCCCCCCCGGTCACCGGCCGTCGGGCAGCACGGGGCGCCGTCGTCACCAGTGCCGGACAGGCCGTCCGCATCGTCATCCAGCTGGCGGGGATCGTCATCCTCGCCCGGCTGCTCGACCCCTCCGACTACGGCGTCGTCACCATGGTCGTGGCCATCACCGGCATCGGTGAGGTGCTGCGCGACTTCGGCCTGTCCTCGGCGGCCGTCCAGGCGCGGACCCTGAGCCTGGCCGAACGGACCAACCTCTTCTGGTTCAACACCGCGTCGGGGGCTCTGCTCACGCTGCTGGCGTTCGCGGCGTCGTGGCCGATCGCCGCGGCCTACGGCGATCCGCGGCTGCAGTTGATCGGCGCCGCGATGAGCGTGACGTTCATCCTCAACGGGCTGGCCACGCAGCACCGTGCCGACCTCACCCGCAAGATGCGCTTCGTCGCGCTGTCCGGCGTCGACGTCTCGGCGCAGCTGGTCGGGCTCACCGTGGCGATCATCGCCGCGGCGGCAGGAGCCTCGTACTGGGCCCTCGTGCTGCAGCAGGTGGTGGCCGCGGCGGTGCAGCTCGTCGTGGCGGTCTGCTCGACGCGATGGATCCCCGGACCGCCCCGCCGCGACACGTCGCTGCGGCCGTTCCTGTCCTTCGGGTCGAGCCTGGCCGCCGTCCAGATGCTCGGCTACGCCAGCCGCAACGTCGACTCGGTGGTCATCGGCGCCACGGCCGGCCCGGCGGCGCTCGGCCTCTACAACAGGGCCTTCCAGCTCATGATGATGCCGCTGCTGCAGATCAACGCGCCCTCGACCCGGGTTGCCCTCCCTACCCTGTCGCGGCTGCAGGACGATCCCGTGCGCTTCGCGGCGTTCGTCCGTACGGGGCAGGCCACGCTCCTGTCGATCACGTCTCTCGTGCTCGCCCTCGTGGCAGCTCAGGCCGACGCCGTCGTCCAGCTGGCACTGGGCCCTGCGTGGAGCGGGGTCGTCGAGCCGTTCCGGATCCTGGCGGTCGCGGGCTTCGCCGCGACCGCCGGCTACGCGACGTACTGGGTGATCCTCGCAAAGGGCCTGACGACGGCGAACCTCAAGTTCGCGCTCGTGGCGCGGCCACTCATGATCCTTTGCATCTGCGCGGGGGGCTTGTGGGGTGTCACCGGAGTCGCCACGGCGTACGCGGTCTCCTCGCTGGTGCTCTGGCCCATCCAGCTCAGCTGGCTGGGCCGCTTCAGCGACGCGCCCACGCGGATGATGTTCCTCAACGGACTGCGCATCTTCGTCGCGTACACGTTTGCGGCCGTAGTCTCCTGGGGCACGACGTTCCTCCTGCGCGAGCAACTCTCCGGCAGCGCAGCTGCCGCCCTGCTGGTGGGAGGGCTCGCTCTCCTGCTAGCGGTAGGGATCATCGCTGCGGTGGTCCCCGCATTCCGGCGCGACCTCGGGCACCTGCTCCTCGTGGCGCGGCGAGTCGGTGGCCGGCGGCGCGTCAGTCGTTCGCAGGCCACGACGGGGGAAGAGTGATGATCAGCTCGATGCGGAAGCGCGCACGACGCGGCATCGACAAGGCACGCGGGCGGTGGCGGGCCAGCCGGATCTCCTCGACCACGGTCAGGTCCGCCGCCCGCCGTGCCGGAGCCAGCGCTCCCGGACAGAGCGCCGGGCTCGGTGTGCACGTGCTGCTCGCTCCTCCCGGAGACGGCAACATCGGAGACCAGGCCATGGTCGAGGCGTTCCTCGAGCGTGTGGACGGTCCGGTGGTGGTGGTCGAGCGCAACCCTGGCGACATCGACCTGCCCGCTCGGGCCGACGTGGAGCGCATCTCGCTGCCGAACCTCGTCTTCGGTGCGGGACCTCGCCGCGCCGCCGACCTGGCGACGTACTCCGCCCTGCTCGGCAGGGCCCGTTCGGTCAGCCTCATCGGCGCCGACATGCTCGACGGTGGCTACAGCGCCGAGGGGTCGGTGCGCCGCCTTCTGCTGGCCGAGCTCGCTGCCGTGCGGGGCGTGCCGACCCGCGTGCTCGGGTTCAGCTGGAAGCCGTCGCCGCATCCCGCGGCGCTGCGGGCCCTGGTGGAAGCGTCGCGTGCCGGCGTGGTCCCCATGCTGCGTGACCCGCACTCGCACGAGCGTGTCGTCGCGCACGGCGTGAGCGGAGCCGTCCTCACGGCCGACCTCGTCTTCGGCGCTCTGACCAGCGATGACTCCCTCGTGGAGGGTCTGCGGGCCGCGGTCGGGCGCCCGCGCTACGCCGTGGTCAACGCGAGCTCCCTGGTGGCCCGTCGAGGTGGTCAGGTCGAGGAGTACGCCGCGGTGCTGCGTCACCTGCTCGGCGAGGGTCTCGGCGTGGTGCTGCTCCCGCACGTGCTGCGCGGCACCAGCGACGACCTGGCGGCCTGTCGTGCGGTCGCCGCGGTGGTCCCGCCTGACGGTGTCCACCTCATCACCGAGCGGCTGGCACCGGCCCAGGTGCGCGGCGTGGCCGGAGCTGCCGAGGTGGTGGTGACCGGACGGATGCACCTCGCCGTCATGGCCGCCTGGGGCGGGGTGCCGCCGGTGACCTTCGCCACGCAGGGAAAGGTCAGCGGCCTCATGGAGTCACTGGGAACCCCTGAGCTCTGCGTCGACCCCGGCCCCGGCTCTGGTGCGCGCGTCGTGGAGTTGCTGCAGGCCATGCCGACCAGCGGCGCCGCCCAGCGGATCAGCGAACGGCTCCCCGTGCTGCGTCAGCGCGCGGCCCTGTGCACGGCGGGCCTGCAGCCCAACGAGGAGCCCGCCAAGCCGGCGGGACTCGTGACTGGACCCTCGGGAGCACTGGGAGCCAGCAGTGATCAGTGAGCGCACGAGCCTGCGGGAGCGACTGGTCGCTCCCTTGGGCGGTAGCAAGGACTGGGTGGACGTCGCCAAGGGCGTCGCCATCATCATGGTGATCTTCTATCACTGCTCGCTGTTCCTCAGCTCGGCCAACATCACCGTGCCCGGCGCCTTCCGCCTCAAGGCCGCGCTCGAGCTGGTGCCCATGCCGGTCTTCCTGGCCATCGCGGGCATCTTCCATGCCCGGGTGCTCCAGTGGAGCTTGAAGGACACCTGGCGGCGTCGCCTGCTCGGGTACGCCTACCTCTACCTGCTGTGGTGTGTCCTGCGCTTCGCCTTCTACCTGGTCGTGCCGAACGTGCGCTCCGACGGCGCCGGTGCGCAGGCGAGCCGGCCGATCTTCCTGGCCCTCTCACCGGTCTGGCCGACCAGCAGCTACTGGTTCATCTGGGCGTTGTTCCTCCTGACCCTGGTGCTCTGGCTGGTGCGCCGAGGTCGGCCGTGGCTCGTGGTCACCATCGCCGCGCTGGTGTCCGTGGCCTCGTCGAGCAACCTCGTCGTCACCGGCAACGTCGGGTGGGACCGCACCGCCGAGTACGCCGTCTTCTTCCTCGCGGGGGCGTTCTATTCCAAGCGCCTCACGCAGGCCGTGACGGCGGCGCGCCCCGTCGTACCGCTGGTGAGCGTGGCGCTCCTCCTGCTGGTCGCCGGTGCCGGAGCCTTCGTGCCGGGAGCTCGCGGAGTGCCCGGGCTGGCGCTGGTCGGTCAGGTGGCCGCCATCGTGGCCACGGCCACCGCTTCCAAGTACGTGGTGCGTTTGCGTCCGCTGTCGTGGCTGAGCTATCTCGGAGCACGAAGCCTGCCCCTCTACCTCATCCACGTCTTCGTCATCGCCATCATCGCGCTGGGGGTCTCCGTGGCCGGTCTGGACCGGCTCAGCTCCGCCACGACCCCGTTCCTGCTCCTGGCCATGGTGGTGATCGTCGTCGTCGCGTCGGTGCTGCTCGGCCGGGTTCTCGCGCGCGTCCGCTGGCTCTTCACCCCGCCGCGCTTCGTCAACCAACTCGTGGCGGGAGCTCCGCGCGCCGCCGTAAGGACCCGAGGGTGATGCGCCGCGCCCGCGCGACCGCGCCTGCGGCGCCCGTCCTCGCCGCGCTCATGGCGATGCTCATCGGTGGGCTCCTCGGTGGCTGTGCGGACGTCCCTCCGCCCAGCCTCACGCCTCCGCCGAGCGCGACGTCATCCGTCGTCGTCGAGGAAGACCTGCCCTACCGCACCGTCGACGGCGAGAAGCTCCTCGCTGACGTGTGCCGGCCGCGCGAGGCCACGGGCGCCCTGCCCGCCATGATCCTCGTCCATGGGGGTGGGTTCTCCCAGGGCGGCAAGAAGGACGTCCGCTCCCTGTGCGAGACGCTCGCCAAGCAGGGCGTCGTGGGTGTGGCCATCAGCTACCGGTTGCTCCCCGATCACGCCTTCCCCTCGCAGGTGGAGGACGTCGTGGCCGCGATGTCCTGGGTGGCTGATCCGGCCATCGCGCGCCAGCACGACATCGACCCGGCGCGCATCGGCCTTCTCGGCAGCTCCGCCGGAGCGATCATCGCCGAGTCCGTCGGCGTGGGCATCGGCTCACCGCCCTTCCGGCCGGCGGTCGTGGCGGCCTTCTCGGGTGCCTCGGACTTCACGCCCGGGGCGAGCGGGGGCGTGCCCAGCGGCGGCGACGCCGAGCGGCTCGCGCTCGCCTACCTCGGATGCGCCTCGGTCGCCGCGTGCCCGACCGCCGAGGCAGCCTCCCCGGCGAAGCACGTCACCGCAGAGTCCTCCCCGATGTTCCTCGTCAACGGATCCGAGGAGCTCATCCCGGTGGGGCAGCCCCAGGCGATGTCCGATGCACTCGCCGCCAGCGGCGTGGCCCAGCAGCTCGTGGTGGTGCCCGGCAACCGCCACGGCCTGGACCTGCTGACCCCGGACGTTCTCCGGGCCATGCAGGACTTCCTCTCACAGCACTTGTAACAGCGAGCCGATCCTCGTGGGGATGTCAGGGCGGCCCGACGGCCATCTCACCCCGCGCACCCCCCACCTCCTCACGTCCCCGCACCACAGCACAGACAGGACCGACGCATGGACATCTCGACCGCGATGCGTACCGCACGGCGGCTGTGGCCAGCCATCCTCGGCCTGGCCGTGGTGGGCGCGCTCCTGGGCGCGCTCGTCGCGAGCGTGACACCGGCCAGGTTCACCTCGACCACCGAGCTGTACTTCTCCTACGACTCGCCCTCCAGCGCGACACCCGCCGAGCTGGTGCAGGCCAACAATTTCGCGTTGCAGAAGGTCTTCTCCTACCAGCAGGTGGCGGTGAGCCCGCGCGTGCTGGAGCCCGTCATCACGTCCCTCAACATGAACACGACCCCTGAGAACCTGGCCCAGGACGTCAGCGCCTCGGTCGAGGAGCAGAGCGTGGTGCTCTCCATCGGCGCCACCGCGAACAACCCCCAGGACGCCGCCGTCCTCGCCCAGGCCGTAGCCCAGCAGCTCACGCGCGTGGTCATCGACGAGCTCGACGCGCCCTCCGCCGGAGGGGCCGCTCCGATCCGTGCCGAAGTGCTCGCCCCCGCTTCCGTGGGTGACAGCAACCGTCTGACGCAGATCGTGCTCAAGGCGCAGCTCGGCCTCTTCGCCGGTCTGGTCGTGGGGCTGCTCGGCGCGGTGGTCGTGGCACTGCTCGACCGTCGCCTGCACAACCGCGACGAGGTCGAGTCGGGCCTGGGGCTGCCGGTGCTGGGCAGCATCCCCTCCGAGCGCCGTACAGCCGAGGCAGCGATCGTCGAGGGCTACCGGGTGGCGGCCGGGTCACTGCTCAGCAGGACGCGGGGCGCCGACGCCGGTCCCGTGGCCGTGCTGGCCAGCACGGCCGCCGAGGACGCCGGCTCGGCCGCCGCGCGTTTCGCGCAGGCCCTCGCCGAGTCCGGGACCGCCGTCGTCCTCGTCGACGCTGACGTCACCTCCGGCAGCGCCACACAGCAGCTGGGCCTGTCCGACCGGGAGGGCGTCGCGGAGTCGCTGGCCCACCGCGCCCCCCTCAAGACCGTGGTCACGACGGTGCCCGGGCTGAGCGTGGTCCCGGCCGGACACGCCGGGGAGCTGCCCGGTGGGGCTCTCCCGCTCGCCGTGCTCCCCGAGCTGCTGCAGCCGCTCCGGGAGCAGGCGGACGTCGTCCTCGTCGTCTGCCCGCCCGCGCTGGGCGGCACCGGCGTCGGGGTGGCGGCCGCCTGCGGCACGACGGCGGTGCTCGTGGCGCGGACCGGGGGCGTCCAGCGCGCTGACCTCGCCAGCGCGTCCGGTGCGCTCGAGCGGGCCGGCGTCGACACGCTCGGCGTGCTCCTCGTCGGGGTGCCGTCGCGTGGCGCCGACTCCGACGCGAGCACCCGCGCCCTGCACGCGGCGCATGCCGCGAACCGCAGCGCATGAGCGCTGACCTCCGGCTCGTCGTCCTCACGACGAGCCTGCACGGCGGGGGAGCGGAGTGGGTGGGCCTCGTGTGGGTCCGGGAGCTCCTCGCCCAGGGCCATCGCGTGGTGGTGGTCACCACCTCCGACAAGCCGACCGACCAGCACCTGCCGGCCGGGGCCGAACTCGTCGGACTGGGACACCTGCCCTCCCACGCGGCCAAGGTGAGCAGGCTTCGGCAGCTCTTCCAGGACGTGCTGCCCGACGTCGGCATCGCCCTGCAGAACTACCCCAACCTCCTTCTCGTGGCGGCGGCCGCCCTCACACCGCGCACCGCTCGGCCCGCCACGATCGTCAGCGAGCACAACCTCGTCACGCTCGGCCTGCCAGGGTCCCCGCCCGCGCACCGCGTCAAGCACGTCCTGGCCCAGCGCGCCTACCGACGTGCGGATCATGTCGTCGCGGTGTCCCACGCCGTGGCCGGCGAGCTCGTCGGCGGGTTCGGCGTGGGCGCCGGACGCTGCACCGTCATCCGCAATCCCGCCGCAGCCAAGGTTCCTGCCGGTCCGCGTCCGCGCCGGTCCGCGCCGGACCTCGACGTCGACCTGGTCATCGCGCACCGCCTCGTGCCGCAGAAGCGACCACTGCTTGCTCTCGCAGCGGCCGAGGAGCTTGCCCGTCGCGGTCTGCGGGTGCGACTCACCGTCTTCGGTACCGGCCCCCTCCAGGGTGAGCTCGAGGCGGCCGCCGCCCGCAGCGGCGTCGAGACGGACTTCCGCGGCTGGGCGGAGCACTGGTTCGACGAGTGCAGCGACAAGACGGTGTTCCTGCTCGCCTCACACCGCGAGGGGCTCGGCAACGTCCTCGTCGAGGCCGCCGCCGCTGGTCTGCCGTCGGTGGCGCTGTCCGCCGCGCTCGGTACGGCCGATGCGCTCGTCCCCGGTGTCACCGGTGAGCTCGCCATCGAGGATTCGCCCGAGGGCATCGCGGATGCCGTCCAGCAGGCCGCTCGCCTCGTGGTGGACGTGCCCTCGATCGAGCCGTGGCTCGACCACTTCCGTGAGCCCGCCACGCGGGCCAGCCTGAATCGAGCCATCAGCGCGGCGATGAGGGGGCGGGCCCCGTTGTGATGAGCGGTATCCCGATGGCCCGGGCGCACCACCCTGGGCCCGGGCGGTCAGACAGGTCCGTCGACGGTCCGGCCGAGCGCCAGTTGTCTGTCGTGTTCGTCGTCACGTCACTGCACGGCGGCGGTGCTGAGGCGGTCGGCCGCAGCTGGATGCAGTGGATGGCGTCGCGCGGCCACGAGATCGCGGTGGCGCAGACATCTGGCAAGGACACCAGCGCGTTCACGCCGCCCGGAGTGCAGGTCACGTCTCTGGGGCAGGCCCGCGGCCACGTCGGCAAGACGCGGGCGTTGCGCCAGCTGCTGCTGAGCACCTCGCCCCATGCCGTCGTGGCGCTGCAGTCCTACCCCAACCTGCTCACGCTCGCCGCTGGGGCCTCTCTGCCTCGCCGCCGTCGCCCGAGTCTGGTCGTCTCCGAGCGGAACCTCGTGACCCCCGGACTGCGCGGAGCGCCGCTGGGGCACCTCGTGAAGCACCGTCTCCTCGAAGCTGCCTACCCGCTCGCCGACCGCGTGGTGGCCATCTCCCACCCCGTCGCCGCGGAACTGCTGTCAGGCCCGCGCCGCGGTGGAGGGCCCCAGCGGTGCGTCGTGGTGCCCAACCCCACGCTGGAGGCCGTTCCCGCCGTCCCGGCACGCCCGGCAGTTCCATCGGACGGGCCGGCTGGACCAGCTCGGGCGGTCCCCGGGGGCGGCGCGAGCCGGTCGCGCGTCGCGCTGGACAGCCGCACCGACGAGCCCGTCGTCGTCGTCATCGCCCACCGGCTCGTCGAGCAGAAGCGGCCGCTGCTGGCCGTCGAGGTGGTCGCCGAGCTGCGCCGGCGGCGCCCGGCCCGGCTCGTCGTCTTCGGGGACGGACCCCTCAAGGCCCCGCTGGAGGCGGCGGCCCGGGAGCTCGGCGTCGAGGTCGACTTCCGCGGTTGGGTCGAGGACTGGCCCGAGCGCTGCCCCTCCGGGTCGGTGCACCTCCTCGCCTCGTCTCGGGAGGGCTTCGGCAACGTTCTCGTCGAGGCCGCCGCCGCCGGCATCCCGTCGGTCGCCGTTTCGCAGGCCCTCGGCGTGGCGGACGCCGTCGTCCCCGGGCTCTCGGGAGTGCTCGCCGACGACGACAGCCCGACCTCCCTCGCGGACGCCGTCCTGGCGGCCGCGGCCCTACCCATGCAGCCGGACGTCCTCGCTCCCTGGCTGGACCGATACACCCGCGCCAGCAGCGGTCGGATGCTCGAGGCGCTGCTCCTGCGCACCTGTTCAGACGACACCCCCCGGAGGGCCCAGCGGTGAAGGTCTTCGCCTCGGCGATCGGTCAGTACGACAACGTCGGTGACACGGTGCTGCGCCGCGCCTTTCTGCAGGCCGTCCGGACGGCGGGTGACCTGCACGTCTACGTCGGACGGCAGACCACGGACCAGACGGACGCCCTGGGGCTGACCCCCGACGACGTGCTCCACCGAGACTCGGCCTCCTGGCGTGCCGAGCTGTCTCGGACCATGGGTCGCACCCCGGCCCTGTACGCCTTCGACACCGGTGAGACCGAGCTCGAGCGCCGATTCGCCCAGCGCTACCTGCGCCTTGCGCCGCTGCTCGCGGCCAACCGGCTGCGCGGTGGAGCCGCCGTGCACGTCGGTGTCGGCGTCCGGCGCTCCACCGTGTGGCGCCACCCCATCGCCGCGGTGCTGCAGACCTGCCAGCTCGTCGCCTGGCGCGACGAGCTCTCTCGGCGGGTCCTCGGCGTGGGTGAGGTGGCACCGGACTGGGCCTTCCACCTCGGCGCCGACGAGGCGGCGCTGCGCAGCGACCACCCCCGCCCCGTGCTGGCGGTAGCGCTGCGCGCCGGTCTTCCGCACGATCCGCGCCCGGAGCCTGACGAGGCCTGGGTGGCCAGCGTGCGCGAGATGGCGGAGCGCACCGGACTCGAGCCCGTCTTCGCCGCGCAGATCGGCCGCGACGGCGACCTCGCGGAACTGCTCGCCAAGCGTGTCGGGGGCAGTGCCCTGTGCTGGGAGTCGGCCCGCCACACCGACGCGGAGGCCGCCCTGCGAGCCCTGTACCGCAGGAGCGCGGTCATCGTCAGCGACCGCCTCCACGGGCTCGTCATCGCCGCCACCGAAGGGGCCTCGCCGCTCGCCCTGAGCAGCCACCCCACCGACAAGGCGGCACGGACGCTCGCGGCCGTGGGCCTGCGTGCCGCCGTGGTCGACCACCGCCTGACCGACGCCGGCGCGGCCGTGGCGGCCGTCGAAGCGGCCGCGGCGCGCCGCCCGGAGGTGGTCGACAGGGTGATCGAGGCTCGGCACGCCCTCGACCGCCTCGTGGCGCGGATCAGCGCGCTCGGTGGGGGGAAGGCCGCCTGATGCCCGAGGTCAGCGTCGTCCTGCCCTCGTACAACGACGCCGAGCACCTGGCCGGTGCCATCCAGCGCCTCCTGGAGCAGCAGGACGTCGACCTGGAGGTCATCGTCGTCGACGACGGCTCGCGCGACGCTTCCCCGGAGCTGGCCCGCGCCGCAGCCGACCGAGATCAGCGGGTCCGCGCGATCCTGCTGCCGGCCAACGGGGGAGTGGCGAGGGCGCGCGAGCGGGGTGTCAGCGAGGCGACCGGCGAGTACGTCTGGTTCGTCGACTCCGACGACGCCTGGGAGCCCGGCGCCGCCTGCGCGCTGCTGCAGGCGGCGCGGGCCGAGAGGGCCGACGTCGTCGTCGCCGGAGCTGTCTTCCGCTACGCCGACGGCACGAGCCGCGACCTGGCCGCACCGATCTCCGTTGCGGTGGACGGGCGAACCGCCCTGGAGATGGGGCTGACGGGACGCATCACGGGGCACCTCTGGAACAAGCTGTTCCGACGCGAGGTCATGGCCTCCGTGCCGGCCGTGCCGTCCCGTACGCAGTCGGACCTGCCGTACGTGCTGGGTGCCCTCGCGCGGGCCAGCCGCGTCACCTTCCTCGACCGGAAGGTGTACGAGTACCGGCTCCGCCCGGGGTCGATCATCACGAGCACGCGCCAGCGCGCCGACTGCCTCGCGGCCATCGACGAGGCCGTCTCCGCGACGGTCGCCGAACTGGCGCCGAACCTCGTCGGTTCCCCCGCGCTGCGCTACTTCCAGACGCGGTACGTCGTGCTGTCGGGTCTCAAGGACGCCGAGCTCGGCGGCTACCCCGAGGAGCGGCGGCGGCAGCTGAGGGCATCGCTGCGCCAGCGTCTCACCCCAGGGGCCTTCGTGTCCCTAGCCCGCCAGCGAGACCCGCAGCGGCTCGCCATGGCCGCCGCCGCCGTATGCGGCCCTGCGGTTCACCGCAGGGTGATCGGCGCAGCTCACCGTTGACCTCAGTGGCTTTCCGGCGCGCCTGACGGCGCGCCGGAAAGCCACTGATCAGTTCTGGCAGCTCCCGGTGATCTCGCCCGCTGCGGCGCCGCTCAGGTCGTTGTCGCAGCCGACGATGCTTCCGGCAGGCGGCGGTGAGCCCGGGTTCTGCAGCAGCACACCCCATCCCGAGGCGTTCACGGCGCCGGTGTTCGTCACGACCGAGTTGTCGTGGCCGTACTCCGTGCCCTGGCGCATGAGGACGTATCCGTTGGTGACGGCGTCCTCGCCCTGGTTCTTCTTGATCAGCCAGTCGTTGCCGGTGACGAGGATCCATCCGATGGCGCGTGACGCGGGCTGATGCCCCCTGATGACGTTGCCCTGGATGACGCCGTTCGTCGTGCCCATCTTGGCCTCGATGGGCTCTGCGCCAGCGTTGACGATGGTGTTCCGCACGACGGCCACGCGGGTGGTGGCATCCGGCTGACCGCCGGTCACCTCGCCCCAGCGCCGGTCCGACGTGCCGATGTAGATGCCCTCGCCGTAAGCGACGTCCTTGACGCCGGTGTCCGTGATGCTGTTGTCGCGGAGCACCACGTCGCTCGACTGCGCGTAGACATGCAGGGCCTCGTAGCCGATGTTGGAGATGTTCAGGTTCGCCACGACGAGGTTCGAGGTGCTCTTGACCATGACGCCCTGCATCGAGTCCCGCACGCTGAAGCCAGCCAGGCCCACCCAGCTCGAGCTGTCGATGCGCAGGGCGCTGCCACTGCCGGTGTTTCCGGTCTGCAGCACGGCCCCGGGCCCGCCGCACAGCCAGAACGGCTTGCTGCCCGTGGCCTGGACGCTCAGGCGGAAGGTGCCGGTGTACACGCCGTCCTTCAGCCGCACGACCCCGCCAGGGGCAGCCTTCGACAGGGCGGACGACAGCTGCGCGCTGGTGCCGACGACCGTGCCGGGGACAGCCGAGGCCGACGGGCATGTCGCCGTGAGGCCAGCGCGGTAGGCAGCGAGCGGTTCGACGGGGGTGGTGCTCGCCATCGGCAGATTCGGGTCCGGTCGCCTGAGTGCGGACGGCACCACCGTGCTGTAGCGCGGCTTGACGCTGAACGTGACCGGCTGGCCTGCACGGAGGCCTGCGTCGCGCAGGGAGGAATCGGTGATCGGGTCGGCATTGACGCGCACCCAGCCGGTCGTTGTGCCCTTGACCTCGTCAGGAGTGCCGTTGACGCGGAAGACGTCGTAGCCGAGGGCGCCCAGCACGGGCGTCCACTCGATGGAAGCGCCGTCCGACCAGGGCTCAGCGACGACGCGCATGTCGGATGCCGAGCTCACCGGTGCGAGGTCGGCTGAGGTGGTCGCCGCTGTCAGCTGTACCGGGCCTGGTGCGGCGCTGACCCACGTCGCGGCGGTCACCGCCCCACCCGCGACGACGACGACAGCTGCTGCGAGCAGGGCGATGTTGCGGCGACTCCACAGTGGGGCGAGCAGGGCAGGAGGATGCCTGCGGCGGGACACGAGTCTCTCCGATCGACGAGCGGCGGGGACGTCGCGGGGCGACGGGGGCTCACGGAGGAGCAGAGCTGAGGCTGAGCGGGTCGAGGTGGGACTGTGGTCCTTCGGAGCTGAGTCCCGGAAGGTTCAGTTGCGGACTGCGATCGTGACTCCCGGGGATGTTCCGGTGTTGCCAGCGGCGTCAGCCGCAACCGCGGTGATGGTGTAGCTGCCGTTCGCGAACTTCCGCGTGTCCAGCCCCAGCCTCCACAGGCCCCCCGACAACGTCGCGGAGCCAGCGAAGCGCCCGTTGGCGTAGTACTTCACCGATGTCACCCCGACGTTATCCGAGGCGGTCGCGGTTGCGGTGACCAATCCCGAGACCGTGGCGCCGGCGGTGGGGGCGGTGATGGTGACGGTGGGTGCGACGGTGTCGGCGTTGGTGATGGTGGCGCTGACGGGGGCGGTGGTGGTGGCGTTGCCGGCGGCGTCGGTGGCCGTGGCGGTGATGGTGGTGGTGCCGTTGGCCAGGGTGGTCGTGTCCAGTGGGGCCGACCACGTCGTACCGGTGCCGCTGTTGGTGGCGGTCAGGGTGCGGGTGGTGGCGCCGGTGGTGACGGTGAAGGTCACGGCGGTCACGGCGACGTCGTCGCTGGCGGTGGCGCTGAGGGTGGTGGTGCCGGTGAGGGTGGCGCCGGCGGTGGGGGCGGTGATGGTAACCGTGGGGGCAGTGGTGTCCGCCATGGGCGGCGGGGGAGCCCACCGGGCGAACGCCGCCATGAAGTCGGGATCGGCGAAGCCCGGCGTGCTGTGGCCATTCGAGTGCGTGCGCAGGGTGGCCTCCGCGGCCACGGGCGACGCCAGCGCGAGCAGCGCCAGGCCGTGCTGCTCTGGAGGCACGGTCCTGTCGGAGGAGTCCGGCTGCGACACGACGATCCGAAGCGTCTTGCCAGCCCAGGCACTCT
Source organism: Quadrisphaera granulorum (assembly GCF_003149145.1). GTDB lineage: Bacteria > Actinomycetota > Actinomycetes > Actinomycetales > Quadrisphaeraceae > Quadrisphaera > Quadrisphaera granulorum. Next base: position 15,214 of record NZ_QGDQ01000029.1, on the reverse strand, counting down.
GCGGGAGGCGAGCGGGATTCGCCGCGTGGATCGCGGCGGGGTCGTCTCCGAAGGCGCCGATGATGCTGGCCCGGTCTCGCCCGTCACCGTTGTAGAGGGCTTCGAGGTCGTAGACGGCATTGACGTTGTACATGCCGGAGATGAGCGGGATCAGCGACGATCCCAGCGTCTCGCAGGCCAAGGCGCCACCGCCCGACGTGGCGCGGAGCGTGTTCGAGCGGACGTCGTAGACCGAGGAGATCCACTGCCACCCCGCGACCTGGATGGCCTGCGCTGACGGGTGGGAGTACTTGGTGCCGCCGGCGTTCTGGCAGATCGCGATGGCGCCCCGCTCGACGATGAGGTGCGCCGTCGACTTGAACCCGCCGGCGATAGCGTTCTGGTCACTCCCAGCGCCGTGGTAGAGCCACACCACACGGACTGGCTGACCCGGCTTCACGGTCTGAGGGACGAACAGCCGAGCGGCATCCCCCTGGATCCGGACGGAGATATCGTCGAACAGGACCTTCGTGTTCAGGGAAACCTGGTTGCTCTTGCGGTAGTACTCGTTGGGGAGCTTGGGGCTCGGGGACGGTGTGGCCGCCTGTGCCGCGCTCAGCGGAACGGCGCCGACGCCCAGGACGGACACCACCGCCGTGGTGAAGAGTCGCCGGGAGACCGCGCGCGGCTTCTTGTCCCTGTTCATGTCCATCCGTGGCTACCCCCGCCGCTCGCCAGTCCTTGTCCGTGAGGAGTATGGGGCAATCTGGGCACTTCTCCTGCCGACCTCGTGGAGTTCAGCCCACTCGGACGCTCTTCACTACCCTGCGCTGCATGACCCATGTCCTGTCCGCCGTCGCCTGGCCGTACGCCAACGGCCCGCGCCACATCGGCCATGTCGCCGGTTTCGGTGTGCCCTCCGACGTCTACAGCCGCTACATGCGGATGGCGGGCCACGACGTGCTGATGGTCTCCGGCACCGACGAACACGGGACGCCGATCCTCGTGCAGGCCGAGGCGGAGGGCATCACCCCGCGCGAGCTGGTGGACAAGAACAACCGGATCATCGTCGAAGACCTCGTGGCCCTGGGCCTCTCCTACGACCTGTTCACCAGGACGACCACGCGCAACCACTACGCCGTGGCGCAGGAGCTGTTCGCCACCGTGCACCGCAACGGGTACATGGTCGAGCAGACGACGATGGGCGCCATCTCGCCGTCGACGGGTCGCACCCTGCCCGACCGGTACATCGAGGGCACCTGCCCCATCTGCTCCTACGGCTCGGCGCGCGGTGACCAGTGCGACAACTGCGGTAACCAGCTCGACCCGATCGACCTCATCGACCCGCGCTCGCGCATCAACGGTGAGACGCCGCAGTTCGTGGAGTCGCAGCACTTCTTCCTCGACCTACCGGCGCTCGCCGAGGCGCTGGGGGAGTGGCTGCACGGGCGTGACGCGGCCGGCGCGTGGCGGCCGAACGTGCTGAAGTTCTCGCTGAACCTCCTCGACGACGTGCGCCCCCGCGCCATGACGCGCGACATCGACTGGGGCATCCCGGTGCCGCTGCCCGGCTGGGAGGACCAGCCGAACAAGCGGCTCTACGTCTGGTTCGACGCCGTCATCGGGTACCTGTCGGCGTCCATCGAGTGGGCGCGGCGCTCCGGTGACCCGGAGGCGTGGCGCCAGTGGTGGTCAACGCCTTCGGCGCGGTCCTCGTACTTCATGGGCAAGGACAACATCACCTTCCACTCCCAGATCTGGCCGGCGGAGCTGCTCGGCTACAACGGCCGCGGCGCGCGCGGTGGGTCGGCCGGGGAGTACGGAGCGCTCGAGCTGCCCACCGAGGTGGTCTCCTCGGAGTTCCTCACCATGGAGGGCGGCAAGTTTTCCTCCTCGCGCGGCGTGGTCATCTACGTGCGCGACTTCCTCTCCCGCTACCAGCCCGACGCGCTGCGCTACTACATCGCCGTGGCAGGCCCGGAGAACCAAGACTCCGACTTCACCTGGGACGCCTTCCTCCGGCGCACCAACGACGAGCTGGTCTCCACGTGGGGCAACCTCGTCAACCGGACCGCGTCGATGATCGCCAAGAACGTGGGCTCCATCCCCTCGGCGGGAGACCTGACCGACGACGACGAGGCGCTGCTCGCGGCAGTGCGCGGCGGCTTCGCCACCGTGGGCTCGCTCATCCAGGGGCACCGGCAGAAGGCGGCCATCACCGAGGCGATGCGCCTGGCCGGAGAGGCCAACCGCTACCTCGCGGCGCAGGCGCCGTGGCAGCTGAAGAAGACCGACCCGGCGCGCATGGAGACGGTGCTGCACGTGGCGGCGCAGGCCGTGGTCGACCTCAACACGTTGCTCTCGCCCTTCCTGCCGCACTCCTCCTCCCTGGTGCACCGCGCGCTCGGAGGGGAGGGCGAGTTCCAGCCGATGCCGGTCATCGCCGAGGTCGACGACCTCGACGGCGGCCCCGCGTACCCCGTGATCACCGGTGACTACTCGTCCGCGCCTGCGTGGGAGCCCCGGCCGATCGTCCCGGGGACGCCGGTCGCGGCGCCGTCGCCGATCTTCACCAAGCTCGACGAGTCCGTGGTCGAAGAGGAGCTCGCCCGCCTCCGCGGAGACTCCTGACCCAGGGTGTTGCCCATGCCGCCCCTTCGGGCGGATTTACGCCCCTTGGCGCGACTTTCCGCCCCTTCAAAACCCTGGATGGGGCGGAAAGTCGGCTGATGGGGCGGAAAGTCGGCTGATGGGGCGGCGCGGCACTGGAAGAGCTCTATCCACAGGCGGCGCCTCCGTCCCAGCAGCGCCGGTCCACTCTGCGCCACGGTGCGGAGGTGCCTCACGTCAGGACTCCCCTCCCCGCCCAGCTGCGCTACCGCCCGTTCACGGTCGCCGAGGCGCGGAAGCTGGGGGTGAGCGACAAGCGGATGAGGTCATCCGACCTCCGGGCGCCCTTCCGGGGAGTCCGCGTCAGCACCGGGCTGAGATGGACCCTGCTGCTGCGCGCGCAGTGCGCGCTGCTCGCGGCGCCTCCGGGGAGCGTCGTCACCGGCGCTAACGCTGTGGAGATCCTTGGCCTGCCGACGCCGTTCGGAGCCCGACCTGCGATGGACGGTGACGTCACGATCGCTGTTCCAGCGGGGACGCGCGGCCCAGAGCGGCACGGCATCGTCGTGCGTCACCACCCCATCCACCCCGCCTGCGGTCGGTGGGTTATCGGCGACGTCGGACTGCCTGCGCTCGAGGACCTGTGGGCTGACAGGTGTGCTGATCTCGACGAGGAGAGCGCGATCGCCCTCGGAGACGCCGTACTGCGACGCCTTAAGAACCATCGCCAGGCGATGTCGGCTGCTGTCGACAGGCTCCCGATGGAACAGCAGGCGGCGGCGCGCAAGGTCCTGGACCAGGTGCGCTACGAGGTCTGCTCACCGGTCGAGACTCGGCTACGACTCCTTCTGCAGCGAGCGGGCCTGCCGGAGGCCAGCCACTACGCGGCGCCGATCCCGCGCACGGGCAGGGCGCAGATCTGGCCGGATCTGCAGTGGGAGTCGGTGCGCGTCGCCGTCGAAATCGATGGTCCTCACCACGCCGCGGAGCTGCAGCACGAGAGCGACATCCGCCGCAACCGGCGCACTAGCGAGCACGGCTGGACGCAGGTGGTGGTCTCCTCGCGCGAGGTGATGGCGCAGCCCAGGGATGTAGTGCGCTGGATCAGCGACGAGCTGAGGAAGGCAGGGCTGCGCTGGTGACGCGAGGCTCCGGGCTGCAGGTGACGCCCCTCGGCGCGGATTCCGGCCCCATCAGGCCCGCCGATGGGGCCGGAATCCGCGCCAAGGGGCGGAATGTCGCCTCAGGAGGCGGAAGCCGCCTGCCTGGGCCGTGGGGCCTGATGCAGGGTGGAGGGGTGGCGGAGATCCATGATCACGGTGGGGTGGGAGCGGGCCTGGAGCTGCCGGAGGGGTACCCGCCGGTGCCGGAGCCGCTGACCCTCGGCCCGGCTGGCAGTGGCGTGGGCGGTGTTGTCGATGACCACACCCACCTCGACCACCTCGACGACGCCACCGTCGACCGCCTCCTCGCCGCCGCCGCGGCCGCGGGCGTGCCGCGCGCGGTGCAGATCGGCTGCGACGCCGCCGCCCGCACCTGGACCGACCGCGCCGTGCGCCGCTGGCCGCAGCTGCTGGGCGGCGTGGCCGTCCACCCCAACGAGGCGCCCGAGCTCGCCCGCGCCGGCCAGCTCGACGCCGCTCTCGCGGAGGTCGAGCGCCTCGTCACCGGCAACGACCGGATCCGCGTGGTGGGGGAGACCGGCCTGGACTCCTTCCGCACCGACTGGGACGACGACGACGCTCGCCGCGCGCAGCTGGACAGCTTCGCCGCGCACATCGCCATCGCCAAGCGCACCGGACGGACCCTGCAGATCCACGACCGCGACGCCCACACCGAGGTGCTCGACGTGCTCCGCGCCGAGGGAGCTCCCGACCGCGTGGTGTTCCACTGCTTCTCCGGAGACGCCGCCATGGCGAAGGTCTGCGCGGACAACGGCTGGTACCTGAGCATCGCCGGAACGGTCACCTTCAAGAACAACCACGTCCTCCGCGAGGCGGTCCGGGCGGTGCCGCCCGTCATCCTCCAGGTGGAGACCGACGCCCCGTACCTCACCCCTGTGCCGTACCGCGGACGCCCGAACGCGAGCCACCTAGTGCCCCTGACCGTTCGCGTGATCGCGGAAGAGCTGCGACACGACGTGAGTGAACTTGTGGGAATACTGGGGTTGAGCAGTGAATACCTCTACGGTCAGTGGTGATGTCCACACCGACCGTCACCCTTCCCCCCGGGTGCGCCGCAGATGAGGCGTGGGAAGGTAAAGAGTCCTTCAACATTCCACGGCCTCGTCGCCACGGGATGGACGAATCGGACGTGTCCACCTACGGTCGGACTCCGACAGCCGGGATCGGAGACGTCCCGGACGACGACTCCTCCCGCGACTTCGCCCCGCTTCCCAGCCACCACGGGCGCCGCCGGGCCGAGCCGCCGGCGCGCGCTCCTCGCCGCCCGGCTGCCGCTCGTGAGCGCCGTCCGGTTCCTGTGCCCGGGGACACCGAAGCTAGGGACCTCGTGCGCCTCATCCCCTCCGGCCGGGCGACCCGCATCGCGGGCCAGGCCGTCGTCGTCACCGCCCTCGTCGCCGGCACCGCCGCGTGGGCAGCGAACGACACCACTGTCAACCTCGACGTCGACGGGCAGACCCAGCAGGTCCGCATGTTCGGCACCACCGTCGACGCGGCCCTGTCCGCCGCGGACCTCGAGCTGGGCAGCCGCGACGCCGTCTCCCTCCCGCAGCACGCGAAGGTCGACGACGGCGACACGATCGTCGTGCGCCACGCCCGCCCGATCACACTGACGGTGGACGGCAAGACCGAGACCCGCTGGACCACCGCCCTGACCGTGGGCGACGCACTCTACGACCTGCAGGTCCGCGCGGAAGGCGCCGCGATCTCCGCGTCCCGCTCCCAGCCGCTGGGCCGCACCGGCATGGCGCTCACGGTGAGCACCCCCAAGACCGTCCAGGTCACCGTCGACGGCGGCAGCACGCCCGTGACCTCCACCGCGGTCACCTACGGCGACCTGCTCACCGAGGCCGGCGTCACCCTCGGCCCCGACGACGAGGTCTCCGTGGGCCTGTCCGACGCGGTCACCGACGGCACGGCGCTGCAGGTGGTGCGCGTCGTGAAGACCACGGTCACCGAAGACTCGGACATCCCCTTCGAGACGCAGAGCACCGAGTCGGCCGACCTCTACAAGGGCGAGACCGACGTCACCACCAAGGGCGTCAAGGGCAAGCAGCAGACCACCTTCGAGATTGTCACCAAGGACGGCCACGAGGTCTCCAAGGACCAGGTCGGTGCCCCGAAGGTCGTCACCGCGCCCGTCACGCAGGTCCAGGTGACCGGCACCAAGGAGCGCCCCGCCCCGCCGGCCGCGCCCGCCGTCGGCGGAGGCTCGGTGTGGGACTCGCTCGCCAAGTGCGAGGCGGGCGGCAACTGGTCGATCAACACCGGTAACGGGTACTACGGCGGCCTGCAGTTCTCGGCCGGCACGTGGCGCGCGTTCGGCGGCACGGGGCTCCCGCACCAGGCCAGCCGAGAGCAGCAGATCGCCATCGCGTCCAAGGTCCAGGCCTCCCAGGGCTGGGGCGCCTGGCCGTCCTGCACCCGCAAGCTCGGCCTGCGCTGAGCGCCCCCACGGGGCCGTCTAGCCTGCATCCCCTGGACGACTCACCGACCGACGACGGCCTGCTGGGCCCCGCTGACGTGCGGGCCCTGGCGGGCCGTCTCGGCGTGCGCCCGACCAAGCAGCTGGGGCAGAACTTCGTGCACGACGCCGGCACCGTGCGCCGCATCGCCGCCAAGGCCGGTGTGCAGCCGGGCGACGTGGTGCTGGAGGTCGGCCCCGGGCTGGGGTCGCTGACGCTGGCGCTGCTCGCGGCGGGCGCGCGCGTCGTCGTCGTCGAGATCGACGACCGACTGGCCGCCGAGCTCCCGGCGACGATCGCGGCCCGCAGGCCCGACCTCGCCGCCGACCCGGACGGCGGGCTGGCTGCCCACCTTCAGGTGGTGCGGGCGGACGCCCTCGACGTCACTGAGCTGCCGGCGCTCGCGGGCGAGGCGGTGGGACCGGCCGGCGCTCCCACCAAGCTCGTGGCGAACCTGCCGTACAACGTGGCCGTGCCCGTGATCCTCACGCTGCTCGCGCGCTTCCCGCAGCTGCAGCAGGTGCTGGTGATGGTGCAGACCGAGGTGGCCGAACGGCTGGCCGCGGCGCCCGGGTCCAAGGCCTACGGGGTGCCCAGCGTCAAGGCCGCCTGGTATGCCGAGGCGACGATGGCCGGCGGCGTCGGGCGGCAGGTGTTCTGGCCGGTGCCGAACGTCGACAGCGCCCTCGTTCGCCTCGTGCGCCGTGACCCGCCCAGCACCAGCGCCTCCCGCGAGGAGGTCTTCGCCGTTGTCGACGCCGCCTTCGGGCAGCGCCGCAAGACGTTGCGCGCGGCGCTGGCCGGCTGGGCCGGCTCGCCCGCCACCGCGGAGGAGCTGTGCCGGGTGGCCGGGATCGACCCGACCCTGCGCGGGGAGCGCCTCGACGTGAGCGCCTTCGCCCGTCTCGCCGAGGCGCGGCGTGTCGCCGCAGATGGGCCGGCGGGCCCATGAAGATTCGCGAATTGTCCACCCGGGTCCCCTCTGCGAGGGGTATGAATAGGGGCCTGGGGCTCCAGCGGCGGCGCACCCGGTGTCGGGTCGACGTCGCTGGGTGTCTCATGAACACGGGAGAACGTGCATGACGGTCCAAGCGCGCTTGGTGGCAGATCCTCTTGATCTTCCAGGGCGGATCACTCGCGTCGCGCATCCCGAGACGCACTGGGCCCCGGCCTATCAGCGCCGCGTGGTCCTTGCCGACCTGGTGGCGATCCTCGCGTCCACGATCTTCGCCTTCGCGCTGCGGTTCGCCTCGGAGGAGGCGCACGCCTTCGAGAGCTTCGTCATGCTGGCGATCGTCCCCGTGGCCTGGTTCGCCGCGCTGTTCGTCCACCGCGCCTACGAGGCGCGCTTCATGGCGCTCGGCAGCGAGGAGTTCGACAGGGTGCTCCGGGCGAGCATCTTCACGCTCGCCCTCGTCGGCGCCACCTCGTGGGCCTTCCAGCTCGACATCGCGCGCGGCTACGTGCTCTTCGCCATCCCGCTGGGGACGGTCCTCGTCATCGTCCTGCGCTACGTGCTCCGCCGTCGCCTGCACGCCCAGCGCGAGCAGGGCCTGCACATGCAGTCGGTGATCGTGGCCGGGCACCGCGAGGGCGTGCTCGCGATGGTCCGCCAGATCAGCCGTGCGAAGTACCACGGCATGGAGGTCGCCGGCGTCTGCCTGCCGCCTCTGCGCGGTGCCCGTGAAGCCATGGAGGAGCGGGCGCTCGCCGCGCTCGGCGTCCCTGTTCTCGGTGACCTGGACGACGTCGCCCGCATCAGCCTGGAGCACGGCGTCGACGCCGTCGCCATCCTGCCCACCGCCGACGTCGATGGTGCTTTCCTGCGTCGCCTCGGCTGGGCGCTGGAGGAGTCGCACACGCAGCTGTACGTGGCCCCCGCGGTCACCGAGGTGGTGGGACCTCGTGTGGCGATCCGCCCGGTCTGCGGACTCCCGCTGCTGCACCTGGAGCGCCCCGAGCTCACGGGCTTCCGCCGCCTGCTCAAGGGCACCGTCGACAGGACGGCCGCGGCCGCCGGCATCCTCGTGCTGGCGCCGGTGCTCATCGGGATCGCCGTGGCGGTCAAGCTCGACAGCCGCGGGCCCGTGTTCTTCCGCCAGGAGCGGGTCGGCCTGGAGGGCCGCACCTTCTCGATGCTGAAGTTCCGCAGCATGGTGGTCGACGCCGAAGCGCGCCTGCGGGAGCTGGCGACCGCCAGCGAGGGCAACGCGGTGCTGTTCAAGATGAAGCACGACCCCCGCGTCACCCGCGTCGGTCGTGTGCTGCGCCGCCTCTCGCTCGACGAGCTGCCGCAGCTGTTCAACGTGCTCGTCGGTCAGATGTCGCTCGTGGGCCCGCGACCGCCGCTGGCTCGCGAGGTCGCCGTCTACGGTGACGACGCCCGCCGTCGGCTCATGGTCAAGCCCGGCCTCACAGGTCTGTGGCAGATCAACGGACGCTCGGACCTCGACTGGGACGAGTCGGTCAGGCTCGATCTGCGCTACGTCGAGAACTGGTCGTTCATGTTCGACTTCATGATCCTGTGGAAGACGTTCGGAGCCGTCGTGCGGAGTCGCGGCGCGTACTGAGCGGTTGCCCCCCATCCGCCGTCCCGTAGGGTGCGCCGGGTGACAGCACCCGGGGGGCGTGTGGTGGTCCGAGCGCCCGCCAAGATCAATCTGGCGCTGCGCGTCGGTGCCCTCGACGACGAGGGCTACCACGACGTGGTCAGCGTCTACCAGGCCGTGTCGGTCTTCGAAGAGGTCAGCGCCTCCCTGCCGCGCGACGGCGTGACCGGTGTGACGGTGTCGGTGCGGGGCACGGGCGCGGTGTCCACCCCGCTCGACGCGTCCAACCTCGCGGTGCGCGCCGCGCACCTGCTCGCCGAGCGCGCGGGCGTTCCCGCCGACGTCGCCCTGTCCATCCGCAAGAGCGCGCCGGTGGCCGGGGGCATGGCGGGCGGATCGGCCGACGCCGCTGCCGCCCTCCTCGCGTGCGACCTCCTGTGGGGCACCGGAGCCGGCCGCGACGAGCTGCACGCCATGGCCGCTGAGCTCGGCGCCGACGTGCCGTTCGCACTCATGGGGGGCACCGCGCTCGGGGTGGGCCGTGGTGACCAGCTCACCCCCGTGCTCGCCCGCGGGGAGTTCCACTGGGTGCTGGCGCTGGCCGACGAGGGCCTGTCGACCCCGGGCGTGTACCGCGAGCACGACAGGCTGGTCGCCGCGTCAGGGCTCCGCCCACCGGACCTCGAGCCCGAGGTGCCGGCGGGGCTCGCACAGGCGCTGCGCAGCGGCGACCCCGCGGCGCTCGGCGCGGCCCTCGTCAACGACCTTCAGGACGCCGCCTGCTCGCTGCGTCCGCCGCTGCGCCGCATCCTCGACCTCGGCCACGACCACGGCGTGCTGGGAGCCCTCGTCTCCGGGTCGGGGCCCACCGTGGCGCTGCTGGTGCCCGACAGGTCGGCCGCGCTGGAGCTGGCGGTGGCGCTGACGGCGTCGGGGCTCGCCTCCGACGTGCGCCGGGTGACCGGGCCCGTGCACGGCGCGCGCCAGGTCGACCCGGTGGCGCCGTCCCCGTTCCACCCGTCGACGGGCTCGCACCCGACCGTCAGGTGACCTCCGCCCCTTCGGGGAGGATGGGGGCGTGGCCCACCTCCTGAACCTCGAGGGTGCGACCGTCATCCACGGCGCCCGCACCGTGCTGGACGGCGTCTCCCTGGGCCTCGACGACGGCGCCCGCGTGGGTGTGGTCGGGCGCAACGGCGACGGCAAGTCGACGCTGCTGCGGGTGCTGGCCGGCACCCAGACCCTCGACGGGGGCCGCGCGACGCGCAGCCGTGGCACCACGCTCGGGGTGCTGTCGCAGACGGACGACCTCGACCCGTCGCACACCGTGAGGCGCGCCGTGGTGGGGGATGTCCCCGACCATGTCTGGGCCTCCGACGCGCGGATCCGGTCGGTGCTCGACGGGCTGCTCGGCGACATGCTCGAAGGACCCGCCGCCGCGCCCGGCGGCGCGGAGGCGCTGGTGGGGCAGCTGTCGGGCGGGCAGCGGCGCCGCGTCGCGCTGGCGCGGCTCATGGCCGGCGACGACGACGTCCTGCTCCTCGACGAGCCCACCAACCACCTCGACGTCGAGGGTGTCGCATGGCTGGCCGAGCACCTCCGCACGCGCTGGCAGCCCAGTCAGGGCGCGCTGGTGGTGGTCACGCACGATCGCTGGTTCCTCGATGCCGTCGTCGAGAAGACGTGGGAGGTGCACGACGGCGTCGTCGACTCCTACGACGGCGGCTACGCGGCGTACGTGCTCGCCCGTGCCGAGCGCGCCCGCATCGCGTCGGTGACCGCGGAGCGGCGCGACAACCTGCTCCGCAAGGAGCTCGCGTGGCTGCGCCGCGGTGCACCGGCGCGCACGAGCAAGCCTCGGTTCCGCATCGAGGCGGCCAACGCGCTCATCGCGGCCGAGCCGCCGCCGCGCGACGCGTTCGCGCTGTCGCGCACGGCTACGGCCCGGCTGGGCAAGGACGTCGTCGACGTCGAGGGGGTGTCGCTGGCCGTGGGGGAGGGCGCGGAGCGGCGGGTACTTCTCGACGACGTCACGTGGCGTCTCGGACCGGGTGACCGGATCGGCATCGTCGGCGTCAACGGCTCGGGCAAGACCACCCTGCTCAGGTTGCTGCTCGGGCAGGTGCAGCCCGACGCGGGCCGCGTGAAGCTCGGCAAGACCGTGGTGACGGGCGTGCTCAGCCAGGATCTACGCGAGCTCGACGCCGTCGCCGACCAGCGCGTGCTGGAGACGGTGGAGCGCGAGGCGACCAGCGTGCTCGACGTCGCCACCGGCAAGGAGCTCACCGCCTCCTCCGTGGTGGAGCGGCTCGGGTTCCCGGCGGCACGGGCGTGGACGCACGTGCGCGACCTCTCCGGTGGTGAGCGGCGCCGCCTGCAGCTGGCGCGGTTGCTCGTGCGTGGGCCGAACCTGCTGCTGCTCGACGAGCCCACCAACGACCTCGACACCGACACCCTCGCCGCCGTCGAGGACGTGCTCGACGGCTTCGCGGGGACGCTCGTGGTGGTCAGCCACGACAGGTACCTGCTGGAGCGGACCACCGACCGTCAGGTGGCGCTCCTCGGCGACGGCGCCATCCGTGACCTGCCCGGCGGGGTGGAGGAGTACCTGGCGCTGCGCCACGCCGGCGCGGGGGCCGCGGGCGCGGCCACCTCCTCGGTGGCCTCCGGCTCGTCGTCGTCCCCCTCTTCTCGCGACGATCAAGCGGGTCCGCGCCAGGACGGCGCCGCAGCGTCAGCGGCCGAGGCGCGCGCCGCGCGCAAGGAGGTGGCGCGCCTGGAGCGGCAGCTGGCCAAGCTCACCGAGCGAGAAGCGAAGCTCCATGACGCGCTCGCCGCGTCCGCCGCCGACTACGCCGCGGCGGCCAAGCTCGATGCGGAGCTTCGCGAGCTGCTGTCCGAGAAGGAGGCGCTCGAGGAGGAGTGGCTAGAGGCCGCCGAGGCCGCCGGCTGACCCGCCGATGTGGCGCTCAGCCGCATGATCGTGGCAGAGGGGGGCTGCTCTCGACGATCATGCGGATCCGCGCCAGTTGAGGCGCACCGCTGCGGAACCCGCTCAGAGGTCCAGGCCGCTGGGGCGGAACTTCTCCTCGAGGAAGCGCGACTGCGCCTGCTGACGGGCGACGTCGGAGCGCAGCACCGCCTCCTGCAGCTGCTCGCACCCGGTGAGCAGCAGATCGAGCTGGCGGCGCAGCTCCTCCAGGGGCGTGCGGCCGGCGGTGTTGCGGCTGGTCCGCACGTGCTCGGCCGGCAGCGCGAGGAACGCGTCGATGCTGTCAGGCAGGTGCTCGGTGGCGATCGTCTCGACGTCGCGGCGCACCAGCGGGTCGGCGCCCGGCTCGGCGACCTTGGCGAGCAGCGGAAAGAGGACGTCGGCCAGTTCACCGACGAGCACCGCGTCGCGCCGCTCGAAGCGATCCGAAGACTCCACGCGCCGCAGCGTCCGCGCGAGCGCGCGCTCGGCGGGGCTTGCCGAGAGACCGGCCTGAGCAGGCTGGGCTGCCGGTGCTGAGGACGACGACGGCTCCACACCGATCGGCGCTGCCGGCACTGCCGGCGCGCCCGCGAGGGCCGCGGGGACGTCGGCGGTCGCATCGAGCGCCGTCGGATCACCACCGCGAGCGGCGATGTGCCGCTGGATCTGCCGCTTGCGCTCGCGCCGCAGCTTCTTGCGGTGGTTCTCGTAGGCGCCGTTGGCAGCGATCCACGCGAACATCACGATGAGCGCTGCCGTCGTCTGGGTTCCCGCAAACAGTGCGATCCACGTGCCGAGCCACACGAAGCGCACCACGTTGACCACCGCTTCGGGCACGAACCTCCCGCCCGGCGTGGTGAGCCCGATCGGCGTGAGCGTCCGCTCGTCGATGCCGTAGCGCTCGATGGCGCGCTCTTCGTCCCGGGCGGCGCGCTCGTCGTCGTCCTTGTTCTTCTTCTTGTCCTTGCTCACCGCGCCACCTCGCTCACAGGTCCAGGTCCGAGCGGCGAACCTTCTCACCGAGGAACGCCGCCTGGACGCGCAACTCGCGGGCGTCGTGCTCGTGCACCCTCTCGGTGACCTCCGCCAGCAGCTCGACCATGGACCGCAGCTGCGCCAGCAGCGCCTGCTCGGGGGTGGGTCCGTCGGCGACGGTGTCGGGCACGTACCCGGGCGGGAGCGCCAGGTAGCGGCCGAGCGCGGCTGGCAGGTGCTCTCCGACGACGGCCTCCACCTCGTACAGGTCGAGCGCGCCCATCGGACGCCCGCGGCCGGCGGCGCGGGCGAGCATGGGGAGCGCGGCGTCGTGGATCTCGCGTGCCAGCGGGAGGACCCCAGCCGGTAGCGCGGTGCCGGCGCGCGCGGCGACGTCGACCAGCTGCTCCAGGTGCATCTGGTGCAGCGCGGCCCGCGCGGCCGGGTCACCGGGCAGCTCGGCGCCGGAGACGCCCGACGGGCCGAGGAGGTCTGAGGACGACGACGGCGACGACGATCCGGACAGCGGAGGCAGCCAGGGCGCCGACGGCGACGGCGAGAGCGCGGCGGCCGTCCGCAACCATCGCGGGTTGGCAGCCAGGCCGTGCACCACGCCGGCGCCCCAGCCACCCCCGGCGAGCAGGACGCCGAGCACGGTCCACCAGTCACCGGCCACCAGCGCCGAGACCGCACCCGCGGAGACCCCCAGGTGCAGGGCCGCCGCCCCGGCCCACTGCGGGCGGCGGGCCTTGGCGGCCAGGTACCCGAACCCGACCCACGGCAGCCCGGCGACGGGCAGCAGCAGCCACGCCGACTTCCGCGCCTTCCAGCCCTGCCGCCGCGCGGCTGTGCCCACCTGCCGCGTGACCTGTGCCTTCCCTTCCTGCCAGACCCTGCGTGCCACGTCCTCGGAGCTGCTCATCGGCCGTCGTCGATCTGTGGCGTCGCGTGCCCGCGCTGCTCGACCTCACGCTGCTCCGCTTCGCGGACGCGGGCCATGTACGAGCGGGAGCGCTTCATCTGGCCTTCCAGTGCGTCGACGGTGGTGGCGAGGTTCTCGACCGCCCGGAGCTTGAAGGTGTCGATCGCGTCCATCGTCGCGAAGACCTCGTCGAAGGCCCGCTGGAGCACCTCGACGTCGACGGTGGAGCTCGCCGCCTGTTCGTGCACCTGCGCGGTCTGCTGCCGCAGCAGCCGCGACGTGGAGTCGATCATGGAGCTGGTGGTGGTGTTGAGGGCGCTCACCTGGTCGAGCACGAGCTGCTGCTGGGAGAGGGCCTGGGCGACGACGACGGCGGTGCGCAGCGCGGAGACCGTCGTCGTCTGGGCCCTGTCGACGCCCTTGACGAGCTCGAGGTTGTTACGGCGCACCAGGTCGAGCGCGAGGTAGCCCTGCGCGCTGACGGTCAGCTGGGTCAGCAGGTCCTGGTGGCGCTGCCGGATGGGGAACAGGGCGTCGGCGGTGAGTGCCTCGGCAGCCTTGGGGTCGGTGAGCGACAGCTCGGTGACCTTCTCCTGCGTGGCGGTGTCGAGAGCGCGGGCCAGCACCACGTACTCGGTGAGCTTGCCCATGGTGGCCCACAGCTCCGCCTTCTCCTGCTCGATGGCGGCGTTGTCGCGGCGCAGCGCGTCCTGGCCGGAGGCGAGCGCGCGGATGATCGCGTCAAGCTGGCTCTGGGCGTCCTGGTAGCGGTCGAAGTACCGCTGCACCTTCTGTCCGCCGGGCAGCAGGCCGAAGAGGCGGCGCGGGCCCTTGAGGTCTGCCCGGCCCGGGTCGAGCTCGGTGACGGTGCGGCGTAGGTCGGCGAGGGTGTCGGCCACCTGCGCCTGCGCGTCGGCGGCCGGTCCGGTGCCGCTGCGGGCGGCCCCCGCGGAGCTGGTGGAGGGGCGCTGCAGCATCCGGTTGGAGACCTGCGAGGAGGCACGCACCTCGCGCTCGCCCATGCGGACGACGTCGTCGATCTTGCGCTGGAACTCCGGGCTGCGCGGGTCGCGGCCGGCCAGGTCCGCCACGAAGGCCCTGGCCCGTTCGGCCAGCGCGGAGCGCGTGGCCGGGTCGAGCGGGACCATTCCCTCCGCCTCGTCCTCGGGGACGGGCGGCACGGGCGCGGCGGGCGTGAGGTCGAGCGGAGCCGGGCGCGGAGCAGTCGCGGCCGAGGGCGCGTCTCGGGTCGAGCCCAGGTCCAGCGAGCTGTCCGACGGGTCGGGCATCGGGAGCGACTCCTCTGCGGTGGTGTGCGGCGGTGTGCGACGGCGCTATCCCTGTCCATTGTGGACGGTGCTGGCCGCAGGCACCGACCCGTGACGCCGCGCTGCGTGATACCTGGGGGTGCGTGATGGCTGAGGCTGCCGATGCTCCCGAGGCCGCACCTGGAGCCGCGCGGGCCGCTACGGTCGATCCTCGTGAAGGGGATCATCCTGGCGGGGGGCTCGGGGACGCGTCTGCACCCGCTGACTCTGGGTACGTCCAAGCAGCTG
>NZ_QGDQ01000028.1 GCF_003149145.1 Quadrisphaera granulorum | reverse complement strand
GTCGGCACCCTGACGTACCCGTGGCTCACCGCGACGTCGGCATCCTCAGTGACGCCGCCCGCCCGATCCGTCGACTTTCTCAGCGACGTTCAACAGTGGTGGGGCATGGTGGGGGTTGTCCAGTCGGGAGTGGGTCGAGGTCATCGCCGCCAGCGACCGGTGTGGGTCCTACCTGTACGCGTTGCACTTGAATCTCATCGCCGGGCTGGACGCTGCGAAGTTGGCTGAGCAGCCCTCGCGGGCGTTGTCGAAGGACTCCCGCCACCCGGCCTCGCAGGAGTTGGCGCCGGTGCTGCGGATCTCAGGGCGGTCAGCGACCTGCCTGGTGGGCCTGGCCCGTCAGCTGGTGGACCTACCCGCTGCTGAAGAAGCACTCAGTCGTGGGGAGATGACTCCGGCGCAGTGGAGGGAGCTGGTCACGGTGTGCCGGCGCCTGCCCGAAGGCGTCGAGGGTGAGCGGGCCCGCCGGGTCGTGGAGGCCACGGCGGTGGCGGCTGCGGCGACGCTGAGCCGGGCTCGTCTGGCAGCAACGTTGGAGGAAGCGGCGTTGGCTGCTGATCCGGGGTATGCGGCGCGGGCGATGGCGGCGGGCATCAACGACCGTGATGTGGTGCTGCGGCCCTCACCGTTGCCGGGGTGTGCGCGGATCGTGGCGGATCTGGAGGCGGGGGACGCGGCGCGGGTGTGGCAGGTGATCAATCAGATCGCTGCGAATGCGTTGGCCGGTGATACCGAGAACCCCGACGATGGTGCCGGTGAAGGTCAGGGGGAGCAGGAGAGGCGTACCAAGGCGCAGTTGCGTGCTGATGTGCTGGCCAGTCTGGTGGTGGGCGACATCGCCGCGACCCCGGAGACGATCGCGCAGGCCCTGGGTCAGCCCATCCCCGCGCAGCCCACTGACCACCAGGCCGCCGCTGCCGCGCACGACGACGCTCGGGACCTGTTCGGCGACCCCGATAGCGACCGTGAGGACACCTTCGGCGAGGACGGCGACTTCGACGCCGATGCCGAGGACTACGCCGACGCCGACTTCGCCGAGGACGCTGGTGCTGAGTCGGTGACGGCTCCTGCGCCCGGGCCTGCGGATAACCGGGCGCCGGTGCGGATACCGACTCCGGAGCAGCGGGCTCGGCTGTCGGAGATTCACATCGTGGTCCTGGCTGACGACCTCATCGACGACGAGGACGACGAAGACGACGACGAAGACATTGGCGCCGACGAAGATCCCGAGGACCCCGAAGACCCCAAGGGGCCCGGCGGACCAGGCGACGGCCCGGAGGACGGCCCGGAGGGTGATGCCGACGACTGGCCGGACGAGGATCCAGACGGATGGCCCGGCGACTGGCCGAGCGGCGGTCCCGGGGGCAGCGAACCCGGGGACGGCGGCGCGGGTGGCGGGCCTGAGGGAAGGCTCGGCCGCGACGACGAACTCGATGACTGGGAGGACTGGCCCGAGGACCGGTCCGAAGATCGGCCCGAGGACAACTCCGACGACAGCGGCCTCACATCTGAGCGCGGCAGCGACAGTGGCAGCAGCCGCAACGACTCCGATGACTCCGGCGGTTCGGCTGGCTGGTCGTCGGGGTCGCCACCGACCCCACGACCGACCCCATCACCGACTCCACCGCGGAGTGCGGTGACGTCACCGAGCCCGCCGAGCCCGCCGAGCTCGACGCCAGCGAACCCGCCAGGTCCGGGCCGAGATCGACCCCGCCGCACAACTCCACACCCCACTCGCGATCAGCCGGGGCAGTCCCCGGCTCACTCGACCGCGCCCTGCCCGCGGCGTCCCGAGGCCCGTCCCGAGGCCACCGGGGCACCACCACCTGCCCCGAACTCGCTCAGCGCCTCCACCGACGGCACCAGCCCTGCCGACGTCACCAGCCCTGCCGCCGGCGCCGGGCCCGCTGCTGCCGCGACTGACGCCACGAGCGACAACGCGACCCCCTCGACGGTGGCAACGGGGTCGGCGCGGCTACGCGCTGCCCGCGCCGCTCGCCGTGCCCGCCGGCCCCTGGCCGGGTACGGACCGTTCGGGTACGTCCCCGGTGCCGGACGCCTCTCACCGGAGATCACCCGCGCCGCGATCCGCGCTGCCCGCTGGCGACGCCTGGTCGCCGACCAGAGCACCGGGGTGCTGCTGCACCGCTCCCGCTGGACCTTGCCCGCCCCCAACCGCCCAGATCGTCCTGCCAGAGCTGTCAGCACCGGTGAACAGCTGGACCTGCTGCTGGCCCAGCCCGCAGCACCGGACCCGAAAGATCCCCGCACCCGCGTGGAGGTCGCCTACCGGCCCTCCACCCTGTTGGCCGCGTTCGTGCGCTCCCGCGACGCGACCTGCATCTCCCCGGTCTGCCACCACCCCACCCGCGGCGGAGCCACCCAGTTGGATCACACCGTCGCCTACGGACCGCACACCCCCACCCGCCTGCGCGGAGGGCTCACCGAAGCCGGCAACCTCGGCAGCATCTGCGTGCCCTGGCACCAAGCCAAGACCCACGGAGACTGGACCCTGGAGCAGCCGAGTCCGGGCAGCTTCGTGTGGACCTCACCGACCGGCCTGGTCTACCACCGGCGAGCCACGCCGGTTCTGCCCGACCTCGCAGAGGTTCTCCCTGACGTCGCGAGCTGAGCCTCTCCCCGTGGCCGATGTCCGGCAGCGAGAGCCGCAGCCCACGGGCAGCGACCTCGGCGGTCGGGCGGCTGGGGCGGGCGGGCGAAAGTCGGCGCCATTGACGAGCCTGATAACGGGAGCAAGGCAGGGTGATCTTGAAGTACTCAAGGCCGGCTGCGTGATCGCCGACCAAGAAGCCGTCAGGGTTCCGCACCGTCAGGGTCGTGCAGCGTCCCGTCGTTGCAGCGGCGCGAGAAGTTCGCCAGCGCGTGGTCCCGCAGCGAGATTCGGCCGGCCAGGTGTGCCGCGGCTGCCACCTGCAGGGGAAGCGTGGCGCGGTGGGCCAGGGCTCGCCGAAGCACGTCGTCGTCGTCCACCATCGTCGAGACGGCCGCGGAGCCGTGTGCTCCCACCAGCGGAGCGATGTCGATAGCGACGTCCCCGATGCACGCGTGGTCCCAGTCGATCAGCCCCGTCGGGCGCCCTTCGGCCCACAGAAGGTTGTGCGCCCCGAAGTCGCCGTGGACGAGTCCCGGGCGTCGTGGCGGCGGAAGGTCAGCCAGCGCCTGGACAGCCTGCTCTGCCGCCGCAGCCGAGCCGCCGAGGCGCGGCAGGAGGTCTCGTGTCACGACGGCGGGGAAATCTGCCCCGCCGCACCAACTGCGCGGGGGCGGCAGGGGGACGTCGATCGATGCAGATGACAGTGCGGCCAGGACGTCGACCAACGCCGGGCGATGGCGCGACCAGGGCGCCTCCGGCGCAGCCCCACCGGGGAGGGCCTCGACGAGGTACCCGCAGCGCCCGTCGCTCTCGACGATCCCCGTGAGGAGCTCGGGGATGACGATGCCCAGCGATGCCCGTCCGACGGCGCGGAGTACCTCGACCTCTCGGGCAGCTCGCACGGAAGCCTCGTCGCCGATCGGCACGCGAAGCGCCCCGACGTGCGGAATCAGGAGGACGTCGTGGAACGCGCCGTGGTGGTGTCGCGCGCGGTGCCACGGACGTCCCGGGAAGGCGACCGCAGCCCAGACGGCGAGCTCGGTCTCCCGGTCGCTGCGCTCATCGGTCACGCGGCGGACCGTACGCCCCGCGGTGAACCGTGCGCCCCACCGTCGGTGCCGGGGTCGACGATGAGTTTCGCGGTGCCACCCGGTCGTGGGGGACGACGCCACCGGAGGGCGTGCCGCATCACCACCAGGAGGACGCCCATGCCACAGCAGCTGCTCAAGGTCCAGAACTTCTCCGTCTCCTCGGACGGCTACGGTGCAGGCGAGGGGCAGAGCCTCGAGCGACCCTTCGGCCACGCCGACCCGCGGCAGATGGCCGGGTGGATGTTCGCCACCGCCAGCTTCCCCGGCCGCCCCGGGCCGGGAGGCAGCCGCGGCCTCGATGACCGCCTGGTCCGCGACTTCCACCACGGCATCGGCGCCGAGATCATGGGGGCGAACAAGTTCAGCCCGCACCGCGGCCCGTGGACCGAGCGCGCCTGTCAGGAGTGGCAGGGCTGGTGGGGCGACGAGCCGCCGTTCCGCACGCCGGTCTTCGTCATGACGCACCACCTGCGCCCCTCGTTCACCCTCGGGCAGACCACGTTCCACTTCACCGACGCCGCCCCCGCGGAGGTCGCCGCACAGGCCAAGGAGGCTGCGGGTGGTCTCGATGTGCGCCTCGGCGGAGGTGCGCAGAGCATCCGCGCGTTCCTCGAAGCCGACCTCGTGGACGAGATGCACGTCGCCGTCGTCCCCCTCGAACTCGGCGCCGGCACACGCCTGTGGGAGGCCCCCGAGGAGCTCGACGACAGGTTCCATCGCGAGGTGGTCCCGAGTCCGAGCGGCGTGGTGCACCACCTGCTCTGGCGCCGCTGAGGACGTTGTCGCTGCCGCTGCGGCTGCGGCTGCTGCGCCGCTCGGCGTGGACCGCAGGCTGATCGCCAAGGGGCGGTGACGGCTCAGCCGGGGCGGAGGCGTGATGCTGTCCGCATGTCAGCGCCTCCCGGTCGTTCTGGCCCGACGACGAGCGCGGTGGCGCCCATCCCTCGCGGCGACGCGCCGGTCCGCGGTGACGGGACGCCGGTGCGCGTGCTCGTCGTCGACGACGAACCCGACCTGGCCGACGTCCTCTCCACGGTGCTGCGCGGGGAGGGCTTCGACGTGGCCGTGGCGCACACGGGCAGCGCCGCGGTGCACCGGGCGGAGGCGTTCCGGCCGGACGCGGTGGTGCTCGACGTGATGCTGCCCGACCTCGACGGGTTCGCCGTGCTGGAGCGGTTGCGCCGGGAGGACCCAGCCGTCGTCGTCCTGTTCCTCACGGCGCGGTCGGCGCTGGAGGATCGGGTGGCCGGAATCCGTCTGGGTGGCGACGACTACCTCACCAAGCCGTTCCACCTCGAGGAGGTGGTGGTGCGCTTGCGCGGGCTGCTGCGCCGCGCCGCGGGCCCGGCGGCGCCGTCCGGCGAGACCGCGGGGCGGCAGCTGGTCTTCGAAGACCTGCGCCTCGACGAAGACACCCGCGAGGTGTTCCGCGGCACCGACCCCGCCGAGCGCATCGAGCTGACCGCCACCGAGTTCGACCTGCTGCGCCTGCTGGCGCGCACGCCGCGCAAGGTGCTGTCCAAGCAGACGATCCTCGCGGAGGTCTGGCAGCAAGACCTCGGGCGTGACGCGCACGTCGTGGAGCTGTACATCAGCTACCTGCGCCGCAAGGTCGACGCGGGCCGCACCCCACTCATCCACACGGTCCGCGGCGCGGGCTACGTGCTCCGGCTGCCGACGTGAGGGGGCTGCCCTCGTGAGGACCCGTCGGCGCGAGCGGCCGACGCTGGCCGGACGGCTGACCGCGGCGCTCGTCGTCCTCGTGCTCGTGGTGGCGGCCGTGACGGGGGTGGCGACCGTCATCGTCGTCCGCACGGCTCTGCTGTCGCAGCTGGACACGCAGCTGGTGGGCGCGGGGGGCCGGTACTCGGCGGAGATCGACGGGCGCCCCGATGGAGACGGCGACGACGACGGCGGCGCGAGCAGCGGTAGCAGTGCGTTCCCGCGCCGCGACCACGGCGGCGGAGCACGTCCGGGTGCCGGGGTGGGGGAGGGGCAGAGCGTCGGCACGCTCGGCGTGCTGTTGCGCAGCGGTGGGGTGCTCGAGGCCTCCGTCGTGGCCCCTGACGGTGACGTGGCGCACGTTGATGTGGACGGCGGATCCCTCGCGGCGCTGGCTGCCCTGCCGGCGGGCGGCCCACCGCGCAGCGTGGACCTCGGGACGCTCGGTGACTACCGCGTGCGCGTCATCGCCGATGACGGGCTCGTGCAGGTGACCGGGCTACCGCTGGCTCCCGTCGGTGCGGTGCTGCGGAGGGTGGTGGTCGCCGAACTGCTGCTGGGGCTGTTCGCCGCTGCAGTCAGCGGCGCCGTCACCTCCGTGGTGGTGCGCCGGGGGTTACGACCGCTGGGACACGTCGCCGCGACCGCCCAGTCGATCACCGAGCTTCCGCTGGCGGGCTCAGCCGAGGGGTTGCCCGGGCCGGTGACGTCGGCAGGGTCCACCCGGGAGGTGCACCGCCTGAGCAGCGCCGTCGACGCGATGGTCGAGCACGTGCGGGCGGCCCTGCTGGTGCGGGACCGCGAGGAGGAGCGCCGTCGTCGGTTCATGGCCGACGCCAGCCACGAGCTGCGGACGCCGCTCGCGGTGGTGCAGGCCCACGTTGAGCAGGCCCTGCGCTCGGGCGATCCGGACCGGGTGCGCGCGTCGCTGGAGAGGATGGGGGTGGCGAGCGAGCGGATGGCCCACCTCGTGGACGACCTGTTGCTGCTGGCCCACCTCGACGCTGGCCGACCGCTGGGGCGCGAGCAGGTGCCGCTCAGCCTGCTCGTGCTGGAAGACCTCGTGGATGCCCGAGCCGCTGGACCTGACCATGCGTGGAGCGCGGACCTGCCGGAGGAGCCGATCGACGTGCCCGGTGACCGCCAGCGCCTGCACCAGGTGCTGACCGGGCTGCTGTCCAACGCCCGCCTGCACACCCCGGCCGGCACATCGGTGCTGGTCACCGCCCGGGGGGTGGACGTCGACGGCAGGGCGTGGGCGCGGCTCGAGGTCTCCGACGACGGCCCCGGCATCCCCGAGCACCTGCGCGGGAGCGTCTTCGACAGGTTCACCCGCGCCGACGACGCCCGTAGCGGTGGTGGCAGCGGACTGGGGCTGGCGATCGCCCGGGGAATCGCCCGCGCTCACGGCGGTGACCTGCTGCTCGTCGACGCACCACGTGGGGCGACCTTCCGGCTGCTGCTGCCGCTCGTCGAGGAGACCGACGGCTCTCACCACGAGACTGCCGGCTCTCACGGGGTCCGCCCGAACAGCCGCTTCTGAGAGGTTCTTGAGCGCCAGTCTCCAGGTCTCGCTGACGCGGGGCGCCGACGATCGACGTCGACGATGGAGGAGGAGCGCTCGTGACCAGCACGACCAGCACGCGCCGCGACGGCACTGAGCTGAGGCCTGAGATGTGGCCCGACATCAGGCCTGGCGTCGGGCCGGACGTGGGACCCGACCTGGGGCAGCGCGCCCGGTGGGACGCGCGCGTCCGCCTCGGCGTGCTCGCCGGTGTCTGGGCCAGCCTCCTGCTGGTCACGTACTGGTGGGTGACCGGCGGCGGCGTGCAGGACCTGGTCGGTTGGGCCAGCGGCTTGACGTCCCTGGGACGTCTGACGGGGCTGCTCGCCTCGGACCTGCTGCTGCTGCAGGTGCTGCTCATGGCCCGTGTGCCGGTGGTGGAGAGGGCCTTCGGGCAGGAGCGTCTCGCGCGGACCCACCGGCTGGTCGGCTTCACCTCCTTCACGGCGATGCTCGCCCACGTCGGCCTCATCACCTGGGGCTACGCGGCCGGTGACCTGGCCGCCGTGCCGGGTCAGCTGTGGGACCTCACCGTCAGCTACCCCGGGATGCTGCTGGCGGCCGCCGGCACCGCGTGCCTCGTCATGGTGGTGGTCACCAGCGTCCGCGCGGCCCGCAAGCGTCTGCGCTACGAGTCGTGGCACCTGCTCCACCTCTACGCCTACGCAGGCGTCGGCCTGGCCCTGCCGCACCAGCTGTGGACGGGCCAGGACTTCCAGGGCTCGACGGCGCGCACGGTCTTCTGGTGGGGGCTGTGGGCGGCGTGCGCCGTCGCCGTCCTCGTGTGGCGGGTGGCGCTTCCCCTGTGGCGCAGCGCCCGCTACCGCCTGCGGGTCACCGGTGTGGTGGACGAGGGCGACGGCGTCGTCTCCGTCCACATGACTGCCCGTCGGGGTTCCGGCCTGGCCGCCGAGGCAGGGCAGTTCTTCACGTTCAGGTTCCTGTCCGGGGCGGGCTGGACGCGCGGTCACCCGTACTCGCTGTCGGCGGCGCCGGACGGACGCACCCTGCGCATCTCCGCCAAGGAGGTCGGTGACGGCAGCGCCTCGCTGCGTCACCTCCGTCCTGGCACCCGGGTGCTCGTGGAGGGCCCGTACGGACGGCTCAGCGCCCGCGCCCGCACGCGGCGCAAGGTCGCGCTCATCGGCGCCGGAGTGGGCGTGACCCCGCTGCGGGCACTGGCCGAGGCGCTGCCGTACGCCCCCGGCGAGGTGGTGCTCGTGCACCGCTACTCCGGACGCGACCACGCGCGGCCACTGTTCGAGCGCGAGCTGCAGCACCTCGTCGAGCGGCGCGGTCTGGAGGTGGTGTGGATGCCGGGACGCCGCCGCGCCCCGGGCTCCTGGCTCGGCGACGGTGTCGGTCCCGTCGACGACACGACGGCGCTGCTGCAGTGGGTGCCCGACATCGCCCAGCGAGACCTGTTCGTGTGCGGGCCCGAGGAGTGGGCCCGCGACGTCGTCGCCAGCGCCCGTGCGGCGGGGCTACCCGCCGAGAACGTCCACGTCGAGAGCTTCGGATGGTGATGAGCAGATGACCACCTCGCACAACGCCCGCGCCACCCGCCGCAACGTGGTCTGGGGCATGAGCAGCCTGTCGGCACTGGTGCTGCTGTTCGGTTACCACACCTCCACCGAGCAGGCCTCGGCCGCTCCTGCGGTGGACGGCGCTGCCGCGGCCGGCACAGCCACCTTCGGCGCGGCCAGCTCGGGTAGCGCGCCCAGCTCGACGTCCAGCTCGTCCGGTACCGCGCCACGCTCGGCGACGGCACCGGCGACGGCACCCGCCACCAGCAGCGCGTCCACGCCCGCCACGGTCACCGGGCAGGCGGTGCAGACCCGCTACGGGCCCGTGCAGGTGCAGCTGACCGTGAGCGGCGGGAAGGTCACCGCCGTCGACGTCCTGCAGTACCCCGACCACAACGGCAGGGACCAGCAGATCAACGCTCGGGCGCTGCCGATCCTCGTCAACGAAACGCTGTCGGCCCAGAGCGCGAAGATCGACATGGTCAGCGGAGCGACCTACACCAGCAACGGGTACGTCACCTCCCTCCAGAGCGCCCTCGACCAGGCGGGGCTGGCGTGAACCCGCAGCTGGCCCGGTACGTCGAGCACGTCATGGGCATGCCCGTGAGCCTGGCGCTGCGCGGCCACCACACCGCCGACGCCGCCGCGCAGGACGCCTGGCGCTCCGTCATGGACCACCTCCGCGAGGTCGACGCCGCCTTCAGCACCTACCGCCCCGACTCCTGGATCAGCCGCCTTGACCGGGGTGAGGTCACGGTGGCCGACTGCCCACCCGAGGTCGCCGAGGTGCTGGCCCTCGCGGAGCAGGCCGAGCGCGACTCCGGCGGGGCCTTCAGCGCCCACCTGCCCGGACCTGACGGGCGGCGCCGGCTCGACCCCAGCGGCGTGGTGAAGGGGTGGGCCGTCGAGCGCGCCGCCACCGCGCTCGCGGCGCTGCCGGACACCGACCACTGCCTGTCCGCAGGCGGAGACATGACCTGCCTGACCGTCGATCCTGACGCTGAGCCGTGGCGCGTCGGCATCGAGGACCCCCACGACCCGACCGCGCTCGTCGCCGTCGTCCCGATCTTCTCCGGCGCGGTGGCCACCTCCGGCACCGCCCACCGCGGGCGCCACCTCGTCGACGCACGCACCGGTCTGACGCCGCGCGGTGTCGCCTCGGTGACCGTGGTGGCCCCTTCGCTGACGATCGCCGACATCGACGCCACTGCCGCCTACGCCCAGGGGCCTGACGCCGCGGCGTGGCTGGCGCGCCGTCCGGGTCGCTCGGGGCTGGTGGTCTGGGAGAACGGGACGACGACGGTGATCGAGCCCGTGCCCGTCTCGCTGGTCAGCCCCGTCTCGCTGGTCGGCCCCGTCTCGCTGGTCAGCCCCGTCTCGCTGGTCAGCCCCGTCTCGCTGGTCAGCCCTGTGGCCTGCGCCCCGCAGTGATCGGGAGCAGCACGCTGACGGCGGTGCCCTGCTCCGGGTGCGCGCACGGCATGTCGAAGCGCTCGTGCGCGCGGTGGTGAGCGCCGCGCGAGCACAGCCGCAGCTCGCCGCCGCTGGCCGCCACCAGTTGCTCCACCACCGACAGCCCGAGCCCTGATCCGGGGCGTTCGCGTGCCTCGCCGCTGCGGGCGAAGCGGAGCAGCGCGGTGGGCAGGAACTCCGCCGGCATGCCGGCGCCGTCGTCGGAGACGGTGAGCACCGCCACGGTCTCGCCCGCAGAGGAAGGACGGGCGACGGCGCGGCCTACACCCAGATGCACCGCCACGTGCGGCCCGCCGTGCCGCGCGGCGTTGGCGAGAAGGTTGAAGAGCACCTGCCGCAGCGCGCGCACGGGCATGCGCACGGCCATGCGGACGGGCACGGCGTCGTCGTCGTGCCCGTCGTCGTCGACAGTGGTAGCCCACCGAAGCGGCAGGCCGTCGACGCCGTCCCCTGACAGTCGTGCCACGTCGGTGACGATGGCCGCGAGGTCCGCCGGCTCCGGTGGGTGATCCGACGATGACGATGTCGATGATGACGACGCCGACGATGACGGGCTGAGGTCGAGCAGCTGCTGCGCGAGCGCCTGCAGCTCGCGGAGGTCGACGTCGAGCTCGGCCAGCACCACCTCCAGCTCCTCGCGGCTGCGGGGCCGGCGGCGGGCGAGCTCCACTCGGGTCCGCAGCAGCGTCAGCGGAGTGCGCAGCTCGTGGCTGGCGTCCTGCACGAAGCGCCGCTCACGAGCCATCGCCGCGTCCAGGGCGGCGAGCATGTCGTTGAGCGTGTGGCCGAGGCGCGTTACTTCGTCGTCGCGGCTCTCGGGGACGTCGAGCCGCACGCCCGGCTCACCGGCCGCGACGGCGAGCGCCCGGGTGCGGTACTGCTCGACGGGGCGCAGCGCGAGCAGCGCGAGCCGGTCTCCGACCAGCGTGGTCAGCACGAGCGTGGTGAGGCCCACGAGCGCCAGCTGGGCGAGCAGCTCGCGCAGCGCCTCGTCGCTGGCTGCGCGGCTCGTGGCGACGACGAGAACGGCGGCCGGCCCCGTGCCTGCCGTTCCCGTGCCTGCCGCTCCGGTCCCGCCCGCAGCATCCAGCGGCACGGCGTACAGGCGCAGTTGCCGCTCCGCGGTGGGTAGCGGTGAGCCGACGTCGTAGAACAGCGGACCGGTCAGCGCCTCGCGCACCGCGTGCTCGGGCAGCAGCGGCGCGGTGCCGATGGCGCTGCCCGCAGCCAGGACCCGCCCGGTGGCGTCGAGCACCTGGTGCTGCGAGAGCGCCGCGCCGTCGTCGGCGTCGCCGTCCTCGATCGACCCGTCGGGCCGCACGAGCGGTGCCAGCTCGGCGGAGTCCGCGCGCAGGTCACCGTTGATGCGGCGGTCCAGCGCGACGTCGACCCGCCAGAAGATGAGCGCCCCACCGGCGCTGAGCACGAGGGCCATGACGACGGCGAAGCCCGCCACCAACTGGGCCCGCAGCGGCAGCCGCCGCAGCCGCGCCACCACCGGGCCGACCAGAGAGCTAGCCACCGGCGGGGTCGAGCCGGTACCCGACACCACGCAGCGTCTGCACGGCGTTGCGCCCGAACGGCCCGTCGATCTTGCCGCGCAACCGGCCGACGTGGACGTCGATGACGTTGCTGGCGATGTCGGTGTCGCCGTCCCACACCTCGTCGAGGATGCGGTACCGCGTTACCGTGCGGCCGGCCTCGCGCAGCAGGAGCGCGAGGATGTCGAACTCGCGCGCGGTGAGCACCACCTCGGTCGGCCCGCGGAAGGCGCGCCGGGTCTGCGGGTCCACTACGAGGTCACCGGCACGCTGCGCGGCCACCACCGACGGGTTGGCCCGGCGGTGCAGCGCCCGCAGGCGCGCCAGCAGTTCGGCCACCTCGAAGGGCTTGGCGAGGTGGTCGTCAGCGCCGACGTCGAGCGCGGCGACCCTGTCCTCCAGCGCCGTGCGGGCGGTGAGCATGAGCACCGGCACAGCGTGTCCCTCTGCGCGCAGCCTCTGCAGGACGGCGGGGCCTTCGAGGTCGGGGAGCATCCAGTCGAGGACGACGACGTCGACACCGCCCGCGCGCACCGCCGCGAGCCCGCTCGCGCCGTCGTACACGGCGGAGGCGCTCCAGCCCTCCTCGGTGAGCACCTGCACGAGCAGCGCTGCCAGGCGCGACTCGTCCTCGACCACGAGCACCCGCACGTCGTCCCACCCTCCTGCGCCGTCGCTGGGGGCCATCGAACCAGCGACCTGTCGCATCAGGCGTTGGCATCAGAGTCGACGGCCGCGGCGACGGTCCGACGGGTGCCGCGACCGGCCGAGTCGTCATCTGGGCGACAGGTGCGCTGCCCAGACTCGGAGCAGCTCTGCCGAGCACTCCCCGTACCCCGCTGGAGACACGCATGCCCTCATCCCGGACGCCGCAGACGCCCCGGACATCCGTCGCGTCGGCCGCTGTGTCGGCCG
This sequence comes from Quadrisphaera granulorum, assembly GCF_003149145.1. Taxonomy (GTDB): domain Bacteria; phylum Actinomycetota; class Actinomycetes; order Actinomycetales; family Quadrisphaeraceae; genus Quadrisphaera; species Quadrisphaera granulorum. The sequence goes on along the minus strand of NZ_QGDQ01000028.1, from coordinate 50,432 downwards.
CCGCACCTGCGCGGCGGGGGCTGGCGAAGGTGCCCGAGATCACCGTGGCGTTCTGGCTGGTGAAGGTGCTCACCACGGGCATGGGCGAGGCCGCCTCTGACTGGCTCGGTGAGACGAGCCTGGTGATCGGCGGCGCTGTCGGCGTGGGGTCGCTCGTGCTGGCGCTGTGGTGGCAGCTGCGGGCGCGGGAGTACTCCGCGGTGCGCTACTGGACGGCGGTCAGCGCCGTCGCCGTCTTCGGCACCATGACCGCCGACATCACCCACGTGGTCACGGGGCTCTCCTACGCCCTGACCACGGCGGGCTGGGCTGCTGCCGTGGCGGTGGTGTTCACGGTGTGGTGGCGCGTGGAGGGCACGCTGTCGATCCACGACGTCGACACGCCGCGCCGGGAGCTCTTCTACTGGACCACGGTGCTGGCGACCTTCGCCCTCGGCACCGCCGCCGGTGACCTCACCGGGTTGGCGCTGGGCTGGGGCTTCCTGCCCGCAGGTCTGCTGTTCGGCGCGGCGATGCTCGTGCCGCTCGTCGCGTGGCGGCTGGGCCTCAGTCCGGTGGTGGCGTTCTGGAGCGCGTACGTGCTCACCCGTCCGTTCGGGGCGTCCTTCGCGGACTGGCTCGGCAAGCCCGCGCACATCGGCGGTGGGGTGGGTCTCGGTGACGGTCTGGTGACCGTGGTGGCGCTGGCGGCCATCGCCGTCCTGGTGGGGTTCCTGGCGGTGACGCGCGCCGACGTTCAGACGCGTGGTTCCGCCGCAGCGCTGGAAGAGTGAGCCCTGTGGGCGTGCTCGATCCACAGCACCTGCTGGCGTCGTTCGGCGCGGTGGGGCTGTTCGTCATCCTCTTCGCCGAGACGGGGCTGCTCATCGGCTTCTTCCTGCCGGGAGACTCGTTGCTCTTCACCGCCGGTCTGCTGGCGGCCACCCCGGCGACCAGCGCCGCACACCTGCCGCTGGGCCAGGCGCTGATCGCGGGAGCCGCGGGCGCGCTGATCGGGGCGCAGGTCGGCTACCTCATCGGCCGTCGCGCGGGGCCGGCGCTGCTCGACAGGCCCGACAGGCCCAAGCTGCAGGCCGGGGTGCGTCGCGCCGAGCTCGTGCTCGCGCGGTACGGCCACGGGCGGGCGGTGGTGCTGGCCCGGTTCATCCCGGTGGTCCGCACGCTGATGAATCCGCTCGCGGGGACGGTCGGCGTGCCGGCGGGGCGCTTCACGCTGTGGCAGGTGGTCGGCGGGCTGGTGTGGAGCCTGGGGGTGACCCTGGCGGGGTACGTGCTGGGCACGCGGATCCCGGGGATCGACGCGTACTTGCTGCCGATCATCGCCGTCGTCGTGCTCGTCTCGCTGATCCCGGTGGCGGTGGAGCTGCTCCGGGCTCGCCGCAGTTCCTGACCTCCCGGTGATCATGCAGAAGACCCGCACTTTCGGCCGAGAAGTGCGGGTCTTCTGCATGATCACGGGCGCGCCAGCCCGGTGCCCCACGTTCAGACGAGGAGCGCCAGGCTCACCAGACCCGCGACCACGCAGTAGATGGCGTACAGCCGCAGCGACCCGTGGGCAAACCACCGGTCCAGGAAGCGCACCGCCACGTAGGCGCTGATCCCGGCGAGCACGCTGCCGAGCAGCACCTGCCCGCGAATGCCGTCGCCCATCGGACCGAACAGCTCCGGCAGCTTCAGCAGCCCGGCCGCGGCGATGACGGGCGTGGCCAGAAGAAACGAGAAGCGGGCGGTGTCCTGGTGGCGCAGCCCCGCGCGCAGCCCCGCGACCATCGTGACGCCTGAGCGGCTGATGCCCGGTGCGAGCGCCGCGATCTGCGCCGACCCGACCAGCACGGCGGTGCGCAGTGACAGCGCAGCCAGGCGCCGGTCCGTCGCGAGCTCTGATGACGACAACGCGGACGCAGGCGCGGCTACGCCGCCGCGGGCGCTCCGCTCGACCAGGAACAGCACGACCCCGTTGAGCACGAGGAACACCGCCGTCGGCACGGGCCGGGCCAGCAGCGTGCGCAGCGGATGCTCGAGCGCGAGGCCCACGAGCCCGACCGGCACCGTCGCCGCGATGAGCAGCCAGCCGAGGCGCGCGTCGGGGCCGGTGATCCGCCGGTGACGCACCGAGGAGGTCAGCCCGACGGCGATGCGCGCCCAGTCGCGGCGGTAGAAGAGCAGCAGCGCCGCGGCCGTGGCCACATGCATCCCGACGATGAACGCCAGGTAGGGCGAGCCGGGGGCGGAGACGTCGAGGTCGCGCGCCCAGGTGCCTCCGACCAGCGCCGGGACGAGCACCGCATGACCGAGGCTGGACACGGGGAACAGCTCCGAGACGCCCTGCAGGATTCCGACGACGGCGGCCTCGATCCAGCTCAGGTGGTGCGCTGCGGCGGGCGCCGCGGACGCCGTCGCGAGGACGGCGGTGGTGATGGGCTGCACAGCGTGCTCCTTGAGGTCATCAGCGGCGGGCTCGGCCGACGCTAGGACTGGTGTCTGACGCGCAGATGACGACGGCGCCCCCGCCCAGCACCTTGGATGCGAAGCCCCAGGTGCCGTGCAGGTGCGGGCACTTCAGGGAGTGCCGGTCGGCAGTACCCGCGGGGCTCCCAGCAGTGTCGTCACGAGCACCGCCACCACGCTGCCCGCGGCGATGAGCCCGGCCAGCACGATGAGCTGGAACCGCGCCGCGTCCAGCGGACTCGCGCCGCCGAGCAGTGCACCGATGAATGCGCCCGGCAGCGTCACCAGCCCCGTGGTGCGGGTCTGGTCGAGCACCGGAACGAGTGACTCGGCCACCGCGGCGCGGGCCACGTCCAGCACGGCCCGCCGTGGGGTGGCGCCCAGGGAGAGCCACGCTTCCACCTCGTCGCGCCGCGCGATCAGCCCCGCCAGTAGGTGCCGCCCGGCGAGCGTCGCCGAGGTCATCGTGCCGCCGAGCACGATGCCTCCGAGAGCCACCACATAGCGCGCCTCGAACGGCAGCACCCCCACCGCGAAGACCACCCCGAGGACGACGACGGCGCCCGCCGTGCACGCCAGCGCGACGGCGCGTCGCGCGGCGGCGAGGCCCTGCAGCGACGCCAGTCGGCGTGACGCCGTCCACACCGCGGTGGTGAGCATCACCGCCAGTACGGCTGCGGACGCCAGCGGTGCGTGGTCGAGCACTCCGCCCAGCACCAGCCCGATCGCGGCGAGCTGGACCCCGCCGCGCAGGACGGCCGTGAGCGGGGCCGCGCCGACCCTCACCCCGGCGACGCGCAGCACGACGACGGCGACGGCGAGCAGGACGACGACGCCGACGAGGAGCCGTACAAGCTCGTCCGAGGTCACACCCCAGCATCCCCGACGGTCAGCGAGCCACGCTGCGCGCGCTGTCAGAGGGTGAAGCGTCCGGTGAGCTGGCGCAGGCGCGCCGCCGAGGTGTCCAGCGAGGCGGCGGCTGCCGCCGTCGTGCTGGCACCCTCGCCGATCTGCTCGGTGCCGGTGGCGATGCCGGCGATGTTTTCCGAGATCTGCGCTGAGCCGGTGGAGACCTCCGTGACGTTGCGAACCATCTCGGACGTGGTGGCCGACTGCTCCTCCACAGCGGCGGCGATGGTCGCCTGCACCTCGTCGATCCTGGCGATGACGTCGCCGATGCCGCTGACCGCGGAGGCTGCTGCCGCCGCGTCACCCTGAGTGGCGGACACCTTGGCGGTGATGTCCTCGGTGGCCTTGGCGGTCTGCCGCGCGAGCTCTTTGACCTCCCCGGCGACCACCGCGAAGCCCTTGCCCATCTCCCCGGCGCGGGCAGCCTCGATGGTGGCGTTCAACGCCAGCAGGTTGGTCTGCTCGGCGATGGAGGTGATGAGCTTGACGACGTCGCCGATCTCCTTGCTGGACACCCCGAGCCGCTCGATCGCGCCGCCCGCCGAGCCCGCCGCGGTCACCGCCGAGGCGGCCATCTGCGAGGCCTCGCTGGTGGCGGTAGCAATCTGGGTGATCGCCGCGGTCATCTCCTCACCGGCGGCCGCGACCGTCGAGATCGACACCGTGACCTCCTCGGAGGCCGCGGCGACCACCTGGGCCTGCGAGCTGGACTCTTCCGCCCCCGAGGCGAGCTGGGCCGCGACCCCCGCGAGGGTGCTGGCCGAGGTGCCCAGGTCGTTGGCTTCGTCCCGAATGGCCTGCAGCACCTCCCGCAGAGCGCTCACGGAGGCGTCCGTGGAGGCGGCCAGCCGGCCGATCTCGTCACGCCGGTGCAGGCCCACACGCCCGTCGAGCCGTCCCTGCGCGAGTCCGTCGACGACGTCGACGACGCGGGCCAGCGGACGACTCACCGACCGCGCCATCACCGTCGCGATGACGATCGCCAGGAGCATCCCGAGCAGGGTGCACGCCCCGAGGAAGAGCAGTGCGTCGCGGTGGTCGGCACGGCCCTGCGACGTCATGGCATCGGCCGCGCGAGCTTCAGCCTCGACCACCGCGCTCAGGGCGTCCGTGACCCGCTTCGCCGCTGGCACGGTGGTCTGCGTCCGCAGCGCGGCGAAGCCCGCGCGGTCGCCGGCCTGCAGGCGCGCCACCAGGGGCGGAAGCGTCTGCCGATAGGCGGCCAGGGCGTCCGTGTAGGACGCCCGCTGGGCGCCGCTGGTGCTCGGTGAGGTGCCGAGGTAGGCCTGCCAGGCCGCGTCGAGCGCGTGCTGGTCGTCATCGAGCGACCGCAGCGCCGTCGCTATGGCGGCGGGGTCAGGAGCGAGGGCGGCAGCCGACATGTCGAAGCGCACCTGCAGGAAGGCGGTCCACGTGCGCTCCGTGGTCTGCACGGATCGCAGCCCGCTGACGTCGAGGTCGATCAGGCGATCCTGGGCCTCACCCAGCTTGACGGCTCCGATGCCGGCGACGGCGAGCAGCAGCGCGCACACCATCGCGAAGCCGAGGTGGAGCTTGGCTGCGATGCGCAGATCGGTGAAGCGGCGGATCACGAGTTTTCCCCCTGGTCTCGAGTGGACGGCCCGAAGCGGACCCCACGGTGTTCTCGTCGGGATGAGAGCTACTGCCCATGGGTCTTTCGTCCTCCCCGGGGAGGACCTGCGTCGTGCTCTTGTCCGTGAACAGATGCGGCGACGGGACGCCCGCGAGTGGCTCCCGCTCCGGCCGGAGGGTCGTGTCAGTGGTCAGCTCACAGGCCTGGAGGCCTCGGCGGCACGCAGCACCACCTGAGCCTCCGCCGCGTCCGCGACGTACGTGACCGGGAAGCCCGTCCTGTCCGACAGCCGTTGCATCTGCATCGCCACGAGCGGGTTGTTGGCGATGAACGCGCACCGCACGAGTCCGTGGGCCACCGCCGCCGCCATCATCGACTGGTGCGTCTCCTGGATGCGCGCCGACTGCGCCGGGTGCTGGCTGAAGTCGACCAGGAACGTCCACCCTGCGGGTGCCGTCTCGTAGGCGGCGCTGAGTTCCCGGACGTACGCCGCGCAGGTCTCGTCCGACCAGATGCCGGTGCACGTGTCCGTGAGGCGGTTGCTCGTCCGGTCCCAGGAGATCCGGAAGGTCCCCTCCTCGCCCGCGCTCGCGACGGCGATCGACGAGGTGACTGAGGTCATCTGCAGTCCCATGCGCTCGATCTCGCGCACTGCCAGCCGGCTGCGCCGGGCCGCGTCGACGTTCAGCTGGGCCCGCTCGGCGACGGTGACGATCTCCTCGGCGATGCGGCCCGCCTGCGATGCCACTCCGGCTGTCGCGCGGCTGACCTCCTGGGTGACCTGGGTCTGCTCCTCGACAGCTGAGGCAATGGTGAGCTGCGACTGCATGATCTGGTCGATCACCGTCCGGATCACCTTGACGGAGGTGACTGCTCCGGCGGAGTCCTCCTGGATCTGGCCTACCATGCGGCTGATGCGGTCGGTGGCTTCGGCGGTTTCCCGCGCGAGGTCCTTCACCTCGTTGGCGACGACGGCAAAGCCGCGGCCCGCCTCACCCGCTCGCGCCGCCTCGATCGTGGCGTTGAGAGCTAGCAAGTTGGTCTGCTCGGCGATGGAGGTGATGACCTTCACGACGTCGCCGATCTGCGCCGAGGAGACGCCGAGAGCCTCGATCGACTGGCTCGCGACGGTGGCGGAGGCGACGGCCTGCCGCGAGACGTCGCTGGCCTCGGTGGTGGAGCGGGCGATCTCCTCGATGGAGGCCATGAGCTCGTACGAGGCGGTCGCGGCAACCTGGACCCCAGCGCTCACTTCTCCGGCGGAGGCGGAGATGGCCTGCGCCGCGCGGGTGGTGGCCTCCGCGCCGTCCGCGAGGGTGTCGCCGATGATCCCGAGCTCCTCCCCGGCGACCGTCAACAGCCGGGCCTCGGGGGCGATCTGGGCCAGGGGAGAGGCGAGCGAGGCCAGTGCGTCGGCCACGGCCTGCGACCCGTGCCCTGCTGCCCGCAGCTGATCGAGGTGGTCGAGGCGACCGGAGGCCACCTCGGCGCACCACCGGGCGAGCACGCGGCTGGCCCGGGCTGATCGCTGGGCAGCCACCCACCACGCGAGCGCCGCGGCGGCCGCGGCGACGCCCGCGAGGCCCCACCGCAGACCACCGCCGGTGGCGCCGGTGGCGGCGGAGGCGAGGGCTGCAACGCAGGCCACTGCGGTGAGCACAGCACCAGCTCCGGCGAGGTGGTTCCGTGACGTTCCCATCGGGGTCAGCTCCTTGTTCGACTGCATGTTCGACTGCCTGCTCTGCTCTGGCAGTGACGCACGGCGCGCTCAGCGGTGAGTACGGTGAGCAGCATCGGCACCGCCGTGGCGTCCTCGAGGGAGGACGGGGAGTCACGGGACGTAGGGCCCGCGATGGCGAGCCTTCCGACTCCGAAGGCGTGCTGGTCCCCAGCCGCGGTGACGCAGGGGCATCTCGGTGGGCCGTGCGCGCACGGCGCGGGTACTGTCGCCGATCGGCCCGCACCGCCCGTCGAGGGTGAGAGCACGACCGTCGACGGGGACGCTCTGGGGCAGCGAGATGGGGGATGACCGTGGACGCTGCCCGGGAGTGGCTGCTGCAGAAGGTCGCCACGACGCGGGAGCAGCGCCTGAGCGAGCTGCTGCGAGAGCTGCTGGAGCAGCTGTTCCTAGCCACCTCGGAGGGCGCGTCGTTGCGCCGGCTCAGCGGCGACGGGCTCCGCCTGCCACCGGTGGCCTGGTACCACCCCCACCAGGAGCTCAGGGATTCCGTCCCCCGGATCATGGAGGCGACCGCCGCCGTGGAGGACAGCGGCACCTGGCGCTCCGTGGTCCGCGAGCGCCAGGTGATCCGCTACCACGTTCCGAGCGGTCGCCTGCCCGTCGACGTGTCAGCGGTCCAGAGCGAGGTGCTCACCCGCTACCGCGTCCGCGCTGGCATCGCCGCGCCGGTGATCGGCTCGGCCGACGAGGTCGTGGGGGGTGTCGCACTGATCCGGTTCGGCGTGGACGCCCCGTTCACCGATCGCGACGAGGAGCTGCTCACCACGTTCGCGGCGGAGGTCAGCGGTCTTGTGGACGTGCTGCGTCGCATCGTGACCGACTGATCGACCGAGCACCTGACCTCGGCGGCGTGCCCCTCAGTGACGGGTGCGGGACTGCTGACCGTGCGAGCTGCTCTCACCGCTGCGCGGCGCTGGGAGGAGCGGCACCGGGATGTGCTCAGCGGAGAGCCGGTGACGGAACACCCACAGCGACCACGCCTGGTAGGCCAGCACCAGCGGTACGAGCGCCACGGCCACCCAGGTCATCACCCCGAGCGTGTACGGCGTGGAGGAGGCGTTGCGGATGGTCAGCGAGAAGGCCGGGTCGGTGGAGCTGGGCATGACGTCGGGGAACAGCGACCCGAAGATGAGGACGACGGCGGACACGATGACCGCGCACGTCGCCGCGAAGGCCAGGCCCTCGCGACGACGGGGGACGGCGACGACGACGCCGACGAGCGCCACCGCCGCGACGGCCACCGCGGCCCACGTCCACGCCGTCCCGTGCGCCAGCTGGGTCCACAGCGCCCAGACCGCGGCGACGACGAGCACGGGCACCGAGAGTCGCTGCGCCAGTGCGCGGGCGCGCCGGCGGACCGGGCCCAGGGTGCGCAGCTGGAGGAACAGCGCCCCGTGCAGCAGGAACAGGCCCAGCGTGGTGAGTCCTCCGAGCAGCGCGTAGGGGTTGAGCAGCGTCAGCAAGTTGCCCGTGAACTGGTGCTGGGCGTCGAGGGGGACCCCGGCCACGATGTTGCTGAACGCCACGCCCCACAGCAGCGCCGGCACCGCCGACCCGACCACGAGGCACGCATCCCACCGGCGCCGCCAGGTCGGACTGTCGACCTTGCTGCGGTACTCGAACGCGACCCCGCGGACGATGAGCGCCAGCAGGATGAGCAGCAGCGGCAAGTAGAACCCACTGAACAGCGTGGCGTACCACTCGGGGAACGCCGCGAACGTCGCGCCGCCGGCCACGAGCAACCACACCTCGTTGCCGTCCCACACCGGGCCGATGGTGTTGATGATCTGGCGGCGCTCGCGGTCGTCGCGGGCGAGCACCGGGATGAGCATCCCGACGCCGAAGTCGAAGCCCTCCAGCACGAGGTAGCCGGTCCACAGGACGGCGATGAGCAAGAACCAGACCAGTTGCAGGTCCACGGTGGAGCTCTCCTTCAGGCGTCAGGTCAGGGTGGCGTCGGGTCAGCGCAGGTCAGCGCGGATCAGTACGCGACGGGCAGCGGGCGTTCTGCGGGACTGGCTCCCGGCGGCAGCGGGGCGGTGGCGGTGACCAGCTCCGCCACCTCCTCGTTCGACGGGGCCCCGTGGCTCACCGCGCGCCGGATGAGCCCGAACCACACCGCGGCGAGCACCCCGTAGACGGCGGTGAGCGCGACCAGGGAGATGGCGACCTCCCAGGAGTCGACGCGGGAGACGCCCTGCGCGGTGAGCAGGCGGACGTCGGCGGGACCCGTCGGGTTGGGCGCGACCACCCACGGCTGGCGGCCCATCTCGGTGAAGACCCACCCCGTGGCGTTGGCGAGGAACGGCATCGGCAGCGCGAGCAGGGACAGCCGCCCGAACCATGCCTGCGACGGCGTCCGGCCACGGCGCAGCAGCCACAGCGCGGCGAGGGCGAGGGCGGCGGAGAACACCCCGAACCCGATCATCAGGCGGAACGTCCAGTAGGTCACCGGTAGCAGCGGCGTGTAGTTGGCGGGGCCGTACAGCTCGACGTAGCGCGCCTGGACGGCGCGCACGCCCTCCAGCGTCGCGTGCGTGTCACCGGTCGCGAGCCAGCTCGTGAGGCCCGGCACGGTCAGCTGGCGCACGTCGCAGTTGTTGCCGACGTCGCCGACGGCGATGAGAGAGAAGCCGGCTCCGGTCTCGGTGTCGCACAGCGCCTCGGCGGCCGCCATCTTCATGGGTTGCTGGGCGAACATCAGCTTGGCCTGGGCGTCACCGCTCACGGCCACCCCGACGCCGCCGACGAGCAGCGCCACCAGCCCGACGACGAGCGCCGGCCGGAACGCTGCGGCGTCGGCGCGCCCGGTGACCCTGCCGCCGCCTTCGCGGCGCAGCAGGTGCACGCACCACCACCCGGACACCCCCGCGACGAACGTCCCGGCGACCACGAGCGCACCCGTCACCGTGTGGGGGAAGGCGGCCAGCAGCGTGGGGTTGGTCAGCACCGCGCCGATGTCGGTCATCTCCGCACGCCCCGTGGTGGGGTTGTAGGTGACACCCACCGGGTGCTGCATCCAGGAGTTGGCGGCCAGGATGAAGAACGCTGAGGCGTTCACGGCCAGCGCGACCGCCCAGATGCACCCCAGGTGCACGAGCTTGGGCAGCCGGCCCCACCCGAAGATCCACAGCCCCAGGAACGTCGACTCGACGAAGAACGCCGCCAGTCCCTCGATGGCCAGCGGAGCGCCGAAGACGTCACCGACGAAGCGGGAGTACTCGCTCCACGCCATACCGAACTGGAACTCCTGGACGATGCCGGTCACCACACCGATGGCGAAGTTGATGAGCAGCAGCTCGCCGAAGAAGCGCGTCATCCTCAGCCAGTGGTCGTGCCCGGTGCGGACCCACGCGGTCTGCATCACGGCCACCAGCGGTGCGAGGCCGATCGTCAGCGGCACGAAGATGAAGTGGTAGACGGTCGTGATGCCGAACTGCCACCGCGCGAGGTCGAGGGTGTCCACTCAGCCACTGTCGGCCGCTGCGGAAGCTCAGAGCAGCGGCGCCGGTCCCGGTCTGCCAGGACCGAGGTCCCGGATGCGCCGCTGACCCGCGAGGACGCGACGACCGGCCGTGCGCACCGCGGTCGCCTACGGTGGAGTGGTGGGTGCAACCTCCTCGCCGGTGCGGGTCTTTCTCCTCGATGACCATGAGGTGGTGCGCCGCGGGGTCGCTGATGTGCTGAGCACGGATGAGGCGTTGACCGTGGTGGGGGAGGCCAGCACCGCCGCCGAGGCGCTCGCCCGGGTGCCGGCGCTGCGGCCCGACGTCGCCGTTCTCGACGTTCGCCTCCCCGACGGCGACGGCGTCAGCGTGTGCCGGGAGCTGCGTTCGCAGCTGCCGGAGCTGAAGGTGCTGATGCTCACGAGCTACAGCGACGACGAGGCGCTGATGGACTCGATCATGGCGGGTGCGTCGGGGTACCTGCTCAAGCAGGTGCTCGGGCAGGACCTGGTGGCGGCGGTGCGGACCGTGGCGGCGGGCGGTTCGCTGCTGGATCCGCGTGCGACCTCCCTCGTCATGGAGCGGCTGCGGCGCGGCGCCGAAGACCCCGGCCCCTTGGCTCAGCTCACCGAACGCGAGCGAGAAGTGCTCACACTCATCGGTGAGGGGTTGACCAACCGGCAGATCGGGGAGCGGCTGTTCATCGCCGAGAAGACCGTCAAGAACAACGTGTCCCAGCTCCTGGCGAAGCTGGGCATGGAACGGCGTACGCAGGCCGCAGTGCTGGCCACCGAACTCAAGGGCAGCACCGAACTCAGGGGGAGTACGGAACTCAAGGGCACCCGCGCACCCGACCGCCGCCGCTGACCCCCGGCTACCCCGCCGCGACGACGGCGTCCAGCGGGGCGGACCACAGCAGACGGGTGCCGCCCTCGGGGCGCTGACGCACCTCGAAGGTGCCGCCGCGTCGCTCGGCCCGCTGCTCCAGGCCGGCCAGCCCGCTGCGCGCCGCTCCGGCCTCGATGCCCACGCCGTCGTCGTCGACCTGGACCACCACGGCGTCAGCGCCGCTGGCCGGGTCCGTGGCCGTCGCGTCGACGGTCACCACGAGGTGCGCGGCCCGTCCGTGGCGGACGGCGTTGCTCGTGCCTTCGCGCACCACGGCGATGACGTCGGTGGCCAGCGTTCCGGTGACGAGCACGTCGACGGCCCCGGTGGTCCGCACCGTCGTCGCGGCGCGCCCGGTGAACTCCTCGACCACGGTCAGCAGCTGACGGCGCAGGCCTCCGTCGGAGCCGGGCGAGGTGTGCAGCCCGAAGATGGTGGTGCGGATGTCGCGGACCACCTCGTCGAGCTGGGAGACCACACCCGCCAGACGCGTGCGGACCTCCTCCTCGTCGGGGCGGTGCAGCCGAGCGTTGAGAGCCTGCAGCGACAGCCCGGCCGCGAAGAGCCGCTGGATCACGTGGTCGTGCAGGTCGTGCGCGATCCGGTCGCGGTCTTCCAGGACGGCGAGGCGCTGAGCATCGGTGTGCAGCGCCGCGTTGGCGAGGGCGGTGCCCGCGATGGCCGCGAGCGCCTGGGCGACCTCGGAGTCTTCGCGGGTGAAGCAGCCGGCGTCACGGTCGGGGAACTTCTCGGTCAGGTAGAGGTTGCCGAAGACCTCCCCGCGCACCACCACCGGCACGCCGAGGAAGCTGCGCATCGGCGGGTGACCGGGCGGGAAGCCCACGGCCTGGGGATCTGCGGTGAGGTCGTCGACGCGCAGGGGCCGGGGGTCGGCGATGAGCCGTCCGAGCACGCCGCGGCCCTCGGGCAGGTGGCCCAGGGACGCGGCGACCTCGGGGTCCATGCCGGTGTGCACGAACCGGTCCAGTCCGCGGCCGTCGGCGGAGATCACCCCGAGCGCTCCGTAGCGCGCGCCGACGAGGTCGGTGGCGGCCTGCAGCAGGCCCTGCAGGACGGCGTCGAGGTCGAGGTCGTTGATGGCGACCACCGCGTCGAGCAGGCGGCGCAGGCGGGCTTCCACGGGTACCAGCCTGCACGCCCGGGTGCCCGGTCGGCGAGCGTCCTCCAGGGTCCGCGCCGCGGAGGACCTCGGACCCTGGTCGGTGAGGAAGGTCCCGCCTAGCGTCACCGGCGTGAGCGCTGCGACGTCTCCTGCTGCCCTTCCGAGTACCAGCGCGATCGTGCGGGTGTTCCTCCTGGACGACCACGAGGTCGTCCGCCGAGGAGTTGCCGACATGATCAGCACGGTTCCGGAACTCCGGGTGGTGGGGGAGGCGAGCACCGCGGCTGAGGCGTTTGCCCGCGTGCCCGCACTGCGGCCCGACGTCGCCGTTCTCGACGTTCGCCTCCCCGACGGCGACGGCGTCAGCGTGTGCCGAGAGCTGCGTTCGCAGCTGCCGGAGCTGAAGGTGCTCATGCTCACGAGCTACAGCGACGACGAGGCGCTGATGGACTCGATCATGGCGGGGGCCTCGGGGTACCTGCTCAAGCAGATCCTGGGGCAAGACCTCGTCGCGGCCGTGCGCATCGTGGCGGCGGGCGGTTCACTGCTGGACCCGCGCGCGGCCTCCCTCGTGATGCAGCGGCTGCGGCGAGGCAGCGAACCGACAGGTCCGCTGGCGCAGCTGTCGGAGCGGGAGCGGGAGGTGCTCGCCCTGATCGGTGAGGGGTTGACCAACCGGCAGATCGGGGAGCGGCTGTTCATCGCCGAGAAGACCGTGAAGAACTACGTCTCGCACCTGCTGGCCAAGCTGGGTCTGGAGCGGCGCACGCAGGCCGCGGTGCTCGCGTCCGAGCTCAAGATCGGTGGCGGTATCGGCGGACACCGCTGAAGGCGCGCCCGGGCCGCGGGGGTAACCCGGGGGCGCGCAGCCGTCAGACCTGGCCGTCGTCGTCGTCCTCGGTCAGCCGGCGACCGGCGATGACCTGGACCGACACCGCCAGGTAGGTCGCCACCGGGGACGGCGCCCAGGGCACGAGCCCGTCTTCGCGCAGCTGTGCCGCCAGGTGCGGGTCGGCGAGCAAACGGGCCGGACCGACGACGGTCACGGACCAGCCGGTGCGGGTGACGGGGTCGGTCTGGTCGACCTCGAAAGCCACCACGGCTCCCCGGACGGCAGCCGTGACCTTGTCCCCGGGGGTCGCGGCGATGACGACGTCGGTGCCGACCACCGTGAAGTTCACGGGCACGACCGCCGGCAGGACGGCGTCGGTGTAGGCCAGGCGCCCGACCCGCTGGCTCCGGAGCCGCTCCCAGCTTTCGGCCGTGTCGAGGGTGGGGAGCCACCGCCCGTCACAGGTGAGGTGCAAGGAAGCGCCCATCAGCACGCTGGCCCCCGCGGAGCGAGTGGCGCCGTCACCTCGGAGAGAGCTCATGACGACATCTCACGCGGGGGCTGCCACACGGGCCAGGGCCGATCGGCCCTCCGTGCCGGCCGTGCGTCTCGGATCGACGTGGTCCCTCAGCGCGGGTCCGCTCGGTGCTGACGGGCGCTTCGCGCCGGCTACCGGGCCTCAGCGCACGTCGAGGAGCACCAGCAGGTCGGCCACCTGCTCGGTGAAGAAGACGAGCATCGCCTCGTCGTCGTCGGTGAAGGCGGCGTCGCGCCCGAAGCGCAGCAGGGCGGCCCCGCCGAGCAGCTCGCCGTCCCGCCCGAGGACGGGCGCGCACATGACGGCACGTAGGGGATAGCGCTGCGACCACTCGACCTGCTCGGCCGTCGCCTCTGCCGCGGCGGTGCCGGGTGGCAGGTGCCACCGGGTGGGTCGCAGGTTCTCGACCACCGGACGCCACAGCCCCGCATCGCTCAGATCGGTGGTGTGGCTCATGATCTTGCCGATGGCTGCCCGGGCGTTGGGGTCGGGGTGGAACCACGCCACGGGCACCAGGCGCTGGCCGTCGTCGGACAGACGCCGCAGGGTCACCGCCTCCCCGCTCGCCATCGACAGGTGCTCGACCAGTTCCTGCAGCACCCCGCGGAGGCCGATGTCGCGCGTGCTGCTCACCCGGCCGGCCAGCCAGTCGAGGGCGGCGGTCGTGCTCACGCGGCACCTCCGGGTCGGTCGTCTGCGCGACCGTATCCCGAGGTCCCTCCCACCGCGGAGCGGGTCGCCAGAAGTCCGGCGTTCGGGACCAGCGGTCGTGGTCACGGGACCTTCGCCGGTGCTGGCCGGCTCCGGTCCGGCTCATGATCGGCACCGGAGGTGGGTGATGAGCAGTGAGTCTTCGCGAAGCCGGCACGGGACACTCGCGGCGGAGCCGTCGGTCCGTCCGGGCGTGGTCGTCGGCTGGAACGGATCGCTGAGCGCGCGGGAAGCGGTGCGGTGGGCGGCGATCGAGGCGGTGTCCCGGGGATGCCCTCTGACAGTCCTTCACGCAGCGGGGTCCTACGTCGACTGGATCGATCCCGTGTCGACTCCCGACGTCGCAGCGCTGGCCGTCGAGGTGGCGGCGGAGGGTGTGCACCTGGCCCGGGAAGTGGTGCGCGCCTGCTCGCCCCCGGGCGACGGCCCGGCGGGCACCGTCGTCCACCACGTCGTCGACCTGAGCGTCGCCCGACGTGCGCTCCTCGACGCCTCGCGGCGGGCTGAGCTGCTCGTGGTGGGTGACCGAGGTCGTGCTCAGCTGGCTGCGGTCGTGCTGGGGTCCGTGGCGGCCACTGCCGCCGCCCGAGCGCACTGTCCCTTGGTCGTCGTCGGTGAGGGCAGCCGGTACCTCGCCGGTCCGGTGCGGCCGGTGGTCGTCGGCGTGGACGGGTCTCCGGCATCACGGGCGGCCGTCACGTTCGCCGTCGGTGCCGCGGCTCGTGCCGGAGCGGCTCTGCGCGTCCACGCGTCATGGCTCAAGTCGGTGGCTCCGCTGGACGGGCTGGCCGACGGGCCGGCCGAGGGGCCGGCTGGTAGAGCCCTGGACTCGGCCGCTGGTGCGGGACCATCCACGGATCGGCGCGGCATGTCCGGAGCACAGGAGGCTGCCTACCACGCGGCGGTGCAGGCGGCGGCGGAAGCCGCAGACCTGGCTCGGGCCGCGCACCCCGAGGTGTCCGTCGAGGTCGAGGTCTCCGACGAGCTCCCCGTCGCCGCCCTGGTGACGGCCTCGTTGCGGGCCGGACTGGTGGTGGTGGGGTCCCGAGGACGGGGAGCCGTCCGCAGCCTCCTGCTGGGGTCCACCAGCCGCGAACTGGTGCATCGCTCGCACTGCCCGGTGGCTGTCGTGCACGCCGTCGAGCAGTCCTGAGGAGGAGGTCCGCCCGGTCCACAGGGACCGGGCGACCCGGTCATCGCGGACCTTCGGCCCTCCGCCGTGGGCCCAGGCGGCGGAAGCATCGACGCGAGGCCCCGACGTGGGGGCCGCCGCCCGGGGCCGCCGCCCCGCCACCTCTCGGAGGTCCGTCGTGAAGGCTGCCGTCGTCACCGAGTTCAAGGCCCCGCTGGAGCTGCAGGAACGCCCAGTACCGGTCCCCGGCCCCGGTCAGGTGCTCGTGCGTCTGGAGGCGAGCGGCCTGTGCCACACCGACATCCACGCCGCCCACGGCGACTGGCCCGTCAAGCCCACCCCACCGTTCGTCCCCGGACACGAGGGCGTGGGTGTCATCGAGGCCCTCGGCGCGGGAGTCACCGACCGCACCCTCGGCCAGCGGGTGGCCGTCGCCTGGCTCGGGTCTGCGTGCGGCGAGTGCCGGTACTGCATCAGTGGTTGGGAGACGCTCTGCCTGGAGCAGCAGAACTCCGGCTACTCGGTGGACGGCGCCTTCGCCGAGCACGCCGTCATCGGCTCCGCCTTCGCCAACCCGGTACCCGACGAGGTCTCCTCGATCGACGCCGCACCGCTGACGTGTGCCGGGGTCACCACGTACAAGGCCGTGAAGGTCGGGCGCGTGCAGCCGGCAGAGACCGTCGCCGTCTTCGGCATCGGAGGGCTCGGCCACCTGGCACTGCAGTACGCACGCATCGCCGGTGGCTTCGTCACCGCCGTCGACATCACCGAGGAGAAGCTCGCCCTCGCCAAGGAACTCGGCGCCGACCACCTCGTCAACGCCGCCAGCTCCGACCCCGTCGCCCAGATCCAGGCGCGCGGCGGCGCGGACGTCGCCATCGTGCTCGCCGCCTCGGCGCGAGTGTTCGACCAGGCCTACCGGTCCCTCCGCCGCGGCGGACGTCTCGTGTGTGTGGCCCTGCCTGCCGAAGGGGACATGTCGCTGCCGATCTTCGACACGGTGCTGTCCGGCAAGTCCGTCATCGGGTCCATCGTCGGCACCCGCAACGACCTCCAGGACGTGTTCGCCTTGCACGCCGCGGGCCGCACCCGCGTCATCACCGAGACCCGCCCGCTGGAGACCGTCAACGACTCCTTCGCCGACGTGCTCGCTGGGCAGGTGCCGGCGCGGGTGGTCTTCACCTTCTGACCCCCTGACTGCACCAACCGCGCGGAACCACAGCGCGGAACCACAGCGCGGAACCCCTGACCAGAACGACCACGACGACGACGTCGTGGTCGTTCTGCGTGTCCGCCCGCGGTGACCGTGGGCGCCGGTAACGGGGTGTCCGGCGCCGAAGGCCCGTCGTTCGCGGACCAGCGTTCCGGCGGCACCGGGACCGACGTCCTGACCTGATCGGCCGCACGGGGGGTGCGCGGTCTGCGCCCCCTGTCTGCCCGGTCAGCGCAGCCGATCCAGCCGGAGCGCCGCACTCGCGGCGCATCCCACCAGCCCTGGAGGCGCACATGGCCGTCCACCTCAGCCTGGAGACCGTCGCGACGGCGCTGCGGGCGCTCGTCGGTGAAACAGCGTTCCCGTCCATCACGACCCGCGTGCTGCTGCGCACGGGGGTCAACCTGCGGTCCCCCCGACCCGACCAGCTCGCCAACGCCGGAGCCGTCAGCACCGTCGTGGGTGCCCTGTCGGAGCTCGGCTACCGGGTCTGACGCAGACGTCGTTGCCGCCGAACGTTCCTCGCCGCGGGCGGTGTCGCCCGCACCCCTGATCCAGCTCCACCCCAGCAACCCGAAGACCCCGACGAGCCCGACGACGCCGACGACGCCGACGACCCGTCGTCACCATCTCAAGGAGAACACCGTGAACCGCATCGAGCTCTTCACCACACCGACCAGCACGTCCGCTGCCGCCGCGTCCGACGTTGTCAGTGGCGCTCCCGGCAGCAGCCAGGAACGAGTCCCCCTCGCCCGCGCGTTCTGGTCGGCGGAGAGCCGCGTCGCCAGCGAGCTCGACCCTTCGGAGGCGGCCGGCGAGGTCGCCTTCGACCTGCGGCTCGGCCTGCAGGCGGAGGCGGCGTCGCTGGTCCTGCTGTTCGCGTCCTCCGACATCGAGCCCGACCCGCTGATCGCGACCATCGAGGACGCGTTCCCCGAGGCGATCGTCGCCGCCTGCTCGACCGCCGGAGAGTTCACCGACGAGAGCACGGGCACCGGGGGAATCAGCGCGCTGGCCCTGCCGGCCACGGGTGTCCGGAGGGTCGCCGCCGCGCTCGCGCCGCTGGGTGGCGGCGCCAAGGCCGGGGGGGGCCTCGCCGTCGCGGACCTCGAGCGCCAGCTCGGCAGCCGTCTGCGCGACCTCGACCCCGCCCGTCACGTGGGGATCCTGCTGGTCGACGGGGTGCACGGAGACGAGGAGGCGGTCAACGAGGCGCTCGGCAACGCGGCCCCCCTGCTCGACGTCGTCGGAGGATCCGCCGGCGACGATCTCGCCTTCGCCGGCACGTGGGTGGCGCTCGGGAGCCGCATCAGCGCGCACGGCGCCGTCGTCGTCGTCCTGGAGCTGGAGGGGCCGTTCACGGTCTTCAAGACGTGCAGCTTCACCAGCACCGGACGGCGGCTGCGGATCACCGCCGCCGACCCGGCACGGCGCACCGTGCTGGAGTTCGACGGCCGGCCGGCGGCGCAGGCCTACGCCGATGCGCTCGGGGTGCCGGTGGCCGAGCTGGCGAGCCGCTTCATGGACTCACCGCTGGGGCTGATGGTGGACGGCGAGCCGTGGATCCGCTCGCCGCAGCGCCTCGAGGGCGACGCGGTGGTCCTGTACTGCCAGGTGCTGGAGGGCATGGAGGTCGAGGTCATGGCCTCGGGAGATCTCATCGCCGACACGCGCGCCGCTCTCGACGCCGCCGTGGCGCGCGTCGGCGGCACTCCTCGCGGGGCGGTGGTCTTCAACTGCATCCTGCGGCGGCTGGAGATCGATACGCGGGGCCTGGGCCGGGCTTTCACGGGCATGTTCGCCGGGATGCCCACCGCGGGTTTCCACACCTACGGGGAGTCGCTCGTGTCGCACATCAACCAGACGGCGACCGGCATCGTCTTCGGCTGACAGTTGTGATGTAGGTCGGAGCTCACCGGGGGTCGGGTGGTGCAGGTCACCACCCGACCCCCGGCGGTGTCGCGGGCACCTCGCCGAGGAGGACGATGGGTGGACAGGCGGACCGGTGGCCGAGGTGCAACGAGGCACTCCCGGAGCCGCGGAGGGAAGCAGCATGGGCAAGCACGTGGACGACGACCGCGGCCAGCAACCATCACCGCGGGGGGCTCAGGCACCGATGACGATGCTGATGCCGGCCCTGCCGAGCAAGGCGCGGGCGAGCGAGCCGCACGCCCCCGACGACGCTTCGGGCAGCGGCCCGGGGGGTGGGTCGCCGGAGCCCGGGCAGCGGCTGCGCCGCGTCCGCGAGTCGATGGGGCTGACCCGCGCCGAGGTCAGCGCCCGCGCCCGCATGGACGAGGGCTACCTGACCTACCTCGAGGAGACCTCGGCGCAGCCGTCGGCGGGGGCCGTCCTCAAGCTGGCAAGGGCTCTCGGCACCACGGTGGAGCACCTCCTCGGAGTGCAGGTGCACGACCAGCCTGGCTCCTTCGCGGCCTCCGGAGGTCACCGCTCCGGCGCGCCGGACCCGCGTCGCTGCTGGGAGATGGTCGGTGACCGGGGCGTGGCGAGGGTGGTGCTCCAGGCGCGCACGTCCGCCGGGGAGCCGTCGCTGCGGGTGGTCGACTACATGGTGTCCGGCGCCGCCCTGGTCTTCTCGGTCCGCGCCGGCAGCGGCGTCGTCGTTGCGGCACGCGATGGCGAGCAGGCCCTGGTGGAAGTCGATCACCGAGACGGCTGGACGGTGCTGCTGGGAGGCCCGGCGCGACTGCTCCCACCCGATGACGCGGCGGTCTCTTCCTACCCCTGGGAGCGGGTGCCGGACTCGATGCTCGTCTCCGTCGAGCCGACCTGGCTGACCGCCCGCAGGCTCAGCGCCAGCTGACCGCCGCGCCGTTGGCGAGCACTCGACGGCCGCCGCCGCTACGGATCGATCCGGGTTGGCTGCCCACCGGGCTTCAGGCTCACCATCGACGGCGAGGGAGGTGGCGCGGATTCGCTTGAGCGTCGCGTGGGGCCGACCGTGGACGCTGGCTTCCGGGATGGGGCCTCGAACCGAAAGTCAGCGTCCACGGTCACGCCGGGAGGGGAGTGTCAGGAGCGCGGCTCCACGAGGTGGTTCGCGTACGCGACCGTCGTGAGGAACGGCGGGAACTCCTCGGCGAGTGCCACCTCGCGGAACACCGCCGCCGCCTCGTCGAGGTGGTCGCCCTCGCGCCGCGGCAGCCACTCGACGACGTCGTCCAGCACCTCCTCGACGCGCTCGCGGGTGACGGGCCGGCCGTCGTCGGCGGTGACGGCTCCCCACCGGATCCACTGCCACACCTGCGCCCGGGAGATCTCCGCCGTGGCGGCGTCCTCCATGAGCCCGTCGATGGCGACGGCGCCGGCACCGCCCAGCCACGCCGCCACGTACCGCAGGGCGGCGGAGACGTTGGTGCGCAGACCGTCGGAGGTGATCCGCCCGGACACCGACGTGAGGTCGAGCAGTCGAGCTGCCGTCGTCGGGTCCGAGGGCAGGGACGCCGAGGGCAGGGACTCCGAGGGCAGATGCTCCGGCGGCGACGCCTCACCGCCGCGGGTGCGCTCGGCGTCGAACGCCGCCTGCGCCACCGACACCAGCCCCGGGTGCGCCACCCAGGAGCCGTCGAACCCCATCGCCGCCTCGCGGTCCTTGTCGGTGCGGACCCTTTCCAGCGCCCGCGCCGTCGCGGCGGGGTCGGACCTCTGCGGGATGAACGCGCTCATCCCCCCGATCGCCTGAGCCCCGCGCCGGTGGCACGTCTGGACCAGCAGCTGGGCGTAGGTGGCCATTGGTGGCACGGTCATGGTGACGTCGGCGCGGTCGGGCAGCAGCCACCGCGGGCCGCGCTCCCGGAAGGTCTTGATGGCCGAGAAGATGTAGTCCCACCGCCCGGCGTTCAGCCCGGCGCAGTGGTCGCGCAGCTCGTAGAGGATCTCTTCCATCTCGAAGGCGGCGTGGATCGTCTCCACGAGCACCGTCGCGCGCACGGTCCCGTGGGCCAGGCCGAGGTGCTCCTCGGTGACGGTGAACACCTCGTCCCACAGCCGCGCCTCGAGGTGGCTCTGCAGCTTGGGCAGGTACGCGTACGGACCCTTCCCGGAGGCGACCAGCTCGCGGGCGCACCCGGTGGCGAACAGCGCCCAGTCGACCAGCGACGCCGACGCCGGGCAGCCCTGCCCCGACGGGTCGCGCGGGTCGACGATCCGTAGGTGCTTCTCCGCAAGGTGCCACCCCCGAGGCCGCATGACGATCGTCGTGTCGCACGCCATGACCTGCTCGCCCGCTGTGCCGTCGGTGCTCACGGGCAGCACCTCGTAGCGGCGTCCGTCCGCCGCGGTGTGCGTCAGCTGCCCGCGGACGGCGTCGCGCAGCACCAGCTGGGAGGTGACGACGTTCTTCCACGTGGGGGAGCAGGCGTCCTCCAGGTCCGCCAACCACACGCGCGCGCCGCTGTTGAGGGCGTTGACGGCCATCTTCGGCTCGCACGGCCCGGTGATCTCCACCCTGCGGTCCTCCAGGCCGGGTCCGGGGCCTGCGACCCGCCAGGACGGGTCGCGCCGGACCTGCTCGGTCTGGGGCAGGAAGCCGGGCGTGAACCCGCCGTCGATGCGCTTCTGCCGCTCGACGCGTGCCGCGAGCAGCTCGTGGCGGCGTCCCGCGAACCGGCGGTGCAGCTCACCGATGAGCGCGAACGCCTCCTCGGTGAGCACCTCCTCGGAACGCTCGGGCAGGCTGCCTCGCACCTCGACGCCGTGGCTGCGCAGCAGCGGCCGCCGCTGGCCGTCGCCGTCGTCGTCCTGAGGGTTGCTGGGGACGACGACGAGCGGCGCCGTCCACCCCCGCATCCGCGCGAACCCCGTCCGTGCACCGAAGTCGCGGGTCTGGGTCTGCTGTGTCGTCTGCGCGCTCATCAGTGGGCCTGCCCTTCGGACTCGGTGGAGAACTGCCCGTCGAACTGCTCGGCCTCGGTGGAGCCATGCAGCGCGAGGGTCGTGCTGGCGGGGTCGACGGCGGTGGAGACCCTGTCGAAGTACCCGGTGCCGACCTCGCGCTGGTGGCGGGTGGCGGTGTAGCCGTCGGCCTCGGCGGCGAACTCCGCCTCCTGCAGTTCCACGTAGGCGCTCATCGCGTGCTCGCGGTACCCGCGGGCCAGCTGGTACATGGAGTGGTTGAGGGCGTGGAAGCCGGCCAGGGTGATGAACTGGAAGGCGTAGCCCATGCTCGCGAGCTCGCGCTGGAAGCGCGCGATGGTGGCGTCGTCGAGGTGGCGCTTCCAGTTGAACGACGGCGAGCAGTTGTACGCCAGCAGCTTGCCCGGGAACTTCGCGTGGATCGCCTCGGCGAACCGCCGCGCGAGGTCCAGGTCCGGCACGCCGGTCTCGACCCAGAGCAGGTCGGCGACCTCGGCGTAGGCGAGCCCGCGCACGATGGTGGTCTCCTCGCCCGGGCGGGTGCGGAAGAAGCCCTCGGCGGTGCGCTCGCCGGTGAGAAAGGGCCGGTCGCGCTCGTCGACGTCGCTGGTGATGAGGTCGGCGGCAAGGGAGTCGGTCCGGGCGATGATCACCGTGTCGGTGCCTGCGACGTCGGCCGCCAGACGGGCCGCAGCGAGGGTGCGCAGGTGCTGGGACGTGGGGATCAGCACCTTGCCGCCCAGGTGGCCGCACTTCTTGGCGGACGAGAGCTGGTCTTCCCAGTGCACGCCCGCGGCACCCGCCTCGATCATCGAGGTCATGAGCTCGTAGGCATTGAGCGGACCACCGAAGCCCGCCTCGGCGTCGGCGATGATCGGCGCCAGCCAGTCGCGGGTGGCCGTACCGCCGTTCTCCAGCCTGTCGATCTGGTCGGCGCGCAGCAGGGCGTTGTTGATGCGGCGGACGACCGTCGGCACGGAGTCGACCGGGTACAGCGACTGGTCGGGGTAGGTGTGCCCGGAGGTGTTGGCGTCCGCGGCGACCTGCCAGCCGGACAGGTAGATGGCCTCCAGACCGGCGCGGACCTGTTGGACGGCCTGGTTGCCCGTCAGCGCGCCGAGCGCGGGCACCCACTCGCGGGTGTGCAGCTGGTCCCACAGGCGCTGCGCGCCGCGGCGGGCGAGCGTGTGCTCGACGGCGACGGAGCTGCGCAGCGCCACGACGTCGTCGGCGGTGTGGGTGCGGGTGATGCCGGCCCAGCGCGGGTCGGACGCCCAACGGGCGGCGATCTGCTCGGCGGTCTCGGTCTGGTCGCCCGGCAGCGGTGCGCGGGTCGAGCCGGTGGAGGGGGACTGAGCGGTCTGGTGGGGCTGAGCCGTGGGGCGGTCTGCGAGCGTGGTCATGGTGGTCTCCTGTGCGGTGGCGGTGAGGGGGTTCCGCCCGGCGCTCCACGGGTCTGCGCAGCGCCGGGCAGAAGGTTGGTGGGAGGTTGGTCACCCGCCAGCAGGACGACGGTTCGTCGTCGTGAGAGGACTCTGCCCGCCCGCTTCTCGTCGTCGCCAGGGTCTCCCCCGCAGAAGTTCGGGGCTTCTTCTGCTTCCGCGAAGTGCAGCCGGTCTGTCACCCTGAACCGGTGAGCACTGACGCCACCGCCCGCCCGACTGCCCCGGAGACGGGCCTGGACGCCCTGACTGTCGGACGCCGGGTGCGGCACCTGCGCACCGCGAAGGGCATGACCCTGGAGGATCTGGCTACCGCCGTCGGGCGCGCCCCCAGTCAGGTGTCGGTCCTGGAGAACGGCAAGCGCGAGCCGAAGCTGTCGCTGCTGCAGGCGGTGGCCGGCGCGCTGGGATGCCCGCTGGCCGAGCTGCTGCAGGAGGCGCCGCCGTCCCACCGCGACGCCCTGGAGATCACCCTGGAACGCCACCAACGCGGCGCGGTGTTCGCCGGGCTCGGGCTGCCCGAGGTGCGCGTGGGCCGCGGGCTGCCCACCGACGTGCTCGAGCTCGTGGTGGGGCTGCAGGAGGAGGTGCTGCGCCTGCACGCCGAGCGGTCGGCCACCCCCGAGGAGGCCCGGCGCGCCAACGCCGAGCTGCGCGCGCAGATGCGCTCCCGCGACAACCACGAGCCGCAGCTGGAGGAGCGCGCCGCGGAGCTGCTGCGCGCCGTCGGCCACACCGGCGGACCGCTCTCACAGGGCCGCGCTGCCGCGCTCGCGACGCACCTGGGGTTCTCGCTGCACTACGTCGGCGACCTCCCGCCGACCACCCGCAGCGTCACCGACCTCGAGCACGGCCGGATCTACCTGCCGGCCTTGCGCGTCGGTGGGGCGGGTGGGTCGGGCGACCCGCGCACCACGCTGCTGCAGGCCCTCGCCAGCATCGTGCTCGGGCACGAGGAGCCGCGCTCGTACGCCCAGCTGCTGCGCCAGCGCGTCGAGTCGAACTACCTGTCGGCGGCGCTGCTCATGCCGCAAGACTCCGCCGTCGCGTTCCTGCGCGGCGCCAAGGCAGACCGGGAGCTGTCCGTGGAGGACCTACGCGACGCTTTCGCCGTCCCCTACGAGACCGCCGCCCACCGCTTCACCAACCTGGCCACCGTGCACCTGGACCTCCCGGTGCACTTCATGAAGGTCGACCGGGCCGGGCGGATCCTCAAGGCCTACGAGAACGACGGCGTCCGCTTCCCCACGGATGCGCTGGGTGCGGTGGAGGGCCAGCCGGTGTGCCGGCACTGGACCGTGCGGACCGTCTTCGACATCGCCGACCAGCTCAGCCCCTACCACCAGTACACGGACACCGCCGCCGGCACGTTCTGGTGCACGGCGCGCACACAGCCGAGCTCCTTGGGCGACTCCCTGGACCACTCCGTCGCCCTCGGCGTGCCGTACGCGCACGTCAAGTGGTTCCGCGGGCGCGCCACCACCGAGCGGGCGACCTCGCGCTGCCCCGACCCGGCGTGCTGCCGGCAGGCCGCGCCCGACGTCGCCGCGCGGTGGGAGGGCCGCTCATGGGCGAGCCCGCGCACCCCTGCCAGCCTGCTCGCGTCCACGCCGGTGGGCTCGTTCGGCGGTGTGGACACTCCTGCCGTCTACGACTTCCTCCAGGCGCACGCCCCGAAGCGCTGACGCCCACGCCAGGAGCTCACGTCAGTTCGTCGTCGCCTTCCAGCAGCGCGGCAAGGCGGGCGAGGTCGCTGCGGACCAGCTCCGCATCGGTGCGGAAATCCTCCTCGCTGACCCCGTCGCGGTGGAAGAGGGTGAACACCACCTCACTGCCGGTGCCGTTGGCGAGCACGCGCAGCGGGTTGTGGACGACGGTGCCGTCGGGCAGCGTCACGTCGTGGTCGAGGACGCCGGCCTCCAGCGGGCCAGTGAAGGCGACCTCCACGCGGCCCATGGGCGAGTCGGTGAACCATCGGCCGCCCTCCTCGCGGACGCCGGCGGCCAGGCCCGAAGCCCAGCGGGGTAGCTGGGCGGGGTCACCGGCGAGGGCCACCACGCGCTCGGGTGGAGCCTCGATGGAGCACGTGAGGTGCAGCGCCGGCCAGACCACACCGGGGAGCGTAGGTCCGTTCTCCGGAGCACACCTCCGGGCCGATCCGGTGACCAGGCCGTCGCCGCTGCGCGTTCGGGTCTACGGCCGACCTGTCGGACACGATCAATGCTTCCTCGACCCGATACGTTGACGACCATGTCGTCTGGATGCCGCTCCGCGTTCACCGCGTGGTCGCCGCTGCGATCGTCCGGGCACCTGACGGCGCGGACCGTGCGAGAGGCTGGCACGGCCGGCGTCGGTCAGTCCCACGTCACGGTCGGTGGGCCGGGGGAGGCGCACACCGTCGCACTCGACGACGCGTTGGTCGTCCAGGCTGCCGAGCTGGCCGAGCAGCTGCTCAGCACCCTCGACGACGGTGGTTCTCGCTGGCGCCACACGCAGGCCGTCGCGGCGCGAGCGTTTGAGGCGGCAGACGCGGTGGCTCCCGAGCAGGTGAACCTGCTGCTCGCCGCGGCGTGGTTGCACGACATCGGCTACGCCCCGGCGATCGCCCACACGGGCTTCCACCCTGTCGACGGCGCCGTCCACCTGCAACGCTCGCTCTGGCCTCCAGCGGTCGCCGGGCTCGTGGCCCACCACTCCGGAGCGCGATTCGTGGCGGCCGTCAGTCAGCTGCAGCACCACCTGGAGCCGTTCGCCCGGCCCGGGTACTGGTCGGGCCCGGTGGCCGACGCGCTCACATGGGCCGACCAGACGACGGCGCCCGACGGCCAGCGGGTCACCGTGCGTGAGCGCCTCGACGAGGTGATCCAGCGGCACGGCGCCAGCAGTCCCCAGGCGCGCTGCCACGCCCAGCGCGGTCCGGCGCTCATCGCCGCGGTGCGCGCCACCGAGGACAGGCTGATGCTCGCCCGCGCCGCGCACGTCAGCACCGCCTGACGGCAGCCGCCCCCTTCCTGGCCGCGTGAGAGGTGATGTGAGGTCCGAGGGGCTGTTCGGTGTGACATTCCGGAATGTGAGGTTTCCGGGGTGTGAATGTTCAGTCGCCCCTCAGTCGCTGTTCAGGAGCTCCGCACATCATGAGGTGCATGACACCTCACCGCACGACCGGGGGAGCGGGCGCGCGTGTCGAGCGCGCCGATCCCGTCGCCGTCGTGCGGCGATGGGAGGAAGAGCAGGGCCGTCGCCTGGTCGATGCCACACTCGCGTCCTGGGACGACCTCGACAGCGAGGCCGTCATCCTCGCCCGCACCGCCTGGCGGGCACCGGTGCCCGGGGGTACGGCGTTCTGGGCGCGGCGGCGGTACCTGAGCTTCGACGCGGAGGGTGCCCCCGATCGTCTTATCGAGGTGCAGCTGCTCAGCGGTCCCCAGCCGTGCGTGCGCGCCCGCCACTCTGATCTGCTCGTGGCCGGAGCGCTGGGGGATCGGTACTGGATCTACGCCCTCACGAGCGGCTCCTCTGGCGACGTGCACCTGCGCACGCTGCAGGATCCGGCCAGTTCCGCCTGGGACCCGGTGCTGCCGCAGAGCGCCGCGGTCGATCACGACCCGCTGTGGGTCTTGCCCCTCAGCCGGGTGAGGAACCGCCCGGTGCGTCTCACCGCGGCGTGACCGCGCCTGCCGCCGCCCTCCACTGCTCGTTCAGCTCGGCCGCGGGGACCGGCCGTCCGAGGGCAAACCCCTGGGCGTGGACCAGATGCCCCGGTCGCTCCTCGGCCAGCTCACGCAGCGCCTGCAGGTGGGCCGACGTCTCCACACCCTCCGCGGTCACCGCCGCGCCCAGTCCGTGCGCCATGGCGACGAGCATCCGCACGACGGCGGCGTCGCGCTCGTCGGTGAGCATGCCCGCCACGTAGCGGCGGTCGATCTTCACGCCGTCCAGCCGGAGGTCCCGCAGGTGCGCCAGGCCTGCGGCGCCGGAGCCGACGTCGTCCAGCGCGATGGCCACACCTGCTTCGCGCAGGGCAGCCAGGGAGCTCGCGGCGGCGTTCAGCTGGGCGCTCGTGGCGATCTCCGGCAGCTCCAGGTGGAGAACCTGCGGCGGTACCCCCGCAGCGTCCAGTGCCGCGAGGACGACGTGCGCGAGGTCGTCGCGGAGCAGCCCGGGGACCGACAGGTTGACGTTGACTGCGCGTGGGGCTCCTTCGCCGAACTCAGCGCGCCAGCGAGCCTGCTGGGTCAGCGCGGCGCGCAGCACGTGGGCGTCCAGCTCCGCGGCGAACCCGGCAGCGACCACGTCACTGAGGAAGGCTCCCGGGGCGAGCAGACCGCGGAGCGGGTGCTCCCAGCGCACGAGCGCCTCCGTGCTGGTGACCTGCCCGGTGAGGACCTCGCAGATGGGCTGGAAGTTCAGCACGAAGCGCCCCTGGGCGAGCGCCGCGTGCAGCTCCGTGCGATCGGGTGCGTGGGCGGTGATGGTGCACGGCGAGGCGGAGCCGTCGACGACGGCGCAGCGTGAGCCCCCGGCAGCCTTCGCCCCGTACATGGCGAGGTCGGCTTCGTGCAGCAGCGCGCCTGGATCACCGGGAGTCTGGGCGGTGACCGCCACCCCCACACTGGCCTGGCCGGGCAGCACCCTGCCGCCCAGGTGCACGGGCTCCGTGAGGCACGCCAGGAGGCGTTGCCCCATCCCGCGGGCCCACGAGACCAGGTCGCTTTCCTCCACGGGGGGACGCAGCAGCAGCGCGAACTCATCACCCCCCAGGCGCGCGGCGAGGTCTCCGGGGCGGACGGCGCCGCGAAGCCGCTCGGCCACTGTCTGCAGCACCTTGTCTCCGGTGCTGTGACCGAAGCCGTCGTTGATGGCCTTGAAGTCGTCCACGTCCACGTACACCAGGGCCAGTGGGCCGCGGGTGACGTCGAGCTGTCGTAGGAAGTGCTCGCGGTTGGCCAGGCCGGTCAGCGGGTCGGTGAGCGCCTTGTGCGCGAGCTCCGCCGCGAGGCAGCGCAGCACGTCCTCCACTTCCAGGCAGCTCGTGCCGTTGTCGTCGTCGAGCACCAGCACCTCGCTGTAGCGGGCCGCGCGGTCTCGTTCGAGAATCCGCTGAGCGGCCTGCCCCAGCGTGACGCGCGGGGAGATGACCAGTGCCTCCCAGTCCGCGAGGACGCTCACCGGTTGGCGCCCGTAGACGGCGCGGCCGTACCCGAGCCGGCCCGCCATGGCGGTGAGGAAGGGGCCGCGGGAGACCAGACCCCACCGCTGATCACCAGCCGTGAGGCGTGGGGACACCGCTAGACAGCTGAGTCCCGGATCGGTGCGGAAGGCCTCGTCGACGTCAGCGCACGGCGTGTCGGGAGCCACGACGCGCACCGGCCGGGACAGGTGCGACACGTCCCCAGTCTCGGAGACCGGCTCGCCCAGGGCGGCACGAAGATCAACGCTCACGCTTCGTCCATCGGCCACTGCTTAACGGGGCTAGAAGTCCATCAGGTGAACAGTCGGTGGTCATCGGCGATCACTTGCTCGCGCAGGATGTCGGCGTGGCCGCAGTGGTGGGCGAGTTCACGCAGGACCTGCAGCAGCACCCACCGCAGTGTGCGTGGCCCGGAGCGGTGGCCCGTCACCACGTCGTCCAGGGACCGGTTCGCGACCAGGGCGCGGGCTGTCGCGCAGGCACCCTGGTGCGCCGCCAGCACTGACCTGATGGTGTCCTGCGCGGTGAGCTGGAACGAGTCCTCGGGCGTGGCCACGAGACCGAGGCTGGCGCGCGGTGTCCCGCCCACACACTCCTCGAACCACACTCGTTGCATCCAGGTCACGTGCTTGACCAGCCCCAGCAGCGTCGTCGCCGAGGGGACGAGCCGCCGGCGCGCTTGCTCCTCGCCGAGGCCGTTCAGCGTCGCCTCGATCGCCCCGCGGTAGTGCTCCAGGAAAGCGGTGAGCTGGGTGCGCTCGTCAGCGAGAGACACGGCGAACGGGTCGCCGGTGAGGCCGGACGGCACCGGGGTGGTGGAGGCGACAGGGACGGCGACTGGGTCCACCACAACCCAAGCCTCACACGGGCGCACTGCGGGTGGCGGCCCCCGGGGCAACGCGAGGCCCACGAGCCGCCAGGAGGTTGCCGGTGACCTCAGGTGGTGTCGGTGTCGGTGTTAGTGCTGGTGTCTGTGCCCGCGCCGCCAGCGACGCGGTTCAGGAACTCGACCACGGCAGTCGCGATGCCCGCGCCGTTGTGCCCTGCGTCCTCGACGACCACGAGCTCACCGTCGGGCCAGGCCTTCGCCAACTGCCAGGCGACGTCGAGCGGTCCGCTGACGTCGTAGCGACCGTGAACCATGACGCCGGGAATGCCCGCCAGGCGGTGAGCGTCTCGGAGCAGCTGACCGTCGTCCAGGAAGCAGCCGTTGCCCCAGTAGTGCGTCACCAGCCGAGCGAACGCCAACTGGAACGCGGGGTCGGCTACGGACAGAGCTGGTCGTGCCCCGGGGCTGAGGGAAACGTGGGTGTCCTCCCAATCACACCAGGCCTGCGCGGCCCGTTGGCGCACCTCGGCGTCTGGGGAGCGGAGCAGGCGGCTGTACGCCGCGGCGAGGTCGCCGTCGCGGTCCTCCGGGGGCACACCGTCGCGGAACGCCTCCCACTCGCGGGGGAAAACGCGGCCGATGTCGCGGGTGATCCAGCGCAGCAGCCAGCGGTCGGGCGAGGTGATGGCGGCGAGGGCCAGCTCGGTGACGCGGGCCGGATGCGCCTGCGCGTAGGCGAGTCCCAGCGTCACGCCCCACGAACCGCCCCAGACGAGCCAGCGATACACCCCGAGGTGCTCACGCAGGGCTTCGATGTCGGCCACGAGGTGGGGTGTGGTGTTCGCCGAGAGGTCCACCTCCGGCTCTCCCGCCCACGGTCGGCTCCGGCCGGAGTTCCGCTGGTCGAAGAGCACCACCCTGTATCGCCGCTGGTCGAACAGCTGGCGCATTCCCGGATGGCAGCCGGTTCCCGGGCCGCCGTGCAGCACGACAGCGGGCTTGCCGTCTGGGTTGCCGCACTGCTCCCAGTACAGCGAATGGCCGTCTCCGACGTCGAGGTAGCCGGTCTCGTAGGGCTCGATCGGGGCGTGGCTACGGTCGGGCACCCGCTCATCTTCGTCGCTGCCACCAGCCAGCTGCCGACACCTGCCGACACCTGCCGACGCCGTCGGCCCGGCACCGTCGGGTGCCGGGCCGACGATCGGCCGAATGCCGCTCAGCGGGCGAGCACGTCGTCCACGTGGACCTCCACGGGACGCGGCACTGTCGTACCCAGCGCCGTGATGGCCTCGTGGACGGCGCGGGCGGTGGTCCGGACGTCGACGCCGTAGTCCACCGCTACGTGGACCTCGGTGCCGGTGTCGCGCAGGGCGATTCCGTCGATACGCCGCCCCGGCAGCAGCGTGGCGGCCGAGCCGACTGGCCCCGCGCTCAGACCGGCCACCCCGGGGACGGCGAGGACGGCGGCGACCACCGCCTCGACGGCCTCGAGCGCGGCGTCCGAGTCAGTGGCGACGTCGGTGTCGAACGGGGTGGTGTCCGCCGCGGGCAGTCCCGTGGCCGTGCCGCTCACTGGACGCGGGCGGGCTTGGTGGGGACGTCGGTCTCGTCGTCGTCCTCGGAGGGGATGTGGACGTCGTTGACGTCGATGTTGACCTCGGTGACCTCCAAGCCGGTCATGCGCTCCACGGAGCTGATGACGTTGCGGCGCACGCCGGCGGCGAGGTCGGCGATGGCGACGCCGTACTCGGCGATGAGGTCGATGTCGATGGCGGCCTGCTTCTCGCCGACCTCGACGGAGACGCCCTGGGAGTGGTTGGTGGTGGCGCCGGGGATGCGCTCGCGTAGGGCGCCGATGGCGCGGGCGGTGCCGCCGCCGAGGGCGAAGACGCCGTTGACCTCGCGGGTGGCGATGCCGGCGATCTTGGAGACGACGGTGTCGGCGATGGTGGTGGAGCCCTGGGTGCTGGCCAGTGCGCCCGGCTTGGTGGAGGTCACGACGGCGGTGCTGGGCTTCACGGCGGTCTGGGACATGGGTTCCGTCCTCCCTATGCGCCGGCGCGAGGCCGGCTCTCGACTGTGTCTGCGTTGATCTGTCGGGCGTTGATCTGTCGTGCGTCGGGCTCCCGGCGGTGGCGCCCGGAGCGCGTGACAGTGGGTGAGAGTCAGGTGGCGTCGGATCGTCACGGTCGACTTCGCGTGACCTGGGTCACACCTTTGCGTGCGGCGCGTGATCGGTCGGTACGGTCGGTACGTGCTGATCCACTGCACCGGGTGGTGGCCGTCCTTGCGACGGCCTTGACCCGACCCCATGGGCTGTCCAAGGACAGCCCGTGCGTGTCTCGTGCGGTGACCGTCCGAAGGCAGCTCCCGACTCACCCGGAGATCTGCCATGACGACGACCGCCACGCCCTCCCTTCCCGCGACCGCCACGGATACCGCCGCGATTCCCACCCCTGACGACTCCTTCGCCGTTGCCGCCGCGCGCAGCGCCGCCCTGGAGGCGGAGGTCGCCGATGATCCCGGCCGCTTCCGCGTGCTCACCGGAGATCGCCCCACCGGGCCGCTCCACCTGGGGCACTACGTCGGCACCCTGGCCAACCGCGTCAGGCTCCAGGAGGCCGGGGTGGACGTGGTGCTGGTGGTGGCCGACTACCAGGTCATCACCGATCGTGACGGGGTCGGGACCCTCTCGGCGACCGTGCTGGAGCTGGTCGCCGACTACCTGGCTGCCGGCATCGACCCGAGCCGCACGACGGTGTTCGCGCACAGCGCCGTCCCCGCGCTCAACCAGCTCATGCTGCCGTTCCTCAGTCTCGTCACGGACGCCGAGCTGCGCCGCAACCCGACGGTGAAGTCCGAGCTGGCGGCCACGGGTGGCCGTCCCCTGTCCGGGTTGCTCCTCACCTACCCGGTGCACCAAGCCGCTGACGTGCTGTTCTGCAAGGCGCACCTGGTGCCGGTTGGGCGTGACCAGCTGCCGCACCTGGAGGTCACGCGGACGGTGGCGCGGCGGTTCAATGAGCGGTACGCCGGCGGGCGGCAGATCTTCCCCGAGCCCGATGCCCTGCTCACCGCGGCGCCCGTCCTGCTGGGCACGGACGGCACGAAGATGAGCAAGTCGCGACGCAACGCCATCGAACTGCGCGCCACCGAGGACGAGACCGCCAGGCTGCTGCGCGGAGCCAAGACCGACAGCGAGCGGGGCATTACCTATGAGCCCGAGCGTCGCCCCGAGGTCGCCAGTCTCCTGCTCCTTGCCGCGCTGCTCTCCGGGCAGGCGCCGGAAGAGCTGGCCGCGCAGGTGGGCAGCGGCGGCGGGGGAGCGCTCAAGGCCCTCGTGACCGAGGCCGTCAACGAGCACCTGCGTCCGCTCCGGGCGCGGCGTGCGGAACTCGTGGCCGACCCGGGCCACCGGCTCGCGGTGCTGCGAGCCGGCAACGAGCGTGCCAACGCCCTGGCCGACGCGACACTGGCCGAGGTTCGGTCCGTGATGGACATGACCTACTGAGCGGGTGCGGGCTGAACGTCGCCCGTACGCCAGGGTGCGCCAGCAGGTGCTGCTCACCGACGACGAGCCTCGCCATGGGGCCTTCTACTCCTCGCTGGGCTTCGCGGAGGCCGGTGAGCACCCGGCGGGACCTCTCCGAGCCTTCGTGCGCTTCGCCAGCTGACGCGTCGACGTCCACCCGCTCGCAGTGAGGGGACACCAGGGGACATACGGCACGGACCGTCACGAGGCGGTGCCGATCGGCCACTGAGGCGTGGCTGATTGTTTCAGGAACGTGAATCTTGGTCAGAGATCTTGGAGCAACCTCTTGTCGAGAGATGCCTGATACATCTCTAATACAAGAGATCGCGGGCCAGTGTTGGGACCAGTGGCGGAGTCGCTGCTGACCCTCAGTCCGTCGTCGTCGCTGTGCCGTCGTGTTGCTGGTTCTGACCTGTCGCCGCACCCCCGTGGAGCACGCATGACCACCTCGCTCGAGTTGCCCGCCGACCCTGTGGCGGCTGGTGAGACCGGTGTGGCTGCTCCCGTAGCCATCGAGGTGTCGCACCTCACCAAGGTGTTCGGTGCGCCTGCGCGCCGAGGGCTCGGCCGTGGCCGCTCCGACACCGGTGGCGGCAAGCCGCCCGCGGTCGCTGACGTGTCGTTCACCGTCGCCAAGGGCGAGTTCTTCGTGATCATGGGTCTGTCCGGATCGGGCAAGTCGACCCTGCTGCGGATGCTCAACAAGCTGGTGGAGCCCACCTCCGGCACGCTGACGATCGACGGGCGCGACGTGTCGCGCCTGCGCGACGGCGAGCTCCGCGAGCTGCGCAACAAGAAGATCAACATGGTCTTTCAGCACTTCGCGCTCTTCCCCCACCGCACCGTGCGCGACAACGCCGCCTACGCGCTCCGTCTGCGTGGCGTGAACCAGAACGAGGCTGCTCAGCGCGCCGACGAGGCGCTGAAGACCGTCGGCCTCGAAGGCTGGGGTGACTCGCTGCCCGGTGAGCTCTCCGGCGGCATGCGCCAGCGCGTCGGCCTGGCCCGGGCGCTGGCGAGCGGCGCCGACATCCTCCTCATGGACGAGCCGTTCAGCGCGCTCGATCCGCTCATCCGCCGCGACATGCAGGACCTCCTGCTGCAGCTCCAGCGTGACCACCAGCGCACGGTCGTCTTCGTCACCCACGACCTCAACGAGGCCATGCGCCTCGGTGACCGGATCATGGTCATGCGCAACGGCAAGGTCGTCCAGCTGGGTACCGGCGCCGAGATTCTGTCGATGCCCGCGGACGATTACGTAGCCGATTTCGTCTCCGACGTCGACAGGTCGCGCGTGCTCACTGCCGGCACGATCATGCGCCAGCCGCTCGTGACTGCCCGCCTCGACGAGCGACCCGAGCAGGTTCTGGACCGCATCGGCGCGGCCGAGGGGCTGGGCGCCTACGTGCTCGACGAGGACGGCCGCATCCTCGGCGTCCTGTCCAACGACCGCCTGGCCGACGCCGTCCACCAGCGCAGCACGAGCCTCGCGGACCACCTCACCGACCAGTACGCCTCTGTGCCCGACAGTGCGCCGCTGGTTGATCTGTGTTCCCTCGTCGGCCGGCACAGCGTCCCGTTGGCGGTCACCGACGACGCCGGCCGCCTGGTCGGCGTCGTCCCTCGCGCCGCTCTGCTGGCGGCCATCGCGAACACCGAGGAGGCTCCCCGTGCCTGAGATCGACATCGGCACCCCCGTCGCGAACGCCGTCGACTGGCTTACCGAGAACTTCGAGCCGCTCTTCGACGCCATCCATGCGGTGATGGAGTTCTTCACCAACGTCGTCCTCTACCTGCTGACGGCCCCGGCACCGTTCGTGGTGATCGCCGTGTTCACGGCTCTGGCCTTCTGGGCCCGGAAGTGGGGCTTCGCGGCGTTCACGCTGCTGGCGTTCCTGCTGGTCGACGCCATGGGCCTGTGGATCGCGGCCATGCAGTCGCTGGCCATCGTGCTGGTCGCCACGGTGCTCGCCGTCGCCGTGAGCATCCCGGTGGGCGTGTGGGCGGCCCGCAGCGACCGGGCGAGCAGCGTGGTCCGCCCGGTGCTCGACTTCATGCAGACCCTGCCGGTGTTCGTCTACCTCATCCCGGCTGTCTTCTTCTTCGGGATCGGCGCGGTGCCGGCCGGCGTCGCCACGCTCGTCTTCGCGATCGCCCCCGGTGTGCGCCTCACCGAGCTCGGCATCCGCACGGTGGACGCCGAGACCGTCGAGGCAGCCCACGCCTTCGGCGCCAAGCCGTGGCAGATCCTGCGCGAGGTGCAGCTGCCCCTGGCCATGCCGTCGATCATGGCGGGCGTCAACCAGGTGCTCATGCTCGCGCTGTCCATGGTGGTCATCGCCGGCATGGTCGGCGCCGGCGGTCTGGGGGCCGAGGTCATGCGGGGCATCAGCAACCTCGACGTCGGCACCGGCTTCCAGGGTGGCGTCGCCGTCGTCATCCTGGCGATCTTCCTGGACCGTCTCACCAGCGCCTTCGCCGCCAAGAAGCGCCGCCGCAAGCGGCGCGCACCCGCAGGCCCGACGGCGACGACGACGCCGGGCACCGCTGCGCAGCCCGAGCGCGACCTGGCCGCAGTCTGACCTGACCCGGCCCCAGTACTTCCCGCTCCCCAGTACTTCCCGCTCCCCAGCACCACCCGGGAACCCTTTCCGACGCGGTACCGCCGCGCCGGTCTCCACCGCATCTCGAGACAGGACATCCATGTCGAACCCCACCCGCCGGGCCATCATCGGCGCGGCCCTCGCCGGACTCGCCCTGCCCGCTGTCGCCGCCTGTAGCGGCCAGGCCGCCCAGGTCGGCGGCAGTACGTCCGGTGGCGACAGCAGCCCGAGCGCAGGCGGCGAGAAGAAGGTCACCCTCGCGCTGGTCGCCGGCTGGGACGAGGGCGTGGCCGCGACCTACCTGTGGAAGCAGATCCTCGAGGACAAGGGCTTTTCGGTCACCGTCAACGAACTCGAGGTGGCCCAGTCCTACCTCGCGGTGGCGGAAGGTCAGGCCGACCTGTTCCTCGGCGCCTGGCTGCCGGCCACGCAGCAGCCGTACTGGGAGAAGAACAGCGACAAGCTGGAGAAGGTGTCGGACTGGTTCACACCCGCGACCCTGCTGCTGGCCACGCCGAACTACGTCAGCGACGTCAACACCATCGCCGACCTCACCGGCAAGGGCGGCGAGTTTGGCGGCCAGATCGTCGGCATCGAGCCGGGTGCGGGCCTCATGCGCCTCACCAAGGAAGCCGTCATCCCGCAGTACGGCCTGACCGACTACACCCTCGTGGAGTCGAGCACCCCCGCGATGCTCGCCTCGCTGGAGAAGGCCATCGGTGACCAGAAGCCCATCGTCGTCACCCTGTGGAAGCCGCACTGGGCGTTCACCAAGTACCCGATCAAGGTCCTCGAAGACACCAAGGGCGCCTTCGGTGCGGCGGACAACGTCACGGCCATTGCCACCAAGGGCTTCGCGACCAAGCAGGCCGACGTGTCCGGATGGATCAGCAAGTTCACGATGGACGACCAGCAGCTGGGCAGCCTGGAGCTGCTCATCCAGCAGAAGGGCCAGGGCCAGGAGCAGGCCGCAGCCGCTGAGTGGATCAAGACCAACCAGTCGCTCGTCGACAGCTGGACCGCCTGACCTCTGCGCGTCCACCGCCCGGCCGTCTCCGCTGTCCGCAGGGGAGGCGGCCGGGCGCGGTCATGCCGCGGGGATGGGGTTCTCGTCGGTGCTGCGGGAGCTGCTGAGCGTCAGCGCACCGACTCCCGCGAGCAGACCGACGACGACGGCGAGCGCGGCGAACGCCACCCGCTCGCCGCGGAAGAACGCGCTGACCAGCTCGGTGCTCCATGTGCCGGCGGGCAGCACGGTGGTGACGAGGACGGCGATGAGGGTGCCGACCACGGCGGTGCCGATGCTGGAGCCGACCTCCTGGGCGGTGTCGTTGAGCGATGCGGCCAGCGACGTGCGGTTCTCCGGTGCCGCACGCACCAGCGCCACCGCGCAGATGGTCATCACCGTGCGCAGGCCGACCGTCATGACCACCATGCAGGCTGCGATGGCGGGGTAGCCGTGGTCGACGGAGACCGCAAGGCCGACGAGCGACCCGGCCATCAGCGCGGCGCCGATGAGGCAGGCGACGCGGTGCCCGAAGCGTTGCGCGAGCTTCTCCGAGATCGGCGTGGCGGCGATCATCGTGATGATCAGCGGCAGGTTGGCCAGTCCGGCGCGGACGGGGCTCCAGCCGTAGGCGTACTGGAAGTGCAGGATCAAGGCGAACATCACCGCGGACATGGCGATGGCCGTGCCGACCTGGGCGATGGACGCGCCGCGGACCGTGCCGTCGCGGAAGAGCGCCAGGTCGAGCATGGGCTGTGCCGTCCGGCGCTCGTGGGCGACGAACGGGAGGAGTGCGAGGGCGGCGCCGAGCGCGCACCCGATCGTGGCCGGTGACAGCCATCCGTGGTCGACACCGCTGGTCAGCGTGTAGCAGGCCAGGCCGATGGTGGTGAGCGATAGCACCGCGCCGGGCAGGTCGAGCCTGTCGTCGGTGAGGTCGTCGCGGTGGTCGGCGGGCACGCCGAGGCGCACCCCGATCCATGCCAGCAGGGCGACGGGGGCGTTGACCACGAGGAGCCACTCCCAGCTGACGTGCGCGAGCGCTGTGCCGCCGAGGAGCGGGCCCAGGATGAAGCCGCTCATGCCGACGACGATCATCACGGTCATCGCGCGCATCCTCAGCGCCTCGTCGTCGAAGAGGCGGAACACCAGGGAGTTGGTGATCGGGGCCATCGCGGCGGCGGCGATGCCGAGTGCCGCGCGCAGGGCGATGAGCTCGCTCGTCGTCGTGACGGCTACCACCGTGAGGCTCACGGTGCCGAAGACCGCCAGCCCGACCAGCAGTACGCGGCGGCGTCCGAGGCGGTCGGCCAGCGACCCGGCGGTGAGCAGGAGCCCGCCGAAGGTCAGCGAGTAGGCACCGGTGACCCACTGCAGGGCGGTGGTGCTGCCGCCGAGGTCGCGGCCGATGGTCGGCAGGGCGATGGACAGCAGGGTGTTGTCGACCATCTCCACGAAGAACGCTAGGCACAGGGCGAGCAGGGGGATCCACGCCGCGCGCAGCGAGGTGTACGTGCGCGCGCTCGTCGTCGTCCCAGTGGTGGTGGTGGGAGCGGTGGTGTGGGGGGTGGGGGCTGTCGTGGGCGCGCTGGAGCTCATGGCGTCCCTCCTCTCGAGGGTGGGGTCGGCCGCTCGAACCGAACGGCGTTCGGTCAACATAGAACGACGTTCGGTTTGCGCGCAAGCATGTGGTGGGATGTCGGCATGGCGGACGCACGCACCACACGAGGTGGCACCCGGCAACGCGCCTCGCACTCCCTGGAGGCCGTCGTCGCCGGTGCGGTGGCGCTGCTCGACGAGGCGGGCGAGTCGGCGCTGACCTTCCGTTCGCTGGCCGCGCGGCTGGGCGGCGGCGTCGGCAGCATCTACTGGTACGTCTCCAGCAAGGACGAGCTCATCGCCCGCGCCAGCGACCACGTGCTCACCGACGTGCTCGCCGCCACGGAGAGCGTGACCACCGCCGAAGACCCGGTCGACGCGCTGCGGGAGATGGCGGTGGCGTTCTATCGCGTCATCGCCCCGCGGCCATGGCTGGGCGCCTACTTCCAGCGCGACTCAGGGCTGCAGCCCAACGGGCTGCGCCTCTACGAGCGCATGGGCCAGCAGGCGATGCGCCTCGACCTCACCGCCCGTCAGCGGTTCCACGCCGTCTCGGCGGTCACGGGGTACGTCATCGGTGTGGCCTCTGACCTCGGCCGTCACCCGCAGGACGGCGCCGCGCAGGACCTGGCCACCTTCGACAGGGAGGACACGTCGCGACTCGACGACGCCGTCGAGCACTGGCGCGCCCTGCCCGAGGCTGAGTACCCCTTCGTCCACCACATCGTCGACGAGTTCGCCACTCACGACGACGAAGACGTCTTCGTCGCCGGGCTCGACCTGCTGCTCGACGGCATCTGCCGGCAAGCCGGCCGCTGAGCCTCGAGAGCCGTGATGGGCGCAGCGAGCGGAACGGGCCACGGACCTGTTCGTCAACCAAGCGGCGCGGAGCGTCCAGCTCGGTGACCGCCCCAGTCATGGGTCAGCCCCGGCCGAGGTGTCTCCTGGGGCGGGGAAGACCTCGCGGGCAGCTGTGAACTGTTGGCCCCTTGGGAGTGACCGGCCGCTCACGCTGATGGGGCTAACTCTTCACAGCTCCCGGAGACGCTCACGGGCGGTAGCGGTGGGCCGGGTTGGCGCCTTCGCCGCCGGCCCCGCGCGTGCTCGCGGCCACGGGGGAGGCACGCGGGTGACACGTCGGTGACGGCTCCAGAGGGTCCTCCGCTGCACCGATGACCACCGTGTGACAGCTCCACCTGACGAGACCGGCGGCACCCGAGCGGTGCGTGGTCGTCGTCGGGTGCCTTGGGCCGGCCTTGGCGCAGTCCTCGGTGTCGGCGCGGTGCTGCTCATGGTGATCGTCGGGCCGGGCCGCAGCGTGGTCGTGCTGCCGGCGGGCGTGTCCCAAGCCGTGGTCGACCTGCTGCTCGTCGTGCTGAGCGTGGCTGCCGCCGTGCTGCTCGCAAGGCGCGTCGTGCTGACCGTCCGCGCGGGCGGCGATGCCCGGGAGGTGGCGCCCTGGGCCGCCTACGCGGCGGGCATGGCCAGCTACAGCGCAGCCCAGGTGCGCTTCGCCTGGGTGGAGCTGGTGGTCGGCGGCAACCCGCGCGGCGAGCCGCTGACCAACCTCGGCTACCTGGTGGCCGCAGCGCTCGTCCCGGTCGCCATGGTGCTGGCCGTGCGGGCGGCGCACGCGTCGACCTCGCGGGTGCGCACCCTGCTTGACGGGCTCCTGGCCGGCGGGGGACTCCTCCTGCTGGGGTGGCTCTGGCTCGTCGCACCGGCGCTCAACGACGGTGGCGTCACCGTCCGCCAGGTCATCCTGCCGTCGAGCAGCGTGGTGTCCGCCGTCGCCGTGCTCACCGCCGCCCTCGTCATGGCTGCGCGCTGTCGGCCGTCGCTGTCGGTGCAGCTCCTCGCGGCGGGCTGTCTGGTGTCGGCGACGAGCCAGGTGCTGTACCTGATGCTCGTCCGCTCCGGGACGTTCGTCCCCGGCGGGTGGACCGCCGTCCTCAGTGCCATCTCACTGGTCCTGCTGACCTCCGGGGCCGTGGTCCGCCGCCCGACGGGCGTCGGCGCCGGGCGCGCCTCGGACCGCGGACCGATCGGGTGGCTGCACGCCGGCCTGCTGGCGGGGCTGCCGTACCTGCCGCTGCTCATCGCGGTACCCGCCGTGCTGGTGGTGGCGACGCACCGGCAGATCGGCGTGGTCGAACTGGCAGGCACCCTGCTCCTCACCACCGTGCTCCTGCTGCGCCAGGCCCTCGTGGTGGTGGAGAACCGGCGGCTGGCCGGTGCGCTCCAGGAGCGGACGGACGTGCTCGCGCGTCTGGCGTACCGGGACCAGCTCACCGGGCTGGCCAACCGGGCGGCGTTCACCGCCGCACTCGACGACGCTGTCGCCCGGGCATCGGTGCACGGCCGGGCGGTGGTCGTCGCCTTCTGCGACCTCGACGGCTTCAAGGCCGTCAACGACGCCTGCGGCCACGCCCAGGGCGACGCTCTCCTCGTCGCTGTCGCGGCACGCCTTCAGCAGGTGGCGCGTGCCGATGACGTGGTCGCGCGGCTAGGAGGCGACGAGTTCGCCGTCCTCATCCGTGACGCCGGAACCAGGGACGACGACGGCGCCCTCGCCGCCGCTGACCTGCGCAACCGGCTCCACGTTGCCCTGTCGGTGCCGTTCAGTGCCCCCGGTGATGGGGACGACGACGACAGCGGCCGCGCCGCCGCGCAGGTGCTGGACCAGGTATCCGCGAGCATCGGGGCGGTCTCCTCCAGCGAGCTGGTCGCGACGG
Organism: Quadrisphaera granulorum; assembly: GCF_003149145.1. GTDB lineage: Bacteria > Actinomycetota > Actinomycetes > Actinomycetales > Quadrisphaeraceae > Quadrisphaera > Quadrisphaera granulorum. The sequence continues at coordinate 10,045 of NZ_QGDQ01000028.1, read as the reverse complement.
GCGTGATGAGTAGCCCCGTGAGCGCCGACGAGCTGCTCCGCGAGGCCGACCACCGCATGTACGCGGCCAAGCGCCGCCACCACGCGGCCCGCGCCGGCTGATCCAAGCTCGCCGACCCGAACTCGCTGCGCAGCGTCAGGCGCTGAGCGCCGCGAGCTGCTGGAGGCCTGAGTCGTCGTCGTCAACCAGATTCGCCCAGTGGTGAAGCGCGGCATCGGCGCCGCCGGGCAGATGCCAGGTCACGTCGACGGTGGCGGCAGGTAGCTGCTGGACCCACGCGCGTAGCGCGTCGATGTCGGCGTGGGGGTCGTCCGTGTGGACAAGGACGCGGGTACCGACCTTGCTCGTGCTCGCGTCGTCGATCCCGGCGATGCGCATCGGCGCCTGTTTCAGCTCGAAGGCGGACTCGAGGAGCTGGTCCACGAGCAACCCCAGGTCCACGCCCGACGGGGTGCCGGTGACGACCAGGGAAGGCCCCGCGTACTGGCGCGGGGCGTAGGCGACCCACGCGTAGTCCGTGAGTCCCTGCGCCTGGGCTGCCGCGATCACCTCCGGCGGAGGTCCCGGCGGAGCCGGCGGCACCTCGGGCGCGGGGACGACGTCGAAGCGGCAACCTAGCCGCGCTCGCACTGGCTCGCCGGCCAGGAGCGCGGGGAGGTCGACGTCGACGGCGGCCTCCGCCGGCGCCGGGGGCACGGGCAGCAAGCGCGACGGACGTGTGTCGCCGGCACGGGCGGCCGTCAGCGCGTCGAGCACTGCCGACAGTCCGAACCCCGGGCGCATCGCGAGTGCCTCACCTCCGAGCGCTGGTGTCGGATCAGCCGCCGCGACAGGCACCTTCGACGACGACTCGGTCAGCTTCCGGTAGCGGGGGTGGAGGTCGCCGAGCACCAGACCGAGCGGCACCGGACCGCACTGAGCATCAGCCGCGTGCAGCGCGAGACGTCCCAGGGGTGACAAGCCCACGCGCGTGTACTCGTCGTCGGCGGGCTCGTCGCCGTCCCGCCAACCCCAGTTGCCGTCGTGCCTGAGCAGCGGGTGCAGCGTGCGCCACGGGTGACCGAGGGCTGCGAGGCGGGCGCGTGCCTGGTCCGGGGAGAGGCCGTCGGGCGTGAGCTGCCGGACGGCCCGCGTGGTCGGGGCGGTGGTCGGGCGGCGCGTTCCCCACGTGCACGCCCTGTCGACGGCACGTAGCACCGCGAGGACCGCCACGTCGAGGCCCGTGCGCGGGGCGAGGCGCCCTGCCCTCCAGTCCTGCTCCTTGATCACACCGTCGATCACGCGGCGAGTGTGGCAGTGACCTCCGAGGTCCTCTCTGGCCGTAGAGAGGATGCCGCCATGGACGCCGCCCGTGACGCCGCCGGAGCCAACGACCACGTGTCTGTGCACGTGCGCCCCTGGGAGCCCGCCGACGGGGAATCGGCCGGAACCTCCTCGCGGCGGTCCGCGCGGCGCGCCCGGAGCCGCTGCCGCTCGCGAGCAAGGTCCGACCGTCGAACACCGCGGCGATGGGTTTTCTCGAAGCCACCGGTGGCGGGGTGCGGCAGCGGTGCCCCGGGCAGGTCATTGACGCCGCTGATCCGAAGGTCCTCGCGTGGGTGGACGTCTACAGCGGGTTAGCGCAGACGGAGGATCCGCCGGAGCTGGTCGTGGACTCCCTCGAAGCGCTCGACAGCGACCAGGTGGCCGCCGCTTTCGTGGAGCAGTACCTGTGGGTGCATGCCCCGTGGGCACCGGTGTCACCCGGGGCGCCCCGCCGTGCGCTCGCGGAAGTGGCCGCTGCCACCGTGGCCGACGTCGATCGTGCGTGCAGCTCAGGCGTGTGGTGGGACGGACGTCTCGCGGCGACCGTGCTCGTGTTCGCCGCCGACGACGGATGGGAGGCGGTCGCAGAGACCGTCGTTCCGGACGTGACGGCGGTCGGCGTTCCGGGACACCTGACGGGGGTGGCCCTGCTGCGTCGGGCGCTGGCTCGCTCGTTCGCCGAGATCGCCCAGCGCAGCGCCGGGCCTTCAGCGCACGTCGAGTTTGACGGACACGTCGATGACCCCCACCTGCAGCCCGCTCTGGACGGCGTGCCGCTGGCCGCCGTCAGACCGCTGCTGCTTGTGCAGGCGCCGTGAGGTCGTGCGGCCCGTAGAGGGCGGCGGGTGCCCCGGTCTTCAGCGCCCAGTACCGGTCTCCGTACGACCAGTGCCACCACTCGGTGGGGTAGTTCACGAGGCCCGCTTCGGTGAGCACCTCGACGAGGAGCCGTCGGTTGGCCGCAGCCCGCTCGGGCAGCCCCGGAGCAGCGGTGAAGCAGCCACCGTCGCTCTCCTCGGGGGTGGCGTCGTAGGCGCAGCCCAGGTCGAGCTCGGTGCCGTCGTCGTCGCACAGGGTCAGGTCGATGGCGGCGCCGGAGGGGTGCGGCGCGACCTCCGGCGGTGAGATGTAGCGGCTGGCCGCCGCGCGCAGCGCGCCCTCGTCGAGGTCGGGGCGCAGCGCCCGCAAGGTCTCGCGGTACCGGGTGAAGCCTCGTTCCTGGCGCTGCGGCGACCGGTACCCCTCCAGCACGAGCAACCTGACCCCGGGCGGCAGCAGCTGTGCGGCCCGCTCGAGGCGCTCGACCACTCCGGCGCGCAGCAGCCGCCATTGCCCGTGCTCGTCGGCCATCCGGTCGTCGACGCGCAGGTGCTCGCTGTCGGCGGTGTCGACCAGCGGCTCGCCGCACTCCCGCACCGGGATGGCGGCGACGCGCGGGTCGGCCATGACGATCACTCCAAGCACCGAGGGAGTCTGCCAGTCAGCGAGAACCCCAGTGCAGCAACCCGCCGGCCAGCAGGGACGCGACGAACCCGACGAGCCCGCCGAATCTCTCCGTGGGATAACGAGGCCTGGGCAGGCCTGGTGTCGGGCCGGCGAACAGCGCGAAGAGGATCGCGCCAACCGGCGTGAAGCCCACCCAGAACCACGCCCACCGCGTCAGCCGCCACGTCGGCGGCACGTTGAGGATGAGGAACAGGAGGAGCAGCGCCCCGGCGAGCATCAGCGGCCCGAGCACCTGCGGCGCCGGCAGGTACCAGCCGAGGAAGGTCGTGGAGCTGAGGCTCCCGACGTCGGTGCGATGCACGACGAGCGCCGGCCGCGCGTCGCGCAGCACGTCGGCGACGTCGCGTCCGAGCACCGGAACGCCGTTCGTCTCGGACGTGCTGAGGCCGTCTGTGTTCGCATCCGTGCCGGAAGGGCTGTTCGACCACGTCACTTCGGCGCGGTGCCGGAACCACCCCTCGCGCCAGGACACCTCCTGTGTGAGGTAGCCCGACCACTCCGCTCCGGGGTTCTCGGGTCCGGCGGCGACGGTCACCTCGCGGACCGCTCCGGAGGACACCGCGGCCAGTGCGTCGTCGAAGGTGCTGACCCGCGTGCCGGCGAACACCCCGACCAGCAGCAGCGCCACCCAGCCGACGCTGAGCGCCCAGCGCAGCCGGTCCGTCCAATGCACGGGGCGGGGGGATGTGGGCACTTTCCAGTCGAGCCGGGTGGTGCTGGGGACATCGACGACGACGACGGAGCCCACCGCCGAGGCGCCGCCCGCCAGCGGCGCGTTCTGGGTGCTCACGGGATCGGGCTCGCTGGCTGCGCGAAGGCCCCAGCGGCGGCTGGCCCACACCACCCCGGCGGCGAGACCGGCGACGCCTGACCATGCGAGCCAGAACTGCATCCGGTCGCGATGGTGGTGACTCCACCAGCTGCCGGGCTCGATCGACTCGACCGACCGCCACAGATGCCAAGAGTTCCCCGCCGCGATCATGAAGACCGCGGCGGCTGCCACGAAGGCCCATCCGATCCAGGGGTCAGGACGGCGGTGATCCCTGTTCACTCGCGCAGCGTAGGACCGCACGGTGGCGCTGAGGAGGCGATCACGCGTCGCGTGTCACACCACGGGCAGTGGGCTCGGAGGCTTGGTGATGCCGTAGGCGAACGTCGTCTGGATGGACTCCACCCCGGGGATGCCGCGCAGCTGCGTGCGCACGAACAGCTCGTACGCCTCGAAGCTGGCCACGGCCACCTTCAGGAGGTAATCGTGGTCACCGGCGAGCAGGTACGCCTCGATGACCTGCGGCAGGGCCCGCACGCGCTCCTCGAAGAGCGTCACGCCCTCGGGGGCGTGCGAGACCAGGCGCAGCCGCACGAACGCCGTGATCGGCAGCCCCACCTCCCGTGCCGACACCACCGCGGTGTACCCGGTGATGAGGCCGCGCTGCTCCAGCAGCCGCACCCGCCGCAGGCACGGCGACGGCGAGAGGCCCACGCGGTCGGCGAGGTCTTGGTTGGAGAGCCTGCCGTCGAGTTGCAGCTCGTGGAGGATGTGCTTGTCGATCTCGTCCATGAATGGCAGATCCTGCCACGTGAGCGCCGACACGCAGCAGAAGACGCAATCGGCTGCTCACCCGTTCTGGCTAGCGTCGCAGCATGCCGACCTCCGGACCGCCGCTCTCTCGCAGGCAGGGTCTCGGTCTGCTCGCGATGGCGCTCACGGTGCTCGTCTGGGCGTCGTTCGCGCTGAGCATCCGCGCCATCGCCACCTCCTCCTGGACCCCGGCCGACGTCGCCCTGCTCCGCTTCGGCCTGCCGCTGCTGGTACTCGCGCCGTGGCTGCCGCGGGCGCTGCGCCGCGTCCGCGGTGAACGCCCCGCCGTCCTGGCGGCGCTCGCGATCGGCGCCGGTCTGCCGTATTTCCTCGTCTGCGCGGCCGGGGGAGCGATGTCCTCGGCGACGCTCGTCGGTGTCGTCGTCCCCGGATCGGTCCCCGTGTTCGTCACCGCGCTCGTGGCCGCGCTGTGGGGAGCGAGCTGCAGCCGCAGGCAGCTCGTCGCGCTGGCCGGCGTCGTCGTCGGGATCGTCGTCATCGCCGGGACGGGCGGCGGATCGAGCGGGAGCCACGTCGCGGGCACCGCGGTGCTGCTCGCCGCCGGGCTCGTCTGGAGCGTTTACACGCTCGGGCTGCGCGCCACCCGGCTCGACCCGGTGTCGGCGGCCGTCGTCGTCTGCCTGCCGTCGTTCGTCGTCGTGCTGCTCGCTTCGGTGACGGGGCTGCTCCCGTCGCATCTGCTGGCCGGGGCCTCTGTCACGCGTGAGCTGCTGATGTTCGCCGCGGTGCAGGGCGTCGGGGTCGGGGTGCTCGCCGGCCTCGCGTACGCCGTCGCCATCCGTGAACTGGGAGCTCCGCGCGCCGCGACGATCGGCGCGCTCAGCCCGGTGCTCGTCGCCGTCCTCGCCGTGCCCCTGCTCGGCGAACACCTCGACGCCCGCGTGCTCGTCGGCGGTGTGCTGGTCGTCGCCAGCGTCCTCGCGTTCCACGTCCGCCCTGTTCGCCGTGCCCGCTCTGTCTCTCCGGAGGTCCGCGATGCTCCTCGCCCAGCTGCGCCCGTGTCCGCCCGACCCGGTCTGGTCGCTGGTGGCGCGAGCCGCCGCTGACCGGCGCCCGGGGGCTCTCGACCTCACTGTCGGGGTCTACCGCGACGACGACGGCCGCGTGCCCGTCATGGAGGCCGTCGCCCGCGCCACCGACCGTCTCGCTGCCCGCCGCGGCTCGAAGGCCTACCAGGGCATGGCCGGCAACCCGCGCTTCACGACGGCGATGACGTCGCTGCTGCTCGGGTCGTGTGAGCGGGTGGAGCGGGCCGCCACGGTGCAGACGGTGGCAGGCACGGGCGCGCTGAGACTGCTCGCCGAGCTCGTGGCAGTGGCCAGTCCCACGCGCCGCGTGCTGCTCGGGACACCGGCGTACGTCAACCACGTGCCGCTGCTGCGCGCCGCTGGCCTGACGGTGGTGACGCACCCGTGGACGACGTCGACGGGTGCGCTCGACGAGGCCGCCCTGCTCACCGCCGTGCGTTCCGCGCGCCCCGGCGACGTCTACCTCGTCCAGGGCTGCTGTCACAACCCGACGGGCACCTCGATGTCGCTGTCGCTGTGGGACTCATTGGCGACCGCCTGCCTCGAGGCGGGCGTCACCCCGTTCGTCGACATGGCCTACTACGGGCTCGGCGATGGCCTCGACGCCGACCTCGCCGGCTTGCGGCTCCTGGTCGACCGCGTGCCCGAGGTGCTCGTGGCGGTCAGTGCGTCGAAGGCCTTCGGGCTGTACAGCGAGCGGACGGGCTGCGCCGTCGTCGTCGGTGCTTCTGATGGGGGCGCGGGCGTCGCCGCGGCGCAGACCGTGCTGGAGTCGACCGCGCGGTCGCAGTACTCCCAGCCCCCGGGGCACGGCGCCGAGCTGGTAGCCGAGATCCTCGACGACGACGACCTGCGCTCCCTCTGGCGTGCCGAGCTCGATGGCGCGCAGGTGCGGCTGACGCGGCTGCGGGAGGCGCTGGTCGCGGAGCTGTGCTCGCGCGGCGCGGTGTCGGTGGCGGACGTGGTGAGCGGGCAGCGCGGCATGTTCCTGCAGCTGCCGCTGACGCCGTCGCAGATGGAGGTGCTGCGGGTCGAGCACGCGGTGCACGGCATGCCGGGTGGGCGCATCAACCTCGCGGGGGTGCCGGCGTCGAGCATCGAACGCCTGGCGGCTGCGGTGGCCGAGATTTCGGGGACGGAGGTCTCAGCGGCTGGGCGGGACGCCGTGTCAGTCGTCTGTGCCCGCGGTGCCGTCCAGGAGGGCCAGATGCTCCACCAGTGAGCGGGCCTCGTGGTGGCCGGGGCCGAAGAAGGCGAGGTCGGCGGCCTCGACGTCCTGGGTCGCGGCCCGAGCGAGGGCGGCGCCGGCTGGTGTGGCGCTGACGCGGACGGCACGGCGGTCGCGCGCATCGGTACGCCGGGTCACGAGCTGCTTCTTCTCCAGCGTTCGCATGTCGCCAAGCTCGACCGCCGGTTCACGCTGCGCGAGCACCGCATCGCTGAGCTGATCATCGCCGACCGCGGGGGCTGACGCGCCTGGCGAGCCCCCCGGCCACGGAGAACACCAGCGTGCACCGATCAGGCATGACCCGTGCCGCAGGCATCCGATCGCGCGACCGCGCCGCCGTCGTCGTCGTCCTCGCCGCCGTCGCCGTCGCGGCGCTGCCGGTGCCGCAGGCCCCGACGACCATCTTCGTGGTTGGCGTCAGATGACGCGCATCGTCTTCACCGGCAGCGGCAAGGCCGGTCACCACGCGTGGCGCCCTTCGTCACGGTGCGGGGCCATCGGTTCACGGATGCCGACCTGGCCTCACTGCGCCAGCCCGACGTCACCGACGTGCGGGTGGACTTCACCGGCCGTTGCCGCTGAAGATCACGATCGTGTCCCGCTGACGCTCCTCGTGCGGGAAGCTGCTGTGTGGATCGTCTGCTGGGCGCGAGACGGCCCTCAGCCTCAACGCCCTGAGAGCTCGTGCTCGACGGCTCGTCGGATCCAGTTCGACAGCGACCGGTCATCAGCAGCCGCGCGGGCCCGCACCTGCTGCAGTAGGTCCTCGGGGAAGCGCACGGGGATGGGGTCGCTCAGCTTGGCCTTGGTGCCTCGGCGACGGCGGACCGGCGGCCCTTGAGGGGTCTGGTTGCGGGGGTCGGCGTAGAAGGCGTTCTCCTGCTCTGGCGTCATGGCGGTCGTGGAGGTGGGGTCGTGATCGGCGGTGCTCATCGGTCCTCCCGGTAGCGGCGGGCGAGGTGTTGGGCTGCCTGGTAGCAGCCGATCGGTCGGCACCGGCGCGGATCGCCGGAGCGGGACGGCGCCAGTGGCACGGTGAGTACTTGGCCGGCGACTTCAGCCACCATCAGCCAGTGCGCCGGTGGGGTGGCCGGGTAGAACAGCGGACTGCTCGCCCAGACCTCCTCGACGTCGTCCAGGCCCAGCCCTGGGTGCTTGAACAGGTGTGCGGCCTGGACGTCGACCTCGAAGGGCGCGTCGTCATCGAGCTCGTCGAGGTCGAAGCGCTCCACGAACCAAAGTGTATTCCGTTCGACTACAGCTAGAGGTAGTCCTCACTGGACCGCTGCTTGACGCTCGCCCGGAGGCGATGGCAGTAGATGCCGTCTGGACTGACGCTCGAACAGGACACAGTCGGGACCTTGTCAGCACCTGTCCCAGCTGCCGACCGTTCTGCTGGAGCGTGCCTCTGTTGGAGCGTGCCGCTGCCGACCGCTGATCGGCACACCTGAGGCACTCAGGGCTGTCGCCGCCGGCGGTCGCGATCATGTTCCGCTGGGGATCGCCATCCGAGATCCCGCGAGGTGTGGAGGCGCCGATCCCTTCCTCTACTCTTTGCGCATGGACGCAAGTAATGCGTGTCGGCGGCAGCTACCCACAGACCAGGTCGACCTGGCGGTTGAGGTTTTCCGGATGCTCGCCGACGCCACCCGGGTCCAGCTGCTGTGGGCCCTGATCGACCGCGAGCTACCCGTGGGCGAGCTGGCCACGCACGTCGGCAAGCCGACCCCGTCGGTCTCCCAGCACCTGGCCAAGCTGCGCATGGCGCGCCTGGTGGCCACCCGCCGCGACGGCGTGCAGATCTTTTACCGCCTGGAGAACGACCACGTCGCCCAGCTGGTCACCGACGCCATTCACAACGCCGAGCACGCCGGATCAGGTATCCCCGGGCACCACCGCGACACCGCCGGCCTTGCGGCCCTGCACGATGGCGTAGAGGCCGGCTGATGGGCACCCATCACGAGCACGGCCACTCGCACGACCATGGGGAGCGCGGCCACGAGCACGCCACCGGCGTCAAGGGCGTGCTGCAGGGCATCTTCGCCCCTCACAGCCACGACGCCGCCGACTCCATCGACGACGCCCTGGAAGCCAGCAGCGCCGGTATCCGCGCCGTCAAGATCTCCCTGGTGGTCCTGGGCCTGACCGCACTGCTGCAAGTCGTCATCGTCGCCGTCTCCGGCTCCGTGGCCCTGCTGGCCGACACCATCCACAACTTCTCCGACGCCCTGACTGCCGTGCCCCTGTGGATCGCCTTCGTGCTGTCCCGGCGAGCAGCGACCAAGCGCTTCACCTACGGCTACGGCCGCGCTGAGGACCTCGCGGGCCTGTTCGTCCTGGCGATGATCGCCCTGTCCGCGGTCGTCGCCGGCTACGAGGCCATCCGGCGCCTGCTGGACCCCCAGCCCATCGACAACGTCGGCTGGGTCGCTGCTGCTGGCCTGGTCGGGTTCCTGGGTAACGAGGCCGTCGCGCTGTACCGCATTCGCGTCGGGCGCCGCATCGGCTCGGCCGCTCTCGTGGCGGATGGCTTGCACGCCCGCGCTGACGGCTTCACCTCGCTGGCGGTCCTGGTCGGTGCCGGCGGAGTGGCCCTGGGCTTCCCGATCGCCGACCCCATCGTCGGGCTGGTCATCACCGTGGCGATCGTGGCGGTGCTGTGGGGCGCTGGCCGCGACGTGCTGAGCCGGCTCATGGACGGCGTCGACCCCGCACTGGTCACCACCGCCGAGCGTGCCCTGACCGCCTGCCCCGGGGTCCGCGAGGTCCGCACCGTGCGGATGCGCTGGGTCGGTCACGAGCTGGTCGCTGAGGCTGAGCTCGACGTCGACCCGTCGCTGAGCCTGGCCCAGGCCCACGAGGTGGCTCACGACGCCGAGCGGGACCTGACCCGAGCGATACGCAAGCTCGCACGAGCGACAGTGCACGCCTATCCCGCTCACGGCGACGTGCACAGGCACGCCCACGCCGGTCGGGCCGGTGAGCATCGCCCGGATTACCTGCACGCTCACTGACCGCCGGTTGCGGGGCGTTCTTGGTCACGTCCGTGGAGCCGGAGATCGCTGTCTCGATCGAGGACCGCTCAGCGGGATCCCGCCGCAGGGGATCGGGTTCGGTCACCCCGGGCACCGTTGGGCCTCCTCACGCCGGTCGATGATCGTGAGAACGTGCATGGATGGCCTCGCCGCGACCGCATGACAATCGGCTGCCCCGGCCGCCGGGAACGTCGAAGGTCGATGGCTCCTTAGCCGACCGAGGCGTTGCCCGAGCCGGAGTCCTGGGTCACGTCCCTCGGAGTGGTGTACTTCCGTTGTCACCTTGCGAGGTCAGCTTCGCTGATCATGCCGTCATTGCTGGTGCAGCGTCCAGAGCGGT
>NZ_QGDQ01000027.1 GCF_003149145.1 Quadrisphaera granulorum | reverse complement strand
TTTGAGCGGACCGATCCATCCTTCGGGGTCCCACCCTCGACTCGCAACCCAAGGTCACGCAGCGTCACCGCCGACGCGCTAGTGGCAAAGGCTCACTGGAGGCCTCGACGCCCACCACCACGCCAGCCTGCGCTCGCAGCCCGTAGCGGCGGGCGGGGCGTCCGCGGGAGTAGCTGCCGTGGGTGCGCTGGTCGGCGAGCTCTTCCACCCAGCCGGTGGAGATGAGGTCGGCGCAGACGTCATGGACGGTGGCACGCGTCAGCCCCGTCGTCGCGATCAGATCGCTGCCGGTGACCGGTTCGCCGTGCCACAGGGCCTGCAGGACAGCCGTGGTCGAGGTGAGGCGCAGTGCGCGCGTCGTGGAAGACGTCGGCGGGTGCTCCCTCGGGCGGTGGACAAACCCAGCACTTGACTCTGCGGCGGTCACGGGGGAACCTTGCCGCAAGTTCCTTCAGGTCGTCAATCAAATACCCCGCACTGCGGGATCCAGCACGAAGGAGTGCTCGTGAACGGACCTCCGGGCGGCGGCGTGAGCCGCCGGTCCCTGCTCAAGCTCCTCGGCGTCGGTGCCGCCGCGGGGACGCTCCCGCTGACGACCGCCGGCTGTGGCTCGGGCGCCGCCAGCGGCGCGACCACGCTGCGCTGGCTGGCCAACAAGCCGGAGGTGCTGGCCTACTTCGACGACCTCGCCACGCAGTTCAATGCGAGCCAGGCCCGGGTCTTCATCGACCACGACGGCACGCAGGCGTCGATCGTGCCGCAGTTCGTGCGGGGGGTCCCGCCGGACGTCGCCTGCTACAACTACAACCTCGAGACGTCGAACTACGTCCGCGGTGGAGTGCTCGCCGACCTCGCCGACCGCCCGGCCGCGCAGCAGATCAACCCCAGCTACCAGGCCCTGGTGGACCAGTACGCCACCTACGAGGGCCAGACCAGTGTGCTTCCCTGGTCGGTGACAGCGGCGGGTGTCATCTACAACGTCCAGCTCTTCGCCGACAACGGCGTCGAGGTACCCACCACGTACCCCGAGCTGCTCGCCGCCTGCCAGAGGTTCCAGGCCGCCGGCGTGACGCCGATCTACACGACCGCCCGCGACGTGTGGACGCTCGGGCAGGGCATGTGGGACTACGCCACCGGCAGCGGCGCGGACGTCCCGGCGTTCTTCAAGGCCAAGCTCGCTGAGGGCGACACCTCCGGGAAGCCGACGTTCCTCGAGACCTTCAGGCCGGTAATGACGAACGTCCTGGAGCTGCGGCGCTACTTCAACCCCGACTTCCCCTCCAAGACCTACGCCGACGGCAACCTCGCGATGGGGCAGGGGCGGGTCGCGATGTACCTGCAGGGACCGTGGGCCCTGGGGGAGATCGCCAAGACGGATCCGGACCTGGAGCTGGGGACCTTCTCGCTGCCGATGACAGAGGATCCCGACGACCGGGCCGTCCGCGTCAACCTCGACCTCGCGATGTGGGTGCCCACCGCCAGTGCCGACGTCGAAGGAGCCCTCGCGTTCGTCGACTGGATGATGACCCCCGAGGTGTGCGCCACCTACAACCAGAAGAACCTGGCCTTCTCGCCCCTGCTGGGCGCCCAGGGCACCACCGACCCGCGCACGGCCGGGCTCGCGCCCTACCTCGAGGCGGGTCGCATCTACCAGGGCGCGGGGACCTTCGTGCCCAACACCATCCCGCTCTGGAACTACTTCCAGGGCGCCCTCCTCGATGGAGACGGAGACGGCATGCTGCGCATCCTCGACGCCGACTGGGACCGCCTCGCCAAGCGGTCGGCGCTCGCATGAGCGCCACCCGCCCGGCGGCGGTCACCGTGCGCCGGACGCGCAAGAAGGTCGACGCGGCCTTCTATCTCATGCTGCTGCCCGCGCTGCTGCTGTTCACGCTGCTCATCGTCGGTCCGGCACTGGCGGGCATGTTCTTCTCCGTCACCAACTACGTCGGCTACGGCGAGTACAGCTTCATCGGGGTGTCGAACTACCTCGTGCTCTTCACCGACCCGCGCATCCTGCGCTCCTACGGCTTCACCATCGGCTTCTCCGTGGTGACCGTGCTGCTGGTCAACGCGATCGCTCTGTTCCTCGCGGTGCTGCTCAACTCGAGGATCAAGTTCAAGACGGCGCTGCGCGGGGTCTTCTTCATCCCGATGGTGGTCTCGGGCATCGTCATCGCGTACGTCTTCAACTACGTCTTCTCGACCACCATCCCCGCCGTGTTCGGTGGCAGCAGCATCCTGGCGAACGCGGACTGGGCGTGGGTGGCCGTCGTCGTCGTCACCGCCTGGCAGGCCGTCCCCAGTGCCCTGATCATCTACTTGGCCGGCCTGCTGGCCATCCCCGAGGAGGTCTACGAGGCCTCGTCGCTCGACGGCGCCTCCCCGTGGCGGCAGTTCACGGCCATCACGCTGCCGCTCATGGCGGGGTACGTGGTGATCAACACCGTGCTCGGCTTCAAGAACTTCCTCAATGCCTACGACATCATCGTCGGCCTCACCGACGGTGGGCCGGGCACGTCGACGTCGTCCGTGGCCATGACCATCTTCACGGGCTTCACCAGCGGCGACTACGCCTACCAGATGGCCAACGCGGTGGTCTTCTTCGTCATCACCGTGCTCATCTCCATCGCCCAGCTCCGCATCATCAACCGCCGAGGGGTGAGCCTGTAATGGCCATCGCAGCAGATCCGGCCACCGTCGAGACCGCCGCCAAGGCCGCCCGGCGCAACGAAGGCCACCAGCACGGGACCGGTGCGGTCACCGGGCGCGCCAGCCGCAGCGCGTGGCTCGTCACCGGAGTGCTTGCCGTGTGCAGCCTGACGGTGCTCCTGCCGCTGTACCTGACCGTGACCATGGCGTTCAAGACGCCCGCGCAGTCCGTGGACGGCAACGGCTTCTCCCTGCCGGCGCCGTTCAACCCGGGCAGCTTCGCGGACGCCTGGAACCTCGTCGGCTTCCCCACCGCCTTCGTCATCTCGGTGCTCGTCGCGACGGCCAGCGTGGCCGGAGTCATCGTCCTGGCGTCGCTCGCGGCGTTCGCCATCGTCCGCCAGTGGGACCACAAGCTCTTCCGGTACAGCTACTTCTACCTGCTCGCGGCGATGTTCATCCCGTTCCCGGTGATCGCGCTCCCGCAGGTCAAGCTCACCGCGTACCTCAGCCTGGACAACCCCGTCGGAGTGGCGCTGCTGCACGTCATGTTCCAGCTGTCGTTCAGCGTGCTGCTCTACTCCGCCTTCCTGCGCTCCATCCCCGGTGAACTGGAGGAGAGCGCCCGCATCGACGGCGCCACCACGTGGCAGGTCTTCTGGAAGCTGATCTTCCCGCTGCTGGCGCCCATGAACGCCACCGTCGGCATCTTCGCCTTCCTCGCAGCGTGGAACGACTACATGATGCCCTCGCTCATCACCGCGAACTCCGACCTGCAGACGATCCCCGTCATCCAGAAGATCTTCCAGAGCTCGTTCTCCACGGACTACAACGTGGCGTTCGCTAGCTACCTCATGGCGATGGCGCCGACGATCGTCGTCTACGTCTTCGCCCAGCGTTGGGTGATGTCAGGCATGACGCGAGGGGCCATCAAGTGACCGCCCACCCCACGGAACAGCGGCCCTGGTGGCGGCAGGCCGTCGTCTATCAGGTCTACCCGCGCTCCTTCGCCGACTCCGACGGCGACGGTGTGGGCGACCTGCGCGGGGTCACCTCGCGGGTGCCGTACCTGGCCGCATTGGGCGTCGACGCGGTGTGGCTCTCACCGTTCTACCCCTCGGCCCTGTCCGACGGCGGATACGACGTCGACGACCACCGTGGGGTAGACCCGCGGTTGGGCACCCTGGCCGACTTCGACGAGATGACGCAGGCGCTGCACACGGCCGGAATCCGCGTCGTCGTCGACATCGTCCCCAACCACACCTCCGACCGGCACCCCTGGTTCCGCGAGGCCCTCGCCTCGCCGCGGGGCTCCGCGGCCCGAGGGCGCTACGTCTTCCGCGACGGGCGCGACGGACCTGCCGGGCCGATGAGCGAACCCCCGTCGACGTGGCAGTCGATCTTCGGCGGCTCGGCGTGGGAACCCGTCGGCGACGGGCAGTGGTACCTGCACGCCTTCGCGCGCGAGCAGCCCGACCTGGAGTGGTCCAACCGGGACGTCCGTGACGACTTCCTGGCCACCCTCAGATTCTGGGCGGACAGGGGCGTGGACGGCTTCCGCGTCGACGTGGCACACGGTCTGGTCCGCGATGTGGACAACAACCTCGACGTGGAGCTGCCCAGCACCCACAGCGCTCTCTACGACGACGGCAGCCACCCCCTGTGGGACCGTGACGAGCTCATGGACGTCTACCGCGAGTGGCGGACGCTCTTCGACACCTACGACCCGCCGCGCGCGGCGGTCGCCGAGGCGTCGGTGCACCCCTCCCGGCGCTGGCGCTACTCCGATCCCAGCAGCCTCGGGCAGGCGTTCACCTTCGACCTCTTCGAGGCCGGGTGGAACGCGGCGCAGCTGCGCCGCGGCGTGGAGCTGGGCCTGGAGCAGCTGGACGTCGGCGCCTCATGCACGTGGACGCTCGCTAACCACGACTGCGTGCGCGCCGCCAGCCGGTACGGGCTCCCGCCCGACCCGGAGCTGCCCTCACACGTGGCAGCCAAGGCCTGGGTGACGCGGGACGGCGCCACCCCCGCGCTCGACAAGCCCCTCGGGCTGCGCCGCGCTCGCGCCGGACTGCTGCTGGAGCTGGCGCTGCCCGGCTCGACCTACCTCTACCAGGGGGAAGAGCTCGGGCTGCACGAAGTGGCCGACCTCCCGCCGGAAGTTCTCCAGGACCCCATCGCCTTCCGCTCCGAGGGCGCCGAGAAGGGGCGCGACGGCTGCCGCGTCCCGATCCCGTGGACTCCCGACGGCTCCTCGTTCGGGTTCGGCCCCGACGGCGGGCTGGACCCGCACCTGCCGCAGCCGGCGTGGTTCGCCGGAGCCGCGGCGTCGGTGCAGGAGGCCGACCCCGGCTCGACGCTGCACCTGCACCGGGTGGCGCTGGAGTTGCGCCGCGAGCTGCTCGGCCCCGAGCAGCTGCGATGGGAGCGTTCGACCGGCGACGTCCTGCACTGGTCGCGGCCGGTGGGTGACGAGCGCGCCGGTGGCGCCCGGGGCGGTGAGCGGTGGCACTGCGTCGTGAACGTCGGGGCCGCCGACGGCAGCGGCCCGTCCGTGCCGCTGCCGACCGGGGAGCTGGTGCTGACCAGCGGCCCCCTCGACGACGGCGGGCACCTGCCGCCGTCGATGACGGCATGGGTGGTCAGTGGCTGACGGCGGCGGACGGGGACGGCGGCGCCGACGGCGACGGGGGACGGCGCGCCCAGGCCGGGGCGCGCTCCGGGCGCACGCCGATCCCCACCACGGCGGCCGGCACCACGGCCAGCTGGGGCACCCGCTGCAGCGCAGCGGTCACGACCCGGGGCGGCCCTCCCTGCGCCCCGGCCAGCACCGGTGCGAGCACCCTCCGGTGGGCCTGCTGCTGCAGCGCCTGCGTCAGCACCGTGGGGAGCGTCCGTCGCCGCTGCACGGCCGCCAGGTCGGTGCGGCGCACCCGCCGCTCGCGCAGGGGCGTCGCGAGCAGGCGGGCCGCCGCGACGGCGTCCTGGACGGCGAGGTTGATGCCCACGCCGCCCACGGGCGACATCGCGTGCGCGGCGTCGCCGAGGCACAGCAGCCCCTCCCGGTGCCAGACGGGCAGCCGGGACAGGCGGACGTCGAGCACGCTCACGTCGTCCATGGACCGGATCGCGTCCGGTGACAGCGCGTTCGCGGCGCGGTCGGGGAGCATCTCGGCGACGTCGCGGCGGAACGCCTCCACGCCGCGCGCCCGCAGCGCCGCGTCACCGCCCTTGGGGCCCAGGTAGGCGACCTGCAGGTACCGCTCGGTGGTGGTGCGACGGGGGATGACGATCATCGCCCGGCCGGGAGCCATCACCGGCAGCAGCCGCGCGTCGGGCTCGTCGTCGTCCACGGGCAGCCGGAACCACCAGACGTCGAAGGGCACCTCGAACTCGCGGGGCTCCAGCTCCGCCGCCCGCCGCGCCGTGGACCGGCGTCCGTCGCAGGCGACCACGAGGTCGGCCTCGAGCTCTCCCTCGACGACACCGCCGTCGTCGGTGCTGCGCCACCGCACACCGGTCACGCGCGCGCCAGCGCTGGTCCCGCGGGCGGGCCCGGTGAGCAGCCCGGTCAGCTCCGTGCTGGTCCGCAGGGTGAACGACGGCTCCTCGCGGGCGGCGTCGGCCAGCAGGGTCAGGAGGTCCCACTGGGGCACCATCGCGATGAAGGGGTGGCGCAGTCCCGGCAGCAGGCGCCCGAGGCGCTCGAAGTCGGCCACGACCGCGCCGCTGCCCGCGGCGAGCTCCACCCGGCGCACCTCGCTGTGCGGGAGCGCGGCGAACCTCTCGTACAGGCCCAGGTCGTCGAGGAGCTGCAGCGTGCTGGGGTGCACGGTGTCGCCGCGGAAGTCCCGGTGGAAGTCGGCGTGCTTCTCCAGCACGGTGACCTCCACACCCGCGCGGGCGAGCAGGAGCCCCAGGACGACGCCCGCCGGGCCCCCGCCGACGACGACGCAGGTGGTCTTCGCAGCGCTCACCGCGCCATGGTCGCGCCGAGGGGGCGGCGCTGGCGAGGGCTCAGCCCCGGGGAGAGGTCACCGAGTCGGCAGCGATCGTCAGCACCAGGCGCACGCCCCCGCCGTCGAACTGCGGGTAGGGCCGGCCCAGGTACTTCATCGACAGCTCGTCGATGCCCTCCTGCCCGCCCTCGGTGGTGGCCTTCACCACCCGACCGCGCACCTGGAAGAAGCGGAACGGGTCGTCAGGGTCCACCACGTTGACGGCCACCCGCGGGTCGCGCGCCACGTTGCGCGCCTTCTGCATCCCGTCCACCACGTTGATGACCACGTTCTCGCCGTCGGTGGTCACCCACGTCTCTGTCAGCTGCGGGGAGCCGTCCGGCATGAGCGTGGCCACGAAGCAGGGGGAGGGCTTGCGGAGGAGGTCCAGGAGGGGCGCGGGGAGGGGCGTGCTCACCCCGCCATCCTGCGCGCTGCCCGTCGTCGGTGCCTATCGTCGGGGCATGAGCAAGGAGACCGTCCCCTTCGTCGTGGACGCCGAAGGCACTGGTGTCGCGCAGCGCCTCGTGGTCGCCGGTGACCACGAGCATGTCTTCACGGCCGACACCTACCCCTCCTTCGGGGGCGAGGACGCCGCCCCCAGCCCCCTCAGCTACCTCCTCGGTGCTCTGACCAGCTGCAACCAGGTCACCGGGAGCCTGGTCGCCTCTGGCCTCGGGATCGCCGTGGGGCGCTGGTCCTTCCACATCCAGGGCGACCTCGACCCCTCCGTCATCGCCGGCGGCGCCGAGGGCAACGCCAACTTCGACAGCGTCTCCGTGCGGGTCACCGTCGAGACGGATGCCGACGAGTCGACCTTCGCGACCTTCCGCACGGAGACCGAGCGCCGCTGCCCAGTGACGCAGATGTTCAAGCGCAGCGGTCTCGCGTACACGAGCGCGTGGCACCGGGTTCCCCTGACCTGACCCAGCAGGGAACGGATGGTTGACCAGGCGGGTGGGGCGCCCCTACCGTCGTCGCCGACCATCCAGAGCGGCCGAGAGACGTGGCTCGTCGACGCCGCAGCAACCCGCGCAGTCCCCCCGGGACGGCGTCAGGTGCTCCCGCCACGGCCGATGGAGGACACCGTGTTGCTCGTCCGACGCCTGCACATCGACCTCGCTCTCGTGACGAGCGGCGGCTGTCGACGCTGACCCCAGCGCCGCCAGTCACCCGCCCGCCCTGCGCCAGCGTTGGCGCGCCCCGAGAGGTCCGTCATGCCCGCTTCGACATCTGTTTCGACCACTGCCCGCACCCTCCTTCCCGCCTCCTTCTCCCGGACCGCCGGGTACGGCTTCACCACCCAGCAGGTCCACGGCGGTGACGAGGGACTCCACGGGTCCAGCCCCCACGGAGACCGCGTCGCCCCGATCCACGTCTCCGCCGGGTTCCGCTTCGAGGACTCCGCGGCCGCCGCGGCCCGCTTCACCGGCGAGGAGGACGGGTTCGTCTACTCCCGCATCGCCAACCCGACGACGGCGGCCCTGGAGCGGCGGCTCGCCGTGCTCGAAGGCGGAGCGGAGGCACTCGTGGTCGGCTCGGGGCAGGCCGCCATCACCACCGCGCTGCTCGGCCTACTGCAGGCCGGAGACCACCTGCTCGCCTCCGACCACCTCTACGAGGGCTCGCGCGGCCTGTTCGCGGAGAACTTCGCGCGGTTCGGTATCGCGGTGGACTTCGTCCACGACCACGCCGACCCGGCCGCCTGGCAGCGCCTGCTGCGCCCCACCACCCGGGCGCTGTTCGCGGAGTCGCTGTCCAACCCGCGCAACGAGGTGCTCGACGTCGCGGCCGTCGCAGAGGTGGCGCACGCCCACGGCGTGCCGCTCGTCGTCGACAACACCCTCGCCACGCCGTACCTCATGCGCCCGCTCGAGCACGGCGCCGACGTCGTCGTCCACTCGGCCAGCAAGTTCCTCTCCGGCCACGGCACCGCCCTCGGTGGGGCCGTCGTCGGCGGCCGGGGCTTCGCCTGGGACCGGCTCGACGCCGCCGGCGCCCCACTGTTCCCGCAGCTCGCCGGGGCGAGCGCGGTGCTTGGCGGTCGGAGCTGGGTGGACCTGCACGGCGAGCGCGCCTACGTCGAGCACGCCCGCCACGGCATCGCCGCACGGTTCGGACCGACCCTGTCGCCGTTCAACGCCTTCCTCGTGCAGCAGGGCGTGGAGACCCTCTCGTTGCGGATGGCGCAGCACTCCCGCAGCGCGGCGCTGCTGGCCGGCTGGCTCGAACGTCAGCCGGCGGTGCTGCGCGTCGACCATGCCAGCCTCGCCTCCAGCCCCTCCGCCGAGCGGGCCCGCCGGTACCTGCCGCGGGGCTCCGGGGCGGTGCTGGCGGTGACCCTGCGCGGTGGCGCCCCGGCGGCGCGGCGCTTCATCGAGGCGCTGCAGCTGTTCAGCCACATGACCCACCTCGGCGACGTGCGCTCGCTCGTGGTCCACCCCGCCTCGACCACGCACGCCCACCGCACCGAGGCCGAGCGCGAGCGGGCCGGCATCGGCCCTGGCACGGTGCGCCTGTCCGTCGGCATCGAGGACGTCGAGGACCTGCAAGCCGACCTGCGCCGCGCCCTGGTGGCCGCGGAGCTGGCCACCCCGCACGACGCGAGCCTCGAAGGTTCGCGTGTGGACGGTGCCGCGTGAGCCGTCTGCAGCACGTGGGGTACTTCTTCTCCCGCGGCTTCGGGCCGCAGGGCTGGGGCCGCCCCGACTGGGCGTGGGGCTGGGACTGGCGCCGTCCCGACGTCTACCAGCAGGCGGTGCGCGAGCTGGAGCGGGCCGGCGTCGACCTGGTGGTCATGGAGGACGCGGTGTCCCTCGGCAACCCCGAGACCCTCGACCTGCGGGTGCGCGGCGCCTACGGCGGACCCAAGCACGACCCGCTGCTGCTGGCGCCGTACCTGTTCGCCGCGACATCGAGGATCGGGCTGGCCCCCACGGTCAACGCCGGCATCACCCCGCCCTACCTCGCCGCCCGGCAGGCAGCCACGCTGCAGCACCTCTCCGGGGGCCGCTTCGGTCTCAACGTGGTCACCGACACCGGCAGTGCCCGGCACGTGAGCGGTGCACCTGCGCTCGATCATGACGCCGCGTACGACCGCGCCGACGAGTGGACCTCGCTGGTCAAGGACCTGTGGCGCTCCTGGGAGGACGGTGCCCTGGTCGCGGCCGACGGCCGATACGCCGACGGCACCCGTATCCGCGCTCAGCGCCACCAGGGTCGCTACTTCGACGTCACCGGTCCCCTCAACGCCGCTCCCTTCGACGACGGGCGGGACGGCGAACCGCTCGTGATCTCACCCGGCGGATCCCCGCGCGGCCTCGCCTTCGCCGGGGCGTACTCCGACGTCCAGCTGGCGTACGCCCCCCTCGACGTCGCGAGCATCCGGGCCTACCGCGCCCGCGTGCACGAGGCGGCTCGCGCCGCCGGCCGCCGGCCCGAGAACGTACGGGTGCTGTTCTGGGTCAAGGCCGAGGTGGCGGCCTCCCGCGAGGAGGCCGAGCGCGTGGTGGCGGCGTCCCTGCACCCCACCGACGCGGACCTGCTCACCATCGCGGCGCACTGGTCCAGCGACCTCGAGACCGACCTCACCGCCCACGATCTGGACGCGCCGCTGCCGCCGGACGCCTTCGGCCAGCACGTCTCGCGGGGCACCCTCAAGGGTCTGTTCGCCGGCATCGACGATCCCGCCAGCACCCCGCTGCGCGACGTGCTGGGCCGCCGGGCCCGCAAGGGCCTGGTCGCGAAGCGCGAGGGCCTGGTCGGCACCGCCGAGGAGATCGCGGACCTGATCGAGGAGTTAGGGGAGGAGGCCGACAACGACGGGGTGCTGCTCTCCGGTGACCTGCACCCGGTGACGCTGCACCGTCTCTTCGACGAGCTGGTGCCCGTGCTGCGCCGTCGCGGCGTGCTGCGGCACGAGTTCGGTGACGGCGGAGCCCGCGCGAACCTCTTCGATTTCTAGGTCGACTTCTAGGTCGACGTCCAGCGCGCTCAGGTTCTCGCCCCCTTGAGCCGATGGAGTGAGGACAGCCGAGCCGCGACGCGGCCCCGGTGAACGCAGGAGCCGGAGGTGTCCGTGGTCACCGTTCTCGTGGTGGAGGACGACGACGTCACGCGGGAGCTCATCGCCTCGCGTCTGGAGTTGGCGGGCCACGACGTCGTGGCTGTCGCGTCCGCGCCTGACGCGCGCGAGCAGCTCGGCGAGGATCTCCCCGACGTCATGGTCAGCGACATGTTCATGCCCGGCGGGAGCGCGCTGGCGCTCGTCGCCGAGCTGCGCGGCAACCCGGAGACGACACAGGTGCCTGTCGTGCTCCTGTCCGGGCGGGCGTTGCCTGCCGACGCCGAGGCTGGCCGCGCCCTCGGGTGCAGCTACCTCAGCAAGCCGTTCGCCCCCAAGGCGCTGCTGCGGGCCGTCGGTGAGGCCGCCGAGGCCCCCACCCGCATGGTGGCCAGCTCGGTGCGGGACCGTCTCGCCGAACTTGGCGACGTCGGCGACCCCGCCGAGCGCGCGCTCTTCTCCCGTCTCCTGCTCTCCTTCGCCGCGCAGGCGCCGGTGTCCCTGGTCGAGCTGACCTCCGCAGCAGCCTGCGGAGACGACAGGGCCACGCGCGCCGTCGCGCACAAGCTGGCCGGGAGCGCCGCCAACCTGGGGGTGCTGCAGCTGGCCGACGGGCTCCGGGAGGTGGAGCAGGTCGCGGAGCACGGTGACGTGCAGGCCCTCGATCTGCGGAAGCTGCGGCACGAGGGAGCCATCGCCCGTCGTGCGGTGACCACCGTCGCCCACGAGCTGCACGAGGCCGCCTCGGACGAGGCCGACGGCGCCTGACGAAGAGCTCGGGGACGGCGATGTGCGCGAGGCGGTGACCGTGCGCGACGATCGTCGGGTGAGTCCCGACCGCGCTCGTGAGGCCGGCGACGGCGTGACCGCCGTCGCCGAGGACTACCTCAAGACCATCTGGTCGGCCCAGGAGTGGGACGACGCTCCCGTCACCACCTCCGCTCTGGCCGCCCGCCTGGGGCTGGCCCCGTCCACGGTGTCCGAGCAGGTCAAACGCCTCGTCGACGCTGGGCTCGTGGTGCCCGCGCCGTACCGCCCGGTGGAGCTCACCGAGGCGGGGCGGACCCGCGCTCTGCGTGTGGTGCGCCGCCATCGCCTGCTCGAGACCTACCTGGTGGAGCACCTCGGCTATGGCTGGGACCAGGTGCACGAGGAAGCGGAGGTGCTGGAGCACGTGGTGTCGGAGCTCTTCCTCGAGCGCATCGACGGACTGCTCGGCCACCCCTCGCGCGATCCCCACGGCGACCCGATCCCCGCCGCCGACGGCGCCTACTCCCGCCCCGCGGCCGTGCTGCTCACCGGCTGCGGCGAGGGCGTCCGGGTGCGCGTGGCGCGGATCTCCGACGACGACCCCGCGGTGCTCCGTTGGCTGGCGGACTCCGGAGTGGTGCTTGACGCCGTCCTCGTGCTGGTGCGCGCCTCGTCCGACGACGGTGACCTGCTCGTGCTGACCGAGAGCCGCACCGAGCTCCTGCTGCCGCGCGCGGCCGCGGCGGCCTTGCGTGTCGTGCTCGAGGCGGGCGCGTGACCGAGTTGTCGCCAGGTCCAGGCATCACCGGGGAGACCGGCGCGGCGGAGTCGGGGACGCGGGAGCTCCCCATCACCTACCGTGGGCGACTCAGCCGACCCGACCCCCCGAGGCAGGCAGAGCAGCAGATGGGCGACGACAGCGCCGCCGTGCGGGCGTGGGAGCAGGACGCGCACGTCGTCTCACCTCCCTACCCCGCGCAGCTCGAGGCCGTCCGCCTGGCGCGGCGCTTCGTCATGTCCGTGCTGGACGCCGTCGAACTCGGCGGCTGTGCCGACGACGCCGGCCTGCTGGTCTCCGAACTGGCAGCCAACGCCGTCCTCCACGCTCGCAGCGGCTTCTCCGTGCACCTGCGCCCCACCCTTGAGGGTGGGGTGCGCGTCGAGGTGGAGGACGCCTCGCCGTTGCCCCCCGTGCACACGCCCCACTCGGCCAGCGCCATGAGCGGGCGGGGCCTCGACCTCGTCGCCTGCACTGCCGTGCGCTGGGGCAGCCACCCGCACGGGCAGGGGAAGGCCGTGTGGTTCGAGGTGGAGGCCACCGCGCCGGTGGCCCCGCCCGACCTGGATACCGCGCAGCTGCTGGCCCTTTGGAGCGACGACGACGCCGGCCCCGACCTGCCGGCTGGACACCCCTCCGCCCCCGTACGTGGTCTGCCCGGGGGCCCGTCGGGCGCCCGCGGCACGGCGGCGCCCCACACCCCGACGGCGGGCATCATCACCTCCTCGATGGTCGCCGTCGAGGTGACGCGCGCCATCGAGCTGAGGGCCCTTCCCGTCGCCGCGATGATCGCCGCCGAGGAAGCTATGGACGACTTGCTGCGCGAGCTGCAGCTGGTGCTGCTCGCCACGCCCGCGGCAGGTATCGCGGCCTCCCAGCTTGGAGGGGCGTCGGCGCTGGAGCACAACCGACCGCAGCACCAGGCAGAGCTGGAGCTGGCCGCGCGGCTCGACGCCGCCGCGAGAGGCTTCGAGGCCGGCAGGCGGCAGCTGCGGGAGCAGGTGACGGCCGCGGCGGTCCGCGGTGAGCGCGAGGTCACGGTGCGTCTCAACCTTCCCGCCTCGGCGCGGCGAGCTGCGGTGGCCTACCGCGACGCCGTCGAGCAGACCGCCCAGCTGGACGGCACGGACCAGCTGCTGGCCACCGCCGACGGGCTCGGTCAGCACGCCGCCCTGCGCCGGGCCTACCTCAACGAGGTCGTGCAGCAGCTCAGCAGCTCCTGAGCCCGCTGTTCTCCAGGTAGGTCCGGGAGACGTTTTCCCGGTCTGTTGCTGGAGAGACGCGAGGGGCCTGTCGGCGCACTGGAGGGAGTTCCGGGCGGGGGAGCCACCGTGCGGTCCACCCTGCCCTGCGCGTCACCCCCACCAGGTGCTGGGCTCGTCGCAGCCGAGTTGGACGGGCCGGTCGGGCTTCGACGGGTCCGCGGACGGTTCGGGCAGTTCGGCTTCGGTGGCTGGGGCCGGGGCGGTGGGGGCCACGGGGGCGGCTGCGCCTCGCAGGTCGACGACGTCGGCGCGCAGGTCCACCTCGGGGACGACGGCGAGGTCGTGCCGATCAACGGGGTGCCGATCAACGGGGTGCTGGTCAACGGGACGCCGCGGGGAGGGCACGTCAGCGGTGCGCAGCACCGTGTCGCCGGGAGCGAGTCGCGGGTCGCCCGCATGCCAGTGGTCCTCCGGCAGCGGACCGGGGGAGGTTTCCAGCACGAGGTCCGGAGCGGCCCCAAGGAGGGCTGACCTGTCGCTGCGGCGTGAGCGGGAGCGGAGCCTGTCGATGAAGGACGGCGTGGACACGGCGCACCTGGCTCTCTCAGGGTCGACGACGAGGTCGACAACGGGGGCGATGACGACGTTGATGCGGGAGAGGCTTATGGGGCCTCCGTGAATGAAGATACGAGTGAGGGAGGAGTGATTGGGGCGCGACGCGCCGAGCGACGATCACGGGAGTGCGGTTAGCGTCGAGCGCGTGAGCACGCCGTCGTCCGCCGTTGTCCCCTCGTCGCTCCCGACCTCCTCCCCGTCGGCGCAGGGCGTCGACGCTCGGGGCGTGCTGGCGTTCCTGGACGCCGTGGAGGCGCACCCCCTCATCGACCCGCACAGCGTCGTCCTCGTGCGCCATGGCCACGTCGTGGCCAGAGGCTGGTGGGCGCCCTACGCGCCTGAACAGCCACACCTGCTGTACTCGCTGAGCAAGAGCTTCACCGCGACCGCGCTGGGCATGGCCGTGGCCGACGGGGTGCTCTCACTGGACGACCGGCTCGTGGACGTCCTTCCCGGCCTCGCCGACGCCGCGACGAGCGAGCGGGCGCGCTCGCTGACGCTGCGGCACCTCGTCGGCATGGGAAGCGGCCACCTCAGCGAGACGTGGGACCGCGCTCAGGCGGCCGACCCCGACGAGCCGCTGCGCGGCTTCCTCGGCATCGAGCCGGAGCGCGAGCCGGGGACGGTCTTCGCGTACAACCAGCCGTGCACGTACGCGGTGGGCGCCGCAGTCCAGCACGCCCGCGGCGAGACACTGCTCGACCACCTGCACTCACGCGTGTTCGAGCCGCTCGGCGTCACCGGCACCGAGTGCTTCGGCTGGCAGCAGCACCCCGCGGGCCGCGACCTCGGCTTCACCGGGCTGCACGCCACCACCGACGCGGTCGCGGCACTCGGTGTGCTCCTCCTGCAGCGCGGCCGCTGGGGAGGAGAGCAGTTGCTGCCGGCCGCCTGGGTGGACGAGGCATCCCGCGCCCACCTGCCCACCCCGCACCAGCCCGAGGTCGACTGGCGCCAGGGCTACGGCTTCCAGCTGTGGCGCCAGCGGCACGGTTACCGCGGGGACGGGGCCTTCGGGCAGTTCATGCTCGTGCTGCCCGAGCACGACGCCGTCGTCGCCATCACGAGTGACACTCCGGACATGCAGGCGGTCCTCGACGCCGTGTGGACCCACCTGCTGCCCGCTCTCGACGACGACGAGCGCGCCCGGTCGGCCAGTAGCGCGGACGCGGACGACGAGCTCGCGCAGCGGCTCGTCGCGCTGGCGTTGCCGCCGGCTGACGGCGCCGCCGAACCGTCCGACGAGCTGGCCTGGGACGGGCTGTTGCTCACCCCGTCCGCCCTGCTCCAGCCCGGCGACGCTGCGCTGAGCGACGTCCGCGTGGAGCGGCGCGCCAGCGGCTGGTGGTTGGTAGTGCAGGAGTCCGCAGTACCCGAGGGCTGGCGGTTCGAGGTCCCCGTGGCCGCGGGGGAGTGGCGCTTGCACGATGCACCGGTGCCGGAGGATCTCGGCCGGACCGGCGGCGGGGTGGTGCCGCTGGCGGTGAGCGGCGGCTGGGTCAGGGCCGTGGGCGGGACGGAGTCGCTGCAGGTGGAGGTCCGCTTCCTGCAGACGCCGCACCGCCTGGTGATCAGCGGCGAGGCCGCCTCGGCGAGCCTGCGCGCCCGCTGGGTGACCCCACCGCTGCGGGCCGGGTCCCTCGCCGAGCTGCGCAGCCCCGCGCTCGCCCGCCCGTCGACGCCCTGACGCCGAGGTGGCGGAAGCCCATGATCACGAACGGTGGGTCGTGATCATGGGCTTCCGCCACCGGCGGTGGCTCAGGTGTAGAGCGTGAACTCCGGGTGGGTGCCGTTGAGGAAGTGGTCACCCACCTCGCGCGCCTTGTACTGCACCGGGTCGTGGAGGGTGTGCGTGCGCACGTTGCGCCAGAACCGGTCCAGGCCCACGCGGTTGCTCGTGGCCCGGGCGCCCGTCACCTCGAACACCGCCGACGTCGCCTCGACCGCCAGGTCGGAGGAGACCACCTTGAGCGCCGCGACGAGTTCGGCCAGCTCGCCGCGCTCGTCCCAGGTCAGCGCGTCACCGGCGGCGTCGGCGGCGGTGAGCGCCTCACCCGCGGAGTCCGCCAGCGCCTCGGCGGCACGCAGCCGCGCCACGAGCCGCCCGTAGGTGGCCAGCACGTACGGGTCCTGCGCAGCGCTGGGCGAGTCCGACAGCAGCCACGCCCTCGACGTCGTCCTCGTGTACTCCGCCGCGGTCTGCAGTGCACCGCGCACCACGCCGACGTAGAAGTTGCCGAACACCGCCTGGATCGCCGGGGTCACCAGGGAGGCGCGCGGGGTGGCGGCGTCGCCGTCGAGGAAGCCCAGTACGTTCTCGGCCGGTACCTCGACGTCGGTGAAGGTGACGCTGCCGGAGGCCGAGAGGCGCTGCCCGAGGTTGTCCCAGTCGCCGCCGGGCTGCACGCCGGCAGCGCCGCGCTCGACGACGACGAGCACGTGGCGCCCGGTCGCCGAGTCCTGGCCGGACACCACGGACACGTCACCGCTGCTGACGCCGGTGGCGAAGCTCTTGCGGCCGTTGAGGCGGTAACCGCCCTGACCCGCCGGGGTGAGCGTGAGGTCGGGGTCGACGGGGTTGACCGCGTCACCCCACAGCCACTGCGCGGCGCCGGAGCGCCGCTGCCAGCGCTCGCGGGTCGCCGCGTCGGCCACCCAGTCGAGGTTGGCCTGGTTGACGTAGTGGTAACCCAGAAGCTGCGCGATGGAGCCGTCGGCCACGGCCACCTCGCGCACGGCCCGCAGTGCGTCGGCCCACGTCCCGCCGCCACCGCCGACCTCGACGGGCAGCAGCAGGCCCGGCAGGCGGTGCTCGCGCAGTAGCTGGGCCTCCGCGAGGGGTTCAGCGTTGGCGCGGTCTCGCTCGAGGGCGTCGACCGCGAGCTTCGCGGCGGCGTCGCGGGCGGCCAGGGTCCAGTCGGTGGTGCTCATCGGGGCGCAACTTCCTTGAACGTCGCGGACGGGGGAGTGGCGGTGGTGGTGGGGTCCTCCGCAGCCGCGCGGGCCGCGGCCTTGGCCTGCAGGGCGCGGCGGTGCACGGCCGCGGGGTGGTCCTCGGCGATGCGGCGCCTGCCCACGCCGTAGATCGCCTCACGCAGCGTGGTCCCGGCGGGCAGCGCGTCGCGCTCGTCCTGGGTGGGGATCAGCCCGCGGCGGCGCAGCTCGGGCACGACGTGCTCGACGATGTCCTCGAAGGTGCCCGGCGTCGTCGCGTACGCGAGGTTGAAGCCGTCGACGTCGGCGTCACGCACCCACCGCTCCAGCTCGTCGGCGACGGTCTGCGGACCCCCGACGACGACAACACCCATGCCGCCGATGCCCACCCACGCGGCGATGTCGCGCGGAGTCCACTGCCGGTCGGGATCGGCGGTGGAGAACGCGGCCACCGCGGAGCGCACGGCCTGCGTCTCGGCGTACTCCAGCGGCTCGTCCGGCGGGTACGTCGACAGGTCCAGCCCGCTCCAGCCGGCGTAGAGGGTCAGCGCGCCGTCGTAGGAGACGTAGCTCTTCAGCTGCTCGTACTTCGCCCACGCCTCCTCGTCGGTGGCGGCCGTCACCACGGTGAGCAGCGAGAACACCTTGATGCTGCGCGGGTCACGACCGGCCTTCGCCGCCTCGGCGCGCAGCGCGTCGACCTGGGGCCGCATGACCTCGGTGCGGCTGGCGGTGTTGAACACGGCCTCGGCGTGCCGCGCGGCGAACCGCACGCCCCGCGGGGAGGCGCCGGCCTGGAAGACGAACGGCGTGCGCTGCGGGCTCGGCTCCGTCAGCGCGATGCCCGGCACGTCGTAGTAGCGGCCGTGGTGCTCGATCGGGTGCACGCGCGCCGGATCGGTGTAGACGCCGCGCGCGGCGTCGCGCACCACGGCGCCGTCCTCCCAGGAGCCCTCCCACAGCTGGTAGGTGACGTCGAGGAACTCCTCGGCGACCTCGTAGCGCTGGTCGTGCTCGACCTGCGTGTCGAGGCCGAGGTTCTTCGCCGCGCTCTCCAGGTAGGACGTCACGACGTTCCAGCCGACGCGGCCCTTCGTGTAGTGGTCGAGGGTGGCGAAGTCTCGGGCGAGCGCGTAGGGCTTCTCGTACGTCAGCGACACCGTGAGGGCGAAGCCGAGGCGTTCGGTGACCGCGGCCATCGCCGAGACGGCGAGCAGCGGGTCACCGACGGGCACCTGCGTGCCCTCGGTGAGCGCTGTCTCCGGGCCGCCCTTGTAGACGTCGTAGATGCCGAGCACGTCGGCGATGAACAGCACGTCGAAGCCACCACGGTCGAGCAGCTTCGCCAGGTCGGTCCAGTAGGACAGGTCGTTGTAGCGGTGGCTCTGGTCACCGGGCACCCGCCACAGGCCCGGCGACTGGTGCGCCACGCACGTCATGTCGAAGGCGTTGAGGAAGATCCTGTCCTTGGGGCGGGGCTCTGGGCTGGACGAGGTCACTTGAGGGCTCCTTGCGACAGGCCGCCGACCAGCCAGCGCTGGGCGACGACGGCGAGCACGTACACGGGGACGACGCCCACCAGCGCGGCGGCGGCCTGCTGGCCGAACTGCACGGTGCGGTCGCCCTGGAAGAGCGACAGGCCCACGGTCAGCGGCTGGCTGGCGGTGGTCTGCGCGAAGGAGACGGCGAAGAGGAACTCCCCGTACGCGAGGAACGTGCACACCAGCAGCGCCGCCACGAGGCCGGGCGCGATGAGCGGGAGCACGATGCGGCGCAGCCCGCCGGCCACGGACAGCCCGTCCAGCCAGGCGGCCTCCTCCAGCTCCACCGGCACGCGGCGAACGAAGGAGTCGAGCAGCCACACGGCCACCGGCGCGTTGGCCAGGCCGTTGACGAGCGCCAGACCCACCACGCTGTTGGTGAGGCCGACCTCCTTGAGGAGGAAGAACAGCGGGAGGACGGCGACGACGGGCGGCGCGCAGTACCCCGCGAGCAGCGCAGCACTCAGGCGCGCACCGCGCTTGCCGGCGCGGGCGGTGACGTAAGCGCCCGGCACCGCGACGACGGCCGTGACCAGCGCTGACCCGAGCGCCACGAGCCAGGAGTTGGCGAGCATGTGCGCCAGTGGGATGGTCCGGAAGGCCGCGCTCCAGTTGCCCCAGGCGAGTTCACCGAACCCTCCGGGCAGCCAGGAGCCGGTGAGGACGTCGTCGGTGGAGCGCACCGACAGCGATACGAGGAACGCGACCGGTGCAAGCGCGACGACGGCGACGAGCGCCAGCGCCAGGCGCACACCGACCTGCGCCAGCGGCGAGCGGCGGTGCGGCCCGCGAGGCCGCGCTCGGCGCAGCTGCTCGAGCTCGGCGGCGCTCGTCGTCGTCGAGCTGCTGTTCACGGCGGGATCCACGGCGGCCTCCTGCGCTGCAGCGATCGGGCGCTGGTCGGCGAGCTGCGTCATGCGTCGGCCCCCGCGGCGCGGGTGCGCAGCGCCGAGACACCAGCGGTCACAGCCCCGACGAGCAGGCCCAGCACGAGGGTCATGGCGGCGGCGGTGCCGACGTCGTAGTCGCCGCGCAGGCCGGTGCGGAACACCTCGAAGCTCGCCACGACCGTCGACAGGCCGGGTCCGCCGGAGGTGACCACGGCGACCAGGTCGAACACCTTGAAGCCGACCACCAGCTCCAGGAACAGCACCGACAGGACCGTCGGGGCGACGACGGGCCAGGTCACCGCGGTGAAGGTGTGCAGCGCGCCGGCGCCGTCGAGGGACGCCGCCTCGAGCAGCTCGTCGGGCACGCCGAGCAGAGCGGCGAAGACGAGTAGCACCACGAGCGGCGTCCACTGCCACACGTGGATGAGCACGAGAGTGCCCAACGCCGTGCTCGACGAGCCGAGCGGGTTCACCGGGGACCCGACGAGGGAGCTGAAGGTGCTGGTCAGCGCGCCGCCCGCGGGTGCGAGCAGCAGCTTCCACGCGACGCCCACCATGACCGGCGGCGTGACCAGCGGCAGCAGCAGGAGCGTGCCGAGCACGCCGAAGCCGCCCTCTCCTCGACCCGTCCGAGCCCGCAGCAGCAGCGCCACCGCCGTACCGATGGCCGTCGCGAGGACGGCGGCGCTCACCGCGAACACCAGCGTGCGCACGAGAGAGCCCGCGAACGCCTCGGTCTGCAGCGCCGACGTGAGGTTGGCGAAGCCGGTCCACTCCTGCAGCGGGCGGGCCAGCGTCGTCCTCGTGAAGCTCGCCGCGACGACGAACACCGTGGGGTAGACCAGCAGGACGACGATCGCCACCAGCGGCGGCAGCGACAGCCACCGCGGGACGTGGCGCACGGCCGGCGTCGTCGTGCTCATGCGCTCTTCTCCCAGGCCTCCTGCGCCTTGGACAGCGAGGTCTCGACGTCCTGGGAGCCGGACAGGGCCAGCGCCAGCTGGTCGACGAGGTCCTGCAGGCGCTTGGGCGACTGGGCGTCGGTGGGCCACGGCAGGGGGTTGCCGCGCAGGCCGGTGGCGATGACCTCGGTGGCCGGCGCGCTGGCCTTGGCGTAGCCGGGGGAGTCGAGCACGCTGGTGCGGTTGGGGTCGATGCCCGAGCCGCCGTAGCTGGCCAGGAGCAGGTTGCGGGTGCTGTCAGTCGCCCACGCCACGAACGCCGCCGCGGCCTCCCGCTCCTTGCTCGCGGTCGACACGCCCAGGCCGAAGCCCGCGTTGAGCGCCGTGCGCGGCGTGGTGTTCGACCCGCCGACGGGCAGCGGGACGACGCCCCAGCCGTTGACGATCTTCGAGTTTGCCGGGTCGTTGGCGCGCAGGCCCAGGTCGGTCCAGGTGTCGATCATCGCCGCGGTGCCCTGGAGGAAGGCGCTGTTGGACTCGTCGAAGCCCACCTGCAGCGGCGTCGGCAGCGCGTAGGGCTGCACGTCGATGAGGTGCTGCAGGGACGCCTTGGCCGCGTCGGTGGTCAGGGTGGGGTTGCCCCCGGCGTCGACCAGGGTGCCGCCGTAGCCGGCGAGGCGGTTGATGAAGGAGCAGCCGAGGATCATCGGCACCTGCTGGCCGAGCACCGCGGCGCCGTAGACCTTCCCGCCGCCGGCCTCGGTGATGGCCTTGGCCACGGCGTCGTACTCGTCCCAGGTCTTCGGCGGCTGCTGGCCGTACTGCTCCAGCAGCGCGACGTTGTAGTAGAGGACGTGGGTGTCGCCGTCGAACGGCAGGCCGTACCGCTTGCCGTCGATCTGGGTGTAGACGTCGTAGATCGACGGCAGGAAGTCGTCGGTCTTGATGTTCGCGTCGCCGCCGATGTAGTCGGTGAGGTCGACGAGGGCACCGGCGTCGACGAGGGCACCGAGGCCGAAGTAGAAGTAGTCGAAGACGTCGAACTCTCCCGCGCCGCCCTGGACGTCGAGGATCTGCTTGCTGGTCAGCTGGTCGTAGGGGATGGCGGTGACCTCGAGCTTCCCGCCGAACTGCTTGGCGAACTCCGGCGCCAGCAGGTCGCGGAAGGCCACCACGTGCGGCTGGTTGACCATGAGCTTGAGTGTCTTGCCCTGCAGCGCGCTGGTCGGGTCGCCACTGGGGGCTGCGAGCGCCTCCCCGCCGCCGCCGGAGCCGCAGGCAGCCAGGGATCCGGCGGTGGCGGCGGCCCCGCCGAGCAGCACGCCGGCGCGCAGCAGCTGGCGACGTGACAGCGCCGCGGCTTCCGCGAGGGAGGACGACGAAGGGGAGCGGCGGAGCAGGGACACGGGACTCTCCAGGCAGACGAAGGCGAGCGAGGGCGCGGGTGAGTTACTGCCGCCCATCAGCGGGCGTGAGGCAGCGGCCCGGTGATCCGGGGCGCGGTGGTGCGAGGGGGAGCGCTGGCGGTGGCGCTGCGCGGGTAGCGCCGACGGCTCAGCGCTGGGGCATACAGGCAGACACGGTGACCTCCATCGGTCCCGGCGGTAGCACCTGCCCTGCGAGGGGTGGTTGCTGTGGCGTCAACGAGCCGGGTCTCTCAGCCACTCTGGATGGTGTGGCGGGAGACTAGCGCACCGGTCCCGCTGTCTACAGGCGCGAGATCGTCGCGTCGTCCGGATGGCCGCCGTACCAGTGGTCGAGCACGGCGGTGAAGACCTGCTCCTGAGGTGCCGCCGCGGCGAACAGCGTGGCGCTGGAGCGGACCTTGACCGCGTCGATGGAACCCAGTACGCGCACCGGGTCGGTCTCGGGCAGACCGGCAAGCACCTCGAAGCACTCGCGCAGCCGCGGTCCGAGGACGGGGTGGGCAAGGTAGGCGCGGGCCTCGGCGAGCCCGGTGACGCCGTAGTGCTGGCTGGTGGCACTCAGCCCGAGGCCGCGCATCTGCGGGAGCACGAACCAGATCCAGTGGCCTCGTTTGCGCCCGGCGCGCAGTTCCGCCAGGGCGGCCTCGTAGGTACCGCCCGCCTGGGCGTCGAGGAAGCGCTGCAGGTCGAAGGGATCGCTCTCAGAGGCAGT
The DNA here is from genome assembly GCF_003149145.1 of Quadrisphaera granulorum. Lineage (GTDB taxonomy): Bacteria > Actinomycetota > Actinomycetes > Actinomycetales > Quadrisphaeraceae > Quadrisphaera > Quadrisphaera granulorum. The sequence goes on along the minus strand of NZ_QGDQ01000027.1, from coordinate 42,580 downwards.
GGTCATGCCGTCCCCTTCCCCGCAGGCACGTCCGCCACGCGGTGGCTGTTCTGGAAGTCCATGATCACGGGGAGAGGTGGGTGAACGCCTCCTGCAGCGCCGCGAGCACGAGCCGCACCGACTCCCGCTCAGCCGCCGTCGCCCTGACGAGGGCAACCACGCGACGCTGGGCGCCGCCGCCGGCGGGATCGGGCAGTGGCGCGGTGTCGCAGCGCGTGGGGCGCAGCGCCAGCATGAGGGGCGTCGCCAGCGTCAGGCCCGCCCCCGACTCGGCCAGGGCCAGCGACACCGCGGTGTCGGTCACCGTGTGCCGCACCGACGGGGCGATCCCAGCCCGCGCGCACGCGGTGCGCGCCGCCCGCCCGAAGGCGGTGTCGAGGGGTGGCAGCACCCAGTCCGCCTGCTGCAGCACCCCGCGGAGTGCCTCGGTCCCCACCGGGAGGGACCCGACCGCCCCGACCACGGCGTACTGCTCGACCAGCAGCGGCACCGCGGTGACCCCCGCCACCGGTGGTGACGGGGAGTCGGGGTGCTCCAGGCCGAGCGCCACGTCGAGCGCGGAGCTTCCTGGTCCTGGCACCACCGCGTCGATCGCTCGCTCGACGTCGACCTCCACCGCCCGCACGTCCACCCATGGCGCCCGCTGCCGCAGCAGCGCCGTCGTCGGCCCGAACGCTGCGCTTGCGGCGGACCCGAAGACTCCCAGGGTGACGACGGCGCGCCGGTCGGCCCGGGGCGCGGCAAGGGCCGAGCGGGCGCGTTCGTCGGCAGCCAGCACCTCCCGTGCGCCCGCGAGCAGCAGCAGCCCGTCATCGGTGAGCTCTACCCGCCGGCCGACCCGCACGAGGAGCGGACGGCCCGCCGCCGCGGCCAGCGTGGCCATCTGCTGGGAGACCGCCCCCGGGGTGTAGCCCAGCTCAGCCGCGGCGGCGGCCATGGTGCCGGCGTCGGCGAGGGCCGCGAGCGTGCGCAGCTGCTCCAGCGTCCAACCCATTAGCACTCCTGACGACAGAACCGTGACTCTGTCGATAGTGCCTGACGGCTACTGTCAGGTGGCGTGGGACGGCGTTCTCTTCGGAATTGAGCCCGCCAGGTGGTGTGCAGGAGCCTCGTTTGCTGTCACACTGGTCTGTGGTGCACCAGGTCATGACCTGAGCGCCGGATACGTACACGAAGATGACGGAGACTGTGGGATGCCCCAGGGCGTAGTGAAGTGGTTCAACGCAGAGAAGGGTTTCGGCTTCATCGAGCCGGACGACGGCGGGCCTGACCTGTTCGTCCACTTCTCGGCCATCGCGAGCAGCGGATACCGCTCGCTCGACGAGGGGCAGCCGGTCGAGTACTCCGAGGGTCGTGGCCAGCGCGGGCCGCAGGCCGAGGACGTCACCCCCGTGGGTTCCGCTCCGGCGGCTCCCCGCGGCGGCGGCCGTGACAGCGGTGGTTTCGGTGGCGGTCGCGGCGGCCGTGACAGCGGTGGTTTCGGTGGCGGCGGTGGCTACGGCCGCCAGGCCGCTCCGGCCCCGCAGCGCGGCGGCGGCGCTGCTGGCGAGGGCACCGTCAAGTGGTTCAACGCGGAGAAGGGCTTCGGTTTCATCGAGCCCTCCGACGGTGGCCCGGACGTGTTCGTGCACTTCTCGGCCATCGCCGACCAGGGCGGCTACCGCGAGCTGGCCGAGGGCCAGCCCGTGGAGTTCGAGGCCAGCCCGGGCCAGCGCGGCCCGCAGGCCGACTGGGTCCAGGCCCTCGGCCCGGCCCCGGCGGCTCCTGCTCGCGCTCCGCGTGAGCCCCGCGCCGCTGCCGGCGGCGGTCGTGGCGCCGAGCGCCCCCGCGGCGGTGGCGGCCCGATCATCGCTGAGGGCCAGGCGACCGTGAAGTGGTTCAACGCCGAGAAGGGCTTCGGCTTTCTCGAGCCCGACGACGGCGGCCCGGACGTCTTCGTCCACTACTCGGCCATCGCCGACCAGGGCGGCTACCGCGAGCTGACCGAGGGTCAGCGCGTGGAGTTCCAGGCCAGCCAGGGCCAGCGCGGCCCGCAGGCCGACACGGTTCAGCCCATCTGAGCTGACCGCTCGCACTGACAGGAGCCCCCGACCGCACCAGCGGTCGGGGGCTCCTGCGTGTCAGTGCGAGTCACGAGCGCTCGACGGACTCCTCCAGGACGGTGCGGCCCAGCGCCGCGTACGTCTCCGGCCGCACGCTGCGCAGCCACAGCGCTCCCAGCGCCGGCAGCACGAAGCACGCCCCGACGATGTACGGGATGGCCGTGAAGAACGGCGACACCGACGCCGGCCCTCCGGCGAAGCTGATGTTGGAGAAGAGCAGGTAGACGACGTAGAGCATGCCGATGCCACCGAGGGCCGGGATGATGCCGGTGGTCCACAGGCCGCCCGGGTGCGCCTTCTTGACGTGGAAGTAGACGATCACCGCGAACGAGCAGATGGCCTGCACGATGAGGATCGCCATGGTGCCCATCAGTGCCAGCAGGCTGTACAGGTAGTAGTACGCACCCTGGCTCACGTCGCTGCCGTGGGTGGTGAGCACGTAGAAGCCGATGACGAACAGCGCTGTGATGGCCGTCTGCACCAGCGAGGCGATGTGCGGTGAGCCGTGCTTGGCGTGCACCGCGCCGAGCGACCCCCGCAGCGCCGGCAGGTCACGCCCCATGGCGAACAGGTACCGCGACGCCGCGTTGTGGAAGGCCTGGGCGCAGGCGAAGGACCCGGCGACGATGAGGAACAGGTAGACGTCCGCCACCCACTCTCCACCGAGGTTGGCGGCGGCGAGGCCGGTGAACATCGACGTCGGGTCCGTCGCGGACAGGGTGATGGCCTGCTGGGCACCGTTGCCGGCGATGACCAGCCAGGAGACCAGCACGTAGAAGACGCCCAGGCCGACCACGGCCAGGAGCGTGGCCCGCGGCACCATGCGCCGCGGGTTCTTGGACTCCTCGCCGTACACCGCGGTGGTCTCGAAGCCCACCCACGACCAGAACGCGAAGAACAGGCCGATCGCGCCGCTGCCGGCCGCCAGCAGGGCGGGCGGGTCGCCCGAGGTGATGTCGAAGCCGCCGCCCTCCGGCAGACCGGTGAACGCCCCGATCGGGTCGAGGGAGCCGAGCTGCCATCCGTCGGCCGGCCCGCGGACCACGACGGACACCGCGAGCGCCGTGAGCAGCACGACCTCGCACACGAGGAAGAAGCCCATGACGACGGCGGCCAGGCTGATGTCGAAGTAGCCGAGCACTCCCACGATGAGCACGCAGGCCGCGGCGAGGACGAGCCAGTTCACCCCCACCCCGAACCACTGGTCCAGAGCATCGGAGGCGAAGTAGCTGAAGATGCCCACCAGCGACGCCTCGAAGACGACGTAGGCCATGGTGGCCAGCGCCCCCGAGGCGGTGCCCCAGATGGTGCCCAGGCCGTGCGTGATGAAGCCATAGAAGGCGCCGGCGGTAGTGATGTGCCTGGCCATCGAGACGAACCCGATGGCGAACAGGGTGAGGATCACCGTGGCGACGGCGAAACCCGCCGGAGCCTGCAGCCCGTTGCCGTAGGCGATGGCGATCGGGACGTTGGCGGTGATGGCGGTGATGGGAGCCGCGTTGGCCACCGCCATGAACAGGACGGCGACCAGGCCCAGCGAGCCGGCCTTGAGGGCCGCCGGCGGCGAGTTGGTCGTGGAGCTCGTTGTCGACGAGCCCCGCTGCGGCGGGACGGTGGGTGTCGTGCCGGTGGTCTCGGTGGCCACGTCAGGCCTCCTGGGAGGAGTGGATAGGGGGCGCCCCCGTGGTGGGCACGCTCGGTGCGCGAGATTCCTCCGGTTGCACGGCACGGGCGTCACCGGCATGTGACCAGCGTGTTTCATGTTCCCCGCGGGCGGGAGCAGTGCGCTGGGGTGCACGCATGAGCACCTCGTTCTCCTCCTTCGACGGCGTGCGCGTCGCCGTCACCGGCGCCAGCCGCGGCATCGGCCTGGGCATCGCGCGCGGATTCGCGCGGGCGGGAGCGCGCGTGCTGCTCACCGCCCGTGGGGAGCAGCACCTCGCCGAGGTCGCCCATGCCCTGCGCGCCGAAGGGGGCGACGTGCAGCACGCGGCGCTCGACGTCTCCACGGGCGCCGGCTGCGCCGCCCTGGCGGCGGCCGTGGCCGATCAGCTGGGCGGCCTCGACGTGCTGTGCGCCAACGCCGGCATCTTTCCCAAGGCAGAGCTGACCGCCATGACGGAGGCAGACCTCGACGAGGTGCTCTCGGTCAACGTCAAGGGCACCGTCCTGGCCGTCGCGGCGTGCGCACCGCTGCTCAGCGCCTCCCCCCGCGGTCGTGTGGTGCTCACCTCCTCGATCACCGGCCCGATCACCGGCGACGCCGGCTGGTCGCACTACGGCGCATCCAAGGCCGCCCAGCTCGGCTTCATGAGGACGGCGGCGATCGAGCTGGCACCCCACGGGGTGACGGTGAACGCGGTGCTCCCCGGGAACGTGCTCACCGAGGGCCTGCACGAGCTGGGCGCCGAGTACCTGCAGACGATGGCCGACGCCGTGCCGCTGGGCCGGCTCGGCACCGTCGACGACATCGCCGCTGCGGCTCTCTTCTTCGCCAGCGAGCAGGCGGGGTACGTCACCGGCCAGAGCCTCGTCGTGGACGGCGGGCAGGTGCTCCCCGAGGGGTAGCTGGCAGGCTGCGCGTCGTGCCCAGCAGCGCCGCGCAGCCGTCGTCGTCGTCCTCGTCCTTGGCCGTGGGGGTGGTCGTTCGCCCGCAGCAGCCACCGGAGGTGCTGCGCGAGCACGCCACCGCCGCAGAGCAGGCAGGTGCGCACGAGCTGTGGCTGTGGGAGGACTGCTTCTGGGCCGGTGGGCTCACCTCGTCCGCGCTCGCGCTGGCGTGGACCTCGACGATCCACGTGGGCCTGGGGCTCATGCCCGTGCCGCTGCGGAACCCGGCGCTGACGGCCATGGAGGTCGCCGCGTTGGCTCGGGCCTTCCCCGGGCGGTTCCTGCCCGGTGTCGGGCACGGCGTGCTCGACTGGATGGGGCAGGTCGGCGCCCGGGAGGCCTCCCCGATGACGCTGCTGCGCGAGCACCTCGAGGTGTTGGCGCCGCTGCTGCGCGGTGAGCGCGTCGGCGCTGACGGCCGTTACGTCCACCTCGACGACGTGCGGCTCGACCACCCGCCGCACGTGGTGCCGCCCCTGCTGGTGGGCGCCCGCGGGCCGAAGACGCTGGCGCTGGCGGGGGAGCGGTCCGACGGCGTCATCCTCGACGCCGGGCCGTCGCCGGAGCAGGTCGCCGCTTCCGTCCGGCACACGGGGCGTGTCGGCGACCCGACGTTCCACGTGGTGGTCTTTGTGCCGTCGGCGGTGGGAGAGCGGGCGCGCGAGCGCATCGACGTCGAGGCCGACGGCTGGGGCAACGCCCGCCCGGCCACGCCGCTCGTGGGGACGCCCGAGGAGGTCGCAGCCCTGGTCCGCGCCTACGGCGAGGCTGGCGCGACGTCGGTGGTGCTCCAGCCGGTCGGCGACGGCGACGACGCGCTCGACGTCGTGCGGCTCGCGGGGGCCGTCGCGGGCCTGGTCTGAGCCGGCGCTTGTCGACGGCAGGTGTAGACCGGCCACAGCGGGGTAACGCTCAGGTCGTGAGCGAGACGACGCAGAAAACTGTCCCGACGATCACCCTCAACGACGGGCGCACCATCCCGCAGCTCGGCTTCGGGGTGTTCCAGGTGCCGCCGGAGGACACCGCGGAGGTGACCGGGCGCGCCATCGAGATCGGCTACCGGCACATCGACACCGCGCAGATGTACGGCAACGAGAAGGGCGTCGGTGAGGCGGTCCGCGCGTCCGGCCTCGACCGCGACGACTTCTTCATCACGAGCAAGCTCAACAACGGCTTCCACCGCCCCGACGACGCGCGGCGGGCCTTCGACGGCACGCTCGAGGCGCTCGGGATGGAGCAGGTGGACCTGTTCCTCATCCACTGGCCGCTGCCGACCCTGTACGACGGCGACTTCTCCGCCACCTGGCGGGTGCTAGAGGAGTTCTACCGCGACGGGCGCGCCCGCTCGATCGGCGTCTCGAACTTCACGCCGTCCCACCTGCGCCGCCTGGCCGCCGAGACCGAGATCACCCCCGCGGTGAACCAGATCGAGGTGCACCCCTACTTCACCAACGACGCCACCCGTGCCTACGGAGCGGAGCACCAGATCGCCACCGAGGCGTGGTCGCCGATCGCCCAGGGCCGCGTCCTGGACGACCCGACCATCAGCGAGATCGCCGAGCGAGTCGGAAAGTCGACCGCCCAGGTCACCCTGCGCTGGCACATCGAGCGCGGCGACATCGTCTTCCCCAAGTCGGTGACCACCGAGCGCATGCAGGCCAACTTCGAGATCTTCGACTTCGAGCTGGCCGACTCCGATGTCGCCGCCATCACCGCCCTCGACAAGGGCGAGCAGGGGCGCACCGGTCCGAACCCCGAGACGTTCGACTACGTGCCCGGCTGACCTTCAAGGCGTGCGCACCGCCAGCACGACGACGTCGTCGGCGGGGCGCACGGGCAGGGCCTGGGCGAGCAGCGCGTCGAGCATGGCCTCCAGCGGGCGGTCGGCGTACGCGGCGGCCAGCGGCCCCAGCAGCGCCGCCAGCTCGGCGGTGCCGTCGTCCAGGTCGCGGTCGCGCCGCTCCACCAAGCCATCGGAGTGCAGCAGGAGCACCGACCCCGAGGGCACCGTCACCACATGGTCGGTGCGCTCGGTGGTCGGGTCGATGCCGATGAGAAGTTCCGGGCGCCGCGCCAGCACCCGCGCCCGGCCGCCCGCCGTCGCCAGCAGGGGCGGGGGATGACCGGCATTCGCCCAGCGCCAGCTGCGCGCGCCGCCCGCCCCGGGGGGTGTCAGAACCCCCGCCACCACGGTCGCGGGGGCCGGCACGTCGAGGCGGAAGAACGCGTCGTCGATGGCGGTGAGCGCGCGCGACGGCAACCCGTCGACGGCCAGGAGGAACGACCGCAGGGAGCTGCTGGCGCGCCCCATCACCGCGGCGGCCTCGATGTCATGGCCCGCGACGTCTCCCACGACGAGGGCGAGGCGGTCTCCGTCGAGGGGGACGGCGTCGTGCCAGTCGCCCCCGACGTGGTCGCGGTGACCCGCAGGCAGGTAGCGCGCGGCGACCTCGACGTCGAGCCCTTTCGGCAGTGGTGCGAGCAGCGCGCGCTGCAGCACCTCCGCCGCGCTGGCCCGGTCTGCCAGGAGCAGCGCCCGCCGCACCGCCTGCCCGGCCGCCACGGCGCTGGCGCGCACGACGTCGAGAACGCCGGCGGTGGCCTGTCCCTCGGCCACGAAGCCGACGGTGAGCGCTCCGACCACGGTGTCTTCGGTCACCAGCGGCACCACGACACCAGACCGCAGCCCCGACCTGCGGATGCGCTGCTCGACGGCGGGGAAGCGCGCCTCGATCTCCTCCAGGGAGCTGAAGACGAGCTCCTCGCCGGTGCGGCAGACATAGGGGGCGGGACCCTCGTGCTCAAGGGGCAGGTCGGCCCAGACCTCCTCGACCTCGGGGTCGATCTGGGCCCGGGAGGCGGTCCGCACACGACCGGCGGTCCTGTCGACCACCGACAGGCCGCCGTAGTCGGCCTTGAGCTGCTCGGTGGCCACCGCGACCACGGCGGCGGCCACCTCGTCGAGGGTGCGTGCGGCGCCCAGCTGCGTGGACACCTCCAGCACGAGACGGGTGCGCTCCAGCATCGCGGCGAGCTCCGCCGCAGCCGCCCGCCGCTCGTCGGAACTGCGCGCCACCACGAGCAGCAACCCGTCCAGGGGCACCGCCTGCAGCTCGTACCAGTGGGGCCCCCCGATGCGGGCCTCCCACGTGGTGGTGGTGCCGGTGCGGGCGGCCCGACGCAGCGGCTCCTCGCTCGTGGCCGTGCCAGGCACCACGTCCCACAGCACACGGCCCAGCACTGTCGCCGGATCGAGGCCGCTGGCGGTGGACGCCATGGGGCTCACCCAGAGCACTTCCCAGTCGGGCCCGAGCACGGCCACGGGATCGGGGAAGCTCGCGAGGGCCCGCTGCCACCAGCCGGGCGGCACCGCAGCGCCAGCGCTGCCGGCACCGGCGCCGTCGTCGTGCACCGACCGATAGAACACCGACCGATAGAACCACGCGGGGAAGCCGGCCGTCACAGCGTCAGGGGCGCCGGGAGCGAGACCGTTCCGTACGGGACACGACGGCGAGCGCGATGATCGCCAGCGCCGCCCCGAGGGACGCACCGGCCCATGCCGAAGCGGTGAGGAAGGCCCCACTGCCGCCCTTGGGACCGACGAAGTAGCCTGAGAAACCACCGGCGAACGCCAGCGCGACTCCCAGCAGCACGGCCGTCGACCCCGCGGGGCGGCGCCGACGAGATGCCAGGAGGAGGCCTGCGACACCCGCGACCGCGCCGAGGACGACGAGGGTCGCAACGCCGATCACCACGCGCTCCACACGGCCACGCTAGACGGTGGCTCGGGTGAGCCGCGTTGACAGGCGGCTGTCGGGCGGGAGACGATCTGAGACGCCCATCCAGAGCGGCCGAGAGATCTGGCTCGTCGACGCCGCAGCAACCAGCCCGTCCGCGGACGAGGCAGGTGCTCCCGCCAGGACCGATGGAGGAGATCCCGCCATGACCTGCACCGCCGCTGCCACCGCGCCCGTCGTCGACCTGCCCGGCGCCTTCCGGACCGTCGCGTCCAGCGCCTGGGTGGTCACCACCCGCTCCGGAGACCGTCCCGTCGGCTTCACCGCCATCTCGGTGGCCTCGGTGTCCCTGCAGCCGCCGCTCCTGTCGTTCAACGTCTCACGCAGCTCCTCGAGCATCGACGCGCTGCTGTCCGAGCGCCGTGCCGCCGTCCACCTGCTCGCGGACGGCCAGGAGCACCTCGCGCGGCGCTTCGCTGCCTCCGCGGCGGGACGGTTCCCCGAGGACGGGTCATGGACCTGGGACGAGACCGGCCTACCCGAGCTGCCAGGTGTGGTCGCGCGACTGGCCGGGCCCGTCCACGAGGTGATCGAGGCCGGTGACAGCGTGGTGCTGCTCGTGCGCCCCGAGGTCACCGCCGTGGCGGGTGGCACGCCGCTGGTGCACCACGCTCGCGCGTACCACCGCCTCGAAGCGCTCTAGCGCTGCCCGCTACCGCCGCGGGGCTGTGCGGGTCGCGTCGTCGCGGAGGTCGATGACCGCGCCGTCGTCCAGGCCCGTCACCGGGGTGGAGCCTGCCGGGGCTGACGAGCCACCCGACAGCGTCGCCAGCATCTGGCGCACGTTGGCCAGCTGAGCGTTGATGCTGTCGCGGCGTGCCGTGGCGGCCGCCAGCTCACGCTGCGACTCCGAGCGGACCTCGTCGGCGCGGCGGCGTGCCTCCTCCAGGAGGGCAGCGGCCTGCTGGCGGGCGGAGGAGAGCAGCTCCTCGGTGCGGTCGGCGACCTCCTGCTCGATGGCGTCGGCCCGGTCCCGGGCCTGAGCCACCAGGCGCTCGGCGTGCTCCAGCTCCTCCGCCTGCTCGCGGGCACGCTCCGAGGCCTCCACCTCGGTGCGGTGCCGCCGCGTCGCGAGCGCGAGCTCGAAGTCGGCCGCGGCCTGCGCGGCCCTCGACCGCGCCTCCTCCCAGGCAGCCTCCGCCTCCTCGCGGCGAGCCGCGGCGTGGCGCTCCGCGGCGTCGAGCACGTCATCGGCCCGGCGCTGAGCATCGGCGAGCACCCGCTGCGCCTCCACGGCGGCGTCGGCGCGCACCGCGGTGTCGTATCGATCGGCGTCCGCGCGGACCAGCCGCGCGTGCGCCTCAGCTTCGCTGCGTAGCGCCTCGGCGTCCGCCTCGGCGCGCGCGACCACCTCCAGCGCCTCCTCCTCGGAGAGCGCGAGGATCTGCGCGACACGCGCGCCCAGGTCGGCGTGAGACAGACGCAGCGCGTCGGGGCGCACCACCTCGGCGGCGTCCTCCGCGGCGCGCTCGGTCAGACGCCGCTCGAGCGCCTGCACCTGCTCCGCCAGCTCGGCGCACACCTCGCGCGACTCCGCGAGAGCTCCTTCGACGTGCTGGAGGTGCTGGTCGACCTGGAGAGGGTCGTACCCACGCAGGACGGTGCGGAACGCGCCGGTGTCAGACATCGTGCCTCCGGGGAGTCATCAGCGGTCGACGCGACCGAGGCGGCCGCCCCTACCGTGGCAGGGAGGATCGCGGGCCGCTCGCCGAAGTGGCGTCGACAGGGTCAGGGAAGTGCGCGGAGCCGCTGCGACGCCTCGCGGCGAGCGCCTCGATGATGCCCGACAGCTGCCCGAGCTCCGCAGCCGCCGACTCACGCAGGCGCGTGAGGTCGGCCACCTCCGCGGCCAGGCGGTCGCGCTCGGCGACGGCGGCAGCGCGCTCACGGTCGGCCTCGCTGCGGGCGTCGAGTACGAGGCGCAGAGCCTCTGAGCGGGCCTCGCGGCGGGCGTCCTGAGCCTCGCGCTGCGCCCGGGCGACCTCCTCGGCCACACGGGCGCGCAGTGCGCGCGCACCGTTCTCGGCCTCCTCGACACGGCGCAGGGAGCGGTCGCGCGCCGTGGACTCGGCAGCACCGGCGGCCGTGAGCACGCGGTCGGCGTCCTCACGGGCGGCGCGCACGAGGCGCACGGCCTCGCCGCGGGCCCGCTCCAGCTCTGCAGCGGCGGCCAGGCGCAGCACCTGCGCCTCCTCTTCGAGACCGCCCAGGCGCGCACGCACCCGCCGGCTCGCGGAGCCCAAGACGCCCTGGAGCTGCTGACGCGCCTTGCGGACCACCTGTGCCGCCTCGGCGTGCCCGCGGCTGCGGACGGCGCGGGCCTCTTCCTGTGCAGCAGCGAGCAGCGCTTCCACCGTGCTGGCGGTCCAGGCCGTCTGCTCGGCGGACGCGGTGAGCTCCTTCTCGGCCTGGGCCCGGGCCTGGGCTCGCACCTGGCGCGCCTCCTGCTCGGCGGCCTCGCGAGCGCGGGAGGCCTCCCGGCGCGCCTCGGCCAGCAGCTCCTCGGAGGTGCGGCGGCACGTGGCGGCGTCTTCCGTGGCGGCGGCCAGCAGACGCTCGGCCTGGGCGTACGCCTCGGCGGTGGCGCGCTGTGCCTCCAGGTGACCGGTCTCGCGCACCGTGTCGGCCTCGGCCATGGCCTCGGAACGCTCGCGCCCCGCGGCCTCCCGTGCCGCGGCGAGCAGCTGGTCGGCCTCGGCGCGTCGCCCGGCGAGCAGGCGGTCGCCCTCCTCGACGGCGCGCTGGCGGGCGTTGCGGGCCAGCTCCTCGGCGTCAGCCCGCTCGGCCATCGCCTGCGCGACCATGACGTCGGCGGTCTCCGCCGCAGCGTGCACCACCATGGAGGCCTGCTCGGCGGCGTCCTCGACGATCTGCTGTGCCTCGGCCTGTGCCTCGGCCATCACCGTGGCGGACCGCTCGCGCAGGCTGGCGACGACGGCACTGACCTCGGTGTGCTCGCTGCGCAGCGAGGTCACCGCCGCCGACAGGTCGGTGGCTTCGCGACGCAGGCGCGTCGCCTCCTCGTGGAGCGACGTGGCCCGACGCTCCGCCTCTTCCAGCGACTCGCGGGAGGCGGCGTCGGCGCCGCGTCGGACCTGCGCGGCGTGGGCCTCGGCGGCAGCCCGAACGGCGTCGGCGTCGCGGCGGGCGCGTTCGGCGAGCTCGTCGGCTTCCCGCAGCGCCTGCTCCGGGAGCTCGCGGCTGCGGCGCTCGGCCTCGGCGCGCAGTTCGGCGGCCTCCGCGCGGGCTCGTGACAGCAGAGCCGCGGCCTCCCGCTGGGCCTCGAGGCGCAGCTTCTCGGCCTCCGCGGCGGTGGAGCGGCGCAGAGCGGCGGCATCGGCCTCAGCGGCTGCACGCACCCGCTCGGCATGGTCCTGCGCGAGGCCGAGGAGGTGGACGGCGCGTTCAGGAGCCTCGGGTCTCACGGCCGGCGCCTGGCCCGCAGGCGGCAGCACGACGGGGGAGGCCAGGGGGCGGCCAGCCTGACGAGCACGCAGTGCCCGCTCGGACACGGCGGGCCGCTCGACGGGCCCGCTGAGCGCCGCGTGAGGGATGCCGGAGGGCGAGGCGGAGCTCAGGAGGACGCCGTCGGCGACATCCGGCGTCGCGGCTGCCGTGCTCCCGGGGTGGCCGGAGAGCTGCTGCAGCCGGTCGGTCGTCATAGCAGCGATGGTGGCACGCAGACCCCCTTCGAGAGGCCGATTGCCCTGCGATCGGCAGGGTGTGTCGCACCCGCCCGAGCGCGGTCGTCTGGCGGTCGTCCCCTCCGAATGTCACCCGTCCAACGGCAGCGGTTCGGGCCGCTTCGCGGTCACACCGTCACCGCTGGAACGCCCCTCGATCCTGCGCCGCACCCACGGCGCCAGATAGGTGCGCGCCCACTGCGCGTCGGCGCGCGCCCGCGCGACCCGGCCGGGCGCCGGGTGCGGAGGCAGCGGCGCCGCCCACTCGCGCTCCGCTGCGCCCAACGCCCCGCCGTGCAGGCCCCGGACGGTCGCGGCGGCGAGCAGCGCCACCCGCGCGTGGCCCTCCGGCGCCAGGTGGATCCGGTCCGGCGCCCAGAGCCTGGCGTCGTACAGCGCCCGCATCGACCACAGGTCGAGCACCAGGGCGTCGTGGCGCTGGGCGATGGACCACACGTGCAGGTTGAACGCGGCGACCCGGCCCCGCGTCCAGCGCACCACCGGGAGGCCGCCGGGGTCGAAGCCGGTAGCCAGGAGCACGTCGGCGCCGACGGCGCGAAGGCGGGCGACGGCGTTGTCCAGGTCCGTCGCGAGCGCGTCGACGTCCGTCCCCGGGCGCAGGATGTCGTTGCCTCCGGCGCAGAAGCTCACCAGGTCGGGGTGCAGCGACACCGCGGTGTCGAGCTGCTCGGCGACGACCTGGCCGAGCTTGCGCCCGCGGACGGCGAGGTTGGCGTACTCCAGCCGCCCACCGGCGGCGCGGGCGTCGGCGTCGAGCACCTCCGCGAGGCGGTCCGCCCAGCCGCGGTGCCGCCCGGGGGTCGCGGGGTCGGGGTCGTCGATGCCTTCGGTGAAGGAGTCTCCGACGGCGACGTAGCGGCGGAAGACGCGCCGCGGTTCCCCAGACACCCGGGCACGCTAACTCGGTCGCTCCGCAGGCAGCGACCAGTCGAGTGGGTCGCTGCCCTGCTCGGCGAGGGCGGCGTTGACGGCGCTGAAGGGGCGCGAGCCGTGGAAGCCGCGCGCCGCGGACAGCGGGCTCGGATGCACGCCGGTGATGACCGCGGTGCCGGCCAGCAGCGGTGCGGCGGTCTGGGCGTCCCTGCCCCACAGCACGGACACCAGTGGGCCTCCCCGCTGGGCGAGGGCCCGCACGGCGGCGTCGGTGACGCGCTCCCATCCCAGGCGCCGGTGGGAGCCCGAGGCTCCGGCACGCACCGTCAGCACGCGGTTGAGGAGCAGCACCCCGCGCTCGCTCCATGGCGAGAGGTCCCCCGAGGCGGGCGCGGGAACCCCTGTGTCGGCGACGAGCTCGCGCAGGAGGTTGCGCAGCGTCGGGGGCAACGGGCGCACGTCGGGGGCCACGGAGAACGCCAGCCCCACGGCGTGCCCGGGGCGGGGGTAGGGGTCCTGACCGAGCAGCAGCACCCGCACCGCGTCGAGCGGCTGCTCGAAGGCCCGAAGAACCTTCTCGGGTGCCGGCAGCACCTCCTCGCCAGCGGATCGCCGCGCCGTCAGCTCGGTGTCCAACCGGGCGAGGTCGTCCGCCACCGGGGCGAGGGCTTCCTGCCAGGACGGGTGGACGGCGGCGAGCGGCGAGGCGGTCACGGCCCCACGCTGCCCTGCCCGGCCGGGCCGCGCTCTGGCAGGGTGGGCCGGTGGCGCTGTCGCAGCGGGACCTGGCGGTGCTCGCCCTGGAGCGGCGGACCTTCCGCCGACGCGGTGAGAAGGAGCAGGCGGTCCGGGACGAGCTCGACATGTCCGCCGTCCGCTACTACCAGCGTCTCAACGCTCTTCTCGACGATCCCGAGGCGCTTGCCGCCGACCCCGCCTTGGTCCACCGGTTGCGGCGCCTGCGGGCCGAGCGCACCGCTGCCTGGAACGGCGACGACGACTGACGGGCGGACGCGGCGCGTCCTCCGTTCTCCCCTCGCCGCGAGGCCTTAGCACGTACCGTCGGAGCGTGAGCTCGCCGTACCCGCGTGACGACTTCGACGCCGTCACCCCGCCCCGCGACGGACGTCGGGGCGCGCACCGCGCGGCCCCCCGCCGCAGCGGGGGCGCGCTCGCGCCGGTCGTCATCGTCCTCGTCGTCGCGGCGGCCCTCGGAGCCGGCTGGATGGCCTGGACCACCACGAGCAACCCCGCCTCGGCGGGTCCCAAGGTGGAGGCCTCTGCCGCACCCGCCGCGGGCGCGGACCAGCCAGCCGACGATGCGTCGGCGCCAAGCACTGCGAGCTCACCGAGCGATCCCAGTGCGCCGAGCGACGCTGCGACGCCCGACCGCAGCACCCCCGTCGTCGTCCTCAACGGCACCGGGACCCAGGGCCTCGCGGCGAAGCGGGCCGAGGCGCTGAAGGCCGACGGCTGGACGGTCGCGAGCACCGGCAACGCCACCGCGGCGCAGCGATCGGCGCACCAGGGCATCACCGTGCTGCACCCCACCGAGGAACTCCAGGGCGCTGCGGAAGCCCTCGCGGCCGAGATCGGCGGCACCGCGGTGCTCGACCCCAAAGCCGAGGCGCGCTCACTCACTGTCGTCCTTCGATAACCCAGATCGACACGCGGTGTCCACCTCCGGGGGGACACCCAACTGTGGGGCATCGAGGGCTTCGTGGCGCCCTGTATGTGTGACCCCGCAGGTCGGGCCTGATCACGCGTCCCCAGAAGGGGGGCGCCTGGCCCCGCGGAAGCCATTCCATGGCGCTGACCTGGCCTTGAGCCTCGCTCGCCGTGCTCACTGACCGCTACCCTGCGGCTCGGTCGATCAGTTCAGTGACGGTCAGTTCAGCGACACAGGGCTCCCCGCTCGTCGAGGACGCCGATCGGGGCCGCCAGGCCCACGGACTCCAGACCCGGGGTCGGGCGCCACTGCCCTTCCTCGACCACCGCACTGCAGGAGCACGCACCATGGCACTAGGAACCGTGAAGTGGTTCAACGCTGAGAAGGGCTACGGGTTCATCACCGTCGACGGTGGGCCCGACGTCTTCGTCCACTGGTCCGCGATCCAGATGGACGGCTACCGCTCCCTCGAGGAGGGGCAGGCCGTCGAGTTCGAGGTCGGCACCGGCCAGAAGGGCCCCCAGGCCGAGGCTGTCCGCCTCGCCTGAGGTCCACCCCCACGCGCCTGACGGCGCCGCCCCCTCGGGGCGGCGCCGTCGTTGCGTTGGGGGAGGGCGTCCGGGAGGGTGTTTGAGGCGCAGCGTGTTTGCACTCGGCGGGCGAGAGTGCCAATCTGGTACCTGGCACTCGGTGACCCCGAGTGCCAGCACAGGACCTGGGAGCCCCGCGCTCCCCGGCCGTGCTGGGCGAGTCGCAGGCCCCGGGTGCAGGCCCGGTGCGCCGGCGGCGTCCGTCGCGGGCGCCCGGCCGGTCGGCAGCACCATCCGATACGTCTGATCCGCCACCCGTTCCGGAGGAGCACCGCTCATGGCGAAGACCATTTCCTTCAACGAGGAGGCCCGCCGCGGTCTCGAGCGGGGCATGAACACCCTCGCCGACGCCGTCAAGGTCACCCTCGGGCCCAAGGGCCGCAACGTCGTGCTGGAGAAGAAGTGGGGCGCCCCCACGATCACCAACGACGGCGTCTCGATCGCCAAGGAGATCGAGCTCGAGGACCCGTACGAGAAGATCGGGGCCGAGCTCGTCAAGGAGGTCGCCAAGAAGACCGACGACGTCGCCGGTGACGGGACGACGACCGCCACCGTGCTTGCTCAGGCGATGGTCCGCGAGGGCCTGCGCAACGTGGCCGCCGGTGCCAACCCGATGGCCCTCAAGCGCGGCATCGAGGCGGCCGTCGCCGCCGTGTCCGCGCAGCTGCTGGCCAACGCCGTCGACGTGGAGACCCGCGAGCAGATCGCGGCCACCGCCTCCATCTCCGCCGCCGACCCCGCCATTGGCGAGCTCATCGCCGAGGCGATGGACAAGGTCGGCAAGGAGGGCGTCATCACGGTCGAGGAGAGCAACACCTTCGGCCTGGAGCTCGAGCTCACCGAGGGCATGCGCTTCGACAAGGGCTACATCTCGCCCTACTTCGTCACCGACGGTGAGCGCATGGAGGCGGTGCTGGAGGACCCGTACATCCTCATCGCCAACTCCAAGATCTCCTCGATCAAGGACCTGCTGCCCCTGCTGGAGAAGGTCACCCAGTCGGGCAAGCCCCTGGTGATCATCGCTGAGGACGTCGAGGGCGAGGCCCTGGCCACGCTCGTCGTCAACAAGATCCGCGGCATCTTCCGCTCCGCCGCCGTCAAGGCGCCGGGCTTCGGCGACCGCCGCAAGGCGATGCTGCAGGACATCGCGATCCTGTCCGGTGGCCAGGTCATCTCCGAGGAGGTCGGCCTCAAGCTCGACACCGCGGGCCTGGACCTGCTGGGCCGCGCCCGCAAGGTCGTCATCACCAAGGACGAGACCACCATCGTCGAGGGCGCTGGCGACGCCGACCAGATCGCTGGTCGCGTCAACCAGATCCGCACCGAGATCGAGCGGTCCGACTCCGACTACGACCGCGAGAAGCTCCAGGAGCGCCTGGCCAAGCTCGCCGGCGGCGTGGCCGTCATCAAGGCGGGTGCGGCCACCGAGGTCGAGCTCAAGGAGCGCAAGCACCGCATCGAGGACGCCGTCCGCAACGCGAAGGCTGCCGTCGAGGAGGGCATCGTCGCCGGTGGTGGCGTGGCCCTCATCCAGGCCGGCTCCAAGGCCTTCACCGACCTGCAGCTCTCGGGTGACGAGGCGACCGGCGCGAACATCGTCAAGGTCGCCATCGAGGCCCCGCTGAAGCAGATCGCGATCAACGCCGGCCTCGAGGGCGGCGTCGTGGCGGAGAAGGTGCGCAACCTCCCCGTCGGCCAGGGCCTCAACGCCGCGACCAACGAGTACGTCGACATGGTCGCCACCGGCATCATCGACCCGGCCAAGGTGACCCGCTCGGCGCTGCAGAACGCAGCCTCGATCGCGGCCCTGTTCCTCACCACTGAGGCCGTCATCGCCGACAAGCCGGAGAAGGCCCCCGCGGCCCCGGCCGGTGGCGACGGCGGCATGGGCGGCATGGACTTCTGATCCCGCCGCTCAGCCGCCTCGGCTGAGAGCACGAAGGGCGGTACCCCCTCGGGGGTGCCGCCCTTCGTCGTCCCGTAGCTCCGGCAGAGTGAGCGGGTGAGACCCCACTGGTTCGAGCAGCACAACCCCGCCCAGGGGGTGCTCCCCGCACGCGCTGCCCTGCGCTCGGACGCCCCCGAGCTCGACCTGGCCGGCGACTGGCGCTTCCGCTGGAGCCCGCGCGCCGATGTCGAGGAGTCCTTCGCGCAGCCCGGCTTCGACGACTCCGCCTGGGACCTGTTGACCGTCCCCGGCCACTGGCAGCTCGCGCCCCACAACACCGACGGCCGCTACGGCCGGCCGGCGTACACCAACCTGCAGTACCCGTTTCCCGTCGATCCGCCCTTCGTGCCGGACGAGAACCCGACAGGCGACCACCGGCTCGCCGTCGTCGTCCCCGATGACCTCGCCGCCGTCGTCGCCGCCGGAGGCCGCGCGGTGCTGCGCTTCGAGGGCGTCGACTCCGCCTTCCGGGTCTGGGTGGATGGCGCGGACGTGGGGAGGTCGGTCGGCTCTCGGCTCGCGTCCGAGTTCGACGTCACCGATCACCTCCCCGCCGCGGGCGAGCAGGTGGTCGTTGCGGTGCGGGTGCACCAATGGTCTTCGGGCTCCTACCTGGAGGACCAGGACATGTGGTGGCTGTCGGGGATCTTCCGCGACGTGCGGCTGCTCGGACGTCCCGCGGGTGGGGTCGACGATGTGCACGTCCACGCCGGCTACGACCACGCCGCCGGCACCGGGTCCCTGCGCGTCGAGGTGGACAGCACGGCGGCAGCCCGCGTGCTCGTGCCCGAGCTCGGCCTCGACCTCGCACCGGGCGAGGAAGCGGTGGTCCCGGTCGACCCGTGGAGCGCGGAGTCCCCGCGCCTGTACGACGCCGAGGTGGCCACCGCCACCGAGCGCGTGCGCCTGCGGATCGGCTTCCGGACCGTCGCGATCGTCCCCTCCACCACGGGCGACTGGGACGTCTTCACCG
The DNA here is from genome assembly GCF_003149145.1 of Quadrisphaera granulorum. GTDB lineage: Bacteria > Actinomycetota > Actinomycetes > Actinomycetales > Quadrisphaeraceae > Quadrisphaera > Quadrisphaera granulorum. Next base: position 24,314 of record NZ_QGDQ01000027.1, on the reverse strand, counting down.
TCAACGGTGCCCGGACACTGATGCGCGGCGTCAACCGCCACGAGGTCTCCGCCGACCGCGGCCGCTCCACCACGCCCGCCGAGGACCTCGCCGATGTGCTGCTCATGAAGCAGCACGGCATCAACGCCGTCCGCACCAGCCACTACCCGCCGCACCCACGGTTCCTCGACCTGTGTGACGAGTACGGGCTCTACGTCGTCGACGAGTGCGACCTGGAAACGCACGGCTTCTACTTCAACGGGTGGCGCCGCAACCCCTCCGACGACCCGGCATGGGAGGCGCCCATGGTCGACCGGATGGTCCGCACGGTGCACCGCGACAAGAACCATGCCAGCGTCATCATGTGGTCCCTCGGCAACGAGAGCGGCGTCGGGCGCAACCTGTCCGCCATGGCCCGCGCCGCCCGCGAGGTCGGCACGGGACTGCCCCTGCACTACGAGCACGACTGGGGCTACCACGACGTCGACGTCTACAGCCGCATGTACGCCTCCCACGCCGAGGTCGAGCGCATCGCCCGCGGCGCGGAGGCGCACCTCGGCAGTGACGAGGCCCTCGAGGACGACGGGCAGACCGCCGGCCCCCGTGACGACGCCGCCGACGCGCGCCGTCGTCGTCTGCCCTTCGTGCAGTGCGAGTACGTGCACGCCATGGGCCTGGGCCCGGGCGGCGTGGCCGAGTACCAAGACCTGTTCGAGTCCTCCGACCGCGTCATGGGCGGGTTCGTGTGGGAGTGGATCGACCACGGCCTACGCCAGGTCGTTGATGGCCGGGAGCGGTGGGCGTACGGCGGCGACTTTGGCGAGGTCGTCCACGATGGCAACTTCGTGGCCGACGGGCTCGTCTTCCCCGACCGCACGCCGTCGCCCGGGCTGCTCGACGTCGCGGTCGCCTACGCCCCGGTGAAGATCGTTCCGGTGGGTGGCGGCGGCGCGCCCGCGGTGAGGATCACCAACCGCTATGACGTGCGAGACCTGTCCGACGTCTCCCTGCGGTGGGTGAGGGAGGACGACGGCGAGCCGGTGGCCAGCGGCGAGCTCGCCACGCCGGCGCTCGGGCCCTGGGAGTCCGCTGACGTCGTGCTCCCGGCCGCGGCCCTGGTACCCGCACGCGGTGGTGCGTCGGAGCGGTGGGTCACGGTCACCGCCGTCTCGCGCAAGGACGAGCCGTGGGCGCCCGCCGGGCACGCGCTCGGCTCCGGGCAGGTCGCGCTGGACCCGTTGCCGTCGTCGTCGTTGTCCAGCCCCCACATCGCGCCGGTGCGTCGCGGAGCCGACCTGCTCCTCGGCGGCGCGGCCTTCGACGCGTGCACCGGTGCGCTGCACCGCCTGGGCGGATTGCCGGTGCACGGACTCCGTCTCGACCTGTGGCGTGCACCCACCGACAACGACGAGGGCGACAACGGCAACCTCGCCGAGGCGTGGCGCGAGGCGAAGCTGCACCAGCTCACCCACCAGGTCCGCGACGTGCGGGTCGAGGGGGGCATGCTCCTGGTGACGACGAGGGTCGCGCCGCCGCTGCACGACCACGGCGTCCTGACCACCTTTCGGTGGACCGCCCTCGAGCCCGACGCCGCCGGAGGTGCCGCCGTGCGCCTCGACGTGCACGTGCAGCCCCAGGGGGAGCAGCCCCTGCCGTGGCCGCGCCTCGGGGTGCGCCTGCACCTGCCGCGCGCCCTCGACCGGGTTGCGTGGTTCGGCCGCGGACCCGGCGAGGCCTACCCGGACACGGGCCTTGCCGCGCGTGTCGGGCGGTTCAGCGCCACCGTGGCGGAGCTGCAGACGCCGTACGTCATGCCGCAGGAGAACGGCCACCGCGCCGACGTTCGCTGGCTGGAGCTGACCGGCGGCCAGCAGCTCGGGGTGCCTCGCACGCCGGGGCTGCGCGTGGAGGGGGCGCCGACCACGGGCTTCACCGCCCGCCGGTGGACCACCGAGCAGCTGGCCGCGGCCCGCCACGACGCCGAGCTCGTGCCCGGGCCCGACCTCGTGGTGACCCTCGACGCCGCGCTGCACGGCACCGGCACCGCTTCGTGCGGACCGGCCGTGCTCCCGCAGTACGTGCTGCACCCGGAGGCGCGGTCGTTCTCCGTCACGCTGCGGGAGCTGCCAGCCTGAGAAACAGCGGGGCCGGTGGCGGCAAGGAGTGAGGTGTGAGCCCACCCCAAACCCCAGACGACGCCGAGCAGCGCTTCCGCGCGCTGTACGCGGACGTTCACGCCGACGTCCTCAGGTTCGTGCGGCGCCGATCGCCCGCCGAGGCGGTGAGCAGCGCGGAGGACGTCGTCGCCGACGCGATGCTCGTCGCGTGGCGCCGCTTCGACGACGCCCCGCGACGCCTCGACGCCCAGCGCGCCTGGGTGTTCGGCATCGCCCGCAACTGCCTGCTGACTGCCCGGCGCGGGAGCGGGCGGCGGGAAGCGCTCGCGGTGCGCGTCAGCGACGCCACCGAGGCTGGCGGCGCCGCGGCGACGACGGACCCGCACGACGACGTCGTCGCGGGGCTCGACCTTGCGGCCGCCTGGCGACGCCTCTCGCCGGCCGAGCAGGAGGTGCTAGCCCTCACGGTCTTCGAGGACCTCACCTCCGTGCAGGCGGCGCTGGTGCTCGGCACGACCCCCACCGGCTACCGGCTGCGCCTCATGCGTGCCCGCCGCGCGCTGCGCTCCCACCTGTCCGACGACGACGCCGCGGAGCCCGCTCCCCGCCCGAACCCCCACGCCCTGGAGGCGACCCGATGAGCCAGACCCGCATCCCCGACGCCCGCCTCGACGCCGCGCTGCGCTCGCTCGACGCCGCACCGGCCGTAACCCTCGACGATGTCGCCCGCGTCCGCGCCGCCGCGGCACTGGAGCAGACGCTCATCATCGGCCGCTTCCCCGACGAGCGGGCCTCCCTGCGCCGTGATCCCCTCGTGCCCCGTCGCAGGCGCACGGGCATGCGCGTGGCGATGCTCGGCGCGGCGGCGGCCGCCGTCGCGGTGGGCATCGGCGTGACCCAGGTGCTCGGAGGCGGCACGACCGCCTACGCCGACTCCTGGGAGCCGGTGCCGGTGCCTGCCAGCGCCGCCGACATCGCCGCCGCCCAGACAGCGTGTGCCGACTCTGCCTCTCACATGGGGGGCATCAAAATTTCTGCGCTGCTGCCTCAGCTGGCTGAGCGTCGCGGCGACCTCGTGCTCCTGGTCATGGATGACGGCACTGCGGAGCCGGTGTCATTGACGTGCATGGTCGCGCTACCTCCAGGGGAGGACCGCGCGCACTGGATCGCCGCGAGCGGAGGTGGCGGAGGGCCCCGTCCCGCCCCCGGGGAGATCCTTCCTGGGGGTGAGTTCGAGCAGGCGACTCCCGGCGATGAGCTGTCTGTCGTCGATGGTGATGTGGGGGACGGAGTCACGGCGGTGACGGTCCACACCGAGGAGGGGCTGACAGTGCAGGCAACGGTGCAGAACGGACACTTCGCGGCGTGGTGGCCGGGCCGCCTCATGCGGATGACCTCCGAGCCGTACCCGTCAGGTCAGTCCGGAGGGTGCGCCGGGAACTGCGACGGCGGTCGTCCGGTGTCGACGTACACGCTGGACTTCACCCGTGCTGACGGCACCGTGGTGACGGGCATCGCTCCGAACCGCTGAACCAGGAACTCTCCCCTCCGTTGGCGCACTTTCCGCGGCAAGTGCGCCAACGGAGGGCGTCTTTTCCGCACTTGCCGCGGAAAGTTCGGGATAGAGGGCGGTCAGGTGGTCCAGGCCTCGAGGTGCGCGAGCGCTGAGCGGCCAGGGGAGTCCAGTTGCCCCCACCACGCGCGCAGGTCCGCGCGGGTGGGGGCGCTGCTGGCCCCACCGGCGCGTCGCACGGACAGCGCCGAGCACACCACCGCAGCCTGGAGCTGCTCCCGCATGGACCAGTCCTCGAGCCCTGCGGCCATGAAGGTGGCCACGAACACGTCGCCGGCGCCGGTCGTGTCGACGACGGGTTCGTCGAACAGGCCACCCAGTTCCGTCCGTCCGGCGCCGCCGACCTCGACGCGTGTACCGCCGTCGCAGGCGACCACGCCGCGCGCGCCGCGCGTCACTACCGCCAGCGCCACCTGCTCCGCCAGCGCCGCTGCCGCAGCCTCCGCTCCGTCCGCGCCAGTGGCGCGCTGCGCCTCGTCGTCGTTGGGGACGAAGACGTCGACGTCGGCGAGGTGGGACCGCACCTGCGCGCCCCAGCCGGGGGTGTCGACGTAGCCGATGCCTCCGACCACGGTGCAGCCGCGCTGGCGCAGGCCCCCGACCCACAGCGGGACCGGCGCGGCGACGTCCACGTGCAGGGCGCGCGGCAGGTAGCGCCGCCCTGGCTGCTGGGTGAGCTGGCGCCACCGGGGCACCTCGTGGGTGACGAACGTGCGGTCTCCACCGGCGACGACGGCGACCGACACCGGCGTCCCGACGGCCTCGCTGCGCTCCGCGCCGTCGAGCACCAGGCCGGGCTCGGCGCTCAGCGCCGCGACCAACCGGTCGCCCCACTCGTCGGTGCCGAACCGGGTGAGCAGTGCCGTGCGCGCACCGACGCGCGCCGCAGCGACGGCGCGGGTGGCGGTGCCGCCGGGGCTGACGTCGAGGGAGGTCGCGTAGACCTCGCTGCCCAGCGTCGGCAGGGCGTTCACCCCGCCCATGACGAGGTCGAGGTAGACGGGGCCGAGGAAGGCCAGGTCGACGTCGTCGGTCTGCGTCATGACGCGCGATCCTGGCACACCTGCGCACTTTCGCGCATCAGGCATCCCCGTCACGATCGATTGACTGAAAACGCGCACTACGGTTGACTGGATCCGTGCAGACGCGCCAGCGCCACGAGCAGATCCTCGAACGGCTCGACGCCGACCGCTTCGCCTCCGTCAACGACCTCGCCGAGGCCCTGCAGGTCAGCCCCTCCACCGTGCGGCGCGACCTCCAGCAGCTCGGCGCCAGCGGCGAGCTGCGCCGCACGCACGGCGGCGCCGTCGTCCTCGATCGACCGGCAGACCGCACGTCCGACGGCGCGCTCGAGCACCCCTACGCCACCACTGCCCAGGCCGACGCCGACCTCAAGGCCGCCATGGGCCGCGCCGCGGCCGACCTCGTGCCCGACGGCGCCGTCGTCGCCCTCGACATCGGCACGACGACGCCGCTGGTCGCGCGCCACCTCGCGGGCCGACCCGTCACCGTCATCACGAGCAACCTCGCCGTGCTCGACGAGCTCCGCGACGACCCCGCCGTCGACCTCGTCCTCCTCGGCGGCAGCGTCCGCCGCAACTTCCAGACCCTGGTCGGCGCGCTGACCCTGCAGGCGCTCGCCAGCATCAGCTGCGACGTCGCCGTCCTGTCCTGCACCGGAGTGCGACCCGATGGCCGGGTCGTCGACGACATGTCGGTCGAGGCACCGACGAAGGAGGGCCTCTTGGCCGCTGCAACGCAGACCGTGCTGCTGGCGTCGCACGCGAAGTTCCCGGGGACGGGCTCGCTGCAGACGACGTCGCTGGAGGCCGTCGACGTGCTCGTCACCACGACTGGAGCCCCGCAGGAGGCCCTCGACAGGGTCGCCGCGGCCGGCGGACGGGTGGTCGTGGCGTGAAGCTCACCATCATCGGCGGCGGCGGGTTCCGCGTGCCCGACGTCTACCGCGCGCTCCTGGCCGATACCGGCAGCCCCCGCATCACCGAGGTGTGGCTCTACGACGTCGGCGCCGACCGCCTCGAGGCCGTACGCACCATCCTGGCCTCGGCGGCGCGCCGGGCCCAGCTCCACGGCACCGACGCCGCCTCCATCCCGGTGGTGCACGCCACCACCGACCTCGACGTCGCCCTGGCCGACGCCGACTTCGTCTTCTCCGCGATCCGCGTCGGTGGGTTGGCCGGCCGTGTGGCCGACGAGCGCGTGGCGCTCTCCCTGGGCGTGCTCGGCCAGGAGACCGTCGGCCCCGGCGGCATCTCCTACGGCCTGCGCACCGTGCCGGTGATGACCGCCGTCGCCGAGCGCATTGCCGCTGTGGCGCCGCGCGCCGTCCTTATCAACTTCACCAACCCGGCCGGCATGATCACCGAGGCGCTGCAGCGGGTGCTCGGTGACCGCGCCGTCGGTATCTGCGACACCCCGTCCGGCCTCGGCCGACGCATCGCCGCTGGTCTCGGCATCGATCCCCGCGAGGTGCAGCTCGACTACGCGGGCCTCAACCACCTCGGCTGGCTGCGCCGCGTGCTGCACCGCGGTGAGGACGTGCTGCCGCGCGTGCTCGCCGACGACGTCCTGCTCGGCTCCCTCGAGGAGGGCGCCGTCTTCGGCGTGGACGCGCTGCGCACGCTAGGGAACATCCCCAACGAGTACCTCTACTACTACTACTGCAACCGCGACGCCGTGCCCGCCATCCTCGAGCGGCCCCGCACCCGCGGTGAGCAGCTGGTGGTGGACCAGGCCGACTTCTTCGCACGCGTCCGCACCGCCGAGGACCCGTGGCAGCTGTGGCAGGACACCTCCGCCGCCCGCAGCGCCACGTACATGGCCGAGGCCAAGCCCGACGACCACGTCGCCGATGCCGAGGACAGCCCCTTCCAGGGCGACGACGGCTACGCCGGCGTGGCGCTGTCGGTGATGCGGGCCGTGGCGCGCGACGAGCCGGCCACGCTCATCCTCAACGTCCGCAACGGCGACACGATCCCGGGCATGCCTGCGGACGCCGTCGTCGAGGTCCCCGTGCGTGTGTCGGCGGCGGGCATGGTCAGGCAGCAGGTCACGCAGCCCGACCTGCACCAGCTGGGCCTCATGCAGCAGCTGAAGGCCTGCGAGCGCTACACGATCGACGCCGCGCTGTCCGGCTCGCGCGCGGCAGCGGAGAAGGCGTTCGCGCTGCACCCGCTGGTGCAGTCGCTGCCGCGGGCGAAGGCCCTGCTCGACGGCTACACCCGGGAGATCCCCGAGGTGGCGGCGGCACTGGCGGCTGCACACACCTGCTGAGGCGTCAGGGGTGGCGGCGGGGGAGCTCCACGACGAGGGGCCCCGCCGCCTCCGCCACCACGGGGAGGTCGACGACGACGCCGCCGTCCACGGCCTGTGCCGCCACGGGCCCACCGCCCAGCACACGGGCAGCGTCGATCTGCAGCGCATCGGCCCGCGCTGCGAGCGCCACCTGCCCCGCCGGACCGTCGACGACGGCGAACGCGTGCGCGCCGTCGCGGCTCGCCGTCCACCGGACCCAGCGCCCGTCGTCGTCCCCGTCGGAACCGGCCGCGACGTCAGCCGGCAACGGCCGCGTGTCGTGCACGGCGGGGCTGTTCACCGCCATCCACGCCGCCAGCCCCTCCAGGCACCGCAGCTGCAGCTCCGGGATCCGCCCCGCGGCGTCCGGACCGACGTTGAGCAGCAGGTTGCCGCCGCGCGAGACGACGTCCACGAGGTGGCGGACCGCTGCCGGCCCGTCGAGGTGGTGCTCCGGGCCCTCGTTCCGGTTGTACCCGAACGACAGCCCGATCCCGCGGCAGTTCTCCCACGCCTGGTCGCCCTCGAGGGCGGTCCCGGCCTGGTACTCGCTGGTGCGGAAGTCCCAGTGGGTCAGGCCCCACCGGTCGTTGACGACCCCCTCGGGGCACCTCGCGTAGAAGGCGTCGAGCAGGTGCGTGAAGGACAGCGGGCCCTCGGGCTTGCCGGCGTCGGGCCAGTCGATGTCACCCCAGAGCACATCGGGGGCGTAGCGCTCGATGAGGTCGCGCACCTGGGCGGAGGCGTAGGCGGCGTACGCGGCGTCCAGCGGACGGGCGCCGGAGTCGTCGTCGGCGTCCCAGATGGGCCCGGTGTCGGCGGCGTGCCAGTCGAGGCCGCCGGAGTAGTACACGCCGAACCGCAGCCCGGCCGCCCGCGTCGCCCGCTCGAACTCGCGCACCAGGTCGCGGCGCGGGCCACGGGCCACGGTGTTGCGCGTGCCCGTGCCGGGCGCGTCCCAGAGGGTGATGCCGTCGTGGTGCTTGGTGGTGGGCACCACGTAGCGGGCGCCGACGCGCGCGAACAGGGCCACGAGCGCGTCGGCGTCGAAGGCCTCCGCGTGCCAGGCGTCGAGGAAGTCGTCGTAGGGCGCGTCGCCGTAGACCTCGCGGTGGTGCTGCGCCGCGGGGGAGCCCGGGATGCGGATGGTGTTGGCGTACCACTCGGCGTAGGGGTTCCCCAGGAACCAGTCGTCGTGGCTGCCGCCGTGCTCGCCGAGCGGCACCGCCCACGCCGGCACGGAGTAGGCGCCCCAGTGGACGAAGATCCCGAGCTTGGCGTCGGTGAACCACTTCGGCACCGGGCGGACGAACCGCCGGTACGCGGCAGGACGCTGGGCGGTGGGGTCGAACATGGCCACGAGGTGCCTCCACGGGAAGGGCCTCCGCCACCGCGGGGGTGGCGGAGGCCCATGATCACGGACGGGGAGCGGGAGTCAGGCGCGCGAGACCCGGAGGGTGAGCACCTGGAACGGGCGCAGCAGCAGCTGCACGTCACCGGCTTCGGAGATCTCGAGTTCCTCCGCCGTGGCCCCCTGCAGCGCGGTGCCGTGCAGGTCCGCGACGTGCGCGGACGCCGCAGCAAACCCCAGGTGGAGCGTGCTCGCCCCCCGGGCGCCGGTCGGCTCGTAGACGCGCAGCAGCACGTCACCGGAGCCGTCGTCGGCCAGGCGCACGGACTCGACCAGCGCGTCGCCGCTCGTCGTCGTCGCCACGGACGGCACGGACACCGACCCGGCCACGGCACGCAGCGGCAGGTTCAGCTCGTACCCGTGGCGCAGCGCCTCGCGCGGCGTGGCGGCGGGCGCCACCGCGTAGGTGAAGCGGTGGCTGCCCTGGTCGGCCTCGGGGTCGGGCACGCGGGGCGCGCGCAGCAGCGACAGGCGCACGGTGGTGCACGTGCTCGCCGGCTCCCCGGCGCCGCCGCCCACCGCGGAGCGGGTGACGTCGTGGCCGTAGGTGGAGTCGTTGGCGACGACGACGCCGAAGCCCGGCTCGCCCACGTGCACCCAGCGGTGCGCGGCCACCTCGAAGCGGGCGGCGTCCCAGCTGGTGTTGGTGTGCGTGGGCCGCACGACGTGCCCGAACTGGATCTCGGAGGAGAAGCGCTCGGCGTGCACGTCCAGCGGGAAGGCGGCCTTGAGCATCTTCTCGCGCTCGTGCCAGTCGACGTCGGTCTCGACCTCGAGGCGGTCCGAGCCGGCGCGCAGCACGAGCAGCTGCTCCAGGCGGCTCGCCCCGAAGGTGCGGACCACCCTGACCGACGCCACGAGCGGGCCGGAGTCGACCACCTCGACGGACTCCGCTGCCACCAGGTCGGTGACCTGGCGGCGGTAGTGGGCGTCGACGTCCCAGGCGTCCCAGTACTTGGGGAAGTCGGTGTGCAGCTGCAGGAGGTTCGCCCGGTGCCCCGACGCCACGAGCTCGCGGCCGGTCGTGACGTCGCGCACGGACGGCAGCAGCCCGTCGGTGTCGACGACGACGCGTAGCACCCCGTTGTCGAGCACGAGGCCGCCGTCGCCCTGCTCGACGCTCACCCCGAGGACGGCGACGTCACCCGCGCCCAGCGGTGAGGCCGCCTGCGCGTCGACCGCCGCCAGCACAGCGGTGCGCCCGTCGGCCAGGCGCTGGCCGCGCTCGTCGTCGTCGAGCTCTGTGGTCCCGGACGGGAGCAGAGCGACACCGCGGAACGGCAGCGGCGAGGTGTTGAGCAGCGACACCGCCGAGGCACCGCTGCCCGAGGACGGTGACGCCAGCGAAGCAGCGGCGCCCTCCACGAGCGCGCCCAGCTCGGCGGCCACGCGGGCGTAGGTCTCCTCGGCCTGGCGGTGCACCCAGGCGATGGAGGAGCCGGGGAGGATGTCGTGGAACTGGTGCAGCAGCACCGTCTTCCACAGGGCGTCCAGCTCGATCTCCGGGTAGGCGGCGCCCGAGCCGAGGACAGCGGCGGTGGCCCACAGCTCGGCCTCGCGCAGCAGGTGCTCGCTGCGGCGGTTGCCGCGCTTGGTCTTCGCCTGCGACGTGTACGTGCCGCGGTGCAGCTCGAGGTACAGCTCACCGGACCAGACGGGCGCGTCGGCGTACTCGGCCCGCGCGCGGGCGAAGAACGCGTCGGGGTGCTCGATGACCACGCGGGGGCTGCCCTCGAGGTCGGCGGTGCGCCGCGCCTTCTCCACCATCTCGCGGGTGGGGCCGCCGCCGCCGTCGCCGTGGCCGAACGGGTACAGCGACGTCGTCGCGCGGCCCTTGTCCTGGAAGTTCCGCACCACGTGCGCCAGCTCGGCGCCGTCGAAGTTGCCGTTGTAGGTGTCGGCGGGCGGGAAGTGCGTGAAGATCCGCGACCCGTCGATGCCCTCCCACCAGAAGGAGTGGTGGGGGAACTTGTTGGTCTCGTTCCAGGAGATCTTCTGGGTGAGGAACCAGTCGAACCCGGCCAGGCGCGCCAGCTGCGGGTAGGCGGCGGTGTAGCCGAAGGAGTCGGGCAGCCACACGCCGTGGGGCTCCACGCCGAGCTGCTCGCGGAAGTACTTCGTCCCGACGACGATCTGCCGGGCGAGGGCCTCGCCGCCGGGCAGGTTGCCGTCCGCCTCGACCCACTGGCCGCCCACGGGCGCCCAGGTGCCAGCCTTGATCGCCTCCTTGATCCGCTCGAAGACGACGGGGTAGCGCTCCTGCGTCCACGCGTACTGCTGCGCGGAGGAGCACGCGAAGACGAGGTCGGGGTACTCCTGCGCGAGCGCCGCGACGTTGGAGAAGGTGCGGCTGTTCTTGCGCATCGTCTCGCGCAGCGGCCACAGCCACGCGGAGTCGATGTGGGCGTGACCAGCGGCGGAGACCACGTGGGCGCTGGCGGTGGCGGGCTTGGCCAGCGCCGGGGCGAGCGCTGCGCGCGCGGCGGCGGCGGTGCCGGACACGTCGGCGAGGTCGAGCGCGTCGACGCAGCGCTCGAGGGCGAAGAGCAGCTCCGCGCGGCGCGGGTCTCCCACGCTCAGCTCCTCGGCCAGCTCGCGCGCCACCTCGACATCGAGCTGGAGGGCGTAGACCTCCTCGTCCAGGACGGCGAGGTCGGCCCGTTCGAACCTGTAGATCGGGTCCGTTCCCGCCGTGTCGGGGTGGCCCAGCGGCGTCGGGACCATGCCCTTCGCGAGGATGTCGGGGTTCGCGGCGGCCTCGAGCAGCAGGTCGACGCGCTCCCCGCCGGCGGCGGGACGCGCGATCGGCACGTACTGGTTGCGCGGGGCCACGCCCTTGACCGGCACACCGTCGGCGGTGTGGACGAGGCCCTCGGCCTGGTTGCCCGGCCAGTCGCCCACGAAGCCGAGGTCGATGACCGCCTCGACGCGCTGCCCGGCCCACGCCTCCGGCACGGTCCCACGCAGCCTGAACCAGCTGGTCGACCACGGACGTCCCCAGCGGGTCCCCGCAGCGAACGGCTCGTAGGTGGCGGTCAGCGCGTCGGAGACCGGGACGGGCTCGCCGGGGACGTGCCAGACCTCCAGCTGCAGCGGGGTGGTCTCGCGGTAGACCGCCGGGACGATGCGCTCGAGCAGGATGCGCTCGACGCGCTTCGCGACGTGGCGGGTGTCGTCGTGCACGGGACTCCTCAGGTCTTCGGAACAGGTCAGACGGCGGTGAGGCGGCTGGGCGTCGACGGAGCGGGCACCGGCACCCGCCGGACGTCGACGCCGGCCGCTTCGAGGGCGGCGCAGCTGGTGGGGTCGGCGTCGGCTCCCGTGACGACGACGTCGAGGGCGCTCGCTTCGCACACCCTCGCGACACCGGAGCCGGGAAACTTCGAGGCGTCGGCCGCGAGGATGACCCGCTCCGAAGCGGCGATCATGGCCCGCTTGATGGGCACCTCGACGATGGTCGTGTCCATCACGGAGCCGTCGGGGGCGATGCCGCTGGTGCCGAGCACCAGCACATCTGCACGGACTTGGCGCAGAGCGTCCTCAGCAAGGAATCCCACGAGTGAGCGGTACTGGCGCCGGTGGACCCCGCCGAGGACGACGAGCTCGACGGCGTCGTCGTCGCGAAGTTCGTCAAAGACGGCCATGTTCGTCGTGACGACCGTGATCTGCCGGCCGTGCAAGAGAGACGCCACCTGGTGCGCCGTGGTGCCGATGTCGAGCAGCACCGTCTGACCGTCTCGGACAAGCTCGGCGCACGCGGCGGCCACGGCTCGCTTCTCGGGCACGTGCACATCGGCGACCTGGGCGAACGGCTCGTCGCGCTCGTCCGGCAGCGGAGCGGCGCCGCCGTAGACGCGTTTGAGCAGGCCCTCTTCGTCAAGGGCGATGAGGTCGCGACGGATGGTCGCGGCGCTCTGGCCGAGCCTGTTGACGAGCGTGGTGATCGACACCGGCCCGTCGGAACGGACGATGCTGAGGATCAGCTGCTGGCGGCGCTCGGCGAGCATGTTCTGGACACTACCTTGCGAACTTCTTCAGGTGAAGGCTAACTTCCCCCCACGGATCGCCAAACTCGTTCAGAATCCTTCACAGAACGACGCGGCGATCAGCCAGCGCCGGCTCACCCCAGGAGCGTCCCGTGAACGTGTCCCGCAGGTCCTTCCTCCTCACGTCCGGCCTCCTCGGCCTGGCCGGTACCGGGGCGCTCAGCGCCTGCGGCTCGGGCGGCTCCGGTGGGTCCGGTGACGGCAAAGAGCTCGCCTTCTGGATCTGGGCGGGCGCCATCTCCGAGAAGGTCGTCGACGATGTCGCGGCGTCCGTGGCGAGCAGCGTGAAGATCACCAAGTCGATCATCGGTGGCGACTTCAAGCAGCGCCTCACCACCACGCTCTCCTCGGGCCAGTCCGTGCCCGACATCACCGGGATCAAGGGCGAAGACATGCCCTCCTTCCTCACCCAGGCCGGTGCCTTCCTCGACCTCAACGAGCTCGGCGCGAAGGACATCGCCTCCTCCTTCGCGGCCGCCAAGTACGCCGCGGCCACCACGGCCGACGGCAAGCAGATCGGCCTGCCGATCGACCTCGGCCCCACCGCCACCTACTACCGCGAGGACGCCTGGGCCAAGGCCGGTCTGCCGACGGACCCGACGGCCGCCGGCCAGCTCGTGGCCACCTGGGACGGCTGGTTCCAGGCCGCCAAGACCGTCAAGGCCGCCACCGGCGCCACCTCGGTGCGCAACACCACAGACGTCTTCGCTGCGGCGCTGGCGCAGCAGCCGGAGACGTTCGTGACCAAGGCCGGCGCGTGGGCCGGTGACGGCACCGCCGTCAAGAAGGCCTGGGACCTCGCCGTGCAGAGCCACACCGACGGTGTCTCCGCCGGCATCTACGACAGCACCGGCTACAACCAGGCCCTCGCCGCGAGCAGCATCGTCGGGCACGTCGGCCCGGCCTGGTTCGGGCTGGACATCGCCAGCGGAGCCCCCGACACCTCGGGGAAGTGGCGGGTCACGGGAACTCCGGGCGGCCCCGCCAACATCGGTGGATCTTTCCTCGCACTGACGACCGCGTGCCGCAACCCGCAGGCGGCCTTCGACTACATCAAGACTCTCCTCACCCCCGAGAACGCGGCGAAGAGCTTCACGGACGCCAGCGTCTTCCCGGCCACCACGGCCGCCTACGCACTCCCAGCGCTCACCGCCGGCCAGGACTTCTACGGCGGGCAGGCCACGATCGAGGTCTTCGGACCGGCCGCACAGGCGCTGCCGACCGTCTACGACGACCCCAACAACGCTGCCATCGCGGCGCCCTACTACACCGAGCTCTCCAATGTCGAAGGTGGCAAGGACCCGGCTGCCGCCTGGACCGACGCGGTGGCCGCCGCGAAGCAGGTCGCCGACCGCGCCGGCGTGAAGTGAGAGCGGGCAGGCCCTGCCCGCCAGGCGGGCGCCGGGGCGGGTCGCGGCAGAGGCTCGGCCCGGTGTACCTGGCCATCGCGCCGTTCTTCGTGCTCTTCGGCGTCTTCGTCCTCATCCCGGTGTGCTTCTCGGTGTGGCTGTCCTTCCAGAAGTACAGCGTGCTGGGCGGCATCGGAGCCTCGGAGTTCGTCGGCCTGCGCCAGTTCGAGTTCCTCGTGCAGGACGCGACGTTCCGCAGGGCGCTCTTCAACACCCTCGTCATCTGGGTGCTGGGGACGTTCCCCATGCTCGCGATGGCGCTGGTCCTCGCGGCGCTCATCAACAACGTCACGCGCCTCAAGGCGTTCTACCGGCTGGCGTTCTTCCTGCCCAACGTCACCTCGATCGTGGCGGTCACGCTGTTCTTCGGTGCGCTGTTCAGCGAGCAGTTCGGCCTCGTCAACCAGCTGCTGGAAGCCGTCGGGCTGACCGGGGTCCCGTGGCTGAGCGACCCGTGGGCCATGAAGGTGGTCGTGGCGGTGCTCATCACCTGGCAGTGGTGCGGCTACAACGCGATCCTCTACCTGGCGGGCATGCAGGCCATCCCCGGTGACGTCTACGAGGCGGCCCAGCTCGACGGCGCCGGCCCGGTGCGAGCCTTCTTCTCCATCACCGTGCCGCTGCTGCGGCCCGTCATCCTCTTCACCACGGTGATCTCCACCATCACGACCCTGCAGACCTTCACCGAGCCGCAGGTGCTCTTCGGGTCCAACACGGCAGTGAACCCCAACTCCGGTGGTCCGGGGCAGGGCGCGCTGACGATGGTCTTGTACTTCTACCAGCAGGCCTTCAACAACAACGACTACGGCTACGGCGCAGCCATCGCCCTCGGTGTCTTTGCCGTGGTGCTCGTGTTCGTGGTCATCAACTTCCGTCTGGCCCGTGCCGGAGAGGACTCCTGATGCGTGCTGCGCGCCCCCTCCGCCGTCACTGGCGCTCGCTCGTGCCGCACCTCGTGCTGTGGGTCGGCGTCGTCGTCGCCCTGTTTCCCTTCTACTGGTCGGTGGTCATGGCCACCAACACCACGCGGGACATCTTCTCCACACCGCCGAAGCTCGTTCCGGGGACTCACCTGCTCGAGAACCTGCAGAACGTCTTCGCCCGGATCGACTTCTGGGGCGCGCTCGGCAACACCGCGCTCGTAGCCGTCGTGACGACGGGCGCCGTCCTGACCCTCGACTCGCTGGCGGCGTTCGCGTTCTCCAAGTTCGAGTTCCCGGGGCGACGCGCGCTGTTCGGCCTGCTCCTGCTGCTGTTCATGCTGCCCGCGCAGCTGTCGCTGATCCCGCAGTTCATCATCATGCGCGAGCTCGGCTTCGTCGGGCAGCTGCAGGCGCTCGTGCTGCCGGCAGCGGCCAACGCGTTCGGGGTGTTCTGGATGCGTCAGTACATGTCGACGTCGGTGCCCGACGAGGTGCTCGACGCCGCCCGCATGGACGGCTGCGGCTTCTTCCGGCAGTGGTGGCACGTCGCTCTGCCGACGACGAGGCCCGGCCTGGCCTTCCTGGCGATCTTCACGTTCGTCGCTGCCTGGAACGACTACGTCTGGCCGCTCATCGTGCTGGTCAACCCCAACGTCCAGACGCTGCAGACATCGCTGGCGCAGCTCAACGTCAGCTTCGGCACCGACTACTCGATGGTCATGGCGGGTGCGCTGCTCGCAGTCATCCCGATCATGGTCGCGTTCCTCTTCCTCTCCCGGTGGTTCGTCGCCGACGGTGTCGCAGGAGCCCTCAAGTGAGGAGCGCCGCGGCGGTGCGGGTGCTCGTCGTCCCCGAGGAGCAGGCCGCCCACCTGGCGGCCGACGCCGTCACGGCCGCCCTGCAGCGCGCGGTGGCCGAGCGGGGGCGCGCCGTCCTCGGTATCGCCACCGGTGGCAGCCCGCTCCGCCTGTACCGGGCCCTCGGCGAGCGGGTACGCGCAGGTGAGGTGGATGCCAGCCTGCTGCAGGGGTTCCTCCTCGACGAGTACGTCGGGCTCCCCGCCGGCCACGCCGAGTCCTACCGCGAGGTGGTGCGGCGCGACCTGCAGGTGCATGTGCCCCTGGCCGACCACGCCGTGCTCGGGCCGGACCCGCACACCGGTGACCACGCGGCTGCGGCCCTCGCCTACGAGGAGGCGATCGCCGCAGCTGGCGGGGTGGACGTGCAGGTGCTCGGCATCGGCGGCAACGGGCACCTGGCCTTCAACGAGCCGGGCTCACCCTTCGACAGCCGCACCCGTCTCGTGGAGCTGGCGCCGCGCACCCGCGAGGACAACGCCCGCTACTTCGGTGGCGACGTCTCGGCGGTGCCCGTAGCCGCCCTCACCCAGGGCCTGGCCACCATCGCGGCTGCCCGCGAGCTCGTCCTCGTCGCGAGCGGCGCCGCGAAGGCGCAGGCGCTGGCTGCGGCGCTCGAGGGACCCGTCGACGTCGCCTGCCCGGCGTCGCTGCTCCAGCTGCACCCTCGCGCGACGGTGGTGCTCGACCCCGCCGCCGCCTCGCTGCTCGCGTAGCCTCGCCCGGTGGCGGTGCTGGTCGACGACGCGCGCTGGCCCGCGCACGGCCGCCTGTGGGCGCACCTCGTCAGCGACACCTCCCTCGACGAGCTGCACGCCTTCGCCCGAGCCGCCGGCGTGCCCGCGCGCAGTTTCGACGCCGACCACTACGACGTCCCCGACGTCCTGGTCCCCGCCCTCGTCGCCGCAGGTGCCCAGCCCGTGGGAGGCCGCGAGCTCACGCGCCGACTCGTGGCCTCCGGCCTCCGCGTCACCCAGCGCGCCAAGCGGGAGGGCGTCCGCCGGCGCCGGCCGAACTGGCCCGATCCGGCCGGCACCACCGGTCTGCTGCTGGCCGCCGGCGCAGGTACCCGCTTCGGCGGACCCAAGGCGCTGGCTCACGACGACGACGGCGAGCCGTGGCTGGTCCAGCGTGTCCGCGCGCTGCGCGACGGCGGCTGCGACCGGGTGCTCGTGGTGCTCGGTGCGCAGGCCGAGCGCGCGCGCGAGCTGGTGCCCGTCGACAGCGAGGTCGCCGTCGTCGTCGCCGAGCACTGGGAGGAGGGCATGAGCGCGTCCCTGCGCGCGGGCCTGCTCGCCCTCGCAGCTCACGAGCCGCCGTCGGCCACCGCGCTCGTGGCGCTCGTCGACACACCGGGCCTGCACCCCGCCGTGGTGCGCAGGGTGCTGAGCGCCAGTTCCTCCACCGGCCGCCCCGTCTCCGCGCTGGCGCGGGCCACCTACGCCGGGCGGCCCGGGCACCCCGTCCTCATCGGGCGTGCGCACTGGTCGGCAGCGGCCGCCGCGGCCCGGGGGGACCGTGGTGCAGGCCCCTACCTGCGCAGCGCCGGCGCCCGACTGGTCGAGTGCGCTGACCTCGACGACGGGGCCGACGTCGACACCAGACCTACCCTGGCCCCGTGACAGCTCCCACCGGCGCCCCCGACCGCCTCGACGAGCCCGCCCGCCGCGTGGCGCTGGCCGTGGTCACCGAGTCTCCGCTCGACGTCGCGGAGCATGCCGACCTCGTCCAGACCCGCGCCGCGGGCGCCGTCGTGACCTTCGCGGGCATCGTGCGCGACCACGACCACGGCGCCGCGGTGGACCGCCTCGTCTACGTGGCCCACCCCACCGCCGCCCGCACGCTGGCCGAGGTGGTCGCCGACGTCACGGCGGCCCACCCCGTCGATGCCGTCGCGGTCTCCCACCGGATCGGACCGCTGGCGGTCGGCGAGGTAGCACTGGCCGTGGCGGTCTCCGCGGCGCACCGCAGGGAGGCGTTCGCCGCGGCCGCCGTCCTGGTCGACGAGGTGAAGGAACGCCTGCCGGTGTGGAAGCACCAGTTCCTCGCCGATGGCACCGACGAGTGGGTCGCCTGCCCCTGATCTTTCGTTGCGGCGCGCCTCCGTGACCTGATCGCCGTCCCTCCCTACCGTCACCTGTGACTGGTGTGGCGGATGCGCCTCAAGGGGTGGAGGGGAATCGTGGAGGGTCCGATGTACTGCGGCCCCGATCGCCGGGCTGCCGTGCCCGAGAAGCCCGTTCCTGCCCGACAGCTCGCTCAGAGCGCCGCAGCGGGGGCTGTCGGCGCGACGGGCATCGCCGCCGTGGCGCCAGATCCGCCGGTGGCCGCTGCGGTGGCCGTCGCACCCCTCGTGATCGCCACGGTCCTGCTGCTGTGCGCCTGGCGCGTCGGCGGGCGCAGCAGACCCGCGCACGCCGCGCTGGCCCTGGCCCTCGCCGGTGGGGTCGGTCCCCTCACCGCGTGGCTCAGCAGCGGTGTCGCCGCGCCGGAGGCCACAGCACCGGTCACGGCCGTTGCGCTGGCAGCGGGCCTGCTGGCCGCCGCCCCCCACGCCCGCGCCGCGCGCCGCGCTGCTGCCGTCCGCACCGACCTGCGGCCGGGCGCAGCGCTGCTCGGCAGTAGCGGGCTCGTGCTCGCCGCCGGCGCGGGAGCCGCTCTGCTCACGGGCGCCGGATGGTCTCCCTGGCCGGCGCCCGACGGGCTGGCCGCTGCGCCCTGGCCGCTGCTGTGGCCGGCCGCCCTGGGCGCCACCGGCGGGGCTGCGCTGTGCGGTGCCCTGGCCAGCCTGCGGGCCGCGCTGCGCGCCCAGCAGGTGAGGGGGTTGCGGGCCGTCGCCGGGCAGCAACGGTGGGCCGCCGACCTCGCAGAGGACCGCCTGCGCCGTCACGACGCCCGCAGCGCGCTCGCCGCGGTCCGCGCAGCCAGCGCCGTCCTCACGGGGGAGCAGCCCGCGGTGCTGCCCGGCGCCACCCGCCGCGACCTCGTGGTAGCCGTCCACGAGGAGCTCCACCGCGTGGAGCGCCTCCTCGCCGACGCAGCCCCGCCGCCCACAGGAACGCCCGGCGTCGTCGACCTGCGCTCCGCCGCTGATCCGGTGGTCACGGCCTGGCGGGCCCGCGGTCTGCGGGTCACTGGCCCCCAGCCCGGACCGCCGGTGCTCGCGCTCGGCAGTGAAGACGCCGTGCGCCGCGTCGTCGCCAACCTCCTCGACAACGCCCAGCGCCACGCGCCCGGGGCGGCCGTGCACCTGAGCGTCGCCGTCAGCACCGAGCCCGGTGGGCAGTCCGCGGTGCTCACCGTCACCGACGACGGCCCCGGCGTGCCCGCCCCCCTGCACACCAGCCTCTTCACCGCCGGCGTCACCGCCGACCCCACCAGCACGGGGCTCGGCCTGGCCTCCGCGCAGCTCCTCGCCGAGGCCGACGGGGGCTCGCTGCGCTTGCTCGAGTCCGACCGCGGGGCGACCTTCGAACTCCGCCTGCCCGCCGGCGCCGCCACGGCACCCCGACCCGAGCGGACGCTCGCCCGGTGAGCGGCCTGCGCGTCGCGCTGCTCGACGACCACCAGCTGCTCTCCCAGGCGCTTGCCGCCGCTCTCGCGGCCGTCGGCCACCGCCCCGAGCTGCCGGCGCTGTCCACGTCACCGGACGACGCTGCGCTCGTGGCAGAGCTCGCCTCACAGCCGCCCGACGTCGTCGTCCTCGACCTCCACCTTGGCGCGCGCGACCCGGCCGGTGGCGATCGACTGCTACGCCGCCTCGCTCCCGCCGTCCCCGTCCTGGTGCTCACTGCCGAGGAAGACCCTGCCCGGTGGGGCCGCTGCCTGCGTGCCGGCGCCCGCGGGGTGGTCTCGAAGCAGCGGCCCTTGCCCGACGTCGTGAGCGCTGTAGAACGCGCCGCCGCGGGGGCCGACCTGCACACCCCCGCACAGAGGGCCGCCCTGCTGCACGCCGCTGCCGCCGCCGACCGCGCACTGGCCCCGTTCCGCTCCCTCACCCCGCGCGAGCAGGCGGTGCTCGACGCCCTCGTCGACGGCGTGCCCGCCGCGGATATCGCCCGCGACGCCTGCGTGTCCGAGGCGACCGTGCGCACCCAGATCCGTGCCGTGCTCACCAAGCTCGGCGTGCGCTCTCAGCTGGCCGCCGCCGCGGCCGCCCGCCGGGCGGGTTTCATCGATTTCGACGATGACCGGATGCGCCGCCGCGCCTGACGCTGGCGGTACTGCGCGGGAACGACCCGCGCCGCCCGATCGGGCGCACACCAGGAGGCCCGATGAACGGCCGCATCCTCAAGGCGTCCCTGGCCGGAGCTGGCGCGCTCGCGCTGCTCGGCGCAGGCACCACGTACGCCGCCTTCTCCTCGACCAGCACCGTCGAGGCGTCCCGCGTCTCCGCCGCCAGCTTCTCCGTGGGCGTGGCCAGCGCCGGCTCCGCCAGCAGCGGCTCGCTCGTGCCCGGCGGCGCCGGCGTCTCCCAGACCTTCCTCGTGGAGAACAAGAGCGCCACCCCCGCCTCCCTCGGCGCGGAGCTGGCCAACCTCGTGGACCGCGAGAACGGCTGCAGCGGCGACGAGAAGCAGTTCGACGACGACTGCGACAGCAACTCCGGCAAGTTCGGAGACCTGTCCAACCAGGCGCTGATCTCCGCGGTCGCGTTCCCCGCCGTCGCCGGCAAGAACGTCGACGCACGCTGCCCGGCCGCCACCGCCGGAGGCCCCGGTGTGCTCGTCGGTCCCCTGCCGACCGCCCCCGTGACCACCACCAAGATCGTCACGAAGCCTGGCTCGACGACCACCTCCACCGTGGTCGAGACCTACCTGCCGGCCCCCGACTCGCTGGCGGCCGTGGTGAACGGGCCCCGCTACTTCGACTTCTCCGGTCTGGCCCCGGTGCCCCCGGCGACGGCGGCCTGCGTTCGCCTCACGCTCACGCTGCCGCTGCGCGACGACAACAACGCCGTGCAGTCGGACACCTCCAGCTTCGACGTCCGCCTGCGGCTCGCGCAGGTCGTGGCGGCGGCGCCGTCTCCCGCGGCCAGCACCGCCACGTCTCCCGCGACGAGCAGCGCTTCCCCGACGGCCTGACCGATGGCGCCGGCCACGCCCGCGCGCACCGGGCGCCACTGCGCGGTGCCCGCCGCGTCCCGGCGGCCCGCGGCAGCACGCCGACCCGCCCGCGCGGCTGCCACCGCGCTCGCGGTCGGCGTGCTGCTGTGCGTGCTCGCGGCGCTCGCCGCCGTCGTCGTCGTGCCCCGTCTGACGGGGGCGACATCGCTCGTGGTGCTCACCGGCAGCATGGCGCCGGGGATGCCCGCGGGGTCGGTGGCGGTGGTGCGGCCCGTCGAGGCGGGCGCGCTGCACATCGGCGACGTGGTCACGTACGAGGTGGCCGGTGGCGGATCGCTCATCACCCACCGTGTCGTGGCGATCGGTCACGACGCCTCCGGGGCAGTGGAACTCACCACCCGGGGCGACGCGAACGACGACGACGACCAGCCCGTGCCGGCCAGCGCCGTCCGAGGCCGACTCTGGTACTCCGTGCCGTGGGTCGGCTGGGTGAGCAACCTGCTGAGCGGCAGCGCCGGCGGTGTGCCCCAGCGGGGGCTCGCCCTGCTCCTGGCCGGCGCCGGGCTGCTCGTCTACGCCGTGTGCCAGGTGGCCGGTGTCGCCCGCGAGCGGCGTCGCGCCCGCCTGGCCTCGGCGGCTACCGAGCCCATCCCGGGGTGGACCGGTCGCACGGCCAGCCGCGAGTTGGCCGTGGTGACGCTGCACGTCGCCGGGGGACTCGACGCGGACGCCCTGGAGCACGTGCTCGAGGAACACGCCGGCACCGTCATCGCCAGCACCGACAGCACGGTCAGCGTGGCGGTCACCGCGGCACCCGCCGTCGTCCACGAGGCGGTGTCGCAGCTGCGCGCCCTCGCCCCGGTGGACGTGCAGCGCAGCGGCCCTCTCGCCGCGCCGCTGGGGCCCGGTTCACCATGACGTTCCGTCGCCGGACTGCGGTACCCGGGGTGCTGGCGGTGGCTGCCCTGGGGGTGGTCGCCACCGCCGCGGGGTCCGGGACCACCGGGGCGACCCTCAGCGCCACGGCGGTGGAACGAGTGACCGTCACCGCGGGCACCTGGGGCGAGGTGGAACGCCCGAGCGCGAGCCCGACAGTGACGGCGACAGCTGTCGCAACGCAGTCCGCGACGCAGTCCGCGGCGCCCACCCCGACCGCTACTGCTCCGACCGCTACTGCCCCGGCCACGGCAGCCACCTCGGCCAGCGCGACCACCTCAACCACTGCGACCAGCGAGCCGAGCCCGCTGCAGGAGACGTCAGCCAGCGCGACCGACTCACCCTCCTCGTGAGGCGACGTCAGCCGCCGGCGAAGGGCGGCAGCACGTCGACCTGCAGCCGCCGTCCGGCTGTGGTCGCCAGCGCCGCTGTGCGGTCGCGGACCACGAGCTCGTCAGCGAGCAGGCTGGCGACCTCGAGCACCGGGACCAGACGCGGATGCCGTCCGGCCAGTACGGCGAGGAGGTCCTCAGCGGTGGCACCCACAGCAATCTGCACCACTTCCTCGTCGGTGCCCGCTGCAGCCGCGGCGCCGGCGAAGTAGCGCACCAGCAGTTCCACCTCAGCCACCGATCGCGCTCATCGGGCGCGTCGGCTGGGGAGCCTGCTGGTCGAACCCGACGGCGGCGGGGTCATCGCTGCCGTGCCCGGCGACCTTGCCCCACATCGCCGCACGCCAGACGTCAGCTAGCTGGGCGTCAGTGGCGCCGCAGCGCAGCAGGGAGCGCAGGTCGTGCTCGCGGGAACCGAACAGACACTCGCGGACCTGCCCGTCGGCGGTCAGGCGGGTGCGGTCGCAGTCGGCGCAGAACGGGCGCGTCACCGAGGCGATGACGCCGACGGTGCCGCGCGGCTCGTCGTCGTCCTCATCTTGGACGGCTCCCAGGGGTCGTACGTGCCACAGCTCCGCCGGGGAGGAGCCGCGTACGGAGCTCGGCTCGGGGGTCAGGTCGAAGCGGGCGGCCAGGGAGGTGAGGATCTGGTCGGCGTCGATCATCTGGGAGCGGTCCCAGGCGCCGTGCGGGTCCAGGGGCATCTGCTCGATGAACCGCAGCTGGTAGCCCTCGCGCAGCGCCCAGGTGAGCAGGTCGGGGGCTTCGTCGTCGTTGATGCCGCGCAACAGCACCGCGTTGACCTTGATCGGGCCGAGGCCGGCGTCGGCGGCGGCGCGCAGGCCGGCGAGGACGTCGGGGAGGCGGTCGCGGTGGGTGATCCGCGCGAAGCGCTCGGGTTGGAGGGTGTCCAGGGAGGCGTTGACGCGGGTCAGACCTGCCTGCGCCAAGCCAGCGGCGCGGCGGGTGAGTCCGAGGGCGTTGGTGGTCAGGGAGGTTTCCGGGGCGGAGCCGTGTGCTGTGCGCAGGGCTGACGTCGCCGCGACGATGCTCTCGAGGCCTCTGCGCAGCAGTGGCTCGCCGCCGGTGAAGCGGACTTCGGTGATGCCGAGGTGGGTCACGGCGATGGTGATGAGGCGGATGACTTCCTCGTCGCTGAGGAGCTGGCTGGCGGGGGTCCAGTCCAGGCCTTCGGGGGGCATGCAGTAGGTGCAGCGCAGGTTGCAGCGGTCGGTGAGGCTGACGCGCAGGTCTGTGGCGGTGCGACCGTGCCGGTCCAGCAACCCGGGGACGGCGGCGACCGGCGGGCGGTCCGCGGGCAGCATCGGCATGCTCGCGGTCCCAGGCTCCGCGGGCGCCGTGGTGCGGCGACGGGGGATTCCCAGCGCGACGGTCACCCCCTCACAGTAAGTGCGTCCGCGCTAGGCGGCCGTCCGCCGGCTTGGGCGGCGTTGGAGACAGCAGGGTTCACGGCCACCCCCCGAGGGCTGCGCGTCCGCGCCTGAAACCACATCAGCCCAGGTCACAGCCCCACTGGGGGTTGTCTGATCGAACACCTGTGCGATAGGCTTGCCGGCATGGACGGCGCAGAACCGAGTAGCGGGCAGGAGGAAACAGCCCCCGCCGACTCCTCTGCTGAGCCGTCCGGTGAGCTGTCGGAGCTGCCTGCGCGCCCACCGCGGCGCACCCACCGCCGCGTCCGCATCCCCGGAGTGCTGAACCGGCCACCGATGCGCGGTCCCCGCACCGAACGTCACCACCACGCCCGCCGCGCCACCGCAGCCGCCGGTGGCCTGCCCGGCCCGGCGGGCCTGACCCAGACCGAACTGGCCGCGGTCTATGACCACCTCGATGAGCACCTGCGTGCCCTGCCCGGTCCCGATGAGGTCACCGACACCGCCGTCGCCGCCTTCTGCACCTGGCTGAGCACGTGCGAGCCCGCGACCTGGGCGGCGGTGGCGGCGGTACGCGCTGAACGGGAAGAGGTCGCGGCCGCGGCCCTGCTGCTGACGCGGATGCGCGCCGGGCAAGAGATCATCGGCGCTGCCCACGCCAACCGGATCCGTGACCTGGCCGCCCTGGCCCCGATCTACCGCCGCGCCCGCCGCGGCCCCACCCCGATCCCCGACAGCGACAGCGACAACGACAACGAGGGTGAGGGTGTGGGTGAGGGGGTGGGTGCGGCGTTCCAGCGCCACGCCGACGCTGTGGCTGCTGCGGGGTTGGAGGACTTGGTCGCCGAACTGGCTCCCGCGCTGGGGTGGACGGCGTGGTCGACGCAAGCGCAGGT
>NZ_QGDQ01000026.1 GCF_003149145.1 Quadrisphaera granulorum | reverse complement strand
GAAGGCCTCGGCTTCCACGTCGCTCTCACCGACGCCGAAGCCCAGGCCGCCTGAGTCACCTCCCAGCGCACCTCTCGGTCATTTTCGAGTGATCGTCACGGGAGCGAGCGGGCGCAGGTGGGGTCGACCGATCGCCACGTTCTGCGCGACTCTTCAGGTCGCCAGCCGAAGGCTCGACTCCCCAGTGGCCAACCGCCCATGATCACGGCTGGGCGTGCGCACAGGGTCCATGATCACGGAGGGGTCAGCGGCCGGGGAGCGCGGCAGGCAACGCCGCGAAGGCCTCCTGGCAGGCAGCTTCGACCGCGGCTGGCAGCGTTCCGGCGAAGGGCGTGACCACCAGCCGGTCACGCTTGCTGCCCGTCCGCGCCCAGGTGCCGACGGCCCGCCCGTCCACCACGACCACGGGCTTGAACATGCCGTTGCCACCGGGCACCACGAGCCGCTCCTCCTCGGGGCTGAGCGTGGCGGTGCGGTCGGCGTAGCCGAGCACGAGCTCGTCGAAGGCGGCGGTCAGCAGCACACCCTCGGTGGCCGCGCGGACGCTGTCGAGGTCGGCCACGAGGCCGGCGAGATCGGGACCGCCGAGCAACGACCGCCCCTCGCACGTCACCGCCGCGACCAGACCAGACGCGGCGGCCACCGCAACGGCCTTCTTCACCGCCCCCGTGGTCTGGTAGCTCCACCGCACGAGGTCAGCGACCGACGCGGGTCCGTGACCCGCGACGTAGCGGGCCACCAGGTCGGCGAAGAGCATCTCGTCGGGCTCGTGCTCGCGGCGGGAACCCTCGGGCAGCCACGTCGATGCGAGCACCACCAGCTGGTCGGCACCACGCACGGGGCCGAGCACCAGCTCACCGCGCGTCGCAAGGCCGTTGAGCAGGCGGTATGTGGTGGAGCTGCCCGGCTCGAAGCCGGCGCCGGTCCACGCCGCCCCCAGCTCGTCGCGGCTCGCCGGGCCGTCGGCCAGCAGCTCGCGAGCCACGACCAGCGCGCGGTCGAACGCGGCGTCGTCCAGGCCGACGTCGAGCCACCGCTTGGCCGCCGCCGCCATGGCCCGAGGGCCGAGCAGGCGGGTCATCCAGCCCGCGTCGGCCGCGGTGAGCAGGTGGAGCGTGCCGCGCATAGGCCACGTCCGGACCAGCCGCCCGTCGTCGAGGGCGGCCCGCACGGCGGCAGCGTCACGACCCGGCGTCCGTGACGCCACGGCGACGTGCGCGGCGGGTAGGTCCTGGGCCTGCACGGCCAGCAGGTTCGCCACCGCCTCCACCGGGCCCGGGGGCAGTCCGAGCACCGGGTGCGGCACGAGGCGCTGACTCACCAGCCGGAGCCGGGCGACGTCGTCGCGGGTGAGGTCAGCGATCGGGCTGATCACCGAACGCGGCGTGGCGTCAGGCACGGCTGGGCTCCCCGCGACGGCGCGCGTCGTCGTCGTCCTGAGCAGCCGAGCCAGCCGACCCCGCCGTCTCACCGGCTCCGACAGCGAACTGCGTGGCGTGCAGCTCCGCGTATCGGCCGCCCAGCGCGAGCAGCTCGGTGTGGGTGCCGCGCTCGACGATGCGCCCGTGCTCCACCACGAGGATGAGGTCGGCGGAACGGACCGTGGAGAGCCGGTGGGCGATGACGAGCGCGGTACGCCCCGCGAGCGCCTCGCCCAGGGCGGCCTGGACGGCGGCCTCGGAGGTGGAGTCGAGGTGGGCGGTGGCCTCGTCGAGGACGACGACGCGCGGGGACGCCAGGAGCAGCCGCGCGATGGTCAGGCGCTGGCGCTCGCCGCCGGAGAGGCGGTAGCCGCGCTCGCCGACCACGGTGTCGAGACCGTCGGGCAGCTCCTCCACGACGGATCGCAGGCGTGCGCGGTCGAGGGCGTCCCACAGCTGCTCGTCGCTGGCGCCGGGAGCGGCGAGCTGGAGGTTGGAGCGCAGGGACTCGTGGAAGAGGTGGCCGTCCTGGGTGACCACGCCGACGGCGGAGCGCAGGTCGGCGAAGGACAGGTCGCGCACGTCGACTCCGCCGAGGCGGACGGCGCCGGTGTCGACGTCGTACAGGCGCGGCAGCAGGGAGGCGGTGGTCGACTTGCCGGCCCCGGAGGAGCCCACGAGCGCGACCACCTGGCCGGGCTCGGCCCGGAACGAGACACCGTGGAGCACCTGCGTGCCGCCGCGGGGGTCGAGGACGGCGACGTCCTCCAGGGACGCGAGCGAGACCTGCTCGGCGGAGGGGTAGGAGAAGCAGACCCGCTCGAGCTCGACGGTGAGCGGCCCGTCGGGCAGGGGGACCGGGTCGGGCCGTTCGCGCACGAGGGGCTCGAGGTCGAGCACCTCGAAGACGCGCTCGAAGCTCACGAGGGCCTGCATGACGTCGAGCCGTGCGCTGGCCAGCGCCGTCAGCGGGGCGTAGAGCCGGGTGAGCAGCAGCGCGAGGCTCACCACGGTCCCCGCGTCGAGGGTGCCTCGCAGCGCAAGGAAGCCGCCCAGCCCGTAGACGAGCGCCAGCGCAAGGCTGGAGACAAGCACGAGCGTGGTGACGAAGGAGAAGGAGACGACGGCGGTGCGCACGCCGATGTCGCGCACGCGCTCAGCGCGGCCGGCGTACTCGGCGGACTCGCGGGCCGGGTCTCCCATGAGCTTGACCAACGTCGCGCCGGCGGCGGAGAAACGTTCGGTGGTCTGGTCGGTCATGGCGGCGTTGTGGCCGGCCGCCTCACGCTGCAAGCCCGCCAGCCGGCGGCCGACCCGGCGTGCGGGCAGGAGGAACAGCGGTAGCAGCACGAGGGCCAGCACCGTGATGGGCCACGACAGCGCGAGCATCACACCGAGCGTCAGCAGGAGCGTCACCGTGTTGGACACGATGCCGACCAGGGTGTCGCTGAACGCGCGCTGGGCACCGAGCACGTCGGAGTTGAGCCGGCTGACCAGCGCGCCCGTCCGGGTGCGGGTGAAGAAGGCCACCGGCTGGCGCTGCACGTGGTCGTACACGGTGGTGCGCAGGTCGAGGATGACCGACTCCCCCAGCGTGGCGGACAGCCACCGGCTGATCATGCTCGCGCCCGCCTCGAGCAGGGCGATGACGGCGATGAGCACCGCCAGCCCTACCACCACGCTGGTGGCCTCGCGCTCGGTGATCGCCTGCACCACCCGGCCTGCCAGCAGGGGCGTGGCAACGGTGAGCACCGCCTCGACGATCCCCACGAGCAGGAACCACCCGATGCGCGCCCGGTGCGGCCGCGCGAACTGCAGCACCCGTTGCAGCGTGGCGCGCGAGAAGGGGCGTTGGTCTTGCTGGCCGTACGCGGACTTGTACAGCACGCCCCAGGCGGTTCCCTCGATGCTCACGGCGTCATGATGTCGCTGCCCTCTGACGTTCCCTGGCGGCGCGGCGCCGTCCGGCTGTCACGGCGAACAGCAGCAGGAGCACCGCCCAGCTGCCCAGACTGAGGAACAGCTGCGTGCGGGTGCCGTCGTTGAAGCCCATTGCCACGAGGATGGCCAGGATGGCGACGATCGCCGCAATGGTCAGCACCGGGTACAGCCACATCCTCACGACGAGCCGCTCGGGGTCGGTGCGCCGGCGCAGCACCAGCTGGCTCACCGCGATGAGCAGGTACACGAAGAGGATGACCGCGCCGGAGGAGTTCAGCAGGAACAGGAAGACGCCCTCCTCGTCGACGGCCGCCGCCACCACGCACAGGAAGCCCACCACCGTGGAGGTGAGGATCGCCGCGCGCGGCACGCCACCGGGGCCCAGGCGCACCAGCGCCTTCGGCGCCTCGTGCCGGTCGGCCAGCACGAAGAGCATCCGCGATGCCGTGTAGAGGCCGGAGTTCAGGCAGCTCAGCACCGCCGTGAGCACCACGAGGTTCATCACCAGCGGCGCGTACGGGATGCCCATCGCGCCCAGCGCCGCGGCATACGGCGAGGCGCGCAGCTCCTCGGAGTCCCACGGCACGATGCACACCAGCAGGAAGACCGACCCGACGAAGAAGATCGCCACCCGGACCACCACGCTGCGGGTGGCGCGCGCCACGGCCTTCACCGGGTCCTTCGACTCCGCCGCCGCGATGGTGGCGATCTCGGCGCCGACCATCGAAAACACGACGACGACGATCGAGCTGAAGATCGCCCCGACCCCGTTGGGGAAGAAGCCCGTGCTGCCCTGCGCGCCGTTGGTGAGGCCGGAGAAGTTCATCGACGCACCCGGCCACACACCGAGCACGAAGAGGCCGCCGAGCAGGAGGAACAGCACGATCGCCGCGACCTTGATGCCGGCGAACCAGTACTCGAACTCCCCGAACGACTTCACCGAGACGAGGTTGGTCACGGTCATGAGCACCATGAGCACGAGCGAGATCAGCCACAGCGGCAGGCCGGGGGCGTAGAGCTGGATGATGCGGGCGCCCGCCACGGCCTCGAAGCCGACGACGATGACCCAGAAGTACCAGTACAGCCACGCGGTGGAGAAGCCTGCCCAGTTCCCCAGGGCCGAGCGGGCGTAGTCGCTGAACGAGCCCGTGCCGGGGTTGGCCGTGGCCATCTCCCCCAGCATCCGCATGACGAGGATGACCAGCACGCCGGTGAGGGCGTAGGTCAGGAACGCCCCCGGTCCGGTGGTGCGGATGACCTCGCCCGACCCCACGAACAGGCCGGCCCCGATGACACCCCCGATGGCGATCATCGTGAGGTGGCGCTGGCTCAGACCCTTCTGCAGGCCGCCCCCGTGGCCGCCCCCGTGGCCACCGCCCGCGGTCTGGTCGTCGGTGCGCGTGCTCATCGTCGCGTCCTCTCGTCAGGGGTGCTGGTGCCGGTCCGCTCGGGGTGCCGCGCCAGGACGCTGTGCCTGCGGGCGTAGGCGAAGTACACGACGTAGCCGAGCGCCATCCACACCACGAAGCGCAGCCACGTCTCGAGCGTGAGGTTGAGCATGAGGTAGGAGCAGGCCAGTACCGACAGCGTCGCGACGACGCCGACGGCGGGCACGCGGAACGATCGGCGCAGGTCAGGGCGGGTGCGGCGGAGCACGACGACGCCCACCGAGACGAGGATGAAGGCGAACAGCGTGCCGATGTTCACCAGCAGGCTCAGCTCGGACAGCGGCACGAACGCGGCCAGCACCGCGATGACGGCGCCGGTGATGACCGTGATGCGCACGGGGGTGCCCGTGCGGGGGTCGGTGCGCGCCAGCGAGCGGGGAAGCAGCCCGTCGCGGGCCATGGCGAAGGCCACGCGGGTCTGCCCGATGATGAGGATCATCGTGACGGCGATGAGGCCGAGGCAAGCGCCGATGGCCACGACCGACCCCATCCACCCCACACCGATAGCGGTGAAGGCAGTCGCGAGTGGGGCGCCGTCGTCGGGGTCGATCTCGGTGTACGGCCGGACCCCGGTGACGATGAGCGACACCGCGACGTAGAGCACGGTCACCACGGCCAGGGAGCCGAGGATGCCGATCGGCACGTCGCGCTGAGGCCTG
The DNA here is from genome assembly GCF_003149145.1 of Quadrisphaera granulorum. Classification (GTDB taxonomy): domain Bacteria; phylum Actinomycetota; class Actinomycetes; order Actinomycetales; family Quadrisphaeraceae; genus Quadrisphaera; species Quadrisphaera granulorum. The sequence goes on along the minus strand of NZ_QGDQ01000026.1, from coordinate 60,561 downwards.
CGGGTCTCCTCCGCGGTGGTGGCCACCACGTCGAAGCCGATGAAGGCGAAGAAGACCAGCGCCGCCGCGGCGACGACACCGCCCATGCCGAAGACCGAGGGCTCCAGCCCGAACAGCGTCTGCACGAGCGGAGCGGTGAGGGCGCTCTCCTCACTGCCGCCCGACCCGCCCGTGCCCTGCGAGGGCGGCACGAACGGTGACCAGTTGGCCGCCGAGACGTAGAACGCCCCGACGACGATGACAAGCAGCACCACGGCCACCTTGATCGCGGTCAGCACCTGGTTGAGCCGGCTCGACAGGCGGATGCCGGTGGCGATGACGGCAGTCAGCGCCAGGACGAGCAGCGCCGCGGGCAGGTTGACCACGCCTTCCTCGACGCCGGTCATCGCCGTGGGCAGCGTGATGCCGACCTGCCCCAGCACCACCTGCAGGTAGGCGGAGAAGGACGTCGACACCGCCGCCGCGCCGACGACGAACTCCAGCACGAGGTCCCAGCCGATGGTCCACGCCACGAGCTCGCCGAGCGTGGCGAAGGAGAACGTGTAGGCGCTCCCGGCGACGGGGACGGTGCTGGCGAACTCGGCGTAGCAGACCGCGGCGAGGGCGCAGGCGACGGCGGCGATGACGAAGGACAGCGCCACCGCGGGCCCGGCGTACGCCGCGGCGGCCTGGCCGGTCAGCACGAAGATCCCCGCGCCGACGCTGACGCCCACGCCGAACACGACGAGGTCCAGGGCACCCAGGCCCTTCTTGAGGGCGTGCTCCGGCTCCTCGGTGTCGGCGATGGACGCCTCGACAGACTTGGTGCGCCACAGGCTCACGGGCCGGAATCCTGGTCTCCTTCTCGGGGTCGGGCCACTTGAAGCACTGTCCGTGACTCGCCAGTCACACATCTGTGACTCAGCGTTACGTACATCCCCCGGTGCGCTGCCAAGATCCGGCTGGAGGGACGGAGAAAATTGACTCAGCGTGAGCACTGGACCTGGGTTCGCTACTTTTCGTGACGTGCTTTCGGACTCGTCCCTCCCGCCCGCGCCGTCCCGCGACGCCCGGGTCGACACGACGACGGCCCCTGCCACGGTGTCGCGGACCACCGACGACCAGCGCCTGCTCGTGCGTCGCGCGCTGCTCGAAGTCTGTGTCCTCGACGACGTCGACCTCGTTCCCACCGCCGACGGCCTGTGCGTCAGCGGCCCGGCCGGCGAGCACGAGCTCTCAGCGCAGGCTGCAACGGCGATCGTGGGAGACCGTGCGGCAGCCGACCCCGACACGCGCCCACGGCTGAGGAACTGGCTGCGCGCCCACGCCGCGGTCACGCCGCAGGCCCTGACGACGTACCTGCGCCCGCTCGCCCTGGCTCCCGGGTCCGCACTGCACCCTGGGCCCGAGTGGGTGCGCCAGCAGGTGCCCGGTGGCGCCCTCGACCTCGGGTTCGGCCTGGTCGGCGCGGTCCCGGGAAGCGACGCACCCACGCCCCTGTGGCCCGACCTGCTGGCCCGCCTCAACGACGAGGCGGTCGCGGCGGGCGGCCGGCCGCTCGACCTGGACGCGGCCTGGCGGAGCGCCTTGGCACGGCTGGAGGGGGCCGGGCGCACGGCGGCCCGTCGCGCCGAGCGGTCCCTGCGGGCGCAGGCACTCGACCACGAGCTGCTTGGCGACGCCGAGCGCGGTTCCGCGCACGCCGTGACGGTGTTCGAGCCGGTCTTCGGGTGCGACGCGCTGACCCTGCTCGCGTCGGCCCCGCTGCGCCGGTGGCTCGCGGACGCCGACGGGACGGGCCTGCGCGTGGTCGCCGTGCCCTCACGCCGCACCGGCTGGACGGACCTGGGCCACACGGAAGCCGCGTTCGTCACCGCGGCGTGGGCGGCGAGCGAACCCGACCAGCGGGGCCTCGCCAGGCCGGTGCTCGTCACCCGCGACGAGGTGGCGCTCGTACCCCGCTGGGTCAGCTGAGCTGGGTCAGTGCGACGACGGCGCGCGGGCCGAGTCTGCCCGCGCGCCGCGTGGACGACGAGCCAGCCACACCCCACCCAGCAGCACCAGCAGCCCGATGAGCGCGAGCGCCGGGGCAAAGAGCACCGTGTCACCGAAGACGTCGAACGCGAAGTACGACAGCGCCCCCACGAGGTAGAGGCCGCCGAGCGCGAAGTGCACCCGCCGGTCCAGCAAGACGCCGATGGCGATAGCGAGCACCCCGAGGGCGAGGAAGGCGAGCGCCGTCGGCGTCCCTCCGCCTTCCAGCAGCATGACGGCGGTCGCTGCCGCCAGCAGCGACCCCAGGTGCGGCCAGAAGGCCTCCACACGCCGTCCGCGGCGGTCCAGTGCCAGCGCGGCCCCCGCCAGCCCGGCCGTGAGCATCCACGCAGCCACCTGACGCCCGAGGGCACTGCCATCGCTGGTGTCTCCCCCGGTCAGGGCGTCACCGACATCCAGCACCAGCCATCCCGACGCAGCGACGAGCGGTGCCAGCAGAAAGCTCGTGCGGTGGCGCAGCCACGCAGCTGCGGCAGCTGCCGTGGCGGAGAGCTCCATGGCGATCCACACGGGTCGGCGCGCAGCGGTATAGGCGTCCCAGTCGTCGATGTAGCCCGAGGGAGATGGCAGCACGCCCATGACGGAGCAGGCGGCGTACACGACCAGGGGCACCGTGCAGACCGCCACGGCGGCGACGACCCCGGCCGCCGTCCTCCCGCTCCCTGAGCGGCTCGCGCGGCGGCGCAGCAGCTCGGCGACCACCACGAACACCACGAGGTAGCTGCCGACGATCGCCAGACCGGCGCCGGCGCCGTACTGCGCCCACCCGGTGCCGGCAAAGACGGACATGGCCAGCAGGGCAATGACGCCGCCGGTGTAGACGGCGACCTCGGCCGCAGTGGTACGGCGCCCCAGCACAGCCTGGGAGGACGACGACGGCGACCGCAGCGCCGGTCCCGCCTCGGCTGCCTGGACTGCTGGCGCTGCGGCGAGCGCCTCCCACAGCGCGGACGCCGCCTCGGGCACCCCCGCCGACTCCGCGGCGCGCTGCACGTCAGCGCGCGTCACCAGACGCGGCGCGACGCCGTCGTCGTCGTCCTGCTCTGCCATCCCGACAGGGTGGCGCGGTTCAGCCCCGCTCGGCCACTGGCTCGCCGGGGCCGACGCTGTCGGGTCCGGCGTCCTGTGCAGGGTCACCCCCGGGGTCTGACGTGTCCGCGAGTCCGGCGACGCGCTCTGCGACGCCTCGGGCGATGTCCTGCGCGGTCAAGCCCGCGGCGGCGAGCACCTGCGCGCGGCTGCCGTGCTCCCAGAAGCGCACCGGGACCCCGACGACGCTCGTGGGGACGTCGACACCGGCGTCCGCGAGCGCCTGCGCCGTGCAGGATCCGACACCGCCGGTGCGCACGCCGTCCTCGAGGGTGAGCACCAGGCGATGATGGCGGGCCAGGTCGACGACGAGCGGGGAGACCGGCAGCACCCAGCGCGGGTCGACGACAGTGGCGCTGATGCCGTGCGCCGCCAGCCGCTGGGCGACGTCGAGCGCGAGCGTCGCGAAGGCTCCGACGGCGACGACGAGGACGTCGCGCTGGCCCTGCTCCGTCCGCTCGCCCGTAGACCCGGTGCGGGCGAGCACGTCGATGCCGTGGGGGCCGCCGAGCCGCTCGAGCGCCGGCACGGACTCCGGCGCGGCGCCCTTGGAGAAGCGCAGCACGGTGGGGGCGTCGTCGACGTCGAGGGCCTCGGCCAACTCCTCGCGCAATGTGAGCGCGTCGCGCGGGGCGGCCAGGCGCAGCCCCGGTACGGGGGCGAGCAGGCTCATGTCCCAGATGCCGTGGTGGCTGGGGCCGTCGTCGCCGGTGATGCCCGCGCGGTCGAGCACGAACGTCACACCTGCCCGGTGCAGGGCGACGTCGAGCAGCACCTGGTCGAAGGCGCGGTTGAGGAACGTCGAGTACACCGCCACCACCGGGTGCAGTCCGGCGAAGGCCAGGCCGGCGGCAGCAGTCGTGGCGTGCTGCTCGGCGATGCCGACGTCGATGACGCGGTCGGGGTGCTCCGCGGCGAAGCGGTGCAGGCCGACGGGGATGAGCATGGCGGCGGTGATGCCGACGACGTCGGCGCGGCGCCGCCCGACCTCCACCATCTCCTCGGCGAAGACCTTCGTCCAGGTCGGGCCCGCGCTCGAGGGCGCCAGCGACTGGCCGGTGTCCGGGTCGATGATGCCGACGGCGTGGAACCTGTCGTCGTCGTTGGCCTCCGCTGCCGAGAAGCCGTTGCCCTTACGGGTCATCGCGTGGACGATCACCGGCCCGCCGTACGCCTTCGCGCGGCCCAGGGCGTGCTCGAGCGCCTCGACGTCGTGCCCGTCCACCGGGCCGATGTACTTCAGGCCGAGGTCCTCGAAGAGGCCCTGCGGCGCGACGAAGTCCTTGAGGCCCTTCTTCATGCCGTGGAGCGTGTCGTAGGCCATCCGGCCCGGAACGCCACCGCGCGCGAGGGTGGCCTTGCCCCACTCGAGGAACCGCTCGTACCCGCGCGTGGTGCGCAGCGTGGCCAGGTGATGGGCCATCCCGCCGATGGTGGGGGCGTAGGAGCGGCCGTTGTCGTTGACGACGATGACGAGGCGGCGGTCGGCGTCGGCCGCGATGTTGTTCAACGCCTCCCAGGCCATGCCGCCGGTCAGCGCACCGTCGCCGATGACGGCGACGACGTGCCGGTCGTTCTGCCCCTGCAGCGCGTACCCCTGCGCGATGCCGTGCGCCCAGCTCAGCGACGTGGACGCGTGGGAGTTCTCCACGACGTCGTGCACGGACTCCTCGCGGCTGGGGTAGCCGGCCAGCCCGCCCTGCTGGCGCAGGCCGGAGAAGTCTTGCCGGCCGGTGAGCAGCTTGTGCACGTAGGCCTGGTGGCCGGTGTCGAAGACGACGGTGTCGCGCGGGGAGTCGAACGTGCGGTGCACGGCGAGGGTCAGCTCGACCACGCCGAGGTTCGGCCCCAGGTGCCCGCCGGTGCGGCTGACCTCGCGGACGAGGAAGGCGCGCAGCTCGTCGGCGAGCTCGCGCAGCTGCGCGGCGGACAGGCGGCGAAGGTCGCGCGGACTCGTGATCTGCGGCAGCAGGCCCACCGGCTGCCCTCCCCTCGTGGTGCTCCGCCGCGCAGGGTGCGAGGCGGTGCGAGTGTCGAGTCTAGGCAGCGGACCTGGTCGCACCCCTCGGACGCCGAGCAAACCGCACATCACCTGCACACTTCCGGAGGACTGTGGCCGACGTCACGGGTCACGCCCACGTCACAGCCGATCTCAACGAGCGATGGCCAGGGGCCGTCACGCCCGCTGTGGGGCCGCCATTGCCCGACGCTGGCCCCCGCAGCGCCCGTCGTCGTGACGAGAGCTGTGTTCTGTTGGCCCCTTCGGCGTGACTGGCTGCTCACGCTGAAGGGGCCAACGCTGCACAGCTCCCGACACGGATCCGCCCCCGGTGAGGCCGTCCAGGTCGACGTCCACGACGACCTGCGGCTCGGCGCCCGGAAGAGGAAGACCGCCCCTGGGAATCAACCAACTAGAGGCGTGGAGGGCGTCTCACTCCGCGCAGCGCCTCGGCCACCAGCGCCACCCCGCGGCTGGCTGCGGCCAGCCGGGCCTGCTCGGCGTCGAGGACGTCCAGGGCTCGTTCGACGACGTCGACGCCGACCGCAGCGGCCAGGTCCGTGCGGAGCGTGGCCACCGCCCGGCGCTGCCCCTGCGCCTGCGCGGCGACGTGGTGCCCGGCGAGCACCGCAAGCACGAGCGGGTGGCGGACCAGCACGTCGTGCGCACGGTAGTCAGGTGGGCACAGGTCGAGCAGCCACGCGCTCGCCGTCCTCGTGAAGCCGTCGGTGTCGGGCGGGTGGACCTCGCGGGGCCAGCCAGGCGGCACGTGCGCGCTCACGGGTGCAGTGCAGCACCAGCCACCGACACCCGCCCTCCGACGCCCCCTCTCCGCCGTGATCATGGTCCCCCGTAAGCGGGAGGTACCCCCAGCCCGCCACCTCAGAGGTGGCCGACTGCCCATGATCACGGCGGGGACGAGGCTCAAGGAAGTTAGGCACGTTGGCCGTGCACAACTTCCTTGATCGTCACGGAGGGGGGAGGCAAGGACGGCGAGAGGCCGGCCCGGCTCCCCCGTGGGGGAGCCGGACCGGCCTCTCGTCTCGTCAGTGCATCAGCACAGACCCGCAGGTCAGGCGCTCAGCAGGCTCCGCAGCACGTACTGGAGGATGCCGCCGTTGCGGTAGTAGTCGGCCTCACCGGGGGTGTCGATGCGCAGGCGCGCGTCGAACTCGATGACCGAGCCGTCGGCCTTGGTGGCCTTCACCGCGAGCGTGCGCGGCGTCGTGCCCTCGTTGAGCTCGGTGACCCCGGTGATGTCGAAGGTCTCCGTGCCGTCCAGGCCGAGGGAGTCGGCCGACTCGCCCTCGGGGAACTGCAGCGGCAGCACGCCCATCCCGATGAGGTTCGAGCGGTGGATGCGCTCGAAGCTCTCCGTGATGACGGCCTTGACGCCGAGCAGCGTGGTGCCCTTGGCGGCCCAGTCGCGCGAGGAACCCGAGCCGTACTCCTTGCCACCCAGCACGACCAGTGGGATGCCGGCGGCGGCGTAGTGCTGCGCCGCGTCGTAGATGGTCTCCTGCGGGGCGCCCTCGACGGTGAAGTCGCGGGTGAAACCACCGGCGACGTCGTCCAGGAGCTGGTTGCGCAGGCGGATGTTCGCGAACGTGCCGCGGATCATCACCTCGTGGTTGCCGCGGCGGGAGCCGTAAGAGTTGAAGTCCTTGCGCTCCACACCGTGCTCGGCGAGGTAGCGGCCTGCGGGGCTGTCGGCCTTGATGGAGCCGGCCGGGCTGATGTGGTCGGTGGTGACCGAGTCACCCAGCTTGGCCAGCACGCGGGCGCCGTGGATGTCGGAGACCGGCGACGGCTCGGTCTGCATGCCCTCGAAGTACGGGGGCTTGCGGACGTAGGTCGACTCGGCGTCCCAGCTGAAGACGTCGCCGTCGGGCGTGGGCAGCGACTGCCAGCGCTGGTCACCAGCGAAGACGTCGGCGTAGCCGCGGTCGAACATCTCCTGGGTGATGGAGGTGCCGACCACCTCGGCCACCTCGGCCGCGGACGGCCAGATGTCCTTGAGGAAGACGGCCTTGCCGTCGGAGCCGGTGCCGATCGGGTCGGTCTCCGGGTCCCAGTCCATGGTGCCGGCCAGCGCGTAAGCGATGACCAGCGGCGGGGACGCCAGGTAGTTGAGCTGGACGTCGGGGTTGATGCGCCCCTCGAAGTTGCGGTTGCCCGAGAGCACCGCGGCAACGGCGAGGCCGCCCTCCTGGATCCCGGCGGAGATCTCTTCCGGCAGCGGGCCGGAGTTGCCGATGCACGTGGTGCAGCCGTAGCCGACAAGGTGGTAGCCGAGCTTCTCGAGGTAGGGCACCAGGCCCGCGCGCTCGTAGTACTCGGTGACGACCTTGGAGCCGGGTGCCATGGAGGTCTTCACCCAGGGGCGGACCGACAGGCCCTTCTCCACGGCGTTGCGGGCCAGCAGGCCCGCACCGACCATGACGAACGGGTTGGACGTGTTCGTGCACGAGGTGATCGCCGCGATGACCACGTGACCGTGGTCGAGGTCGAAGCTCGTGCCGCCGCCCACGCTGACCGGCACCTTCTTGGAGGGGCGCCCGGCCGGAGTGGGCAGGTCGCCGCCGGAATGCACCGGCGCCGCCCCGTTGCCACCGGAGGCGGAGGGGACGTCGGAGGCCGGGAAGGTCTCCTCGAGCGCCTCGTCCAGGGTCGTGCCCGAGTCCACCTCGTCAGCGCCCACGTAGTTCGGGAGCACCTTGCGGAACGCGGACTTGGACGCGGACAGCTCGATGCGGTCCTGCGGGCGCTTCGGGCCGGCGATCGACGGCACGACGGTGGACAGGTCCAGCTCGAGCTTCTCGGAGAAGCGCGGCTCGGCGGCCGGGTCGTGCCAGAGGCCCTGCTCCTTGCAGTACGCCTCGACCAGGGCGACCTGCTCGTCCGACCGGCCGGTGAGGCGCAGGTAGTCGAGCGTGATGTCGTCGACCGGGAAGATTGCGCAGGTGGAGCCGAACTCCGGGCTCATGTTGCCGATGGTGGCGCGGTTGGCCAGCGGCACCGCGGACACGCCCTCGCCGTAGAACTCCACGAACTTGCCGACCACGCCGTGCTTGCGCAGCTGCTCGGTGATGGTGAGGACGACGTCGGTGGCGGTGGCGCCGGCCGGGATCTCACCGGTGAGCTTGAAACCGACCACGCGCGGGATGAGCATGCTCACGGGCTGTCCGAGCATCGCGGCCTCGGCCTCGATGCCGCCGACGCCCCAGCCGAGCACGCCCAGGCCGTTGACCATCGTGGTGTGGGAGTCGGTGCCGACGCAGGTGTCGGGGTAGACGACCGTCCGGCCGTTGATGGTGCGGTCGTAGACCACGCGCGCCAGGTGCTCGATGTTGACCTGGTGGACGATGCCGGTGCCCGGCGGGACGACCTTGAAGTCGTCGAAGGCGCCCTGACCCCACCGCAGGAACTGGTAGCGCTCGCCGTTGCGCTGGTACTCGATCTCGACGTTGCGCTCGAACGCGTCCTGGCGGCCGAAGACGTCGACGATGACGGAGTGGTCGATGACCAGCTCGGCGGGAGCCAGCGGGTTGACCTTGGCCGGGTCTCCACCGAGCTCGGCGACGGCCTCACGCATGGTGGCGAGGTCGACGATGCAGGGGACGCCGGTGAAGTCCTGCATGACCACGCGCGCCGGCGTGAACTGGATCTCGGTGTCCGGCTCGGCGCTGGGGTCCCACCCGGCGAGCGCGCGGACATGGTCGGCCGTGGTGTTGGCGCCATCCTCGGTGCGCAGGAGGTTCTCCAGCAGCACCTTGAGGCTGAAGGGCAGGTCAGCGGCGCCCTCCACCGCGGAGAGGCGGTAGAGCTCGTAGCTCTTGGAGCCGACCTGCAGCTCGCCCCTCGCTCCGAAGCTGTCGATGCTGGTGCTCTTGGTGCTTCCCGAGCTCATGCCCGTCCTCCCGCTCGACCCGATCTTCGGTGACCGCAGACCATCCTCGCCCACGCCTGGTGATCACTCGTCATCGGGCATGGCTAACTGAAGTACCTTGAGCTCAAGATACCTCCTCGGGTCAACGCGCTACCCGGTGCGCACGAGTCGCGCGACCGCCTCCACGTGGTGAGTTTGCGGGAACAGGTCGAACGCGCGCAGCCCGTCGAGGCGGTAGCCGAGCTCGGCGAGGACAGCGACGTCGCGGGCCAACGCCGCGGGATCGCACGCGACGTGCACCACCGTGCGGGGTGCCAGCGCCACGACCCGCTCCAGCACCGCGCGGCGCGCCCCGACCCGCGGCGGGTCGAGGACGACGACGTCGACCCGCTCCCCATCGGCGGCCATCGCGGCGAGCGCCCTGTCGACACGGCCGGGCAGCACCCGCACCTGCGGCAGGTCACGCAGGTTGCGACGCGCGTCGGCAACGGCGCGGGCGTCACCCTCGACACTCACCACGGTCCCGTCGGCACCGACCTCGTCCGCGAGCGCGGCGGTCAGCAGGCCGGCCCCGGAGTACAGGTCGGCCACGTGCTCGCCCGGCTCCAGCCCGGCGGAGGCGACGACGGCCCCCGCGAGCGCCGCCGCGGCGCCGGGGTGCACCTGCCAGAAGCCGGACCCGGTGACGCGGAAGCTGCGCGGCCCGCGCGGCAGCTGCACCTCCTGGGCCACCCAGGTGCGGCCGCGCACGCGCGCCAGGCCTTCCTCCCCCACGACGGCGAGGGACGACGGCGCGGGCGGGGTCGGCAGGCGCAGCCGACGGCCCTCGCCCGTGCGGCGCGGGGTCACCACGAGCAGCCGGTCGTCACCGGTCTGCGGCGCCACCACCTCGACGCCCTCGGCGCCCGGCCAGGTCACGGCCTGCGGGTCGACCTCGGCGGCGCGCGGAGCGGCGATGCGGCAGTCGTCGATCTCCACCACGCGGTGGGAGCGGTGCTCGCGCAGCCCGAGACGGCCGCCGGGCCCGACGGCGTACTGCACGCGGGTGCGCCAGCGCAGGCCGGCCTCGACGTCCACGCCGTCGCCGTCGACGGCCTCCACCACCAGCCCACCCTCCCCCACCACGGGGACCAGCGCCGCGGCGTCGAGCCCGGCCAGCCGCTCGAGCTGCTCGGTCAGCACCGCGGCCTTGAGCGCGCGCTGCGCGGAGACGGTGGCGTGCTGCCAGTCGCAGCCGCCGCAGCGGCCCGGACCGGCCCAGGGGCACGGCGGGGTCACCCGGTCCGGGGAGGGGCTCAGGACCTGGACGGCGTCGGCGCGCCAGTAGCTGTCGCGCGGGGCGCCCTCGGTGACGCGCGCGACCACGCGCTCACCGGGCAGGGCGTGGCGCACGAAGAGCACGCGCCCCTCGTGGCGGGCCACGCAGTGACCGCCGTGGGCGACCGCGCCGACCTCGACCTCGACCTCGAGTCCGACCGGCGACACCTCGGGCTGGTGCTGGGTGCTCATCGCTTCTCCCCTTCCTGGGCGGCGAAGGTCGAGGAGGAGGACGACGACGACCTCGTCGTCCGGCCGGCCACCGCCCCCTGGCGGACCGACCCGGCGGCCGGGCCGCGCCAGCGGTCCTCCGCGCCTGCGGACGAGCTCAGCTGGAACGGCACGCTGGCCACCACCACACCGGGGGTGAACAGCAGCCGCCCCTTGAGCCGCAGCGCGGTCTGGTTGTGCAGCACCTGCTCCCACCAGTGGCCCACGACGTACTCGGGGATGTAGACGACCACGAGGTCGCGGGGCGAGGCGCGCCGCAGGTCTCGCACGTACTGGACGATCGGGCGGGTGATCTCGCGGTAGGGCGAGGCGATGGCCGTGAGCGGTACCGGCAGGTCGAGCTGGTCCCAGCGGCGCTGCAGCGCCGCGGTCTCCTCGGGCTCGACGTCGACGGTCAGCGCCTCCAGCACCGACGGCCGCGACACCCGGGCGTAGGCGAGGGCCCTCAGCGTGGGCCGGTGCAGCTTGGACACCAGCACGATGGCGTGCACCCGGGAGGGCAGCACCTTGGCCGCGGCGGACTCGTCGATGGCCAGCTCCCGGGCGACGCGGTCGTAGTGCTTGCGGATGGCGCCCATGAGGATGAAGAGCACCGCCATGCCCAGCAGCGTGATCCACGCCCCGCGGGTGAACTTGGTGATGAGCACGATGACCAGCACCGAACCGGTCATGGCCACGCCGACGGCATTGATGATGCGTGAACGCACCATGCGGGCCCGCTCGCGCGGGTCGCTCTCGGTGGCAAGCAGCCGGGTCCAGTGCCTGACCATGCCGGTCTGGCTCATGGTGAAGGAGATGAACACGCCCACCACGTAGAGCTGGATGAGCTTGGTGACCTGCGCGTCGAAGGCGACGATGAGCACGATCGCCACGCCGGCCAGGGCGAGGATCCCGTTGCTGAACGCCAGCCGGTCACCGCGGGTGTTCATCTGCCGCGGCAGGAAGCCGTCGCGCGCCAGGATCGAGGCCAGCACGGGGAAGCCGTTGAAGGCGGTGTTGGCGGCCAGCACGAGGATCACGCCGGTGGCGATGGTCACGAGGTAGAACGCCGGCGTGAACCCGGAGAACACCGACTGGGCGATCTGGCCGATCACCGGGTCCTGCACGTAGGAGTCGCCCACGGGCTGCCCGTCGCGGATGAGCTGGATGGCCGGGTCCTCGGCGAACTGCACGCCCGTGGCGCGGGCCAGCAGGATGATGCTGAACAGCATGACGATGCTGATGCCGCCCAGCAGCGCCAGCGTCGTCGCGGCGTTCTTGCTCTTGGGCTTGCGGAACGCCGGCACGCCGTTGCTGATGGCCTCCACACCGGTCAGCGCTGCGCAGCCGGAGGAGAACGCCCGGGCCAGCAGCAGCGCCCCGCCCAGTCCGGTCAGGCCGGCCTCGTAACCGGGCTCGGCGATGAGCCCCAGCCCCGCGCTCTCCGCAGGCGGCAGGTCTCCCATCACGTAGCGCGTGCCGCCAACGAGCGCCATGGCACCGATGGCGCCCATGAACACGTACGTGGGGATGGCGAAGGCGGTGCCGGACTCCCGGACGCCGCGCAGGTTCAGCGTCGTGAGGACGACGACGACGGCGACGGCGAGGAGCACCTCGTGGCCGTTGAGGAACGGCAGCGCCGCCGCGGCGTACTGGGCGCCCGCGGAGACCGAGACGGCCACCGTCAGCGTGTAGTCGCACAGCAGGGCCGCGCCCACGGTGACCCCGCCGGTGCGGCCGAGGTTGGTGGTCACCACCTCGTAGTCGCCACCGCCGGAGGGGTAGGCGTGCACGTTCTGCCGGTAGGACGACACCACGACGACGAGCACGATGACCACGGCGAGCGCGATCCACGGGGAGAGCAGGTACGCCCCCGTCCCGGCGATGGCCAGGGTGAGGAGGATCTCGTCGGGGGCGTAGGCGACCGAGCTCAGGGCGTCGGAGGCGAACACCGGTAGCGCGATGCGCTTGGGCAGCAGCGTCTCGCTCAGCTTGTCGCTGCGCACCGGGCGACCGACGAGCAGCCGCTTGACGGCGTCCGTGATGGGCACGAGCGACGATGGTAGGCCGGACGGAGCCCTGCGGAGGCCGAGCAGCCACCGGCCCGCTGTGCGCTGTAGGTTCGCAGCCGTGCGGGTGGTCATCATGGGGTGCGGCCGGGTCGGCTCGGCGCTGGCCCTTCGCCTGGAGGGCCTCGGGCACCAGGTGACGGTGGTCGACCAGAACCCCGACGCCTTCCGGCGCCTGGGTGCGTTCGACGGTGACCGGGTGACCGGCATCGGCTTCGACCGCGACACCCTCATCGAGGCGGGCATCGAGTCAGCGGACGCCTTTGCCGCCGTCAGCAGCGGTGACAACTCCAACATCCTCGCCGCGCGGGTGGCCCGTGAGACGTTCGGCGTGGCCAACGTCGTCGCGCGCATCTACGACCCGGGCCGCGCGGAGGTCTACGAGCGGCTCGGCATCCCCACCGTGGCCACCGTGCCGTGGGCTGCCGACCAGGTGCTGCGGCGGATCCTCCCGCAGGGCGCGGCCAGCGAGTTCACCGACGCCACCGGCGCGTTGTCGCTCGTCCAGGTGGAGGTGCACCCGGCGTGGGTGGGCACGCGGCTCACCACTCTCGAGGCGCGGGTCGGGGCACGGGTGGCGTACGTGGTCCGGCTGGGCCGGGCCTTGCTGCCGAAACCTGACACGGTCTACCAAGACGGAGACCAGCTGCACGTGCTCGTCCGCGGAGACGAGCTGGACGGCGTCGATCGGGCGCTGTCGCTGGCGCCCCCGGTCGAAGACTGAGCCACTGAGTCGAAGACTGAGCCACTGAGTCACTGGGTCGAGGACCGACCGGTGGGGAACCCAACCAAGGAGGCGTCGTGCGGGTCGTGATCGCGGGAGCGGGCAACGTGGGGCGCTCGATCGCGCGCGAGCTGCTGGGCAACGGCCACCAGGTGCTCCTCATCGACAGGGACCCCCGCGCGATGAAGATGCAGTCGGTGCCCCAGGCCGACTGGCTGCTGGCCGACTCCTGCGAGACCTCCAGCCTGTCCGAGGCGGCGCTGGACACCGCCGACGTCGTCGTCGCGGCCACCGCCGACGACAAGGCCAACCTCGTGACCAGCCTGCTCGCCAAGACCGAGTACGGCGTGCCGCGCACGGTGGCGCGGGTCAACAACCCGAAGAACGAGTGGATGTTCGACGAGGCGTGGGGGGTCGACGTCGCCGTCTCCACCCCGCGGCTCATGACGGCGCTCGTCGAGGAGGCCGTCTCCATCGGCGACCTCGTGCGCATGTTCACGTTCCAGCAGGGCGGCGCGGCCATGGTCGAGCTGACGCTGCCCGCGTCCTCTCCGCTGTCGGGTACCCGCGTCGGCGACGTCGCGTGGCCGCTGGACACGGTGCTCGTGGGGATCATCCGCGAGGGGCGTCCCATCGCGCCGTCCCCTGACGACGCCCTGGAGGGCCGCGACCAGCTGCTCCTGCTCACGGTGCAGGACAGCGAGGAGGCCCTCAAGGACCTGCTGGCGCCTCCGGCGTCCGCTCGGCCGGGGCCGCCGGACCAGCTGCTGGGCTGACGCCACCGTCGACACGGCGCAGGGCTAGCCACGTCACCCACGCGGCGGCCGCGAACAGCGGCAGGCCCATCACCAGTCGTGCGACGCCCAACGCCGTCACGGCTCCCGCGACGTACAGCGGGGTCTGCACCGCCAGGCGCAGCGCGAACAGTCCCACCCACATCCAGGTGAGGCGCCGGTGCAGGCGCATCTGGGCGGGGTCGTGACGCCAGGGCGCGCTGCCTGCGCCGCCACCACGGGCCGCGGCGACGAGCAGCCCCGTCACGGGCAGCGGTCCCCCGGGCAGCGGGCCGACCTTCGGCAGGGGCAGGGTGGAGATCGCCAGTACGACGGCGTACACGGCGTTGAGGAGGAGTCCCCACGAGTAGAAGTCGACGGCGTCGCCGGTGCGCCACGCCGTGAGGGCACAGACACCCACGCCGACCGCTCCCGCCAGTGCCTGCTGCAACGGCTGGCGGGCGACGAGCCGCGCCAGGGCCGCCAGGCCTGCCACGCCCAGGGCGAGTCCGCAGGCCCAGGGCAGGGAACGGGTCACTGTGACGACGATCACGAAGACGAGCCCCGGAAGGACCGCCTCGGCGGCTCCGCGGGGACCGCCGACCGCGTCGGCCAGGGAGAACCGCTCGGCGGTGGCGGCGCGCCCGACGCCGGACTGCATGCTCACCGGATCAGGAGGCGGCAGGGGTGGGAACGAGCTCGTAGCGGGGGTTGTAGACGGTCTTGTGGCCGTCGTCGCAACCGACGAAGCCCTCCACCCTGACGGCGGCTCCGGGCACGATGCCCGGGATCTCGCGCCGGCCCAGCCAGATGACGGTCAGAGTGCCCGTGCCGTCGAACAGCTCCGCCACCAGTGCCGGGACACCGGCTCGCGGCCGCAGCGTCACCGTGCGCAGCGTGCCGGAGACGCTGGCGCGCCGCCGCCCCGACAGGGATGCGCAGGGGGTGCCGCCCATGGCGGCCGACCGCTCCTGCGCGTCCTCGGCGATCAGCTGCTCGTTCCCCGCGGTGAGGCGCGACAGCGCGCGCAGCAGCGGGTGGCGAGCGGACTTCGCAGTGCCCATGGCGTCGAGACTAGGCGCTCCGCAGGGGTGCTGTGACCGGGTCCACGAGAGGGTCGCCCGGCAAGCTCAGGTGCTCTCGCCCGGCGCGGCGGAGGGCTGGCCGGGCTGGGACGGCGCCGGGCCGGACTGCGGCAGCCGCAACGGCAGGAGGTCACGGGGCGCCATGGCCTCGGAGCCGCGCACGACGACGGCGCCGCGCAGCAGCGCCTCCAGGGGTGCGGCGGCCTCGGAGTCGACAGCGGCGGGCCCGGACAGCACCGCGCGCAGGAACCACCGGGGACCGTCGACGCCGACGAAGCGCGCAGGGGAAGCCACCACGCGCCCGTCGGGCAGCCGCGAGGGGACCTGCGCCAGCAGCTCGGTTCCGTAGGGCCCCGGCACCTCCTGGGAGATGCCCCCGGAACGGGCGAGCGACTCGACGATCTCGGCGCGGACCTCGGCCCAGATCCCCTGGGTGCGGGGCGCTGCGAAAGCCTGGAGCTGCGCGGTGGACCCCTCCAGCGCCACCGTCGCAGCGACGACACGGCGGGTGCCGTCCTCGACCTCGAGCCGCAGCTCCATGCCGGGAACACCGGGCAGGCGCAGGGCGCCGAGGTCGACGCGGGGCAGCTCGTCGGTGACCTCGGTGACGTCGAAGGGGCCGGACGGCCGTGACGACAGCCCCGTGGGGGCCGGGTCCCCCGCGAGGGCGCCAGCGGTCGGCGGCTCGCCGTCCCGGGAGGTGTCCTCGGTGGACTCGGTGAACTCCGTGTTCTCGGTGGGCTCTGCGCCCTCGTCCTCGCGTGCGCGGCGGCGGAAGATGCTCATCGCGCCTCCTTCTCTACCTGGTCCGTGGTGGGCTTCCTGGGTACCGACGGTGCCGCGGGCTGCTCGCCACTGGCCCCCCACCCGCCACTCGACCCGTGCCCGCCCGCGCCGCGCACCGAGGGCTCGAGAGCCTCCACCGGCACGAAACGCACCCGGGCGACGCGTTGCAGCACCAGCTGGGCGATGCGGTCACCGCGACGGATCTCGAACGCCTCGTCGGGGTCGGTGTTGACGAGGGTGACCTTCACCTCGCCCCGGTAGCCGGCGTCGACGGTGCCCGGACCGTTGAGCGTGGTGACCCCGTGGCGGGCGGCCAGACCGGAGCGCGGGTGCACGAAGGCGGCCCACCCGTCAGGCACGGCGACCGCCACACCGGTCGGCAGCGTGGCGCGGCCCCCGGGGGCGATGACGGCGTCGACCGCCGAGCGCAGGTCGGCGCCGGCGTCACCGGGATGGGCGTACGACGGGTCGGGGAGATCGTCGGTGAGCCGCTGCAGCGGCACCACCAGCTCCTCGGCCGACGGGTCGCCCAGGACCTCTGCAGCTCGGACGCCTGTCACGGGCCGAGCGTAGGAGGACGCCGGACGTGCGAGGCTGGCGGGGTGGGCGAACCGCAGCAGCCGCAGCCAGCCGGCCACCGCACGACCGGCCAGCCAGCCGGGGAGTCAGCCGGGGAATCAGCGCAGGGATCGGGACCGGAGTTCCGGGAGCGCCTGTGGCCGGGGCCGGCCACGTGGCTCCTCGTGCCGCTGGCGGTGGCGTTCGGCGCCGCGACGGGCTACATCGGTGGGCCCTTCTGGGCCGCCGTGGGTGGCGTCGCGCTGGCCGCCGTCGTCGTCGCCTGGTTGGTCTCGGCCAGCACGGTGGTGTCGCTGAATGCTGACGGCGTGCTGCGGGTGGGGCCGGCGCGGATCGAGGTCGAGCACCTCACGGGGGCCATGTCGGCCCGCGGGGAACGCGCCACCGCGCTGCGGGGTCCTCTGCTCGACGCGCGCACGCACCTGCTCCTGCGCGGCTGGGTCGACCCGGTGGTGCTGGTCGGCGTGGGTGACCCGGAGGACCCCACCCCGGCGTGGCTGTTTTCCTGCCGCCACCCCGAAGCGCTCGTCGAGGCGTTGGCGGGTCACGGGGTCAGCGGCCCGGTGGCGGTGCACGTTCCGTTCAGCGGCGGGCTGCCCCTGTGGGGGCCGGGGAGCCGGGAGGCGCTGGACGCCGCAGCGCCCCGGCAGGAGCTGGGCTCCGACCGGGGCGCTGAGGACTGACCCGAGAATCGACGCTGCGTCAGCGCCGATGAGCGACCGCCGTCAGGCGGCGCACTCGGTGCAGACGAGCTGCCCGCCGTTGTCGCTGGCGAGCTGGCTGCGGTGGTGCACGAGGAAGCACTGCGAGCACATGAACTCGTCAGCCTGGCGCGGGAGCACCCGCACCGAGAGCTCCTCGCCGGAGAGGTCGGCGCCCGGCAGCTCGAAACCCTCCGCGGCCTCGGTCTCGTCCTCGTCGACGGAGGCGGCACCGGGCTCGTTGCGCCGTGCCTTCAGCTCCTCGATGGAGTCCTCAGACAGCTCGTCGTCGGTCTTGCGTGGTGCGTCGTAGTCGGTCGCCATGGTGGCTGCTCCGGATCTGGCTGGTGGTGGGGCTGGTCGGGGTCCGGCCGGGGCGCGGTGGGAGCCGGCTGGCCGTGGTCACGTCACCCGTCTCCCGGCGGAGCGCCAGATGTACTGGAACTCGCCCTGGATCCGCCTGTGACACGACGGGGAAGAAGCTGTGAACGATCTGTTGATGTTCTGCTGTCGTGTTCTCGGTGAGTCGTGGTGGTCGGGTCGTTCTCGTCGGTGGCCGCTCTCCGCCCGCGATGGACGGACCCCCTGCAACACCGGGGATGCCGCAGGCATGCCCGGTCGCGCCGGGATCATGCCCTACTCGGCGCGGGTTCGCGCACCGGGTCCCCGATGATGGGTCTCACGGAGATCACCCGAGGGGTCCGGCGAAGGTCAGGACGACGCCGCGGCGCCCGCTCCGGAGGGCACTCCGGCGATCGCTGCGGCGACCTCTTCGGCGAGGCCGGGCGCTGCCGCGACCAGCATCTCCGAGCTCGCGCCAGCGCCGTCCAGGCCCACCAGCGCGACACCGCACTCGCTGGCCACGAGCCACCCCGCGGCAACGTCCCAGGGGTTGAGGCCGCGCTCGTAGTACACGTCCAGGCGGCCGCTGGCGACGGCGCACAGGTCGAGTGCGGCCGACCCGATGCGCCGGAGGTCGCGCACGCGAGGCAGCAGGTGCGCGACGACGGCGGCCTGCTCGGCGCGGCGCTGCGCCGTGTACCCGAAACCGGTACCGACCAGGGCCTCCGCCAGCGGCGGCCGCTGCGGGCCGGGGAGCGCTTCGCCGTTCAGCCGCGACCCGGCGCCCAGGGCCGCCGTCCACGTCTCCCCGGTCTCGGGGTTGTGCACGCAACCCGCCACGGGCTGCCACGCCGGAGGTGACGGCGGTCCGGCCACCACGGCCACGCTCACCGCGTAGGCGGGGATGCCATAGACGTAGTTGACGGTGCCGTCGATGGGGTCGAGCACCCACGTGAGGCCGCTGGTGCCTCCGGTCGCGCCACCCTCCTCGCCGAGCACGGCGTCCTGTGGGCGCTCGGCCTCGAGCATCGAGCGGATCAGTCGCTCGGCGGCGGTGTCCATGTCCGTCACGACGTCGGTGCGGCTGGACTTGGTCGCCGTCACGGTGCCGTGCTCGGCGCGACCGGCACGCACGAGCTCCCCGGCGGCACGGGCAGCGCGCTCGGCAAGGTCAGCGAGCGCTGCCACCTCCGCTGCCGTCAGAGCGGCAGCGTCGCTGCCGGCTCCCGTCGGGGCCGGGCTCACGCGCCGCTCCCCGTGCCCGCAGCCGCCGACACGGGCGGGTCGACCCAGTCCGCGCCGCACGCCGCCGGCTTGTCGGGCGTGCGCAGGTTGCGGCAGCAGCCGACAGGGCAGACGTCGTGGCTGGGTCCCAGCGGCCCCACAGCAGCTCGCTGCGGGGGCTCGCCTCCCTCAGCAGCGGCCCGCTCGGCGGCGGCCCGCTCGACGACGAGGTCGACCAACGAGGTCACGAAGGCCGCGTGGACCCCCGCGGTGGCCGCGCGCGCCATGGGCAGGCTCAGGCCCTCTGCCGTCTCGGCGGCCTCGGTGTCGAGGTCGTACTTGACCTCCATGTGGTCGCTGATGAAGCCGATCGGCGCGACCACCGCCGCCGGGCCGCCCGCGGCACGGATCGCCTCTAGGTGGTCGTTGACGTCGGGCTCCAGCCACGGCTGCGTCGGCGGGCCGGAGCGGGAGCAGTACACGAGGGCGCTGGGGTGCTCCACGCCCGTGCGCTCGGCCACGCGACGCACCACCTCGGCGCGGACGGCCTCGTGCTGGGCCTCGTAGGCGCCGCCTCCCGGGCCCGCGGCCTCCGCCATGGCCGTGGGGATCGAGTGCGTCGTGAAGACCAGGTGGGCGCCGGCGCGCACGTCGTCGTCCAGCTCCTCCAACGCGGCCAGCACCGCGTCGGTGTTGGCGTCCAGGAAGCCGGGGGCGTTGAAGTAGTGCCTGACCTTGTCGGCGCGCAGCTCGCGGCCCTCGTCGGCGAGTGCGATGAGCGACGCGGCCACGTCCTCGCGGTACTGGCGGCACCCCGAGTACGAGGCGTACGCGCTCGTGGTGAGCACCAGCACGCGCCGGGCGCCGGCGTCGTGGGTCTCGCGCAGCACGTCGGTGAGGTACGGGTCCCAGTTGCGGTTGCCCCACACCACCGGCAGCTCACCCAGCCCGCGCGAGGCCAGCTCGGCCCGCAGGGCCGCCAGGAGGGCCTTGTTCTGGTCGTTGATGGGGCTGCGCCCCCCGAAGGCGAAGTAGTGCTCGCCGACCTCGACGAGGCGCTCACGGGGGATGCCGCGGCCCCGGGTGACGTTCTCGAGGAAGGGCACCACGTCGTCGGGGCCCTCGGGGCCCCCGAAGGACAGCAGCACCAGGGCGTCGTAGGGGGCGCTGGGGGACGTGTCGGCACTCACCCGGACATCCTGCCCCGCCCGCCTCGGCGCGTCGCACGGGAGATCGCCGGTGATCGCACGCGAGTCGACGCGGCGGCTCGACGCGGGGGAAGCGGGGGTGGCACCCTGGCAGCTCGGGTCACGGCGGGGGCCGCGACACCGCATGGCACCGTCGGGGGTTCGGCGGAAGAGACGGGGAGGCCTCGTGCGCGACGGGCTGGAGGAGGCGCCGCAGGGCGTCGACGGCGCAGCTGCCGGCGGCGGGAAGACCGCCGTCGAGCTGTCGGTGGTCGGCACCGACCCCGCCGACCCTTCCGTGGTGCTGCTGGAGGGTCCCGACGGGAGCCGCTACCGGCTGCCCGTCGGTCCGAGCCTCAAGGCCGCCCTGCGCAGCGCGGGCCCGGCTGCGGCGTCGGCGCTGCCCCCGAGCGGCCCGCTGCGCCCGCGGGACATCCAGGCGCGCATCCGCGCCGGCGAGACCGCCGAGGACGTCGCCGCCGACGCCGGCATGCCCCTGGAGCAGGTACAGCGCTACGAGGGTCCGGTGCTGGCAGAGCGCGCCCACATCGCCGAGCTGGCCCGCACCGCGGTGGTCCGCGGCGGCCCGGCGAAGCTGACCCTGGAGGACGCCGTCCGCACCCGCCTGCTCGCCCGCGGCGCCGACCCCGGCACCACCGCGTGGGACGCCTGGCGCCGCGACGGCGGCTGGGCCGTGCAGGCCTCCTTCCGTGCCGCCGGCCGCGACAGGTCGGCGCAGTGGTCCTTCACGCCCTCCAACCGGGCGCTAGAGCCCCTCGACGACGAAGCGCGCTGGCTGACGGCCCCCTCCGACGACCCGACCGGCCGCCGCCTCGCGGCGGTCCGCGTCTTCGACGTCGAGGCCGAGGACTCCCTGGCCGACGCGCACCACGACCCCCGCAGCGACCCCCGCAGCGACCCGCGCCAGGGTCCGGCGGTCCCGGCCGGCGAGGTGGCACCCCGACAGCCGGTTTCCCCGTCACCGGTGGCTCCGACCGCGCCGACGCCACCTGCTACCAGCGGTGTCGAGATCCTGCCGAACCTCGACACCGAGCTCGTCGCGCCTGCTTCCGGCCCGGCCGCTCATCATGCCTCGGCCGGTCACGCGCCCGTCGAGGCTGCTGGTTCCGCGGCGTCCGCCGGGGAGAGCCCCGACGACGCCGACCCTGCCCCCTCCGACGACCTCGCCTCCCGCACGCTCGACCTCCTCGACGCTCTCCGCGACCGGCGCGGCCGTCGGGTTCCCCTCGACCTCGGCCCGGACGGTGAACCGTGGGACGAGGAGGAGGACGACGACGACCTCCTCAACGCCCTGCTCGACCTGCCTCCCGGCGCCCAGCCCGACACCCGCGAGCTCCAGGAGGAGGTCGACCGGGCCCGCGCACGGCTCCGGATGGTGACCCCTCCCCGCGGCATCCAGCTCCCGCCCGCCGGCGCGTCCGACACGCCCGAGGATGAGGACGACGACGAGGGCGCTCAGCACCCGAGCCCGCCCCGCGCGTCGCTGGGTCTGGTGCCCGCTCCCCCGCCGACGGGGCAGCAGCGTCAGACGCCGGCGCCGCCGAGCGCCGGTGAGCGCCTCCTGCCGCGTCCGTCGTCCGAGGACCTGCCCCGCCGTGAGCCGGTGAGTCGCCGTGACCGCCGCTGGAGCGGAGACGCCGAGCCGTCGTCGTCAGCGACCGCGACGTCGACATCGCCGTCGAGCGGGTCGCCGTCGTCGGCCTCGTCGTCCCGGGTGGAGCCTCCGGCGCCGAGCGCGCCGGCCAGCCCGCGCTCACCCGATGCCGCGCGCCCTGCGTCGCCGTCGGTCTCTGTCCCCACCGGCATCGACGACCCCGAGCACGACGGAGACGACCCGGCCGAGCAGCCCGCGCGGCGGCGTCGCAGCGTTCCGAGCTGGGACGAGATCGTCTTCGGCGCTCCCCGCCGCGACTGACCGAGGTCACCGACGGACGTGACCGCGGTCAGTCGCGCAGCTGACCGCGGTCGGATCCCGACGCGACAGCGGCGGTCTCCCGCCGCATGTGGTGGCGCCGGCACAGCACTTCGTAGCCGACCACGCCGGCGTCCGCGGCGACGTCACCGATCACTACCTGCTCGCCCTCGACGACCATGATCCCGTCGACGGTGCGGGCGTTGTGGGTGGCGCGCGCCCCGCACCAGCACAGTGCCTCGACCTGCAGCACCTGCACCCGGTCGGCGAGCTCCACGAGGCGGGCGCTGCCGGGGAACAGCCGCGTGCGGAAGTCGCTGGTGATGCCGAAGGCGTAGACGTCGACGCCCGCCTCGTCGACCACGCGGGCAAGCTGTTCGACCTGCTCAGGGCGGTAGAACTGCGCTTCGTCGCACACCAGGTAGTCCAGACCGCCGTCCTCCGTGGCCGCGTGGGCGACCACGGCCTCGAAGTCGGTCTCCGCGGTCACCTCGCGGGCGGCGCGACGCAGCCCGAGGCGACTGGAGATGACGTCGACGCCGGCGCGGTCGTCGCGCGTGAAGAGCAGGCCCCGGCGCCCGCGGGCGCGGTGGTTGTGGTCGACCTGGAGCGCGAGGGTCGACTTCCCGCTGTCCATGGTCCCGGAGAAGAAGACAAGCTCGGCCACGGAGCCCATCCTCTCGGGACCTGTGCCGTCAGCGGCGGCGGGGGCTCCCCGCCACCAGCAGCGGTACGAGCACCTCGTCGGGGCTGCGGCCGCCGTGCATCCCGATCAGGCCCTCCAGTTCGGGGCGCTGGACGCGGGAGTCGTGGACGGACACGGGCGCGATGGCCGCGGCGACGACGTCGCCCGCGCGCTCCAGCACGCCCGCGTCGACGCCGTGCGGACCGAACCAGCCGGCCTCAATGGCCTCCTCGCGGCTGAGCACCTCCAGCACGTGGCCGAGGCGCGCGCGCCAGGTGGCGAGCACGTCGTCGAGGGCGCCGGGGGCGCAGTGCAGCTGCGGAGCCCGCGGCTCCCCCGCGACGACGTCCACCCCGGCGGCGAGCTCGGCATCGACGGCGACATCCCAGCGGGCGTCGTCCGGGACGTCGACCATGCCGTGGTCGCCGGTGACGAGCAGCACCGCCCGCGGCGGCAACCCCGCCACGAGGTCGGCCACGGCGGCGTCGACGCGCTCCAGCTCGTCGGACCACTGCGGGGAGGTCCACCCGTGGGTGTGGCCGGCCTTGTCGAGGTCGCCCCAGTAGACGTGCACGAACGCCCGGCGACGCGCCCGCGCCGCCGCGCGCAGCGCCCCCAGCCCAGCGTCGACGCGGGCGGGCAGGCTGGTGGCGGCGCGGAAGCGACCGCCCCGGGAGGTGGCCTCGGTGAGCCCGGAGCCGTCGAAGAAGCCCGGTCCGACGCGCGTGACGTCGACGTCAGCAGCGGCGAGGTGCTCGAAGACGGTCGGATGGCGCTGCCAGCGGCGTGGGTCCGGCGGGGCCGCCGCGCCGGCGGGGGCGCCGGGCGCCAGCTCCCAGGACAGCTCGTTGAACAGCGACCCCGTGGCGGGGTCGCGGACCTGGTAGCCCAGCACGCCGTGCTGACCGGGGTGCAGGCCGGTGCCCAGCGACGCTGTCGACGTGGCGGTGGTGGAGGGGTAGCCGACGGCCAGCACCGCTGCACCGGGAGCGCCGGCCGCGGCGGTCAGGGACCGCAGGCGAGGGGCGTGGCCGCCCCGGGCTGCCAGGAGCCGCTCCCCCAGTCCGTCCACGAGGAGCACGCAGACCTGCTCCACGCCGTCGTGGGCTTCCCGCAGGGCCGCGGTCAGGGGCGAGGGCTCCGCCGGGGCGGGGGCTGGCCGAGCTGGTGCCCCGAGGAGGTCGGCGACCGCAGGCAGGACGTCGGCCAGGGCACCGTCGACGGCAAGACCCCCGGGAACCGGTCGGGCCGGGCCCACCGGCTCAGATTGACCGGCCCGACCGACCTGACCCTTCACGCGGTGCGTGAGGTCCGGGTGCCCCGGGTGAGGCTGCGGGCGAAGCGCCGGGCCGCGAGCACCGCGGCCTCGCCCTCGGCGTCGGCGCTGATCCGTAGCGAGACGTCGTCGGCCGTCATGGTGCCGGTGTAGCCGTGGTCGGCCTCGCACTCCGGGTCACCGCAGGTCGCGGGCTCCACGTCGAGGCGGCTGAGGGTGCCCCACGCCACGGTGAGGGTCAGCTCCTGCGGGGCCGCCCCGGCACGGTACCGCTCGGGGGCGTTCACGCGGTGACCGATGACCACCGAACGCACGTCGGACAGCGGCACCGACTCCGAGGACGCCACGGCCACGGGGGCGCCACCGGTCTCCGGCGGGTCGTGGTCGTCGACGTGGGCAGTCACCAGGCGCGTCGCCGTCAGAGCCAGCACGGTGACGTGGCGGCGCACCGCGTCGGCGTCGAAGGTGGTCTCCAGGTGCACGAGCGCGTCGAGCACCGGTTCTCCCGCGAGCGCCTGCAGGACGACGTCGGCGAGCAGCTGCGGGTAGTACCCGGTCTGCTCCAGCTCCCGGAGCAGCTCGTCGGGGAGTCGATCCGCCTCGTCACCAGCGTCACGGCGCCATCCGGAGGCCCAGCCGCCCCCAGCGGGCGCACCGCCGTGCGCGGCTCCCGGGAGACCCTCGAAGCCCTCGCCGCGCCGCTTGCTCGCACCGTCACCACCCCACACGCGGGCCATCCTCCCACCGGGGTCCGACGTCACTGCGGCAGCACCCTGCTCAGCGCGTCACCGCTGTCCTCACTGGGGCAGCACCCTGCGCCCGGCGTCGGCCCGGCCGACCGGCACCGCGAGTTCCACCTGCGCCCCGAGCACCGCCAGGCCGCGCTCGGCGACCTGCACCGGCGACAGCTCGCTGGAGAACACCTCCGGCAGGTCGTCGGCCATCACGGAGATCCGCGCCAGGAGGTCCTCCAGGGCGTGGACGTCGACGGCGGGGGTGCCCATGTAGCCGAACAGACGCGGCGCGGCGCGCAGGGTGCGGACGAGGTCGACGACGTCGACGTCGGTCAGCGGTGGGATGCGGTGCGAGACATCACCGAGGAGCACCGTGGTGTCTCCGGCCAGGCCGAAGGAGACCAGCGGCCCGAACAGCGGGTCCTCCAGGGTGCGGACCAGCACGGAGATGCCGGCCGAAGCCATGGCCTGCACGAGCAGCGCGGGGGTACTGCCGCCGCCGCTGCCGGCCGGCCCGGCGAGCATCGACGTGACGTGCGCCCGTAGCTCCCGGGCATCGGCGACGTCGAGGCGCACTCCCCCCAGGCCGGGGTGGCGCAGACGCCGTTCGGTGGCCTTGACCGCCACGGGCCACCCGACCCGGTCGGCGGCGCGTACCGCCTCGTCGGCGGAGCGGACGGTGATCGAGGGCCACAGCTGCACCCCGTAGCAGGCGAGCAGGGCGCTGACCTCCTCCTGCTCCAGCTGCAGCGGCGGATCGTCCGCGGTGCGCCCGGACAGCAGCGATTCCACGAGCGAGCGGGCCGCGCGGGCGTCCGTGCCGGCCGGATCCACCCGGGTGCCAGGGTCGCGGCGCCGCCACGCCGCGTAGCGCACGACGGCCGCCAGGGAGCGGACGGCGTCCTCGGGGGTGGAGTACACCGGCAGCGCGCCGGAGGCAGCGCCGCCGTGCACGTCGCCGTCGTCGTCCTTGTCGCCCCCGGACTCCCCCGCCGCGGTCGCGTCGCCCGTTGCTGTACCGGCGGCACCGGCGGCCGGCTCGTCGTCGGAGGTCTCACCGGGTTCGACCCGGGACAGGCTGAGGGTGCGCTCCGCGCCACCGACGAGCGCCACGAGGCACGCCGCGCACGGCTTGCCGGCGTCCGCGGCGACCTCCTGCAGCGCCGCTACCACCTCCCGGTCCACCTCGGTGACCGGGGGGATGAGGCAGGCGACGACGGCGTCGACGTCGGGGTCGGAGAAGACCCGCTGGAGGGCCTCGCGGACCTCGGAGGCCTCGGCCTCGGGGGCCACCACGGCAGGGTCGGCGACGTCCAGGCCCCAGGAGACGGCCGCCTCGGCGGCCAGCGCCGCGAGGGCGCCGGAGTTGGCGACCACGCCGATGCGCTCCCCCGCCGGCAGCGGCTGGGTCTTCAGGAGCTGGGCGACGTCGAAGAGCTGGTGCACGTTGTCCACGCGGATGACGCCGGCCTGGCGCAGCATCGCGTCCAGGGCTTCGCGGGGGGCGCGGGTCTCACGCACCGCATGCCCCGGGGGCACCGTGAAGGAACTCACCCCGGACTTCACGACGACGACGGGTTTCGTGCGCGCCAACCCCCGGGCCACGCGGGAGAACTTGCGGGGGTTGCCCACGCTCTCGAGGTACAGCCCGACCACGGTGGTGGCCGGGTCGTCCTGCCAGTACTGCATGCAGTCGTTGCCGGACACGTCGGCGCGGTTGCCCGCCGAGACGAACGTGGAGATGCCCAGGCCGCGGCGGTTGGCGGCGTCGAGCACGGTGATGCCGAGCGCTCCGGACTGGCTGAACAGACCCAGCCCCCCGGGCGGGGGCACGACGGGCGCCAGGGAGGCGTTGAGGCGCACCTGCGGGTCGGTGTTGATGATGCCGAAGGACGTCGGGCCGACCAGGCGCATGCCGTGCCCCCTGGCCAGGCGGAGGAGCTCCCGCTGGCGTGCCAGGCCCGCCTCGTCGACCTCGGCGAACCCGCTGGAGACCACGACCAGCCCGCGCACGTCGAGCTCGGCGAGCCCTTCGACCACCTCGTTGACCGACTCCGCCGGCACCGCGACCACGGCGAGGTCGACGGGGCCTGGGACGTCGGCCAGGGAGCGGACGGCGGGCACACCCCGCACGACGTCGGCCTCGGGGTGGACGACGTGCACGTCCCCCGTGAAGCCACCGCCGACGAGGTCAGCGAGGAGCCTGCCGCCGACCGAGCCGGGACGGCGGCCCGCCCCCACGACCACCACGGAGCGGGGGTGGAGCAGACGGCGCAGGCTCTCGGACTCGGCGCGGTGCTCGCGGGCCTCCATGACCTCCCGCGACCTGTCCGTGGGGGCGATGTCGACGGTGAGCATGACCACGCCGTCCTCGACGGCCCGGGTGGTGGCGAAGCCCGCCTCGGTGAAGACGTCGAGCATCTTGCGGTTCTCCGGCAGCACCTCGGCCACGAACCGCGTGATGCCCTGCTCCCGCGCGGCCACCACGAGGTGCTCCAGCAGCACCGACCCGACCCCACGACCCTGGTGGGCATCGGAGACGTTGAAGGCGACCTCGGCCACGCCCTCCTCGACGCGGTCGTAACGGCCCACGCCGATGATGGCGTCGCCGACGAGCACCACGAGGGCCACCCGGTCGTGATGGTCGACCGTGGTGAACCGCGTCAGATCCCGTGGGGACAGCCGCGGCATGGGCGCGAAGAAGCGCAGGTAGGTCGACCGTGGCGACTGCGCCACGTGGAAGGCCTGCAGGGCGTCAGCGTCATGAGGCTGGATCGGTCGGATGTGTGCTGCTCCGCCGTCCCTCAGGACGACGTCAGCCTCCCACGCGCGGGCCCACACGGGGTGGCTCGGTGACACCCGGTGAAGGCTAGTCGTCGCCGGTGACGACCGGGCGCCCCGGCGGGTCCCCTGCGCTGTCCCCCTCCGAGTCAAGTTCGTCATCAAGCTCTCGGCTTGCCGGTTGCTGGCGGGCACTGCCCGACGTGGCAGGGTCGGCCGGGTGGAGCTGGAGGAGGTGCTGCGCCGCCGCCGTGCAGTGCGCAGGTTCACCAACGCTGACGTGCCACGGGAAGTGCTCGACCGCGTCGTCGCGGCCGGCGTCAGCGGTCCCACGGCGGGAGGCTCGCAGGGCAGGTCGCTGCTCGTGCTCACCTCCGCCGCGGACCGGGACCGCTTCTGGCGCGCCACCAGCGACGACGTCGACGCGCCCGACGCCTGGCTGGCCGGGATGACGACGGCGCCCGTCGTCGTCGTCTGCCTGGCGGAGCCCGCCGTGTACGTCGAGCGGTACGCGCGCCCGGACAAGGCCCGCGCCCAGCCCCACCTCGGGCCCGATCCGCGTGACGCGAGTGCGTGGCCGGTGCCCTGGTGGGACGTCGACGCCGGCGCCTCGGCACTGCTCGTGCTGCTCGCCGCCGTCGACACCGGCCTGGTTGGGTGCCTCATCGGGGTACCCCCCGACCGCTGGCCGCGGGTACGCGGGGCCTTCGGCATCCCGGCCGACCAGCGGCTCACCGCCGCCGTCGTCCTGGGCCACCCCGCGCCCGATCTCCCCCGCTCGCGCCGACGGCCGCCGGTGGCCCGAGTGGTGCACGACGGCGCCCACGGACGTCCCTGGACCGCGACCCCCGGCTGACCGGCTGACCCTGGGATCAGCACCGAGGTCAGCGCAGGGCGCGCACCCAGCTCACCGCGCGAGAGGCGTCACGACGGGTCTGCTCGATCCGGATCGCCAGCACCAGGACGACGGCGCCGGCGACGAACAGCCCCACCCACACCGGGGCCTGCACGGCGATCGGGCCCAGCTCGCCCACCGCCACGAGCAGCGCCGCCCCGGCACCGACCACGACCGGCGCCTGCAGGCCGGCGCGGACACCTGCCGCGCACGCCAGCGCCCCGACGACGGCCACGGCCGCGGTCCGCCACGCCCCGCCGTCCACGACGGCCACCAACGCGGACGGCACCAGGGCGACCAGCAGACCGGCGCCCAGCGTCACCCACGAGCTCAGACCCGGGTGCCGATGCCACACGAGCACGCCCACCGCCAGCGCCAGCACCGCCGGCGGCAGCGACCACCACTCGACACCGGCCTGCGACGGCACGAGGTCGCCGACCTCACTCCACCAGGCCAGCACGAGCAACCCCACTCCTGGCACGACCCAGCCGGTGCGCCACCGGTCGACGGCCCGCACCAGCGCCCCCACACCCGCCACGCCCAACGGCAACACCGCACCCACCGGACCGGCGCCGGCGGTGAGCACCGCCACGAACGACGTCAGCCCCCACCCCGTCACGAACACCACCTCCGGAGCTCCCCGCTCCCGCACCGCCAGCGCGAGCAGCGCGCTCGCGGCGACCAGCGCGACGACGAGGGGCAGCGGGTCCGACAACGGCCACGGGGCCAGGACGCTGCCCCCCAGCACGGACAGCGACGCCAGCGAGGCCCACACGGCGCGAGGGACCTGCAGCGCGCTGCGGTCGGCCACCGTCTCGGGGGTTGCAGCCCCCACGGGCCGCCGACGGCCGGTGAGCACCGCGGCCAGGGCCAGGGCGTACCAGGCAGCCGGGCGCCACCAGGTGTCCTGCGCGCTGCCGACCACGGGTTCGCTGACCAGCGAGCCACCGGCCAGGCCGATCGCGGCCACGAGCACCGGCCAGGGCAGCAGACCCGGGCGGACCACCAGGAGCACGGACAGGAGGATGCAGACCCCGAGCGCGAGCAGGAGCAGCGCGAACGCCCCTCCGGCGGCGGCCAGCGACACCACCGCGCCGATGGCACCGCCGTAGGCCACCACGACGGCCGTGCGGCGCAGCCGCGATCGCTCAGTCTCAGAGCCCGTGTCAGAGCCCGTCTCAGACGCGGCGACAGGCCTTGCGCGAGAGACGGTCCGCGAGGCAACCCGCGCAGCGGCGACCGCCAGCAGCGCGAACTGGGCGGCGGCGAGGAACGGCTGGGACGCGTCGGGGCCCTGACCGGGCACGGCATCAGCCCCGGCGTCGACCGCGAGCAGCATGAACACCGCGACGACGAGGTGGGCGCCACCGACGACAAGCCCGGCGGCACCCAGGCCGCGGGCCCTGGCGTCGAGCCGGCGCGCGGCGGGTGCGGACAGCACCGCAAGGGCCAGGGCCGCAGCGGACCAGGTGAGCAGCTCGCCGTCGACGGCGAAGGTCACCGCGGTGGGCACGAGGGCCGTCAGGAGCACCGCCGCCCAGGCCAGTGCCGTGGGCCGGCTCGGCTGGGCGGCGGGTCGCAGCCAGCGGTCTCCCGCGGCGCAGACCCCGACGGCGACCAGCAGCGCCCCCAGCCCGTAGATATCCGCGTCGGTGGCGCCGAGCCCCAGCACGTCGAGGCTGCGCGCAGCCCCGAGGAGCACGAGCAGCACCACCACGGACAGGACCGCGAGCGCCTCGGCGCTGGCGCCGAGATCGCGGCGGGCGGTGGCCCGCGAAGCTGCGGCACCTCCGGCGCACACCGCGAGCAGGACGACCGCCTGCCCGAGGGGACCGATGACGCCCCAGACGGAGGCGGTGAAGGCGAGCGCCGCCACCGAGACGAGGACGACGGCCGTGACGAGCAGGAACTGCTGGATGCCGAACCGGCGCTGGCGTCGCGCCGACGGGCCTGTCGGCGCAGCCATCTCCGCCGCAGAGGTCGACAGCGGGGTCGACTCCGGGGCGGACTGCGGGGCAGACTGCGGGACCGGCCGGTAGGGGTCGGGAGCCGACCAGGGGCTCGTGGGCTGAGCCCCGGCCGCCGCTGCCGGGGCCTCCGGGACCGCGGGAGCTGCAAGCCGGGTTTCCGCGGAACCCTTCGCGGGTACCTCGCTCGCCTTATCCGCGGCGGTCACTCCCGCGAGCGCGGCCAGCAGGCCGGCTCGGCGCTGCTGGAGCCGCGCGAGCTCCTGGTCGACCTCCCACAGGGCCGCAGCGTCTTCCCCGACGAGCCGCAGGCCGCAGGCCGGGCACGCGCCGCGCCCTGGCACGAGCGGCGCCGAGCAGCGGGGGCAGCCCGGCGCTGACGGGTGTAGGGGCGGGTGCTCCGCCTGGTCGGTCACCCGGCCACTGTGACAGCGCGGGTGTGGCGCCGTCATCGTCCACACAAGGGGCTGTGGATAACTCCGGCGAGGGGCGAGCTGCGCCACTGCCGCCCGGGGTGTCGGTGGCGCACGGGACAATGCGCGCATGGCACGTCGCAGCACTCCGCCGTCCTCCGACGGCACGCAGCCGCCCACGGGGAGGATCGTCGACGTCGACGTCGACGAGGAGATGCGGACGTCGTTCCTCGAGTACGCCTACTCCGTCATCTACTCGCGCGCCCTGCCCGATGCCCGTGACGGCCTCAAGCCCGTGCAGCGCCGGATCCTGTTCCAGATGGGCGAGATGGGCCTACGACCCGACCGCGCGCACGTCAAGAGCGCCCGTGTGGTCGGTGACGTCATGGGGCGCCTGCACCCGCACGGTGACACCGCCATCTACGACGCGCTCGTCCGCATGGCGCAAGACTTCTCCCTGCGGCTGCCCCTGGTCGACGGCCACGGAAACTTTGGATCATTGGACGACGGCCCGGCCGCGAGCCGGTACTGCGTCACGGCCAACACGCGAGTCCGTCTGGCAGACGGTTCCAGCCCTCGTATTGGCGACCTCTGCGATGTCGGGCCCAACAGCGACCAGGACGTCGAACTCGAAGTCCTGGACAAGGACGGCAAGCGGGTCACCGCTGACCGGCTCTTCCATTCGGGGTTCCACCCAGTCTTCAAAGTCACCACTGACAGCGGGCACGTCCTGAGGGGGACGGGCAACCACCCCGTCCTGTGTCTGGTTCCGATCCTCGGGGTCCCGGTCCTCCAGTGGATGCGGCTCGATGAGCTGGAGCCGGGAACTGTCGTCGCGCTGGCGCGAAACGCTTGGACGACAGCTGTCCCCACGCCTGACGAGTGGAACCGAGGTGTTCTTGCTGGAGGGTGGGTCAGCGAGGGCTGGGCTAGCACCAAGCGGGCTGGCTTCAACAACACCGATGCCGAGTTCTTCCGCCACGTCCTGCGGGCCTACGACGAAGTCGTCGGCGGCCCGCGCTACACGACGGCGCGCACCCTGCCTTCGGGCAAGGTGATCCAGGAGATCGACATCCAGAACACGGACTTCTTCGCGGACAGTCCACTCAAGACCCTGATCGAGGCCAAGGCGAACGCCAAGTCCATCCCCGACTACGTATGGACCGATGGTCCAGGCACCAAGCGCGCGTTCCTCATGGCGGCCTTCGAGGGCGACGGGAGCATCGCCAACGGCCCCAACGACGGCGTCTCAGTCCAGTACACGACGTTCAGCGAACAGCTTGCCGAGGAAATGCTCGAGATGCTCCTCGAATTCGGCGTGAGCGCACGCCTCTGGCGCAACGAGAAGCGCGGGGAGATCCGACTCATTATTTCCGGGCGCCACAACCTTCTTGCCTTCCACCACCGGATCGGTTTCCTCACCGCCAAGAAGCAACGCCTGGCCCGCCGCATCGAGTCACTCACCAGCACCACTCACCGGCTCTCCCGAGACCACGCGCCCTACGTGCGCCAGTACCTTGAAGAAGTGCTCCCAGCTGGTCAGGGGCGGGGCACCGGCCGGAAGTGGCTCCTCAACCACAACCTCGACAGGTACGAGCGCTGGCAGGCGGAGCGCCCGCTGCTCCTCCACAAGCTCAAGGACCCGGAGGTCCGCGCCGTCGTCAGCGCTGTCATGGACCCGGGGTACCGGTACGTCACCGTCGACTCGGTGGTCCCGGACGGCACCGAAGCAGTCTTTTCCCTCCGTGTGCAGAGCGCAGACCACTCCTTCCTCGCCGGTGGCTTCGTCAACCACAACACCGAGGTCCGCATGGCGGTCTCTTCGACGGCCATGGTGGACGGCCTCGACGAGGACGTCGTCGACTTCGTCCCCACCTATGACAACTCCTCGACACAGCCGTCAGTGTTGCCCTCGTCCATCCCGAACCTGCTGGTCAACGGTGCGTCCGGCATCGCGGTGGGCATGGCCACCAACATGCCGCCGCACAACCTGGGTGAGGTCGTGGCGGCGGCGCGGCACCTCATTGCGCGTCCGGACGCGTCCCTGGACGACCTCATGCGCTTCGTTCCCGGGCCGGACCTTCCCTCAGGCGGTCGGATCGTGGGGCTGGAGGGCATCCGCGAGGCGTACGCCACCGGGCGTGGCACGTTCCGCACCCGCGCGACGGCGCGCATCGAAGACCTCACCGCCCGCCGCAAGGGCATCATCTTCACCGAGCTGCCGTACACGGTGGGCCCCGAGAAGGTGATCGAGAAGGTCAAGGACGCCGTCTCCGCGAAGAAGCTCGTGGGCGTCTCCGCCATCGACGACTTCACCGACCGCGAGCACGGCCTGCGCCTCGTCGTCGAGGTCAAGACCGGCTTCCAACCGGAGGCCGTGCTGGAGCAGCTGTACCGGTTGACGCCCTTGGAAGACTCCTTCGGCATCAACAACGTCTGCCTCGTCGACGGGCAGCCCCGCACGCTGGGGCTGCGCGAGCTGCTGCAGGTGTTCATCGACCACCGCCTCGAGGTGGTGCGCCGGCGCAGCACCCACCGCCTGGCCCGGCGGCGGCAGCGGCTGCACCTCGTGGAGGGCCTGCTGATCGCCGTCCTCGACATCGACGCGGTGATCCAGGTCATCAGGACCTCCGACGACGGCGCCGCGGCGCGTACCCGCCTGATGGAGACGTTCACGCTCTCCGAGCTCCAGGCCGAGCACATCCTCGAGCTGCGGCTGCGGCGCCTGACGCGGTTCTCGCGGATCGAGCTGGAGACCGAGCGCGAGGAGCTGCTCGCGGCGATCGCCGAGCTGGAGGCGCTCCTGGCCGACGAGCAGCTTCAGCGCGAGACCGTCTCCGACGAGCTGGCGCAGGTGGCGCGCGAGCACGGAGACCCGCGCCGCACCGTGCTGCTGGAGGCCGGCGCCGCCCCCGTGCGGGCCGCGGTGCCGCTGCAGGTCGCCGACGAACCGTGCTGGGTGCTGCTGTCGGCCACCGGGCTGCTCGCCCGGACGGCCGGACCGGAGCTCACCGGCGGGGGCCCGCGGACCAACCACGACGTGCTGCGCAGCGCCGTCAGGACGACGGCGCGCGGCGACGTCGGCGCGCTGACCTCGCGCGGCCGCGTGCTGCGGGTCGGCGTCGTGGAGACCCCGGTGCTTCCGCCGACAGCGGGGGCGCCGAGCCTGTCCGGTGGGGCACCGCTGCGCGAGTTCGTCACCCTCGACTCCGGCGAGGACGTCGTGGCGCTCGTGCCGCTGACACCGCAGCCGGGCGACGGCCAGGGCGCCGGCCTCGCACTGGCCACCGCGCAGGGCGTGGTCAAGCGTGTGGCGGCCGAGCCGTGGGGAGCTCGCGACTCCTGGGAGGTCATCGGTCTGGACGACACCGACGAGGTGGTCGGTGCGGCGTGGCTGACGACCGGCACGGAGGAGCTGGTGTTCGTCACCAGTGACGCGCAGCTGCTGCGCTTCAGCGCGTCGCTGGTCCGGCCGCAGGGCCGCCCCGCGCGAGGCATGGCCGGGGTGCGCGTCACCGCCGGTGAGCGGGTGGTGTCGTTCAGCGCGATCAGCGCGGCCGATGCGGCTCGCACGGAGGTCGTGACCGTGGCCGCCGCGGAGGGGGCGCTGCCGGGCGCGCCGGGAGTCAGCGTGAAGGTCGCCCCCTTCGAGGAGTACCCGCCGAAAGGCCGCGCCACGGGTGGCGTGAGGTGCCACCGGTTCCTGCGGGGCGAGGGATCGCTGGCGCTGGCCTGGGTCGGCCCCGGACCGGCGCGAGGCTCCTCCGCCACCGGTTCGCCGGTGCAGCTGCCCGCGCCGACCGGCCGGCGAGACGGCTCCGGGGTGCCTCTGACCGGGGCGCTGACGGCTATCGCCGGCAGCTCCGCGCCTGCCGACGGCGACGACGGCAGCGGCGGCGGCCCCACGGCCTGAGGCTCACCGCTCGACGGCCAGGCCCCAGACCACCTCGACCTGCTGGGGGGCGTAGCCGAGCCGCTCGTACAGCCCGAGAGCGCCGCTGGGGTTCTCCCGGTCGACGTCGAGCCCAGCTGCATCCATCCCCGCCGCTTGGAAGGCCCGCAGGCTCGCCGCGAGCAAGGCGGCGCCCACGCCGCGGCGCCGGTGCGCTCGCCGGGTACCGAGCAGACCGGTCCAGCCCTCCTTGACCCCGTCGACCCAGTCCTGCTCGAACGCGAAGGCCACGGTGTAGGCGGCCACCTCGGGATCCGGACCGTCGGTGAGCACGACGAAGCTCCAGTCGGTGCGGGCGTCGCGGTGGCCGCTGACCCACCGCTGCCAGTCCTCGCGGCTGCGGGGCTCGCTGCCGCGGTGATCGGCAAATGCCTCGTTGTGCGCGAGGCGCACCTGCTCGTCGAGGTCCGGCGACCACGGGACCATCCGGTAGCCGTCGGGCAGGTCGACCTGCGGCACGGGTGATGCGCCTGCTCCGCTCAGGAGGCGGCGCATCACCAGGTGGTAACGGCGCACCGAAAAGCCGGCAGCCCGTGCCAGGGCGGACCTGTCGGCCAGGCGCTCATCGCTGTGGAGCACGAGCTCGCCGGGTGCCGAGCCGTGCGCGGCGGCGATGAGCTGGCGCCCGACGCGGCACTGCCAGGTCAGCAGCTCGCGCCCCAGGCCGCGTCCGCGGTGGTCGGGGTGCACCCCGCCCCACAACGAGGCCCGCACCGTGCTCACGTCACCGGGTCGTACGTCGACCAGCCCGAACGCCACGAGAGCACCATCGGCGTCCTCGGCGGCGATGGAGCGGTGGGCCGGGTCCTTCCACGAGCCCGCCAGCAGCTCGTCGCGCAGGTCGTCCTCGGTATACCGCTCGGCGGGAGCGTCGACGGCCTCGATCGCCTGCGTCAGCGTGTGCCACCGGGTCAGGTCCCGCTCGCGCAGAGGCCGCCAGGTCACGCCCGGGGACTGCGGCTCGGGGACGTCGGTGGTGTTCACGCGCGGGAACGCTATCCAGCCGGCGCCCGACGCGCACCCCTCGGGGTCGCGGCCGGCCGTCACCCTCCCAGGCGGGCGGGGTCGTCGACGCGGGTGTCCAGACCCTTGCGACGGCGCGACAGCCAGGTGAAGAACCACAGCACCAACCCGAGCGTCAGCAGCGCACCGGCGATCTGATACTGGATCGGCTCGCGCGGAGTCAGCGGCGTCACGAGGTAGAGGCAGATCGCGGCGCCGATGTACGGCAGCACCGTGGGGGCCTTGAAGTGCTGGTGGTCGACGCGGTCGCGGCGCAGCACCAGCACCGCGATGTGGACGACGCTGAAGACGGCGAGCAGCAGCAGCGAGGTGGTACCTCCGAGGTTGCTCACCACCTTCGAGCCGGGGTCGGCCGCGGCGATCGCAGAGACCACGCTGATGAGGATGAGCGACAGGCACGTGCTGAAGACCACGGCCGTCCACGGGGTGCGTCGGCCACGCAGGACGCGCCCGAGGAAGCGAGGCAGCACGCCCTCTTGCGACATGCCGTACAGCAGGCGTGACGCCATGAGCATGTTGAGCAGCGCCGAGTTGGCGACCGCGAACATCGTGATGAGAGCGAAGATCCCGATCGGGAAGTTCGGAGCGCCCGCGGAGACCACCTGCAGCAGGGGCGTGTCGCCCTCGGACAGGGCGTCCAGGGGGACGACGGCGACGGCGATGACGCCGACGAGCAGATAGAGGACGCCGGCGGTACCCAACGCCAGGAACATCACCTTGGGGAACGTGCGGATCGGGTCGTGGGTCTCCTCGGCCATGTTCACCGAGTCCTCGAAGCCCACGAGCGCGAAGAACGCCAGGGCCGTCGCCGCCGTGATGGCGGTGAAGGGGGCTTGGTCGGAGGCGAGGTCGATCGAGGCGGCGCGGGACAGGTCGCCCTGTCCGCCGAGCAGCGCCCACGCGCCCACCGCGATGACGATGAGCAGGCCCGACAGCTCGATGAGGGTGAGCACCATGTTGGCCTTGACGCTCTCGCCGACGCCGCGGAGGTTGATGGCGGCGACGAGGAGCATGAACGCCAGGGCGACCACCGTGACGACCAGCGCACCGGGCGTCTCGACCCCGAACAGCTTGAGACTGTTGGAGGAGAACGCCCGCGACGCCGTGGACGCCGAGGTGATGCCCGAGCACATGACGGTGAAGGCGACCATGAACGTCAGCACGTGCACGCCGAACGCCTTGTGCGTGTAGAGCGCCGCGCCGGCGCACTTCGGGTACTTGGTGACCAGCTCCAGGTAGCTGCAGGCGGTGAGCATCGCCACCGCGAACGCCACGAGGAACGGGATCCACACAGCGCCGCCGACCTCGGAGGCCACCTGACCGGTGAGGGCGTAGATGCCGGTCCCGAGGACGTCACCGATGATGAACAGGAAGAGGAGCTTCGTGCCGATGGCCCGCTTGAGCTCGGGTTCACCGGCTTCGCCCTGCACGGGCGCACTCGTCGTCGTCGCCATCGCGCCAGAGTGGACCGACGATCTTGGTCCCGCCAGCCGAGAACACGCCTCAGGCAACTCCGCAACCCAGCCGTAACAAGGTCGCGTCTCGCCCGGTCGGGCGAGGGTCAGATGCAGTCCAAGAGCTGACGAGGAGCTGGTCCGGAGCTGGTCAGGCGTCGATGCGGTCGGTGTCGAGCGCGTGGGCACCCTCGGCGATGAAGTCCTTACGGGGCGCGACGTCGTTGCCCATGAGCAGCTCGAAGACGCGCTCTGCCGCGGCAGCGTCGGCGATGCCCACCCGCCGCAGCGTGCGGTGCGCAGGGTCCATCGTGGTACCGGCCAGCTGGTCGGCGTCCATCTCGCCCAGTCCCTTGTATCGCTGGATGTCGGGCTTCCAGCGGCGACCGGCCTGCTTCAGGCGCGCCAAGGTGCTCTGCAGCTCGGCCTCGGAGTAGGTGTAGACGTACTCGTTCTTGGCCTTGCCGCTGCCGATGACCTCCACCCGGTGCAGCGGCGGCACCGCGGCGTAGACCCGGCCTGCCTCGACCATCGGCCGCATGTAGCGGAAGAACAGCGTGAGCAGCAGCGTGCGGATGTGCGCGCCGTCGACGTCGGCGTCGGCCATGAAGATGACCTTGCCGTACCGGGCGGCCTCGAGGTCGAAGCTTCGCCCGGAGCCGGCGCCCACCACCTGGATGATCGCGGCGCACTCGGTGTTGCGCAGCATGTCGGCGATGGACGCCTTCTGGACGTTGAGGATCTTGCCGCGGATGGGCAGGAGCGCCTGGAACTCGCTGGAGCGCGCAAGACGGGCGGTGCCGAGAGCGCTGTCACCCTCGACGATGAACAGCTCCGACCTCTCGACGTCGTTGCTGCGGCAGTCGACGAGCTTGGAGGGCAGCGTCGAGGTCTCCAGCGCGGTCTTGCGGCGCTGGGTCTCCTTGTGCTGGCGCGCGGTGACGCGGGCGCGCGACTCGGCGACCACCTTCTCCAGCAACATGGCCGTCTGCATCCTGGTGCCCTTGGCGGGGTCCGCGAAGAGCGCCGCGACTTCCCTTTCCACGACCCTGGCGACGATGCCGCGCACCGCCGAGGTGCCCAGCACCTCCTTGGTCTGGCCCTCGAACTGCGGCTCGGCCAGGCGCACTGTGAGGACCGCCGTCATGCCGGCGGTGACGTCCTCCTTGGTGACCGGCTCCTCCTTGGCGCCCACCTTGAGCTTGCGGGCGTTGTCGGCGATGGCCTTGCGCAGCGCCTTGAGCAGGGCGGTCTCGAAGCCGGCGACATGGGTGCCGCCCTTCGGGGTGGAGATGATGTTGACGAAGCTGCGCAGCTCCGTGTCGTAGCCGGTGCCCCAGCGCAGGGCGACGTCGACGCCGCACTCGCGCTCCACCTCCTGGCTGACCATGTGCCCTCGCTCGTCGAGCATCGGGACGGTCTCCTTGAAGCGGCCCTCGCCGTGCAACCGCCAGGTGTCGGTGACCGGCGGGTCGGTGGCGAGGTGCTCGACGAACTCGGTGATGCCGCCGTCGTGGCGGAACACCTCCTCGTGGGGGCCGTCCTGCCCGGGGGTACCGGAGACGCCACGCTCGTCACGGATGACCAGCGTCAGCCCGGGGACGAGGAAGGACGTCTGACGGGCACGGGTGACGAGCTCGTCGTAGGAGAACGCCGCTTCCTTGAGGAAGATGGTCGGGTCCGCCCAGTAGCGCACCCGGGTGCCCGTCTTGCCGCGACGCACGTTCCCGGTGATCCGCAGCTCCGAGGCATCCGTGAACGGGGTGAAGGCGCTCGTCGGTGAAGGGGTCACTGCCCCGCCGACAGCGGGGTCGGCGAAGGTGCCCGGCTCACCGCGGCGGAAGCTCATGGCGTGGGTCACACCGCCGCGGTCTACCTCGACGTCGAGGCGGGCCGACAGGGCGTTGACCACGCTGGCCCCCACCCCGTGCAGACCGCCCGAGGCCGTGTACGACCCGCCACCGAACTTGCCGCCGGCGTGCAGCTTGGTGAAGACCACCTCGACGCCGGTGAGGCCGGTGCGCGGCTCGACGTCGACCGGGATACCGCGCCCGTCGTCACGGACCTCCACCGACCCGTCGGCGTGCAGGACGACGTCGATGTGGGTGCAGTGCCCCGCCAGCGCCTCGTCGACGGAGTTGTCGATGACCTCCCACAGGCAGTGCATGAGCCCGCGGGAGTCGGTGGAGCCGATGTACATGCCGGGCCGCTTGCGGACCGCTTCCAGGCCCTCCAGCACCGACAGGTGGCGGGCGGTGTAGTCACCACCAGCCGTCGGTGCGGGGCGAGGAGGGGTCGAGGTCACCCGGCCAGGGTAACGACGCCTACCGACAGCGCGGCGGCGTTCACCGGCGGTCCGCTCGCAGGTCCGCCCCCAGGTCCGCACTGGGGCGCCCACTCGGGCGCCAGCCGGACGTGTTACGCGGTCGGCGAAAGGGTTGGTTCCGCCCGCCGGGAAGCACGAAGCCATGGTTCGATGCTGAGACTGGTGGACGCCAACCGGCATCCAGCAACGGTCCGAGCAGTAGAACGGACCACGAGGCACTCGGAAGGGGCCACAGTGACCGCTGTCCTGACGACTCCGCCCATCACCGCCGCCGAGCGGTGCGACCGTTGTGGGGCGCAGGCCTACGTGCGCGTCCTCCTAGCCTCCGGCGGAGAGCTTCTGTTCTGCGCCCACCACGGTCGTGAACACTCTGCGCGACTGCGCGAGGTTGCCGCCGAGATCCACGACCAGTCCGACCGGCTCACCTCCTCCACCATGGCCTCCGCGCCGGCCGAGGAGCGCTGAGCCCCACCCGCGTCCGAGGGCGCCGGCGATGAGCGTGATCACGCTCCTCGCCGGCGCCCTCGTCGTCGTGGGGTTGGCGGGCATCGTGCTGCCCGTGCTCCCTGGGAGCCTGCTGGTCGGGCTCGGCGTGCTCGTGTGGGCGATCGCCCAGGGCACGCTCGGCGGCTGGCTGGTGTTCACCGCCGCGACGGTGCTGCTGGCCGTGGGCTGGGGGACGTCGTACGTCTGGACCGGCAAGCGGCTGCTCGCCGCAGGCGTGCCCACGCGCTCCCTCGTCATCGGGGCGCTCGCCGGCGTCGTGGGGATCTTCGTCATCCCCGTTGTCGGCCTGCTCGTCGGCTTCTGCGTCGGGCTCTACCTCGCCGAGGCGACGCGCCTGGGGTTCGGAGAACCCTCGTGGCGCTCCACCCGGCTGGCCCTGAAAACCGTGCTGCTGTCCATCGGGGTCGAGCTGGCGCTCGCCCTCGTGGCCACCACCGTGTGGGTCGTGGCGGCGTTCAACGCCGCCGCCTGACAGCTCGCCCGGCCTGCGGCGTGGTCGCGTCCACCAGAGCTGCCACACACGCGTTCCGGTGGCGCCACACTGCACGGGTGGACTGGTGGATCATCGTCGGAGGCCTCGCCGCCAGCTTGCTCGTCGTGGTCGTGCGCGCCCGCGGCGCTCACCGGCGCCGCGCCCGGCTCGCCGCTGGCGACGGCGTCTCCTGCCGCGCACGGCTGGGCACGGCGACCGGCCGGCTGCAGCGCGGGCGCCTGCACCTGACCCCGGACGGGATCTCGTGGACGGGTAGCGGCCGCCACGTGCCGCTGGCCGGGGTGCGGGTCCTCGCCGTCAGCGAGCCCCCGCCGCGGGGAGCTCAGCAGGACGACGCGCTGGTCCAGCTGCGGCACCCGGACGGCCACGACCTGCGCCTGGCCCTCCACGCGGCCGACGCCGCCCTGCTCGTCGAGAGGCTCCTCATCACCGGAACCAGTGCGACAGGCCCGGCCGCACAGGTCACCACTACCGGAGCGCCGTCCACGGCCCCTCTGGGGCCGCCGCGCCGGCGCCGCTGGCCGCTGGTGCTGCTCGCCCTCGCGGCGCTCTGGCTCCTCGGCTGGGCCTACCTCGTGCTCGGTGGCCGCACCGTCAGCGCGGACGTCGTCGAGCCCCTCGGCGACGGCGCCTGCGCTGTGGCGTGGACCGGCTCGAGCGGACAGCCACTGCGCTCGGAAGTCGACTGCAACGACGACCCCGCCGGGTCCGCCGTGGACCTGTGGGAGTTCGCGCCGCCACTCACCCACGAGGTAGCCGACCCCGCCTGGACCGCCGGCAGCGTGCTCGTCTTGGCCCTCCTGGTCGCCGCACCCGGGGCTGTCGGCCTTCTCCTCGACCGGAGGGATCGCCGGTCGGCTCTGCTGGAGGCAGCCTCGCGGGCCTCCGCGTGCCCGAGCGGTCCGCCGCCGCTCGAAGAGCTGCCAGCCCTCACCGTGAGCGACGTGGCCCGGACGGTCGAGGCACCACCGGTGGTCCTGGCCCGCTACGCCCCGTACGCCCACCGGCAGGTGCCCTCCGGGGGCTGGCAGGACCCGCGCCGTCCGGCTGGCCCGGGCGTGCCGTCGCTGCTGCGGGACCTTCCGCGGGCACTGGCGTGGCCCGTGCTCGGGCTCGGCGTCGTGGTGCTGCTCACCGCTCCCGCACCGTGGCGCTGGTGGCAACTCGAGACCACCAGCACGGCACAGGCGGTCGCCACCAGCACCGGCGAGGTCGTCGTCGAGGGTCCGGCGTTCGTCCCAGACGAGGTCGCGCTCACCTACCGGGACCAGGCGGGGGCCGCGCACCGGGCCGAGGTGGCGACCACGCGGGACCTGCCCGCGGGCGAGCAGGTGCGCATCACCCACTCCACCAGCCGTCCCGGCTGGGCGCGCATCGACGGGCCGGGGGACGGGCTGCCGCGGTACCTGCTGCTGACCGGCGCCGGGGCCGCTGTGGCGCTGGGCCTCGCCGGCTGGCGCACCTCCCGCCTCGTCATCGCCCGCAGGCGGCTCATCGCCGCCGCAGCGGTACCGGACCGCCCCGCGCTCGCCACGCTCACGGGCTCGCCGGACGGTGAACCCGTCCTCCTGGTCTGCGACCCGGTCTCCCAGCCCGCCGAGGTGCTCGCGGTGCCGCTGCAGGCACCCCTGCCGCACGGCGCGGCCAGCGCGTTCCCTGCGGACCGGGCCCTCGGGATCAGGGCCCGCGGCCCGCTGCGCGACGGGGAGGCGGTCGTCGTGCACGTCCCCGGCGTCGACGCGGCGCTCGTCCCGGCCGGCCCCGCCTGGACGCCCGACAGCGACGACCTGCTCGTGCTGCTGGACGCCGAGACGGCGTTCCGCAGAGCGCTCGAGGACGGCGAATCCCCCTCCCGCTAAGCAGGAGGGGGATTCGCCGGAGCGCCGGTCTTAGTCGAGGTAGTCGCGCAGGACCTGCG
Source organism: Quadrisphaera granulorum (assembly GCF_003149145.1). Taxonomy (GTDB): domain Bacteria; phylum Actinomycetota; class Actinomycetes; order Actinomycetales; family Quadrisphaeraceae; genus Quadrisphaera; species Quadrisphaera granulorum. Next base: position 18,196 of record NZ_QGDQ01000026.1, on the reverse strand, counting down.
AGCGCGACGGGTGGCGCAGCTTGCTCATGGTCTTGGACTCGATCTGACGGATCCGCTCGCGCGTGACGCCGTAGACCTTGCCGATCTCGTCGAGCGTCTTCGGCTGGCCATCGGTCAGACCGAAGCGCATGGAGACCACACCGGCCTCGCGCTCGGACAGGGTGTCGAGCACCGAGTGCAGCTGCTCCTGCAGCAGCGTGAAGCTCACCGCGTCGGCGGGGACGACCGCCTCGGAGTCCTCGATGAGGTCACCGAACTCGCTGTCGCCGTCCTCGCCGAGGGGGGTGTGCAGCGAGATCGGCTCGCGGCCGTACTTCTGGACCTCGACCACCTTCTCGGGGGTCATGTCCAGCTCCTTGGCCAGCTCCTCCGGGGTGGGCTCGCGGCCCAGGTCCTGGAGCATCTGACGCTGCACGCGGGCCAGCTTGTTGATGACCTCGACCATGTGCACCGGGATGCGGATGGTGCGGGCCTGGTCGGCCATCGCGCGGGTGATCGCCTGCCGGATCCACCAGGTGGCGTACGTGGAGAACTTGTAACCCTTGGTGTAGTCGAACTTCTCCACCGCGCGGATCAGACCGAGGTTGCCCTCCTGGATGAGGTCCAGGAAGAGCATGCCGCGGCCGGTGTACCGCTTGGCCAGCGAGACGACGAGGCGGAGGTTGGCCTCGAGCAGGTGGTTCTTGGCGCGGCGACCGTCGTGCGCGATCCACTGGAGCTCGCGCCGGTACGCCGGGTCGAGGGTTTCGTCGGAGGCGAGCTTCTCCTCGGCGAACAGTCCGGCCTCGATGCGCTCGGCGAGCTCGACCTCCTGCTCGGCGTTGAGGAGGGCGACCTTGCCGATCTGCTTGAGGTAGTCCTTGACCGGGTCGGCCGTGGCACCGGCGGAGACGACCTGCTGGGCAGGCGCGTCGTCGTCGTCGGCGTCGGAGACGACGAAGCCGGAGTCGGAGTCGGCGCTGGCGCCCTTGGCGGCGGCCGGGGCGGCGTCGTCGGACTCCTCGTCGGCGTCCGCCTCGACCTCAGCGGCGACCTCGGGGGTGTCGTCGGCGACCTCGACGACCGCGTCGGCCTCGACGTCGTCACCGACGAGCGCCTCGACATCCTCGGGGGTCTCGTCCTCGACGGTCTCGTCGTCGGCATCGGTGGCCGGCTTGGCGCCCTTGGCGGCGGGCTTGGCGGCGGCCTTCGCCGCCGGCTTGGCGGCGGGCTTGGCCTTCGGCTTGGCGGCGGCGCGCGGCTTCGGCGTCTCGGCGCCCTCCGCGCCGGACTCCAGCGTGGCCGTGGCCGAGGCCGCGCGACGGGAGGCCGCCGCGGCGACGGCCCGGGCCGGGCGAGGCTCGTCAGCGGCCTCGTCACTGGCTGCGGTGGCGGCCTTGCGCGCGGCCGGGGCGGGAGCCGCGGGACGCGGGGCGCTCTTGGCGCGGGTCGGGCGGGCGGGCGCAGCCGGCTGCTCGACGACGACGGTGACCTCCGCCGCCTCCAGCGCACGCAGGACGGCCTTCATCCGCTTCATGGGCACCTGCGCGTCTTCGCAGGCGGTGCGCAGCGACGCGGCCTGGACCGAGCCGTTCGCGGTGCCCACCCGCAGGAGTTCCTGCAGGCTGGGGTGGCTGAACTCCGGCGGGAGCGTGGGCGTGGAGACCGACGACACGGACTGCCTTTCGTCGACTGCGGATCTCGGACTGAGGGGCGGTCGCACCGCCCTGACAGGGTTCACAACGTCCGGACTGCCGTCCTGCTTCCCGGTCGAGCTGGAACAGGGCATGCGTCGCCGAGGACCTTGGCAAGCATTCTGCCACGATCGGGACGTTCGGTGCGCCACTTCAGCCGCTGCCGCCCGATTGGGCGCGGGCCGGACGAGGACGGGACGACGACTGGACGAGGGCTGGACGACGACTGGACGAGGGCTGGAGACACGGAGAGGGCCCCGGCAGCTCTCGCTACCGGGGCCCTCGGGTCCTCGCTCGACTACCGCGCGGGAGCGGGTGGCTTGACGGTGATGACCGGGCAGGGCGACTCCAGGAGGATGCGGGTCGCGTTGGCGCCGAGGATGAGCTTGCCCACGCTGGAGCGGCGCCGCAGACCGATGACGACGAGCTCCGCACCGGCGGCCGCGGCGATGACCTCCTCGGCAGCATCACGCACCGGGCCGGGCGGGACGACCTCGTGCTCGACGTCGAGTGCGTCCAGCGCCGCGGCGAGCTCGGCCGCGGGGGTCGGCTCGCGGCCGGTGTCGACCACGAGCAGCGAGGTGCCACGCAGGGAGGCCTCCGCGGCCGCCCTGGCCAGGGCCGCTCGCCCCTCGTCGTTTCCGGCGTAGCCCACGACGACTGCCATCGCACCTCCTCGGTCCCCCGCCGCTGACGGGCCCGGCGCACTTCGCCGTCAGCAGCAAACTACCCACCCCCGCGGGCGCGCCGCTCACCGCGCGCTCGGTCGGGGCGCTGTCAGCTCCCGAGCAGCTCCTCGACGACCTTGGCGATGGCGCCGCTTTCGATGAGGAACCCGTCGTGCCCGTACGGCGACGTCACGACGTCGAGCTCGGCGCCGGGAACGCCGTCGGCGATCTCCTGCGACAGCGACACCGGGTAGAGCCGATCGGTGTCGACGGCGACGACGCGCGTGCGGGCCGTCACGTGGGCGAGCGCCGCGGCGGTGCCGCCACGACCGCGGCCGACGTCGTGGCTGTTCATGGCCTCGGTGAGCACCACGTAGGAGCCGGCGTCGAAGCGGCGCACGAGCTTGTCGGCGTGGTGCTCCAGGTAGGACTCCACCGCGAACCGCCCGCCGCCGCCCATCGGCTGCTCGCCCGGCTGCGCCGAGCGCCCGAAGCGTGCGTCGAGTTCCTCGGCGGAGCGGTAGGTCGTGTGGGCGATCATCCGTGCCAGGCCGAGGCCACGGTGCGGCCCCTGCCCGGGGACCGCGTCGTAGTAGTCGCCCCCGTTCCAGCCCGGATCCGTCCGGACCGCCGCGAGCTGCGGGGCGCACCAGGCGATCTGGTCGGCGGTCGCCCGGGCCGTGGTGGCCACGGCGAGCAGCCGCTGCACCCGCTCGGGGTGGGTCACCGCGTGCTCGACGGCCCGCATGCCCCCCATGGACCCGCCCACCACGACCGCCCAGGTGCCGATGCCGAGGGCGTCGGCGAGGGCGATCTCTGCGGCCACCTGGTCGCGGATGGTCAGATAGGGAAAGCGACTGCCCCAGGGACGGCCGTCGGGAGCGGTCGAGGACGGCCCGGTGCTGCCCTGGCAGCCGCCGAGCACGTTGGGCGCCACGACGAACCATCGGTCGGTGTCGATGGCCAGTCCGGGCCCGACCAGCTCCGACCACCAGCCGGCGGTGGGGTGGCCCGGACCCGCCGCACCGACGACGTGGCTGTCGGCGGTGAGGGCGTGGCACACGAGCACAGCGTTGTCGCGCTCGGGGGTGAGACGACCCCAGGTCTCGTAGGCGAGCCGCACCGCGGGCAAGGACCCGCCGGCCTCCAGGTCGAGCGGGCCGAGGTCGGCAAAGCGGCGGTCACCCGCCGGGTCGCCCTCGCGCCACGCCCCGGTGACCGGACGCAGGGGACGGTTGGTTCCCTGCCCGCGGGCGGCCCCGCTCATGCGCCCTTGGCTGCGGTGAAGCCGGCCTCGAGGTCGGCGAGGATGTCCTCGATGCCCTCCAGGCCGACGGCCAGGCGTACCAGCCCGGGCGTCACGCCGGCGGCGCGCTGCTGCTCGACGTCCAGCTGGCTGTGGGTGGTCGAGGCGGGGTGGATCACCAGGCTGCGCACGTCACCGATGTTGGCGACGTGGCTGTGCAGCGACAAGCCCTCGACGAAGCGGCGCCCCGCCTCCGCACCGCCGTCGATCTCGAAGGCCACCACGGCCCCGACGCCGCGCGGCAGCAACTTCTGCGCGCGCTCGTACCACGGGCTGGACGGCAGGCCGGCGTAGGAGACCGACAGCACCTCGGGGCGCTGCTCGAGCCACTGGGCGACGCGGGTGGCGTTGGCGACGTGGCGCTCGATGCGCAGGCTGAGCGTCTCCAGGCCCTGCGCGATGAGGAAGCTGTTGAACGGTGCCAGCGCAGCGCCCAGGTCGCGCAGGAGCTGCACGCGCGCCTTGAGGATGTAGGACAGGTTCGCGCCCAGCGCGCTGCCGACCCCCAGGTCACGGGCGTAGACCAGACCGTTGTAGCTCTCGTCGGGGGTGGTGAAGCCGTGGAACTTGTCGCCCTGGCCGTAGTCGAACGTGCCGCCGTCGACGATGATCCCGGCGATGGCCGTGCCGTGGCCCCCCAGGTACTTGGTGGCGGAGTGGACGACGACGTCGGCGCCGTGCTCCAGCGGGCGTAGCAGGTACGGCGTGGCGACGGTGTTGTCGACGATGAGCGGTACACCCACCTCGTGGGCCACGCCCGAGACGCCCTCGATGTCGAGCACGTGCGAGCGCGGGTTCGACACCGTCTCGGCGAAGAACGCCCGGGTGCGCGGGGTCGCCGCGGCGCGCCACTCGTCGAGGTCGTCGGGGTCCTGCACGAACGTCACCTGGATGCCGAACTTCGGCAGAGTGCGGCCCAGCAGGTTGTACGTGCCGCCGTAGAGACTGGCGCTGGCCACCACGTGGTCACCCGCTTCGGCCACGTTGAGCAGCGCGAGGGTCTCCGCGGCCTGGCCCGACCCGACGGCGAGGGCACCCACACCGCCTTCGAGGGCGTTGACGCGCTGCTCCACCACGTCGGTGGTGGGATTCATGATGCGCGTGTAGATGTTGCCGAACTTCTGCAGCGCGAACAGGTCCGCGGCGTCCTTGGCGTCGTCGAAGACGTAGGACGTCGTGGAGTAGATCGGCAGGGCACGGGCGCCGGTGGCGCTGTCGGGGCTCTGGCCGGCGTGGATCTGCCGCGTCTCGAAGGACCAACCGTCGTTCACAGGAATCGCTCCCCTGACCTCTTGGGGCCAGGGCACGGCGGCGCTCGGTCCGCCGAGCCCGTGGCCCGCGCTTGCCGTGCCCGTATGGGCAGCGGCCGGGTCATCACCCGGGGCACCCCACCGCGGGCGGGGGTTGCCGGCCAGCAAGCCGGGGCTTCGCGCTGGCACTCATGACCTGGCTGGGAGGATAGGCAGCCTGGCAGCGGCACTCCACTTCGTCTCACGATGTGGACGCATTCGGGGCGCCGGCACCACCCGTCTGTCCCATCGGCATCCCCGGCGGGGGCACCGCACAGGCCACCGCCTGCTGCACCAGCTGGCTCAGCGAGTGCGCCGGATCCAGTTCGAGGGCTGCCTCGGCCCACACGCCCGCCACGGGAGCTCGCCCCGCGCACCAGGCAATCCAGGCTGCGCACCCGGTCGCGGCGGCACGCCACAGCCTCGGCGCCCGGCGGGCCAGCTGCTCGAGCACCGCGAGCGCAACGTCGGGGTCGAGTGCCGGGTCGCTGGCTGGGTCGATCGCCGGGTCGATCGGGGAGCCGCTGGGGTCGATGCCGGGAACGTTCGGCCCAGCTGCCACCGGCATGACCGTGGCCAGCAGCTGGTCGCGCACGGGGAGCCGGCGCAGCGCGTCGAGCAGCACCGCGGCTTGCTCGGCGTCCAGCCGCGATGCGGCCCCCGGGGCGTGGTCCTCGGCGCGCAGCAGCTCGCTCCAGGCGCTGCGCACGGCGCGGTCGGCCGGGCGGCCTCGCCGACCCCGTGCCTCGAGGGCAGCCAGCGCCTGCTGCACGGCCAGCTCGTCGGGGTCGGTGGGGCGTCGTGGACTGACCACGGGACCGACCGGGCGGGCGGCGACGGCCGCGCGCAGACTCCGCTCCCAGGTGGCGCGGTCCGGAGCGACGACCCGACCGGCGAGCACCATCTCAGCGGCCATGTGCGTGGATGCGAGCTGGTCGAGCGAGAGGCCCTCGGCGGGGCAGCAGGAGCGGTCGCAGGCGTAGGAGTGCAGGCGCCCGCGGTGCACTAGCCACGGTTCGGCCTCCACACCCGCGGCGAGCAGGGCCGCGCAGACGCGCTCGGCGCGCTCGACGGCGGGAAGGCCCAGCAGGCCTGTCAGCGGGCGGCCGGCCGACGGGGCCGACGAGCTGGCAGGTCCGCGGCCGGGACGGGGCACGACCCGACGGGTGCGGCGTGCGGGGCGCCGCGTCCAGGACGTCTCACCCTCATCGGTGACGAGCGCCACGAAGCAACGCCCAGCACCGTCGGCGACCACCGCGCGGACCACCTCGTCGACCAGTTCGGGGTGGTCGGCGGCCTCGACGTCGATCCGCCCGACCATGCCGGTGCGCCAGCGGGGTGGACGCAGCGAGACCAGCAGGAGGCTCTCACGGGGGCGGAAGCCGAGGGTGTTCTCGGCGTAGGACAGCACCTCGAAGGGGCTACCGCTGCGGATGACGGTGCGCTCTGCCTGGGTCACGCCGCCACGCTCGCCGAGCGCCGACGCGGGGGACAGGCCGCTCGCGCGGGTGTGGACGGACCCGCCTGGCGGGCGTCTCGCGTGACGACTGTGGGCGGACGACGCGGTGTGCTGTGTGGCCTCGCGGTTAGCTCAGGACGTCTCCGGGGACGACGTCGGGGCGCCCGCCCCGCCCACGCCGTGTCCGATGCGACGCGGCGCCCGGTGTGCCCGCGGCGCCCGGTGCACCCGCGGTGCGCTGCTCGCGCTCCCACGCGAGGAACGCCTCACCTTCGGACAGCAGCGCCCCGGTGAGCCACGCGAGCACCGCGGCGTCGTCGGTGAGGCCAATGGGGCCGAGCAGCCCCTCGGGAAGCAGGTCGGCCGGGGAGACGACGTAGGCGGCCGCAGCGGCCATGAGCGCGAGCCGGCCCCGCGAGCAGCCGGTGTACTGGCCGGAGAGCACCGCGGTGACCAGGCGCGGCAGGCTGCCGAGCAGCGTCGTCGTCCCGGGGCTGCCCCGCCGACGACGCCGCCGCAGCGCCCACCACAGCACCCGGAACGCCCCCGGGCCGTTGCGGGCCGCGCGGCTCGCGGATCCGCTCACAGCCCCGAGTCCAGCGCGCTCCCCACCTCGCCGCGGCGCAGCGGGAAGGCTGCGCGGGCAGCCTTGGCGGTGCGGCGCAGGGCGTAAGCGTCCAGGCCGGCCCCGAGCAGGCCACCGGCCAGGGGCAGCCCGCGACCGAGACGCGACAGCCCCGAGCGGCCCAGGCGCGAGAGCAGCTGGAAGCCGATGGCCTTGTTGAGCACGGCGAGGCCGGGGCCGGTCAGCTGCTTGCGCGCGAGCCGGGTGACCAGACCGCCGGGGCCTGCCAGGCCGAACTTCGCCAGGAGCGCGCCGCCGTCCTCGTCGGCCAGGACCAGCAGCACGGCCGAGCGGACCTCCTCCGAGGAGAGGTCGTAGCCCCGCAGTGCGGCGGTCCCGGCGACCGTGCGGGTGGCGATGACGTAGTAGCCGAGCAGGTTGGCCGGCAGCGCCACCGGCAGCGTGATGAAACCGCCCAGCCCCGTGACGAAGCCGCCGACGGCCGCGGAGCGGGTGGAAGAGGAGACCAGCGCGTCGATGGCGTCGTCGACCTGGGGGTGCTTGCGACGGGCCGCCGCGGCAGCCTCGGCGGCCGGTGCCAGCGGCCCGGCACCGTCGATGCCGAGGTCCACCAGGCGACGCACCAGCTGCGTGGCGGCCTGGGAGAGGCGGCCCTTGTCGGCCTCGTCGGACGCGGCCTGGGCCAGGGCCTTGTCGGCGGCGGAGTCCTCGGACTTGGAACGGCGCAGCAGCGGCATGGACCTAACGGTAGGCCCGGTGCTGGGGCCACGGCGCGTCGAGGGGACGCAGCTCGGACCACCCGCGTTCGCGCGCGGTCCATGCCGCGAGCACGCCCGCTACCAGGCTCGGGCTGTTGAGGTCACCGGCCAGCACGGCGTCGCGCGCAGCCTCCAGCGGCACCCAGGTGGAGACCATGCCGGCCTCCTCATCGGTGCGCTGGTGCCGCTCGGCCTCGGGCACGGGGGTCAGGTCGCGCGCCAGGAAGAGGCGGAACGCCTCGTCGGACCCGCCCGGCGACAGGAACCAGTCGAGCAGCACGTGGTACGTGCCGGCGCGCAGGTCCGCCTCCTCGGCGAGCTCGCGGGCGGCCGCCAGGTGGGGCGGCTCCCCCGGTACGTCGAGCAGGCCCGCGGGCAGCTCCCACAGCAGGTGCTCGACGGGGTGACGGTACTGGCGCAGCAGGAGGATCCGCTCCTGCTCGTCCAGGGCGAGCACACCGACCGCGCCCGGGTGGCGCAGCAGCTCCCGGGTCACCGTGCCGCTGCCGAGCGCGCCGTCCGCGACGCCGTCGAGAGTGACGACGTCGCGCACGAGGTCCCACACGTACCCGCGGTGCAGGACCTCGCTGGTGCGCGGCGCGGACGTGACCAGCTCGTCGAGCGGTGCCCCGGAGGCCCCCGCCGTCGCGCTGGCCGGCAGCCTCCCGGTACCTCCCCCGACAGTTCCCCCGACGGCTCCTCCAGCAGCAGCGGTCACGCCGTGACCTCGAGCAGCCGCTCAGAGGACTGGCGCGCCAGCGCTGCCGCCACCAGGCCCTGGAACAGCGGGTGCGCGCGGTCGGGGCGGGAGCGGAACTCCGGGTGCGCCTGGGTGCCCACGTAGTACGGGTGCACGTCGCGCGGCAGCTCCACGTACTCGACCAGACCACGGTCGGGAGAGGTACCGGAGAAGACCAGGCCGGCCTCCTCCAGGCGGCCCCGATAGGAGTTGTTGACCTCGTAGCGGTGCCGGTGGCGCTCGGAGACCTGGGTGGACCCGTACGCCTCGGCGACGACGGAGCCCTCGGCCAGCACCGCCGGGTACAGCCCCAGGCGCATCGTGCCGCCGAGGTCGCCGTCGCCGGAGACGATGTGCTCCTGCTCGGCCATGGTCGCGATGACGGGGGCGGGGGTGCCCGGGTCGAACTCGGTGCTGCTGGCGCCCTCGATCCCGGCGACGTTGCGGGCGTGCTCGATGACCATGCACTGCAGGCCCAGGCACAGGCCCAGGGTGGGCACCTGGTTCTCGCGCGCCCAGCGCAGCGCCCCGAGCTTGCCCTCGATGCCGCGCACCCCGAAGCCGCCGGGGACGCACACCGCGTCGACCCCGGACAGCTCACGGCGGGCGCCCTCGGGCGTGGTGCAGGTGTCGGAGGCGACCCAGCGCAGCTGGATCCGCGCGTCGCAGGCGATGCCGCCGGCGCGGATGGCCTCGGTGACCGACAGGTACGCGTCGGGCAGGTCGATGTACTTGCCCACCAGCGCTAGCACCACGGTGTTGGTGGGGCGGTGCACGCGGCGCAGCAGCTCGTCCCACGCCGTCCAGTCGACGTCGCGGAAGGGCAGGTCGAGGCGGCGGACGGCGTAGGCGTCCAGGCCCTCGGCGTGCAGCACCTTGGGGATGTCGTAGATGGAGGCGGCGTCGACGGCGTTGACCACGGCGTCCTCGTCGACGTCGCACATCGCGGCGATCTTGCGCTTGACCGACTCCGGCACGGTGCGGTCCGAGCGCAGCACGATCGCGTCGGGCTGGATGCCGATGCTGCGCAGCGAGGCCACCGAGTGCTGCGTCGGCTTGGTCTTCAGCTCCCCCGACGGACCCAGGTAGGGCACCAGGGACACGTGGACGAAGAAGCAGTTGTCGCGCCCGATCCGCTGGCGCACCTGGCGGGCAGCCTCGAGGAACGGCAGCGATTCGATGTCGCCGACGGTGCCGCCGACCTCGGTGATGATGACGTCGGGCGCCGGCTCTCCGTCGGGCCCGGGCTTGGCCTGGGCGCGCATCCGCTCGACGATCTCGTCGGTGATGTGCGGGATCACCTGCACGGTGTGCCCGAGGAACTCCCCGCGCCGCTCCTTGGCGATCACGGTGGAGTAGATCTGGCCGGTGGTGACGTTGGCCGCGGCGTCGAGGTCGACCCCGAGGAAGCGCTCGTAGTGGCCGATGTCGAGGTCGGTCTCGGCGCCGTCGTCAGTGACGAACACCTCGCCGTGCTCGAACGGGTTCATGGTGCCCGGATCGACGTTGAGGTACGGGTCGAGCTTCTGCATCGAGACCCGAAGCCCGCGACCCCGCAGCAGGTGGCCGAGGCTGGAGGCCGTGAGGCCCTTGCCGAGGGAGGAAGCAACCCCGCCGGTCACGAAGATGTGCCGGGTGATGCCGCCGTGCTGACCCTGGGTTCCGCGTTTCGCCACGGGCTGCCAGCCTACCAGCGGCGCCCCGAGGTCGGTCGGGCTCGCTGGGGTCACCGCTCTTTCGCCGCAGCGACCAGCAGCTCCTCGGCGTGGGCGCGAGCCGAGCCGGAGTCCTCCTGACCTGCGAGCATGCGCGCGAGCTCGACCACGCGCTCCTCTCCGTCCAGCGCGGTGACACCGCTCACGGTGACCTGCCCGTCGACGGCCTTGGCCACCCGCAGGTGCTGGTCAGCCCACGCCGCGACCTGCGGCAGGTGGGTGACGACGACGACCTGCCGGTCGCGCGCGAGCCGCGCCAGGCGCCGCCCGATCCCCACCGCCGCCTTGCCGCCCACGCCGGCGTCGACCTCGTCGAAGACGAACGTCGGGACGACGTCGCTGGCGGCAAGCACCAGCTCCAGCGCGAGCATGACCCGTGACAGCTCACCACCGGAGGCGCCCTTGGCCAGCGGCCGCTCGACCTGACCGGGCGAGGGCCGCAGCAGCAGGGCGACGTCGTCGGCGCCGGAGGCGCCGAGCCCCGGCAGCCCTTCCCGGTCTCCCGCCGAGGCCGGGGACGGCGACACCTGCACGAGCAGCTGCGCATGCGGCATCGCGAGCTCCGGTAGCTCGGCGGTGGCCAGCTCCCCCAGTCGCTGCGCGGCCTCGGTGCGCGCCGCGGTCAGCTCCGAGGCCAGCTGCAGCAGCTGCCCCACGAGCTCGGCGCGCTCGGCGCGCAGGTCGGCGGTGCGGTCGCCGTCGCCGTCCAGCTCCAGCAGCCGCGGTGAGGCCTGCTCGGCCCACGCGAGGACGGCGTCGACACCGGTCGGCGCGGACTCGTCGTCGTCATTCGCCCTCGCCGACCTGTCGGGTACGGAGACGGGCAGCGCCCGCACGAGCGCCGCGAGCGCGGCGCGCCGCTCCTGGACGGCGGCCAGGCGTACCGGGTCGACCTCGACGGCCTCGGCTGCTGAGGCGAGCTCGGCAGCGGCGTCGGCGACGAGGTAGCCCACCTCGGCCAGCTGGTCGGCTAGTGAGCCCAGGTCGGGATCGTGCTCGCGGACGGCCTCCAGCGGCCTGCGTGCGGCCTCGATCAGGGAGGCGGCGTCGGGTGCGTCATCGGCGAGGGGGTCACCGGTGAGGGCGGCGTGCGCGAGCGCCGCGGCGGCGCGCAGCTCCTCGGCGTGGTCGAGCCGGTCCGCTTCGACCGCCAGCGCTCGGTCTTCCCCGGGCTGGGGTGCCACGGCCTCGACCTGCCCGAGCCCGGCACGCAGGAGTTCGGCCTCCGCGGCGCGCTCGCGCGCGGTGGCGGTGATCTCAGCGAGCTCGGCGTCCAGGACCCCCAGGCGGCGCCAGGCCGCCGTGTACCGCTCCAGCGGTTCGGCGACGGCAGCCCCGGCGAACCTGTCCAGGGCCAGCCGCTGCCGCGCCGGGGAGCGCAGCAGCACCTGCTCGGACTGGCCGTGAACGGCGACGAGGTCGTCGGCGAGCTCGGAGAGCACCGCGACGGGCACGGAGCGCCCTCCCGCGTGGGCGCGCCCGCGGCCGCTGGCCGAGACGCTGCGAGCGACGATGAGCACGTCGTCGTCGAGTTCGGCGCCTGCCTCCGCGGCGCGCTCGGCGGCCCGGCTGCCAGGGGTCACGACGAAGCGGCCCTCGACGAGGGCGGAGTCGGCGCCGCGGCGCACGGCGCCGGCGTCGGCACGGGCACCGAGCAGCAAGCCGAGCCCGGTGACGAGCATGGTCTTGCCGGCGCCGGTCTCACCGGTGATGACGGTGAATCCTCCGGACAGCTCCAGCGTGGCGTCGGTGATGACGCCGAGATTGCGCAGGCGGACCTCCTCGAGCACGCCCCTCACCTCTGCCCGCGCGGCCCCGACGGGCGCCGCGTCGAGGAGTGGCCGGCTCCCCCGAACGGGCCCACAGCGCCGCCGAGCTTGCCGTCGTCAGGGCCGCGCCAGCCACCGACGGCCAGGCCGAACTTCGCCACGAGCCGGTCGGTGAACGGGCCGGTGTTGATGTGCGCCAGCCGCACGGGCTCCGCGCCGCGACGGACCTCGATGCGCGCGCCGGGGCCCACCTGCACCGCACGGCGCCCGTCACACCAGACCACGCCGTCGGTGTGGTTGCGCTCCAGCACCTCCACCGCCATCACCGAGTCGGGGCTGACCACCAGCGGGCGCGCGAACAGCGCGTGCGCGGAGATCGGCACCATGAGCAGCGCCTCCACGCCGGGCCAGACCACGGGGCCGCCCGCGGAGAACGCGTACGCCGTCGAGCCGGTGGGCGTGGCCATGACCACGCCGTCGCAACCGTAGGTGGACACCGGGCGCCCGTCGACCTCGGTGACCAGCTCCAGCACCCGCTCGCGCGCGCCCTTCTCGACGCTGACGTCGTTGAGTGCCCAGGACGTCGCGCGCACGACGCCGCCCTCGACGACGTCGACCTGCAGCGTCAGGCGCTCCTCCACGCCGTAGTCACGCGCGGCGACGTGCGCGACCGTGCTCTCCAGCGCGTCGCGCTCGATCTCCGCGAGGAAGCCGACCCGGCCCAGGTTCACTCCCAGCAGGGGCACCCCCGTGCCGTGGACGAGCTCGGCGCCGCGCAGCACCGTGCCGTCACCGCCGACGACGACGACGAGCTCGATGCCGTCGAGCTGACCCGGCCGCACGCGGCGCACGCCCGTGCAGTCGGGGATGTCGGCGGCCTCGTCGTCGAGCAGCACCGGCTCGATCCCCGCGGCGTCGAGCAGCGCCACCAGCTGACGCGCGGCGTCGACGGCGTCCTGACGCCCGGTGTGGGTGAGCACGAGCACGCGCCTCACGGCGTTCCTCCCGGTCCTTCGGCGACGGCGGTGGCCACCAGCTGCTCGACGTCGTCGGGCGGCAGCGGGTCTCCGCGGCGCAGGTGCACGAAGTACTCCACGTTGCCGCTCGGTCCCGGCAGCGGGCTGGCCGCGCAGGCCAGGAGGCGCAAGCCCAGCTCGCTTGCCGCAGCGACCACCTCCTGGACCGCCGCCGCGCGCAGCGCGGGGTCGCGGACCACCCCTCCGGAGCCGAGGCGCTCGCGCCCGACCTCGAACTGCGGCTTGACCATGAGCAGCAGGTCAGCCTCCGGCGCGGCACAGCGCACCAGCGCGGGCATCACGAGGCGCAGCGAGATGAAGGACAGGTCCGCCACGACGAGCTCAGGCGCCGGAGCGACCTGCTCGGGGGTGAGCTCGCGCACGTTGGTGCGGTCGTGCACCTCGACGCGCTCGTCGTTGCGCAGCCGCCACAGCAGCTGCCCGTAGCCGACGTCGACGGCGACGACGGACGCCGCGCCCGCGCGCAGCAGCACGTCGGTGAACCCGCCGGTGGATGCGCCGGCGTCCAGGCACCGCCGCCCCTCGACCGGCACGCCCGTCGCCTCGAGAGCGCCGAGGAGCTTGTGGGCGCCGCGGCTGGCCCAGCCGGCGTCGTCGACATCGTCCTTGACGACGACGGCGGCGCTCGCCTCGACCTGCGTGGCCGGCTTGGACGCCACCGACCCGCCGACAGTGACACGGCCGGCCGCGACCAGCTCGCCGGCATGCTCGCGAGAGCGAGCCAGGCCGCGCCGCACCAGTTCGGCGTCGAGGCGCAGGCGTCGTGCCCCGGGACTCACCGGGCGATCATCCCGCGTCGACTCCCGAGTCTGCGAGGCGCGCGCGCAAGGCGGCGTGCGCCGCGGCAAGCGCACGAGACGCGGCCAGCGGGTCGGCGTCGGGTGCGGAGGCGACACCGCGCAGGGAGTCCAGTGCGGCGTCGACCGTGGCGTCACCGGTGTGCGGGATCTCGCTCACGAGGACCCGCCCTTGTCCTGAGAGTCCTCGGCGGCGGTGGTGTCCACCGCGGGCTTGCGGGGACGCCGGACCGGCGTGACACGGCCGCTCGCCGTGCCCGCCGCTGGCTTGGTCTCAGCCGAAGCCTGAGCCGTGGTCTCGGGCTCGGCATGGGCCTTGGAGGCGGGCGCCTCGGTGGCGTCGTCCTCGGTCTTCTTCGGCTCAGCCCTGCTCGCGGCAGTCGTGGAACGGCGACGCGGGGTGCTCGGCGCCGAACGCCGCTGCGGCCGGGTGCCCGACGACGACGTCGTGCCCGTCACGGACTCCGGAGCATCCGAAACCGTTGCCGAGCCGGCCTCCTCCGGTGCCGGCGGAGGTGCCGCCGGAGACGAGGGGCGGGTGGAGTGCGGGGCACCCACGGGTGGGCGGGAGCCGACGCCGCCGCGAGCAGTCGCGCGGGCGCGAGCGGCAGAGGGACGTCGAGCGGGACGCGCAGCAGGCGCCTCGGAGGCGGCCGCCGTCGTCGTCCTGGTCTCCTTCTCGCTCCCGGGCGGGGTGCCCTCGAGGGCGGAGACGCGGCGCTGCAACCTGTCGACCGAGCGCCGGAGCGCGGCGACCTCCTCGGCGGTGGCCAGCCCGACGGCGGCACCGGCGCGCTCGATCTCGCTCCGCACGGCCTCCCGGACGGCCTCGAGCAGGCGTCCCCGGGCGATGGCGGAGAGGTCGTTGGCGGCCTGCGCGTAGCTGCGCAGTCCCTCGAAGGTCATGGCTCCCCTCCCGTGCCCAGGTGCCGGTCGGCGCGCGGGCGCCGTCCTCACGCTACCCGGCGGAAGGGCAGGTCAGCTCGACGGCTGTGCGCGACGGCAGCGGGCGCTGAGGTCGGTGAGGGCCGCGGCGAGGGCAGGGTCGGGCGTCACCGTCCCGGCTCCGGCGTCGGCGGCAGCCCACGCCACGCCGCACGCCGCACGCAGGAGGTCGAGGAGGTCGGCCAGCGACGCGCCCGGTGCAGCACCGGTCGCGCTGAGGATGGTGCCGTCGAGCACCGCACGGGCACCGCCGCACACAGCACCGCCCTCGACCAGGCGCGCGCGCGACGGCGGTGGCGCGTGGAGGGCGCCGAGGTCGGGCAGCACCAGATCGGGACGCTCCCCCGCCGCGGCGGACAGCAGGGCCAGCGCGCTGGTCAAGCCGGTGAGCACGAGGGCGCCCGTCATCTCCGAGCGGACGGCTCCGGCGACGTCGGTGTCGAGCCGGTCGCCCACCACCAGGGGACGCTCAGCGCCAACACGTCGAGCGGCCGCGTGGAACAGGGTCGGCTCGGGCTTGCCGGCCACGAGGGGGTCGACGTCAACGGCGTTGCGGACCGCGCCCACAAGCGATCCGTTGCCCGGGGCCGGGCCGCGCTCGGTGGGCAGGGTGAGGTCGGTGTTGGTGGCCACCCACAGGGCCCCGCCGCGGATCGCCGCGGCAGCATCAGCGAGGTCGGACCACCCGAGCTGACGGCCGAACCCCTGGACGACGGCAGCCGGCTGGTCATCGGCGGGTGTCACGGGCACAAGCCCCGCTTCGACGAGCGCGGCGCGCACGCCGGGCCCGCCGACGGGGAGCACGCGCGCGCCCTGTCCAAGGCGCTCGACGACGAGCTGAGCGGCGGCCTGGGAGGAGTTGGTGACCTCCTCGTCACGGGCGGGGATCCCCAGGCGGCGCAGGTGCTCGGCCACCTCCTGCGGGGTGCGGCTCGCGTTGTTGGTGGCGTAACCGATGGCACGGCCGTCGTCGTAGGCGCGGCTGATGGCCTCGACGGCGCCTGGCACGGCGTCCTCGCCGACGTAGACCACGCCGTCCAGGTCGAAGAGCAGCAGGTCGTGCGCCTCGGCGAGGGACGTGGGCGTGATCTGCGGGGTCTCAGCCATGGGAGGCCTCCTTGCGGGCGCGCAGCGTGGCGCGCGCCTGGGTCAGGCTGTCCCGGTATTCGGGGCGGTCGGGACGCATGGCGACGGCCAACGCCAGGTGCTCCACTGCCTCGGCGAACCTGTCGAGGCGTGTCAGGCTCAGCCCGAGACCGAAGTGCGCGTAGTCGGCGTCAGGAGCGGCCTCGACGAGCGCGGCAAACGTGTGCGCGGCCTCACCGATGCGGCCGGCGTCGAACTGGGCCCGCGCGAGGGCCTCGAGAACGCTCGCCGATCCGGGCTGGTCACGGTTGGCGCGCTCGAGAAGGACGGCCGCCGCCTCGGCATCTCCGCTGCTGAGCAGCGCCAGTCCGCGCTGCAGCCACTCGTAGGCGCCGCCGCTGGGGGCACCGGGATCGCTGGACACCTGGTGACGGTACGACGAGAGCCCCGCGGACGGCGCCGCGGGGCTCTCGATGAAGGTCGGGAAAACGGCTCAGCTGCGGGGTTCGGCGTCCTCGGCGTCCTCGGCGTCCTCGGCGTCCTCGGCGTCCTCGGCGTCCTCGGCGTCCTCGGCGTCCTCGAGGAGGTCGTACACGACGACGTCCTCCAACGGCTCCTCGTCGTCACCGTTCAGACGGTCCGCCGCACCGGTCTCGCCAGTGGTGTCGGCAGCCGCGGCGCGCTGCAACCAGACCTGCGCTTCAGCGTGCCGACCAGCGGCCTCGAGGGCGTCGGCATACGCCGACAGCAGCCGCGCGCGCCAGGGCTCGCGGCCCTTGCCCTCGAGCTCGGGACCCTGGAGGGAGACGACGGCGGCCTCGGCCTGGCCGAGGTCTTGCCGGGCTCCTGCGGCGACGATGCGCATCTCGATGCGGCTGGCCAGATCCAGCCGAGACACCTCAGGCGTCGCGGCCAGGTCGAGAGCGCGCTCGGGACGGCCCAGCCCGCGCTCGCAGTCGGCAAGCACGGGCAGGTGGACGTCGGAGCCGGTGAGCCTGCGGGCAGTGCGCAGCTCCCGCAGCGCGTCCTCGTAACGACCTGCGGCGTAGGCGGCGAGCCCCGCGGCCTCACGGACCGAGCCGATGCGGCCGGCCCGGCGGGCCGCGGCAGCTGCGTGCGCGTAGGCGGCTTCGGGGTCGGTGTCGAGGAGACGACCGGCGGCCACGAGGTGGCGGGCGACGACGGCGGCGGTGTCCTTCGACAGCGTCAGCAGGTCAGAGCGCACCTCCCGGTCGAGCTCGATGCCGGTGATGCCCTCCGGCAGGCGAGGTTCGTCGCGGTGCGCAGGGCCGCGACGCGCCGTGGACGGAGCGCTACGGTCACGGTCCCAGGGGCGAGCCGCGCTCGGACGACCCGCTGCCGCGCCGGAGCGCGCCGGTCCGCCCGTCCCCGGACGGCCGCCCCCGCGGGAAGCAGCGCCCGCACCGGCGGGGCCGCGCGACGGCGCACCGCTCCTGGAGCCGGTAGGGCCGGACCAGGACGTCGGGCCTCCAGACCGCGGAGCTCCATATCCGCCAGAACGGCCCGCTGGCCTGTCGCTTCCCCAGGAACGCTCGCCGCCGCGGTCGCTGCGGAAGGTCCCGCGGTCGTTAGAGCGGTCACTTCCGCGGTCGTTGGCGCGGTCATTCCCACGGTCGCTGGTGCGGTCGCCGAACCGGTCCCCGGTGCGCTCACCGGTGGATCGGGCAACAGGCCGCCCGGCTCCCCCGGCAGCCGGGCCGCTGCGGAACGGACGCGCGGGGCCTGACGAACGCTGCCCGGGCGCCCCTGCGCTGGGGCGCTGGTCGTCTCGCCCACGGAACGGACGTCCGGAGCCCGACTGACCTGCATCTCCTCGAGCGCCACGGTCGGGTGCAGACCCGCGTGACGGTCGAGCCGACGACTGCGGCCGAGAGGACCCCGTAGACCCGGGGGTCCACCGGCCAGTGCTGCCGCCAGCAGCGGGGCGCCCACCGGCGCTAGGAGGGCCGCCGCGGAAGTCGCCACCAGATCCCGACGACGTCCGCCGCGCCGCACCCTCGCCCCGGGGAGCGGCCCCGCCTCGCGAGGCACCGGCACCGCGAGGGGCGCCGCCGCCTCGTGGAGCTCCTGTGCCGCGCTGACCGCTGCTGCGGGGTCCGCCCGAGCGCGGTGCTGACGTCCTGTCACTCCGGCGCTGCTCGTCGTCCTGCACGGGTTCTCCTCGGCGGTGGAAATGGTGATTGAGAAATGAGGGGCAACACGTCGAAGGGGGATCGTCTACCGCTTCGACGCGGTAGACGATCCCCCTCGATGAAGGATGTCCGGCGGTGACCTACTCTCCCACCCAGCTTCCCGGGCAGTACCATCGGCGCAGGTGGGCTTAGCTTCCGGGTTCGGAATGGGACCGG
>NZ_QGDQ01000025.1 GCF_003149145.1 Quadrisphaera granulorum | reverse complement strand
CAGAGCGTTAGCAACTCCATGATGTGGAGGGCCCCGTGCCCGCTCGCAACTCCAGCGGGTCACTCGCCAAGATCGCACCTACTGGCGGACGCTCTAAGGAACGCGGACCTGGATCAGGGTCACCTCCCCCGACGGATCTACCTCCAGCTCAGCCCGCAGCTCGCTCGGGCACTCCGTCACCGTCCACAACGGAACATCCACCCACCAGCCACCGCTGTCCATCCAGACCGCGCTGGAGTCCTTGTAGTCCCAGATCTCCTCAGGCTGGATGACCAGCGTCGTGCCGTCCTCGCCGTACTCCTCCACCGCTTCCATCATCTCGGGCCGCTCCCCACGGACCAGCGCGTCCAGCTCGGCACGAAGAGCAGGCCTCAAGTGCTCCGGGATGGGCTCGACGGGGTCATCTGCGAGGACAGGAGGCTCTCCGCCGTTGAACGTCGACTGCGTGGCACGGACCTCCATCTCGACCACCGCGCCCGCGAGATTGCCCTCGTCGACGGCGACGAAGTAGACGTGTTCGGCGGCGCCCGCTTGTCGCAGCCAGCGCGACAGCGCGCTGGCCTGCGCCCGGGCGGCGGGGAAGTCCGAGGTACGTACGGTGAGTTCCTTGATGCCCGCCAGGGACATCTGCTCGCCGCGCAGCCGCTCCTGGACGTCGTTCCAGGACAGCGCGAGCTGGGCGGCGGCGTCACCCGGGTGGCGGGCGTTGCCACCAGCATCCGCTGGCGGGCGCCCGACCACCTGCACTTCTCGGACCTCCCAGCGGGGCCCGTCCTCCTCCTCATCTTCCTCGTGGGCGGGGCGGTCCAGGGCGTCGATCACCGCGTCTACGTCGCCAGCGTGCAGTGCCATCTCTCGGTGGTTGCCAGCAGTAGTCGTCAACAGCACGACGCACTGAGCAGGCGAGGCCGGTGCTGCGGGGTCCTGGTCAAGGTGGGCGCCACCGGGGTCAGCGGTCGCGACGACGATGTTGAACGGTGGCAGCTCCTGTGACGGCTCCCCGGAGATGTACAGGCTGAGCTGGATGAAGCCGCCGGTGACCAGGGCGCGTCCGCGGCGCCATTCGTGGGTCAGGCAGGGGTGGCTCCCGTGGACCAGACGCATCCAGCACTCCACGGACAAGCCAGGATCCTCATCACCCGGGAGCCGCTGACCTCGCTCGAGGCTCGCGGCGTCGCCACCGGCCAACGGGTGGGCAAGGGCTCCGGAGACGTCCGGCGGTCGTGGAATGTCACTCTCACCTGACACGTCGGATACCTGCCTTCGTGGAAACTTCACTGTCTCGCGCGAGCTTGGCGGGCGGCCATCGTTCTGCGGGCGGGTGTTGCCTCCCGGAGCAACGTCTCCTCATCGGGGAAGGTCACCGGTTGCTGACACCACCGCTCCCCCGCGTATCGCGCCAGGGCGGTGGCAGGCGCGCTGGCGCCAGGTTGGCACTCAAGGGCACTGGCGGCGGTCATCACGACGAGGAGCTCCCGGGCGGCTGGGCGTCACGAGGCGCGACCGCCGGCGGGTCGTAGACCGGCAAGAAGAGCACCAGCGGCTCCTCGTAGGGGTGGACCCGCCGAACCGCCTCGTGCACCGAAGCCACGTCGTCGATGTCGCAGACTGACTCCACCCGGCACTCCTCGCCGTGCTCGACGTGCCCGACCCGTCCAAGGTAAGGCGCTGCACCGGCGAGCGGACGCCAGGTGCCAGAGACCCGCCAGGAGCTGGAGCAGTGGTCGTATCCCCCCACCCGGCCGGCGCCAGCCTCATGGAGAGCCGCGAGCACCACCTCGACGTGGCTGTCCGGCACCGAGACCTCCACCTTGACCCTCGTCACCAGACCCCGCCCTCCCACGATGACGCACCGGTAGCAGTCTCCACGAGGGTGACCGACATGCTCTCCCGACAGGACCTCACGCAGCCCGGGATCCCTCGCGTGCGAGCGTGTCGATAAGGGTGGACGGCCGGAACGCCCGTGCTCGGCTCGGGCGTCGCGCGACTGAGCAGGGCTGGTGTCTCGCCGGTGTCCGTGGAGACTCGGCTCGTGGGCCCCGTCGTCGTGCGTCTACGACCATCGTGTGACCACGTCCGCGAAGCATCGGACCGCTCAACAGGCGTCCGGGTGAGCACCTACCGGAGTTGGCGAGATCCCTGATCACCCGGCACTTGTGTACACAGTCATCAGTGTCGACACTTGTGTCGTGGACACCCTCTCCAGCGCCGTCAGCATCCGCGAGCTGCGCGCTCAGCTCGCCGACGTCTTGGGCCGCGCCGGTTACGGCGGTCAGCGCATCGGCATCACGCGCAACGGCAAGCTCGCCGCCGTGGTCATCAGCGTCGAGGACCTCGAGGCGCTCGAGGCCTTCGAGCTGGCCCAGGACACCGCCGCCTACCGCGCCGCCAAGGCCAACGACGACGGCACCCGCGTCAGCCTCGAGGAGCTGCGCGCCGAGATCGACGCCGTGGAGGCCGCCGACGACGACGCCGCCGGGGGACGGTGACCGGGCTCCCGACGCGCTTCGCGGAGGGGGTGCCGACTGATGGGCTACCGCCTGAACTTCACCAGCTCAGCGGCCCGGGAGGTGAAGAAGCTCCCGGGCCCTGCTCGCGACCGGGTTCTCATCGCCATCGAGGACCTCGCCGAAGACCCGCGCCCTCATGGAGCCAAGAGGCTCGTCAGCACAGACGCCGCGTGGCGCATCCGCGTCGGTGACTACCGAGTCATCTACGAGGTCGTCGACGAAGTGCTCACCGTCACCGTCATCCGCGCCGGTCACCGACGTGAGGTCTACGACCGCTGACGACAGCTCGGGAGCGGTGCCGCTGTGGATCGCTACCCGGTCAGCGTCCCGCCTTCCCCCTTCCGGGAGCACCTCGCTGACGATCGTCATGCTGAGGCCAGCCTGATCAGCCGTCGAAACTGTTGATCAGGCCTTGAAGCACGTCCTCGATGGATCCAGCCGCCTCTGGCGCCGCCGCTGCCGCCTCCTCAAGCAACAGTGAGACGAGGGCGGCGAACACCCGACGAAGTTCCTCCTCAGCCAAATTGGTAGCGAGGCTGTCCTCGATACGCCGACGCAAGGGTGCGTCAAGATCGTCTACTCCCCGCCCCTGGCTGGCAGGCAGCCCCGCACGCAAGCAACCGAGCGTGACGACCTGATCGCGAAGCCCGTTCAGCATGTGTACTGCCTGTAGGCCGCGCCCTCGGGCGATACTCGAGCGAGCGTGCAGGGCGTAGAGCCAGGCCATGCCGATGACAGCGGTCAGGTCTGGCTTGGAGAGCGGCGCTGCGTCGGCGGCCCTGCCGAAGACGAGACGCAGAGGCCCACCCGTAGCTCTCAAGGTTCCCACCGGCCAGAAGGACAGGTCGATCTGCAGGGTGCTGTCCATCAAGAACACGCGATAGAGGGCGTCGCCGCTCCAGATGTCTACGTGCGCCCGGGCGCCGTGGGACTGGTACAGAAGATGGGTCCACCTCGCGGCAACCTCAAGTACGTCACATCCCGGAGCGAGTCCGAACGCCAGGTCGATGTCCGACCATCGGTCCTCGGCGTCACGAGCAGCGGATCCGAACAGTGCGGCTGCGTCGATCATCTTGTCGCCCTCGGCGGCACTCAGCAGCTCCGCGCGCAGATCCGCCCTCGCAGCCTGGGTGAACACGCTGGTGACCGTAATGCCGCTGACGACACCACCCGTTGGCAGAAGGTGTCTCCA
The DNA here is from genome assembly GCF_003149145.1 of Quadrisphaera granulorum. GTDB lineage: Bacteria > Actinomycetota > Actinomycetes > Actinomycetales > Quadrisphaeraceae > Quadrisphaera > Quadrisphaera granulorum. The sequence goes on along the minus strand of NZ_QGDQ01000025.1, from coordinate 67,220 downwards.
GAGGACCATCCCGCCCGCCAGACCGGCCCTCCGCGCAACGCTCACGTAGCGAGCTACTCGTGGTCTTCAGCCCTCACCCCGGGCGGGTGCGAGCACGCAGAGCTCGTTGCCGGACGGGTCGGCGAACACCAGCCACGGCAGCTCCCCCGGAGCCGACAGCGGCGTCGCGCCGAGCGCGAGCATCCGCGACACCACCGCGCGGTCGCCGTCGTCGTCGTCCTGCTCCCAGGGGTCCGAGGTCTCGCGGCGCACGTCGAGGTGGATGCGGTTCTTGCCCTCCGGCCGGGCCGGCCCGGCCGGCTTGGCGGCCGGCTCAGGACAGAGGGCGAGCAGCGGGCCGACGCCGTCGGGGTGGCGCAGGGCGGGCGCGCCGCCCACCTCACCGGCGTGCTGCCAACCCGTGATCGCGGCCCAGAACGCGGCGTCACGCTCGGGGTCGGCGCTGTCGAGCGGCAGGCACGCGATCGGACCGGCACTGAGCTCGTACCCGGGGCGCTCCGGCATGACGCAGAACGCTCCGCCCTCGGGGTCGGCGAGGACCGTCCACGGGAGGGGAGCTGCCGTGTCGTCCTGCCCGACGTCCGCGTGCGACGCGCCGCGCTGGAGCAGCCGCTGGACGACGACGTCGGCGTGGTCACCACCGCGCAGGTCCAGGTGCAGCCGCGGCGGCGCGGCCGACGGCTGCTCGACGCGGCAGAAGCACAGGTCGAGGTAGGCGCCCGTCACGGAGTCGAGCAGCAGCCGGGCCTCCATCAGATCAGGCTCGGCAGTGATGACGTCGGCCCCCAGCGCCGCAGCCCAGAAGCCGCCCAGGACGCGCGGGTCCCGCGCGTCCCAGACGACGTTCTCCAGCCTCACCCGAAGACGTCGGGGTCCGGGCCGAGGCGCTGGCCGCGCTCCAGCCCGGCGATGGCGGCCATGTCGTCAGCGGTGAGCTCGAAACCGAACAGGTCGATGTTGGAGCGGATGCGCGACGGCGTCACCGACTTGGGGATGAGGATGTTCCCCAGCTGCAGGTGCCAGCGCAGCACCACCTGCGCGGGCTCCTTGCCGTGCGCAGCGGCGATCTTGCCGATCGTCTCGTCCTCCAGCACGCCCTTGCCCTGCCCGATCGGGCTCCACGCCTCGGTGGCGATGCCGTGCTCGGCGTGGAAGGCGCGCAGGTCCTCCTGCTGCAGCCACGGGTGCAGCTCCACCTGGTTCACCGAGGGGACGACGCCGGTCTCGTCGAACAGCACCCGCAGGTGGGTCTTCTGGAAGTTGGAGACGCCGATGGAGCGGATGCGCCCGGCCTCCTTGAGCTCGGCGAAGGTCTTCCAGACCTCGACGAACGTCGCCTGGTGGGGGCCGGGCCAGTGGATGAGCCACAGGTCGAGGCGCTCCAGCTGGAGCTTGGACAGGGAGTCGTCGAAGGCACGCAGCGCGGCGTCGCGCCCGCCGGCGCGGTCGGCGTTGGCGAGCTTGGTGGTGACGAAGACGTCGTCGTGCGTGAGACCGAGGCTGCTCTGCGCGGTGCGCAGCGCGTCACCGACACCGGCCTCGTTGCGGTAGCCCGCAGCGGTGTCGATGTGCCGGTACCCGGCGGCGAGCGCCTCCAGCACCGTCTCGTCGGTCTTCTCCGGGGCCACCTGGAAGACTCCGAGGCCGACCTGCGGGATCTGCACGCCGTCGTTAAGCGTGACGAAGGGAACGGTGGTTCCGTACTCGAGGGGCATCTCTCGACCGTAGGCGCGCGCGCCGCGAGCGGCACGGCGGAGTCCTGCAGCCAGCTTCATGAGCCTCGATGACGGGGCCTGGCCGTGGGGCCCGGCTCGCGCTCGGCGAGCCCGGTCGCTACCTTGTGCGGCCATCGATGATCACGCCCAGCGCGACGACGAGCGGGAGCGACGATGAGCACAACGACGACGGACAACGCCCGGGCAGCACAGCCCCCGACAGGCCGGGAACGGTTGAAGCACCTCGGCCCGGGGCTGCTGGCCGCTGCCACCGGCGTGGGCGCCGGCGACCTCGTGGCCACCCTCGTGGCGGGCGCCCAGTACGGCACCGCGCTGCTGTGGGCTGCGCTTGTCGGGACCGCGCTGAAGCTGGCCCTCGGTGAGGGCGTGGGGCGTTGGCACCTCGCCTCCGGCACCACCCTGCTCGACGGCTGGCGCCGCCTCGGTCGCTGGGCCACCACCTTCTTCGGCGTCTACATCATCATCTGGGGCTTCGTGTACGGCGCCACGGGCATGAGCGCTGTCGGCCTGCCGCTCAACGCGCTGTTCGGCGGTCTCAGCGTCGGCGGCTGGGCCGCCATCGCCGGACTCGTCGGCCTGGTGCTGGTGTGGTTCCAGCGGTACGAGATCTTCGAGAAGTTCATGACGGTGCTTGTCATGCTGAAGTTCGTCGCCGTGGTCAGCACGGCGCTGCTCGTCGGCCCGAACATCGCCGACCTCACCCGCGGCCTCGTGCCCACGCTGCCGGACGGGTCGGCGGTCTACGTACTGGGTCTCATCGGAGGCGTCGGCGGCACCATCACCATGGCCGCCTACGGCTACTGGATGTTCGCCAAGGGCTGGAGGGGCGCACCCTGGCTGGGCATGATGCGCCTCGACAACGCCGTCGGCTACGTCATGACCGGCATCTTCGTCATCTCCATGCTCATCGTCGGCTCGACGATGCTGCGCGGGATGGACCTCACCGCCGACGACGCCGGCCTGCTCGTGCTCGGTGACGCGCTCGGCCAGGAGTTCGGCCAGTGGGCCCGGGTGCTCTTCCTCGCCGGGTTCCTGGCGGTGACGTCGTCATCGCTGCTGGGCGTCTGGAACGGCGTCAGCCTCATGTTCGCGGACTGGACACGCACCATCCGCCTCCCCCACGGCCGGGCCGCCGAAGAGCAGCTGGCGCGCGCCGCGGCCGTCGGCACCGCCACCGACCCGACCGCCGACCCGACCGCCCGCGTCGGCGCGGACGAGGCGTTCTCCGGCACCGTGGCCGAGCGGTCCTGGGCGTTCCGCGGCTACCTGCTGTGGCTGACGCTGCCGCCCATGCTGCTGCTGACCCTCGGCAAGCCGTTCCTGCTGACCCTCGTGTACGGCGTGCTCGGGTCGGTGTTCATGCCGTTCCTGGCCATCACGCTCATGCTGCTGCTCAACAGCCGCCGGGTGGCGGCGGAGGGCCGGTCGCGGTGGCTGTCCAACGGTCTGCTTGGACTGGCGTCCGCGCTGTTCGTCACGCTGTTCGTGGTCGACATCCAGTCGCGCTTCTTCTGACCGGGTGAGCGGGGGTCAGGTCAGACCCGGGAGCGGGCCCACGCGGCGGCCTCGCGCCGGTCAGCGGACCCCGTCTTGGCGAGCACGTGCGCGACGTGCGTCTTGACGGTCGGCATCGACACCACGAGCCGTCGGGCGATCTGCGCGTTGCTCAGTCCCTGCGCGAGCAGCTCCAGCACCTCGGACTCACGGGGCGTAAGCGGCTCCACGAGGTCCGCCGTCTCGCTCGGTGCCGGAGGTTCGGACGACGACGACTTTGACGACGTCGCCGTCGTCCCGAGCAGCGCCGCCTGCACGGCGCCGTCCACCACGAGCTGCCCTGCCGCTGCGGCGTGCAGGGCGCGCGCGATGTCAGCGCGGCCTGCGCTCTTGGTGAGGAACCCGCGGGCGCCGGCACGCAGCGCGGCGAGCACGGACTCGTCGTCGGCGTAGGTGGTCAGGACGACGACGGCGACGCCGGGGTGCTCCGCCACGATCCGCGCCGTCGCCTCGACGCCATCGACGTGCGGCATCCGCAGGTCCATGAGGACGACGTCGGGCACGAGCCCCGCGACAGCGTCGAGGGCTAGCGCTCCGTCGGCGGCCTCCCCCACCACGTGCACGCCCGCGACCAGACCGAGCAACGCCACGAGCCCCTCACGCACCGCGGACTGGTCGTCGACGACGAGCACCCGCACCAACGGGTCACGCTCCACGGAGGTCACGCCGGTACCTCTGCCTCGACCACCCACTGCTGCTGCTCGCCAGCGCGCCGCGGTCCCGCGGCCAGTCCCCCGCTCACGAGGAGCAGCCTCTCGCGCAGACCGGCCAGCCCTGACCCGGAGTCGACGCCGAGCGGACGCCCTGCACCGGCGGCGCTGTTCGCGGCCACGGCGGGCGCAGCCAGCGGGCTGCTGACGAGGAGGCGCGTCGCGTCGTCGTCGTAGTGGAGCTCGACCGTGACGGGGGCGCCGGGGGCGTGCTTGGCCGCGTTGACCATCGCCTCCTGCGCGGTACGAAGCAGCGCCAGCTCGCGGTCGGCGCCGAGCGGACGGGAAGTGCCGACGATGCGCACGTCCACCGTCTGACCGCCGTGGCGGGCACCCTGAGCGAGGGCCGTGAGCGCATCGGGCAGGGGCGGGGCGTCGACGCGCAGGGCGTGCACCGCCCGGCGGGTCTCCTCGATACCGGACGCCGCGAGGTCGTGGGCAGCGCGGACGCGGCGCAGCGCCTCGACGCGGGTGGCGGGGTCGCCGTCGTCGTCTTCCAGCAGAGCACCGACCACCTCGAGCTGCAGCGCCAGCGATCCGAGGGAGTGACCGAGCACGTCGTGCACCTCCCGGGCGATGCGCGCTCGCTCGGCGAGGGCGGCAGCGCGGACCTGCTCGGTGCGGGTGCGCTCGGAGGCCTCGAGCAGGGCGCGGGCGGTGCGTTCGCGTTCGGCGCGGGCGTCGTCGCGAGCGCCACGGAGCAGCCCGACGAGCGCCGCAGCGGCAAGCCCGGCGGTGTACCCCAGCGCCGTTTCGGTGCCGAGTCCTGTCACGGGCGCCCCGATGAGACCGAGCGCCGTGCCAACAGCGCCGGCGAGCCACACGATCCCCGCGGGCACCGCGCCGAGGTCACGCCCGGCGGCAAGGCACACCACCACCGCGACCGCGAAGCCCGATTCAGTGATCCGAGAACCGAGCAGTGCTCCCCCGGCCAGCGACACCACGGCCAGCGACGCGGTCACGGCCACCAGGCGCCGACCGGTCTGCGGCACACGCTCGGCACTGGCACGCGGGGCCACCACGAGCCACGCCACCCAGCCGACCACGACGACCGCGATGCCGGCCGCCGCCGGCGCCACCCGCTCGGGCGGCCAGACCACCAGGGAGAGGAGGACGACGACGAGGACCGCCACTCGGCGAGGCACCGACCCGAGCTCCGTCGCGTCCACCCAGCGGCGGCGGCCGGATGTGGGGGCGGGAGGGGTCACGCTCCGATCATCGGTCGGCGAGGCGTGTGGTGTGAACGGGAGAGGCGACGCCTCATCCCGTTCTCATCCCTGGCTCATCCTCGTCTCATGCCTGGCTCGTCCCTCGCGGACGAGGTGGCCGGGGCGACACCGCGAGCAGCCTCGAGGCATGCACATCACCTCGATCCTCGTGGCCGTTGTCGTCGCCGTCCTGCTCATCGCCCGTCGGGCTCGCCCTCGCCCGGTGCGCGAGGAGAACTGGGCCAAGCCGCTGATCCTGTCCGTGGTGGGGCTGTTCCTGCTCCACGACGTGCCGCTCACCGCCGGGGTGGTCGCGTTCACGGCGGTGTCGCTGGTGCTGGCGCTGGCGTCGGGGGCACTGCGCGGGGCGTTCGTCCGGCTGCGCCGGACCCCGACGGGCCTGGTGTCCAGCTGGGGGCCGGCGGCGTTCGGGGCGTTCGCGCTGCTCGTGGTGCTGCGCCTGGGTGTGGACGCGATCGCCACCTCGATGGGCGTGCCCTCGGCGGCCCTCGGGCAGACCGTGCTGCTGACGCTCGGCGCGAGCCTGCTGGCGGAGTCGCTCGTGGTGGCGGTGCGGGTCCGCGCCGACGCCGGCCACTCGGCCGTGGGTTCGCCCGTCCACTGACTCCCCGTCCCCCACGATCAAGGACCTCCGCGCCATTCCCACCGTGATCATGGACTTCCCGAACAGCGGACGCCGATCCGGGGACTGTGAGACCGGCACAAAGTGGGCTACAGCCTGTCCGCCGGTCCCCAGACGGCGACCGGCCGCGCCCGCGGCCCAGACCGTGGGCGCTGTATTCGGGTGTCAGTGGGCACACAGGAACACAGCGTCCACGGTCGAGGCGAGGTGGCCGACTGCCCATGATCACGGTCGAGGGGCTCGTCCGGCGCTCCGTCCCCCCGGCTCGAAGCGCCGGACGAGGATCAGGGGGCCAACAGGTCGTCCACGAGGGCGGACGGCGTGCCGAAGCGGTGCGCGGTGGCGCTGACGGCCTGCTCGTGCAGGAACGGCAGCAGCTCCAGGCGGCCCGACGCGGTGACCTGCCCGTGCCACACGGCGAGGTCCGGGCGACCACCGGTGGCCTCGGCCAGAGCGGTCGCCGCGGCCGCGGCACCGTCCGCGGCGCCCGCCGGGCCGACGAGCCGGACCCGGGTCAGCGACGACGACGGCCCCTGGCTGTCAGCGGCGGCGCGCGCCAGCCAGGCGTCGTCGTCCTCGATGACAGCGGTCGGGGCGCACGGCAGGGGCGCAGCCAACGACACCTCGACCGGCGCCCCCGTGCGAGCGGCGGCCGCCAGCACGCGCTCGACGTCGACAGGAGACGCACCGGAGACGGCGCGCACGGTGACCGGCGTCGGCACGTGGCGCAGCCAGTTGCGCTCGGACACCAGGCCGCTCGGGTCCTGCGGAGCACCGAGCAGCGACTCCCACGCCGTCTCGTCGGAGGCCGCGGCGCGCTCCAGGAACGCCGCACCCTCAAGGGCGTCAGCGCGCTCCCACTGCGTCAGGCCCAGCAGGTACGACGGCCCACCGGCCTTCGTGCCGGCGCCCACGGCAGACTTCTTCCACCCGCCGAACGGCTGGCGCTGCACGATGGCGCCAGTCGTCCCGCGGTTGACGTAGAGGTTGCCCGCCTGGATCCGCGAGGCCCATCGCCGCAGCTCAGAGGCGTCCAGGCTGTGGATGCCAGAGGTCAGGCCGTAGTCGACGTCGTTGACGATGTCGATCGCCTCGTCCAGCGTGCGCGCCGTCATGACGCCGAGCACCGGCCCGAACACCTCGGTGCGGTGGTACTTCGAGCCGCGCCGCACGCCGGAGCGGATGCCCGGAGTCCAGAGCCGGCCGGCCAGCGACGGGACGTCGGTCTTCACGGCCTCCGGCGTCAGCGCCCAGTGCTGCCCGGGCTCCAGCTCGGTGAGCCCCCAGTGCAGCGCCGAGCCGGGCTCGGGCTTCTCGATGACCGGGCCGACCTGCGTGCGTGGGTCCCACGGGGCGCCCACCACGAGGGAGGCGGCTGCGTCGAGCAGCTGGTCGCGGAAGCGGCGGGAGGTGGCCACGGACCCGACGAGCACCACCAGGGACGAGGCGGAGCACTTCTGCCCCGCGTGCCCGAACGCGGAGGCGACGACGTCCCTCGCGGCGAGGTCGAGATCCGCCGACGGCGTCACGATCATCGCGTTCTTGCCCGACGTCTCCGCCAGCAGCGGCAGGTCGGCGCGGAACGTGCGGAACAGCTCGGCCGTCGCGTACGCGCCGGTGAGGATCACCCTGTCGACACGCGGCGAGCTCACGAGCTGCCGACCCAGGCCGCCCTCGTCGACCGTCACCACCCGCAGCGCCGCTGCGGCCTCGGCGCCACCCACCTCCGCCAGGGCCGCGGCGATCGCTTCCGCGAGCACCGCTCCGCACCGCTGCGCCGGCTCGGCGGGCTTGAGGACGACGGCGGAGCCCGCCGCGAGAGCAGCCAGCACGCCTCCGGCGGGGATCGCCACCGGGAAGTTCCACGGCGGGGTCACCAGCGTGAGCCGCGCAGGCACGGCCCGGACGCCGTCGCGAGCCTCGATCGCGGCCAGCTCCAGGGCGCACTCCGCGTAGTAGTGCGCGAAGTCGACCGCCTCGGAGATCTCCGGGTCGGCCTGGTCGGCGGTCTTGCCGGCCTCGGAGGCCATCACCTCGAGCAGCTCGGCGCGGCGCGCCTCCAGCGCCCGGCCCGCGGCGTGCAGCACAGCGGCACGCTCGCGCGCCGGTCGCCGTCCCCAGGCCTCACCGGCCGCGGCAGTGCGGGCGAGCAGGTCGTCGAGGAGCTCGGCGTCGTCCACCAGTGAACCCGCGGCACTGAAGCGGCCCGTGGTGCCGGCCCGTGACGTGGCCGCACGGGAGAGCGCTGCTCGCACCCAGGAGCGGTGTCCCTCGACGGCCGGGTCGGAGTCGGGGGTGTTGACGAAGCCCTCCTCGCCCGGCGCGTGGGGCAGCGCGAGGTACCTGTCGGCGGGCCGGTCATGGCGGCGGTGCGCGGACGGAGGCGCGTCGGCGTCGCCATGCTCCGCGAGCGCCTGCTGACGCCACTGCGCCAGCAGCTCCAGCGACTCGGTGTGGCGGGCGAGCTCCCGCGCGAACAGCGGCGAGCCCGGCGTGATCTCGGTGATGGCCGACATGAAGTTGTCGGGGCTCGCCACCTCCTCGAGGCGGCGCACGAGGTAGGCGATGGCGACGTCGAACTCCCGCGGGTGCACCACGGGCGTGTAGAGCAGCAGCGACCCGGTCTCGCGGCGCACGGCGGCGGCCTGTCCGGCCGCCATGCCGAGCAGCATCTCCACCTCCATGCCTTCGCGGGCGCCGCGCGCACCGGCAAGCAGCCAGGCGTGGGCGATGTCGAAGAGGTTGTGCCCGGCCACACCGAGGCGGACGTTGGCGGTGCGCTCGGGGGTGAGGGCCCAGTCGAGCACGCGCTTGTAGTGCGCGTCGGAGGCGGCCTTGGTGTTCCAGGTGGCCAGGGGCCAGCCGTGGACGTCGGCGTCGACGCGCTCCATGGAGAGGTTGGCGCCCTTGACCAGGCGCACCTTGATGGGGGAGCCCCCGGCGGCGACCCGGCGCGCCGCCCACGTCTGCAGCCGCTGCATCGCGGCGAGGGCGTCGGGCAGGTACGCCTGCAGCACGATGCCCGCCTCGTAGCTGCGCAGCGACGGGCGGTCGAGCAGCCGCGTGAAGACCTCGAGGGTGAGGTCGAGGTCCTTGTACTCCTCCATGTCGAGGTTCAAGAACGTCTTCTGGGCAGCGGCGGTCTCGTAGAGCGGGGCGAGCCGCTCGACGACGTGCTCGACGTCCTCCTCGAACCCCCACGGCGCGTGCGGCCCGACGACGGCGGACGTCTTCACGGAGACGTAGTCGACGTCGGGGCGCTCCACGAGGCGGCGCAGCCCGGCGAGGCGGCGGTCGGCCTCGCGCGCTCCGAGCACGGCTTCGCCGAGGAGGTTGAGGTTGAGTCGCACGTGACCAGCACCGTGCGTCGCGTCTCCGCCACCGCGGATGCGCTGCAGGGACTTCCCCAGCTTGGCGTCGGTGGCGTCGACGACGAGGTGGCCCACCATCTCGCGCAGGGCGCGCTTGGCCGCGGGGACGACGACGCCGGGCGCCACCGGACCGAGCGTCCCTCCGGCCTTGACGGCCGAGCGCAGCGCCGGGGAGAGGAACGCCGGCGGGCGCTGCGCGAGGCGGCGCAGCACCGCGGCGCCGACGGCCGGGTCTTCGGGACGGACCACGCCGTCGACGAATCCGGTGGCGAACGCGAGCCCGTCGGGGTCGCGCAGTAGGCCGGCAAGCTGCGCCGCGGCCCGCGCTTCAGCGCCCTTCACGGGGTGCGCGGCGGCCTCGTCGAGCCAGCGGCGCACGAGCTCGGCGACGTCGTCGACAGTCACCTCCGAGGTGCCGGCGGTGTCCAGGGGGCTCAGCTCGGCAGCGGTCATGAGACGAGTCTGCGCCGGTTGGACGCTTCACAACAGGTCATCACCGGTGAGCGTTGAGGCGCAGTACCGTTCACTCCAGATGATGGGTTGTGAGGCTCGTAGGACGACGACAGCGCCGACCAGCAAGGAGTGCCCGTGCTCGACGTCCGGCGGCTGCTGCTCCTGCGTGAGGTCGCCGTCCGCGGCACGCTCGCCGCTGCCGCTGAGGCGCTCAGCTACTCCCCCTCTCACGTCTCCCAGCAGCTGACGCTGCTCGCCAAGGAGGCGGGCGCGCCGTTGCTGCGCCGGTCGGGCCGTCGCGTGGTGCTGACCGCCGAAGCCGAGGAGCTGGTCGCTGCGGCCGGTGAGGTGCTCGACGTACTGGAACGGGCCAGCGCCCGCGTGGCTCTCGCCTCCCGCGAGCGCGCTGGCGGTCCGTCGGCGCCGCTGACCGGGCGGGTGCGGCTGGCGGTGTTCCAGTCGGCGGCGCTCGCCCTGGTGCCCGGGGCACTGCGGCAGCTCACCGTCGAGCACCCGGGGTTGCGCGTGGAGGTGGTGCAGGCCGAGCCGGGTGCTGCGCTGGAGTCTGCGGCGTTGCGCGCAGAGGCGTCACGAGCGCGCGACTTCGACGTCGTCGTCGCCGAGGAGTACCCGGCGCACTCCCGGCCGCACCTGCCGGGTCTGGTGCGCACCGAGCTGGTCCGCGACCCGCTGCGCCTCGCCCTGCCGCCGGAGCACCTCGCACCCGACGTCCACGACCTCGCCGACCTCGCCAGCGGCGCGTCGCCGCTGCCGTGGGTGGCCGAACCCGAGGGAACCGCGAGCCGGGACTTCACCGAGCAGACGTGCCGCGCCCGCGGCTTCGAGCCGGACGTGAGGTTCACCAGCGCCGACCTTCAGACGCACCTGCGCCTGGTGGAGACCGGCTGCGCCGTCGCCGTCCTGCCCGACCTCGTGCACGCCGGGCGCGAGACCTCCTGCCGTCTTGTGGACCTGCCGGGTCAGCCGCGCCGCACGGTGTTCGCCGCGCAGCGCGCCGCGGCGTCAGGGCAGCCGGCGCTCGCCGTCGTCGTCGCCGCCCTCAGGGCCCAGGTCACGACGCCCTGAGGGCGCCGTCACGCGGCCGATGTGGCGCTCAGGCGCTTGATCGTCACCGGGAGGGGAGGCTCCTCCTCTTCCTGGGGCCGATCAAGCGCGTCTGCGCCACATCTCAGGCGGTGGCGGCGCGCTCCAGGGGCTGGGCCACCAGCTCCCCGGGGAAGTGGCAGGCCACCTGGTGCCCGAGAGCCCCCTCGGCGGGCGCCAGCACCGGGGTGCTCGTGCGGCACACCTCGCGGTCGTGCCCGACCGGGCACCGCGACGCGAACGGGCACCCCGTCTCGGGACGACGGGCCAGCGGCTCCCCGCGCAGCACGATCCGCTCCCTCTCCCGGGTGCCCCGCGGCTGCGGCGCCGCCGACAGCAGCGCCGCGGAGTACGGGTGCAGCGGACGGGCGAAGAGCTCCTCCGACGTCGCCGTCTCCACCACGCGCCCCAGGTACAGCACCATGACGCGGTCGCAGAAGTGCTCGGCGGCGGCCAGGTCGTGGGTGATGAAGAGGTACGTCAGGCCCAGGTGCCGCTGCTCGCGGCGCAGCAGCGTGAGCACCTGCGCCTGCACCGACACGTCGAGAGCGGAGATCGGCTCGTCGAGCACGGTGATGTCGGGCCGCAGCACCAGCGCCCGCGCGATGGCCACGCGCTGGCGCTGACCGCCCGACAGCGCCGGTGGCAACCGGTGGGCGAAGTCGCCGCCCAGGCCGACGTCGTCGAGCATCTCCGCCACCAGCCGCGCCCGCTCTGCCGGCGGGGTGCCGTGCACGGCCAGCGGCTGCTCCACGAGCTGCTGCACGGTCATGCGCGGGTCGAGGGAGCCGAACGGGTCCTGGAAGACCATCTGGAAGCGGCGGCGCTCGCGCCGCAGCGCCGCCCCTCGCAGCGAAGCGAGGTCGACGCCGTCCAGCTCCACGCGGCCGTCGTCGACGGGGTCCAGGCGCACCAGGGCCCGCGCCAGCGTCGACTTGCCGCAGCCGGACTCCCCCACCACACCCACGGTCTCACCGCGGCGGACGTCGAAGGAGACGCCGTCGAGCACCGCGTAGCTGTGCGGACCGCCGTAGGAGCGGCGCAGGTCGCGCACCCGCAGCAGCGGCGCTCCCGCCTGCCCAGAAGTCTGCCCAGAAGTCTGCCCAGAAGTCTCGTCAGCCACGGGGCTCCCCCTCGGTGCTCTCATCGGAACGGCTCGAGGCGACGACCTCCAGCGCGCGGCGGCACTCGGCCACGTGCACCTCCCCCGTCGTCGTCCCGGGGCTGGGGACGACGACGCGGGGCGGCTGCCCGGCGCTGCACTCCGGCTGCGCCCACGTGCACCGCGGCGCGAAGCTGCACCCGGCCGGCAGCGCCGCCAGCGGCGGCGGTGCCCCGGGGATCCACGTGAGGTCGTCCGAGCGGGGCCGGCCCGGCACGGGCAGCGACCCGAGCAGCGCCCGCGTGTAGGGGTGGGCCGCGCCGTCGAACAACGCCGCCGACGGCACCTCCTCCACTACTCGGCCGGCGTACATGACCATGACGCGGTCGCAGAACTCCGAGACGAGCCCGATGTCGTGCGTCACGAGCACCACGGCCACGCCGAGCCGGTCGACGAGGGAGTCGAGGAGCTCGACCACCTGGGCCTGGGTGGTGACGTCGAGGGCGGTGGTGGGCTCGTCGGCGATGAGCACGGCCGGGTCGTTGGCGACGGCGATGGCGATGAGCGCGCGCTGGCGCATGCCGCCGGAGAACTCGTGCGGGTACTGCCGCAGGCGCCGCTCGGGCTCGGGCACGCCGACCGCGGTGAGCAGCTCCGCGCAGCGGGCGCGCACGGCGGCCCGCGACATCCGCGGGTTGTGGCGGCGCAGCGCCTCGGCGATCTGCGAGCCGATGGTCTTCACCGGGTCCAGGGACGTCAGCGGGTCTTGGAAGACCAGCGACAGCTGCGAGCCGCGCATGCGGTCGAGGGCCTTCTCGTCGCGGTAGTCGACGCGACCTCCGGCCACGCTGACCACACCACCGGTGACGGCCCCTCCGGAGGCGAGCAGACCCATGAGCGCCAGCGCGACGGTCGACTTGCCGCAGCCGGACTCCCCCACCACGCCGACCTTCTCGCCGGGGCGGACGACGAGGTCGACGCCGCGGACCACCTCGACGTCGCCGTAGGCGACGCGCAGGCCCTCGGCGGACAGGGCTGACCGGTCCGACCGAGCTGACCGGTCCGACGGAGCGCTCACCGACGTGCTCACTTGGAGCCTCCCCTCACGCGCAGCCGCGGGTCGAGCAGGGCGACGGCGATGTCGGCGACGGTGTTGGCCGCCACGTACAGCACCGCGGAGAGCAGCACGAACGCCTGGACCACGGCGAAGTCCTGCCGCTGGATGCCCTGCACGAGCACCTGCCCGATGCCGGGCCAGTTGAAGACCGACTCCACGAGGACGCTGCCGGTGATGAGGCTGGCGAGCACGAGCCCAGCGGAGGACACCGACGGCAGCAGCGCGTTGTGCAGCACGTGGCGGCGGTGCGCCGCCCACCGCGAGACGCCCTTGCTGCGGACCACCGTGACGAACGGGGACCGGGCGACGTCGTTCTGGTTGGCGGTGAGCAGCCGGGTGAGGAACGCGCCGGGGATGATCGCCAGGCTGATGGCGGGCAGGGCCAGGTGGGCCAGAGCGTCGGAGAAGACGATCGGCTGGCCGGCCAGCAGGCCGTCGACCGTGTACAGCCCGGTGACGTGCGCCGGCGGTTCGAGGAAGCTCGTGAGCCTGCCCGACGGCCCCGGCAGCACGCCGAGGCCGCTGCTGCCCAGCACGAGGATGAGCACGAGGGCCACCCAGAACTGCGGGGTGCCGAGCCCGACGAGGGACACGACCTTGGCCACCGTGGCGAACGCACCGCCGCGGAAGCTGGCGAGGGTGGCCACCACCACCGCGCCGACGACGGCGAACAGGAAGGCCCACAGCGCCAGCTCGAGGGTGGCGGGCAGCCGGGCGGCCATCACCGCGGTGACGTCGGCGCCGTTGCTGTAGGAGTAGCCCCACTGCAGGGTGGCGAAGTCGCGCACGTAGCGCAGGTACTGCAGCCACAAGGGGTCGTCCAGGCCGAGCTGGGCGCGGACCCCGGCGAGCACGTCGGGCGTGGCGAGCGGGCCGACGATGAGGCGGGCCGGGTCTCCGGGCACCGCGCGCAGCACCACGAAGGAGACCACCGAGGCGAGCAGCAGCGTCATGAGCACTCCGAGCAGGCCCGTGGCAGCGCGCTTCAGCGCCCCGCCCAAGGCCGGGGCCCGGCGGGGGCGGGCGCCCGCCGTCGTCGTCGTGATGGTCATCAGGCCTCCACGGGGGCGGGAGCGGTCGCCTCGCGGCGGGGGCGGGAGGTGCGGCGGCGGGCGAGGCGCGCGGCGCGGACGGCGGGGATGGAGTCGGCGAGGAGGTTGACCGCCACCACGGTGACGAGCAGCGCCAGGCCGGGGAACACCCCGATCCACCACTGGCCGGTGAGGGCGTTCTGCAACCCCTCGGTGATCATGGCGCCCCACTCGGGGGTGGGCGGCTGCGCGCCGACGCCGATGAAGCTCAGCCCCGACAGCACGAGGATGACGTTGCCGACGTTGGCGGCGGTCTGCACCGAGAACGTGGTGCCGAGGTAGGGCACCACGTGCCGGACCGCCAGGTGCGGGGTGGACAGGCCGATGGTCCGGGCGGCCTGCACGAACGGCTCGCTGGTGGCGCGGCGCGCCTCGGCGCGCAGCGTGCGCGCGAACACGGGCACGACGGTGACGACGACGCCCACCAGCGCCGTGAGCAGGCCGGTGCCGAACGCCATCGTCACGGCCAGCGCGAGGAGCAGCGCCGGGAACGCCATGACGGCGTCGAGGAGACGCACCAGGACGGCGTCGAGCCAGCGCGGCCCCAGGCCGCACACCAGGGCGATGACCAGCCCCAGGCCGCCGCCCACGGCCACCGCGCCGAGCCCCGAGGCCAGCGCGATGCTCGTGCCGACGGCCACCCGGGCGAAGACGTCGCGGCCCTGTGCGTCGGTGCCGAACCAGTGGCCCGGCCCGGGCGGCACGAGCGCGTTCGCGACGTCGACCGTGGTGGCGGTCCCCCGCAGGAAGATCCCCGCCACGGCGAGCAGCACCAGCACCGCCAGCAGGACGACGGCGGTCCCCGCCTGGACGCGCGTGCCCTTCACGCGAGCACCTCCGACCCTCTCGAGACGACGTCCCCCGCGGCGAGCACCAGGCGGGGACGGGTGGTCATGAGCAGCTCGGGGTGGGCGAGCAGGTCGCCGTCGAACACGGCGACGTCGGCGGCCTTGCCCACCTCGAGGGTGCCGACCTCGTCGGCGATGCCGCAGATCTCGGCGTTGACGCGGGTGGCGCGCTGCAGCGCCACCGACGCCCCGGACAGGCGCGCGTGCAGCGCCACCTCCCAGCCGCGGCGGTGCTGGCGCTCGCCGATGAGGTCCGAGCCGCAGCCGACCCGCACGCCGGCGCTCTCCAGGAGGGCGATGGCGCGGGCGGCGGACTCGCGCAGACGGGCGGCGTCGCCGGGGTCGACGGGTCCCGCGCCGAGGCTGGCCGGGTCCACCCGGAGCACCTCCGAGACGGTCAGGGTGGCGACGGCGGCGACGTCGTGAGCGGCCATGAGCTCCACGGTCGCCTCGTCGACGAGGGTGGCGTGCTCGATGCAGCGCACCCCGGCGCGCACCGCGCGAGCCAGCCCGCGGGGCGTGTGCGCGTGGGCCGTGACGTAGGAGCCGCGGTCCTCGGCGACCTCGACGACGGCGCGCAGCTCCGCCTGCGACAGCTGCGGCGCCTCGAGAGGGTCGCCGTGGGAGAGCAGCCCACCCGTGGCGAACACCTTGAGCTGGGTGGCGCCGCGGTGGAACTGCTCCCGGGCGGCGCGGGTGGCGGCGTCGGGGCCGTCGACCAGGAGCATCGGCAGCGTCAGGCCGTCGGCTCCGGTGGGCGGGTTCTGCCCGTGGGCGTGGCCGCAGCCGCCCGAGCCCGCCGTGGCGCTGGAGACCGCGGGCACGTGGCCGCGGAAGTCCCCGTGGCCACCGGTCTGGCTGATGATCTGGCCGCTGGGCAGCAGCCGCGGGCCGGGCACCAGGCCGCGGCGCACGGCCTCCACGAGCCCGCCGTCCACGCCGCCGAGGTCGCGCAGGGTGGTGAAGCCCTGCGCGAGGGAGTCGGCCAGGATCGCGAAGACCAGCGCGGCCTGCACGGGAGCCGGCAGCGCCGCCTGCCCGTGCAGCCGCAGGATGCCCACGTGGGCGTGGGCGTCGACGAGCCCGGGGATGACGGTGGCGCCGGTGACGTCCTCGACCGCCACCCCCGGCCCGCGGCGGTCCGCGGGCCGGGAGGTCGGGTCGAGGGGCACCACCTGGGCGACCCGTCCCGCACTGACCCGCAGGTCGGCGCGGAACGGCTCGCGGCCGGTGGCGTCGAAGACGGTGCCTCCGGTGAGCCACACGTCCTCGGCGGGAGTGCTCATGAGGGTCAGGCGGCCTTCCAGGTCCGCATGTCGGTGATGGGGTTCCACAGGTAGGTGGTGCCCTTCTTCACGGCGACCGCGGTGGCGTCCAGGTAGAGGATCGCCTTGGGGCTGGCCGCCACCCAGTTGGCCTGCAGCTGGTTCAGCGCCTGCGTGCGGGCGGCCTCGTCGGAGCTGGTGCGGACGGTGTCAAGCAGCGCCGCGTTGCCCGGAACGCAGATGACGCCGGTGTTGTAGGAGATTCCGCAGCGCTCGTCGTAGGACAGGTAGTACCCGGCGTTGAAGACGGCGGGCCCGTCCAGGCGCAGCGCGGCCTGGGTCTTCTGGCCGTAGACCGCCTCGCCCCACGCGCTCTCCGAGAGCGGGTTGACCTTGACGGTGATGCCGATCTGCTGCAGCGAGCTCTGCAGGATCGTGGCGATGGACGCCTGGTTGGCGTCACCGGAGATGGTGTCGAGGGTGACCTCCACCGGGCCGCTCACGCCGGCCTCGCTCATGAGCTGCTTGGCCTTGGCGAGGTCGTAGGTGCGCGGGCCGGCCACCGAGGCGTCGTAGCCGGGCATGCTCGGCGGGATCGGGCCGTAGTACAGCTGGCCGTAGCCCTTGAGGACGTTGTCGAGGATGTCCTGGTAGGGGATGGCGTAGGTGACGGCCTCGCGGACCTTGGCGTTGTCCCAGGGCGCCTTGTCGTTGGGCATGAGCATCTGCATGTTGGCCGTCGCCGTGCTGGCGATGACCTGCGTGGCGTCACCGCCCTCGAGCGACTTCGCGGAGTTCTTGCTCAGGCCCGTGGCGACGTCCAGCTCGCCGTTCTGCACCTGCAGGAGCATCGCCGAGTCGGTCTTGACCCAGCTGACGTTGATCTCGTCCGAGGCCGGCGGCTGGCCCTTGAAGTTCGGGTCCTTCTCCAGCACGGCCTTGGTGCCGGGCTCGAAGGACTTCAGGCGGAACGGGCCGGAGCCCGCCTCGTGGGAGGCCATCCACTCGTTGGGCTTGCCGGCGGTGATGCCACCGTTGGCCTCGACCACCGAAGGGTCGACGATCGAGCCGGCCGGCGTGGCCAGGGCGAGCGGGAAGTCGGGGTCGGGTGTGGACAGCTGCACCGTGACCGTGGTCGGGTCGACCGCCGTGACCTGCTTGATGAGGGTCGGCGAGAGGTAGAGGTCGTTGACGATCGCCGAGCCGCAGCCGCCGATCGCGGTGGTGCGGTCCAGGGAGTACTTGACCGCCTCGGCGTCCATCGGCGTGCCGCTGGGGAAGGTCCAGCCCTCCTGCAGCGTGAAGGTGTAGGTGAGGCCGTCGGGGCTGACCTCGTAGCTCTTGGCGAAGTAGGGGTCCGCCGTGGTCGGGTCGACCGAGGGGACGCCGTTCTTGTCGGTGGTCTGCCCCGGCTGCAGCAGCTGCACGTACAGCGCCATGGTGAGACGGGCGTCATCGAGGGTGCAGCCCGAGGCCGGGTCGATGGTGGTGGGGGCCACGGAGAACGCAACGTTCAGCGGCTTGGTGCCACCGGACGTGCCCGAGCCGGAGCTGGAGCCGTCGGCGGGCGCCTGGGCGGTGCAGCCGGCGAGCACCGCGACGGCGGCGACCGCTGCAGCTACGAGAGCCCTAGGACGGGCGCGGAGCCTGCGGCGGGTGGTGGACGAAACCATGGGTCCTCCGGTCTGGGCGTGCGTGAAGAACTGGCTGGGTCTGGCTGGGGGGGCGCGGTGGAGACCGCACCGGTCCGGCGGCTCGGGGGGGCTGCGCCGGACCGGTGCGGGGTTCAGATGCCGGTGCTGCGCTCTCGGGCGCTGGCGCTGTGCACTCGGGCGCTGGCGCGCAGCTCGGCGGTGGCCTCGGCGTCGACGTCCCAGGTGCCGGGCAGGGTCCCGGGAACGAGGGCGACGCGGTAGAGGTCGCGGGCCTGCTCGAGCGTGACCCGCTCGTCGCGGACGTCGCAGGCGACGCGCTGGGGGTCGCGGGCGGCGGGGGCGCCGAAGCCACCGCCACCGCCCGTGCGCTGGCGGACGACGGTGCCGACGGCGACGGGCCGGTCGACGATGCGCTCGCTGACGCGCTCGAGGGTGCCGTCGGGGTGGACGAGCTCCACGTGCGTGGGGGCCCCGGTGAGGCCGCCGCGAACGCCGAGGGCGATCGGGTCGACCGTGCTCTCCGAGGCCGTCTTGGTCATCGAGCCGGTCTGCAGCACGCGCAGGTCGCGCCGGACGCCGGCGCCGCCGCGGAACTCCCCCGCGCCGGAGTGGGCGGTCTCCAGGGCGAAGGCGTCGCAGCGCACGGGGAAGCGCAGCTCGAGCACCTCGACAGGGGTGTTGGAGCAGTCACCGTCGGTCACGAACATCATGCAGGCGCCGTCGTGGCCGGGGAACGCGCCGTGGCCGCCCTGCACGGGCTCGGCGAAGACGTAGGCGTCCTCGGCGTCGCCGCGGGTGGACATCACGTACGTGGAGACCATCTGGTAGCCGCCGGCGCGCACGCGGTCGGGGGCGACCTCGGCGAACGACTGCTGCATGGTCTCGATGACGCCGGTCATGAGGTAGCCGTAGGAGTCGCACGGGGCCGGCTTGACGGGGTTGACCAGCGACGGGGTGCTCGGCCAGATGATGTCGGCCAGCTCCAGGTGGGCCTGGTTGGCGGTGCCCAGCGGGTCGAGCACGCCCTTGAGCGCCTCGGCGACGGTGGCGCGCACGGCCTGCTCGCCGGCGTTGATGGGCCCGGAGGACTGCTTCGAGGTGCCCTCGAAGGAGACCTCGACGCGGTCGCCGCTGATGGTGGTGCGGATGCGTACCAGCGGCACCTCCTCGCGGTCAACGCCGCTGAAGTCGAACCGGAAGCCGGTCTCCAGCACGCCGTCGGGCATGGCGGCGACCTCGCGGCGCAGCGCCCGCTCGGTGCTGGCGATGACGTGCGCCATGAGCGCCTCGACCTCGTCGGCGCCGTACCTGTCGCACAGCTGCTGCACGCGCTCGGCACCCGTGCGGGCGGTGGCGATCTGCGCCCACAGGTCACCCATCACCGTGTGGGGCACGCGCATGTTCTCGGCGATGAGGTCGAAGACGTCCTCGTTCACCTCGCCGCGGCGCAGCAGCCGCTGGTGGGTGAAGGCGATGCCCTCCTGGTAGATCTCGGTGGAGTTGACCGTCCACCCGCCGGGGCTCATGCCACCGACGTCGGCCCAGTGCGCCATGGACCCGGTGAAGGCCACCAGCCGCCCGCCGTGGAAGACGGGCATGTACACGGCTGTGTCGGAGATGTGGGTGCCGTTGAGGTAGGGGCTGTTGACGACGAAGACGTCGCCGTCGTGGATGCCGTCGGGGCCCCACTTCGCCAGCCCGGACTTCACGCTGGCAGGCAGGACGCCGGTGAAGACGGGAAGGCCCGGGGCGTCGGCCCACAGGTCGCCGTCGGCGGACATGACGCCCACCCCGAAGTCCTTCACGTCGAAGATCAGCGGGTTGTAGGCGCTGCGCACCAGGGTGGTGTTCATCTCCACCGCGGCCGACTGCAGCGCATTGCGCGTGATCTCGGCCTTGACGATGTCGACGGACTCTCGGCTGTGCTGGTTCACCTCAGGCACCCGCCTTCTCGTCGTCGTCCTGCTTGTGGGTGAGCACCGCGGTGCCGTGCTCGTCGAGGGCAGCGGTCCACCCCGGCGGCACGATGACGGTGGTGGTCCACTCGTCGAGCACGCACGGGCCGGCCAGCACGTCGTCGGCGCTCATCTGCTCGCGTTCGTACACCGGCACCTGCTCCACCCAGCCGGTGGCGGGGAACCAGATCCGGCGGTGGGCCACCGGCTGCGCGGGGGTGTCCGCGAAGACGCCGACAGTGCGGGGGCTCGTTACCGGGGCGATCGCGCGGCAGCGCAGGGTGACCACCTGGACGGCGGCGCCGTCCTCACCGTGCCCGTACCGCTGCCGGTGGCGGGCCGCGAAGGCGCCGGGCAGGTGGGCCACGAGATCGGCCGCGCCACCGTCGAGCCAGGACGGCTCCACGGGCGTGGTGATGGTGTGGTCCTGCCCGCGGAAGCGCACGTCGGCCGAGAACGCCGTCTGCAGGGCGTCCGGCGCGAAGCCGTAGGCGACCAGCGAGGCCCGCGCCTGCTCGGCGAGACCGGCGAAGGCGTCGCGCAGGTCGGGCGCCGAGGTGGCGTCGACGTCATAGACGCGGGTGAGGGTGGCGTCCTCGCGATAGTCGGCGGTGAGCATGCCCCACGCTGAGAAGCCCGCGGCGGCCTGCGGCACGAGCACCGAGGTGATGCCCAGCTCCTCCGCGACTCCGGCGGCGAACAGGCCTCCCCCGCCGCCGAAGGACAGCATCGCGAAGCCGCGGGGGTCCAGGCCCCGCTGCGTGGTCATGATGCGGATGGCGTTGGCCATGTTGGCCTGCGCGATCGCCATGACGCCCCCCGCCAGGTGCGTGAGGTCGCGGTGCTCTCCGAGGTGCTTGCTCAGCGCCGTCTCCGCGCGCTCGCGGTCGAGCTTCATGCGGCCACCGAGGAACCGGTCGGGGTCCAGCAGGCCGAGCACCACCTGGGCGTCGGTCACGGTGGGCAGCTCCCCGCCCAGCCCGAAGGCCGCGGGGCCGGGCGAGGCGCCGACGCTCTCCGGGCCCACCCGCAGGCTGCCGGAGGTGGGGTCGATGGAGGCGATCGAGCCGCCGCCGGCGCCCACGGACACGATGTCGATGACCGAGCCCATGACCGGGCGGCCCGCGATGTCGGTGTGGGACCGCTCGACGATCTCGCCGTCCTGGATAAGGGCGACGTCGTAGGTGGTGCCGCCGACGTCGGCGCACACGATGTTGCGGATGCCCGTGCGCTGGGACAGCGCGTGGGCGCCGATGACGCCGCCGGCCGGGCCGGACCCGAGGGTCTCCACCGGACGGCCGCCGGCAGCGGCGATGGTCATGACGCCGCCGTTGGACCGCATGAACGCGATGCCGTGCTCGTAGCCGAGCTCGGACACGCGGGCGTCGATGGTGGCGGCGTAGCGACTGAAGAGCGGCTGCGTGTAGGCGTTGGCCACGGTGGTCGCGGTGCGCTCGTACTCGCGCCACTCGCGCACCAGCTCGCTGGAGGCGCTCACCGAGACGCCCGGGAGCATGGTGCGGACCAGCTCGGCGACGGCGGCCTCGTGGGCGGGGTTGGCGTAGGAGTGCAGGAAGCAGATGGCCACGGCCTCGACGCCGTGGGCGGCGAGGAACTCGACCTCGGTGCGGACCGCGTCCAGGTCGAGCGGAATCAGGACCGAGCCGTCCGGGGCGGTGCGCTCGGTGACTTCGCGGCGCAGGTAGCGCGGCACGAGAGGCTCGGCGGGCTGGTAGCGCAGGTCGTAGATGGCGGGGCGACCGGCGCGGCCCAGCTCGAGCACGTCGCGGAAGCCGGCGGTGGTGAGCAGGGCGGTCTTGGCGCCACGTTCCTGCACCAGGGTGTTAAGGGCGACCGTGGTGCCGTGGATGAACATCGACAGCTCGCTCGGTGCGACGGGGAGGCGCTGCAGGCCGCGGACGAACTCGTCAGCGAGGGCGCTGGCGGTGGCGGGCTGCTTGTCGATGACGACGGAACCGTCGCGCTCGTCCAGAAGGATGTAGTCGATGAAGGTGCCGCCGACGTCGACGGCGAGCCTGTGGTGAGCGGGAGCACTCATGGCACTCCCTCCTTCCGTGGTTCGCGGTAGTGGGTAAAGCATTACGTACGACTAGAGGTGTGAACAGGGGGTGGCGGGAAGTCGTCCTGGATTCCTGCGCGCTCGACGGGGCGCACGACAGGGCGCACGACAGGCCGCGGGACGGCGCACCCGGCACCTCCCGACCTGCCCCTGGGCATCACTGCGGCGGGTCGCCGCTCCAGTCGTCCATGACGTGATGGAGGTGCTCGGTCATGCGCTGCGACGCCGCCACGGGATCCGCGCGGCGCAGCGCCTCGAGGATGCCGGGATGCTCCTCGGCGGAGCGCAGGATGGTGGCATGGTCGGCGAAGAGCCGGGTCCTGTCGCGCATGAGGGCAACGACGTCGACGAGCGCCTCGTTGCCGAGCAGCCGCAGCAGTCCCAGGTGGAAGCGCCGGTCGGCGTCGAGGAAGGCGAGCAGGTCGTTGGCCTCGGCGGCCTGGATGATCTCATCGGAGATGCGGGTGAACTCGGCGTCGGCGCGCCAGTACTCCTGGCGCCCGGCGAGCTGCGCCATGGCGGGCACCTCGAGCATCATCCGGACCTGGAGGATGTCCTCGCGCTCTCGCCGGCTCAGCTGGACCACGCAGAAGCCGCGGTTGCGAACCGCCTCCACGAGACCCTGGTTCTGCAGCTCGAGCATCGCCTCGCGCACCGGGGAGTTCGACACCCCGAGCTCTGCGGCCAGCGCGGTCACCGAGTAGATGCGGCCGGGCACCAGGGCCCCGGTGACCAGCCGCTGACGCAGCACGCGCAGCGTCTGGTCGCGCAACGAGGGCCTCACCAGCTGTAGCCCCCCTCCGGCAGGCCCGCTGGTCACCGCAGGGCGCGCCTCAGCCGGTGGCGAGGCGGGAACCGCCGCTTCGTGCGGTTCCAGAACCGTCACCGGGCCACCAGGCGGGCCTCGCCAGGCACCGGCAAGCTCGTGGCAGCCCGGCGGTGCACCGCCTCGGCCACCACAAGGTCCTGCCAGGCCATGCCGGTGCCCTTGAAAACGACGGCACCCTCGGGCACAGGACAGCGACCGGTCAGCAGGTCGGACATGGTGACGAGGTCGTCCTCGACCAGCGCACCGGCCTCGATCGCCATCACGACGTCCCCAGCCTCCCTCAGTGCGGTGGTCCGGTCTTCCACGACCACGGTCGCGCGGCGCAGGAGGGCGTCGTCGAGCTCGCGGCGGTCGCGCTCGTGCGACCCTACGGCCGCCACCACGACGTCGTCACGCAGAAGGGCGGAGTCGAACAGCGGTGCGGCCGCGGAGGTTGCACAGAAGACCGCGTCGGCGCGGGCCAGGGCAGACACCGCCGGCGCCGTCCCCAAGCCCAGCACGCTGCCGAGCACCCCCGGCGGGAGCACGTCGGAGGGCGCCAGCGCCTCGGGGCGGCGGACGAGGACGTCCACTCGGGCCAGACCGCGCTCCCCCGGCTGCCCGAGCACGTCGGCAAGCACCTCGGCGTGGGCCCGGCCCTGAACACCGCCGCCGACGACGACCGCGGACAGCGGGCCCGCTGCGGCGCCGCCGCGGCGCAGCGCGGGCAGCACGGCGGCCACCGACGTCGCAGCGGTCCGCAGGCCGGTGAGGGCAGGACCGTCGACAGTGGCCAAGGGCGCCAGCGTGTCGGCATCGAAGAGCACATAGAGGCCTTGGATGCGCGCCAGGCCGCGGGCGGCGTTGCCGGGGGCGACGACCGCCAGCTTCACGCCAGCGCAGCGTCCGGAGCTGGCGGGCATGGTGAGCAGCTCGCCCGAGCCCAGGGGGCTGCTGGTGCGGGGCGGGTCGGCGGCCGGGTCGAGGCCGGCACGCAGCGCGTCACCGAGCAGGGTCACCGCATCGGCGGGCGAGACGGCGGCGCGCACCTGGTCGGCGTCGTGGTGGAGCACAGCTGCACCGTCCTTCCGGGACTGGTCTGGTCGAGCGAGCGGCGGTCAGGATGACAATGAGCCACGCACGACGACGTCCGCGGGATCCACCACCGTGCCCGACGCAACGCTCGGTCGGCCGGAGCGTCTCACCGGTCCACCGCCCTGACGGCGGGCGCTCCCGCCGCAACTCCCCGGTCGTGGGTAGTACGTAGAGTATTACCGCAGCGACAAGGTTCGCGTAAGGCCCCGCGACCACCCTGCACCACGAAGCGCGCCGAGGGCCCGGGAGTGGTGGACTCCCGGGCCCCCGGACGGCGCCGCGCTGACCGTGGCGTCAGCTCAGACAGTGAAGCGCCCCGTCAGCTCCTGCAGCCGGTTCGCCGAGCTCGCCAGCGAGCTCGCCGTGGCGGCGGTGTGCCCAGCGGACTCGCGGTTCTGCTCGGTGCCGGCGGCGATGTCGGCGACGTTCGCGGAGATCTGCGACGACCCGGTGGAGACCTCGGTGACGTTCCTGACCATCTCGGACGTGGTGGCCGACTGCTCCTCCACCGCCGCGGCGATGGTGGCCTGCACCTCGTCGATGCGTGAGATGACCTCACCGATTTGCGTCACCGCGGAGGCCGCTGCGGCGGCATCGCCCTGGGTGGCCGAGACCTTCTTGATGATCTCGTCGGTGGCCTGGGCGGTCTGACGCGCCAGCTCCTTCACCTCACCGGCGACCACCGCGAAGCCCTTACCCAGCTCGCCCGCGCGGGCAGCTTCGATGGTGGCGTTCAGCGCCAGCAGGTTGGTCTGCTCGGCGATGCTCGTGATGAGCTTGACGACGTCGCCGATCTCCCGGCTCGACACCCCCAGCCGCTCGATCGCCCCGCCCGCAGCCCCCGCGGCAGCCACCGCGGACGACGCCATCTGCGACGCCTCGCTCGTGGCAGAGGCGATCTGGCCGATGGCGGCGGTCATCTCCTCGCCCGCTGCGGCGACCGTCGAGATCGACGCACTGACCTCCTCGGACGCTGCCGAGACGACCATCGTCTGGGCAGCGGACTCCTCAGCACCGGAGGCCATCTGCGCCGAGACGCTCGACAGCGAGGCCGAGTCCGACGCCAGCGACGCGGCTTCGGCGCGGATGTCACGCAGCGCGGAGGACATCGACTCGAGGGAGGCGTCGGTGGAGGCGGAGAGGCGCCCGACCTCGTCCCGGCGGTCCAGGCCGACGCGCTGGTCGAGGCGTCCCTGGGCCACCCCGGCCATGACGTCGACGACCCGCGACAGCGGACGCGTCACCGACCTGGCGACGACGACGGCGACGGCGACGGCGAGCAGCATCGCGACCGCGGCACAGCCGAAGAGCACAGCGAGCGCCTGGCGGTAGGCGGCCTCGTTCTCGGCCGCGTTAGCGATGGAGGCGTTCTTCTCGATTGTGGCGAGTTCCTTCACCGCCGCGGTCGCAGCCTTGGCCGCGGGAACGACGACCTTCGCGCGCACCGTGTTGAAGCCCTCGTCGTCGTGCGACACCGCATACGGCATGAGCTCCTTGACCGACTCGCGGTAGGTGGTCATCGCGTCCGTGAACGCCTTCTGCTGGGCGGGCGTCGTCGCGTTGGTGCTGTCCTTGTAGTGACTCCAGGCGGCGTCCAGACCATCCCAGCTCGTGTCGAGCGACGTGAGCGCCGCGTCGGTCGAGGCGGCGTCGGGGGCCAGTGCCACATTGAGGATGCTCACGCGGACACCCTGGAACGCCACGTCGGTCTGGGAGGCGGCATCGACGGCCACCATGTCGTGGTTCGAGACCTCCTCCAGCGCGGCCTGGGTGGCCTGAAGCCTCACGGCGCCAACAGCGGTGACGACCAGCAGCAGGGAGCACACCACCCCGAAGGCGAGGTAGAGCTTCGTGGCGATGCTCAGGTCTGCAAGGCGTCGGAGCATGTGACTCTCCTGAGGTTGGCCGGTGGTCTCCTCTGCGGGTATCGGCCGGGACACCCCGTCCTTGATACGGGAGTCCCCCCTTGAGGGACAGTCGTGGATGACACCTGCCCTCTGTGCGCGTCGCCCAGCTCACGACACCGAGCAGGGACCCGCAGCACACCGGTCGTTCCCGCTACGCGCCTACCGTCCGGGCCTCGGAACGACGACGACGAGGAGCAGCGCATGCCCGACCAGTCACACCCTGGGCGCGCCCGGGTCAGCATGGACATCGGAGGGACGTTCACCGACGTCGTCCACTTCCACGAGACGACCGGGGTGGTGACGGCGACCAAGGCGTCGACCACCCCATCCGACCTGTCCGACGGGGTCCTGGCCGGGCTCGGCGAGGTGGTCTCCTCCCCCGCGGACATCTCCTTCCTCGTCCACGGCACCACCCAGGGGCTCAATGCCTTCCTGGAGCGACGCGGGGTGAAGGTGCTGCTCATCGCCTCGGCGGGGGTCGAGGACAGCTACCACATCGCCCGTGGCACGCGGCGCCGCCTGTACGACCTGCACTATCGCAAGCCCACTCCGCTGGTACCCCGCCGCGACGTCGTCGGCGTTGGCGGCCGGATCACCGCTGGCGGCACCGTGCTCGCCCCACTCGACGAGGCCGCCGTCCGGGCCGCCGCGAAGCGCGTGCGGGACGAGGGCCACGGCGCCGTCGCGGTCGCCCTGCTGTTCTCCTACGCCAACCCCGACCACGAGCTGCGGGCGCGAGAGGTGCTGCGCGAGGAGCTCGGCCCGGACGTCTCGATATCCCTGTCCCACGAGGCAGCGAAGGAGTGGCGGGAGTACGAGCGCACGTCCTCAGCCGTGGTGGAGGCCTACACCGGCCCGGTCGTCCGCCGGTACCTGCAAAGGCTCGAACGCCGTCTGGACGACGACGGCCTGGCGGTACCCCTGCACGTCATGCAGTCCTCCGGGGGCATCGTGACCGCGGCCTCTGCGCAGGAGCGCCCGCTGCAGACGCTCCTGTCCGGCCCTGTCGGGGGTGCTATCGCGTGCGCCGAACTGTCGGCGCGGAGCGGTCGGCCGAACCTCATCGGCGTCGACATGGGTGGCACCTCGTTCGACGTGTCGCTCGTGGTCGACGGCGAGCCAGACGTCACCGCGGAGGCCGAGCTCGAGGGCCTCCCGATGCTCATGAGCATCGTCAACATCCACACGGTCGGCGCTGGCGGCGGTTCAGTGGCGTGGAGCGAGGCCGGCGGGCTGCGCGTCGGCCCTCGCTCGGCAGGAGCCCGCCCCGGGCCCGTCTGCTACGGGCGCGGAGGCACCGAGCCGACCGTCACCGACGCCAACCTCGTGCTGGGCCGCATCGACCCGGACGGCTTCGCGGGTGGCCAGATGACTCTCGACGCCGCTGCCGCCGAACGCGCCGTCGCCGCCCTGGGCGAGCAGTTCGGGCTGGGCGCCGAGGCCATGGCCGAGGGCGTCTGCGACGTCGCGAACGCCACCATGGCGCAGGCCATCCGCACCATCACGGTGGCCCGCGGCATCGACCCGCGCACGTCGTCGCTCGTCGCCTTCGGCGGCGCTGGCCCGATGCACGCGGTCTTCCTCGCCGACGAGCTCGGCATCCCCGAGGTGCTGGTGCCGCGCCTTCCGGGCGCCTTCTCGGCCTGGGGCATGCTGCACACCCGGATCCGTCGCGACTACACCGAGCCCCACTACCGCCTCGATGTCGACGTCGACGGCGAGCAGGTGCGCGCCGTGCTCGCCGGGCTGGAGATGCAGGGTCTGGCCGACCTGGCTGCCGAGGGCGTGCCCGAGGGGGCCCGCAGCGTCACCCACGCTGTCGACGTCCGCTATGCCGCCCAGGAGTTCACCCTGACCGTGCCGTTGACCGGCACCGACGAGCCGCTGGAGGAGGGCTTCACCACCCACCTCGCCCAGCGATTCACCGCTGCGCACCGGGTCCGCTACGGGCATGCGAATCCAGGTGCTCCGATCGAGCTGGTCACGCTGCGCACCACGGCCACGGGAGACCTCGGCACCCCACCCCGGCTGCCACACCCCAGGGCCACCTCAGCGGAGTTCGCCAGCAGCAGCCGCCGCGTGGTCTTCGCCGGCGCACCACACGACGCCTTGCTCGTGCACCGCGACGACCTGCTCGCCGGGCACACCTTCTCCGGCCCGGCCGTCGTGCTGGAGGGGACCGCTACCACCGTGGTGCCGCCGGCCCACACCGTCACCGTCGACGAGGACGGCACCCTCGTCATTCGCCAGCAGGAGGCCAGCGCGTGAGCACCAGCAGCACGGTGGACCCGGTCACCGTCGAGATCATCCGCAACGCGCTCAACGCCGCCGCGGACGACATGAACGCCACGCTGATCCGCTCGGCCTACACGCCGATCATCTACGAGGGCGGCGACTGCGTGGTCGCGCTGCTCGACGCCGAGCACCAGGTGCTCGGGCAGTCGGCGGGCCTGCCGATCTTCCTGGGCAACCTGGAGACCTGCACCCGCGCCACGGAGGAGCGGTTCGGGCGAGCGGTCTGGCACCCGGGCGACGTGTGGATCCTCAACGACTCCTACCTCGGCGGGACCCACCTCAACGACATCACCATCTTCGGCCCCGTCTTCGTCGAAGCCGGCACGGACGCCGAGCAGCTGGTGGGCTTCACGGCGAGCCGCGCCCACTGGATCGACGTCGGGTCGAAGGACCCCGGCGGGTCGATGGACTCCACGTCCATCTTCCAGGAGGGGCTGCGGCTCGGTCCGCAGCGCCTCGTAGTCGGCGGGGTCGAGCAAGAGGGTCTCGTCGACATCATCGCCACGAACGTCCGCTTCCCCTACCCGACGCTGGGCGACATGAGGGCCATGGTCGCCTGCATCACCATGGGCGAGAAGCGCCTCCAGGAGGTGGTCGAGCGGTTCGGGCTCGACGTACTGCTGGCAGCCCGCGACGAGATCTTCCGCCAGACCGAAGCCCTGGAGCGGGCCGTCATCGCCGCCATTCCGGACGGCGTCTACAGCGCCGAGGGCGTCCTCGACAACGACGGCGTCACCCTCGACGCGCCGGTGCCCATCCGGCTCGACGTGACCGTGCGCGGGGAGACCATCGACTTCGACGTGACCCGGTCCGCCGACCAGCAGACCGGTCCTGTCAACTGCGGCGTCGCGCAGGCGGTGTCGGCGCTGCGGGTGGGCTACAAGCTGCTCGTCTCGCCGGACCTGCCCGGCAACGGTGGCAGCTTCCGCACGATGACCGCGCAGGTGCGCGAGGGGTCGGTCCTCGGCGCGGTCGCGCCCGCGGCCTGCCAGTGGTACTTCTCCCACCTCGGCCTGCTCATCGACCTCGTGGCGAAGGCCCTCGCCCCGGCGGTGCCGGACCGGGTGGCCGGAGCTTCCTTCGGCGACTCCATGATCGTGCTGACCGCGGGCAACGACCCCCGCACCGGGCGCGACTACGTGACGCTCGAGGCGACCGTCGGCGGTTGGGGTGCCTGGGAAGGCAGCGACGGCGAGACCGCGCTGATCAACAACGTCAACGGGTCCCTCAAGGACCTGCCCGTCGAGGTGCTGGAGACCCGCTACCCGATGCGGATCAGTGAATACCGGGTGCGCCCCGACTCCGGCGGCGCCGGCCGGTTCCGCGGCGGCGACGGTGTGGTCCGCGAGTACGAGATGCTCACCGACTGCACCGTCTCCCTGTGGTTCGAACGGTCACAGCAGCCTGCGTGGGGGCTGTTCGGCGGCCAGGACGCCGTCGGGCCCGACGTCGTCGTCAATCCCGGCCGACCCGACGAGCGGCGCGTCCTCAAGGTGAACGGGATGCGCCTGAGCGCCGGTGACGTGCTGCGCTGCAGCACCGGTGGCGGGGGCGGCTACGGTCCGGCCGCCGAGCGCGACCCGGCACGCGTGCGCGAGAACGTGCTCGACGGCCACCTCACCCCCGCCGGGGCACGCGACCAGTTCGGCCTCGACACCACCGCCTGACAGCCGGACCGAGCCGACCAGACTCACCAGGCCGGTCAGTCCCATCAGGCCGGTCAGTCCAGTCAGCTGCTGCCCGTCGCCCGCCACGCACGCACCAGTCCGTGGCAGGCGACGTGCAGCGGCAGCCGCTGGCCCGGGTCGTCGAGGGCCAGGCCCAGCTCCCGGGCTCGGGCTGTGCGGGCCAGCACCGTGTTGCGATGCACGCCGAGCTCGGCCGAGGCCGCCACCAGCGACCCACCATGGTCGAGCACCGAAGCAACCGTCTCGGCGATGACCAGGCGATCACGCGCGGACGCCAGGCGGGGAAGGGCGAGCGCAGCGACGTCCGCGACCTCGGGTACCGAGACCTGGGCGAGCACGGCGCGGACGCCCACGTCCTCGAACCACGTGATGCCGCCAGGGCCGCCGCCGACGCGGGCACCCAGGCGCGCCTCCTCCACCGAACGCACCAACCCGGCGGGACCCGGGTGGCTCGCTCCCACCCCGAGCACCAGGCCGTGGTCGGTGAGCAGCGAGGCCACCCCGGTGAGCGCACGGCGCAGCGCCGCCGGGGCTGTGTCCTCGGGGCTGTTCTGCCAGGAGACCCAGCCGCCGTCGTCGGGCACCAGGGGCCACCCCGGGCGCAGGCGCGCCCACTGGGAGCGCAGCAACTGGGTCAGCTCAGGGGCGGGTTCCTCCTCGTGCTGCGACGCCCAGCCCTCGCGCTGCAGCCACACGGCGCGGTTGACGCCTTCGACGCGCCAGCCCAGCTCGGTGCTCCAGCTCGGCACCTCGCCGTCGGCGCCCTGGCCCGCGTCGTCGTCCAAGCCGGGCGCCACCAGGTCCGCCCCGGAGTGGAGACGCACCTGCGCGCGGAGCACCTGGAAGGCGGCGCGCTCCTGCGCCGCCTGCGCGGAGGTGTCGAGGCGCCGCTGCGCCCATGCAGCCAGCAGCGGCAGGCGGGCCAAGCGCAGCACTGCCTCGGCGCTGTGGACCTCGACCTCGGCGGCCACCGCGGAGGCGGCCTCCGGTAACGAGGCGACGAGGACGGCCCACGCCCGCCCGCCGGGTCCGTTCACAGCCATCCGTACCTCGCGGTAGCCGTCGCGCTGCGCTGCGGCGGCAGCCCGGCCGGCAAGCACCGACCCACCGGCCACCAGGGCCACGAGGCCTGGGGACAGCTCGGCGTTGAGCACCCCCAGCACCCCGCGGACGCTGGACTGCTCGGCCAGCTCCTCCGCGCAGCGGGCCACGCGCAACGCTCGGGCCGCCTCCGGTGCCGCGGTGCGCGCCGCGAGCTCGAGGGCGACGTCGACGGCGTCGTCGTCGACCACCAGCAGCGCCGTGCCCAGTCGGCGAGCGAGGACGGCGCTCGCCTCGCTCATGGCCGGCCGCGGGACCACCACCCCGGCCGCCCCTCTCTCCCACGCCACGTGCAGCGCGGCGGCCAGCGACCAGCCCCCCGTGGCGGCCTCGGCGTGCAGCACCACGAGGCTGTGCGCAGGGGTGTGCGCCAGGCGGTCGAAGGTCTCCGCCAGCTCGACGCGCAGCACCCGCTGGGCGGGGTCGGGCAGCACCGCGACCTCTCCCCGGGCCAGCGGGTCGACCCGCACCAGCTCCGCAAGCGCCAGCGGCGCCGTCGCCCTGCTCATCAGCGGCTCACCGCCGACGGGGGTGGTCGAGGGGGATGCCGTGCGAGGCCGGACCGACCATCGAGAGCGCCTCCGCGGAGTACCAGACGGGGTGGGCGGGGATGACCAGGACGTCGACGAGGTCGCCCGGCCAGAGGCTGTCCAACGGGGCGATGACACCACGCTCGACGTCGAGCAGCGTGATGAGGTCAGGGGCCGCGGCGGTCAGCGCACCGTCACTGAAGACGGCGACGATCTCGCTGCGCAGCTCCAGGCGCAGCTGGCGAGCATCCGGACCCATCTGCTCCACCACCACGCTGCTCGGGTGGGTGGGGATGGTCGCGTCGGTGGGCCGCGAGAGGTGCTCGAGCGCCACGATGCGTCCGCGCCCCACCCGGCGGCAGCCGTTCACCGCGGCCAGCCGGGCGACCGTGGTGTCGGGGTCGCGGGACGCCAGGAGCACCCGGCCCACCTCGACGAGGCGGCTCACCGTGCCGGGCAGGCTCGCTGCCGCCACCTCCCCGGCGGTGCTGGGATAAGCGGCGAGCGCGGCCCAGCCGCCCAGTGCGTCGATGCCCGCCCGCAGCAACGCGTCGGCACGCCACGCGTCGGGCACCCGCAGGCTGAGGCTCTCCCCCGTCGCACCGGCGACCACGAGCGGCGTCACCGGAAGCCCCGCCAGGTGCATGGCGGTGTGGTGGATGAGGGCGAAGGTGCGTCCCATACCGTCGGCGTCCAGCAGGGGGACGCCGAGCTGGCTGGCCACGACGGCGGGCACCAGCGCGCTGACGGTCGCCGCGGACAGTGGCAGCACCGCCTCCACCGGCCGCCCCGACAGCCGCTCCAGCTCACGCACGGCGGTGACGAACTCGTCACCGGTGGGCGGCAGGTCGGCCAGCGCGGAGCCGGAGCCGATGACACAGACCGCGGCGCAGCCCGCCTGCGGGGGCAAGGTGCGGGGCGGCACCACCCGCAGTGGCCCGCCTCGCTCCAGCAGGTCCGTCAGCCAGGCGACCGTCGTCTCCAGGCTCGAGGGCGCCAACGACGGGGAGTACAGCAACGCGCCCGCGGCGAGCGCCGGGACGTCGGCCGCGGTGAGCTCTCCGTCGCTCACCGCCCGGCCCCGCCCACGCGGACCCGCACGCGCACCGTCCCTGCGCGGCTGTACGGCACGGCGACCGCGGACACCTCGACGACGTCGGCACTGCCAGGCTCCGCTCCGTTGGCGGTGGCCAGGGCGGTCGCGCGCTGGACGGCAGTGCGCTGCACGGC
The DNA here is from genome assembly GCF_003149145.1 of Quadrisphaera granulorum. GTDB lineage: Bacteria > Actinomycetota > Actinomycetes > Actinomycetales > Quadrisphaeraceae > Quadrisphaera > Quadrisphaera granulorum. The sequence continues at coordinate 34,674 of NZ_QGDQ01000025.1, read as the reverse complement.
GGCCAGGTCGTCGGCGGAGCCGATGGCCGCGATCTCGTCGAGCCACGACAGTGGCCTGGCGAGTGCCGCCCCGGCGCAGGCCAGCTCGTCGAGCGGACGGTCGGCGACGACGTCGGGCACCTGTCCGTCGACCGGTGATCCGGCGTCAGCCGGGAGGCGGTCTCCCGCCACCCCGGGCCGGGCGCGGTCGACGGCCACCGTGGGGACCACGAGCTCAGCAGGAGGGCTGCCCACGACGAGGGGTCGCACGAGCGCCAGGCCGTTACGGACCCCACCCACGAGGTGACCGCCGCCTACCGCCGGCAGCACCACCCGGCACCTGTCGAGACCCGCCAGCAAGGCTGCGCCGAGCACCGCCGGGCCGTGCCCGCCGCCGAGCACCAGCACAGGCGCCGAGCGTGCCCGCTCGGCGCTCAGGGAGCCTCCGTCCCCCCGGCACAGCCGCAGCTCGGCGCCGCGGCGCCCGGCCCGTCGGCGCAGCACCGCCTCGGCGCGGTCGACGACGACGTCGACCGCCCCGCGCAGAGCGGCGTCGGCGACGACGGTCGCCTCGCGGGCCGCACTGCCGTGCCCGCCGAAGTCGTGCGCGGCGCTGATGCGTGCGCCGGGCAGGGCGGCCTGCACCGCGTCAGCGACGGTGCGCTCGTGCGCGGGTTGGCCCGCCGAGCCGGCTGCCACGACGGCGACGTACCGCGGCGCGACCCCGGCGAGCGTCTCGACCACGTCGGCGAGGACGTCGCGATCGAGCAGGCGGAGTTCGCGGCCGAGCAGGTCGTGGCCCCCGGGCACCACCCAGCGATGGCTCACGAGCGCCTCGACCAGCGCGGACGGGTGGCGCGCGAGCGCGGGGTCGGTACTGGCTCGCGGGGTGACGCGCACCACGGCCACCGGGTCGAGGGAGCCGGCGTGGTGCAGCAGGTGCTCCAGGTAGGGGCCGGCGTCGAGCACCACCGACACGGGCCGGGAAGGGACGGCGTCGGTCGCGGGGGCGGCCAGCACCGACAGCGCCGCGGTGAGAACCCGCTCGAGCGCACCCGGACCGGTGGCCCGCTCGACAAGGAGCACCTGCGCTCGCCCGCCCGCGCGCGCGGCGGGACGCACCACGACGGCGGTGGCGCCGTCGGGCCGTAGCTGGGCACCGACGAGCGAGGGGTCGGTGTGCTGGTAGCACTCCGACCCCTCTGCTGGCTGGGCTGTTGGCACCATCGGCGCAGGCTAGCCGCCCCGCTGTGTCACCGGGCGCGGCGGCGCAGGACGCCGTCCACGGTGACCGCGAGCAGGATCAGCCCGCCGGTGGTGACCTGGAGGTAGGTCGTGTCCCAGCCGAGCAGGTTGAAACCGTTGCCGATGAGCGTCAGGAGCAGCGCGCCCACCACGCCGCGCCACACGGCTCCCTCGCCGCCGAGGATGCTCGTGCCGCCGATCACGGCGGCCGCGATGGCGTTGAGGTCGTACCCCGTGGCCATGCTCGACTGGGCCGAGCCCGCGCGGGAGGCGAGGATGAGCCCCGCCAGCGCGGCGCAGACGCCGCTGATGGTGAAAGCGGCGATGTGCACGCGGTCGGTGCGGATGCCCGACAGCCGGGCGGCCTCGGCGTTGCCGCCGACCGCGTAGAGGCGGCGACCGAAGGTGGTCGAGGAGACCAGCAGCGAGGCCGCGACGGCCACCACGAGGAACATCACGGTGGCGGAGGTCAGCCCGAACACCGAGGGCCAGGTGAGCATGCCGAACTGCTCGGCCTGGTCGGTGAGCGGGTAGGCGATGGCACCGGCGGTGATGACCACCGCCATGCCACGGTAGATGATCGAGGTGGCGAGGGTGCCGATGAACGAGTTCACGCGCGACTTCACGACGATGGTGCCGGTCAGCATGCCGAGTACGGCACCGGCCACCACCGCGGCGACGAACCCGCCGACCACGCCGACCTGCTGGCCGACGGTGACGCCGACGATCGCGGAGACCGCGAGCGTGGCGCTGGCGGTGAGGTCGAAGACGCCGCTGAGGATGCAGATGGTCGCGCCGATCGCGAGCAGGCCGACGACGGAGGCCTGGTCGAGCAGGTTCACGAGGTTCTGCCGGGTGAGGAAGGTGTCGGTGCTGAACGACAGGGCCACGACGATGGCAACCAGCGCCACGAGGATCCCGTAGTCGCGCACCTTCCCCCCCGGACGGGAACGGGGACGGGCACTGGCGGCGCTCGTCGGTGCGGCCGTCGTCCTGGTGCTCATGCGGAAGTCCTCTCGGCAGGTGCGGTCTGCTCGTCCGGGTGCTCGTCGGGCTGCTCGTCGTCGCCGAAGGCGAGGGACACGACGGCCTCGCGCGGGGCGTCCCGCCCGAACTCCCCCACCACACGGCCGTGCCGGAGCACCAGCACACGGTGGGACAGCGCGAGGACTTCCTCGAGCTCGCTGGACACGACGACGACGGCGCGCCCCTGGCGGGCGAGATCGACGACCAGGTGGTGAAGCTGGGTCTTGGCGGCCACATCGACACCGCGCGTCGGCTCGTCCACCAGCAGCACGCGCGGCTCGCGCAGCAGCCACTTCGCGAAGAGCACCTTCTGCTGGTTGCCTCCCGACAGGGCACCGACCGCGGCGGTGGGGTCGGCGGCACGCACGTCCGTGCTCCGCCCGACACCCTCGACCGCGGTCCGCTCGGAGCGCCGCCGCACGAAGCCGGCCCGGGCACGCGCCGTGAGCGAGGCCAGTGCAGTGTTCTCCGCGATGGAGCGGACCAGCACCAGTCCCTGCTCCTTCCGCGACTCCGGGACGAGTGCGACACCGGCGGCCATCGCCGCCCGCGGGGAGGGTCTGGTGATGGGGGTTCCATCGACGCTGACGGTGCCCGCGGTGGCGGCATCCGCACCGAAGAGCAGGTGCAGCAGCTCGCTGCGTCCGGACCCGACGAGACCGGCGATACCCAGCACCTCCCCCGCGCGCACGCGCAGATCCACGTCGTGCACCGGCCGCGGCCCGGTGCTGCGGGACAGCCCGACCGCCTCGAGCAGCACGGGGGCGTCGTCGGGCACCGGCGGCGGGGCCGGGTAGAGGACGTCGACCTGCCGCCCGACCATGTGCCGCACCAGCGACGCGGGGGTCTGCTCGGCGGCGTCACCGGTGTGGACGAGGTCGCCGTCGCGCAGCACGGTGAGGCGGTCCGCGACCGCGAGCACCTCGTCGAGGAAGTGGCTGACCAACAGCACGGTGGTTCCGCCTGCGGCCAGGTCGCGCATGAGCTGCAGCAGGCCGGCCTTCTCGTGCTCGGTGAGCACCGCCGTCGGCTCGTCGAAGGCGATGACGCGGGCACCGCGGGCCAACGCGCGCAGCACCTCGACCTGCTGCTGCGCGCCGGTCGACAGGTCCTTGACGCGGGCGACGGGGTCGATGTCGAAACCCGTACGCTCCAGGAGCGCGTCGAAGACAGCGCGGTCGGCGCCGCGGGCAACCCACCCGGCGCGGGCGCGCCAGCGGCCCAGCACCACGTTGTCGAGCACCGTCATCGCCGGCACCAGCGCACCCTCCTGGGTGATGAGGCTGACACCCTGGGCGATCGCGTCGCGAGGACTGGTCATGGTGGTGACCGCGCCGTCGAAGCTCACCTCACCCGCGTCGGCGCGGACAGCTCCGCCCAGCACCTTGAGCAGCGTCGACTTGCCCGCCCCGTTCTCCCCGACGAGGGCGTGTACCTCACCGGGTGCGATGTCGAGGTCGATGCCGCGCAGCACCGACACGCCGCCGTAGCTCTTTCCGACGCCGCGGACGCTGATGTGCGGCGCTGTTCGCTCTGTCACGGTCTGCTCCTCGGTCGGCCGGCGGGTCGGCTGGTCGGTCGGCTGGTCGGTCGTCTCGTGGGTGGCGACCGGCGGCCGGGCCTAGGAGGGACCCGACCGCCGGGCGGTCTGCCTGCAGGACCCTCGGGTCAGTCGCTGTACTCGGCGGTGAGGCCCGCGAGGGTCTCCTTGGTGCCGAGCGCCTTGAACGGGGTCAGGTCAGCCGAGTTGGTCGCCACCGGCACGTCCTCACCTCGGTGCTTCTTGAGGCCCAGTTCGGTAGCCGTCTTGCCGTCGGTCTTCTCCGGGATGACGTAGGTGCCGTACCAGGTGCCGTCCATGACGCCGGCGTATGCCTGGGTGGAGCCGCCGTTGCCGACGTAGAGGATGTCGGTGCGCCCCTCGGTGAGAGCGGACGCACCCTCGATGGCCTGTGAGGAGCCGATGACGACGTTGACTCCGGGGTTCGCCTGCAGCACGTTCTGCATGGCGGTGCGGCCCGAGTCGGGGGTGTACCCACCGATGGGCGTGGCGACGACGTCGGCCCCGCCGGCCTTGAGCGCGGCGACCGCGGCCTCGGTGCGGGCGGCGTCGAGGGGGTAGTTGTCGAAGCCCTGCAGGTAGGCCACCTGGCAGGGCTGCTTGCCGAGCTGCTTGCACGCGTCCAGGCCCAGCTTCGCCAGGCCCTGCCCGTTGGCGGTGGGGGCGTCGACGATGGAGATGACGCCGTCGACCTGCGGTTCGATGGTGTCGAAACGACCCCCGATGGGGGTGAACTCCACGACGACGGTGATGCCGGCGGCCAGCGCCTGCTTGACCGGCTGCGTGATCGCGGTGCCGTCGTTGGCCTGGATGACCACCACGTCGAAGCGCTTGCTGGTGACGGCGTCCGTGAGCTGCTGCACCTGGACGGCGCCGTCGAAGTTGGAGTCGACGAACTCGGCAGTGGCGTTGTTCTCCTGCGCTGCCTCCTGCACGCCCGCCCAGGCTGCCTGGGCGAAGGAGTTGGCCTTGGCGAAGCCGAAGAAGCCCACGCGGAGCTGCTGGTCGGCGGAGACGGTGCTGCTCGCCGAGCTGGTGGACGAGGCACCGGCCTCGGCGTTGGGGTTGCTACAGGCGCTGGCAAGGGCGAGCGCGGCGGCGCCGAACACGGCGGCGACGGCGCGGGTGGTGCGCTTCACGGTGTCTCCTCGGGGGCTGGCGGGCTGGGGGTGGCTGAGGTGCTGGCTGGGCTGGGGTGACGGAGCGGCTGCCGGGGCTGTGGTGCGGCGGTCAGGTGACCGGGGCGAGCACGGCGCCGGCGCGGGGGGCGGCGCCTGCATCGAGCAGGGGGGCCAGGGCCGCCCCCACGTCGTTGCGCCAGGGGTCCGCGACCCAGGCGGCGTAGGCAGCCTCGTCGTCCCACTCGGCGATGACGACGTGCGTGGCGCCCCCGGCGGCCAGAGCCCCCTCCACCGTGCGGAGCAGCACGGCGCCGCGGCAACCGGGGAAGGCGCGGGACCGGTCCAGGACGCCGAGGTCGGCGTAAAGGTCGTCGACGGCCTGCTCGTTGCCGGGACGGGCGCTGAGCTGCAGCACGCTGGTGATCACGGGGGTCCTCCTGTGGCGGGGTGGGCGAATGCTGACCCAGGCCCGCCGGGGCCCGGTGTGCCAAGAGCACAGCGGTGCGGCAGTTCGCTGTACCTCGCCGGCCATGCGCGCCGAGGTGGTTGACAGCGCTCCGGGCAGCGTGCCAGCGTCCGGACCCTCGACCGACCGCCGGCTGACGCAGCCCGGTGGCCGGTCCGAGCGGCCGGGTCCCTCAGACGCCCGCCCCCGCCAGCGCGCCACGCCGCCTCGGGGCACGGAGCGCGCGGTCCACCCCGCTGCCGGCGCACCAGCGCCCCTCCCTCCATCGCGCCCCGCGCACCGGGGTGCGCCGTCGGCTACCCGGCGCCCCCCGGCGCCGTCGAGAGGTGGACCCGTGAGCACCAGCGAGCAGACCAGCGAGCGGACCGACAGGACGGCGCGCGTCGCCATCGACGTCGGCGGCACCTTCACCGACGTCGTCGAGCTGCTCCCCGAGACCGGGGCGCTGCGCTTCGAGAAGGTCCCGACCACGCCTGACGCCCCCACCCGGGGCGTCATGGCAGGCTTCGCCGCGACCAGCGGCGAGGTCTCCTCGGTGCGGACCTTCACGCACGGCACCACGCTCGGCCTCAACGCGCTGCTCACTCGCACCGGGGCTCGCACCGCCGTCGTCGGCACACGCGGCTTCCGCGACGTCTACCTGCTGGGGCGCACCGACCGGCGCGTGAACTTCGACATCACCTACCGCAAGCCGAAGGCGCTGCTCGAGCGGTACGACACCTTCGAGGTCACCGAGCGCTCCTGGCACGACGGGTCGGTGGTCACGCCCTTCGACCGCGAGGACGCCGCCCGGGTGGCCCGCACCGTCGCCGAGCGTGGCTACGACGCCGTCGCCGTGTGCTTCCTGCACTCCTACGCCAACCCCGCTCACGAGCTGGCGATGCGCGAGGTGCTGGCCGAGCTGGCACCGGGCGTGACGGTGACGCTGTCCCACGAGCTGAGCCGGGAGTACCGCGAGTTCGAGCGCACCAGCACGGCCGTGCTCGACGCGTACGTCAAGCCCGTGGTCCGCCGCTACCTGGGTGCGCTGGAGGGCGAGCTCCGCACCGCCGGCTTCGGTGGGCGGTTCCTCATGACGCGCTCCGGCGGTGGCGCGATGAGTGCCACCGCGGCCCGCGAGCAGCCGGTGAGCCTCATCCTGTCCGGCCCCGCGGGCGGGGTCGTCGGTGCCGTGGCGCTGGCGAAGGCGCTCGGGATGCCCGACCTCATCACCATCGACATGGGTGGCACCTCGCTGGACGCCTCCCTCGTGCTCGACGGCGAGCCGGTGCTGCACCAGGGCGCCGAGTTCGAGGGGATGCCGATCAACACGCCGTCGCTGTACATCCACACCATCGGTGCGGGCGGCGGCTCGCTGGGCTGGCTCGACGCCGCCGGGGCGCTGCAGGTCGGCCCCGCCAGCGCGGGCGCCGTGCCGGGCCCGGCGTCCTACGGGCGTGGCGGTGACCGGCCGACCTTCACCGACGCGGCCCTCGCCATCGGCTACCTCGGCACGGAGACGCCACTGGGCGGGACGCTGCGCCTGGATGCGGCCCTGGCCACCAAGGCCCTACAGCCCCTCGCCGACGAGTTGGGCCTGTCGGTGCCGGCCCTGGGCCGGGGCATGGTGGCCATCTCGACCACCAAGATCATGGGCGCGGTCCGTGCCATCACCGTAGAGGTGGGGCGCGACCCGAAGGACTTCGCGATGCTGTCCTTCGGCGGGGGCGGCGGCCTGGTCGCCGTCGACGTCGCCGTCGAGCTGGGTATCCCCACCGTCGTCGTGCCACCGGGTCAGGGAGCGTTCTGCGCCTTCGGCATGCTGCTGGCCGATGTCCAGCACGACGCCTCGCGCACCGTGGTGGCGGCGCTGGACGAGCTCGACCCGGCCCTGGCCGACGCGCAGTGGCGCACCATGGAGGACGACGCGCGCGCCGCGCTCGCCGAGGAGGGCTTCACGGCCGCTTCCGTGGTGATGGCGCGCAGCCTGGACGTGCGCTACTCGGGCCAGGAGCACTCGGTCACCCTGCCCCTGCACGGTGACGGCGCGGCGGGCCCGCTGGACGCGGCGCGCGTCGCGGCGGACTTCGCCGCCCTCCATGAACGCCAGTACGGCCACACCATGACCGACCCGGTGGAAGTCACGACGCTGCGGCTGCGCGCCACCGGCGTGGTCGACAAGCCCGAGCTCCCCCGCCTGCGGGAGCGCACCGCCGCGGATGGTCCCCTGCAGCGCGAAGGCGAGCGGCCGGTCTTCGTGAACGACGACGCCCCCGCGGTGCCCTACGCCCTCTACACACGCGAGGAGATGCTCGCGGGCGACGAGGTGGCCGGCCCCGCCGTCGTCACCGAGCACACCGCCACCACCGTGCTGCACGCCGGTGACGTGCTGCGCGTCGGCTCGCTGGGCGAGCTCGTCATCACCGTCGGCCAGCGCTGAGACCCGGAGGCACACCCATGACCACGAACACCAGCCCCAGCCCCAGCCCCAGCCCCAATGCCACGAGCAGCGCGACCGGCACCGACGCCATCACCGTCGAGGTCATCCGGCACGGCCTGCTGGCCAGCGCCGAGGAGATGGCCCGCAACCTGTGCCGCACCGCGTACAACACGGTGGTCTACGAGATCCACGACTACGGCATCGGCCTGCACGACGCTGCGGGCGACGTCGTCGCCGATGCCCCCGGCATCGCCGTCTTCACGCGCGGCAACGACCACGGCATCAAGCGGGCGGTGCAGTTCCTCGGTGCCGACACGATGGCTCCCGGCGACGTCTTCATCCTCAACTACCCGTACTGGTCGAGCGCGCACACCCTCGACCCGCTGGTCTTCGCTCCGATCCACGCCGACGACGAGCACGGCGTGCAGCAGCTCGTGGGCTTCGCCTCGTGCCGCATCCATGTGCTGGACCTCAAGCAGAAGGACCCCGGCTACGTGCTCGACTCCACTGACGCCTCGCAGGAGGGGATCTTCTTCCCCGCCACGCGGCTGTACGTGGGAGGACGCCAGAACGACGACGTCTTCAACATCATCCGGTTCAACTCCCGCATGCCCGAGCGGACCATCGGCGACATCCAGGCGCAGGTCTCGGCCTGCGTCACGGGCCGCCGGCGGATGCAGGAGCTCGTCGCCAAGTACGGTCTGGGCACGGTCAGCTCGGCCATGGAGGCCATCAACGCCCACGGCGAGAAGCTCGCCCGCCTGGCGCTGGCACAGCTGCCGAAGGGCACGTGGACCGCGCACGACTTCGTCGACAACGACGGCGTCGACCTCGACCGACTCGTGAAGATGAACTGCACGGTGACCATCACCGACGACGAGTTCGTCATCGACTGGTCCGGCTCGGAGACCGGGGTGCGCGGCCCCATCAACCTCCCCGTGGGGCAGACCGAGGCGTTCTGCTCACTGATCTTCAAGGCGATGACGACGCCGGACACGCCCGTGGTGGCGGGCAACTTCGCCCCGATGCGCATCGTCACGGAGCCGGGATCGGTGATGCACGCCGTGCACCCGATGCCCACGTTCACGCTGTGGACAGCGCTCATCGGCGGCGAGGTGGTCCTCAAGGCCCTCGCCCAGGGCATGCCCGACCGGGTGCCCGCTTCCTCCGGCGGAGACGTCTGCTCGATGATGGGCCTGGGGACGCACCCGCGCACCGGCGAGCCCTGGCTGGAGGCCACCAACGAAGCCGTCGGGTTCGGCGGGCACGCCGGCGGCGACGGAGAGGACGGGATCATGCACCTGTCCGAGCCCGGGTGCCGCAACAACCCCGTCGAGGTATTGGAGACGAAGTCGTCGATGGTCATCGACTCCTACGGCTACCGGCCCGACACCGGCGGCGCCGGCCGGCACCGCGGCGGGGTGGGCGTGGCCCGCACCTACCGGTTCACCGGGCCCTCCACGGGCATCTGCCTGGTCTACAAGACGAAGACCAAGCCGTGGCCCGTGCTCGGTGGGCTGCCAGGCACCAACAACCAGGTGGTGCTCAACCCCGGCACCGAGCGCGAGGTCGTGCAGGGCGGGTCCTACAACCATCTGCAGGCCGGGGACGTGCTCGTCAACGCCACCGGTGGGGGCGGCGGCTATGGCGACCCGCTGCTGCGCGACCCCGCCGCCGTCGGCCGGGACGTGCGCAACGAGTTCGTCTCCGTGAGCGCGGCGCTCCGCGACTACGGCGTGGTGGTGGCCGCCGACGGCACCGTGGACGAGACCGCGACCGCTGCCGAGCGCGCCTCGCGCGGGGAGGAGTCGGCATGACGAGCGGTATGACGAGCAGCGTGACGAGGAGCGTGACGAGCACGACGACGGGATCACGGCTCGCCGTCGTCGGGGGTTCGGTGTGGGACGGCGAGTCCGACGCCGCGGTCCCGGGCACCGTGCTCGTCGAAGACGGCCGGGTCGTCGACGTCGTCGTCCTCGACGGTGACGGCGGCTCCGGCGGCGGCTCAGCTTCCGACGCCGCCGTCAGCCGGGTCCGCGACGCCGGGGGTGTCGTGCTCGACGCACGCGGTCGCACCGTGCTGCCGGGGCTCATCGACGCGCACTGCCACGCCTACGCGGCGGCTCTGTCACCCCGGGACATCGAGACATGGCCGCTGAGCTACGTCGCGCTCAACGCCGCTCGCCGCCTCGAGGCGGCACTGGCGCGCGGCTTCACCACCGTGCGTGACGTCGCCGGTGGCGATGCCGGGCTGGCGCGGGCCCTCGACGAGGGCCTCGTCACGGGACCGCGCTACTTCTACACCGGCGCCGCGCTGTCGCAGACCGGCGGCCACGGGGAGGTGCGGGGGCGCGGGGAGGACCTGTGCGGCTGCAACGCCCACCTGTCCGAGGTGGTCGACGGCGTCGACGCTCTGCGCCGCGCCGTGCGCGAGAGGTTCCAGGACGGCGCCCACGCCATCAAAGTCATGGCCTCCGGCGGGGTGGTCTCCGAGACCGACCCGATCCGGGTGCCGCAGTACTCCTCCGAGGAGCTGCGCGCGGTGGTGGACGAGGCCGCCCGGCGCGGGTCGTACGTGGCGGCCCACGCCTACTCCCCCGAGGCGATCACGCACGCCGTGGACGCGGGGGTGCGCAGCATCGAGCACGGCAACCTCCTCGACGCCGCCACCGCCTCGCTGATGGCCGAGCGCGGCGCGGTGCTCGTGGCCACGCTCGGCTGCTACGAGGCGATGGCCCGACGAGGAGCCGACCTGGGCATGAGCGCGGTCTCGCAGGCCAAGAACACCGAGGTGCTGTCCGCCGGACGGGAGGCGCTGGCGCTGGCGCTGGCCGCGGGCGTGCCGGTGGGGTTCGGGTCCGACCTCATGGGCCCGCTGGAGGACGAGCAGCTGAACTGCCTACGCCTGCACGTCGACGTCCTCGGTCCGCTCCAGGCGCTGCGCTCGGCGACGTCGGTCAACGCCGACGTGCTGCAGCAACCCGACCTGGGCCGCGTTCGCGTGGGCTTCGCAGCAGACCTGCTCATCGTCGACGGCGACCCATTCGCCCGCCCGGACGTCCTGTGGGGACCGCCGGGCGGGCGGACGGTGGTGCTCGGCGGGGTCGTCGTCGGTTGACGGAACCGGCGGGCCGGTTCCCCCGTGACCCGGTGAGCCGAGCGCGGCGAAGGCTCAGAGGGTGAAGCGCCCCGTGAGCTCCTTGAGTCGCACCGCCGCCGCGGTGAGGTCGGCCGCCATCGAGGCGGTGTGACCGGCGCTGCCCTTGTTCTGCTCCGTCCCCGCGGCGATCCCGGCGATGTTCTCCGAGATCTGCGCCGAGCCGGTGGAGACCTCGGTGACGTTCCTGACCATCTCGGACGTGGTGGCCGACTGCTCCTCCACCGCCGCGGCGATCGTCGACTGCACCTCGTCGATGCGCCCGATGACGTCACCGATCTGCGTGACCGCCGCGGCAGCGGCGGCGGTGTCGCTCTGGGTGGCGCTCACCTTGCTGATGATCTCGTCGGTGGCCTGCGCGGTCTGACGCGCCAGCTCCTTCACCTCACCGGCCACCACCGCGAAGCCCTTACCGAGCTCCCCCGCACGAGCGGCCTCGATGGTCGCGTTCAACGCCAGCAGGTTCGTCTGCTCCGCGATGGACGTGATGAGCTTGACGACGTCGCCGATCTCGCGGGAGGAGGTGCCGAGCCGCTCGATGGCCGTGCCGGCCGAGTCGGCCGCGGCCACGGCGGAGGCGGCCATCTGCGAGGCCTCGCTGGTGGCGGTGGCGATCTGGGCGATCGCCGCGGTCATCTCCTCACCGGCGGCCGCGACCGTCGAGATCGACACGGTGACCTCCTCGGAGGCTGCGGCGACGACCTGCGTCTGGGCGGCGGACTCCGCGGCGCCCGACGCCATCTGCGCCGACACCCCGCTCAGCGACACGGACGAGCCGGCCAGCGTCTCGGCCTCGCCGCGGATGTCGCGCATCACGCCGGCCAGGGCGTCGAGGGTGGTGTCGGTGGAGACCGCCAGCTGGCCGATCTCGTCCTTGCGGTCCAGACCGACGCGCTGGTCGAGGCGACCCCTCGCGACGCCCGCCATGACGTCGACGACCTTCGACAGCGGACGCGTCACCGAACGGGCCGCCACCGCCGCGATCGCGACGGCGAGCAGCATCGCCAGCAGCGAGCACCCGAGGAGGACGACGAGCGAGGACCGGTAGGTGGCCTCGCCCTGCCGCACCATCTGCGCGGCCGCCTTCGCCTCCTGCTGCTGCAGCGTCGTCAGTGTCTCGATCACCGCGGCTGACTTCGGGACCGTGGTAGTGGTCCGCTGCGCCATGAAGGTGTCGATGTCGTGGGCCACGACCACCGGCATCAGGGCCTGGGAGGCGCTGCGGTACTCGGCGATGGCGGTAGCGAAGGCCTCCACCTGGTCCCCCGACGCGCGCGGTGCCGTGCTCAGGTACCGCTTCCACGCGGCGTCGAGGGCGGCGTCGTCGTCCTGCGTCTTCTGGACGACCTCCGCCTGTGCGGTGGGGTCCTTGGTGAGGGCGATGCTCATGAAGTCGGAGCGGCCCTGCAGGAAGGCGGCCCTCACCGCTCCCAGTGCGTCGACGGCGACCATCCCGCTGTCGGCCAGCCGCGCCAGGTCTTGCTGTGCCTGCCCTAATCGCACGACGGCCATGCCACTGACCGCTGCCAGGAGCAGGCAGACGACGGCGAAACCGGCGTAGAGCTTCTGCGCGATCTTCAGATCGGCGAGGCGGCGCATCACAGCATCTCCCGGGAGCTCGAGCGGATGTCAGGCGGATGTCACGTGGCTCCCTCCGTTATCGCTCCATATCTGCTTCACCTTGAACCGCCGTGTCCCCCCAATTGGGGGGACACGCCCCAGCTCGCGGACTCCCCGGCGCGGGAGACTGTGCGCGGCACGCCCCACGGTTCCTCGTCGCGCAACGCCGGCGGCAGCAGGGCCGCCGGGGCGTCCTGGAAGGCGACCGGCCGCAGGAACCTGCCGATGGCGGCGGTGCCCACCGAGGTGGTGCGCCCCGCGTCGGTGGTGGCCGGGTACGGCCCCCCGTGCTGCATGGCCGGGGTCACCGAGACGCCGGTGGGCCAGCCGTTGAAGAGCACCCGTCCCGCGACGGCGCTGAGTTCGGCCACGAGCGCTGCCACCTCCGCGCTGCCGGCCTCGTCCGTCGTCACGTGAACCGCGGCCGTCAGCTCTCCCTCGTACAGCTGGGGCACGGCGGTCGTCAGCGCCTCCAGCGACGGGTACTCGACCATCACGGACAGCGGCCCGAATGCCTCCTCGCGCAGACCGTGCCCGCCGGCCAGCAGCGCCTCCAGGGTGGTGCGCACGAGCGTGGGGGTGGCCCAAGCCTGGCCGGCCTCGTCGCTGCGCACCCTGCCCTCGACGACGGCGACGACGCCCTCGCTACCGAGCACCGCGTCGCGGCGCGCGCTGTACCCGGCGGCGATGCCCGGGTGCAGCAGCCGGTGCTCGGACACCGCGGAGAACGCGTGCGCCAGAGCGTCGGCCAGGGAACCGCCGTCGGCGTCGAGAGCGCCGTCGGGGAGGAAGACGAACCCGGGCTGGGTGCACAGCTGCCCAGCCGACGCGGTGGCGCTGGTGGCGTACGCGGCGGCGAAGGTGTCGACGCCGGCCGCCCGCGCTGCGGCGAGCGCCCCCTCGGTGACCACGACGGGGTTGGTGGACCCCAGTTCGCCGTAGAACGGGATCGGACGACGGCGGGCCGCCGCGACGTCCGCGAGGTAGCGGCCGGCGCGCTGCGACCCGGTGAAGGACGCCGCGGCGATCCGCTCGTCGCGCAGCAGCGCCACGCCGGCCGCCACGCCGTCGTCGTCGGGTCCCTCGGCACCGGGGAGCCCCGCCAGCTGGAGAGAGTCGGCGGGCAGGCCCGCACCGTCCAGTGCCGCCCGGACCACGTCGGCGACCGCCGCGGACAGCTGCGGGTGGCCCGGGTGCGCCTTGACGACGACGGGGCAGCCGGCGGCGAGCGCAGCTGCCGTGTCGCCGCCCGCCACGGAGAAGGCGAACGGGAAGTTGCTCGCCGCGAAGACGAGCACCGGGCCGAGCGGCACGAGCATCCGCCGCAGGTCGGGGCGGGGCAGGGGGCGGAAGGCGGGGTCGGCCTCGTCGATGCGGAGGTCGAGGTGCGACCCGTCGAGGGCAACCTCGCTGAACAGCTCCAGCTGCACCGCGGTGCGCTCCAGCTCGCCGCGAAGACGGGGGGTGGGCGCGAGGCCTGTCTCCTCGGCGGCGATCACGATCAGCCGGTCGGCGTCGGCGCGCAGCGCCGTGGCCGCGGCCCGCAGCCCCGCCGCCAGCGCGGCGGGCGGGGTGGCGGCCAGCACAGGCGCGATGGCCGCCGCCCGCTGGGCCGTCGCCTCCACTCCCGCCCCCCTTCCCGCACTTTCCGCGGCAAGTGCGCTTCCGGAGGGGGTCCTTTCCGCACTTTCCGCGGAAAGTGCGGAGAGGGAGGGGGTGGGGGTGGGGGGCGTGCTCACGGTGGTGCTCCTCAGGAACGTGTGCGGCCGGATCAGGCGGCCAGATCAGGGGGACGGTCAGAAGGTGAAGCCGGTGGGGAACGGGTCGGTCGGGTCGAGCAGGTACTGCCCCATGCCCGTCACCCACGCCCGACCGGTGATGGTGGGCAGGACGGCGCGCCGCCGCTGCTCGCCCTCCCCCACGGTCGCCTCGGCCACGAGCCGGCCGGTGAAGCGTGACCCGATGAACGACTCGTTGACGAAGTCCTCCCCGAGCGCCAGCTCACCGCGGGCCCACAGCTCCGCCATCCGCGCGGACGTGCCCGTGCCGCACGGCGACCTGTCGAACCACCCGGGGTGGATGGCCATCGCGTGCCGCGACAGGCGCGCGTCCGAGCCCGGTGCGATGAACTCGACGTGGTGGCAGTGGTCGACGCCGTCGATGGTCGGGTGGTGCGGGGGCGCGCTGGTGTTGAGCGCGTCCATGATCGCCAGCCCGGCCTCGGAGATCTTGTACTGGTGGGCCCTGTCGAAGGGCAGGCCGACGTCGTCGAGGTCGACCATGGCGTAGAAGTTGCCGCCGAAGGCCAGCGAGTACCGCACGTCGCGTGCGCCACCGGGGAAGCCCGGCACGTGCAGCACCTCGTCGAGCCGGTCGCAGAAGCTCGGCACGTTCTCCAGCGTGACGCCGTCGGCGTGCCCGTCGCGCACCGCCACCCGCGCCACCACCAGGCCGGCGGGGGTGTCGAGGCGGATGACCGTCTCAGGTTCGGTGACGGTGACCATGCCGGTCTCCACCAGCACGGTCGCGACGCCGATGGTCCCGTGCCCGCACATCGGCAGGCACCCGGACACCTCGATGTAGAGCACGCCCCAGTCGGCGTCAGGGCGGGTGGGCGGCTGCAGGATCGCGCCGCTCATGGCGGCGTGCCCCCGCGGCTCGTTGACGAGCAACTGGCGCACGCCGTCCATCTCCGCCATGAAGTGCAGGCGCCGCTCGTTCATGGTGGCGCCGGGGATGACCCCGACGCCGCCGGTGACGACGCGCGTCGGCATGCCCTCGGTGTGGGAGTCGACGGCGGCGAAGACACGCGAGGCGCGCACGGACCTGCCGCCCCTCAGACGGTGGCGCTGATGAGAGAGTGACGAAGCGCCTGCACCGCGGCGACGGCGCGCTCGGTCTCGGCGGTGATGGTCGCGACCTGCTGCGCGGACAGGGCGCCGCGCGGCGGGCGGCAGGGGCCCCCGTAGCGGCCGACGACGTCCATCGACAGCTTGATGGCCTGCACGAACTCCGTGCGCGAGTCCCACCGGAACAGCGCCACGAGCTGCACGTACAGCGCGCGGGCCTCGGCGTAGCGGCCGGCGGTCATGAGGTCGTACAGCTCCACGGCCTCGCGGGGGAAGACGTTGGGGAAGCCCGCGAACCAGCCGACGGCGCCGTCGAGCATGAGCTCCATGAGCACGTCGTCGGCACCGGCGATGACGTCGATCTGCGTGCCGGCGGCCTCGCACTGCTCGGCGATCTCGAACGCGCGGCGCACGTCGCCGGAGAACTCCTTGATCGCCACGATGTTGTCGATCTGGGCGATCTCCGCCACCAGGGAGGGCACGAGGTCGACCTTGGTGTCGATCGGGTTGTTGTAGACCATCACCGGCAGACCGACGCTGGCGACCTTCTCGAAGTGCTCCACCACCTGCGCGGGCGTCGAGCGGTACATGGTCGGCGGCAGGCACAGCACGCCGTCGGCGCCGTCCTCCGCGGCCAGCTCGGTCCACTGCTGCGCCTGGTGCCAGCCCGGGGCGTGGACCCCGGCGACGACGATTGGCCGCTCACCGGACGCCGTGCCCGACGTGCCCGCAGCGCGCGCCGCCTCGACGGCCACCTGCACCGCACGGCGGCGCTCGGTGTCGGTCAGCGAGGAGTACTCCCCCAGCGACCCGTTCGGGCCGACACCGCGGCAGCCGTTCTCGAACAGCCAGGTGCAGTGCTCGGCGAACCGCTCCTCGTCCACCGCAAGACCCGCCGGGGCCGTCGGGTCTTCGCGGTAGGGCAGGGCGGTGGCGACGACGACGCCGCGCAGGTTGATCTGCTGGTCGGTGCTCATGAACGGGGCTCCTCGGAATCGGTGAGATCAGGGGTCTGGTGGTCGGAGGTCTGGTGGTCGGCGGTCTGGTGGTCGGCGGTCTGGTGGTCGGAGGTCTGGTGGTCGGGGGCGGGCAGGGCAGCGAGCTCGCCGAGCCGGACGGGGACGGCGATCGGCCGGCGCTGGTGCGACACGGGCCCGACGCCACTGCCGGCGCCACGACCGACGCTGGTGCGCCCGAGCACGGCGTCGACGGCGTGGCCGCAGATCCGTCCCTGGCACACGCCGAGGCCGGCGCGGGTGGTGAGGCGCAGGGAGCGGGCGCCGGCGGGGGTGTCGGCGGTGCTGGCGGTGGCCGCGGCGACGGCGCGCAGACGCCCGGCGGTGACCTCCTCGCAGCGGCAGACGGTGGTGTCGTCGGTGACCTGCGCGAGCCAACCGGCGCGGGGTGCGTGCGCGGCGGCGAGCCGACCGGCGAAGGCCTCGAGAGTTCGGCGCCGGTCCAGCAGCCGGCTCACCTGCTGACTGAGCTGCTGACTCAACCGCTGGCTGGCCTCGTGGGTGCCCGGGTGGGCCACGGCACCGGCCGCTGCCAGCCCCGCCAGCTCACCTTCCACCTGCGCGAGGTCGGCGCCGCCGATGCCGGTCACCTCTCCGGCGGCCCACACGCCCGGGACGGACGTGGCGCCGCGGTCGTCGACGGCGACGAAGCCGTCCTCGCGCAGCGCGCAGCCGGCGGCGAGGGCCACCTCGAGGCGGGGCGTGAAGCCGTGGCTCACGGCGAGCGCGTCGGCCGCCACCACCCGCTCGGTGCCGGGCACGGGTGACCAGTCGGGCGCGAGGCGCGCGAGCACGACCTCCTCTAGGCGCCCCTCTCCGCGCGCCGCGACGACGCCCGTCGCGGTGCGGTACGGCACCCGCTCGCGCAGCAGCGCGGCGGCGTACCCCGCCAGCTCGGCGGTCTTCGCGGCCATCACGCGGGGTCCGGCGAGCAGGCGGGCGGGGTGAGAACCCCAGCCGCGGGCCAGCTGCGCGGGGCCGGCGGCCTCGCAGACCTCCAGCACCGTGGCGCCGGTGCTCAGCAGCGAGGACGCCACCGGCAGCAGGAACGGCCCGGCACCCGCGACGACCACCCGCTCGCCCACCGCGAGCCGCTCGGACTTGGCGAACGCCTGCGCAGCGCCGCCGGTGACGACGCCGGGAAGGTCCCACCCGGGGAACGGCAGGGTCAGGTCGTGGGCGCCGGTGGCGACGACGAGCGCGCCCGGGCGCAGCAGCCGGTGCTCGCGCTGCGCGGCGTCGGCCCCGCCGATGGGTGCCAGGACGACGCGTAGCACGGGGGCATCCCCCGGCAGGTGGGGGGCGCGCGCCTCGACGGCCCACACGGACGCTCCGGTGAGCACCTCGCAGCCCTCGTCGGCGAGCAGCGATCGGCGCATCTCGGTGAAGCGCGACCAGCCGTGGTGCAGCTGCCCCTCGTCACGGGCCGGGCGCTGCGGTGGCAGGTGCCGCCAGTACTGGCCGCCAACGTCGTCGCCGGCCTCCACGAGCACCACCCGCGCGCCCGCCCTCCGGGCGGCTGTCGCCGCGGCCAGCCCCGCAGGGCCGCCTCCGACGACGACGACGCCGTCGTTCGCGGAGTCGTCGTGATCCTTCGTGGAGGCGACCTCAGGCATCGTCGACCTCCCCTGCCCGTACGTCAGAAGTCACCCGCGTGGGCAGCGCCTCCGCCTGGGTGGTGACGACGGCTCCCTCGACGGCGCGCCGCTGGCAGGCGCGCACGTCGCGGACGCCGTCGACGGTGACGAGGCAGTCGAAGCAGACGCCGATGCCGCAGAACAGTCCGCGCGGCGCGCGACCGGCGGCGGTGGTGCGCCACGCCGTCCTGCCCGACGCCATGACCACCCCGGCGAGGCTCTGCCCGAGCACGCCCGTGACCGGCTCGCCGTCGACGGTGATGGTCACCGGTGTGGTCGGTCCGGGACGGGAGGGGTCGCGCGACGGGTCGGCGGCGCGGGCGCTCACGCGGCACCCGCCGAAGCAGCCTGGCCGTCGAGCAGCCCCGCGCGCGCCGGGGAGAACGCTGCGGCGTCCAGCGACGGCGTGCGCCCCAGGAGCAGGTCGGCCAGCAGCTCGCCGGTGGCGGGCGCGAGTCCGATGCCGGCGCCCTCGTGCCCGGTGGCGTGCCACAGCCCCGGCAGGCGGGGGTCCTCGCCGACGACGGGCAGGTGGTCGGGCACGTACGGACGGAACCCGCCGTAGCTGCGCATCACGGGCACGCCCGCGAGCGCGGGGAAGAGGGTGAGGGCGCCGAGCGCGAGCCGGCGCAGCACGTCGACGCGCAGCGAGGCGTCAAACCCGACGCGCTCGCGCGAGGAGCCGATGAGGATGGTGCCCGCGGCGGTCGACTCCACCACCGTGGAGGTCTGCAGGTCGGCGTCGCCGGAGCTCACCGCGCCGACGTAGTCGGCGTCGTAGACCTTGCGGTGCACGAGGTGCGGTTGACGAGTGGTGACGAGGATGACGCCGCGCCGCGGAAGCACCGCCAGGGCCGCGCCGAGGCGGGCGGAGACCTCACCGGACCACGGTCCGGCGGCCACCACCACGGCTCCCGCGGCGACGTCACCGCGGGTGGTGCGCACCCCGGCGAGCCGTCCGCCGGCCAGCAGGGGTGCGGTGACCTCGGCGCCGGTGAGCACCGAGGCGCCGTGCTGTCGCGCCGAGGCGAGCAGCGCCTCGGTGGCGGCCACGGGCTGGACCTGCGCGTCGTCGGGGTAGTGGACGGCGCAGGCGACCTCGGGCGTGAGTGCCGGTTCGAGCGCCCGGGTGCCGTCGGCGTCGAGCTCGACGGCGCGCACCCCGGCGGGCCGTTGCGTCGCGGCGAAGGTACGCAGCGCGTTGGCGCCGGCGGCGGTGGTGGCCACCACGAGACCGCCCTTGGGCTCTAGCTCCAGATCGGGGAAGCCGCCCGGCAGCCCCGCGCGCAGTTCTTCGGTGAGCTCGCGGGCCAACGCGGGCCACAGCTCGTGGGCGCGCTGGGCCATCGCCAGCTCGGCGCCCGGCCCCTTGTCGGAGACGAGGAGGTTGCCCTCGCCGCTGCCGGAGGTACCGCCCGCGGCTTGGCCTCGCTCGACGACGACGACGCGCGCCCCGCCCACCGCGAGCGCCCTCGCGACGGCGGCACCGACGATGCCGGCCCCGACGACGACGACGTCGACGACGACGGCTGCACCACCGCCCGCGCCGACGTCAGTGATCCCGCTGCGCCACGAGGGGCTCGGGGGTTGCGTCGAGGGCATGCCCTATCAGTACCATGTCACATGCCAGAGGGGAAGGCGCTGCGGGAACGACCGAGCGGAGAGTGGTCAGCGGTGGCAGAGGTTCCAGCACTGGTCGATGTTCCGGCACCGGCACCGGCAGCGGTGGCGCGGGCGACGAGCCTGCGCGAGCAGGTCGAGGACGCGATCGCCGCCGCGATCGTCACCGGTGAGCTCGCTCCCGGCGAACTCGTCTCCGCACCGGTGCTCGCCACTCGCTACGGCGTCTCGGCCACCCCGGTGCGCGAGGCGATGCTCAACCTGGAGGCCCGCGGATTCGTCACCACCGTCCGGAACAAGGGGTTCCGCGTCACGGAGGTCCACCGCGACGACGTCGCGTCACTGATCGCCGTGCGCCGACTCCTGGAGCCCCCGGCCGTGGGCCAGCTGGCCGCCGAGCGGCACGAGCTGGTGGCCGAGCACGCACCCCGCCTCCGCTCGCTCGCCGACGCGATCGTGGCCGGCGCACGCAGCGGTGACCTGGTCGCCTACCTGCGCGCCGACACCCTGTTCCACTCCGAGTTGCTGGCGCTGCTCGGCAACCGGCACCTCGTGCAGGTGGTGGGCCAGCTGCGGTCCCAGACCCGCCTCATCGGGCTGGCGACGGCGATCGGCACCCCGAAGCTGGAGCAGTCCGCCGTCGAGCACTACGAGCTGCTCGACCTCGTGCTCGCCGGTGACGCGGCAGCCGCCGAGGCATACATGAGCCACCACGTCAGCGCCGTCCTGGACTGGTGGGCTCCCCCCATCTAGCCGATCGATTCCCAGCCTCACATCAAGGGCGGCCCCTTCATCACCGTGATCATGGTCCCCATTAGCGGGAGGTACCCCCAGTGCGCCACCCTCGCGCCCAGCGGAGCTGGCGCGGTCAGGCCTGATCGTCGCCAGGGGTGCACTGCAGGGCGCACGACCAGGAGTCTCCCCACGCCCTGCACGCCCTCGCGGGTGATCGCATCGATCGACGAGCCGTTCCAGGGGTAGCTGAGCCCGCGGGCAGCCCGGTGGGTGGGCTACCGCCCGGTGGGTTGGCTGCCGCCCGGTGGGTGGGCTGCCGCCCGGTGGTGAGGGCTCTAGCCGGGTATGAGCGCACCCAGTGGGCATCTGGCCACCCGGTAACGCCGAGCGAACCGAGTGGCCCCGGGGAGTCAACCGTCTAGACGCCACTGCACAACCGCCACCGCACGGCCGCCACCGCACAGCCGTCACTGCACAGCCGCCGGCACTCGAGCAGGGCTGAGAGCACACCCGGCCGTTCGACACGGCCGCGAGCATCGGCGGGTGACGTCGCCGAGGCCCCACGAGGACGCCGCCGCGGACCGGAACCACGCCGCCGAGATCGACGCCGCCCTCGCCGTCGTCGTCGGCTCCCGGCACCCCCCGCTGCGGCTCGCCACCTCACCGGCTGCCCTGTTAGCGGCTGCCCCGTCACCGGCCCCCCTGACACGCGACGCCCCGGTGCGGCTCATGCCCCGGTGGCGACCCCACGGTCCCCGGGGAGGTTCCCCAGTGCTCACAGGCGCGAGCTGGCCGGAGCCGGACGGAGCCCTGGGGCGGGTCTGGGCGACGTCCGAGGGGTTGGTCGTCGGGCTCGGTGATCAGCCCCGCGGGGGCTCCGAGGCTCCCCTGGCTGAACCGTGGTGGGTAGCGGGTGAGGCCGCTGGGCGGTGCCTGGACCGGGACGTCGTCGTCGACCTGGGCGATGCCGCCGGTCGGTCAGCCGACGACGCCGAGGCTACCGTCGAAGCGCTCGTCTGCGGGCTCGGCGTCGGAAGGAGCGCGGCCCTGGGCGCGCAGATCGGCACGGAGATCGGCACGGAGATCGGCACGGAGATGGCGGCGACCCCGCTGGTCGTCGTCCCGGAGGACCTCCTGCCGGCAGCCCGCCGAGGTCTGTCGACGTCCGCCGCGGTCCACCTCGCGCGCCTCATCACCAGCGCTCCCCCGAGCGTCGCGACCCCGGAGTCCATCGCGGGCTGGGCCACCGCCGGCGCGCACGCCGTCGGGGCGCAGTGCGAGGTGCTCGACCCGGAGGCGTTGCGCGCCGGCGGCTACGGCGGCGTCCTGGCCGTCGGCGCAGGCTCCGCGGAGCCTCCGCAGCTGGTGAGGATCCGCTGGGACGGACGCTGCGCCGACACCCGCAACGACGCGACCACGCCTGGCGTCGCCCCCGCTGATCTCAGCGTGGTCGGCAAGGGCGTCACCTTCGACAGCGGCGGGCTGTCGCTCAAGAGCCCCGCCGCGATGCAGGACATGCGCGCGGACTGCGCCGGGGCCGCCGCGGCCCTCGCCGTCGTCCTGTCCCTGGCGGCACGGCGAGCGCCGCTCACTGTGGAGGCTGTACTGCCGCTGGCGGAGAACCTGCCGGGTCCAGGCGCCACCCGCCCGGGGGACGTCGTCCGCACCCACTCCGGTCGACTCGTCCAAGTGCTCGACACCGACTTCGAGGGTCGCGTGCTCCTGGCCGACGCCCTCACGGACGCGTCGGCTTCTCGCCCGCGCCTGCTGGTCGACGTCGCCACGCTCACCTATCAAGCGGTGACGGCCCTGGGTCCCGAGATCGGGGCGGTGTTCGCTCGGGACGACGACGACGCGGCCGCCGTCCTCAGCGCGGCGGCGCGCGCCGGCGAGCCGCTGTGGCGCCTGCCACTGGCGCGGCGGTATCGCGATCGTGTCGACATCGGGTGGGCGCTGCGCAACCATCCTCTCGACGACACCGGCCGAGCCATCACCGCCGCGCTGTTCCTCGCGGAGTTCGTGCCCCCGACGCAACCGTGGGTGCACCTCGACGTCGCGGGACCGTCCTGGCGAGGTGACCCCTCGTGCGACGGCGCCACCGGTTTCGGGGTCCGCACCCTGATGGAGCTCGCCCGCGCACTCGAGCGACCTCCCGGAGGCTCGCCCGGGTGATCGTGCAGGTGATCGTGCGCCGACCTGGTGATCAGCCGTTGGCGCTGCGCCGGGGCCGGGGGGTCAGCGAACGGACCGGAGGCGTCGGCGTGGCCGACAGGTCCGAGAGATCTGCCAGCGCGGCCAGGTCGGACAGGATGCTCGCGTGCCGGGCGCGCAGTGCGTCAGCGTCAGCGCGGGCCTGATCGAGGGCGTCGCCGGCCTCGTCACGCAGCCTGTCGGACTCTCCAGCCGCCTGGTGGAGCACCTGCTGGGCGGCGGCGCGGGCCTCGGCGAGCAACTGCTCGGCCTCGAGCGCCGCGCACCGACGGGCCTCCTCGACCTGGTCGCGGGCCCGGGCCACCTCGTCGGCGATCTGGTCGACCAGGGAGCGAGCTTCGGCCTCGGCAGCCGCTGCCACCGCCGAAGCGCTGGCGGCCGTCGCTTCCGCGTCAGCCGTCGCCAGCTCGCTGAGGCGGGCGGCTTCCACCTGCGCCAACTCGAGAGCTTCCCGGGCGGCGGCGCGCGCCGCTGACGCCTCACGGCGAGCCTCGGCCAGGACCCTCGCGGCCGTCTGCTCGGCTGCCTGACGCTGGTGCGCCGCGGCGAGTGCCTCGGCGGTGGCCCGCTCGAGCGCCTCCCTGGCCTCGGCCTCGAGGGCCACGCGAGCCTCTTCGGCGTCGTGGAGCAGCGCTGCTGCTCGCTCGCGCGCCAGGGAGAGCATCTCCTCGGCGTCGACCTGTGCAGCGGCACGGACGTCGTCGGCGTCAGCGGCGGCGGAGTCGGTGGTGCGCGCGGCCTGGGCACGCGCCGACGAGAGCAGCTCATCGAGCTCCGCGGCGGCCTCGTCGCGGGACTGGTCGGCGTCCCGGGTCATCGCCTCGGCCGCCGCACAGGCAGCGAAGACGAACCCCTCTGCGCGGGCGCGGGCCTCGGCCAGCACCTCGTCGGCGAGCAGGAGGGCGTCAGCGTGCAGCGCGTCAGCCTCGTCGGCCGCGGTCCGCCGCATCCTGTCAAGATCGCGGCCGGTCTCGGAGAGCAGCTCGGCGGCCCGTTCGCGCGCGGCCTGCTCGAGCACCTCAATGCGGTCGCGGGTGGTGGTGGCGAGCTCGTGGGCACCGACGACCAGCTGCCGGGCGTCCCGGTGAGCGGCGACGGCGGCGGCACGCGCGGTCTCGAGGACGGCGGCCGCCTCGCGGGCCGTCTGCTCGGCGAGGGCCGCGGCTTCGTCACGCGCGGCGGAGAGCAGCGCAGCGGCGCCGGCACGGGCACTGGCCAGCACCTGCTCGCGGTCACCCAGTGCAGCTGCGCGCAACGCCTCGGCCTCGGCCACGCGACGCTCGGTGTCGGCGGTCACCGCGGCGCGCTCGGCGTCGATCTCCGCGATCGCGGCGCGCAGCTCGTGGGCCACCGCCTCGGCGGCGTCACCGTGCAGGACCTCGGCCTCGCGCATGAGCGTGGCAGCCTCGTGCGTGAGCGCGGACGCTCGCGCCGTGGCGTCGTCGACGATCCGTTCCGCGAGCGCGCGCAGCACGCTGATGCGGTCCTCCAGGGCGGAGGTCTCGCGGGCAGCGCGCTGACGCCGCTCGTCGAAGCCCTGCGCCTCGAGGCGGAGCTCCGCGACCTGCTCGTCGAGGGCCGCGTGCTCGGCTTCGGTGGCGGCCAGCGCCCGGCGGCTGCGGTCGCTGCGGGCCTGGAAGTGCTCGGCCTCCTGGGTGGCACGGGAGACGAGGATCTCCGCCTGCTCCTGCGCACTGGCGACGAGGTGGGCGGCGCGGCGGGCGGCCTCGGCGCGCTCGGAGGCGACGCGGGCGGCGACGTCGTCGAGGAGGGCGCGGGCGTCGCTGTCGGCCTGGGCGCGCACTTCCTCGGCGTGGCGCTGCGCCAGCGCGAGCAGGCCCAGAGCCTGCTCGTACCGGTCACGGTCGGGTCGTTCCGGCGGCGTCGAGCCGTCGCGAGCCTCGGAAACCGGCGGGCGCCCTGCGGTGCGCGACGGGTCGATGTGGCGGGCGGGCCTCTCCCGCCACAGGTGCTGGGTGGGCGCGGGACCCTCGGTGCTCTCACGCAGGTCGATCACGGCCGGTGCGGCAGCCGAGGCGTCGTGGCGCGACCAGGAGGACCGGTCGCCCTGGTGACCGGGGCGGGGCGTCTCCATGCACGGATCGTGACACCTCGAACGCGCTGAGCGTGGGACTTCCGGCGCGTCGCACCACCGCGCCTTCCCGATGCGTGACGCCTGGGGCTCATGTGGCACATGGGGTAATGGCGGTCGCGGTCGTCGTCGTCATCACCCGGTGGGGTCCTGCACGAGCGCGCCACCTCCGGTCAGCACATCGAGCGGGACGGGCACAGAGACGACGTCGGCCGTGCCGGGCACGGGCGCGAAGGCCCCACCGTCCACCGAGTACTCCCCCGCGTACGTGGTCGTCAGCGTCACCGTGAGCGTCCCGCCCCGCTCGTAGGTGTGCGTGGTGCCGAGTGCGGGGTAGGCGGCGCCGGGGTCCGCCAGCGGCCCCAGCGCGGTGCCGTCGCCGAAGTCCCAGTGCCAGGCGACCGGCGTGGCGCGGACGCTGACGGCGGCGCCCAGCAGCTGGGTCTGCAGCAGTGCGGGCGCTGTGCCGGCGACGACATTGAGCGGGACCCCGACCAGCGCGTAGCCGTTACCGGGCTCGAGCAGGACCTCCTGGGCCGGGATCGGCAGGCGGCGGAAGTCCTCGAGGGTGAGGCCGGGCAGCGCCTCGCCGTCCTGAGCCTCCTGCCGCGTGAGGCACCGGGTCCCCTGGTACTGCCAGGTCGTGCCGTCCTGTGACCGGTACTGCCAGTACAAGAGGCGAGGCGCGGCGCACTGCGTGGTGGCCTCCTCGCACAGAGTCGCGTTGGGCTCGTTGAGGTCGTTGCCGGTGCAGGCGACGACGTAGCGGTACCGATACCGCGGACCGCTGGCGCCGCCGCCCTCACCACCCCCGCCCCCGCTCTCGGCGTGGTCACCCGGTGTCCCCGGCATCGGGTGGATGCACCCCTCGTCCACGTGGCTCCCGGAGAGGTCCGCGCCGCAGGTCACCGGGGCCGCCTGTGCACTCGGCGCGCCGATGACCAGGACGACGAGGACGACGGCGAGCGCGTAGGCGAGCACGCGGAACCGCTCAGGGACCAGTGCGCGGGAAGAGGTGGTCACCAGCGCATGGTCGGCGCCGCCCGTAGGTGCGCGGCAGACCCCGTCGCCCCGGCGGGGGCTGGCCTGTCCACCCGTCGAGCCCCCTGCGGAACGCTCGGTCGCCTCAAGACTGCTCAGGGCGACGACGACCAGCCAACACCCAGCATCTCTTGACCAACTCTTGACCACCGGGTGCGACACTGGAGCATGGCCGCCGTTCTCACTTCACCACCGTCCCGTGTCACGGCCCGACCGCCTCTCCCCTCGCTGCTGCGCCGCTGGACGTTCGCCGTCCTCGCGGCGTTGCAGCTCGTCGTAGCCATGGTCGCGACGGCGGGTGGCGTGAGCCGCCCGATGAGCACCGGCGGGGGCAGCGGGGGTGGCAGCGGTGTCGGTGGGGGTGGCGCTACAGACCTGTTCATCACGCCCGCGGGCTGGACGTCCGCGGTGTGGGCCATCGCCGTCGCCGGAGTCCTGGTGTGGGCCGTCCACCAGCTGCCCGCGCGACGCGGCGACCAGCCCGCGGCCCGCCGCGTCGCCTGGCCGTTCGCCGGAGCGGTGGCCGCAGCGGTCGCATGGGTCGTCCTCGGAGCCACAGCGCCGTCGTGGGCACCCGTCCTGGCCTCCGCGGCGGCGCTCGCGCTGCTCGTCGTCGCCTACGACACCGCCCTGCGGCACCGCCGCCTCCTGCACCTGCCCGCCCGGGCGTTGCTGCTGGGCACCCTGGGGGCGTTCACCGGGTGGATGGCCGTCGCGGTGCCCGTCGACCTCGCGGCCGCCCTCGTCAGCGTGGGCCTCCCGACGTCGGGCGCAGCCGCGGCGGCGTGGCAGACCGGCGTCGTCGTCCTTGCCCTGGGAGCAGGGGTCGCGGTGGTGCACCGCTGGCGGGCCCGCGCGGCGAGCACACTCACGGCGGTGTGGGCGCTGCTGGCGCTGGCCGCCGGGGCGGCCGGTCGTGACGGCGGCGCCCTGCTCGCCGCCGTGGCCGCTGTGGGGGCCATGGCGCTGCTGGGCTGGGCGGTGTGGTCGCGCTGGCAGGACCTGCGCCGCCGCGTCGACGCGGCGAAGGTGCGCTTCGGCACCAGCGCGCCATTCGGTGGCACCTTCCCACCCGGCGGCGCGCCCCGTCCCTGATCAGGGCTCGCGCTGGTCGTCCGAGTCCTGGCCGTGGCCCAGCGCGAGCATCGCTTCGAGCATCTCGACGCGCAGCCTGTCGATCTCGGGGGTGAGGCGCTCCACCGCCTGCTTGCGGCGGGCGGCGTCCGCGCGGCCCGGCGTCGTCGCCCCGAGCAGCAGGTGGCGCGACCGCTCCAGGGCCCTGGCGCGCCGCAGCCACGCGTCGGCCTGAGCGGTCTGCGCGGCGCTGCCGGCGCGCTCGGCGTCGCCGCGGGCCGCGGTGGCGTGGTCGACGAGGGCGGAGATCTGCTGCGCGAGCCGCGCGTCGGGGGTGCGGGCAGCGCGGGCGTCGGACCAGCGGCGGGTGAGGGCGCCGAGGCGCTCCCGCGTCTCCGGCTCGCGGAGGATGGGGGCGACCGCCGTCATCCAGCGGATCGCGTCCGGGCCGCGCGTCGCTGCGAGCGCGAGGAGCCGGCGGAGCGCTGTCGGGTCCACGGCGGGCACCCGACCATGGTCGTGGACCGGGGCGCCGCTGTCTCCGCGAGGGTCTCTGCGCGGCCCCGGGACTAGCCTCGCGCTCACCTCCGCTCCTCATCGCGCCGCTCTCTTTCCGAACTCGCACGGCTACCGTGCGCCGATGCGTCTGGTCAACGGCGAGGTCAGCTTCTGGTGGCACCGGCTCGGGGGCGCGCGCCAGCGCCAGCCTCGGCCGGCGCTGCCGTCGTCGTCCTCATCTCCTGCGCTGGAGTGCGATGTCGCGATCGTGGGCGCGGGCTACACCGGACTGTGGACGGCGTACTACCTGAAACGGGCGGACCCGTCGCTGCGCGTCGTCGTCCTCGAGCAGGCGTTCGCGGGGTACGGCGCGTCGGGCCGCAACGGCGGCTGGCTGACCAACGAGATCACCGGCGGCGTGGAGCGGTACCTCGCAACGCACGGCCAGGCGGCGTTGGACACGTTCCAGCAAGCCATGAACGAGACGGTGGCCGAGGTGGTGCGGGTCACCGCGGCGGAGGGCATCGATGCGGACGTGCACCTCGGCGGGGAGCACACGGTGGCGCGCGGCCCGGCGCAGCTGGCACGGCTGCGGGAGCTGCACACGTCGATGGCGGCGCGCCCCGGCACCGACGTGGAGTGGCTGGACGCCGAGTCGGCATTCGCGCGGATCGGGGTGGCAGGAACGTCGGCGGCGGTGTGGCACCCGCACTGCGCGCGCATCAACCCCGCCAAGCTCGTGAGCGGGCTGGCGGATGCGGTGGAGCGGCTCGGCGTGGAGATCTTCGAGGGGACCCGGGTGGTGTCAGTCGCCCCGGGGCTCGCGCGGACGCTGGTCGACGGCGTGCCCGGCGAGGTGCGTGCGCGTGTGGTGGTGCGCGCCACCGAGGGCTTCACCGCGGACCTCGCCGGGTATCGCCGCGAGTGGCTGCCCATGAACTCCTCGATGGTGGCCACCGCGCCGCTGCCGCCGCAGGTGTGGGACGCCATCGGCTGGGACGGGCGCGCCACCCTCGGTGACGCGGCGCACGTCTACATGTACGCGCAGCGCACCGCTGACGACAGGATCGCCCTCGGCGGGCGCGGTGTCCCGTACACGTGGGGCTCCAGCACCGCCCGCACCACTGCCGGCGGCGTCACCCCGACCCGCACGGTGGAGGGCCTGCGACGGGTGCTGGAGGAGTTCTTCCCCGTGCTGCGTTCCCTCACGCCCGACGGGCGCGCGCCGCTGGAGCACGCGTGGTCGGGGGTGCTCGCCGTCCCCCGAGACTGGCAGGCGTCCGTGGGGCTGGAGCGCGCCGCTGACGGCACCGCCCTGGCCTGGGCCGGTGGGTACGTCGGTACCGGTGTCACCGCCACGAACCTCGCCGGGCGCACGCTGCGTGACCTCGTGCTCGGTGAGCGCACCCCGCTGACGGAGCTGCCGTGGGTGGGCCACCGGGTGCGACGGTGGGAGCCGGAGCCGCTGCGATGGCTCGCTGTCCACGGTCTGTACGCGACCTACCGGATGGCCGACGCCGCCGAGGCCCGCGGACGGACCCGCACCTCACCGCTAGCGGTGCTGGCGGGCAAGGTGGCCGGAAACCACTGAGGACGACGACGGGCGATGACGACGGCAGCTGCGGCTCGCGCGCGATCGCCGCATCAGAGCTCGCTCGAGGGTGTGGCGACCAGCAGCTCGGCAACGGCGTCGACGACCTCCCGCTGGTCCGTGTTCGGCTGCCGGTCGGTGATGATGCCGCTCAGCTGTTCGAGGCCGCAGACGCGGTAGGGAGCCGTACGGCCGATCTTGGAGTGGTCGACCAGGGCATACGAGCGCGCCGACCGGCTGATCATGACGCGCCGGCTCGCTGCCTCGTCGAGGTGGTAGTCGGTCAGGCCGCTGGCGGAGACACCGCCCGAGCCCACGAAGGCGATGTCCGGGCACAGGTCGTCGAAGAAGGCGACCGCCTGCGCGCCGCAGACCGCCAGGTCTCCTTCCCGGACCCTGCCACCGGCGACGAGAACCTCGATCCCGGACCGCCCCGCCAGTACACCGGCGACGCGCAGCGAGCTCGTCGCGACCACGCCGTGGAAGTCGCCGGGAACAGCCCGCGCGACCTCCACGGCCGTGGTGCCCACGTCGATGACTACGGTCTGGCCTGGTCGCAGGAGCGCCGCGGCCGCCCGGCCGATCGCGGCCTTGGCGCCCAGTTCCATCGTCGTGCGCTCGGTGAAGGGAGCCTCGTCGGGCCGCGAGGCGAGCGCCGTCGCCGCCCCTCCGTGGACCCGGCGGACCTCACCCCGCTCCTCCAGCGCCGCCAGATCTCGGCGGATCGTCTCCAGGGAGACGCCCAGCTGGCCGGCGAGGACCTCGGTGCGGACGACGGTCGCTTCGCGGACCAGGTGCGCGATCCGGTCCTGACGCTCGATGGCGAGGATGGTTCCTCCTGGACGCGGGAGACGAGGGGATTCTCTGGGCGATGCTGTCAGGTGCTCATGCCCGAGGAGCAGCGTCCCCCGCGGCGGTGCTGCTCTGACGCGCCTCCTCGACGGTGGTGGTCGACGGCATCGCCAACCCGCCGGCTCCTCGCCGGTAGAGCAGCCACCCCAGGTAGAGCGCCCCCAGCGCCGTCATCCCGAGCACGTACAGCCACGGATCGCGGAACGACGGACCACGGAAGATGCTCAGCTCGAAGACCAGCCAGACCAGGGCCAGCACGATCACCGGGGTCTCGGCCCTGCCGAGCGAGAAGCCGGCGGTCGGCGGCAGCTGTCGGCGCTTGACGGCGTACATGATCACGACCGCTAGGTAGAGAACGGCCGGCAGCAGCGTCGCGGCGGAGAACAGGCTGAACAGGGCGTTGGTCTGGACGGCGAAGACCGCCAAGACGCACTGGGTGACGAGCAGGAAGAGCACGGTGGCATTGCGTGGAGTACCCGTCGCGGCGTCGATGGTGCTCAGCGCCCGGTGCCCGGGGAACCGCTCGTCGCGGGACATCGCCCACACCAGACGGACGCCCGTCATGGTGATGACCAGGCCGCAAGCGAAGACGGCAAGCGTGACCAGCACCAGCAGCGCCGAGCCCACGTAGGAGCCGAGGACATGCTGGATGACGTCGGCCACGGGCGTGGCGGACGTCGCCAGGGCGATGGGGTCGGGGGTGGCGGCGGCAATGGCGACCAGGAACAGGAAGCCCAGCACCCCTGAGGCCAGCACGGCCTGCCACATAGCCCGCGGAACGACCACCTCCGGGTCTTCGGTCTCCTCGGCGAGGTTCGCCGCAGACTCGAATCCGACGATGGTGAAGGCCCCGAGCAGGAAGGCCAGTACCCACGGTCCGGGTTCGGTCATGCTGCCGAAGGAGAAGTACCCCTCCGCGGGCACGCCGCCCTTGCTGAAGAGGGCCTCTCCCGAGAGCTGACCACGGACGGCGCCGACGACGAGCACGAGGACGACGAGCAGGATCATCCCGACCAGCTCGGCCGTGACCGCGACGTTGTTGACGCGCTCGGTCCACCGCGTCGAGAAAGCGACCAGGGCTGCTTGCAGCACGAGAACGGCAGCGGTGATGGCCCACGCCTCGGCGGGGGTTCCGCTGTAGCCGAAGAGCGCCGGGAGCAACGTCGAGGCGATGGTGTAGTCGACGGCGACGGCAACGACCACGAGGAAGGTGAAGGTGATCCAGCCGGTGAACCAACCGAGGACGGGGCTGGCGAGTCGCGACATCCACTGGTAGCTGCAGCCTGTCAGGGGGATGCGTGCGGCCAGGCACCCGAAGACGAGGGCGACGGCGAGTTGTCCGACCACGACGAGGGGCCAGGTCCAGATGCCCAGCGGTCCGGAGCTGTTGAGGACGGCGCCGTAGGTGGTGAAGGTGCCCGTGGCGATGGACACGAAGGCGAAGGCCACAGCGAAGGAGGCGAACCTGCTGGTCCGGCGCTCGAGCACCTGGGAGTAGCCGAACTCGGAGAGGTGCCCGGAGGCGATAGACGTCGACGTGGTGCCGGGGCTCTGGGGCGTGCGTTCGTGGCTCATCGGGCGTCCTAGCGTCGGGCCGCCAGCACGGGCTGGGGCGGGAGGGCGTCGGGGGTCGACGACAGCTGCGGAAGGAGGCGTGGTGCGGGACTCGGGGCGGCACGGGCCCATGGACCCGGATTCGTGTTTTTCTGCCCGAGTAGTGCCCGAGAGTGCCCGTAGCCATGCAGGGCGTCAAGGGGTGAGGCAGCCCTCCGCTGCGGAATATGCGTGCCCCGCCACGCGACGACATCGACCGAATGCGCAGGCTTCACGTGGATGTATCGCCGACGTGTCGAGGAGGCAACAGGCATGCCACAGAGAATGCCCACTGCACCCTCTTGACCTGCTTCAGGCATGAATCCACACTTTCGGTCACAGTCGCGCTCGGGTGAGTCCTCCCTGAAGCGATGCGCCTGCGCCGCAGCCCCCGCGAAGGAGACACCATGACCCGCTCGCACCCCCCGGTCCTCGTGATCGGCGGAGGAGTCGTCGGGGCGGCGGTCCTCCTGACACTCGCCCACCGGGGCGTTCCCGCCGTGCTCCTCGAGGCGGATACGGGTCTGGCCTACTCCGCGAGCGGGACCAACTCAGGTGTCCTGCACACCGGCTTCGACTCTGCACCCGGACACCTGGAGACCGCACTTATCCTGCGCTCCGCGCGGATCCGACCCGCCGTCCTGCAGAGGCTCGAGGTTCCGGTACTGCACTGCGGGGCAGCCCTCCAGCCGCGGTCCCCGGCAGAGCGGGACGTCGTCACCGAGCTCTACCGGAACGCTCGTAGCAACGGCATCGAGGTGGCACTCCGCGAGTCGGACGGCGCCCTGCTGGTGCCCGATGAGTCCGTCACAGACCCGGTGGCCTTCACCCGAGCCATGGCCGCCTCCGCCGAGACCGCTGGAGCGCGCGTCGAACTGAATGCCCGCGTCGTCGGGATCGACAGGCACACCGACTCCCTCACGGCCCACCTCGCCGACGGCCGAGCCGTCCGCGGCGCCGCCGCGATCAACTGCGCCGGCCTCCACGCCGACGACGTAGCGCGTCTGGTGGGAGACCGCTCCTTCCAGATCTACCCGCGCAAAGGCGAGTTCTTCGTCTTCGAGCTGCCCGATGGTGCTCAGCTGGACCACATCATCCTCCCGGTGCCCAGCGCGAGAACCAAGGGCGTACTCGTCTTCCCCACCCTTGACGGGAAGGTGGTAGCTGGCCCTACCGCCGTCGATGAGGTGGACAAGGACGACTGGCGCGTACGCCCGGAGGCCGCGGGTGAGATCCTCACCAAGGCCGTCCAGCAGTTCCCGGCGCTCGACGGGCTGGATCCGATCGACAGCTACGCCGGATTGCGCCCGGCCGGCCGTGGTTGCAACTACGTGATCCGCCCTTCGACCACGTACCCGCGACTCCTCAACGTCGCCGCGATCCGCTCCACGGGCTTGACGGCGGCCTTGGGGATCGCCGAGCACGTCGTCGGCTTCCTGCCTCACCTCGACATCGACCTCGCTCCGCCCACCGAGCTGGTCACGGGGCCACCGGTCGAACCCAGCGACCAGCCCTGGTGGCAGCGGACGTCCCAGCGCTTCCGAACGGGCGCCCGCGCCGGTGCCGGCCAGGCGGGGGACTCGTGACCGTCGTCCTCGCGATCGACCAGGGAACCTCCGGAACCAAGGCGGTCGTGGTCGATGACGAGGGGCGGGTCCTCGGCGCGGCCTCGGTCGCGGTTCGCCCCTCCTACCTCCCAGGTGGCGGAGTCGAGCAAGACGCCATCGCCCTCCTCGACTCCGTCCTGCAGGCCGGCCGTCGAGCAGTGGCGTCCGCCGCCGTCCCGGTCGACGTGGTCACCCTCGCCAACCAGGGCGAAACCGTCCTGGCCTGGAACCCGGCTACCGGCACTCCCTCGTCGCCCATGGTCGTGTGGCAGGACAGGCGCGCAGAGGGGATCTGCGCGGAGCTGCGGGAGCACGCCGACGACGTCGCAGCGAGGACCGGACTGGTCCTCGACCCCTACTTCTCGGCGCCGAAGCTCACCTGGCTGCGGCGCAACGCCACCCCTGCGGGCGTCGTGACCACATCGGACACCTGGCTGCTGCACCAGCTGACGGGTGCCTTCGTCACGGACATCACCACGGCCAGCCGCTCGCTGCTCACCGACCTGGAGACCGGCACCTGGAACCACCATCTGCTCGGGCTGTTCGACCTCGGGCACGAGCGGCTGCCCGAGATCGTCGACTGCGACCAAGTGGTCGGAACCACCACAGCGTTCGGCGGGAGCGTTCGCGTGGGTGGTCTCGTGGTCGACCAACAGGCGGCGCTGCTCGCGCAGCGATGTCTCGCACCCGGTGAGGCCAAGTGCACGTTCGGCACCGGCGCCTTCCTTCTGGCCAACACCGGGCGGACACCGGTGCGCTCGACGGCGGGCTTGTCGGCGTCCATCGCCTGGCGTATCGGTGGGCAGAGCACCTACTGCCTCGATGGGCAGGTCTACACCGCCGCCTCGGCGGTGCGATGGCTGGAACAGCTGGGCTTCATCGGATCCGCCGCTGACCTCGACCGTGTCGCCGCTGCCGACGCCCAGGGAGTGTTGTGCGTGCCTGCGCTCGCCGGACTGGCGGGACCGTGGTGGCGCCCGGACGCCACGGCCACGGTGACGGGCATGACGCTGTCCACCGGGGTCCCCCACCTCGTCCGCGCCGTTCTGGAGGGCATCGCCGCTCAGGTCGCCGAGCTCGCGGGGGCGGTCGCTCACGACCTCGGCAGCCCACTTCGGCGTCTGCGTGTGGACGGTGGCCTGACGCAGAGCCGGGCGCTCATGCAAGCCGTCGCGGATCTGTTGCAGGTTCCGGTCGACGTGTACCCCGCCGAACACGCCACGGCCCTCGGGGCTGTGGCGCTCGCCCGGATGGCAGTGACGCCGGGCCTGACGCTGGAGGACGCGGTGATCGACTGGACGCCGGAGACGGTCTTCGAGCCGAGGTGGTCTGGCGAGCAGGCTGAGGACTTCCGCGGACGCTGGTCCAGGCTCGCGGAACGCTCCTGACGGCACCCTGCATGCGTCCGCCCCGCGCCTGGGCGGCATTCGTGGACCTCTCGCAGCGCTGAGAGCCGATCCACGCGCTTGCCGGGACCGGGCTTACGCCCTCCCTAGAAGCGGCGCTCTTGCCGGGCAGCTGTGGTCTGTTGGCCCCATCGCGGTCACCACCACACCACCCTTCGTCACTCTCAAAACCCCGTAACAAGCATTTACTCTGCACACCTGTACGACTGTCGGTGGCGCCCAGTAACGTCCCACCCATGACCTGGACGGCCTCCGAGA
>NZ_QGDQ01000024.1 GCF_003149145.1 Quadrisphaera granulorum | reverse complement strand
CAAGGGCCCCACCGCAGTCGCGGTGGGGCCCTTCTGGCGTCGATGGTCGACATCGGCGGTGACGCCAACATCGACATCAGAAGCGACGCGCAACACGAAGTCGGCGTTCCAGTCGGCCTTGACCTGACCGCTCGGGCACCGGGGGTCGGAGTCCACGCCGCCGTAGCTGAACGTGTACGGGTTGCAGCCGTTGTGCTTGGTCTCGGTGAACCGCTCACCAGCGGCCCACCACTTCACCTCGGCCCACGGCCTGGTGAGCCCGCCCTGCTCGTCGAGGCCTCTGGAGTGCATACCGCCCAGGGCATCGACGGCCCTGCCGTCGTTGGTGAGGACCCGCTTCGACGTGGCGGCGTCTGCCGCACCGGCGAACGCGACGGTACCGACCCCCAACGGCAGGGCGACGAGGGAGGCGATGGCGCCCACGCGAGCGAGGCGGGCACGGACACGGGTGCGGGAGGTGGTCTTCACGGCGGGCTCCTGGTGTGCTCCGGCCCCCGGCGGGAGCCGGTGGCGATGCCCTGAAGACAACTCGGATCGGAGCTCGCGCAGCAGGGCACGGGTGCCCGGCGCGACGTCGGCGCGGATGATGGACTGGTGGAGGTGCTCGTCGGGCTGGGGCTCGCGTCGGCAGCTGGGCTGAACGCCTACCTGCCGCTGCTCGTACTCGGCCTGCTCGCACGGTTCACCGACCTCGTGCCGCTGCCGCAGGCGTGGTCGTGGTTGTCCGACCCGGTCTGCCTCGCCGTCCTCGCCGTGCTCCTCCTCGTCGAGGTCGTGGCCGACAAGGTGCCCGGCGTCGACCACCTCAACGACGTCCTGGGCGCCGTCGTCCGGCCTGCCGCAGGCGGGATCGCGGTCGGGGCCGGCACCGCCAGCACGAACGGTGACGGTGAGTGGTGGACCGTCGTCCTGGGTGCCGCGCTCGCGCTCGTCGTGACGGTGGGCAAGTCGGCTGCCAGAGCGGCGGTCAATGCGACCACCATCGGCACCGGGGCTCCGGTGGCCTCCACCCTCGAGGACGGCGCCAGCCTGGCGCTCACTCTGTCCGCTCTGCTCGCGCCGGCGTTGGTGCTCGTGGCGCTGGTCACCCTGGTGCTCACCGTGTGGCTCGTCGCGCGACGCCTCGCGAGACGCCGTCCTACGATCTCCGCGTGACCGCAGCGCCCGACGGCCTTTCTCCGCCGAGCCTGGTGGAGCTCGCCACCGCGCGTCTGCGCGAGGAGATCCTCTCGGGTCGGCTCGCTCCCGGCGAGCGCATCGTCGAGGAGCAGGTCACCGCGCGGTTCCGCACCAGTCGCGCGCCAGTAAGGGAGGCGCTGCGCCTGCTCGCGGAGCAGGGCCTCGTCGAGCACCTGCCGCGGCGCGGCGCACGGGTGGCGGTGTGGTCTCCCGAGGACATCCGCCAGCTCTTCGAGGTGCGCCACGCCCTCGAGCAGTACGCCATCCTCTCGGCGCTGCCGCTGCGGGGCCGCGAATCCGACGCCGATCCGCTCGCGCAGGTGAGGCAGCACCTGTCAGCCATGGAGCACGCGGAGCACGCCGGAGACGCGCTCGCCAAGGACGACGCGCATCGGGCGTTCCATGCCGCCGTCGTCGGCCTCGCCGGCAACCGGCAGCTCGAGCTCGTGCTGGCGCCCGTGCTGCTGAAGCTGCAGCTACCGATGGCCGTGAACCTGCGCCGGGAGGCGCAGGCCGCCTCGCCGGAGCGAGGCCTTGCCCGCCACCACGCGCTGCTGGAGGCGTTGGAGTCCGACGACCCGGAGCGCGTCCTCGCCGCTCTCCGTGATCACGGAGCCCTCACGTACCTGCCGCTGTGACGCCAAGGGTGCCGCGCACCCAGACGTAACACGACCGTTCCACGGCCGTCACCGACTACCCAGCCATTCTGTCGACAATCGACGGCGTGCTGACCACCGCCCAACTCCTGGCCGACCTCCGCGCCGGGCGCACCACTCCGACCGCCCTCGTGGAGCAGGCCCTCGACCGCATCGCCGACCGCGGCGACGACGGCACCTGGATCACCGTCCAGCGCCGCGACGTGCTCCTCGCCCGTACGGCAGCACTCGAGGCCGACCCGACCGCCCGCCACCTGCCCCTGTACGGCATCCCCTTCGGCGTCAAGGACTCCCTCGACGTCGCTGGCCTGCCCACCACGCTCGCCTGCCCCGAGTACAGCGAGACGCGAGGCGTGCCGACCACCAGTGCCGAGGTGGTGCTCCGCCTCGAAGCCGCGGGCGCCGTCTGCCTCGGCAAGACGAACCTCGACCAGTTCGCCACCGGCCTCAACGGCACCCGCACCCCGTACACGGTCCCCCGCAGCACCTTCGGCGGAGACCTCATCAGCGGCGGCTCCAGCTCCGGCTCGGCCCTGGCCGTGGCAGGTGGTGTCGTCGCGTTCGCCGTGGCCACCGATACCGCCGGCTCCGGCCGGGTGCCCGCCGCGCTCAACGCCGTCCTCGGCTACAAGCCGTCGCGCGGCCTCATCAGCACCGTCGGGCTCGTGCCCGCGTGCCGCTCGCTCGACTGCGTGACCCTCATCGCGAACACCGTCGATGACGTCCGCCGGGTCATGGACGTCGTGGCCGTGGCACCGGACCGGCGTGACCCGTGGAGCCGCCGGCGTTCCACCGCCCGCCCACCGCGGGTGCGGATCGGGCTGCCCTACCCCGCCGGTCTCCCCTTCGGGCACGCCGGCGCGGGCGACGACGGCCTGCGCGCCGCCCACACGGCGGCAACCTCAGCCCTGGACGCCGTCGGCGACGTGGTCGCCGTCGACCCGGGGCCGTTCCTGCGCGCCGGCGAGCTGCTCTACGCCGGCCCGTGGGTGGCCGAGCGCACCCTGGAGTTCGGCGACTTTCTCAGCGAGCACCGCGGGGGCGTGCTCGACGTGGTCGCCGGCATCATTGCGAGCGGCGCCCGCTTCAGCGCCGTCGACGCCTTCTCCGCCCAGTACCGGCTCGCCGAGCTCAAGGCCGAGGCGGCACGGACGTGGGAGCAGGTCGACGTCGTCGTCCTGCCCACCATCCCCACCACCTTCACCGTCGAGCAGGTGCTGGCCGACCCGGTGGCGACCAACACCACGCTCGGCACGTACACGCAGTCGGGCAACCTGCTCGACCTGTGCGGCGCCGTCGTGCCCGCACCGCCCACGGCCGACGGCCGGCCCGTGGGCCTCATGGTGCTCGGCCCGGCGCTCGCCGACGAGGCCGTGCTTCACGTAGCGGAGCGGCTCGCGGAGATCTTCGGCCCGCAGCTGCCCGCCGAGCGCACCGACGTGCTGGTCGCCGGGCACCACCT
Source organism: Quadrisphaera granulorum (assembly GCF_003149145.1). Lineage (GTDB taxonomy): Bacteria > Actinomycetota > Actinomycetes > Actinomycetales > Quadrisphaeraceae > Quadrisphaera > Quadrisphaera granulorum. Next base: position 71,500 of record NZ_QGDQ01000024.1, on the reverse strand, counting down.
GGCCGGCGGGCCCCGCCACCACGAGCTCACCGAGCGGGGCGCCCGCCTCGTCACCGCCACCCGGACCGCCGCGAGCTACCGGTTGCTGAGGTTCGACGACGACGACGCCGGCCGCAGCGTGCCCGCCCTGCTCCGCACCACCGGCACGCCGTCCGCCGCGAGTGGCGGCGTCGAGGTCGAGGTGTGGTCGCTGCCGAACGACCAGCTGGCGGGCTTCCTCGCCGGCGTCCCAGAGGTGCTCGAACTGGGGACGGTCGAGCTCGCCGACGGGCGCATCGTGCCCGGCCTCGTGTGCGCCAGGAACGCCGACCCGGCCTCTGCCACCGACATCACCGCCGCGGGCGGGTGGCGCGCCCACCTCGCCCAGCTCGCCCTGACCGCCTGAGAAGAACTGGAGCCCCACCGATGACCGCTGTCCCGGCTGAGCCTGGCCCGTTCACCTTCGATGTGGGGAGCACTGCGCTCCTCGTGATCGACATGCAGCGCGACTTCCTCCTGCCCGGCGGGTTCGGGGAGTCACTCGGCAACGACGTCGGGCAGCTGGCCCGCGTCGTGCCACCCCTCGCGGGCCTGCTGGCCGGGGCCCGCGAGGCGGGGATGCTCGTCATCCACACGCGGGAAGGGCACGAACCCGACCTGTCGGACTGCCCGCCCGCCAAGCTGCGCCGCGGAGCCCCCAGCCTGCGCATCGGCGACCCCGGCGCCTACGGCCGCATCCTCGTGCGCGGCGAGTACGGCCACGACATCGTCGACGAGCTGGCCCCGCTGCCCGGCGAGGTGGTGCTCGACAAGCCCGGCAAAGGCGCCTTCTACGCCACCGACCTGCAGGAGGTGCTGGTCGGGGCCGGCATCACCTCGCTGATCGTCACCGGCGTCACCACCGAGGTGTGCGTGCACACCACCGTCCGCGAGGCCAACGACCGCGGCTACGAGTGCCTCGTCGTCTCCGACTGCGTCGGGTCGTACTTCCCCGAGTTCCAGCGCGTCGGCCTGCAGATGGTCTCCGCGCAGGGCGGGATCTTCGGCTGGGTCGCGCCGTCGTCCGCCGTCCTCGCCGCTCTCAACCCCGTCCCCGTCTCCTGAGACTGGAGCCCGATCATGTCCACCACATCCACCGCGTCCCGCGTCCCGCTCTGGACCCGCGGCGACACCAACGCCTTCTTCGGGCTGGCGTTCAACATCCTCGTCAACGTGCTCACGCTGACGGGGCTCATGATCGGCGTCGTCGGCCTCGCCGCCGGTGACGTGCTCGGCACGGTGCTGCCCGCGATCGGCGTCGCGATGGTGCTCGGCAACGTCTTCTACACCTGGCTCGCGCTGCGGCTGGCCAAGCGGGAGGGCCGCTCCGACGTCACGGCCCTGCCGTACGGCCCGAGCGTGCCGCACATGTTCATCGTCGTCTTCGTCATCATGCTGCCGATCGCGCTGGCCACGAAGGACCCGGTCCGCGCCTGGGAGGCGGGTCTGGCCTGGGCGTTCGTCATCGGGATCATCGTGCTCATCGGGGCGTTCGTCGGGCCGTGGATCCGGAAGATCACCCCGCGTGCGGCCATGCTCGGCACGCTGGCCGGCATCTCCCTGACGTTCATCGCCATGCGGCCGGCGGCGCAGATCTGGGAGGCCGCGTGGATCGGGCTGCCCGTGCTCGCCGTCATCCTCATCGGGTTCGTCGCCGGGGTGCGGCTGCCGGGCGGCGTGCCCGTCGGGCTGGCCGCGCTGCTGCTGGGAACCGCCATCGGGTGGATCGGCGGGTACATGTCGGTACCCGACGTCTCCGCGGCCGCCCGCGACATCGCGCTGGCCGTGCCGCACCAGCGGGTCGACCTGCTGCTCGCCGGCCTGTCCGACCTCGCCCCGCTGCTCGCCACCGCCATCCCGCTGGGCGTCTACAACTTCACCGAGGCCATGAGCAACGTCGAGTCCGCCGCGGCCGCCGGTGACGACTACGACCTGCGCAGCGTCTTGCTGGCGGACGGGGCGGGCGCCGTCGTCGGCGCAGCGCTCGGCTCGCCGTTCCCGCCGGCCGTCTACATCGGCCACCCCGGCTGGAAGGCTGCCGGCGGCCGGGTCGGGTACTCCATGGCCAGTGGCCTGGTCATCGGACTGCTGTGCTTCCTGGGGCTGTTCGGACTCCTGTCAGCCCTGCTACCGCTGCCCGCCATCGTGCCGATCCTGCTGTTCATCGGCCTGCTCATCGGCGCCCAGGCGTTCCGCGCCACGCCCCGCGTGCACGCGGCGGCGGTCGTCATCGCCATCGTTCCGAACGCTGCCGCGTGGGCGTCCGGGCTCATCGACAACGCGCTCGCGGCAGCCGGGACGAGTGCGGCCGAGGTCGGCAACGCCGCGTTGGCGAGTGCGGGCGTCGTGTACGAGGGGCTTCTCACCCTCGGCCACGGCGCGGTGCTCGCGGGCATGGTGCTGGGGGCGATCACCGTGTTCATCATCGACCGGCGCTTCGCCGCAGCCGCGGTGGCCTGCGGCGTCGGCGCGGCGCTGAGCTTCATCGGGCTGATCCACGCCGCCCAGGTGGGCTGGGCCGCAGCGCCACAGGTCGCGCTGGGGTACCTGCTCTTCGGCGCGGTGTGCGCCGGGTTCTGGTGGCTGCAGCGGGCCCGTGGCGAGCAGCCCACCCCGGCGCCGGAGGTCGACGAGAACGGTGATCCCGTTGTTCCCGCCCCGCGCACCGAGGTGGACCTGACCGCGGAGCGGGAGCGCGCCGCCGCCAGCACCCCCTGACAGAGACCCCACCGTGATCATGGGCGTCCGCCACCCCCACAGGTGGCGGGCGCCCATGATCACGCCCGGTGGGGCCTGATTGTGTAACAATCTTGGGATGCGCTCTGTCGTCCTCGTCCTCCTGTCTGCCGTCTGCTTCGGCACGACGGGCACGGCCGTGGCGCTCGGCGCCCCCGGAGCCTCACCACTGGCCGTCGGCGCCGCCCGGATCGCCGTCGGGGGCACGCTGCTCGCGCTCGTCGCCGGTGTGCCGATGATGCGGGGGGCACGGGTTGCGGCTCCCCCGGCCCGGCTCCTCGGTGTGGTCGCGATCGGCGCGCTCGGCGTCGTCGCCTACCAGCCGCTGTTCTTCGCCGGCACACGCACGAACGGCGTCGCGGTGGGCGCGGTCGTCGCCCTCGGATCCGCCCCGCTCATCACCGGCCTGCTGGCCTGGCTGCTGGACGGGGTCCGGCCCAGCCGGCGGTGGGCGCTCGCCACCGCCGTCGCCGTCGTCGGCCTGGGGGTGCTGGCGGCCAGCTCCGGCGACGCCGGTGGGGCGGATCCGCTGGGCCTGGCGGCTTCGCTCGGCGCGGGCGCCAGCTACTCGGTGTTCGCCCTGGTCACCAAGCGCCTGCTGGACGCGGGATGGACCTCGACCGCGTCCGTGGGCGCGGTGTTCGGGGTGGCCGCGCTGCTGAGCGTTCCGCTGGTCGTCGCGGCGGGCGTGCCGTCCGGTGGGGGCGGCCTCGCGGCGGTGCTGTGGCTCGGGGTGGTGACGACGGCGCTCGCGTACGTGCTCTTCTCCCTCGGCCTGCGCGAGCTCACCGCCCCGACCGTCGCGACGCTGACGCTCGCCGAGCCGCTCACCGCCACGCTGCTGGGGCTGCTCCTGCTCGGTGAGCATCTCGGCGCCCTGCAGGCCGTCGCGCTCCTGCTGCTGGCGCTGGGCCTGGCGGTGCTCGCCGTGCCCGCTGGGCGGCGTGGCCGGGTCGCCGACAGAATCCCCGCGTGACCTCGCGCCGCGCCGACGCACTCGCCGCCCTCCTGCGCGACAGGGTGCTCTCCGGCGAGCTGCCCCCGGGCACGCCGCTGCGCGAGGAGGCGCTGGCCGGCGAGCACGGCGTGAGCAGGCACACCGTCCGCACCGCCCTGGCGGGGTTGGTGGCGGAGCGGCTCGCCAGCGCCGCCCCCTTCGCGGGCGTGCGCGTCGCACAGCTGGACGACGACGACGTGCGCTCCCTGCAGGACCTGCGCCGCGCCGTCGAGAGCGAAGCCGTCCGCCTGCTCGGCGAGCGCTGGGGCGCGGCGTGGCCCGCCGCGGTGGTGGCCGCGCTCGACGAGCGCGCCGACGCCCTCGCTCGAGCGGAGGCGGGCGCCGAGGACGAGCCGCTGGCCGTGCTGCGCGAGCACGCGGCACTCCACGAGGCGCTGGTCGCGGCGGCCGGGTCGGCTCGGTTGACCGAGGCGGCCGCGGCGCTCGGCGCCGAGGTTCGCCTGTTCACCGCCCACCTGCAGCTGCACCGCACCCCCGCAGGCCTCGCGGAACAGCACCGCGCCTACCTGCGCGACGTCCGCGAGCGCGGCCCGGCAGCCGTGCGCGAGCACCTCGCAGCGTCGGAGAAGGCGCTGCTCAGCCGATAGCGACGGCGCGCACAGGTGCGCCGTCCCCGTGGTCGATGGGCAGGGGAAACAGGTGAACGTGCGGGTGATCGAGGGCCGCGAGCTGACCGAGGCCCCGCAGGTTCTCCGCGATGACACCGCCGGCGCCCAGCCAGACCCGGTGGAACGCCAAGGTGTGGAGGGGATCTGGACTCAGGGTGTCGACGCCGACGGTCCGTACCCCGGCAGCGAGCAGACGCTCGGCCACGCCGGCCGTGAGGTGCGGGTGCTGCTCGTAGCTGGCGGTGCCCCACCGCTCGTCCCACCCGGTGTGGACGAGGACGACGACGCCGGGCGCCAGGTCCGTGCTGCGGTGCTCGAACGCGCTCCATCCGATCGGGGCACCGGGGGCGTGACCCCGGGCGTCCACGACGAGCGCTGGCCCGGTGAACAGGGCGAGGTCCAGCTGGTCGAGGGTGGCGCCCCCGGGGATCACGTGCGACGGCGCGTCGACGTGGGTGCCGCTGTGCGACCCGAGGTGCAGCGCCGTCACGGCACAGCCGTCCGCGGCGACGTCGAGGGCGGGCTCGGTGGTGACGGCGGGATCTCCCGGGAACACGGGCATGCCGGAGCGGACGGGGTGGCTGAGGTCCACGACGCGCACGTCAGCGATCCTGGACTCGTGCACGAGGTCAGCGACTGGCGGGAGCGCGCCGCGGAGCACGAGGCCCGCGCCGACGCCCTCACCGCCGGCCGCCGCGCCCGCCGCAGCGTCGGAGCCGTCGACCCTGTTGACGATTTCCTCTACGACTACTACGCCCTGCGCCCCGGCCAGCTCCGCCGCTGGCACCCCGGCGCGGGCGCGGTGCTGGTCGACGCGGCAGACGCTCCGCACCGCGAGTGGCGCTGGTACCGGGAGGACGACGGCGGGCGCGTCACCCTCGACGTCGTCGCCTTTGCCGCGGACCGCGGTCGTGCGGTGAGAACGAGCCACCGGTTGCTGAGCTCCGTGCGGGACCGGGCTCCGCACCTGGGCTGCTTCGGGATGCACGAGTGGGCCATGGTCTACCGCTCCGAGGACGGCGAACGCCGCCACGGACTGCCGCTACGCCTGGGCCGGGCCGGCACCGACGAGGTGGTGGAGACCCACCCGCTGCGGTGCAGCCACATCGACGCCTACCGGTTCTTCACCCCCGACGCCCTTCCCCGCAACGCCGCCGTCCTGACCCGCGACACCCAGGCCGAGTTCGACCAGCCGGGATGCATCCACGTCAGCATGGACGTGCTGCGCCACGCCATCGCCCTGGGTCCGGCATGCCCCGGAGCGCTGCTGCTCGACTGCTTCGAGGCCGCGCGGGCGGCGAGGGAGATCGACATGCGCGCCTCGCCCTACGACGTCTCGGGTCCTGACGGCACGGGCCTGGCCCCGATCCGGGTGGAGACCCGCGAGGGCAAGGTGGCGTACGCCGCGGCCCAGCGGGAACTCGCCGCGATCGCGGCCCCCCTGAGGGAGAGGCTGCTGCGCGTGTGCGAGGCCGCCGAAAGCAAAGGAACCGAACGCTGAGCGCTCAGGCGGCGCTGACCAGCCCGTCACGGGTGATGACGACCGGCGGGATGCCCAGGTCTCCCACGGCGGCAGGTGCCGCGACGGGAGCGGAAGCCGCGGGAACCGGCACGCCCTCGGCGGCGGCGACCCTGTCGCTCACGGCCCGCAGCACGGTGGACATCGGCACGGCGAGCGCCTCACAGATGGACGACAGCAGCTCGCTGGAGGCTTCCTTCTGTCCGCGCTCGACCTCGGAGAGGTAGCCAAGAGACACCCGGGCGGCCCCGGAGACCTCGCGCAGAGTCCTGCCCTGCTGCTGGCGGGCGGAGCGGAGCACGTCGCCGATCTCGCGTCGCAGCAGTGGCACCTGGCGCCTCCCGTCCGTCGTCGGCGGTGACGCCGAGAGACCACGGTACCCCGTCGGGGCCGACGGTGACGGGACGACGGGCGCAGTGCGCGGCGCGGGCCGCGTGGCGGACCGCGAGTTGGACGGACGGGGGTTGGAGGGACGTCGGGTGGGGGGGCGGCGGACCGAGGTGCTGGCCATCACTGCATCCAACGCTACGAGGAGCCGTCTCGTTCCGCCCGGGGCTGGAGAGCGCCAGGCTCGAGGACGCGGGCGAGCAGCTCCAGCGCTCCCCGGACGGCACCCTCACGGACGGCGGCGCGATCACCCGGCAGCCGGAGCACCTCGGCCGCGACGCCGTCCGCCGTGGCGACAGCGACGACGACGGTGCCCGCCGGATGACCGTCATGGGGTCCCGGTCCGGCGACGCCCGTGGTGGCAACGCCCACGTCGGAGTGCAGGCGGCGGCACACGCCCACGGCCATGGCCTCGGCGACGGCGCGGTGGACGGGCCCGGTCCGGTTCAGGAGCTCCTCGCTGACGGACAGCAGGGAGGTCTTCACGTCGGTGGCGTAGGAGACCACTCCCCCGCGCAGCACGTCGGAGGCGCCGGGCACGTCCGCGAGGCGCGCGCTCACGAGTCCCGCGGTGAGCGACTCCGCGGTGGCCACCGTCAGGCCGGCGTCGCGGAGGAGGGTGATGACCCGCTCAGGGAGCTCCACGGCGACCGTTCTGGACGAGGCGGTAAGCGCGGACGAGGTAGTCGACGCCCGTGACGAGCGTCACGGCCGCCGCGGCGAGCACGAGCACCAGCAGCACCCCGTTGACGACGTCCAGTGGGGTCCCGGACAGCCAGGCTGCCCACGGCAGGAGCAGCAGCCCCGCCGCGGCGATCTGCAGCGCCGTCTTGAGCTTGCCGCCCGGCGACGCCGCGATGACGCCGTACCGGATCACGACGAAGCGCAGCAGCGTGATGCCCACTTCGCGCACGAGGATGACCACCGTCACCCACCACCACACCTCGCCGAGCAGCGACAGGCAAATGAAGACCGCACCCAGCAGCAGCTTGTCGGCGATGGGGTCGGCGATCTTGCCGAAGTCGGTGACCAGTCCGCGCGCGCGGGCGATGTCACCGTCGATCTTGTCGGTGATGCTCGCCGCGGCGAACGCCGCGAAAGCGCCGATCCGGAAGGCGGCGTCGTCGCCGTCGCGGGCCATCAGCAGCCAGACCACCAGCGGCACCAGGGCGATGCGCAGGACCGTCAGGTAGTTGGCGATGTTCCAGGGACTGACCTTCTGGCTCACAGCGGGCGCGCGATCAGGTCGACGCCCTCGCTGCCGGTGATCTCCACCGGCACCAGGGCGCCCACGGCGGGAAGCTCGGCGTCGGCGGCGAGGTCGAGGCGCGTGGTGCCGTCGACGTCAGGGCCCTGGAAGCCGGTCCGCCCTGTCGCAGCTTCGTCGTCGTGTTCCTCCACCAGGACGACGTCGCGGGTGCCGACGCGCTGCGCCGCCCGCTCGTCGACGAGGGCCTCGACGAGGCGGGAGATCCGGTCGACGCGCTCGGCGACGACGTCCTCGTCCACCTTGTCGGGAAGCGACGCGGCCTCGGTGCCGTCCTCGTCGGAGTAGCCGAACACCCCGACGACGTCGAGACGTGCCGCCTCGAGGAACCGCTCGAGCTCGGCGACGTCGTCCTCGGTCTCCCCCGGAAAGCCCATGATGACGTTGGAGCGCACGCCCGCCTCGGGGGCCAGGGCGCGCACGCGGTCGAGCAACGCGAGGAACTCGTCCGTGCTGCCGAACCGGCGCATCCGCCGCAGCAGCGCCGGCGCGGAGTGCTGGAAGGACAGGTCGAAGTAGGGGACGACGCCGGGCGTGCCGGCGATCGCCTCGAGCAGCCCCGGGCGCACCTCGGCGGGCTGCAGGTAGCTCACACGCACCCGCTCGAGCCCGTCGACAGCGGCCAGCTCCGGGAGCAGCTTCTCCAGGGCGCGCAGGTCACCGAGGTCCTTGCCGTAGGAGGTGGAGTTCTCGGAGACGAGGAACACCTCCTTGACGCCGTTCTCGGCCAGCCAGCGCGCCTCGGTGAGGACGTCGGCCGGGGTCCGGGAGACGAAGGAGCCACGGAAGGCCGGGATCGCGCAGAACGAGCAGCGCCGGTCACAGCCGGACGCCAGCTTCAGCGGCGCCCACGGGGCACTTCCGAGGCGGGCACGGACCACGGGCGGGCCGGAGTCGGGGACCTTGGTGAGGCTGGCGTCGCTCAGCTCCCCCAGCCCGGGCAGGGCGACGGCGCCGGCGCGCGCAGCGGCCTGGCGCTTCGCGGGGCTGACAGGGAGCAGCGTGCGCCGGTCGCGCGGGACGTGGGACTCCGGGCGCTCGCCCTGGAGGATGGAGGCCAGGTGGGTAGAGAGATCGGCGTAGGAGTCGAAGCCGAGCACCGCGTCGACCTCGGGCAGCTCCTCGGCCAGGTCCTTGCCGTACCGCTCGGACATGCAGCCCACCGCGACGACGGCCTGCGTGCGCGAGTCGGCGTCGTCCCGGAGCTCGGCGACATCGAGGAGGACGTCGACCGAGTCCTTCTTCGCCTGCTCGACGAAGCCGCACGTGTTGACGACGGCGACGTCGGCGGCGGCCGGGTCGTCCTCGAGGCGCCAGCCCGCGGCCGACAGGCGACCTGCCAGCTCCTCGGAGTCGACCTCGTTGCGGACGCACCCGAGGGTGACCAGAGCTACCGACCTCACGGGGTGCAAGGGTAGGTCAGTACCTGTCGGTGAGCTGCCACGCGTCTTCGGTGGCCTCCGAGGAGGCCTCGTCGTCGATGCCGTCGTTCCAGCCGTCGCCCTCAGCCAGGTCCACGACCTGGGTCGCGCCGTCAGGGATGTGCACGGGCTCACGAGCGGCGTCACCGCGCAGGCGCGCGAGCGCCTCGTCCATGTCGTCGGGCTTGACGTAGACGTCGCGCGCCTTCGAACCCTCCGAGGGCCCCACCACGCCACGCTGCTCCAGCAGGTCCATGAGGCGACCCGCCTTCGCGAAGCCCACGCGCAGCTTGCGCTGGAGCATCGACGTGGAGCCGAACTGCGTGGTGATGATGTGCTCGGCAGCCGCCAGCATGAGCTCGAGGTCGTCGCCGACGTCCTCGGCGATCTTCTGCGCGGTGCTCGGCGCGACGACGTCCTGCACGTACTCCGGCGCTGCCTGCGCCTTGACGTGGGCGACCACGCGCTCGACCTCGGACTCGCTGACCCACGCGCCCTGCACGCGGGCCGGCTTGGAGGAGCCCATCGGCAGGAACAGCGCGTCGCCCTGGCCGATGAGCTTCTCGGCGCCCGGCTGGTCGAGGACGACACGGGAGTCGGCCAGCGACGACGTCGCGAACGCGAGACGCGAGGGCACGTTGGCCTTGATGAGGCCCGTCACGACGTCAACGGAGGGGCGCTGCGTGGCGAGCACCAGGTGGATACCGGCGGCGCGGGCGAGCTGGGTGATGCGGACGATGGACGACTCGACGTCGCGCGGCGCGACCATCATGAGGTCGGCGAGCTCGTCGACCACCACAAGCAGGTAGGGGTAGCGGCGCAGCTGGCGCTCGCTGCCTTCGATCGGCTCGACGCGGCCCTCGTCGATGGCGGCGTTGAAGTCGTCGACGTGCTTGAAGCCGTACATCGCGAGGTCGTCGTAGCGGCGGTCCATCTCCTGGGTGACCCAGTCGAGCGCCTCGGCGGCCTTCTTGGCGTTGGTGATGATCGGACTCAGCAGGTGCGGGATGCCCTCGTAGGCCGTGAGCTCCACCCGCTTGGGGTCGACGAGGATCATGCGGACCTGGTCGGGCGTGGCCCGCATGAGGATCGACGTGATCATCGAGTTGATGAAGCTCGACTTGCCGGCGCCTGTGGCTCCCGCGACCAGCAGGTGAGGCGTCTTGGCGAGGTTGGTGATGACGTAGCCGCCCTCGACGTCCTTGCCGATGCCCATGACCATCGGGTGGGTGTTGCGCTGCGCGACGTCGCTGCGGAGGACGTCGCCGAGGACGACGATCTCGCGGTCGGTGTTGGGGATCTCCACACCGATCGCCGACTTGCCCGGGATCGGGCTCAGGATGCGGACGTCGGCGCTGGCGACGGCGTAGGCGATGTTCTTCGACAGCGCCGTGACCTTCTCCACCTTGACGCCCGTGCCCAGCTCCACCTCGTAGCGGGTGACCGTCGGGCCGCGCGTGAAGTCGGCGACGCGGGCGTCGATGGCGAAGTTGTCCAGGACGGCGGTGAGGGCGTCCACCACCCTGTCGTTCGCCTCGGTGCGGAGCGCGTGCCCCTCGCCGTGCTTGAGGACGTCGTCCGGCGGCATCTCGTAGCTGCCCGTGAACGCCAGCGCCATCTGCTCCACGCGGTGGGGCAGCTGCGTGGTCGGCGGGGCCTGCAGCGAGCTCCTCGCGTGGGCGGTGACGCCGGCGGCCGAGGAACGCCGCGGCTCCTCAGGTTCCGGTTCGCTCGGTTCTGCGACGACGGCGGTGGTGGGGTCGCTGTTGAGGGGAACGGAACCGAAATCCTTGAACGGGTCGAAGACCTCGCCGACGTCCGCCGGCTCCGCCGGGGCTGGCTCGGTGGCCTGTTCCTCGAACGCGGGCCTGTCGTCGGCCGCGGCACCACGCCGGCGGCGCTTCGGCTTCGGCGGTTCGGCCTCGCGCTCCATCGCCTGCTCGTAGGCCCGGTCCCCGGAACGCTCGCCGCGGGCGCGGCCCAGCTGGAGACGCTCGAGCTCGCCGTCGGGGTCGTCCTCGCTGTCCCAGCGGCTGCCGTGCACCTCGTCACCCCCGGTGAGAGCCCGGTAGAGCTGGCCGAGGCGGTGGGGCACCAGGTGCACCGGAGTCGCCGTCGTCACGAGCACCCCGAAGACGGCGAGCATGCTGAACAGCACGTACGTCAGCAGCTGGCCGACGGCCGCGTCGACGGGCGTGGCCATGAGGTAGCCGAGCACGCCACCCGCCTCGCGGATGGCGGGCAGGTTGGTCACCGGGCTGGCGCCGATCGCGCCACCGAGGTGGAGCATGCCCGTCACGGCCACCGCGACGAAGGTGATGCCGACACCGACGCGGCCGTTCTCGCTGCCGGCGTCCGGGCGCAGCAGCAGGCGCAGCGCGAGGAAGAAGAGCACCAGCGGCAGCGCGAGGCTCACCTTGCCTACGGTGCCGGCGACGACGGCGTGGACGACGTCACCGAAGGTGCCGTGCAGCCCCCACCACTCGCGGGCCGCGACGATCAGCGCCGCGGCGAGCAGCGCGAGCCCGAAGCCGTCGCGGCGGACATCGGGGTCGACGTCAGTGGCATCGGGCCGGGAACGCCGGGCGGACCCGCCGACGGCGTGCGCGAGGCCCATCCAGGCACCGCGTGCCGCGCGGAGCGGCAGCGGTGCCCGGGTGCGGGCGTGGACAGGTGCCCGCGTCGTACTGGTCGCCCTCGTGGTCCGCGTCGTGGACGTGGTCTTGGGCGCCGCCTTCGCCCCGCTCTTGGCGGCGGCGCGAGGGTTCGCGGGAGCGCGCGAGGGCGAGCGGGAGGCCATGCGGCCACGCTAACGGGTCGTCACAACCCTCACACAGGCCCCACGCCGAGAGGATCTACGCCTCGACGACTACCGGGATGATCATCGGACGACGGCGCAGCGACGTTCCGGCCCAGCGGCCCACCACGCGCCGCACCACCTGCTGCAGCTGGTGGGTGTCGACCCCGCCGCCGCCCTGGGACGCCTGGGCGACGGCCTGGGCCAGCGCGTCGGCCACCCGCGGGACGATCGACTGGAGGGTGCTCGTGTCTTCCGCGACGCCCCGGGCGTGCACCTCCGGGCCCGCCACCACCTTGCCGGTGGAGGAGTCGATCACGGCGAACACCGAGATGAAGCCCTCGTCGCCGAGGATGCGGCGGTCCTTGAGGTCGGCGTCGGTGATGGAGCCCACCGAGGAGCCGTCGACGTAGACGTAGCCACAGGGCACCTGACCGGTGATCTTCGCGCGGCCGTCGCGCAGGTCCACCACGGTGCCGCAGTCGGTGATGAGCACCCGCTCGCGAGGCACGCCGGTCTTCACCGCGAGGTCGGCGTTGGCGTGCAGGTGGCGCACCTCGCCGTGCACCGGCATCGCGTTCTTCGGCTTGACGATGTTGTAGCAGTACAGGAGCTCACCGGCGCTGGCGTGGCCCGACACGTGGACGCGCGCGTTGCCGGAGTGCACCACCGTCGCGCCGAGGCGCATGAGCCCGTTGATGACGCGGTAGACGGCGTTCTCGTTGCCGGGGATGAGCGAGGAGGCCAGGACGACGGTGTCGCCGGGGCCCACCTGCACGCGGTGGTCGTGGTTGGCCATCCGGCTCAGGGCCGCCATCGGCTCGCCCTGCGAGCCGGTGCACATCAGCACGACCTTGGCGTCGGGCAGGTCGTCGATCTGCTTCAGGTCGACGAGCACACCCTTCGGCACGTCGAGGTAGCCAAGGTCGGCGGCGACACCCATGTTGCGGACCATCGACCTGCCGACGAAAGCGACCTTGCGGCCGTGCTTGTGGGCGGTGTCGAGCACCTGCTGCACGCGGTGCACGTGCGAGGCGAAGCTCGCGACGATGAGCCGGCGCTGGGCGGTGGAGAAGACCCTGTCGAGCACGGGGGTAATCTCGCGCTCTGCGGTGGTGAATCCGGGCACCTCGGCGTTGGTGGAGTCGACCATGAACAGGTCGACACCGCGCTCGCCCAGGCGCGCGAAGGCGCGCAGGTCGGTGATGCGCCCGTCCAGCGGGAGCTGGTCCATCTTGAAGTCGCCCGTGTGGAGCACCGTGCCCGCACTCGTACGGACGGCCACGGCGAGGGCGTCGGGGATGGAGTGGTTCACCGCGACGAACTCGCACTCGAACGGGCCGAGCTGCTCGACCTGCCCCTCGCGCACGGCGAGGGTGTACGGCTGGATGCGGTGCTCCTTGAGCTTCGCCTCCACGAAGGCCAGCGTCAGGGTGGAGCCCACGAGGGGGATGTCGGGACGCAGCCGCAGGAGGAACGGCACCGCGCCGATGTGGTCCTCGTGGCCGTGCGTCAGCACGACGGCGACGACGTCGTCGAGGCGGTCGGCGATGTGGCTGAAGTCCGGGAGGATCAGGTCGACGCCAGGCTGGTGGTCCTCCGGGAAGAGCACCCCGCAGTCGATGATCAGGAGCTTCCCGTCGATCTCGAGGACGGCCATGTTGCGGCCGACCTCCCCCAGACCACCCAGCGGCACGACCCGCAGGGTGCCGCGGGCCAGCTTCGGCGGGAGGCCCAGCGGCTGGGTGAACGTGGCGTCGGCGGTGGGGGCTGTCACAGCAGTGCGGCTCCTCGCAGGTCGGCAGCGAGCTGCTCGACCTGCTCGTCGGTGGCCTCCACGAGGGGGAGGCGAACATGGCGGTTGGGGACGGCGCCCAGCAGCTCCAACGCCGCCTTCACCATGATCGCGCCCTGGGTGCGGGTCATGATCGCGGTGACGGCGGGCAGCAGACGGGCGTGGAGTGCCCGGGCGGTAGGCAGGTCGCCCGCGTCGACGGCGGCGACCATCTGGGCGTACTCGGCGGCGGCCACGTGGGAGACCACGGAGACCATGCCTGCGGCGCCCTGGGCGAGGTGGGCGAGGTTGAGCTGGTCGCTGCCGGAGTAGTAGGCGAGACCGCCCTCTCCACCGGCGGCGGCCATGACCTGGGACGAGGCGAACAGGTCGTCCTTGGCGTCCTTGACGGCCACCACGCGCGGGTGCGCCGCGAGGCGCAGGAGCACCTCGGTGGAGATGGCGGTGGCGGCGCGGCCGGGGATGTCGTAGAGCATCACCGGCAGGCCCGTGGCGTCGGCGACGGCCAGGAAGTGCTGGTAGAGCCCCTCCTGCGGGGGCTTGTTGTAGTACGGCGTCACGACGAGCAGCCCGTCGACGCCGGTCTTCTCCGCCGCGCGGGCACGCCGGAGGGTGTGGTCGGTGTCGTTGTTGCCGCACCCCGCGACCACGTGGGCGCGGGAGCCGACCGCCTCGACGACGGCGGCCAGCAACGTGTCGTGCTCGTGCTCGGCCAGGGTGGGCGACTCGCCCGTCGTCCCGGCGACGACGAGCCCGTCGTTGCCGTCGTCGACAAGGCGCTCGGCGAGCGCCTGTGCGGCGGGCACGTCGAGGGCGCCGTCGCGGGTGAACGGGGTGGCCATCGCGGTGAGCACCGCCCCGAAGGGCCGATGAACGGCGGCGGGCGTCACTGCGGGCACTGCGGGCACCGGGGAAGGCTACCGGGGGGCCCCGCCGGGCCCGTCCGGGGGCGGCTCGGGAGTCGGCTCGGGAGTCGGCTCGGCGGGAAGTGCGGTGCCGACGTCGCCCAGCTCCTCCGGGCCCAGCTCGGGCTCGTGGGCGCGACGGCTGGTGGAGTCGGCGTCGGGGCCGGCGGCCAGCACCTCGGGGCCGTCGGCGGGCGCTGACGTGGTGCCGGGGCCGTTGGCCGAGGCGGCCTTGGAGGTGCGGAACGGCACGCGGCGCTCCTTGGCGCCGGCGGCCAGACGCTCCTTCATCGACGCCGCATAGACATCGACGTACTCCTGGCCCGAGAGCCGCATGATCTCGTAGGTGATCTCGTCGGTGACGGACCGCAGGACGAACCTGTCGTTCTCCATGCCCTCGTAGCGGGAGAAGTCGAGCGGAGCGCCGATGGTGATGCCCACGCGGCGGATGCGCGGGATGCGCCGGCCGATCGGCTGCACCTTGTCGGTGCCGTGCATCGCGACCGGGAGCACCGGGACGCCGCTGGTCAGCGCCACCCGGGCCACGCCGGTCTTGCCGCGGTAGAGGCGGCCGTCGGGGCTGCGGGTGCCCTCGGGGTAGATGCCGAACAGCTCGCCCCTGTCGAGCACCTGCAGCGCCAGGTCGATCGCGGCCTGGCTCGCCTTGCCGCCGGACCTGTCGACGGGGAGCTGACCGATGCCCTTGAAGAAGCCCGCCGTGAGGCGCCCCTTGACGCCGCGGCCGGTGAAGTACTCGGCCTTGGCCATGAAGCTGACCCGCCGCGGGATGACGAGCGGCAGGAAGAACGAGTCGGACACCGAGAGGTGGTTGCTGGCCAGTACGGCCGGCCCGGTGAGCGGCACGTGCTCGAGCCCCTTGACCTCCGGCCGGAACAGGGACGTCAGGATCGGGTACAGCACCGCCTTGAACAGCCAGTAGAGCACCCGTCCTCCTCTCCGAGCGGTTCCGGGTCAACCATAGGGGCGCCCCCGCCGTGCGACGATGGTGGCGTGGGTGTGCTGGCCGGCGCCGTCGACCTGGTGGCACGACTGTGACCGCCGCCCCTCCGCCCGGAGGCGACCCCGAGGGTGTCGACGTCGACGCCGCCTGGGCCGAGATCATGGCCCACTGGGACGAGCCCGCTGCGCGCCCCGACCGGCCCGAGCCTGCCGCGCCGCCGTCGGCTCCCCCGACTCCTGCGGCCCCGCCAACCCCTCCGGGTGAGCTGCGCCGACGGCGCACCGACCGTCCCGCCGAGCCTCCCGTCGACCGCGCCGTCGAGCGGCCGCAGCTCCCGGACGGGCGCGGCGGCACCGAGGCCGACCCGCTCGCCGAGGAGCACTGGACCCCTCCGGAGCCGCCTCCGCTGCCCAGCGGCAGCTGGCGCGCCTGGCGGACGTGGCTGCCGTGGGTGGGCGTGCTCGGCGTCCCGTTCTTCTTCCTCGTCGTCCTCGTGGTGAGGCCGCCGCTGCCGCCCGTCGTCGTCCTCGTGGCGGTGCTGGGCTTCGTGGCGGGGTTCGTCACCCTCGTCCTGCGGTTGCCCAGCCACCGCGAGGACGACGGCGACGACGGCGCCCGCCTCTAGCAGGGCTCTAGCCCTGGCGGGCCAGGTCGGCCACGCCGATCATCCCCGCGTCGTTGCCGAGGGTGGCCAGCTCCACAGGGATGGCGGGGCGGTGCCCGCGGGCCGTGAGCTGACGCGCGAACGCGGCGCGCGCGGGGCCCAGCAGCAGGTCGCCTGCCTCGGAGACTCCACCGCCGACCACGACGAGCGCCGGGTCGAGCGCGGCGACCACGCTCGCGGCGCCCTCCCCGATCCACCGGCCCAGGTCGGCGAGCAGCTCGATGGCGGCGGTATCGCCCTCCATCGCGGCCGTGGTGACCGTGGGCCCCTGGATGGCCTCGGGGTCGTCTCCGGCGAGCTCCAGCAGGTGCGCCGCCAGCGGCGAACGGGTGCGGGCCACGGTGCGGGCCTCGCGCACCAGCGCGCGGCCGGAGGCGTACTGCTCCCAGCACCCGCGGTTGCCGCAGCCGCAGGGGTGCCCGTCGGGCACGACGCGCACGTGGCCGAGCTCCCCGGCGAAGCCGTTGGCGCCGCGCAGCAGACGGTCACCGATGACGATGCCGCCGCCCAGCCCGGTGCCGATGGTGAGCAGCACCATGTCGTGGACCTCGTGCCCGTCGTTGCTGGCGGCGCGCCCCGCGCCGTGCGCGAACTCACCCCACGCGGCGGCGTTGGCGTCGTTCTCCACGACCACCGGCAGGCCGAGGGCGCCCTCGAGGTCGGCGCGCACGGGTTCGTCGCGCCACGCGAGGTTGGGGGCGAAAGTGACGACGGAGCGACTCGCGTCGACGAAGCCCGCCGCCGCGACGCCGACAGCAGCGACCTCGTGGGTGCGTCGCAGCTCCTCGACCGCGTCGACGACGGCGTCGGCGATCGCACCGACGTCGCGCGCGGGCGTCTCGCGTCGGGTGCGGGCGACCACCCGCCCGTCGGCGTCCACCACCCCCGCCGCGATCTTGGTGCCGCCGATGTCGATGCCGATGGTGAAGGCGCTGGCCAGGTCCTGCGCCGCTGCGCCGGAAGGGGTGCTCACGCGGCCGGACGTTACCGGCCTCGCTACAGTCGAGGGCACCCGCCGAGCCGCTCAAGGGAGTGCAGTGATCGAGCGCGCCGAACCTCTCGCTGTCCAGATCGACCCGGACCAGTCGGTCACCGACCTGCTGGTCGAGGTGGCGGCGGCCTCTCCCGACCTCCCGCTCCTGGCCCGTCCGGCCGGTGACGGCTGGGAGAACCTGGGCGCCGCCGAGGTGGTGCGCCGCGTGCGCGCGCTCGCGGCGGGCCTGGCCGCCAGCGGCGTGGCCCCCGGAGACCGGGTGGCGCTGCTGAGCCGGACACGGCTCGAGTGGACCCTCGCCGACTACGCGATCTGGTGGGCGGGCGCCGTCACCGTGCCGGTCTACGAGACGTCCTCGGCGGAGCAGGCGGCGTGGATCATCTCCGACTCCGGCTGCACCGCGGCCATCGTCGAGCAGCCCCGCCACCGCGCGCTGCTCGAGTCCGTTGCGGGCGAGACCCCCGCGCTCGACCCGGCGCGGGTCTGGGTCATCGACGACGGCGGCTTCGAGGCGGTCGAGGCCCTGGGGCGCGACGCGTCGCTCGCCGTCGACGACGCCGAGCTCGAGCGCCGCCGCGCCGCCGTGACCGGGGCGGACCTCGCCACGATCATCTACACCTCGGGCACCACCGGTCGCCCCAAGGGCTGCCGGCTCACGCACGCCAACTTCGTCGTGCTCTCGCGCAACGCCGTCGCCGCCATCCCCGAGGTCTTCGCCGTCGGCGCCTCCACGCTGCTGTTCCTGCCGCTGGCTCACGTCTTCGCGCGGTTCGTCCAGGTGCTGTGCCTGGCCGGCCGCACCACCCTGGCGCACACGGCGGACACCACCCAGCTCACGAGAGACCTCGCCTCGTTCCAGCCCACGTACGTGCTCGCGGTGCCGCGCGTGTTCGAGAAGGTCTACGCCAGCGCCGAGCAGAAGGCCATCGAGGGCGGCAAGGGCAAGGTCTTCACGCGGGCAGCCGCCGTCGCCGAGGCGTACAGCCGCGCTGCGGATGCCGGGGCGGACGGCGGACGGGGCCCCGGGCTCGCGCTGCGCGCGCAGCACGCCGTCTTCGATCGACTCGTCTACGCCAAGCTGCGGGCGGCCCTCGGTGGGCGCGCGCAGTACGCCGTCTCCGGCGGCGGTCCGCTCGGGGAGCGTCTGGGCCACTTCTTCAAGGGCGTCGGCATCACGGTGCTCCAGGGCTACGGCCTCACGGAGACCACGGCCCCCACCACGGTCAACCGGCCCGAGCGCGTGAAGGTGGCCTCGGTCGGCCGTCCCCTGCCGGGCTGCTCGGTGCGCATCGACAGCGACGGCGAGGTGCTCGTCAAGGGCCCTCACGTGTTCGCGGGCTACTGGGGCGACGCGAAGGCCGACGCCGAGGCCTTCGACGCCGACGGCTGGTTCCGCACCGGAGACCTCGGTGCCCTGGACGACGAAGGGTTCCTGTCGATCACCGGCCGCAAGAAGGAGATCATCGTCACGGCCGGCGGCAAGAACGTGGCCCCCGCGGTCCTGGAGGACCGCCTCCGCGCCCACCCGATCATCAGCCAGGCGCTGGTGGTGGGCGACGCCCGCCCGTTCGTCGCGTGTCTGCTCACCCTCGACCCCGACGTGCTGCCCGGCTGGCTGCGCGCCCGCGGCATGCCCGTGCTCGACGTCGCCGCCGCCGCGCACGACGCCGGGGTCCGCGCCGTGCTGCAGGAGGCCGTCGACCAGGCCAACGCCGCCGTGTCCCACGCCGAGGCCATCAAGAAGTTCGCCGTGCTCAAGACCGACTTCACCGAGGCGAACGGCCTGCTGACGCCCTCACTGAAGCTGCGCCGCCGGCAGGTGATGGCCGCCCACGCCGAGGCGGTGGAGGAGCTCTACAGCTCCAGGAGCTGAGCCAGCGCCGCGGCCCGGTCCTCCCAGTCCCAGGCGTCGCGGATCCACCGCTGACCGGCCTCGCCCATGGCGTGGGCGAGCGCTGGATCGGCCAGCAGGGTCGTGACGGCGGCGGCGACGGCGGCGACGGCGGTGCCGTCGACGAGCAGGCCCGTCTCGCCGTCGCGGACGGCGTCCGGCGCTCCCCCGGACCTGCCCACCACCACCGGGCGGCCACTCGCGGCCGCCTCGAGGAAGCAGATGCCCAGGCCCTCGGTCTCCAGCCCACCGCGGCGGTCGCGGCAGGGCATGGCGAAGACGTCGGCGGCGGCGTGCGCGGCAGCCAGGTCCGGGGCCGGCAACCGCCCGGTGAGGACGACGTCGCCGCCCGGCCCCCGGCGCAGGCCGAGCGAGTCCGCGAGATGCTCGAGGTACCGGCGGCGGGGCCCCTCACCCACGAGCACGAGCGCCGCATCGGGGACGGCGCGCTGGACGGCGGGCAAGGCGCGCAGCAGCACGTCCTGGCCCTTGCGGGCCACCAGGCGCGACAGGCACAGCACGAGCGGTCGGCCGGTCAGGCCCCACTGCGCGCGCAGGGCCCGGCCGCCGTCGTCGTCCTCGGGTCTGCCGAACGCGGCCGGGTCCACCCCGGGCGACAGGGTGGCGACCCGGGCGCGCAGGTGCGCGGGCAGTACCGCGGCGATCGGCCCGCCCGTTGCGGGCCCGAGGACGGTGAGCACGTCGTTGCGAGCGGCGACGGCGCGCAGCGCGGCGCGAGAGCCGGGAAGCCGCGCCCACCAGACCTCGTGACCGTGCGTGGTGGCCACCGTCCGGCGCACCCCGGCGCGGCGCAACGCGGGGGCCAGCACGCCCAGCGGGGCCGCGGCGCCGAACCACGCCCGGTCGCAGCCGTGCGCGCGGGCGGTCGCGGCGACCCGACGGGCCAGGGCCGGGGTCGGCAGGAGGAGGCTGCGGGGATCGCGGACGACGACGACGCCCGCCGTCGCCAGCTCCGCGTCGAGGGCGCGCTGCGCGCCGAGCAGGGCCGGGTGCCGTCGGGTATGGACGACGACGCGACGCGCCCCGTGGGCGGGGAGCCGCCGCACGAGGTTCTCGACGAAGGCCTCGATGCCCCCCGCGCGCGGCGGGAAGTCGTTCGTGACGACCAGCAGGGACGCGCTCACCGCGGCGCCGCGAGCTGGGCGATCTCCGCGCGCCACAGGGCGTCCACGCCGGCGCGATCGGTGCCCAGCACCGAGGCCAGCGAGGCGTCCAGGGCCGCGTCGGGGTCGTCGGTGGCCGCGCCCTCGCGCGAGGCCGTGCGGTACAGGGCCACCACGCGGTCGTCGCCGTACCGCTGCGCCAGCGCCTCGACCGCCAACCAGGCCGAGGAGTACGCGGGCCCCACGTCGGAGGTCTTCGTGGGGTCGAAGTCGTCGGAGGTCGGCAGCGCCCGCGGCGGCCTCCCGGCCCGGACCTGGGTGAGGAGGTCCGCCGCGACGTCCTGCCGCGACAGCCTGGTCCCCCGGTACCCGACCCAGTCCGCGAAACCCTCGGACAGCCACAGCGGCACCGCCCGCGTGGCGCCGGAGCGTGTGGCCACGTGGGTCAGCTCGTGGGTCAGCACCACCTCCTGGCCCAGGGCAGCCAGTTGGCCGAATCCGCGCGGGTTGACCACCACGTGGTCACCGCGGGTGGCCCCCCGGCCCCCCACCAGCTCGCCCGTGGTCACCGCGGCGATCTGCTCCAGCCCGGCGTCGTCGTCACGGCCCAGCAGCCTCGCCATCTGCTGCTGGTCGGCGGGGACCTCCACCACGGTGGCGCGCGGCCAGGCCGTCCCCCACACCGCGTCGACCGAGCGCGCCGAGGTGGTGGCCAGCCGGGCGACCTTGTCCAGCTCGGACCGCTCCGCGGTACCGATGACCACCGCCCGCTCGGACGTGACCACCCGCACCGCGCCGAGGTCCCACAGGTCGGGCACCGTCTCGCCGTCGGCGTCGTCGGCCACGGCCCACCCGCCGTCACGCGGGACCACGGTGAGGTCCTGCTGGCGGCGCACGGGGTCGTCACCGGCGCCCGCCACCGACCACACCAGCGTCGTACGGGCCACCCAGCTGCCCGCGGGCAGCTGCTGGGCCCGCTCGGCGGACAGCGCCGGGCCGCTCCCGGTGACCTCCCAGTGCCACGTGCCCAGCGGCACCGGCTCGAGCCTGTCGAAGGTGACCCGGGTCCGCTCGCGGTAGGCCGCCAGCGCGGCGACCCCTGGGCCGTTCACCGAGTCGTCCCCGGCCACCGCCGCCCGCCATCCGGCGCCGTCGCGAGCGAGCAGCGCGGCCGCCCGGGCGTCCAGGAGGGCCTGCACGGCCCGCACCGCCGAGGGCGCGCCGGCGGTGGAGTCTCCCGGGTCGGTGGCCGTCGCGGCGCTGGAGGGGGCGGGGGCGGCGACCGGTGCGGCCGGGTCCGCGGGCTCCAGCAGGCGGGACGCCCCCGTGGCGAGCACCGCGAGGGCCGCGACGGACAGCAGCAGCGTGAGGACGCGCGTGACGAGCCGCGGCGAGCGGGGGGCGGGACGACGGTGGTGCTGCCGGAGGTCGCGACGACGCGGGAACTCCGGGGTGCTGGGCGGGCCGGCCGCGCTGTGCCGTCCAGCCACCGGGCGATGGTACGTCGGTTGTCAGTGGCGGCACCTAGCGTGCGCGACGTGCTGGAGCCTTCTTCCCCGACCCTCCCGCTGGCCGTCGTGGGCGAGCTCGACCCGGTCACCCCCCTGCACGAGGTCGACTTCGTCGTCGTCGACCTGGAGACCACCGGCGCCTCCGCAGCCACCTGCGACATCACCGAGGTCGGGGCCGTGCGGGTCCGCGGCGGGGAGGTGGTGGCCGAGCTGGGCAGCCTCGTACGGCCGCCGGGCCCGATCCCGCGCGAGATCACGGCGTTGACCGGCATCTCGGACGCGATGGTCGCGGACGCGCCGACCGTCGGTCAGGTGCTCGCCCCGCTGCTGGAGCTGCTGCGCGGCGCCGTCCTCGTGGCGCACAACGCGCCGTTCGACATCTCGTTCCTGCGCGCCGCGTGCGTGGCCACCGGCCGAGACTGGCCTGCGCCCGCCGTCGTCGACACCCTCCGCCTGGCCCGGGCGGTGCTGGCGCGCGGCGAGGTGCGAGACCACAAGCTCGGCACGCTGGCGCGCCACCTGTCGGCACGCACCACGCCCACGCACCGGGCCCTCGACGACGCACGCGCCACCGTGGACGTGCTGCACGCCCTGCTGGGGCGTGTCGGCTCCCTGGGCGTGACCACCCTGGGTGACCTCGTGCAGGTGGCCCCGGCGGTGCCGGAGCAGGTCCGGCGCAAGCGCACCCTCGCCGACGGGCTGCCGTCGGCGCCCGGGGTGTACCTGTTCAAGGACGCCCGCGGTCGGGTGCTCTACGTCGGCACCAGCGGCGACCTGCGCGCCCGGGTCCGCAGCTACTTCACGGCGGCCGAGAAGCGCACCCGGATGGCCGAGATGGTTCAGCTGGCCGCCTCGGTGACTCCCGTGGTGTGCGCCACCCCGCTGGAGGCTCAGGTGCGGGAGCTGCGTCTCATCGCCGAGCACGATCCGCACTACAACCGCCGCTCGCGCCGGCCGGATCGGCTGCCGTGGGTGAAGCTCACCGCCGAGCCGTACCCGCGGCTGTCGGTGGTGCGGGAGGTCCGTGCCGACTCCGACGACGGCGCCGCCTATGTCGGCCCGTTCTCCTCCTCGCGGTCCGCGCAGGCCGCCGTCGAAGCCATCCAGGACGCCCTGCCCCTGCGGCGGTGCACTCCAAGGCTGCCGTTGCGTCCCGCGGCCGGCGCGTCCGCGTGCGCGCTGCACGAGATCGGGCGCTGCGGGGCGCCGTGCACCGGCGCGCAGTCACCCGAGGCGTACGCGGAGGTCGCCGCGAGGGCGCGCGCGGCCCTCACGGCGGATCCCGACGTCGTGGTGGGCGCCGCGCGGGCGCGCCTGACGGCGCTGGCCGCGGCGGAGCGCTACGAGGAGGCCGGCCAGGTGCGCGACAGGTCGCTGGCGTTCCTGCGGGGCGCGGCCCGCGCCCAGCGGCTCGCGCCGCTCGCAGCGGCCCCCGAGGTCGTGGCCGCACGGCGCCGGCCGGCCGGCGGCTGGGAGCTCGTGGTGGTCCGCCACGGCCGGCTGGCCGGGACGACGACGACACCGCCCGGCGCCGACCCCCGCCCGGCCGTCGAAGCACTGCGGGCCACCGCGGAGGTGGTGGCTCCACCGGTGCCGCCCGAGCCGGCGTGCTCGGCCGAGGAGGCCGAGCGGGTGCTGGCGTGGCTCGAGGGCGAGGGCGTGCGCCTCGTCAGCGTCGAGGGGACGTGGGCGTGCCCGGTGCGGTCGGCGATCGGACGTGCTGGGATGGGCGCATGATCACCGCCATCGTCCACGTCGACGTCGAGGTCTCCCAGGTTCCGGAAGCGGCGGCGGCCATCGCCGACGTCGAGGGCGTCAGCGAGGTCTACTCGGTCACCGGAGACACCGACCTCGTCGTCATGGTGCGCGTGGTGCAGCAGGAGGCCCTCGCCGAGGTCATCGCCGACCGGATCGGCAAGGTGCCCGGCGTGCGGGCCACCCGCACCTACCTCGCCTTCCGCGCCTACTCCAAGCACGACCTCGAGGCGGCGTTCGCCATCGGCGCCGACGAGTAGCGTCGGGCCTCTGTCAGCTGGCGCTCAGCTACCGGTCGCGGCGACCCACCGTTCGAGGACGGCGGCGGCCGCCCCGCTGTCCACCGACGCGGCGGCCACAGCCAGCTGGGCGCGCAGGTCGTCGTGGAGGTCACCGTGGAGGCCGTCGGCCGCGACGAGCGCGGCCGCGGCGTTCAGGAGCACCGCGTCGCGCACCGGCCCAGGCTTACCCGCGAGCACGGCTCGGGCGATCGCCGCGTTGTGGGGTGCGTCACCCCCTGCGAGATCGGAAAGGCTCGAGGGCGGCAGGTCGAGAGCGGCGGGGTCGACGACGACCTCCTCCACCGTGCCGGCTGCGCCGGCCCTCCAGGCCCGCGAGGGGCCGCTCGTCGTGAGCTCGTCGAGGCCGTCGTCGCCGCGGAACACCAACGCCCGCGTCCCCCGCCCGACCAGCACGCCCGCCACCAGCGGGGCCAGGCGTGCGTCGGCGACCCCGACAGCCGCGGCCCCGGGGCGCCCGGGGTTGGTCATGGGGCCCAGCACGTTGAACGCCGTGGGCACCCCCAGACCCGAGCGCGCCTCCGCGGCGTGCCGGAAGGCCGGGTGGAAGACCCTGGCGAAGGCGAAGGTGATGCCGACCTCCCCCGCGAGCTCGCCCACCCGCGCCGGTGGGAGGTCGAGGCGGACGCCGAGCTCCTCGAGCAGGTCAGCCGAGCCGCACAGCGAGGACGCCGCCCGGTTGCCGTGCTTGACCACGGTGCGGCCGGCCCCGGCCACGACCAGCGCCGCCATGGTGGAGATGTTCACGGTGCTCGTGCCCGTCACCGATCGGTCGCCGCCGGTGCCGACGATGTCTACGGCGGCCTCCGCGGGACCTGCCGCCGGGGGAAGGGTGAGCGGGACCGCGTGCGCGAGCATCTCGTCCGCGAGGCCGCTGAGCTCCTCGACGGTCTCGCCCTTGGCCCGCAAGGCCACGAGGAAGCCCGCCAGAGGCACCGCGGGCGCCTCTCCCGCCATCACCCGTGCCATGGCCCAGGCGCAGTCCTGAGCGGTGAGGTCACGCCCTGCGACCAGGGACGAGATGAGGGACTGCCAGGTGCGCGCACCCTGCGCTCCGACCACTGCCACGGCCACACCCTGCCAGGTAGAGGTGGCAAACGAGCAGCCCGGGCACAGGCTGTACACAGACGAAGACGCGCCGCAACGGGTCCCGATCGCCGCGCGTCGCGTCCAGGACGCCATAATGGCGCCGTGTCGAGCACAACAGCCCTGCCGCACGCTCCGGCGGCCGTCAACAGGCCCGACCCCGTGTCGGTCGGGACCATCGTCTGGCTTTCGAGCGAGTTGATGTTCTTCGCGGCGCTGTTCGCCATGTACTTCACGGTGAGATCGGTGGTGCCGCAGCTCTGGGAGACCGAGCCGGCGCTGTTCAACATGCCGTTCTCCGTGACCAACACGGCGATTCTGGTGCTCAGCTCCGTGACCTGCCAGTACGGGGTCTTTGCCGCAGAGCGCTATCAGAGGTCCCGCACCGGCTCCCTGCTCCAGATCAACCGCTGGGGCATGCGCGAGTGGTACGTGCTGACGTACCTCATGGGGGCCTTCTTCGTCTCCGGTCAGGCCTTCGAGTACGCCGAGCTCGTGCACGAGGGGCTGACCATCTCGTCGTCCCCGTACGGCTCGGTGTTCTACCTGGCCACCGGCTTCCACGGCCTGCACGTGACGGCGGGCCTGCTGGCCTTCCTGCTCGTCATCGGCCGCAGCTTCGCCGCCCGCCGCTTCGGCCACCAGGAGGCGACCAGCGCCGTCGTCACCAGCTACTACTGGCACTTCGTCGACGTGGTGTGGATCGGACTGTTCTTCATCATTTACATCCTCCGCTGACCCTCCGATGAGCGATGTGTGTCTCGTCACGTCCCCGGCGCGTCTCGTCGCGCTTCCCCCCGCAACGTTGAGGATGACCCCGTGAAGGCTCTCGCCGCCCGCCGCCGCCACCCGCTGGGTGGCGTGGTCGTGATGCTGCTGGCGCTGCTCGTCGTGGGCGGTGCCTACTCGGTACTCACTCCGGCACCCGCTTCGGCCGCCGCCGCCACCGATGACGACATCCAGGCCGGCAAGGAGCTCTTCCTCGCCAACTGCGCCAACTGCCACGGGCTGCAGGCCCAGGGCACCGACGCCGGGCCGACCCTCATCGGTGTGGGGTCCGCGTCGGTCGACTTCCAGGTAGGCACCGGCCGCATGCCCCTGTCGGCCAACCAGCCGCAGGCGCACGACAAGCCCGTCCAGTTCTCGGACGAGCAGATCGCGCAGATGGGGGCGTTCGTCGCCAGCCTGGGCCCCGGCCCCGCCGTACCGCCGGCCGAGTTCCAGGAGTTCACGGATGACCCGGAGCGCATCTCCAAGGGCAACGAGCTCTTCCGCACCAACTGCGCCATGTGCCACAACGTCGTCGGCGCCGGTGGCGCACTGACCCGCGGCAAGTGGGCCCCGAACCTGCAGGACGTCTCGGCCAAGCACATCTACGAGGCCATGCTCACCGGTCCGCAGTCCATGCCTGTCTTCAACGACGCGAACATCACGCCGGAGGAGAAGCAGGACATCGCCAGCTACCTCCACTTCGCGGGCACCGAACCCTCCCCGGGCGGCCTGACGCTCGGCGGCCTCGGCCCCGTCTCGGAGGGCCTGTTCGCGTGGGCCGCCGGCATCCTCGCCCTCGTCGGGTGCGCCGTCTGGCTCGGAGCGAAGGCCTCATGAACCGGCCCACCACCACCATCACGCACACCCCGGAGGACCGGCCGTGAAGGACTCGCCCACCACGGGGCACGCCGCCGTGCACAGTCACGGCGGCGGCACCGATCTTGCCGCTCCCGAGGGCACCGACCTCGAGAACCGCTTCGCCAACCCTGGCCTGCCGGCCCACCGGTTCCGCGTCACGGACACCGACCCGAAGGCGGCGCGCAGCGCTGAGCGCCAGGTCTCGACGATCTTCCTGCTCTCCGCAGTGGGCACGGTCGTCTTCCTGGTTGGCTACTTCGCCCTCCCCATCGAGGAGGACAAGAGCTTCGAGCGGCTGCTGCTCTCGACGCTGGTCCTCGGTCTCGGTCTGGGCTTCGCGATCTTCTGCATCGGCATCGGTCTCGTGCACTGGGCTAAGACACTCATGCCCGACCACGAGCAGATCGAGCTCCGGCACGACATTGCCGGCACCGAGGACGACCGCCGCGACGCGGCGAACATCATCCTCGACGGCGTCGAGGAGAGCGGCGTCATGCGCCGCACGGTGATCCGCAACTCGCTCATCGGCGCCCTCGGCATCCTCCCGATCCCCGCGGTGGTGCTCTTCCGCGACCTCGGCCCCCTGCCGGGCGAGGTGCTCCGCCACTCCCTGTGGGAGAACGGCGTCCGGCTCACCCGTGACCCCGACGGCACGCCCATCCGCGCCGCCGACGTCACGTACGGCTCGGTCTTCCACGTCATCCCCGACGGCATGGAGGACTCCGCCCACCCGATCGAGGAGAAGGCAAAGGCGGCCGTGCTCCTCATCCGTATCCAGCCCGAGAAGGTCCAGGCTGCCCCGGAGCGGGACGGCTGGGACTACGACGGCATCTACGCCTACTCCAAGATCTGCACGCACGTCGGCTGCCCCGTCGCTCTCTACGAGCAGCAGACACACCACCTTCTCTGCCCGTGCCACCAGTCGACCTTTGACCTGACGCAGCACTGCAAGGTGATCTTCGGCCCGGCCAAGCGGCCGCTGCCGCAACTTCCGATCACGGTGGACAACGAGGGGTACCTCGTCGCGCAACGCGACTTCCCGTACCCGCCCGGTCCGAGCTACTGGGAGCGAGGCGAATCAGAGTGAGCTCGATCCTCACCGACAAGAGGACGGCGACGCTCGCCGGCTACGTCGACGACCGCGTCGGCGCGTCGAAGATCGTCAAGACTTTTGCGCGAAAGATCTTCCCGGACCACTGGTCCTTCATGCTGGGCGAGGTCTGCCTCTACACGTTCGTCGTCCTGCTCATCTCCGGGACGTTCTTGACGTTCTGGTACACGCCGAGCATGGCGCTGACCACCTACGAGGGCAGCTACCCCGCGCTTGTGGGGCAGACGGTCTCCGAGGCGTACGCCACGACGCTGCACATCAGCTTCGACATCCGCGGCGGACTGCTGATCCGGCAGATCCACCACTGGGCTGCGCTGCTGTTCGTCGCGGCGATCCTCGCCCACATGGCGCGCATCTTCGTGACCGGCGCGTTCCGCAAGCCGCGCGAGCTGAACTGGGTGGTGGGCTGCGTGCTCGCCATCCTGGCCCTGGCTGCCGGCTTCACCGGTTACTCGCTCCCTGACGACCTGCTCTCCGGCAACGGTCTGCGGATCATCTCGGGCGTCATCCAGGCCATCCCGGTGGTCGGCACGTACATGGCGTTCTTCATCTTCGGCGGGGAGTTCCCCGGCGAGGTGATCATCCCGCGGCTGTTCATCATGCACGTGATGCTCATCCCGGCCGCCCTGCTGGCGATGATCGGCATCCACCTCGGGATGCTCGTCATGCACAAGCACATGCAGTTCCCCGGCCCGGGCCGCACCAACAACAACGTCGTGGGCTACCCGGTGCTGCCGGTGTACGCCGCGAAGGCCGGTGGCTTCTTCTTCATCGTCTTCGGCGTCGTCGTCCTCATGGCGGCCACCGTGACGATCAACCCGATCTGGAACTACGGGCCCTACGACCCTTCCCCGATCGGCGCCGGCACTCAGCCCGACTGGTACATCCTGTTCGTCGACGGCGCCCTGCGGCTCATGCCGGGCTGGCTCGGACCGGTCCCGACGGAGTTCTCCACGTTCGGCTACGTCTGGTCGCTGAACATCCTCCTGCCGGGCGCAGTGGTCCCGGGAATCATGATCATGGGGCTGTTCGCCTACCCCTGGATCGAGCAGTGGCTGACCGGTGACACCCGCGAGCACCACCTGCTCGACCGTCCCCGGAACAAGCCGACCCGCACCGGTCTGGGCGTCGCGGCGCTCGTCTTCTACGTGGTCATGGCGCTCGCCGCCACGAACGACCTCGTGGCGACGCACTTCCACATCTCCATCAACGACATGACGTACGTGCTCCGCACGCTGTTCTTCGTGGGCCCGCCGATCGCCTTCTGGGTGACCAAGCGGATCTGCCTGGGGCTGCAGCGTCGTGACCGTGAGCTCGCGCTCCACGGCCGCGAGAGCGGGCGCATCGTCCGCACCGCGGACGGTGAGTACTTCGAGGTGCACGAGCCCCTCGACGTCTACGAGCGGTGGAACCTCGTGCAGCACGAGGACGAGGTCGTGGTGCCGCTGCCCCAGGGGCGTGCCACGACGCTCGACAAGCTGCGGGCGCGTCTGTCGGCCTTCTTCTTCGAAGACCGCATCGCCCCCGTCACACCTGCCGAGCTCGAGGCCGCTCATGCTCACGGGGGCCACGGCGAGGTCGAGTCCGGTCACGACGTGCCCGCCGTCGGCGCCACGGGTCACGGCACCGGGTCGAGCCACGGCCACTGAGGTCCTTCACGCGTCGGTGTACTGAACGCCGCTGGCGCACTCCGCCGAGGGGCGGGTTCCGGAGAAGTCCGGGACCCGCCCCTCGCCGCGTCCCCCTGGTCCCTGGGATGCCGGGAATCGCACCGTGGGGTCATGACCCGCACCAGCGTCCCCACCCCCGTTCCGCTCCAACGGACCGGCGGATGGCTGCTCATCGCCTCGCTGCCCGCCTTCGTGCTCGTGCCCGTCGTGAACGTCGCCGTGCTCTCCGGCGCCGGGATCGGGCCGTTCAGCGACATCACACGTGACCAGA
This sequence comes from Quadrisphaera granulorum, assembly GCF_003149145.1. Classification (GTDB taxonomy): domain Bacteria; phylum Actinomycetota; class Actinomycetes; order Actinomycetales; family Quadrisphaeraceae; genus Quadrisphaera; species Quadrisphaera granulorum. Next base: position 42,063 of record NZ_QGDQ01000024.1, on the reverse strand, counting down.
TGAACCAGCTCGGGAACCAGTGGGCCCTCGTGGTGCTGACGGTCCTGCTGGCGATGGTGATCGGGAACGCGGGCGTGTCCGTCGTGGCGCTCACACTGCGCGACCCCCGAGGCGGCCCCCGAGGCGCCCGCCAGCCCGTCCTCGCCGCAGCGGCGGCGGTGCTCGCCGTGGCCGGCGGCGTGGTCGACGCCGTCCTCCGCATCGCCGCGGCAGGGTTCGACGGGGCGCGGCTCGGTGACGACGGGCTCTTCCGGGCCGCCGAGCTCGCGAGCAATGTCGCTTTCTCTGCCTCGGCGGCCGCGATCGTCCTGCTCGCGGCCGCATTTTCCGTGACGGGTATCCACCGGACCACGGGCACCGTCGTCGGGGCACTCGGCACCGTGGTCCTCCTCGTCAGCGTCGTCGCCTACGCGTTCGTGCCGCCGTTCGTGCTGGCGCTCCTGTGGCTTCCGCTCGGTGTCGTCTGGCTCTTGGGGACACAGCGCAGAGGCGGGGTCTCGCTCTAGGTTGGCCGCGTGCTCGCGGGGGTGGTGGCGATCCGTGCCCGGGTGCTCTCCGGTGCACTTGCGCTGCTCGCCCTGGTCTGCGCGGGCGCCGTCGTGGTGTCAGGGGTACGCACGCCGCCGACCAGGGCGCTGGACACCGTGCTCCTCGCCTTCGACCTGCTCCCCCTGACCGCGGCACTCCTCACGGGCTGGCTCCTGCTGCGGGCCCCACGGCACCCGGGGTTCACGGCCTATCTCGCGTTCGCCCTCGTCCTGTTCGTCCTCGGAACGACGCACCTTGCCGAGCGTGCGGTGACCGCCCTGTCGGGGCCACCGCGTCTCCTGGACGCCTTCACGGTCCTGTCCTGCTTCGGGTTCCTTGTGGTGGCCTACCTGTTCCCCGACGGTCGCTTCGTGCCCGGATGGAGCCGCTGGCTGATCGCCGGTTGGGGGGCGGCGGCCGCTCTCGCCCTCGCCTTCCCCTGGGACACCTTTCCCCCGGCCGCCCAGGTCCTCCTCGGCGTCCTGACGACTCCCCTCCTGCTGACCCTGGTCGGCACGCAGGTCCACCGCTACCGCGCGGTCTCCACACCGCTGGAGCGTCAGCAGACCACCTGGTTCCTCCTCGCCCTCACGCTGCAGGTGACCTGGTACCTCGCCGTCGTCGCCCTTCCGGTCCACACGATCGAGGCGCTGCCCGCTGCCGGTCGGACAGCCGTCGCCGCCTGCGGGGCTCTCGTCACGACGTCGCTCTGCGTGGCCATCGGCGGCGCCGTGCTGCGCCACCGCCTCTTCGACGTGGACCTCGTGGTCGGACGGGCCCTGGTGTACGGGGCCCTGACCGCCTTCACGGCCCTGAGCTGTGCCGTCGTCATCGGTGCCGCGGGCCTCGTCCAGCCCGCGGACACCCCGGCCGCGCTGGTCGTCGCCGCGACAGCCGTCACTGCCCTGGGTATGGGGCCACTGCGCCGAGCGGTGCAGCGGCGTGTCAACCGCTGGCTCTACGGGCTGCGTGACGAGCCCGCAGCCGCGCTCGGCCGTCTCGGGGAAGAACTGTCCGCGACGTCCGACCTCGATGGGGCCATGTCGCGGATCGCGTCGACGGTCCGGTCGGCGCTTCGCTCCCCGCGGGTGCGGGTCCAGGTCTTCCCCGAGGGCGCGCCGCCCCGCGAGGCCACCGCGGGAGCGCCAGCCACTGCGCTGGACCAGGCGGCCACCGTCGACATCCGTTCCGACGGCGCGCTGCTCGGCCGCATCGACGTCGCGCCGCGCCCGTGGGACCGGGTGAGCCCTCGCGACCTCGCCCTCGTCCAGCGCCTTGCGCGGCACGCCGCCGTCGCGATCCGGGCCGGGATCGTCACCGAGGAGCTGCAGCGGTCCCGCGCGGAGCTCATCCTCACGAGAGAGGAGGAGCGCCACCGTCTGCACCGCGACCTGCACGACGGTCTCGGACCCACCCTCGCCAGCCTCTCCCAGCGCATCGACCTCGCCCTACGCTCCCTTGCGTCAGACCCGGCCCGCACGCGGCACCTCCTCGACGGCGCCCGGGAAGGCATCGACGAGGCTCTCGCCGAGCTGCACGTCGTCGTCGAGTCGCTGCGCCCCGCCGCGCTCGACCGCCTGGGCCTCGTCGGCGCGATCGCCGCGGCGTGGTCATGCGATGAGCGGGTCAGGGTCGACGGGTTCACGCTGCCTCCTCTGGATCCGCAGGTCGAGCAGGCCGCCTACCGCATCGCGATGGAAGCGGTCAGCAACGCCGTCCGGCACGCCGACGCCACCCGGTGCGACGTGACCGTCTCCCTCGACCACGAGGACGACGGCGACGGCGACGGCGTGCTCGTCCTCGAGATCGTCGACGACGGCCACGGGATGCCCGCGTGCCCGGTGCCCGGCGCGGGCCTTCGCACCATGCGTGAGCGCACAGCCGAGCTCGGCGGGAAACTCACCACCGACAGTGACCGCACTGGTGTACGGATCGTCGCCCGGCTGCCGGTCACTGGAGGTGCCGCATGAGCCACGTGCGCGTGCTGCTCGCCGACGACCACCCCTTCTACCGGGAGGGGGTACGGGCGATGCTCGCGTCGGAAGACCACGGCATCCGGCTCGTGGCCGAGGCGGCCACCGGCGAGGAAGCCGTGGCACTGGCCGCGCGAGAGGCACCGGACGTGGTCCTCATGGACCTGACGATGCCCGGCATCGGAGGGCTGGAAGCGACCCGGCGGATCGTCACGCGCCAACCGGCGACCGCCGTGCTCGTGCTGACGATGCACGACGACGCCTCGGTCTTCCTGGCTCTGCGGGCAGGGGCGCGGGGGTACCTGCTCAAGCACGCGGGGGTGGAGGAGCTGACGCGCGCGATCGTCTCCGTAGCGAAGGGCGAGGCCATCTTCAGCCCGGCGGCCGCCCGGAGGCTTACCGAGCACTTCGTCCGCGTCCCCGGCCGCACGCACGCCCCAGACGCCTTCCCGGACCTCACCGGGCGCGAACGCCAGGTACTCGCCCTGCTCGCCTCAGACCTGGGCACAGTGGACATCGCTCGACGGCTCGGGCTCACCGAGAAGACGGTCTACAACTACGTCGCGACAGTTCTCGCGAAGCTGCGCGTGCGTGATCGCGAGGAGGCTGCGGCACGGGCTCGCGAGGCCGGCCTCGGAGAGCTGCCCTGACACTGAAGGGGCCATCGCTCACCCTGCGGCCGCGCTGCGACGCCGAGCGAGCTCGGCCGCCCGCTCCTTGTCGGGGACGCCAAGCTTGGTGAGCACGATGGACACGTAGTTGGCCACGGTCTTGGTGGAGACGCCCAGACGAGCCGCGATGGCTGCGTTCGGCAGGCCACGGGTGATCCCGGCGAGCACTTGGCGCTCACGGTCGGTGAGCTCGGGGAAGGCGCTGGCGAGCCGGGCGCTGTGGAGTGCCGGCGCTGCGGCGGCAGCCAGCGCGTCGAGGAGGCGCAGGTCGGCGGCGGCGAGCGCGGACTCGGCGGGGCGCGGCCAGAGCGTCAACGTGGCGACGGGGACGCCGAGAAAGCGCACGACGTGCTCGACCCCACCCTGCACGCTCTCCCCCGGTCTGCCTGCGACAGCCCACGCGTCGACCTGGCCCGAGCGGCGCAGCACGACGGCCTCGGCTCCAATCGCGGCGCGGATCGCTTCCACGGCCCGGTGCGGGATCTCCACCGGGTCGACAGCGTCCTGGAGCCGACGAGCCAGCTCGTGAACCGCCCGGTGCTCCTCCTCCCGCCCGCGGAAGACGACCCTGCGCGCGAGCCGCTGGGCGGCTGGCACGACCCAGAGGCTCGCGACCACAGCAGTCCCCGCCGCCGCGACGGCGGCCCAGGGCACCTCCAGCCACGTCATGAGGATCGCGAGAGAGCCTGCGAAGAGCAGGCCCAAGCCGGATCCCACGAGCACCAGCGTCACCCAGACGGCGAGCAGCCTGTCGACGAGGTCGTTCGGCGGCAGGAGAAGACCCGCGAGGAAGCCCGCTGCGGGCACGAGGAACAGGACCTCCTGCACTCCGACCAGCACCGGCGGCGGATCGCTAACCGGGCCACCGGTGACGGCGACCGCGACCACGTCCACGGTGAGGAAGAAGGTCACCACCACCAGGACGGCCAGGAGCGGCCAGCGCACTGCCTCACGCTCGGCCGCGCTGGACCGTCGCCAGTACCGGTACCCCTGTCCCCCCACCGTCAGGAGCAGCAGGAGGGGAACCACTGGCAACGGCCACCACACGCGCGCCGAGACGTCGGGGCCGGCGACCTGGGCACCCGCGAACAGCAGCGTCAGGCAGCCTGCCACCGCGAGCGTCCACCGCGGCACGGGCCGCCCCGTGGGATAGCAGGAGAGGAGAAAGCTCAGAGCGGCGACGAACACGACCGTCGCCGGACTCCCCTCTCGCTCGTCAGCGCCCAGCCAGACGATGTCGGCGAGGTGCGCGAGCGCCATGACGACGGTCACCGCGACCATCCGCGTCCGCACGTGGCTACGGTGCCACGGGAAGCGTCGGCGTCGATGACGCTGCCCCAACGCGCTCGAGCCTCCGGGCGCGGAGCAGGAGGGCGGCGCCCAGGACGAGCAGCGCCACGATGCTCGAGGGGATGCCGCCCACGTTCGCCACCCATCCAGCCAAAGGCACGAGGCCCCCCAGCACCACGACGGCGACCGCCGTCGGCAGGCCGAGCGTCCCGGTCTTGACGGCTCGGACCGCGAAGGCGAACCGCCAGGCGCAGAGCACCACCGCCGTCGCGGTCGCCGCCGTCGTCAGCAGGACGTCGGTCGACTGCAGGGCTGCTCGCGCGACCGAAGGGTCGGTGGTGACCTCGTCGATCGCGGTCGCGTTGAAGCCGCGGCGAGCGATGTTGGTCATCCCGGCGAGGAACCACCCCGTCACTCCCACCACGGTCGCAGAGTGCGCTGCCCGACTCCAGGCGGCATCGGTGCCTGTCGCGTCTTGCCACACGAGCGCGGTCGCGGCGCTGAAGAAGACCAGGTAGGCGAGCCCGATCACGGTGAAGGTGGTGGCACCCGCCACCCCGAACCAGTAGTTGCTCGCGGCCTCGCCAGGCGTGGGGAACTCCGGCTCGTCGAGCACGGGGCCGATCCCCAGGACGAGGAACTGCAGGAGGTGGGCAAAGGCGGCGGTCAGCGCGGACCACCCGGTGAGGCGCAGCAACGTGAGCATGGCCACAGGGAAGCGGAATACCTTCCCGGGTCGTTCGGGAAATCGCCTCACGACGCCGAAGGGCCCCGGAGCAGTTGCTCCGGGGCCCTTCGGGAAAAGCTGTGACGCATCCTCAGTGGGCGTGGGCCCCGCGGTAGAACTCGAAGAGCCACCCCACGAGGCAGACCAGCGCGAGGAGGCCGCCGAGCAGCGACAGCCACCACCCCACGGCGAGTCCGCAGACGACCAGCGAGATGCACAGGCTGATGGCCAGCGGCCACCAGGAGTGCGGCGGGAACACGCCCTGCTCGCCGGCGCCGTCGGCGATCTCACCGAAGACGTCGTCCTCGGGGCGCGGGTCGATGCGCCGCGAGGTCAGCCACAGGTAGGCGCCCATGAGGCTGGCCATCCCGCCCGTCAGGAACAGACAGACGGTGCCAACAGTCTCCCAGCTCGACAGGACGCCGTAGACGACGGCCAGCGGCAGGAAGAAGAACGCACCGCCGCCGAAGGTCCAGAACTCGGTCTTCACGGATGCTCACTTCCCCCGGAGGTCGGGCTCGCCGACCAGCTTGTCGAGCAGGTTCTGGTCCGGCGTGGCGCGGTCAGCCGCGGCCACTTCCGGGTGGTGCAGGTCGAACGCCGGCGACTCGCTGCGGATGCGCGGCAGCGACGTGAAGTTGTGGCGCGGCACCGGGCAAGCGGTGGCCCACTCCAGGGAACGGCCGAAGCCCCACGGGTCGTCGACCTCGACCTTCGGGGACCGCACGGCCTTGTACACCGCCAGGATGAAGGGGATGAAGGACGCCGCGAGGATGAAGGACGCGATGGTGGAGAGCTGGTTCATCCACGTGAACTGGTCGGTGGCGGAGTAGTCCGCGTAGCGACGCGGGAAGCCGCGCACGCCCAGCCAGTGCTGGATGAGGAACGTGCCGTGGAAGCCCACGAACAGCAACCAGAAGTGCCACTTGCCGAGCGTCTCGTCCAGCATGCGACCGGTCCACTTCGGCCACCAGAAGTAGAAGCCGGCGAACATCGCGAACACCACCGTGCCGAACACCACGTAGTGGAAGTGCGCCACCACGAAGTAGCTGTCCGAGATGATGAAGTCGAGCGGGGGGCTCGACAGGATGATGCCGGTCAGGCCACCGAAGAGGAACGTGATGAGGAAGCCGATCGACCACAGCATCGGCGTCTCGAAGGTGATCGACCCGCTCCACATGGTGCCGATCCAGTTGACGAACTTCACGCCCGTCGGCACCGCGATGAGCATCGTGGTGAAGGCGAAGAACGGCAGCAGCACCGCACCCGTCACGTACATGTGGTGGGCCCACACGGCCACGGACAGACCGGCGATCGCGATGGTCGCGTAGACCAACGACTTGTAGCCGAAGAGCGGCTTGCGACTGAAGACCGGCAGGATCTCGCTGATGATGCCGAAGAACGGCAACGCGATGATGTAGACCTCGGGGTGCCCGAAGAACCAGAACAGGTGCTGCCACAGGATGGCGCCGCCGTTCTCGGGGTTGAACACCTGGGCCTGGAAGATGCGGTCTGCCGCGAGGGCGAAGAGTGCCGCCGCGAGGGCCGGGAAAGCCATGATCACCAGGACGCTCGTGATGAGCACCGTCCAGGTGAACAGCGACATGCGCCACATGGTCATGCCGGGCGCGCGCATGCAGATGATCGTGGTGATGAAGTTGACGGCCCCCAGGATGGTGCCGAAGCCGCTCATCGCCAGGCCGAGCACCCACAGGTCACCGCCGATGCCGGGGGTGAAGGAGTCGTCCGAGAGCGGGCTGTAGGCGAACCAGCCGAAGCTCGCCGCACCCGACGGCGCCAGGAAGCCCGCCATGACGATGAGCGAACCGAAGAGGAACAGCCAGAACGACAGCATGTTCAGGCGCGGGAACGCCACGTCCGGCGAGCCGATCTGCAGCGGCATGATCGCATTAGCGAAACCCGCGAACAGTGGTGTCGCGAAGAGCAGGAGCATCACCGTGCCGTGCATGGTGAACAACTGGTTGTACTGCTCGCCCGTCTTGACCACCTGCAGGCCGGGCTCGAAGAGCTCGGCGCGGATGAGCAGCGCCATGACGCCACCCAGCAGGAAGAAGATGAAACTGGCGATCATGTACATCGCACCGATGACCTTGTGGTCGGTGCTGGTGATCCACTTGACGACGATGCGGCCCATCGCCTCGCGATCGCTGATCGCTCGCGACCGCGAGGCCCCGGCGGCGCCACCGGCCTCGTAGTAGGTGGTCATCCGTTGGCTCCCTCGGAGTCGGTCTCTGCCTGGCCCTCGCCGGGGACGGAGTGCGCCGGGCCGATGTCGGGGCTCAGCTCGCCCACGTTGCCAGCGGCTCGCAGATCTTCCATGTGCTGGTCGTAGTCCGCCTGGGACACGACCTTCACCTTGAAGATCATGCGGCTGTGGCCCTCGCCGCACAGCTCGGCGCAGCGGCCGATGTAGTCGCCCGTCTTGGTAGGCGTAATGGCCATGTAGTTCGTGTGCCCCGGGATGACGTCCTTCTTGTAGGAGAACGCCGGGACGTAGAAGTCGTGGATGACGTCACGCGCGGTGAGCTTCAGCTCGATCTTCTTGTCGACCGGGAGGTACAGCGTGGGGATGGTTCCCGGGACGTCGAAGTCGAGACCGTCGGGGGTCTGCGCGGCCTGGATGCCGGTGTCGTAGACGCCCGAGTCGGTGTAGTTGAAGTCCCACGCCCACCGCTTGCCCACGACCTCGATGTTGACCTCGGGCTCCTGGTAGCGGTTCTCGAGGATGTGCTGGTCACGGGCGGTGAAGTAGAACAGCACCGCCACCATGAACAGCGGCATGATCGTGAAGAGCATCTCGACCGGCACGTTGTAGCGGAGCTGGGCCGGAAGGCCCGCCTCGCCCTTGCGGCGCCGGAACTTCACGATGGCGTAAAGCATCACGCCCCACGTGATGACCCCGACGACGAGCGCCGCGATCCACGAACCCACCCAGAGGTGCTCCGAAAGGGCGGTTGTCGTGGTGGCGCCTTCCGTCTCGGGAGGCAACCACCCACGCTTGACATCATCATTGACGGCTGCTGTACAGCCGGAAGTAAGGGCGGTCGCTGCCAGAGCGACGACGCCCCAGGCCACGGAGGCCCGGCGGGTCCCGGTCGGTCCGGAACGGTGCTGCTGCGACACGTGCGCTCCTGCTCGTCTGGCGGCCCCGGCGCTCGTGTCGCCGAAGGGCGCCGCGGCGGAGGACCCGGATCGCTGGCACAGTACCCCGCCGGGACCCTCCACCACCCTCCTGGGGGCACGCCGCGCCGGAGCTGTGATCTCCCCCACCCGGAGTAACGCCGGTGACGAGATCACCACACCGGTGGAGGTGCCTCGAGTGCTCTCCGGAGCGCCTTCGCGTAGTCCGCGCGTGACAGTTCGACAACACCCAGGCTGGCCAGGTGCGACGTGCTCCACTGCACGTCCAGGAGCCGACGCGGGTCGCCGTCGGCATGAAGGACCGACACCAGCCGCACCAGCGCGACCTTCGAGGCGTCGGTGGCTCGCGAGAACATCGACTCGCCGGCGAACAGACCCGAGACCGACACGCCGTAGAGCCCGCCGACCAGTCGCTCCCCGGGTGCGCCGTCCCACACCTCCACGGAGTGCGCCCACCCCAGGCGGTGCAGCCGGCCGTAGGCGGCGGCCACCTCGGGGGTGATCCACCGGTGAGGCCGGGACGGATCGGCGCAGCCCTCGACGACATCGTCGAAGGCGGTGTCCACCGTGGTCTCGTACCGGCGCACCGACCGCCGCAGCGACTTCGAGACCCGTAGACCGTCGAGCGGCAGCACGCCCCGCGGGTCCGGGCTCCACCAGCCGATGGGGCCGGCCCCTCCCCCGCCCACCCCCATGGGGAACAGGCCCACGCGGTAGGCCGCCAGGAGGGTGCCGGGTTCCAGGTCTCCGCCGGTGCCAGCGACCTCGCCCACGGCCTCCCCGGCAGCGGCCGCCGCCTCCAGACGCGCGAGAGCCGCCGCCAACCCCGTGGCGTACGGGGACGGCGGCGGCTCTCGCAGGTTCAGGGAAGGAGCGGGCTCAGTGGAACGAGTCGCCGCAGGCGCAGCTGCTCTGCGCGTTGGGGTTGTCGATGGTGAACCCCTGCTTCTCGATCGAGTCGGCGAAGTCGATGACGGCGCCCTCGAGGTAGGGACGGCTCATCTTGTCGACGATGACCTCGACGCCGTCGAAGTCACGGGCGGCGTCTCCGTCGAGGAAGCGCTCGTCGAAGTACAGCTGGTAGATCAGGCCCGAGCAGCCGCCGGGCTGCACGGCGACGCGCAGGCGCAAGTCATCACGGCCCTCCTGCTCGAGCAGGCTGCGCACCTTGTCAGCGGCGACGTCGGTCAGCTCGACGCCGTGCTCCTTGGTGGTAGGCGTGTCAGCACGTGAATCTGCCAGGTCGGTCACTGGTCCTCCTCGGCACAGGGGCTCGTCTCGGCGAGTATGCGGTCTGCAACGCGGGGCGCGGCACCACTGTTCCCGCCAGTCTTCCAGCCAGGCTACGCCCACTGAGCAGCTGCCTCGGCCGTCGCGGCGGCCAGCGCAGGGCCGGGAGAGGCCAGCGAGCGTTCCAGCTCACCCGGATGGTGGGCCGCGTCCTCGACGACGGCGTGGACCAGCGCCAGGCCTGCGCCGACTGCTTGCGCGACGTCGAGACGGACCTGCCCGGCGACCGCGACCACCGGCGTCCCCGTGCGGACGCCGAGCCGGGCGACCTCCGCCACGACCTTCCCGTGCAGTGACTGCCAGTCGAGGCTCCCCTCCCCGGTGAGGACGACGTCGGCGCGCGCGACCCGGTCCGCCAGCCCGACGGCCTGCGCCACCGCCCGAGCACCCGCCTCACGGTGGCCACCCAGCACGAGCAGCCCGTACCCCAGGCCGCCGGCCGCCCCAGCGCCCGGCGCGCGCGCCACCCCGGTGGTGACGGGCTCGACCTCCTCGACGGCGTCGCGCCACGCCGCGAGCGCCTCCTCCAGCAGCGCGACGTCCGCTGGGGAGGCGCCCTTCTGTGGCCCGAAGCCGTGCGCGGCGCCGTGGGGCCCGAGCAGGGGGACGTCGACGTCGGTGGCCGCGACGAGGTCGACCTCGGCCCAGGCCGCGCGCAGCGCCGGGAGCCAGGACAGATGCTCGGCGCGCACGGAGCGGACGGCCCCTCCCCCGCTGGTGAGGAACGGCTCGTCGGCGCGGGCGAGCGCCGCGAGCGCCCCCGCTCCCCCGTCGGTGGTGGCGCTGCCGCCCAGGCCCACGAGCACGCGCCGCGGGCCCGAGGGAGGCAGTCCTGCCCGGGCGGCCGCCAGCAGCGCCCCCACACCGACGGTGGTTGCGCCGAGGGCGTCACGCTCGGCGACGGGCACGGCGACGGGCAGCAGCGCCGTGCCGCAGGCCAGCGCGGACTCGACGGCCGCCGTCGCCGTCGTGCCGTCGAGGAACAGGACGGGGGCGGTCACCGGGGCGCCGAGCGGGCCGGTGGTGGGGACCTCGACGCGCCGGGAGGCGGGCGCGGCGGCCTCGAGCACGTCGAGGAAGCCGGGCCCGCCGTCGGACATCGGGCACAGGTCCACGTCGTCGCCGGGACGGGTGTGCAACCAGCCCTCCGCCATCGCCGCGGCGGCCTCGGGGGCGGTGAGGGTGCCCGTGAAGCCGTCCGGGGCGACGAGCACCCTCACGTCAGCCCTTCTTCAGCGCAGGGCAGCGAGCGAGTCGAGCAGCAGCGCCTCCGCGAGCAGGGCCCGCTCGAAGACCGCCAGCGAGAGCGACTCGTCCTGGCCGTGGGCGCGGGTGTCCGGGTCCTCCACGCCGGTGACGAGCACCGTCGCGCCGGGGAAGGCCTCGACGAGCTCGGCGATGAAGGGGATCGACCCGCCGACGCCGGCGTGCACGACGTCGTCCGCCGAGGCCAGGCCCCAGGCGCGGGCCAGGGCGGCGCGGGCAGCGTCGTAGACGGGTCCGTCGACGTCGCCGGCGAACGGCTGACCTGACTCGTCGAGCTCCACCTCGACGTGCGCGCCGAGCGGGGCGGTGGCGAGAAGGTGGTCACGCAGCAGCTCGTAGGCCTTCGCGGGTGCCAGCCCCGGCGGCACGCGCAGGGACAGGCGGGCGCGGGAGGTGGGCGCGAGGGTGTTGGAGGCCTGGGCGAGGGGCGTGACGTCCATTCCGATGACGGTGATGGCGGCGCGGTGCCACAGCCGCTGCGCGAGCGGACCCGAGCCGAGCAGCGCGACGCCGTCGAGGACGCCCGCGTCGGTGCGGAACCGCTCCTCGGTCACCTCGGGCAGCCCCGTGGGTTCAGGGCCGTCGGTGGGGCGCAGCCCGGGAACGGCGATGGCGCCGTCGTCGTCGCGAAGACGGTCCAGCAACCGGACCAGCGCGGTGGTCGCGTCGAGCGCCGGACCGCCGTACATCCCGGAGTGCACCGCGTGGTCGAGGGTCCGCACGGTGACGGTGGCGTCGACGAGGCCCCGCAGGCTCGTGGTGAGGGAAGGGGTGTCGACGGACCAGTTGTCGGAATCGGCGACGACGATGACGTCGGCGGCCAGCGCGTCGCGGTGCTCGGCCAGGAACGCGGAGAACGACGGCGAGCCGACCTCCTCCTCCCCTTCGACGAAGACGACGATGCCGACGCCCTCGTCCGGGCCCCAGGTCGGCAGGAGCGCGCGCAGGGCCCCGACGTGCACGAGCACGCCGGCCTTGTCGTCCGCGGCGCCGCGGGCGAACAGGCGGCCATCCCGCTCGACAGGCTCGAAGGCCGGCGTGGTCCAGCCGTCAGGGGTGCCGGGCGGCTGGACGTCGTGGTGGGCGTAGAGCAGCACGGTCGGCGCACCGGCGGGCGCGGGACGGCGACCGACGACGGCGGGCATGCCGGGCGAGCCGTCGGGGCGGGCGGACGTGAGGACGCGGACGTCGTCGAGACCGGCCGAGTGCAGCAGGTCGACCACGGCGTCGGCGCTGCGGCGCACCTCGTCGGGGGAGGTGGCCGAGACGCTGGGGATCCTCACGAGGGCCTCGAGGTCCGCGCGAGCGCCCGGCAGGGCGGCGCGGACGGCGTCTTCCACAGTCTTGCTGCTGGTCTCGCTGCTGGTCATGTCTCCGGACGGTACGACCGGAGCTCTTCGACGCGCGGACCGGGTCACCGCACGGCAGGCTCTGCGGGTGCCCGAGGAACCCGAGAAGCGCGCGGGAGGGGAGAGCACCGTCACGGTGCTCTCCCCTCGGCGCGAACCTTCTCGTCGCCCTCGCCAAGGGTGTCGCGGCGGTGCTCACCGGGTCGGCCTCGATGGCCGCGGAGACGGCGCACTCCTTCGCCGACACGCTGAACCAGGTCTTCCTGCTCATCGCGCTGCGCGGCAGCGCGAAGCCCGCCGACCGCGCCCACCCGTTCGGCTACGGCCGGGTCCGGTACTTCTGGGCGCTGCTGGCGGCAGGGTCGATCTTCGTCACCGGGGCGCTGTACTCCGCTTTCGAGGGCGTCCACGCGCTCACCTCCGGGGAGCACGACATCGCCTCGCCGCTGGTCAACTACGTGGTGCTAGGGGTCGCGTTCGTCCTGGAGGGCGCCTCCCTGGTCCGCGGACTGCAGCAGACCCGCGACGAAGCCCGCCAGCACCGGCAGAGCTTCCGGGGGTTCCTGCGCACCAGCGACGACCCCACGGCGACCACGGTGGTCTTCGAGGACTCGGCCGCCCTCATCGGGTTGCTGCTCGCGGCAGCCGGCAACGTCCTCCACCAGGTCACCGGGCATGCCTTCTGGGACGGCATCGCCTCGCTCGCCATCGCCGTGGTGCTCGCGGCCGTGGCGCTGCGCCTCGGGTTGACGAACAAGCGGCTGCTCACCGACGTCCAGGCCGACCCGCGCCTCGTGCGCGCCGTGCTCCGGCACCTCGGTGACGAGCCCGAGGTCGACGCCGTCGTCGACCTCCTCACCCTGCAGCTCGGAACCGACGCCGTCCTCGTGTGTGCCCGCCTCGACCTCGCCGACGGCCTCACCTCCGCGGAGGTCGAACGGGCCATGGTGCGGATCGGCGGCGGTGTCGAGGAAGCCTTCCCCGACGTCGCGGAGGTGTTCCTGGAGCCGGTCCCGCGTCACGACGACGACGTCCGCCAGCGCGTCCGTTCGCGGTACGGCGATCGGCTGGCCGAGTACATGGTCCGGGAGGCCAGCCGTCCTTGACCTACTCTTGGGGTGTGTTCGGACGGACGAAGGAGCCCCCCACCCCGGCAACTCCCTCTGGGGGGCCCGCTGGTCCGTCGGGGAGTCAGCCGGGTCAGGGCAAGGGCAGGCCGACACCCACGCGCGCCGAGCGCGAGGCGGCCAACCGCCGTCCCCTGGTGCCGACGGACCGCAAAGCCGCCAGCGCCAGCTCCAAGGAGGCGATGCGCGACGAACGCCGCCGCGTGCAGCAGGGCCGCATCAACGGTGAGGAGAAGTACCTCACCCTGCGCGACCGCGGCCCCGTCAAGCGGTACGTCCGCGACATCGTCGACTCGCGCCGCAACCTCGGGGAGTACTTCCTCCCCTTCGTGCTCGTGCTGCTGCTGGTCCAGCTGGGCGTGAGTAGCACCCGCAACAACACCCTCTTCTTCGCCTCGTACGCGCTGCTGTACGTCGGGCTCATCGCCGTCGTCGTCGACTCGCTCTTCCTGCGCCGGCGGGTGCGCCGGCTGGTCGAGGCGAAGTTCGGCGCCGAGGCGCTGGTCCGCACCGGCGTGGTCGGCTACGCCGTGATGCGCGCCCTGCAGCTGCGCCGCAGCCGCATCCCCAAGCCACAGGTCACCCGGGGCCAGCAGATCGGCTGAGTTTCTCGGCGTTACTCGGCGGGGCGCAGGGGCATCGGCCCGTAGACGCGTCCGTTGTCACGCAGCAGGACGGCGCCCTCAGCGCCTCCCGCCAGCAGCGGCCGCCAGTTCAGGCCGACCCACGTCTCGGCGTCGGCCTGGGCCCCGAAACCGCCCTCGGGCTGCTCGACACCCGATGGTGACACCGGGCTGCCCTCGGCGTCCTCGAAGGACCACGTCCACCGGCTCGGGGCGGCGATCGATGCGGCGCTCATGGGAGCCACGCTAGGTCGCCCTGCGAGGATGGCGCGCGTGGGGCTAGGAGGCGGGCCGAGCGAGGCCGACGACTACGAGTGGATCGACCTCGCGGTGCTGCGCGCCCGCTGGCCCCGCCGAACCACGCCGGTCACCCCTGGTCCGGCGCCGGCAGCGAAGCCAGCACCGGATCCGTTGGCCGACGCGCTCTGTGCCCTGCTCACCGACCGGCCGCTGTGGCTCTCGCTGCCCATCCGCCGCGTGCTCCTGGTCGACCTCGACAATCTGCGCGCCGGCCCGGCGCGCTGGCGTGCGCGGATGGCGGCCGTCGTGACGCTCGCGCGCCAGGCCGACACCGCCCACCTGGCGGGGCAGGCCGGCGCCGTGGAGAGGGCTCGGCCTCACCTGGCGGAGTTCGCCGAGCAGGCGATCCCGGTGGCCGACGGCTCCGACGTCGCCGACTACGTGCTCCTGGAAGCTGCCGCCGCGGACGCCCGCGCCGCGCTGGAGGCCGGGGAAGACGGCCCGCAGGTGCTGGTCGTCAGTAACGACGGCATCTTCGCGACGCTCGCCGAGACCGGACCGCTGCTCGTGCTCTCCCCCGGGGTCGACGCGCTGTCGGACCGCCTCGACGACGCCGCCACCGACATCCTCGACCTGTCGGGCATCGAAGCCGACGTCGCCTCTGAGCTTCCAGCGTGAGCGCCACGCTCGTCGCCCGGGGCCTGGCCGCCGGGCACGCCGACCGCACGCTGTTCAGCGGCCTGGACCTCGTGGTCGCCCCCGGTGACGTCGTCGGGCTGGTCGGAGCGAACGGAGCGGGCAAGTCGACGCTGCTGAGGCTGCTGGCCGGCGTGGACACGGCGGGGGCTGATGAGGCAACCGCGGGCACGGTGTCGCTGTCACCGCCGGGGGCCGCCGTGGGCTGGCTACCGCAGGAGGTGGACCGGCGCCCCGGCGAGACCGTGGCCGCGCTCCTGGCGCGCCGCACCGGCGTCGCCGCGGCACAGGAGCAGCTCGACGCGTCGCTCGCGGCACTGGAGCAGGGAGAGGCCGGCTCCGAGGACGCCTACTCGGAGGCCTTCGAACGCTGGATGGCCCTCGGCGCCGCCGACCTCGACGAGCGCGTGCCGGCCGTCTTCGCCGACCTCGGGCTCGGCGTCTCGGCGGACGCGCTCATGACGTCGCTGTCCGGCGGGCAGGCCGCGCGCGTCGGGCTGGCGGCGCTGCTGCTGTCTCGCTTCGACCTGCTGCTGCTCGACGAGCCCACCAACGACCTCGACCTCGCCGGGCTCGCACGGCTGGAGCGGTTCGTCGCCGAGCAACGCGCGGGCGTCGTCGTCGTCAGCCATGACCGCGAGTTCCTCACCCGCACCGTGACCACCGTCGTGGAGCTCGACCTGGCCCAGCAGCAGGTCGGCGTGTACGGCGGCGGGTACGAGGCCTACCTCGAGGAGCGGGCCGTGGCCCGCCGGCACGCGCGCGAGGCGTACGAAGAGTTCGCCGACACCAAGGCCGGCCTGGAAGAACGCGCCCGCACGCAGCGCGCCTGGATGGACAAGGGCGTCAAGAACGCCGTCCGGAAAGCGAAAGACCCGGACAAGATCTCCAAGGCCTTCAAGCGGGAGTCCACCGAGAAGCAGGCCGCCAAGGCGCGCCAGACCGAGCGGCGCATCGAGCGGCTGGAGGTGGTGGAGGAGCCCCGCAAGGAGTGGGAGCTGCGGTACTCCATCGCCGCTGCCCCGCGGGGGTCGTCGGTGGCCGCGGTGCTGTCCGGCGCGGTGGTGCGCCGCGGGGGCTTCACGCTCGGACCGGTGAACGCCCAGGTGGACGCCGGCGACCGGATCGGCATCACCGGCCCCAACGGCGCCGGCAAGACGACGCTGCTGGCCGCCCTGCTGGGCCGCGCGGAGCTGGCGGCGGGCACGTCGTCGCTGGGGGCGAGTACGCAGGTGGGCGAGGTCGACCAGGCCCGCAGGTCGTTGGACGACGACGGACATCGCGGCGGCGCCCTGCTGGACGCTGTCCGCGCGCAACTTCCCGACGACCCGCCCCCAGCGGAGGTGCGCACGCTGCTCGCCAAGTTCGGCCTCAAGGGCGACGCGGCGCTGCGGCCCGCGGCCACGCTGTCACCGGGTGAGCGGACCCGCGCCGCCCTGGCTGTGCTGCAGGCACGCGGGGTCAACCTGCTCGTGCTCGACGAGCCCACCAACCACCTCGACCTGCCCGCCATCGAACAGCTCGAGGCAGCGCTGGAGGAGTACACCGGAACCCTGCTGCTCGTCAGCCACGACCGGCGCCTGCTGGAGGCCGTGCGCCTGACGCGGCGCTGGCACGTCGAGGCCGGTCAGCTGTCCGAGACGTGAGCTGGCTCTTCGAGGTCTGGGCACGCGCGACGGCGCTCGCACCACCGCTACCGCTGGCGACGGCGGTGGCCACGGGGATCATCGCCCTCGCGGTGGTGGTGTGGCGGCCGAGCTGGCGCGTGTGGCGTGCCGCACTCGTGCTTGCTCACGAGGGTGGGCACGGCCTCGTCGCGACAGTGGTCGGACGGAGGCTGCGCGGCATCCGGATGCACCCCGACGCCTCCGCGGTGACGGTGTCCGTGGGACCGGCGCGCGGGCTCGGCGTCGTCGCGGTGCTGCTCGCCGGGTATCCCGCGCCCGCGCTGGTGGGCCTGGGCGCCGCGGCTCTGCTGGCCGCGGGCCGCCCGGCGGCCGTGCTCTGGGCGGTGCTGCTCGCGCTGGCCCTGCTCGCGGTCCAGGTGCGCGGCTGGCGAGCCGTCGGCGCGCTCGCCGCGACGGCGCTGCCCACCGCGGCCGTCACCTGGTGGGCCAGCGCGACCGTGCTGCAGGTGGTGGCCGCGCTGCTCGCGTGGGGTCTGCTGCTCGGCGCGCCGCGCGGGGTGGCCGAGCTGGCGCGGTCCCGCCGCCGCGGACGCTCCTCCGGCAGCGACGCCGACCAGCTGGGCCGGCTGACGGGGGTACCCGCGGTGGTGTGGGTGAGCCTGTTCGCGCTGGTGACGGCGGGAGCCGCGGCATGGGGCGGCTCGCTGCTCCTCGGAGTCCGACGCTAGGTTGGGCTGGCGTGACCGACCTGCGCGCCTCGACCACCGCCCTCTACCGCGCGAAGGCCGACGCCCTCGTGCTGGCCGTCGCCCCCGGGCCGCGTCTGCTGGGCGCCGACGACCTGCCGCGACCGCTGCGCTCCACGCTCTCGCCCGAGGGGCTGAAAGCGCTCGGCGTGAGCGGCAAGGCCGACGAGGTGGTGCGCATCCCCACGGCCGAGGGTGGCCTGCGTGCCGCCGTCGTCGTCCTCACCGGCACCGGCCGCCTCACCGGTGACCTTCCGAGTGCTGAGCAACTGCGCCGTGCCGCTGGCGCGGCCACCCGGACGCTGGCCGGCCTCGGCTCGGCGGCGCTGGCCCTGCCCGCCGACGACGTCGAGAGCGCCGCGGCCGTCGCGGAGGGCGCCCTGCTCGGCGCGTACGCCTACCGCGCGCAGCGTGGACGCACGGCCGCCGACGCGAAGGCGCCGGTCGCGGAGCTGGAGCTGCTGACGCCGCTCGCCCGCGACAAGACCCTCGCCGCCCGCCTGGAGCGCGCGGCCGTGCTCGCCGACGCCGTCTCCACCGTGCGTGACCTCGTCAACGCCCCGCCGAACGAGCTCTACCCCGAGACGTTCGTCCAGGCGGCGCGCGACGCAGCGAAGGGCACCAAGGTCAAGATCACCGTGCTCGACGAGAAGGCGCTGGCCGCCGGCGGCTACGGCGGCATCCTCGGCGTCGGTCAGGGCTCGGAGCGCCCGCCGCGCCTGGTCCGGGTCGAGCACGCGCCCTCCAAGCCGAAGGCGCACCTGGCGCTCGTCGGCAAGGGCATCACGTTCGACTCCGGCGGCCTGTCCCTCAAGCCGCCGACCGGCATGGTCACCATGAAGTGCGACATGGCCGGCGCAGCCACGGTGCTGGCGGCCGTTGTCGCCGCGGCCCGGCTCGACCTGCCCGTGCGCGTCACCGGGTGGCTGGCGTTGGCGGAGAACATGCCGTCGGGCACCGCGCAGCGCCCGTCCGACGTGCTCACCACCTACGGCGGCCGGACCGTGGAGGTGCTCAACACCGACGCCGAGGGCCGCCTCGTCATGGCCGACGCGATCGTCGCCGCGGGCGAGGAGCAGCCCGACGCGATCGTCGACGTCGCCACCCTCACCGGCGCCCAGGTGGTGGCCCTCGGCTCCCGCGTCAGCGCCGTCATGGGTGACGACGCACTCCGCGCGGCGGTGCTGGCCGCCGCCGAGCGCGCCGGCGAGCAGTTCTGGCCGATGCCGCTGCCCGAGGAGCTGCGCGCTTCGCTCGACTCCCCCATCGCCGACATCGCCAACATCGGTGACCGCAACGGCGGCATGCTCGTGGCGGGCCTGTTCCTGCGGGAGTTCGTGCCCAACGGCGCCGACGGCACGCGGCTGCCGTGGGCGCACCTCGACATCGCCGGCCCTGCGTTCAACGAGCAGGGCCCCCACGGCTACACCGGCAAGGGCGGCACCGGCCACGCGCTACGCACGCTCCTGGCCCTCGCCGAAGACCTGGGCTGAAGACCTGGGCTAGAGGCCGCCGTCCTCGCGGCGCTTGCGGGCGGTCCACTCCCGCATGCGCTGCGGGTAGCCGGTGAGGTTCACGTCGTAGACGGGGATACCGGTGCGACGGGCGAAGGCCCGCGCAGTGGCGGGGTCCGGGACGCGACGGCGGGTCCACTCGCCGTCCTGCGCGACGAGCACGAGTGTGGTGGGTGTCACGTTGGTGGCGGGTTCGACGTACGCCTCCACGCCGGTGCGGGTCGCTGCGAACTCCGCAAGGTGGGCCGAATCGGGACCGGTCGGGCGGAACCCGCCGCCACCCCGTGACGACGCACGGGACGAGGAGCGCCCCAGGCCCAGGCGCGAGAGCAGACCCACGCGGCACACGGTAGTGGCGTCTGGGAGCATGACGGGGAGCGCGGCGCGGCAGAGATGCCGCCGTGCCGGCGACAGACGGTTCGAAGGAGGGTCTGGTGGCTGAGTCTGTGTACGACGTCGTCATCCTGGGTGGCGGCAGCGGCGGGTACGCAGCAGCCTTCCGCGCAGCGGAGCTAGGACTGAGCGTTGCCCTCGTCGAGAAGGACAAGCTCGGCGGGACCTGCCTCCACCGCGGCTGCATCCCCACCAAGGCGCTGCTGCACGCCGCCGAGGTGGCCGACGCAGCCCGCGAGAGCGAGCAGTTCGGCGTCAAGGCCACCTTCGAGGGCATCGACATGGCCGGCGTCAACAAGTACAAGGACGGCACCATCGGCCGCCTGTACAAGGGCCTGCAGGGCCTCGCGAAGGCCCACAAGCTCACGCTGGTCGAGGGCGAGGGCAAGCTCGTCGCCCGCAACACGGTGGAAGTCAACGGTGAGCGGTACACCGGCAAGAACGTCGTGCTGGCCACCGGCTCCTACTCGCGCTCCCTGCCCGGCCTGGAGATCGGCGGGCGCGTCATCACCAGCGAGCAGGCGCTCCAGCTCGACCACGTGCCGAGCAGTGTGATCATCCTCGGTGGCGGCGTCATCGGTGTGGAGTTCGCCAGCGCCTGGAAGTCCTTCGGCGCCGAGGTGACCATCGTCGAGGCGCTGCCCCGGCTCGTGCCCGTCGAGGACGAGGCCGCCAGCAAGGCCCTCGAGCGTGCCTTCCGCAAGCGGAAGATCGGCTTCAAGACCGGCGTGCGCTTCTCCGGCGTGACCCAGGACGACTCCGGCGTCACCGTCTCGCTGGAGTCCGGCGAGCAGCTCCAGGCCGACTACCTGCTCGTGGCTGTCGGCCGCGGCCCGGTGACCGCGGGCCTGGGCTACGAGGAGCAGGGCGTGAAGGTCGAGCGCGGGTTCGTCATCACCGACGAGCGCCTGCGCACCGGCGTGGAGGGCCTCTACGCCGTCGGAGACATCGTCCCCGGTCTGCAGCTGGCGCACCGCGGCTTCGCCCACGGGATGTTCGTGGCCGAGGAGATCGCGGGCCTCAACCCCGTCCCCATCGTCGACTCGGGCATCCCCCGCGTCACCTACTGCGACCCCGAGATCGCCTCCGTGGGCCTGTCGCAGAAGCAGGCCGAAGAGGCCTACGGCGCCGACCAGGTCGAGGCGCTCGAGTACAACCTCGCCGGCAACGGCAAGAGCCAGATCCTCGGCACCCAGGGCTTCGTCAAGCTCATCCGCCGCAAGGACGGCCCCATCGTCGGCTTCGTCGCTGTCGGCGCCCGCATGGGCGAGCAGGTGGGCGAAGCCCAGCTGATCGTCAACTGGGAGGCGTTCCCCGACGAGGTCGCGCAGCTCGTGCACGCCCACCCCACCCAGAACGAGTCGCTCGGCGAGGCGCACCTGGCGCTGGCCGGCAAGCCCCTCCACTCGCACGCCTGAGCCCTAGGGAGACACAGAACCCATGCCCTCCGTGGAGATGCCGGCGCTCGGCGAGAGCGTCACCGAAGGCACCGTCACCCGCTGGCTCAAGAACGTCGGCGACACCGTCGAGGTCGACGAGCCGCTGCTCGAGGTCTCGACCGACAAGGTCGACACCGAGATCCCCTCGCCCTTCGCGGGCACGCTGACCGAGATCCTCGTCGGCGAGGACGAGACCGCCGAGGTCGGCACGAAGCTCGCCGTCATCGGCGAGGCGTCCGAGGGTTCCTCGTCGGCACCGGCGGAAACCCCGAAGGCCGCAGAGCCCAAGGCTGAAGAGCCGAAGGCCGAGGCTCCGAAGACCGAGGCCCCCAAGGCTGAAGCTCCCAAGAGCTCCGGCGGGTCCTCGGGCGGCGGTTCCTCTCAGTCCGTCACCATGCCCGCCCTGGGCGAGTCCGTCACCGAGGGGACCGTGACCCGGTGGCTGAAGAGCGTCGGTGACACCGTCGAGGTCGACGAGCCGCTGCTCGAGGTCTCGACCGACAAGGTCGACACCGAGATTCCCTCGCCGTTTGCGGGCACGCTGCTGGAGATCCTCGTCGGCGAGGACGAGACCGCCGAGGTCGGCGCGAAGCTCGCCCTCGTCGGCAGCGGCTCCGCCAGCTCGGGCAGCTCCGGCAGTTCCGACGGGGAAGACTCCGCCGCCGGTTCGCTGGCGGACGAGGTCAGCGAGCGCGCCAAGGCCGAGGAGCAGTCGCTGAGCGACGCGGAGGCGCCCGAGTCAAAGCCGGCTCCGGCTCCGGAGACACCGACCAAGGCCAGCGGCAGCATCACGCCCCCGGCTGCTCCGAGCACCCCCAGCAGCAGCGCGCCGAAGGCGCCGGCCGACGTGTCGGCGTACGTCACTCCGCTCGTGCGCAAGCTCGCGGCCAGCGAGGGCGTCGACCTGTCCACCGTGACGGGCACCGGCGTCGGTGGGCGCATCCGGAAGGAGGACGTGCTCAAGGCAGCCGAGGCCGCCAAGGCGAAGGCCGCGCCGGCCGCAGCACCCGCGGCGCCGTCGTCGGCCCCCAAGGCCCCGCCGGCACCGAGCATCTCCGCCAAGCGCGGCACCACCGAGAAGATGAGCCGCCTGCGCAAGGTCATCGCGCAGCGCATGGTCGAGTCGCTGCAGGTCTCCGCGCAGCTCACCACCGTGGTCGAGGTCGATGTCACGCGCATCGCCAAGCTGCGTGAGCGCGCCAAGGACGCCTTCAAGGCCCGTGAGGGCGCCTCGCTGAGCTACCTGCCCTTCATCACCCTGGCCACGGTCGAGGCGCTGAAGCAGTACCCGCAGGTCAACGGCAGCATCGAGGGCGACTCGATCGTCTACCACCCGCAGGAGAACATCGGCATCGCCGTCGACACCGAGCGCGGCCTGCTCGTGCCCGTGGTCAAGGACGCCGGCGACCTCAACCTCGCCGGGATCGCCCGCAAGATCGGTGACCTCGCCAAGCGCACCCGGGACAACAAGGTGACGCCCGACGAGCTCGGGGGTGGCACGTTCACCATCACGAACACCGGCAGCCGCGGCGCCCTGTTCGACACGCCGATCATCAACCAGCCGCAGGTGGCCATCCTCGGCACCGGCGCTGTCGTCAAGCGGCCCGCCGTCGTGACCGGTCCTGACGGTGACGATGTCATCGCGGTCCGCTCGATGATGTACCTGGCGTTGTCCTACGACCACCGCCTGGTCGACGGCGCTGACGCTGCCCGCTTCCTCGTGGCGGTCAAGACCCGCCTGGAGGAGGGCGCGTTCGAGGCCGAGCTCGGCCTGTGAGGATCGTCGTGGCCGGAGCATCCGGCATGATCGGCAAGCCACTGGTCCGCTGGTGGCGCGGAGCCGGCCACGACGTCCTCCAGCTCGTCCGTCGGGATCCCACTGCACCCGGTGAGGTGCAGTGGGATCCGGCGTCCGGCCGGCTCGACCCGGCGCTGTTGGGGAGGGTCGACGCTGCGGTGAACCTCGCCGGCGCCGGCGTCGGGGACCACCGCTGGACGGAGTCCTACCGGCGCACCATCGTCGAGTCGCGCACCTCGGCCACGGCAACGCTCGCGAAGGCCCTCGCCGCCCTCGACGAACCGCCGTCGGTGCTGCTCCAGGGCAGCGCCATCGGCTACTACGGCGATCGCGGCGACGAACCCCTCGACGAGGCAGCCCCGGCGGGCCAGGAGTTCCTGGCGCGGTGCTGTGTCGCGTGGGAGGCAGCCGCCGCCCCGGCGCGCGCCGCAGGCATCCGCACGGTGGCCCTGCGCACGGGGCTGGTCATGGACGCCACCGGCGGCGCCTTCGGCCAGGTGCTGCCGCTGGTGCGCCTCGGCCTCGGCGGTCCGCTCGGGAGCGGACGCGACTGGTGGTCGTGGATCTCCCTCGAGGACCAGCTCCGCGCCATCGACCACCTGATGCATGCGGACGTCTCCGGTCCGGTGAACCTCGTGGCACCGGACCCCCGGCCCAGCGGCAAGATCATCAAGACCTTCGCACGGCAGCTGCACCGCCCAGCGGTGCTGCCGGTGCCGGCGGCCGCCCTGCGCCTCGCCGTCGGCGGCTTCGCCGAGGAGATCCTCGCGAGCCGTCGGCTGACGCCCTCGGCGCTGCTCGGGAGCGGCTTCCGGTTCAGCCACCCCGACCTGCCGTCGGCGGTGCGCTGGACACTCGCCCGCTGAGCGGCCTCACGCGGTCTCGGCGACCTTCCACCGGCCCCCGTCCCGGCGCAGCAGCAGCCGCGACGTCACCGGCCCGGTGGCCGGCACCTCCTCGACGTGGTCTCCCGTGACGACGCGGTGAGCGGACACCTCCGTGACGACCTGGACCCACGCCTCGTCGCCATGGTGCTCTCGCACCTGCGCTGACAGGACCTGTGACGTGGCGCCCTCGACGCTGCTGGCCTCCAGGGAGGCCAGCAGGTCCGCGTCAGCGCGAGCGGCGGGTGAGTCGGTGACGTCGACGGCCGCGAGGAGCGCGGTGTCGTGCTGGGTGACGGCCTGCAGACGCAGCTCCGCGAGCACTTCGACGGCGGCGGCGGGGTCGTCTCCGGTGAGGCGGGGGTCTGGTGCTCGCGCCGCTCCGAGAGCGGCCCCTCCGCCCGTGAGCAGCGCCACCGCGAGCAGGCCGCCCGCCCAGCGCAGCGGATGACGGGCCACGCGCGAGCGCAACCGTCGGCTGCCGGCCGCGGGCTCGGGGGAGGTCGCGGCGGCGACAGCGGCCGTGCGACGGATGCGCTGGGTGACGGCCGAGTCGGCTGCCTGGACGGTGGACCTTGAGCCGTCGGCGGGGTGGGCGCATCCTGCTCCGAGCGGTGCCGGCGGCACGGCCTGCCAGCACGCGCGAGCGAGCTCCTCTGCCGTCGGCGAGGCGGAGCCGCTGTCGGCGTCGGCGGCGGCTTCGGCGGCGGCGCTGAGGAGCCCGGCGAGGTCGGAGCTGCTCCTGCCCAGTGCCTGCAGCCCGAGCAGGGCCAGCGCCCGCACGTCGTCCGTGGTGCGGGGTGCGGATGGTCGAGGGCGGGGACGGCTGGAGCCGCTCCGCAGGTCCCGACGCCGCAGCCCCGTGGTGGCGGCGGCGCGGGCCGCGCCCCAGCCGAGCAGCACGGGCAGGCCGCCGTCGCCGACGAGCACGCCGGCGGCGCACACCTCCCCGTGCACGAGCCCCCGCTCGTGCAGCGCCGCGAGCGCGCTGCCCACCCCCGCCACGAGCGTCGTCACCTCGCCGGGCTCGAGCCGGCCGCGCTCGGCGAGCAGGTCCGCCAGGCAGATCCCGGTGACCGGCCCCAGCACCTGCACGGCGCCCTCGCGGCCGCGGGCCACGCGGAGCAGCGGCACGACGTGGGGGTGGGGCAGACTCCGGCGCAGGGTGGCCTCGTCGAGGCCTGCGAGCGGGCCGGTGCCCCCGGCGGGGCGGACGCGCTGGACGACGACGTCCTGCCCGTCCTCGTCGACGGCCCACCACGCGGCGGGTCGGCCGGGTACCGGGCTGGCGACGGGTCCGCCGACGAGCAGGCCCGGCACCTGCGGAGCCGACGGCATCGACGTAGGTGCGGGGTTCTGGCGCCTCACCCGGTCACTGTGCCTGCGCGTCGGGGTGTCCCGCTGGCGCGCAGCCGCCGCCTGTGGACAACTGGTCCCCGTGGATCACGGGCTGGGTCACGAGCTGGACGTCGTGGTGGTCGGCGCCGGGCTGGCGGGACTGGCGTGCGGGCTGAGGCTCGCCGAGGCGGGCGTCGGCGTGCTGGTGCTGGAGGCTGACGACCGCCCCGGCGGTCGCGTGCGCACCGACGACGCGGGCGGCTTCCGTGTCGACCGCGGGTTCCAGCTCATCAACCCGGCCTACCCCGCGCTGCGGCGCGTGCTGGGCGCCGACGGGATGGAGGACCTCTCGCTGCAGGCGTTCGGCGCGGGAGCTGCGGTGGCCGTCGGCGGCGCCCACCACGTGCTCGGTGACCCGCGGCGCCTGCCCTCGGCGGCGCTGTCGTCGCTGCTGGCGCCGCTGGGGTCACCGTGGGAGAAGGCGGCGTTCGTCGCGTGGGCGCTGCGGGCGGCCACGGCGGACCCGCACGCGCTGCGCGACGGCGCGGACGAGCCGCTGAGCAGCGCCCTCGACAGGGCGGGGGTGCGCGGGCGGCTCCGGACCGGCGTGGTCGATCCGTTCCTCGCGGGGGTGCTCGGCGAGGCCGAGGGCCGCACGTCGGCGGCGTTCGCGCGGCTGGTCGTGAGGTCGTTCGTGTTGGGTACGCCGGGAGTACCGCCCGACGGGGTGCAGCGCCTCCCCGACCTGCTGGCAGCCCGGCTGGCCGGGGCGCGAGCGGGTCAGGGAGGCGCGCAGCTGCGCTGCGGCGCGCCCGTGCGCGGGATCCATCCCGGTGCCGACGGCGTGCGCGTGCACACCGACGACGGCGAGGTGCGCGCCCGCGCCGTCGTCGTCGCCACCAGCGGGTGGGCGGCGGCGGACCTGCTGCCGGGCTTGACCGTGCCGGCAGCCCGCGGCCTCACCACGTTCTGGCACGAGGCACCGGTCTCGCCGGTCGAGCGGGGCCGCGCGCGGCTGCTGCACCTCGACGGCGACCGTCGCGGCCCGGTGGTCAACAGCGCGCTGCTCACCGCCGTCGCCCCCGGCTACGGCCCCACGGGACGGCACCTCGTGGCGTCGACGGTGCTCGGTGCCGAGCCGGGCCTGGAGCCGGTGGTGCGCCAGCAGCTGGAGCACGTCTGGGGCGTACGCACCGCGGGGTGGCAGCTGGTGAGCACCAGCGTCGTGCCGGAGGCGCTGCCCGCGCTGCTGCCGCCGCTGCGGGCCCGGCAGGACCCGGCCCTGGGCGACGGCGTCTACGTGGCGGGCGACCACCGGGACACCGCCAGCCAGCAGGGCGCGCTGACCTCCGGGCGGCGCGCCGCCGACGCGGTGCTCAGCCAGCTGGGAGCGTCACTACCCGCTGCTCGGCCGAGCTGATGCGGGCGGCGTCGAGCACCTGCGCCACGTGCAGCGTCTCGCGCGGGGGCACCGGCACGGCCGCGGGGTCGCCGGCGCGTACGGCCGCCGCGACGGCGCGGTAGAAGTCGGCGGGTGCACCGGGCGCGGTGGGCACGGGACGACGCTCGGCGCCCGCGACCACCCACCCGGTGCAGCGCGGCGCATCGGCAAAGCCTCCGAACGCCGCGGGCTCGCCCTCGAAGTCGGTGACGACGTACGCGCCCGCCGTGCCGAGCAGCCGCGTGCGCGGTCCGGGCGCCCCGACCAGCGACCCGACCGCGAGGTGCGACCGCACCCCACCGGCGTGGGTGAGCGCGAGCACGGCGTCGTCCTCTGACGGCGTGGTGCGGGCGGCGAGCTCGGCGTAGACGGCGCTCACCGGTCCGAACAGGTCGACGGCGGCATCCACCACGTGGCTGCCGAGGTCGAGCAGCAGCCCACCGCCCTCTGAAGCGGGCGCGTTCTCACGCCACCGCTGCTTGGGCTTGGGCCGCCACCGCTCCCAGCGCCGCTCGAAGCGGAACGGACGCCCCACCTCGCCGGCCTGGAGGAGCCGCCGCAGCGTGCGGTGCTCGTCGGAGTGACGTCGGTTCTGGAAGGTCGTGAGGACGACGCCGGCCGCCTCGGCGGCCTCGACCACCCGCTGCGCGGACGCCGCGTCGACGGCGAGGGGCTTGTCGACGACGACGGCGACACCGGCCGCGATGCACGCGAGCGCCTGCTCCGCGTGGACCCCGGACGGGGAGGCGAGGACGACGACGTCGACGGCGAGCTCCTCGGTAGAGGCGAGCAGCGCCTCGAGGTCGGGCAGCACGCGGGCTCCGGGCAGGTCCGAACGGACGGCGGCGGAGCGGACGGCGTCCCGCGTGACCACCGCGACCACCCGCGCGCCCGCGGCGCGCAGCAGCGGGACGTGGAAGGAGCGACCGGAGTCGCCGTACCCGACGAGGCCCACGCGCACCGGACTACCCTAGGTCGGTGCACCATGTCCCTCTGATGGAGCGGGGCCCCATCGTGGAGCGGGTCGGCGGCGTCGGAGCCGGCGGCCTGGTCGAGTACCGGCACGCCTGGGACCTGCAGCGCGAGGTCCACGCCGGCGTCGTCGCCGGTCGCCGAGGCGACACCCTTCTGCTCCTGGAGCACCCGCCGGTGTTCACGGCGGGCAAGCTCACCGAGCCCGCGGACCGGCCCCTCGCCGGCGGTCCAGGTGATGCGGGGGTGCCCGTCATCGACGTCGACAGGGGCGGCCGGATCACCTGGCACGGCCCGGGTCAGCTCGTGGGGTATCCGGTGCTGTCCCTGGCGGGGCGGATCGACGTGGTCAAGCACGTGCGCCGCGTGGAGGAGCTGCTCATCGCCGTCTGCGCCGACCTCGGCGTGGTCGCGGAGCGGGTGCGGGGCCGCAGCGGTGTGTGGGTCGACGAGCGCAAGGTCGCGGCGATCGGCATCCGCGTCGCGCAGTCGGTGACGATGCACGGCTTTGCGCTGAACTGCGACAACGACCTCGGCGCCTACGGCGCGATCGTCCCCTGCGGCATCGCTGACGCCGGCGTAACCACGCTGTCCGTCGAGCTGGGCCGGCAGGTGACGGTGGCCGAGGTGCTGCCGCTGGTGGAAGCTCACGCGGAGCTGCTCGACCCCTCCCGGGAACCCGGGGAGATCGCGCTACCGTCCGGCGCGTGAGCGACTCCCGCGGCGGCTGGTGGCCGCCCGACCTCGACGGCGACGAGACACCCCACGAGCACCACCACCACGACGGCGACCCGGCCGTCCTCGCCGACCTCGACGCGCTCTCCGCCGACCTCTCCCCCAGCCTCGGCACCGGACTGGAGGGCCACGGGGCCGTCGACCCCTACGGCGCGCGCCAGGGCCGCCGGCCCGGTCCGATCTTCGTGGACCGCTACGACGGCGAGGCCTCCTACGGCATCCAGACCTTCGGCAAGCTCCCGGTCTGCCTCACCCCGGAGGACCTGCGGGCCGGGGAGATGGAGGTCGCCGTGCTCGGGGTGCCGTGGGATGCGACGACGACGGGCCGCTCCGGCGCCCGGTTCGGGCCGGCGGCCATCCGCTCGTGCGACTACGTCGGCGGGTTCGGCTACCCGGCCCCTCACCTGGGCACCCGCGTGGACGCCTTCGCGGACCTGCGCATGTGCGACTTCGGCGACGCGCCGCTGCACCTGGGCAACGTCATGGGCTCGTTCGTCGGGGTGCGCAAGTTCGTCGGGGCGGTCGTCGAGACCGGCGCCGTCCCGATCATCCTCGGCGGAGACCACTCCATCACGTGGCCGTGCGCGATGGCCGTGGCCGACCACCACGGCCACGGGAAGGTCGGCATCGTCCACTTCGACGCGCACGCCGACACCGCCCCCAACTCCCCCGGCCACCTCGCCAGCCACGGCACCCCGATGCGCAAGCTCATCGAGTCGGGCGCGGTGCCGGGCAAGAACTTCGTGCAGGTGGGGCTGCGCGGGTACTGGCCCACGCCGGACACCCTCGACTGGATGTCGCAGCAGGGCATGCGCACCCACTTCATGGCCGAGATCGAGGAGGACGGGTTCGACGCGGTGCTCGAGCGCGCCGTCGACGAGGCGCTCGACCAGGCCGACTACCTCTACATCTCCCTCGACATCGACGTCGCCGACCCGGCGTTCGCCCCCGCCACCGGCACGCCCGAGCCCGGTGGCCTCACGAGCAGCCAGGTGCTGGCCGCCGTGCGCCGGCTCAGCGCCGAGGTGGGGATCGTGGCGATGGACGTCGTCGAGGTGTCCCCGCCCTACGACGGACCCGGTGCCATCACCGCGCTGCTCGCCAACCGGGCGGTCCGCGAGGCCATGACGGGTATCGCCATGCGCAAGCGGGGGCTGACGCAGACCCGCTACGTCGACCCGCGCTCCCGCGGCACGCTGGAGCCGCGCAGCCTCCGCCGCAACGTCTCAGGGTGAGACACGCGCTGGCGGTCTGCCGTGGCGGTGGGAAGGCTGGGCCTGGTCCCCAGATCGGCAATGAGCGCCGGTGGGACCTCGACGAGGAGGAGCGCCGTGAAGGCCCTGCGCGTGCACGAGTACAACAAGCCGCCGTCGCTGGACGACGTGCCCGAGCCGGAGGTCTCCGGGCCCTGGGACGTCGTCGTCGACATCGGCGCGGCGGGCCTGTGCCGGACGGACCTGCACATCATCGAAGGGCAGTGGGAGCCCATCCAGCATCCGCCGCTGCCGTACACGATCGGCCACGAGAACGCCGGCACGGTCCGCGCCGTCGGCTCGGCGGTGAGCAACGTCGCCCCCGGCGACGTGGTGATCATGCATCCGCTGGTCACGTGCGGGCTGTGCCTGCCCTGCCGCAACGGCCAGGACTCGCACTGCCAGAACGCGGTGTTCCCTGGTCTCAACGTCGACGGCGGCATGGCCGAGCAGCTGCTCACCAACGCCCGCTCGGTGGTGAAGCTCGACGGCGGGCTGCAGCCCGCCGACGTCGCGGCGCTGGCGGATGCCGGCCTCACCGCCTACCACGCGGTCCGCAAGGCAGCGGACGTGCTGTTCCCGGGCACCCACGCCGTCGTCGTCGGTGCCGGCGGACTGGGACACATCGGCATCCAGACCCTCGCGGCCATCACCAGCGCCCAGATCACCGTGGTCGACCGCAGCGAAGCGGCCCTGGAGCTGGCGAAGGGCATCGGCGCCCACCACACCGTGCAGGCGACGAGCGACGCCGAGGTCGAGAAGGCGGTGCTGGACGCCACCGACGGCGGCGCCCACGTGCTGTTCGACGTCGTCGGGGAGCACGGCGCGGAGCTCCTCGCGCCGAAGCTGCTGCGCAACCGCGGCTCGCACTACGTCATCGGCTACGGCGGCGAGGTGCGCCTGCCCACCATCGAGATCATCAGCCGCGAGATCAACGTGGTCGGCAACCTCGTGGGCACCTACCAGGACCTCGTCGAGCTCATGGCGCTCACCGCGCAGGGCCGCGTCACGCTGCACACCAAGAAGTACCCGCTGGAGGCGGCGCTCGACGCCATCCACGACCTGGAGTCCGGCAACATCCGCGGCCGCGGGATACTCATCCCCTAGACCTTGATCATGCGCGCGGCACGTCGATGCCGTAGGAGCTGATGCGCCGGTAGACGGTGGCGCGGGAGATGCCGAGTCTCTCGGCGGCCTGCGCCACCGTCGTGCCGGGCACCGCGAGCGCCTTGACGATCTCGTCGCGTTCGAGGGCTTCGAGGCGGGTGAGCGTGCGCCGGGTGCGGGAGGCGAGGTCGGCCGGAAGGTGGCGGACGTCGACGACGTCGGTGCGCGCCGAGGCTGCCTGCACCACCTGCCGCAGCTGGGTCGCGCCTCCCGGCCACGCTGCCGCCCGCAGCACCTGCGCGGCGGCGGGCGTGATCGCCACGTCGCGGTGGCGGTAGGCGCGGGCGAAGTGCTCGGCCAGGGGGACGACGTCGTCGGGACGGTCGCGCAGCGGGGGGACCTCGACGACGACGTCGACCAGCGCGGCCAGCGCCTCGGGCAGCGACGGCGCGTCGTGCTCGGTCAGGACGAACGGCTGCGGTGAGCCGTCGCTGCGCCGCGCGGCAGCCAGCAGCGCAGCGAGCTCGTCAACGGCCCACGCGGGCAGCGCGGAGGTGCCGGAGACGACGATGCAGGCGCCGTCCTCGTGGAGCACCGGCGTCCACGCGGCCATCCAGGAGCTGACCTCCTCGGGGCCGGGCGTGCGGGCCGCGAGCAGCGTGCCGCGCAGCTCGGCGCGGCGGCGTGCGGAGGCGACCAGCGCCGTCTTGCCCGCCCCGGCCTCCCCCGCGAGCGCGACGACGCGCCCGGCGAGCAGCGCCCGCTCGACCTGCTCAACGGCGGTGCGCCACAGCCGCGAGGTGCAGGGGTCCGCGGGGCCGGCTGCCCGGGCGGGCACCACGCGGTACACCTGCCCACGCGGCGCAGCCGCGGCGCCCGTCGTCGTCCTGCTAGGTCCGAGGGCAGCGGTGCCTCCGGTGCGGGCGAGCATGAGCGCCGAGGTACTGCGGGCCGCGGTGGTGGCCAGCGCGAGGAGCAGGCCGGAGGACGAGCGCGACCAGGTGGTGAGGTTGACGGTGCCGGCGATGTCGCCGGTGCGCGGGTCGATCACCGGCGCAGCGGCGCAGGTGTACTCGCGCAGGCTCTCCACATAGTGCTCCGGGCCACGCACGATGCTCGGAGCGCGGTCGGCCAGCGCCAGGGCCAGGCCGTTGGTGCCGGCGTGTGCCTCGGCGTAGGAGAAGCCGGGCGCCAGATGCACCCTGTCGAGGGAGCGGTGCATGGCGGCGTCGTCGAGGAACCGCTGCAGCACCAGGCCGGTGGCGTCGGTCAGCATGACGCCGACGGGCTCCCCGGCGAGGGTGGAGCGCAGGTCGGCGAGCACGGTGCGACCGGACTCCACGAAGACGGGGTCCACGTCGACCGCGCCGCTGAACACGGGTGGCACCTCGTCGGGCGGCACCTCCAGGTGCTCGCACCGCGCCCATGAGGCCCGCAGCCTCAGCGACGTGTCCACCGACGTGCCCGCCAGGGCCTCCGGCACGATTCCCCACCCCCGAGGTCGGAGGCAACGCTGCCCCCGTCGGCACTCAGCGTAAGCGGCGTGAGCGAGCGCGTCTCACAGTGAGACGTACACCCTCTGTGAGACGGGGCCACGGGGTGCGACGGTCTTCTCGGAGCAACGACGCACCACCTCGACGAGGAGGCACCGTGTACAGCAAGGACGGCACCGACTACTTCATCCTCGACGCGCACATCGCGCTGTGGGACGCCCGCCCGGAGAACCTCCGCAACATCCACGGCAAGCAGTTCATCGACTGCTTCTACGACTACCACCGCAACCTCTCGCCCGAGAGCGAGCACTGGTCCTACGACCAGTACCTGTACTACGCGGACCGTCTCATGAAGGACCTTTTCGAGGACGGCTACGTCGACCACGCGATCTTCCAGCCGGCGATCCTCGGCGAGTTCTACAGGAACGGCTTCGGGCAGACCGAGCAGGCGCTCGCCCTCGCGCAGGCTCACCCGGACAAGCTGACCTACAACCACGCCTTCGACCCGCGCTTCGGCGAGCGGGGCCTGGAGCAGCTCCGCAGGGACGCGGAGCGCATGAACCTCAAGGGCGTGAAGCTCTACACGGCGGAGTGGCAGGGCGAGTCGCGCGGCTACAAGCTCACCGACCCGTGGAGCTACCGCTACCTGGAGGCCTGTCAGGAACTCGGCATCAAGAACATCCACGTGCACAAGGGCCCCACCATCCGCCCGCTGGACCGTGACGCGTTCGACGTCGCCGACATCGACGCCGTCGCCTCGGACTTCACCGACCTCAACTTCGTGGTGGAGCACTGCGGCCTGCCGCGTCTGGAGGACTTCTGCTGGATCGCCACGCAGGAGCCCAACGTCTACGCCGGCCTGGCCGTTGCGATGCCGTTCATCCACTCGCGCCCGCGCTACTTCGCGCAGATCATCGGCGAGCTCATGTACTGGATCGGCGACAGCCGCATCTTCTTCTCCTCCGACTACGCCATCTGGACGCCCAAGTGGCTGGTGGAGAAGTTCGTCGACTTCCAGATCCCCGAAGACATGACGGAGTACGCCCCGCTCACCACCGACTCCAAGAAGCGCATCCTCGGCCTCAACGCCGCGGCCCTCTACGACATCCCCGTCCCGGCGCACCTGCAGGTGGCACCGGAACCGCTGAACGTCGAGGAGCCGGCCGTGAAGGTCGACAACCCCCGCGCCGCCGAGTCCGAGCTCATGACGGGGATGGCGTGACGGCCGTCGCCGAGCGGGTCGAGCAGCGGACCCGGCTCGAACAGGAGGCCTGGGACGCGCTCGGGGCGGTCATGGACCCTGAGCTCGACGAGGCGATCACGTCGCTGGGGTTCGTTCGATCACTGGATGAGCTGGGCGACGACGGCGACGGTCAGCGTGGCCGGTCGCTGCGCGTGCACCTTCGCCTGCCGACCTCGTTCTGCTCGCCGAACTTCGCCTACCTCATGTGCTCGGACGCCAAGGACGTGCTGGAGGCGCTGCTCGGCCGTCACGGCGGCGGGCGGGCCTACGTCGAGCTCGACGACCACCACGACTCCGACCTCATCAACCGCGGCCTCGCGGCCGACGCCGGGTACAAGGGCACGTTCGGGCACGAGGCGGAGTCCGACCTCGACGAGCTGCGCCTGACCTTCCGCCGCAAGGCCCACACCGCCGCGGCGGAGCGGGCGCTGACCGCGCTGCTGCGGGCACGTCCGACGCTCGGCGAGCACGACGTGCACGCCGTGAGGGTGCGAGACCTGCTGCCCGGCGAGGTCACGGCGGCGCTGCTGCGCCGTCGCTCGGCGCTCGGGCTCAGCACCGCTGACGACGCGCCCGTCGCCGTCGACGACCACGGCACGCCCGTGCCGCCGTCGGTGGTGGGCATGTGGCTGCGCAAGGCCAGGTCGACGCGCATCAGCATCGACGGCAACGCGCACTTCTGCCGCGGCCTGCTGGCCACGCGCTACCCGGGGGCCGAGCACGACCAGGCCCCCCGCGACGAGGGCACCTCACCGGTCCCGGTGCAGCTGCTCAGCCGTCGCCCCGCCTGACCATTCCCCTCCCACGCTCCTCCCGACGATCAAGGAAGTCCTGCACGGTCACCGTGCAGAACTTCCTTGGTCGTCGCAGAGGGGGCGATGTGCCACGTCCTGCACCACCCCTGCTGCTGTTCAAAGGAGAACAGTCATGAAGCGTCTGCTCGCGCTCGGCATCTCGATCGGCGTCCTCGCGGGGATCCTCACCTGGGTGGGCTTCTCCCTGCCCGAGGCGGGCACCACCGCCGCCGTCCTCGTCGTCTGGGTGGGCTTCGCCGCCTGGGCGATGTTCTACGCCGCCGGCGGAGGCACGGGCGGGCTCGGCAAGACCGTGGCGTCCACCCTGTCCGGCGTGGTCTGGGGGTGGCTGATCATCCAGGCCGCCACCGCCGCCATGAGCGGCAACGCGGCCGTCCTGGGCCTGGCGGTGGCGATCGGCGCGTTCGGCATGTGCGTGCAGGCCGCGTGGAAGCCGCTGGCCTTCATCCCCGGCGCCTTCGTCGGCGCCGCGTGCTTCTTCGGCACAGGAGCCAGCGGAGCGGCCGTCCTCGCGTCCGTGGTGTCGCTCGTGGTCGGCGCACTGCTCGCGTTCGCCTCCGAGAAGGGCGCGGACGTCATCGAGCCGCTGCTTGGCAAGAAGGCAGCACCCACCCCGGTGGCCCACCGACACGCCTGACCGCCTCCGCCTCCGCCGCGACGGGAGGGGGCTACAGCTGCGGGGTCACCAGGGACGCGAACGCGTCGAGGTGGTCGAGGTCGGCCAGGTCGAGCACCTGCAGGTAGAACCGGGTCGCGCCCGCCTCGCGGTAGCGCCCCAGCAGCTCGACCACCTCGCCCGGCGTGCCGCAGAACCCCTGCTCCCGGATCTGCTCGGGGTCACGGCCGACGGCACGGGCGCGGCGCGCCACCTCGTCGTCGTCCTTCCCGAGGACGAGCAGGTGCGCCACCGACAGCTCGATGGTGCCCGGGTCGCGCCCGATCGCCTCGCACGCGGCGCGCACCCGGGCGAAGCGCTGGCCGGCGTCCTCGGGGGTGCAGAAGCCCGCGTTGAAGTCCGCCGCATAGCGGGCGGCGAGCTCCGGGGTGCGCTTCTTGCCCGCACCGCCGACCACCACGGGCAGCGGCTGCTGCACCGGCTTGGGCAGCGCCGGGCTGTCCGTCACGGTGTAGTGCTGACCGGAGAAGTCGTACGTGCTGCCCGCCGGCGTGGACCACATCCCGGTGATGAGCTCCAGCTGCTCAGCCAGCCTGTCGAACCGCTCCTTGAGAGGGGGGAACGGGATGGCGTAGGCGGCGTGCTCGGCCTCGAACCACCCCGCGCCCAGACCCAGCTCCACGCGGCCGCCGGACATCTCGTCGACTTGCGCGACCTGCACCGCGAGCACGCCGGGATGGCGGAACGTTGCGGAGGACACCAACGTGCCCAGGCGCACCCTGCTCGTCTCACGGGCGAGGCCAGCGAGGGTGGTCCACGCATCGGTCGAGCCGGGCAGGGCGTTCGCGGGATCGTCCACCATCGCGAGGTAGTGGTCAGAGCGGAAGAAGGCGCTGAACCCCGTCTCCTCGGTCCGCCGGGCCATGGCCAGCAGCTGGGAGTACGTGGCCCCCTGCTGGGGCTCGGTGAAGATCCTCAGGTCCGGTCGCTGGCTCACGACCGACGACCCTACGGCGGGCCTGTCCCAGCGCCACGCCGCCCAGCACGAGCAGCAGCCCCACCCACTGGAGGGCGCTGAGGTGCTCGCCCGCGAGCAGGGTGCCCAGCGCCACGCCGGCCACCGGGTTGAGGAGCCCGACGACGGCGACGGCGCTCGCGTCGAGCCGCGCGAGGCCGGCGAACCAGGCGGTGAAGGCCAGCGCGGTGGCCACGAGGGAGACGTAGGCCAGGGCCAGCAGGCCCGCGCCGTCGAGGGAGGGCGGTGCGCCCTCGACGGCGGCGGCCACCGGCGCGAGCAGGAGCCCGCTGAGGGTGAGCTGCCAGGCCGTCATGGTCAGCGCGGGCGGCACGGCTTCACCGGCAGCCGCGGCGCTGCGGGTCCAGCGCTGGGACAGCACGGTGCCGACGGCGAAGACGACCACTGCGGCCACGGCGGCGAGCACGCCGAGCGGGTCCAGCCCGGAGGCGGCGGCACCGACCAGCAGGACGACGCCGACCAGCCCGATCAGTGCGGACGCCGTCGTCGCCAGGCGTGGTCGCTGGGCGAGCAAGGCCCACGCGAGGACGAGCACGACGAGCGGGCTGAGGCCTGTCACGGTGGCGGCCACGGACGAGGGCAGCAGCTGGGCGCTGGCGTAGACGAGGGAGAAGAACGCGCCGTTGACGAGGGTGCCGAGCACCGCGGCGCGCCACCACCAGACGCCGTGCACCCTGCGGCCCCGCCCTGCACTCGCGGAGCCGTGCAGGGGCAGGGCGAGCAGCACGAGGCCGGCAGGCAGGGCTCGGAGCACGCCTCCCCACAGGGGCTCGTGGGCGGGCAGCGCGTGGCCGGTCACCCAGTAGGCGGTGCCCCAGGAAATGGGGGCGACAGCGGTGACGGCGACCCAGCGCCATTTATCTTCCACGGAAGACAGGATGCCTTACCAGGAAGATAGAGTCCAGGGCATGACGGACCGGGTGGCGCGCATCCAGGAGCAGTGGCGCATCGAGCGCCCCGACCTCGACGTCTCCCCGCTCGGGCTCATCGGACGCCTCCACCGGCTGGCCGCGGCACTCACCCGCGAGCTGGAGGTCGTCTACGAGGCCTATGGACTGTCCGAGGGCGACTTCGACGTCCTCGCCACCCTGCGGCGCACGGCCACCGAGCTCACGGCCGGCGACCTCGCCACCGCCACGATGGTCACCACGGGCGGCACCACCAAGCGCCTGGACCGGCTCGAACGCGCTGGTCTCGTGGTTCGGCGCGTCAGCGAGACCGACGGGCGCAGCCGCGTGGTGGCGCTGACGGGGGCCGGACGGCGGCTCATCGACGAGGCGTTCACCACTCACGTCGCCAACGAGCACCGGCTCGTGGGCCAGCTGGACGACGACGACGCGGCCGCGCTCGAGCGGATTCTGCGCACCTGGCTCGCCCACCACGAGCAGCCGGCGGACGCGCCGTCCGATGTGGCCCGACCCCGTTGACGCGCATACGGGGCCGCACCTAGCGTCCCCCGGGTGATCCCCCGTCGCGCGCACGTGCACCCCGCGTGCCTCGCGACGACGCGCAAGATGCCCCTGTACGCCGAGGACACCACCCGCGGCGACCTTCGCCCCTGAGCCCGGCTGCTCCCGCCCCCCACCCGGCCAGCAGCCACCCCGTCACCCCAGCTCAGGAGCACCGCCATGTCCTCTGCCCCCACGCGTCCTGCCCCCAGCAAGCACATCAAGCTCGGCCTGTTCGAGACGCCCGTCCTCAACGTCGGTGGGATGACGACGTGGACGCACCCCCACAACCAGACCCACCGGTACGCCGACCTGTCGTACTGGGTGGAGACCGCCCAGCGCCTGCAGGACGCCACCTTCGACTTCTGCTTCCTGGCGGACAGCTACGGCCACGGTGAGATCGGCGGGGTCCGCCCCGACGTCAACGCCCGCGAGGCGATGGAGCTCCCCCGCCTCGACCCGATGCTCCTCGTCCCGGCGATGGCGCAGGCGGCGCAGCAGCTGGGCTTCGTGGTGACGGCCTCGACGATGTTCGAACCGCCGTTCGCCAACGCACGCCGCTTCTCCACCCTCGACCACCTCACCCGCGGTCGCATCGGCTGGAACGTCGTGACGTCGAGCTTCGCGGAGAGCGCCTCGGCCAACTTCGGTCGGCCGATGGTCCCCCACGACGAGCGGTACGCCATGGCCGAGGACCATCTGCTCACCACCTACGCCATCCTCGAAGGCTCCTGGGAGGACGATGCCGTGCTGGCCGACAAGGCCAGCCGCACCTACGCCGACCCGGCCAAGGTCCACCGCGTGACCCGGACCGGCCGGTACTTCTCCGTCGACGGGTACAGCAACACCGCACCCTCGCCCCAGCGCACGCCCGTGCTGTTCCAGGCCGGCACGTCGAAGGCGGGGCTGGGCGTGGGCTCACGGCACGCGGAGTGCGTCTTCCTCCAGGGGTCGACCAAGGCCAAGCTCGCCGAGCACGTGGCGACGCTGGACCGGCTCGCCGTCGAGGCCGGACGGGCGCCGGGTTCGGTGAAGACGATGGTGGGGCTGTCCGTCGTCGTCGCCCCCACCCGCGAACAGGCGCAGCGCCGCTATGCCGAGTACCTGGCGCTGAACACCCGCGAGACCGCCATCGCCAGCTACGCGCTGTTCACCGGCATCGACCTCGGCGCGTACGACCCGGATGCGCCGTTCGCGGGCATCCGCACCGAGATGGGCCAGAGCCAGATCGAAAGGCATCTGCGGCAGGCCGGTGATGGGCCCGGTCCTACGGTGGGTGACGTGATCGAAGCTCACCGCACTCGCGGTTCTCGCGGCCTCGTGGCCGTCGGCTCCCCCGACGACGTCGTCGAGCAGGTGCTCGACCTCGTCGACTCCACCGGGGTCGACGGCTTCCTCCTGGAGCCGTTCGTGCAGCCCGGGTCGGTGGACGACGTCGCCGAGCACGTGGTGCCGCGCCTGCGCGCCGCCGGCAGGTTCCCCACCGAGTACACCGAGCAGACCCTGCGCGAGCGCATGTTCGGCGCAGGCCGCCGCCACCTGCCCGCCGACCACCCCGGTGCCGCGGCGCGCACCTGGGCGACCGCGTGAGCACCCCGGTGACCGGAACGGACGCGGGTCTGACCGACGTCGACGACGCCCCCGATGCCGCCTCAGCGCACCGCGCGCTCCGCGACGCGTTCGGGCGCTTCCCCAGCGGGGTGGTGTCGGCCTGCGCGCGCATCGGTGGCACCCCGATCGGGATGGCGATGAGTTCGTTCACGTCCGTCTCGCTCGACCCACCGCTCGTGCTCGTCTGCGTCGACAGGGCGTCGTCGACCTGGCCGAAGCTGCGCGAGGCGGGAGCGGGCGGCCGCCTGGGCATCTCCGTGCTCGGCGAGGCGCACGACACCACCGCGCGTCAGCTGGCCTCCCGCACCGCCGACAGGTTCGCCGGCCTGTCGCTGGTGGACGGCGACGGCGGAGCGGTCTTCGTCGACGGCGCCGCCGCGTGGCTCGAGTGCTCCGTCGAGGAGGAGCTGCCGGGCGGTGACCACGTGGTGGTGCTGCTGCGCGTGCACGCTCACCGCGTGCTGGAGCCGGGTCCGCTCGTGTTCCACGCCAGCGGCTTCACGACGCTGCCGGCACGGAGCCGCTGAGAGCGGGATCATGGTCGGGTGGGCGGGGAGAGTGCTGTCGACGCACCACTGGACGCCACGGTGCTGCGCCACCTGGCTGGACGGGCCACGAGCAACCGGCGGACGGCACAGGGGCGTAGGGCGCTGGCCTCCGACCCCACGACGCGTCGAATCGTCGAGGGTGCGCTGCAGCTGCTGGCCGCCGAGGTCGGCGCCCCCCTCGCGGTGACCGACAGGGCAACGGCCCAGG
Organism: Quadrisphaera granulorum; assembly: GCF_003149145.1. Lineage (GTDB taxonomy): Bacteria > Actinomycetota > Actinomycetes > Actinomycetales > Quadrisphaeraceae > Quadrisphaera > Quadrisphaera granulorum. The sequence continues at coordinate 2,855 of NZ_QGDQ01000024.1, read as the reverse complement.
GCGGGAACCGCTGCCGCATGCTCGACCAGCTCTCCGCGCAGGCTGTGGCCGACGCCGCGACCCGGCTCGGGCCCCTGCGGGCCACCCCAGCGCACGTGCGCGACCGCTGGCCGCGCCAGGGCGACCTGGCCCAGGACCTCGTAGCCCACCTGCTCGTGAGGTCCCTGTGGGGAGGGCACCTCGAGCGGACCCAACGACAGGCGCTGGCGGACGCTGCGGCAGACGCGTCGCGGCCCCTGGGCGAGCAGTGGGTCGAGCTGGGCCTCCACCTCCCCCGTGATCCCCTGCTGCACCGGCTTCACGTGGTGGCCGTGGTGCTGGCCAGCGGTGACCCGAGGCTGCAGGCCGTGGCGCGGGAGGGCCGCGCAGCAGCCGACGACGCGTGGTCCTCCGTGCTCTCGTGCGCGCTGCGGGCGCGTGGCCTACGTCCCCGCGCGGGCGTGCACCTCGCCGACCTCGCGCGTGGCCTGTCCGCCCTCCTCGACGGAGTGCACCTCGTGGCACTGGAGGGGGGTGACGACCCGGCGGTGGCGCGGCGCTGCGCCCACCGCCTGCAGCGTGGGCTCGACGTGCTGGCCCACGCCGCACTCGAACCAGGCGAGCCGCCCCGCGGGCCGGCCCCTGCCGACGGCCCAGCGAGCACGGCGGCGCCCCCGGCCGCTCCTCAGGTGCTGGCGCGCCTCACCGACCCCGTGACGGGCACCCGACGCACCGAGCGCGGGCGACGGGTCCTCGCCGAGGACGCCCTGACCGAGCAGCTGCTGGCCGGAGCGACCGCGGTCCTCGCCGAGGACCTCACCGGGGCCACCTCACCCCGCCTCTTCGAGGCGCTCTCCTTCCCCCAGGTGGCCGCGGCAACCACCGCCGACGGCCGGGGGTCCGTCACCGCCGCGCAGGTAAAGGACCGCTGGCCGCGGCACGAGGGTCTCGTCGAGGACGTGCTGTCGTACTCCGTCTCGGCTCACGGAGGGATGTACGACGCCGGCTTCACCCTCGGCGCGCAGGTCACGGAGGGCGCACCGGGTGACTTCTCGGCCTTCGCGCACGCCGTGACGGCGGCCGAGCTGGCCTGGGTCCTCGACAGGCCGTCGGCCAAGGCTCGCCTCCTCGGCTCGGTGCTCACACAGGGGCGGCCCCGGCTCCACGCCGCGCTCGTCGCGGCCCGGACCGCGCAGCGAGACGTCTGGGGTGACCTCAACCGCGCAGTGCTCTCGACGTTCGGCCTGTCGCTGCGGGCACCGATCACGCCCGAGGACCAGGCCGAGCTGCTCGTCGCCATCAGCGAAGGGGTGGTCCTGCGCATCCTGGCGACCGGCGAACAGGGCTGGTTCGACAGGCGCACCGGCGAGTCGCTCTTGGGCCGCCTCGCACCGTGGGCCTTCCTCGGTTGCGTAGACGACACCGCCGGCGCCGGGTCGGGGAGGGTCACGGCAAAACCACGGTGACCGCCTGCGCGACGTTGTTGACCAGAGTCAGCTCAGGCTCCGGGCCGCTCGGTGCGACGACGGCCTTCGCACCGGCGACAGCGACGGGCCTGCCACCGGCGCCGGAGGCGTTGGCGTAGATCGGCGTGGTGAACGTCGCCCCCGGGGCGAGCGCTGGCACGGCCCACCGCCTGCCGGTCACGGAGGCCTGGCCGGCGCTCACGGAGCCGTCGGCCAGCCCGGGCGGCGTCGTCGACTGGACGGTCACCCCCGTCAGCTGGACCCCCACGACGGTGGGGGCGCTCGTGGTGGTGCCGCGGTTCAGCACGGTGACGGTGTAGGCGACCAAGCCGCCGCGTCGGGCCAGGTAGGGACCGCCGACGCCGACCCGCAGGTCGACGACGCTCTTCGGAGGCGCCGTCGTCGGAGAGGCCGTCGTCGGAGGCGCCGTCGTCGGAGGCGCCGTCGTCGGAGGCGCCGTCGTCGGAGGCGCCGTCGTCGGAGATGCCGTCGGCTGCAGCCCCTGTCCGTAGGGGAGCACGTAGCGCCCGAGCACCGGGGCGTAGTCGCCGGCCTGCCAGCCCTTGGTCAGCGCCCGAGGGCCGGAATCGAGGAAGGCGCCGTCCTTGCGGCTCCCGGCGAACTCCACGCCCGTGCGGCCGTCGCTCCAGCCGACCGTCGCCCCGGCTTCGAAGCGGTAGAACCCGGTCTCGTCCCACTGGATCCGGTCGTAGTTGAAGACCATGTCGAACTCGCCCGGCCCACGGTCGTTCCGGTTCACGAGGAGGAGCTGGTAGCGGTTGCTCGGCTGCTCAGCGGAAGGTGCGGTGACTGCCGGAGCCGTGGAGAGCCAGCTGAGGCACATCGCCGGGTACCCCTCGAACGTCGTCGTCCCCGAGTACACCCGTTCGGAGGGCCGGTACTCGGTGGCATCCGCCCAGAACGGCGCGATCAGGGGCCGGACCACTGTCGTGAGGTCATACGACGACCCCCACATCCGCTGGGGCGTGAACACCACGTACCCGTCCTCCGTAGCCCACAGCTCCTGGCGCGTGACGCCACCGAAGGACAGGTCGAACGGGATGCTCGCCGACCGCAGGCCGCCGTCGACCAGCGGGGTCAGGGGCGTGCTGTTCTGGCACGAGACGAAGGCCGGCCCAGGGGTTGGACCAGCCGCCGACGCAGCGCCGGAGACCAGAACAGCTCCCACGGCCAGGGTCACAGCGCTCACAGCAGCGGAGACGACACGAGTGAGACTCATGTGGATCACGCTAGGGAGATCGCCCGCTCGTCCGGAGCGTCTTCCGTCCTCCTGCGTTCGTGGAGGTCCGCTGAGCCTCGATCCACCGCGTCGGTGCGGGTGAGGGGCTGATCACGTAGGAGCGGGTGTCGATCTACCTGGAACGATGGGACTTGCGAAGGAACCCATCA